>NZ_KI519393.1:28392-283581 GCF_000482385.1 Nocardia sp. CNY236
GCATTGGCGATCAAGTTGAGCCCGGTCTCGTGCCCGGCGATCAACAACAGAACACACGTCGAGTTCAGCTCCGCACGGGTGAGCTTGTCCCCGGCATCCTCGGCAGCAATCAGCTCGGAGAGCAAATCCTCACCAGGAGCACCGCGCCGCCGCTCGACCAGCTCGTCGAAATAGGAAATCAACTCACTGCCCGCGGGCTGGAACTCGGCCGGGTCGCCAGTGTATTGGGCTCCCATCTCTGCCGACGGGTCGAGGGCGCGGCTGGCCAGCGTCGACCAGACATGCAGTCGGGCTTCGTCCTCGAACGGGATGCCGAGCAGCTCACGGATAATGGTCATCGTGATCGGGTACGCGTAATGATTGACGATATCGAAATCGCGGGCACCGGCACGTTGGTCGAGCAGCGTATCGGCGAGCTCCTCGATCCGGGGCTCCAACCGCTGCACCACACGTGTCGTGAACGCCTTCGACACCAACCGACGCAGCCGAGTGTGGTCCGGCGGATCGATGAACAGAAACATCCGCTGAGTCCGTCTCGAATCGCGCGGAACCTTGTCCGTGCCCTGCAGGACCTCGCTCCGCATCCGCGACAGTGAGCGATCGACACTCACCCGCGGATCACGCAACACAGCGATGCAATCGGCATAGCGGGCCACCACAACCGCAGGCAGGTGGCTGAGACGGAATGGGCTATCGTGCCGCATCTGCCCGAAGATGGGGTACGGGTCCGGGCGGACAGCCGGATCGATAAGTCGTACGTACTTCGCTAAGGACTGCATCGGCGTTCCTTGCTTACGTCACCAGGTAGAACAGGTTCGAACCGCGTGTATGGACAAGTGTACGGAACAGCCAAAGCCTACCGCCGACAGGTCGCACTGTCACAGACAGCGTGCTCGATCCGCCGGTGGATACTTCGCTTCATCGCGGTCGTAGGGCATAGGCGGGGACGAGTTGGTCCCGCACGTGCAGATCCGGCCGACCGTCGGCGAATTGAATGCTGTAGGTCACTCGACCGAGCCAATCTCCGTCCACGGTGGGCAACCAATGGGTCAAGGTACCGGGGCGCTCACCACGCATGATGACGCCAGCGCCGTTCACATGGCGTGGAGTCCCCGGGTCACGGATCGAGACCGCGTCCAGCCGTACCCACACCGGCCGCGGCGGGTAGGTCAACGTTCGGTAGTAATGGCCGGTCCTGTTCGGGTAGACCAACTCCGGTTCCGTGCCCTCGGTCCGCGGCACACCCTCGCTTGTCGAACCCATGTTCGAATGTTAGCTGGCATCGTGCCTCGCCGCCACTAGTCGGCGACACGCCCGAGGCCGCGACCACTGTCGAGTCAGCGAAACAGGCTATATCTCCCGAGATAGCACCGTATCCAGGCTATTCGCCAGGAGTTCGCCATAGGCTGCGAGCGCTCCGTACGAGAGTGTCGTTTTCGATCGTCGGGGCACGCACGTGCCGTAAAGTTCCAGGCACCGGGGGGTGGACCGGAGGACGACATGGCCTATCCACCGAGCGGACAACCGCCGAAGGATCCACGATATTCACAACAGCCGATCGACTATCCACCGCCCCCGCTCGATCACCACCCAACCGATCACTCCGGGACGGGAAATCCATCGTTGGGATATCCACCGCAATCTCCGCGCAGTGGTACCACCATGATCGTCGGCCTGGTCGTGGTCGTAGCACTGGTGATCGCCGGTGCAGCGATCGCCGGCATATTCTTGACCACCCAAGGTCGAGGTCCATTCGCCTCGGACGAGAAAAAGATCGAATTGGCGATTCGTGACTTCTATGACGCGCTCGGCACATATGGGTTCCGCTCGGCTATCGAGCAAGTGTGCGCGAGCGAACTCGCCGCGTTCGACATGATGACCGAAGACCAGAAAAGAGAATTCGACGACGCTTCGGTCGTGGTCGCCATCGACACGATCGATGACATCACCGTCACCGGGGATACCGCGACCGCGCACGTCGCCGGCACGCTCACCGTCATGGCTCCCGGCGAGCAGCCCGACACCGAGACCAACACGACCGAACACCTGAAGAAAGAAAACGGCGAGTGGAAGGTCTGTTCCGCCAGACAGGCAGGCTGACTTCCCCGCCACCCGACTGCCCCGCCACCCGAGAGCCGCGGCCACTGGGCGATGCGACCTCGACCTACCCATCCGGTTCCGAGCTCGATCCGCGGGACCCTCGATCCGAAGGACACCGATGAAGCCGGTCTGGACATCGATGGCTACCGCCATGACGGTCCTCGCGATCGTGCTCGGCCTCACCTCCTGCGCGAATTCCTCGAACGACGCGAACACGATCATCGTCTACAACGCGCAACACGAATCGCTCACCCGAGAATGGATCGATGCCTTCACTGCGGAGACCGGCATCGAGGTGACCCTGCGGCAAGGCAGCGACACCGCATTGGCCAACCAACTGGTCGCCGAAGGCGCCGCCTCGCCTGCCGACATCTTCCTCACCGAGAACTCTCCCGCCATGATGCTGGTGGAGAACGCCGGACTGTTCGCCGATGTGGACCCACGGACCTTGGACCAGGTACCCACACGGTTTCGCCCGTCCACCGGAAAATGGACCGGCATTGCCGCCCGGTCGACGGTCCTCGTCTACAACAAAAGCGAAATACCGGCCGATCAACTGCCTGTCTCGCTGCTCGATCTGGCACAACCACAATGGAAGGGCCGCTGGGGCGCCGGGGTATCGGGCGCGGATTTTCAGGCCATCGTGGCGGGTCTGCTCGCATTGAAGGGCGAAGAAACCACCCGCGCCTGGCTGCAGGGTATGAAGGAAAATGCGACCGCCTTCCCGAACAACGTAGCCACCATGAAAGCGGTCGATTCCGGCAGCCCGGAAGCCGGCGTGATCTACCACTACTACTGGTACCGCGACCAGGCCAATACCAAGGAGAACAGCGCCGACACCGCACTGCACTACTTCAGGAACCAAGACCCGGGCGCATTCGTCAGTATCTCCGGCGGTGGCGTGCTCGCGTCGAGCGACAATCAGCCCGCAGCACAGAAATTGTTGGCATTCATCACCGGCATGTCCGGACAGACCGTGCTGCGCGACGGCTCATCGATGGAGTACCCGGTCGCCAGCACTGTAGCCGCCAACCCGGCACTGGTGCCGCTGGCCGACTTGCAAGCTCCAGCGATCGACCCATCTCGCCTCGACTCGAGGAAGGTCACACAGCTGATGACCGACGCGGGACTGCTGTAATTGTGGCACCGAGCACTGTCACCACACCTCCGGTCGGCAGGCCTGGGGCGGTGGTGACCGGTGTTGCGCTACTGCTGATGGCGGCGACATTCGTACCGCTGGGATACATCGTTTCGACGATCTTTTCCATCGGGATCGATCGAGCGGCAGATCTGGTGTTCCGGCCGAGAGTCGGTGATTTGCTGCGCAATACGCTCGGCGTGGTCGTGTGCACCGCACCGATCTGCGTGGCGCTGGGGATCGGGCTCGCGTGGGTGGTCGAACGCACGGACGTGCCCGGAAAATCCTGGTGGGGCCCACTGTTCGTCGCACCGCTCGCGGTACCCGCGTTCGTCGACAGCTATGCATGGATCAGCCTGTTTCCGACCATGCACGGACTGTGGGCAGGTGTGCTGATCTCGACGATGTCCTATTTCCCGCTGGCCTACCTACCTGCTGCGGCCACGCTTCGCCGGTTGGACCCCGCGGTAGAGGAGTCGGCCCGAGCACTGGGCTCCGGACCGGTGGCAGCGTTCATCCGGATCGTGTTGCCGCAGCTGCGGTTGGCCGTCCTCGGCGGCGGGCTGCTCATTGCACTGCACCTACTGGCCGAGTACGGAGCTTTCGCACTGATCCGATTCGACACATTCACCACGGCTATTTTCGAGCAGTACCAATCCAGTTTCGCTGGTCCGGCCGGCAGCATGCTGGCCGGCGTACTCGTGCTGTGCTGTTTCGCGCTGCTCGGGGTCGACGCCGGCCTGCGCGGCCGTGGCCGCTATGCGCGGGTCGGCGGCGGCACACAACGCAGCGCGACCCGAATACGATTGGGTATCGGCGTGTTTCCGGTGCTGGTCGTACTCGCCGGCGTGACCGTCGCGGCACTCGGTGTACCGCTGTGGACCATCGGACGCTGGTTGCACATCGGCGGCGCGGCCGTGTGGAATCTCGGCGAGATCGGCCACGCACTGAGGCAGACGCTCGGACTCGCTACGGTGGCCGCGCTGCTGGCCACCGCATGCGCATTCCCGGTCGCGTGGATCGCGGTACGCTCCGCCAGCGTGTTCGCGCGACTGGTCGAGGGCGCCAACTACGTCACCAGCGCACTACCGGGGATCGTCATCGCTCTGGCCATGGTGACGGTGACCATTCGATGGGCGCCACCGCTCTACCAAACAGCGAGCATGGTGATCGCCGCATATGTCCTGCTGTTCCTGCCCCGAGCGCTGGTCGCGGTGCGCGCCGGATTCGCTCAAGTTCCGGTCGGCCTCGAAGAAGCTTCTCGCTCACTGGGCAAGTCGGCGCTCGCCACATTCTTCCTGGTCACTCTACGGTTGACCGCGCCCGCAGCGGCTGCCGCAGGCGCACTGGTGTTCGTCGCGGTGGCTACCGAACTGACCGCGACACTCCTGCTCGCGCCACTCGGAACCCGCACTCTGGCCATGCGATTCTGGGCGTTTTCCGGCGAGTTGGACTATGCCGCCGCCGCACCGTACGCCCTGATCATGATCGTGGTATCGGTGCCGGTGACATATCTGCTGTTCAACCGCTCTCGGGCGGTGGCCGGGGCATGAGCCATGTCGTGATCACAGCTGTATCGAAGACTTTCGGCGACACTCGAGTACTCGACGAGATCAGCCTCGACGTGCCCGACCACAGCGCGACCGCTGTGGTCGGCTCGTCCGGTTGCGGCAAGACGACGCTGCTACGCATTGTCGCCGGATTCGAATCCCCCGATGCGGGGCGTGTATCGATCGGATCGAACACTGTTGTCGGCGAACATATCTCGATTCCTCCGCAGCGTCGCAATGTCGGCTACGTCGCTCAGGACGGGGCGCTCTTCCCGCATCTGACCGTCGGACAGAACATCGCCTACGGGCTACCCCGTCGGAGCCGGCAGCAGGTAAGGACACTATTGGACACGGTCGCACTCGATCCGTCCTACGCCGATCGGCGCCCTCAACAGCTGTCGGGAGGTCAACAACAGCGCGTCGCGCTGGCCCGGGCACTGGCCCGCAAACCCTCCGTGATGCTGCTGGACGAACCGTTCAACGCCCTCGACGCCGGCCTGCGTGCCGCGACCAGAAAAGCAGTGGCCGACACTCTGCGCGCGGCAGGGATGACCAGCATTCTGGTCACTCACGACCAGGAGGAAGCCCTGAGCTTCGCCGAACAGGTCGCGGTGATGCGCGCGGGACGCTTCACCCAGATCGGCACACCACAGCAAGTCTATGGCGAACCACGGGATTTGTTCACCGCTGGCTTCCTCGGCGAGTGCGTACTGTTCGACGCCGTGGTCACAGCCGACACGGCCTCGTGCGCACTCGGCGAGGTTCCGGTGCAACACCATGCTCCGACCGGACCGGCGACCCTCATGCTGCGACCAGAGCAGTTGGTGGCTCACTCGGTGCCGGATGACGAGCAAGCAACCGGGCGGATTCGTACCGCCGAATTCCGCGGCGCCGATGTCGTGTTGACCATCGACATGGACGGCGGGGCCACGGCGGTGCGAGTTCGCCGTCCCAGCGCAGCCGCACCGCCTCCCGGACAGCGAGTGCACCTCGAAGTGCTCGGCTCCGCGGTGGCGTACCCCACGTCGAATTCGACCCATCCCACCCGGTGGTCTCCACCGCCTCGCGGATGACCCACATCGCCCAGCCGAGCCGACGGCCGATCCGCGGCCCGACCGGTTGCTCCGCTCCCGATCCGGAGCATGGAATGATCGGACCATGTCTCGGCCACGCCCGCTTCCTTTGGACCCGATCGAGGAGGCCCACCGCCAGTGGGTCGGCCACGGCTGGGGAGATGTCGCCGACGGCATGGCTGCAGTGACCTCGTTGGTACGAGCTCAGCAAATCGTGATGGCCCGAGTCGACGAAGCCCTGAAACCAACCGGTCTGACATTCTCGCGGTACGAACTGCTCATGCTGCTGAGTTTCAGCAAGACCGGAACACTACCGATGACGAAGGCCAGTGTGCGGCTACAAGTGCATCCCACCAGTGTGACCAATACCGTCGACCGACTCGAAGCAGCCGAACTCGTCTCGCGCGTACCCCATCCACGCGATCGTCGCACGACCTTGATCGAAATCACCGACGCTGGAAGAAAATTGGTAGCGCAAGCGACCGAAGAACTGAACGCCAAAGTATTCGCGCTCCCGGGACTCCCGCCGGATCGCTTGCACACTCTCCTACAGATACTGGCCGAATTCCGGCACGCCGCAGGCGACTTCGAGACCGCGGGGGGTACGGCACGCTGGGCTACGACTGCAGAATGAGCCGCGGAATCTGCGCCCGAACGACTCGGCCGGACACCCCGGCGTCAGCGATGGGTGAACTGTGCGGGGCGCTTGTCGATGAAAGCGCTCATGCCTTCTTTCTGGTCCTCGATCGCGAACAGTGAATGGAACACACGGCGTTCGAACCGCAACCCCTCGGCAAGGGTGGTTTCGAACGCGCGATTCACCGACTCCTTGGCGATCATCGCAACTGGCAGAGACATCGACGCTATGGTCTCGGCGATCTCGAGTGCGGTATCGAGCAGGTGCGCCGCGGGCACGAGACGCGAGACCAGCCCGGCTCGTTCCGCCTCCTCGGCGTCCATGTTTCGACCGGTGAGCACCAGATCCATTGCCTTGGCCTTGCCGATCGCGCGAGTCAAGCGTTGTGAGCCACCGATACCAGGAATGACGCCCAACTTGATCTCCGGCTGACCGAACGTGGCAGTGTCGGCGGCCACCAAGATGTCGCAGATCATGGCCAGCTCGCAACCACCGCCGAGCGCATAGCCCGCTACCGCGGCGATGGTGGGCTTGCGGAACTGTGCAAGTCGGTCCCACCGGGCGAAGTAGTCGCTCAGGTACATGTCCATGTACGACTTGGGCTGCATCTCCTTGATATCGGCGCCCGCACCGAAAGCTCGCTCCGACCCGGTGATCACGACCGCACCGACCTCGTCGTCACGCTCGAGTTCGTCGAGCGCGGCAATCACGTCATCGAGGACCTGCAGGCTCAGTGCGTTCAGTACCTCGGGGCGGTTCAGTGTGATCCAGCCGACTCGGCCCTTGCGTTCCAGCAGAATCGTCTCGAACTCGGTCATGCGGCACCTCTCCATAGGAACGGATGTGGACATCGGTGACGAGGTCAGCTGTTCGAACCGAGGCCACCGATTCTGTCACGGATATCGGTGATGATGGCCGAGAAGTCGCGCTGTGCATCCGTCTGATTGAACCGGGTGTAGATCTCGGCTGCGAGTTCCCCGAAACGACCATCGATCTGGTTCTCGCGCAGTGCGTTCGCGGCCAGGACGAGATCCTTGGTCATCAACGCGGTGGTGAAGCCGGGCTGGTAGTCGTTGTTGGCGGGGCTGGTCGGCACTGGTCCAGGGACCGGGCAATAGTTCGTCAGCGCCCAACTCTGGCCCGAGGCCGTGGAGACCACGTCGAAGAAGGACTCGTGACTCAAGCCCAATTTCTCGCCGAGCACCAGCGACTCCGCCAATGCGATCATCGAAATGCCCAGGAGCATGTTGTTGCAGATCTTTGCCGCTTGGCCCACGCCAGCGCCACCGCAATGCACGACCTTGCCGCCCATCACCTCGAACAGCGGGCGCGCATCGGCGAAATCGTCGGCGCCACCTCCGACCATGAAGGTCAGCGTTCCCGCCACGGCCCCGGCCACGCCGCCGGAGACCGGGGCGTCCAGCGCACGATGTCCAGCCGTCGTGGCGCGTTCGGCGGCGGTCCTGGCATCGGCTACATCGATGGTCGAACAGTCGATGAACAGGGTGCCCGGTGCGGCAACCGGAAGTAGCTCGCCGTACACGTCCAGTACGAGTGTGCCGCTGGGCAACATCGTGATCACGATGTCGGCGGCGGTCTCGGCAGCCGAATCGACAACTGTCGCGCCATCACGCCGGGCCTGTTCACACGCTGCGGGCACCGGGTCGAAAGCGCGCACATCGTAGCCGGCGCGCACCAAATTGGCCGCCATCGGTGCGCCCATATTGCCGAGACCGAGGAAGCCGACCGTTGCGCTCATCGCACCACCTCCGGAGTCACCAGTCCCAGTTCTCGATCACCCAATCCGGCGAAGTATACGTCCACCTGCGCGCGTGTGACATCCGCCAGCGTCGCGGGCGACCACTGTGGGTTGCGGTCCTTGTCGATCACCTGAGCACGAATACCTTCGACCAGATCGAGGGAAGCCAGCGATGCGATGGATACACGATACTCTTCGTTCAGCACCGCCTCCAGGCTCGGCGTGGTCCTGGCCGAGCGCAGCGAGCGCAGCGTGGCCTCCAGCGCGATCGGTGATTTGGCCAGTATCTCGGTGGCCGCGGCATGCGCCTGGGGCGATTCGTGTGCCCGAAGCCGCGTGACGATCTCCGGTACGGAATCGGCGCTGTAGCAGGCGTCGATCCACTCCTGGTGGGCGATCAGGGTGGATTCCGGCGCATCGGTCGCACATTTGGCCACTGCGACCTCGGCACTTTCGCTACGCAAAGTGTCGAACAGAGCGGGCAGGTGTTCGGTGGCGACGAAATAGTCGGCGAAGCCAGCCGCAATGGCATCACCAGGACTCATTCGCGCGCAGGTGAGTGCGATATGGGTGCCGATTTCGCCTGGGGCGCGCGTGAGCAGATAGGTACCGCCGACATCCGGAACGAAACCGATGCCGACCTCGGGCATGCCGATCGTGGATCGTTCGGTGACGATGCGATGGCTGCCGTGCCCGGAAAGGCCGACCCCACCGCCCATCACGATGCCATCCATCACCACGACGTACGGCTTCGGGTAGCGGCCGATCAGCGCATTGAGGATGTACTCGTCTCGCCAGAACCGGCCTGTTGCCGAATCGGTGTTCGTGGCCCCGCTTTTCGCATCGTCGTGAATGGCGACGATATCGCCGCCGGCGCACAAGCCGCGCTCCCCCGCACCGGTGACGACGACGGTGCGCACCGCGTCGTTGTCCGCCCACGCACGCAACGCGTCGGTGATGGTGGTGACCATCGCATGATTCAGTGCATTGATCGCTCTGGGCCGGTTCAGCGTGATCCAGCCCAGCCCGTCACGCTGCTCGAGCAGGACTTCCGGTTCCGTCATACCGCTCCTACCACCGAGCGGGCGACGACCACCCGCATGATTTCGTTTGTCCCCTCGAGGATTTGATGCACGCGTAGATCCCGGACGATCTTCTCCACGCCGTATTCGACCAGATACCCATAGCCGCCGTGGAGTTGTAGCGCCTTGTTGGCGACGTCGAAGCCGGCGTCGGTGGCGAAGCGCTTGGCCATGGCGCACAGTTCCACCTTGTCCGCCGCGTCGGCGTCCAATGCGGCCGCAGCCCGCCACAGCAGCGTGCGCGCGGCCTCCAATCCGGTCCGCATGTCCGCGAGGTCGAATTGCAGTGCCTGGTTCGTCGACAGCGGTGCGCCGAACGCATGCCGCTCGGCGAGATACGGCACAGTCTTGTCCAGCGCAGCCTGCGCGCCGCCGACCGAGCACGCGGCAATGTTGAGCCGGCCGCCATTGAGCCCGTTCATCGCAATGCGAAAACCGTCGCCCTCGGCGCCGAGCCGGTTGGCTGCGGGTACTCGAGCGTCGGTGAAGATCACTTGGCGGGTCGGCTGAGCCTTCCACCCCATCTTCTTCTCGTTGGCACCGAACGACAGACCCGGGGTATCGGCAGGCACGATGAACGCCGAGATACCCCGCGCCCCCGCATCACTCGTGCGTGCCATGACGATGTAGACGTCGGTGGCTCCCGCACCGGAGATGAACTGCTTGACGCCGTTGACAACGTAGTCGTCCCCATCGCGCACGGCTTTGGTGCTCAACGCCGCCGCATCCGAACCGACGCCCGGTTCGGTGAGCGCATAGCTGCCCAGCTGCTCCATTCTGGTCAGCGACGGCAACCATCGTCGGCGCTGGTCGTCGTCGCCGTAGTGGTCGATCATCCAGGCTGCCATGTTGTGGATGGAGATGTAGGCGGCGATGGTCGGACAACCAGTGGCCAACTGTTCGAAGATGCGTACGGCATCGAGCCGGCGTAGCCCCGAACCGCCCACATCCGAGCGCACAGAAATGCCACCGAGGCCGAGCGGACCGGCCTTGCGCAGCACGTCGATCGGAAAGTGTCCCCGCTGGTCCCAGTCCAGCGCGTTCGGCGCCAGGTACTCGTCGGCGAATCCGCGCGCGGTATCGCGGATGGCCTTCTCTGCGTCGTCGAGTGCAAACATCGGTCAGTCCATCGTGGGGATGACGAATGCGTTGGCGTCCGAATCGGCGACCCGATCGCGGGACATCGTGCCCCGCATCCCTTCGGGCCAACGCTGGGTAACGGTCTTGGTCTTGGTGTAGAAACGAATCGAATCCGGTCCATGCTGGTTCAGGTCGCCGAATCCAGAACGCTTCCAACCACCGAAGGTGTGATAGGCGATCGGCACCGGGATCGGCACATTGATGCCGACCATTCCGACCTGCACCCGGGAAGCAAAATCGCGGGCAGTGTCGCCGTCACGGGTGAAGATCGCCACACCGTTGCCGTACTGGTGCTCGTTGGCCAGGCGCAACCCTGCCTCGTAGTCCTCGGCGCGGACCACGCTGAGCACCGGACCGAAGATCTCCTCGCGGTAGATCCGCATCTCCGGCGTGACCTTGTCGAACAACGTTGCGCCGACGAAGTAGCCGTCCTCGGCGCCTGCCACCACCAGACCACGACCGTCGGCCACCAACTCGGCACCCTCATCGATGCCGAGCTGGATGTAGTCGTGGACTCGGTGCACCGCATCCTGACCCACCAACGGGCCGTAGTCGACGCCGGGGTCGTCGGAGCGGCCGATAGTCAGCTTGCGCACCCGCTCGGTCAGTTTGGCCACCAGCCGGTCTGCAGTGCGGGCTCCGACCGGCACGGCGACCGAAATGGCCATACAGCGCTCCCCGGCGGAGCCATAGCCTGCACCGATCAGCTGGTCGGCGACGTCATCGAGGTCGGCATCGGGCATCACGATCGCGTGATTCTTCGCGCCGCCGAAGCACTGGGCGCGCTTGCCGTTCGCCGTCGCAGTCCGGTAGATGTACTGCGCGATCGGTGTGGAGCCGACGAAACCGACGGCCTGAATCCGTGGATCGCCCAATAGGGTGTCGACAGCGTCTTTGCCTCCGTTGACCACGTTGAAGACTCCGGCGGGCAGACCCGCTTCGAGGAACAACTCCGCGAGCCGCAGCGGCACCGAGGGGTCGCGTTCGGACGGCTTGAGCACGAATGCGTTCCCTGTAGCCAGGGCCGGGCCCGCCTTCCACAACGGAATCATCGCCGGGAAATTGAACGGAGTGATGCCGGCGACAACCCCCAGCGGCTGACGCATCGAGTAGACATCGATTCCGGCGCCTGCGCCTTCGGTGTATTCACCCTTGAGCAGATGCGGAATGCCGGCGGCGAATTCGATGACCTCCAGACCACGCTGGATGTCGCCCCTGGCGTCGGCAATGGTCTTGCCATGCTCGGAAGACAACAGCGCAGCGAGGGAGTCCATCTCGTCCTGTACCAGAGTCAGGAACTTCATCAACACCCGTGCCCGCTTCTGCGGATTGTGCGCGGCCCACGCCGGTTGTGCGGCCTCGGCGACCGCGATAGCCGCCTCGACCTCGGATGCGCTCGCCAACGGCACCCGTGCCTGTACCCGGCCGAGATTGGGATCGAAGACATCACCGAACGCACCGGACGTGCCCGACACATGCCGACCACCGACGAAGTGAGTGAGCTCGCGAACCATGCCAGTCCCCTCTCGTAAACCGAACAGGCCACCACGAATCAGTATCCGGCCATCCTATAGTCGGATGTCCAATAATAGCAGGGCTCGCCCCATCGTGACACAGTGCGCTCGCTGGGCGGATCGACGGCGCTCCCGAGGCGACGAACGGCGTCAATTCCCAGGCGGCACACCGCGAAACGTGTGACAATCGCCGGGCAGACCATCGACTCGGTTGGGACGGCGAGCATGGAATTCTCCGACCTTCGGATCATCGACGCGCACATTCACCAATGGGATCCGTTCACGACGCCGAGGCAGTTGGGCACGATCTCGAAGCTGATTCGGCTGGTGCCGGTGCCGATGCAGGTGGTCGCACTCCTCGTGCCGCGGCGCGATCGGCAGTTCGCCGGAGATCCCAGCGCCTACCTGCGGCCGTATCTCCCCGCCGACTATCGCGCCGACATCGGCAAGGCCGCGATCGACGTGGCGGCGCACGTCGAAGCCGAATGGTCATCACGAGGACCACTGGGCAAGGCCGACGAAACCGCGTGGGTTGCGAGCTTGCCGCTGCGTACGGCTCCACGGCTCGGTGCGATACTCGCCGGCGGTGACCCGGCGGCGCCCGGATTCGCCCAGTTGCTGGACGCGCATGCCGCGGCGTCACCCCTGCTGCGCGGCATCCGTACCATTGCCGCCCATCATCCCGATCCCGGCGTGCGGTCGTTCACCGACAAGCCCGGCAGGCTCACCACCAAGGCATTCTTGGACGGCTTCGCACAGCTGGCCGACCGTGGTCTGTCCTTCGAAGCATGGGTCTACTCACACTCCATTCCCGACGTCACCGCCTTGGCCGAGCGCTATCCCGAAGTACCGATCGTCCTGAATCACCTCGGTACCCCTGCGGGCATTGTCGGCGCAGTCGGCAGACATACCGGCACACACCCCGGAGTACGCAGACAACTGCTGGTGCAATGGCGCGACAATCTCGCCGCGCTGGCTTCCCGACCCAATACGGTCGCGAAGGTCAGCGGCCTGATGATGCCGATTCTCGGCCACCCCGTCCCTCCGCGCGGCACATCGACCCCCGTGCCGCACCTGCTCGACCGAGTCGGCCCATTGGTCGAGCACGCCCTCGACGTCTTCGGCGCCGACCGCCTGATCTGGGGCTCCAACTACCCGGTGGACAAGCCGATCACCAGCATCGCCGGCAGTATCGAAACCATCGCGCGTGCGATATCCGGCCACGGGGGTCATCGCCCGGAACTCGAGCAGGTCTTCCGGGCCGTCGCACAACGTGTCTATCGGATCCCCGATTGATCCCTTCAGCGCGCGTCGTCGAACGACCGGTACAGTCCGTTGAGCTCGCGCAGGCCGGCGGCAGCGATCGTCTCATCGGCCGCGCTCGCGCGTAGCGCTCGCAGTAGCAACTGCGGGTCCAAATCCGCTGGCGCAGGGCGAAAGTCGACGCTGGGCAGCCCTGGCAAGACGAGGTCGTCGCCGTAGATGTCGGTGGAGGCGTGGTGCTGTACCGTGCGTTCGATGCCACCGATCAGCGTGTCGAGATCGAGACCGCGCAGCGTGAGAAGCTCGTGTGGACGTTCGTCGATTCGCTCGGCCAATAGGTAGCACACTGCCGCCGCATGCTTGCACGGCCAACCAGGGTCGGGACACGAACAGGTGACATCCACATCCGCGCCCGACGCCGGCACGAGCAGTGGCCCGAGCTCGGTGGGCAATGCGCCGGATACGACCTCGGCGAGCATGCCCGGCGTCGAACGCACGGTCTCGAACAGCGCCGCGAGTTCATCCGGACCCAGTGGCCGCACGGTGAAGGTCACGGTGAACGGACGCGGTTGGCTGCCCTGCACTTCTGCAGCCACGGAACCGGGTTCGACATGATAGCTCACCACCTGGCCCGCTCGGGCATAGGTGCGGCCACGCGCCAGGCGGCCGGGCTCGCCCACGTGCTCCATCCATTCCACCACCGCCTTCCCCCACCAGGTGCGAGCGAACGCGCCGCGGCGACTGCGGGCTGCCATGCCGCCACGCACCGGCCGCCTCTTGCCGTACTCGGAGTAGTCGACGAACGGACTCATTCCCCCACCGCCGTGGCGCCCAGAGAGAACAGGTCGTGCAACTCGTCGGTACTCAGATCGGTGATCCAGTTCTCGCCGGCGCCGACCGCCAGATCAGCGAGCTGGCGCTTGCTGGTGATCATCTCGTCGATGCGCTCCTCGACGGTGTCCACACATACCACCTTGCGCACCTGAACATTGCGTTGCTGCCCGATCCGAAAAGTGCGGTCGGTAGCTTGATTCTCGACAGCGGGATTCCACCAGCGGTCCAGGTGGACAACATGGTTGGCGGCCGTGAGATTGAGCCCGGTACCGCCTGCCCGCAACGACAACAGCATGAGGGGCGGGCCGTCGGGAGCCTGGAAACCCCTGACCATCTCCTCACGCTTGTTCTTCGGCACACCACCGTGCAGGAACGGCGCGACCACGCCGAATCGTTCGGCCAGATACGGCGCGACCAGTTCACCGAACTCGCGGAACTGGGTGAAGAGCAATACCTTTTCACCGTCGGCGAGCACCGCGTCCACCACATCCTCGACGAGGGCGAGTTTTCCGGACCGGTGGGCTCCGCGGCGCAGCACACCGGACCCGTCTCCGAGAAAATGTGCCGGATGGTTACAGACTTGTTTGAGCCGGGTCAGTGCGCTCAGCACCGCACCCCGGCGAGCCATCTCGTCAGCGGCTTCGATCGTGGCGAGCATGTCGTCGACGACCGCTTGGTAGAGCGCAGCTTGCTCGGCAGTCAGGTTGGCTCGCGCCGTCATCTCGAATTTCCGTGGAAGGTCGGTGATCACGGTGGGGTCGGTCTTCACCCGGCGCAACACGAAGGGTCGAGTCAGCCAACGCAAGCGACTGATCGCGTTCTGGTCGCGTTCGCGTTCGATGGGCACCGCGAAGCGGGCACGAAACGACTGCGGGCTGCCGAGCACCTTCGGCATGACGAAATCCATGATCGCGCGCAGCTCTTCCAATCGGTTCTCCACGGGAGTTCCAGTGAGCGCCACTCGGTGTCGCGCGCGCAACGACCGCGCCGCCTGCGCTTGCCTGCTTCCCGAATTCTTGATGTGTTGGGCCTCATCGAGAACGACACGGTCCCATCGCTGCCGGCCGAGTTCGGCGATATCGCGGCCGAGGAGCGTGTAGGTGGTGATCACCAGATCCGCCGCTGCGACCGCCTCGTCCAGTCCTGCACCCGTCCGACGCCCCGCGCCGTGGTGTACCCATACGCGCAGATCCGGGGCGAAGCGTGCAGCCTCTCGCTGCCAGTTGCCGACCACCGACATGGGACACACCAACAATGCCGGGCCCGGTGGCTCGGCGAGTTCCGCCGGGCCCGTCACCTCCTCCGCGGCGGGACGCGGTGTCGCGTTCTCCCGTTCGTACATCAAGAGGGCGAGCACCTGAACGGTCTTGCCGAGTCCCATGTCATCGGCCAAGATCGCGCCGCACCCGAGCCGGCTCATCGTGGCCAGCCAGGCCAGACCACGTTGCTGGTATGGACGCAACTCGGCGTGCAACCCGATCGGCGCGGCCACCGGTGACGGTTGGCGAGTGCTATCGAGGAGGTCCGCAACCCATCCCGAGGCGGTCACCTCGCTGATCGGCACCTGCGGCACACGAGTGTTCGCGATGTCGCCGAGCAAGTCCGCGAAGGTGACCATCGAGTCACCGGCGTGTGCGGTGATATAGCGGGCGGCGGCGGCGAGCGCTTTGTGGTCTGCCCGCACCCACTGGCCGCGCACCTGAACGAGATCGGCCGCGTTACGCAGGAGTCGATCCATCTCGGCGGCCGTCACCACCATGTCGCCGAGCGCGAGCTCCCAGCGGTAGGAGACCAGATCACCCTTGCCGACACAGGTGTGCGCAGCAGGCGCCGAACTGTCCACCCGCAGCCGCAGACTCGGCTCGGCGGCATTCCAGGCGCGCGGCAGCAGCAGCCGGACTCCCGCGGAGCGCAGCGCGTGCACCCCGTGCTCGACCAGGTCGAGCACCACTTCGGTGGGCAACAACATATCCAAGCTACGCACGTCACCCGGCACGTCACGCAACCGCGGATAGGCCTGCTGTGCAGGCCCGAGTTTGTCCACCGCGGTCCGGACGAGATTCGGATCACCGTGCAACGAAACCGGTTCGGGCGCCTGTTCGGAGATGCCCAGACACACCTCCAGTCGCCATAGCACCACCGCCTCCTCGGCCGCACCGAGTTCCGGCTCGTGCAGACGAAGCACCAGATCCGGTTCGTCACCGTCGGTCAGGCTGGCCCGCCATCGTTGCAGGAGGTCGGCCAACTGATAGCTTCCGCCGTCCCACGGAATATCGCCGACCAATGCGGCTACCAGCGGATGCGACGAATCGGGCGATCCGGCCACCGCCCGGGCTATCGGATCGGTGAGTTCGGTGACCATATCATCGAGCACCGCAGCCGGATTCCCGGACACCTGGAGAGCTCGAGGCATGGCGCAGGCCAATTCCGCCAGCCAGGCACGGTGGCGCTGGCCACCGACCAGCCGCCAGCACACCCACCACTGATGGTCTTGCCTGCGTAGGTCCGGAACGACGCGCCCGGCGCGCACCCAGCGCTCGATACCTCGAACCACATGTGCGAGGAAGCGCAGATCCCCGGATACCGCACCGACGGGGAAGTGCCCGCGCAGCAGATCGGCGGCCTCGACGGGGGCAAGTGCATGCGCGCGCACCCGTTCGGTGACAGTGCCGTCCGGTGTGCCGATCAGGACCTCGGCTCGATGCCGGAACTTCGCGGTGCGCAGCACGCTACCCAATGGGTCGGGCAGTCCGAGGTCGCGTTCGTCGGGCACCGTGGTGGCCGGCGATTCGGACCACAGCAGTAGTCCTGAATCCGGCGACCACAGACCGTGCAGCATGAGCCCATCCAATCAGGTGGACCCGACGTGGCCGCGCCCACCGCAGCGCGGTCGGCACACCCGTTGTCGGCGTGGTGGGCCGAACACGGACGGCCGGCCCACCACGTTCACAGTGCGCGCAGCGCGTGGTGCCCGAAATGGGGATCTGCCAGCGGACGCAGCGCGACGCGCATCAGAGCGACAGCATTGTCATCGCCGGCAATGCGATTGGATTTCAGCACCCCGCAGACGACGCATTGGTGTACGAGCACCCATTCACCGCCTCTGCGGGCGAACATGCTGACTGCCGTCATCCGGCCCCCACAGAGTTCGGCTCGATCACCGGGCACCCGGCGATCGACGTGCCGGCTGGTCAGACACTGCGGACAATGATTGCGGTGAGCGGTACCCAGCACGACCGTCGGGACATGCAGCCGACAGCCGACACACAAGAACGTGGCAGCCGATCGCCGACCTCGCTCGTGCAACGCGCTCGTGCCGAGCACGCGGCGGGAGGCATCCTTGCCGCGCTGTGGGCGACGGTTGTCGTCCTTCCCGCGGGCGGTCTTCCTGCGTGGCATCTCGACCACCCCTACAGGTCGGCGAAGACGTCGAGCGGAAACGGTGGTTCCGCGAGTGGGCGTACCGCCAGCCGCATCAGGATCAGCTGATTGTCGTCGCCACCGACCTGGTGCAACGATAGTTCGTAGCAACGGGTGCATCGATGGATCAGAGCCCACCGACCGCTACGCAGCACCGCGATGGACAGCGGCGTCATCCTGGCCTGGCACTCCGAGACGCCGCCATCGATGTGGTCGTCGGTATGCCGTGAGGTCAAGCAACTCGGACAGTGATTGCGCCTGCTGTCGTCGGGTGCGATCCGGTTGACGACCGAACCGCAACGCAGACAGGTGAAAGTATCGGTACTCGGTGCGCGACCGGTACCGTTCGTGGTGTTGTGAGACACCCGGATGACTCCTTACTCGTGAACTGTATTCGAGCAACGGAGCAGGCCGAGTGCGCCTCGAGGTATTCAGCGGCAACCGATGTATTCAGCGGCAGCCGACGGAGTACTGCCGAGGCGTCCTCGGCACGGGCCGGGTCATAGAAATCCTCCCAGGGGGCGTCGACCCCCTCGATCGCAAGTCGTCGTTCTTGCCGCGCCCACGATAACAACGGCGTCACGGCTTCTCCATCGAATTTCCGAGTTCTCCCGATGCCGGCAACGGCAACGCTCGTGCCGGCTGCGAACTCCTCGGTTCAGGGGCATCATCGACAGTATCCATAGAGCCGCGGGCGCCCCTGGTCGACGTGGTAGCGAAATACAGTGAAATACCGTTACCCCGGACGCGATGGACGTGTCGCTACCCATTGGCGCCGGTTTCGGACCATACTGGAATATCCGCTGGTGCTCGCTGAGGAACCGCAGCTTGGTGTCAAGGGAAGCCGAGGAAGCAGCATGACAATTCTGCTCCAGGTACTCGAGCAGAGCTTCACGCCGACGACCCCATGGGAACGGCGAAAATTCACCTTCGTGCACGCCGACAAGATCGTCGGCATGCGACTCGACGGACAGGGCGGCGTATGGCTGGACCTGTCGCGCACTGGTGAGTCTCAACGCCTGGCTCGAACCATGGACCCGCGCGAAGCGATCAATTTCCTGCTCGCCACGTTCGCCAAGATCGCCGAATGCGAGGAGCGCGGCGGCTCCTGGCTGGTCGGGCACGATGGGACACATACCGAGTCGATCGCGGCCACCCGATTCCCACCCAGAGCGAGCGAGGTCGACGACGACGACCTCCTGGCCCGCGCCTGGTTGTAGCGGTCGCTGGTAGGCGCCACCCGAGAACCGGGTCGCGGTCGAGGCCGTGCCCCATCGAGGTGAATGCCGACGTCGACCGCGCACTCAGGCACCGGTCGCCACCGGCCGCTTGGGATCGTTGGACCATTGTGACCACGAACCGGGATACAACGTCGCCTCGATACCGGCCACCGCCAGCGCCGCGATCTGATGCGCCGCCGTGACGCCGGATCCGCAATACACCGCGACCGGTCCAGGCCCGAATGCGGCGAAACGGTCGTGTAGTTCGTCCGCGGAACGGAACCTCCCCTCCGCGTCCAGGTTCTGTGTGGTCGGAGCACTGGACGCGCCGGGAATGTGCCCGGCGCGCGGATCGATCGGCTCATGGTCGCCGCGATAGCGCTCGGTCGCGCGCGCATCCAGCAGCACACCCCGCCAACGGGCCACGGCGTCGGCGTCGGCCACGGGAAGATGTCCCGGGCGCAATTCCACATCCCCTGGCTCGGGGTCCGGTTCGGCTCCGGTAGCGATCGGTTCGCCCATCCGAACCCACGCCGGCAACCCGCCGTCGAGAATCCGCACGTCGGCAACACCTGCCCAACGCAGCAGCCACCACGCGCGAGCCGCTGCGAGACCTCCCGTAGCGTCGTAGACGACCACCGGGTCACCGGTGGCCATACCCCAGCTGCGCGCGCACTTCTCCAACTGCGTCACATCCGGCAGGGGATGCCTGCCACGCGCGGGCGAAGGCGGCGTCGCCAATTCGGTCTCCAGGTCCACGAAGACAGCCCCGGGTATGTGGCCGTCCAGATAGTGCTGCGGACCATCCGGATCGCCCAGCGCCCACCTGACGTCCAGCAGGCAGACCCGCTTGTTGTCCAACGCTTCTCGAAGTTCCTGCGGCGAGACCAGCACTGCGCTCAACTCAGCTCCTCGTTCCGAATCGCGTCCTCGCGCACCGACTTCCCTACACTACGCATCGAGGCGGTCGATGCACTGTCCTTACGGCCGGAGTTCCGACCTGTGCTCGTGGTCGTGAGCCCCGGGCCCGGTACCGACAGCGTCCAGCAGTGTGCCCTGCGCCCATCCAGGGCGTCCCTAGGCGAGCAGCGACGCTTGGAAGCGGCGCATGCCGTGCAACCAACGGTCGTAGTCCGAGCCTTTCTGCTGAAACATCTTCGATACCTCGGGGTGCGGCAGTATCAGGAAGCGCTCGTCGGCCACCCCGGCGAGCACGACTTCGGCGACCCGGTCCGGGGACAGCACTGGTCCGGCGCTGGTTACCGCTTTCATCGCCAATTCGGCCTCGGCGGGATACCGCGACGACGCGAAATCACCGTACAACAGCTGGGTGTCCACGCCCATGGGGCACACGCAGCTGACCCGAATCCCTCGGTCGCCGTAGGTCACCGACAGCCACTCGGCAAAACCGACGGCGGCATGCTTGGACACCGAGTAGGGCGCTGAACCGAGTTGGGTGAGCAGACCCGCCGCCGACGCTGTGCTGACGAAGTAGCCGTTACCGCGCTCCAGCCAGCCCGGCACCAACAGCCGTGCGGCGCGGACATGAGCCATGACATTGATCTCCAACGTCGCCGCCCACTCCTGGTCGGTCGTGGCCTCTCCCCCTCCCCCACCGACACCCGCGTTCGCGAAATACAGGTCGACCGGACCGAAGTCGGCTTCCGCACGTTCGATCGATGCCCGAATCACCGTTTCGTCGGTCATGTCGCCCGCGACCGCGACCGCGCTGGAACCCAGTGTTCGTGCCAGCGCAGCCGCACTCTCGCCATCAAGGTCGGCGAGGACGACGCGAGCGCCAGCAGCGACGAGTCGACTCGCCAGCGCCGCGCCCAGGCCGGCCCCGGCTCCGGTGACGATCGCAACTCTGCCCGAAATCTCCATTCCCGCACCCTAGCGGGAAACC
This sequence comes from Nocardia sp. CNY236, assembly GCF_000482385.1. Classification (GTDB taxonomy): domain Bacteria; phylum Actinomycetota; class Actinomycetes; order Mycobacteriales; family Mycobacteriaceae; genus Nocardia. The sequence continues at coordinate 49,029 of NZ_KI519393.1, forward strand.
CCCACACTCCAGCGGGAAACGACAACCCACCAGAGAAGCTCGACGAACCCTCGGCAGCAGCTCGACGAACGACGCCCGAGATCGACGCCCGAGATCATGTGCAGTCAGGCGACCAGGGTCACGTCGGGTTCGCCAAGCGCTCCAGCAGCGGCGTCGCGCGCGGACCGACCAGTTGTCGCATCACCAGCGCCATCGTGGTGCGCTCGACACCGGGGATCTCGAGAATCAGTCCGGCGATGCGGTAGAGGTCGTCCGCGTCGCGCGCAACCACCCGCACCGTGAGATCGGTCAGTCCGGTCATACCGCACACCTCGGTCACCTCTGGTACGTGAGCGAGAGCGTCCACCACGGAATCCAGTCGATGCTGATCGACGACCACGGCAACGAACGCGGCGAGCGGATAGCCCAGAGCACGCGGCTCGATGCGGCGTTCGAAACTACCGAGCACCTCCCCGGTCTGCCAACGAGACAACCTGGCCTGCACGGTATTCCGAGACAGACGCAGCCGTGCGGCCAGATCGACACCGGTCGCTCTCGGGTTGGCAACCAGCTCTAGCAGCAACCGAGCGTCGGTGGCATCCAAGCTCATGCCCATGGATTCACTGGTCATACAACGCAGTATGACACCACGAGGGGGTCCCGAATTGCGCATTCTGCCCATCCACGCAGTCATCGGTTGCGCAGTTCGTGTCGTTGTGGATGCTGTGATGTGAGGCACATTCCACAGCGGAACAGTGCGTGAGGAGGCGATCATCGATGCTGAACCCGTCCGAGTATCCGGTCCAGTTGGTCCAGCCGGACGGCCACCGCGTCCTCGCTCCCGAGCACGCCGCACTGGTCGCCGACGTCGGACCAGAGCAGATTCGCGCCCTGTATCAGGACATGGTCCTCACCCGCCGTATCGACACCGAAGCCACCGCGCTGCAGCGCCAAGGTGAGCTCGGCTTGTGGGCGCCACTGTTCGGACAGGAAGCCGCCCAAGTCGGTTCGGCGCACGCACTGCAGGCCGACGACTACGTGTTCTGTGGCTATCGCGAGACCGCAGTCGCCTACTGTCGGGGTGTACCACCCGGTGATCTCACTCGGCTGTGGCGTGGCGCGGCCCATCACTGCTGGGACCCGCACGCAGTGAACATGACCAACCCGAACATCGTTGTCGGCTCGCAAGGACTGCACGCAACGGGCTACGCCTTCGCCGCGCACATGGACGGCGCAGACATCGCTACCATCGCCTACTTCGGAGATGGCGCCACCAGCCAAGGCGATATCGCCGAAGCACTCGGATTCGCCGCGAGTTGGTGCGCGCCGGTGGTGTTCTTCTGCCAGAACAACCACTGGGCGATCAGCGAACCAGTTCAGCTACAGAGCTCCACTCCCCTCGCCCATCGCGCATACGGATATGGCATGCCCGGGGTCCAGGTCGATGGCAACGATGTGCTGGCCGTACTCGCGGTGACCAGGCAGGCGGTGGCCCGGGCACGCTTCGGCGGCGGTCCGTCGTTCATCGAGGCGCTCACCTACCGCATGGGTCCGCACACCACAGCGGACGATCCCACCCGCTACCGCTCGGACGCCGAGACCGAGCAGTGGGCTCGGCGGGATCCGATCGACCGGATTCGCCGGTTGCTCGAGCTCGAGGGCCATTGGGACGACGAATTCGCCCGCCACATCGCCGAACAGGCCGACGACGTCGCCCACCTCGTGCGCACTGCGACCATCGGCATGCCCGACCCTGCGCCGACCGAACTGTTCGACCACGTCTACAACACACCGCACCCGCTGATCACCGAACAGCGGAGGGAGTATCTGGAGTACCTGACCGGCGATCCCGGGTGGTCCTCCGCACCACCGGAAGGAGTCTCGCGATGATCACAACCTTCGCCGCCGCGCTCAACGCCGGCTTGCGCCGCGCGCTCGAGGACGACCCGAAGGTCGTGTTGATGGGCGAGGACATCGGCCGGCTCGGCGGGGTGTTCCGGGTGACCGACACACTCCAGAAGGATTTCGGCGACAATCGGGTCATCGATACCCCACTCGCCGAATCCGGCATCATCGGAACGGCTTTCGGCATGGCCTTGCGCGGCTATCGACCGGTGTGCGAAATCCAATTCGACGGATTCGTCTATCCGGCGTTCGATCAGATCGTCTCGCAGGTAGCCAAGATCAGCTACCGGACGCGCGGGCAGGTCAGAGCTCCGCTCACGATACGCATCCCCTTCGGTGGCGGTATCGGTGCGGTGGAACACCATTCCGAATCTCCGGAAGCGTATTTCGCGCACACCGCCGGACTGCGCGTCGTGACGCCGAGCAATCCGGCCGACGCGTACACGATGATCCAGCAGGCAATCGCACTGAACGATCCCGTGATCTTTTTCGAACCCAAACGCAGGTATTGGGACAAAGCCGAGGTCGACCTCGACGCTCTCGACCAGGAAGGCGCGCTGCCGCTGGATCGCGCCAGGGTCTGCACCGTGGGCTCGGACGCGACCGTCGTCACGTATGGCGGCACAGTGTCGACCGGGTTGTCGGCTGCGCGCATCGCGGCGCAGGAGGGCCACGCACTCGAAGTGATCGACCTGCGCAGCCTGTCACCGATCGACTTCGACACCGTGGCCGAGTCGGTCGCCAAGACCGGACGGTTGATCGTCACGCATGAGGCGCCGGTATTCGCCGGGCTCGGCGCGGAGATCGCTGCCCGCATCACCGAGCGCTGCTTCTACTATCTCGAAGCACCCGTGCTGCGCGTCGGGGGATTCGATATTCCCTATCCGCCGGCCAAACTCGAACGGCACCATCTCCCCGACCCGGACCGTATTCTGCACGCATTCGACCGTGCGCTCGCCGCGTGACCCGGGGTTCGCCACCATGAAAGGCACCCATATGCACGACGACATTCCGCAACCTCCTGCCGCTGCCGTGCTCGAGTTCCGCTTGCCCGATCTAGGGGAAGGCCTTGCCGACGCCGACCTGGTGTCATGGGCTGTGGAAGTGGGCGACTGCGTGGAGTTGAACCAGACGCTCGCCGAGGTGGAGACGGCCAAAGCCGTGGTGTCGCTGCCATCCCCCTATGCCGGCCGGGTCGTCGAGTTGCTGGCGCAGCCGGGAGACACCGTCTCGGTAGGCGCGCCGCTCATACGCATCGAGCAACCGCACTCGGCCGATCAGCCCAGCGGTGGGGTCGACACGCACACATCGGTTCTCGTCGGATACGGCCCGACCGACGACACGCCGTCCCGGCGGCGATACCCTGCCAGAAAGCAACCCTCGGGCGCCTCGCCCTCTGGCCGGGCGATCGCGCCTGGAGACGATACCGGCAGCGAACCGGCACGCGCCGACGACAGTCCACCGACGCGTGGCCCGGCGGTACCGGCCGCACGGAAGCTGGCTCGTGAACTCGGTATCGAATTGTCGTCCATCGCAGGTTCTGGACCGGGAGGCGCGGTCACGGTGGACGACGTGCTCGGTACGACCGGTGTCGCGCAGCCCGGCGCCCACGCTCACGGCGGGTCGGACCCCGCCTACACGGACCTGGACATGGGGACCGCCGGCGCGAGTACCTCAGAGGTTCGTATCCCGATCAGCGGCGTCCGCAAAGCCACCGCCACTGCAATGGTCACCAGCGCCCGCACCATTCCGCAAGCCACTGTCTTCCGCACGGTGGACTGCACCGCATCGATGGAACTGCTCGACCACCTGCGCGCAACCCCATCTCCCTCGGGTGTGGCGGTCACCCCCTTGGCGCTGGTCGCCAAGTCGGCGCTGGTAGCCCTCGCCGAATTTCCCGGCATGAATGCCTACTGGGACGAACCCAACCAGGAGATCGTCATCGAGCACGAGGTGAATCTGGGCATCGCAGTAGCCACCGACCGCGGCCTGCTGGTGCCGAACATCAAGCAGGCGCAGGTGTCGAGCCTGACCGAACTCGCCGGCGCGATCGGCCGGATCGTCGACGTGACCCGTGCTGGGCGCGCGACGCTCACCGACCTCGGTGGCGGCACGTTCACCATCACCAACATCGGTGTTTTCGACGTGGACGCGGGAGTGCCTCTGGTGAACCCGGGCGAATCGGCGATTCTGTGTCTCGGCGCGATCCGCCGCCGGCCGTGGGTGGTCGGAGACGAACTCGCCGTGCGCTGGGTCACCACTCTCGGCGTCGCGTTCGATCACCGCATGATCGACGGCGAATTGGCGGCGCGTTTTCTCGCCACTACCGCTGGATTGCTGGAGGACCCACTGACCCTGCTCGGTCGCCTGTGAGGCCGTGCCCGTACCGGATGCCCCTACTCGACCCGCGACCGTTCGGAGGGTCGGTCGGTGACCAGCGCTGCGGCTGCGCTACGGACGATGTCTGGAATCTCGACCGGCTTGCGGGTTTCCGCATCCACGTAGACATGCACGAAAGTGCCGGTAGCAGCCAACTCCAACGCGTCGTCCGCCTCGCGGAAGATGGCCAGATCGTAGGTGATACTGGTGCGACCCAGCCGGGAGATGCGCAAACCGACCTGCAGTCGATCCGGGAAACTGACCGACCCGAGGTACTGGCACGAGGTCTGGGCCACCACTCCGAGCGCCGGCAGCGAACGAATGTCGACCCCTGTGGCATGCATCAGCCATCCGTTGACCGCGGTGTCGAAGTAGGAGTAGTACGTCACGTTGTTCACGTGCCCGTAGTGGTCGTTGTCGGCCCATCGAGTCGGCATCGGCCATAGCACCGGATACTGCTGCGTCACCCGGCCGACGATAGCTCACAGTCCAAGGGGCACCACGTGGGGGACAACGGGCGCCGGGCGCCAGAATCCGGAATGTTCGAACCCACTGCGGCGTTGAACCGATAAAGGGAACTCGCCCGCGGATGCGGCGCGCACCGTCGAGCGCCGCACAACCGAGCACGACCGGGACAATGGGGTCCCCGACCGGTTCCGCGGGCGGGGTCGGCGCCTACGACTGCGCCACGCATGTCGCCGTCCGGCCTACAACACTTTCAGCTCTTCGCTGACCTCGCCGACCGATCGCTTGGCGTCACCGAACAACATCGAGGTGCGGTCGGCGTAGAACAGTGGATTGTCGATGCCGGCAAAGCCGGATTTCATGGATCGTTTGAGCACGATGACATTCCGGGCCTGATCGACATTGAGCACTGGCATGCCGTAGATCGGACTGGCGGAATCCTCACGGGCGGCCGGGTTGGTCACGTCGTTGGCTCCGATCACCAAAGCGACGTCGGTACGAGAGAATTCGCCGTTGATCTCGTCCATTTCCTTGAGGACGTCATAGGAGACCTCCGCTTCGGCCAACAGCACGTTCATGTGGCCCGGCATGCGGCCGGCAACCGGATGAATGGCGTACTTGACCTCCACGCCCTTGCCCTCGAGCAACGCCGCCATCTCCTTGACGGCGTGTTGCGCTTGGGCGACGGCCATTCCATAGCCCGGGACGATGATGACCTGGTTGGCATAGGCCATTTGAATCGCGGCGTCCGCTGCCGAAGTCGACTTGGCTTGTTTCTGCTCGCCACCCGACCCGCCGACAACTGTGCCGCCACCGAATCCGCCGGCCACGATGGCCGGGATGGACCGGTTCATCGCCTTGGCCATGAGATTGGTCAGAATGGTGCCGGACGCGCCGACGATCATGCCCGCGACGATCATTGCGGTGTTGTTCAAGGCCAGACCCGCTGCCGCCGCGGACAAACCGGTCAGGGCATTGAGCAGCGAGATGACGACGGGCATGTCCGCGCCGCCGATCGGCAAAACCACCATGAGGCCGAGTACTCCCGCCAGGACCAGCACAGCGATCATCCATAGCTGTGACACTCCGTCGCCGGTGGCGCCGACGCCGATCACGACCGCGCCAGCGACCGCGCCGAGCAGCAGTGCCAGGTTCAGCGGCTGCTGCAACCGGCCGATCCCGATCGGACGCCCGGGCAGAATCTCCTGCAGCTTGCCGAATGCGACGAGCGAACCCCAGAACGACACCGAACCGATGATCGCCGCGAAGAGCGAGCCGATCACGATGTGGACGGTGGGTTCCTCGTCGAAACGCGAGAAGCCTTCGGAATCGAGGAACTCCGACCAGGCAATCAGCGCCACCGTGCCTCCACCGACGCCGTTGAACGCGGCCACCAGCTGCGGCATCGCCGTCATCTTGGTGTAGCGGGCCGGCGGAACGCCGAGAACCACACCGACGACCAGAGCGGCGATGATCAATACCCAGTTGCTGGTGTCCCGAATCGCGATCAGAGTGGCCACCACGGCCACAGCCATGCCGATCGCCGCGATCTGGTTGCCGCGCACTGCGCTCTTCGGGCCGGTCAGCCCCATCAGACCGTAGATGAACAGCGAGAACGCCACGATGTAGAGGCCGTTGACCAAGTAGGTCAGATTGTCGGAGGTATGCATCAGATATCGGCCTTCTTGGCAGTGTCCTTCTTGGTCTTGAACATGCCGAGCATGCGGTCGGTGACCACGAAGCCACCGATCACGTTGAGGGTGCCGAAGACCACCGCGACGAACAGGATCACCTGCGTCAGAATCGAAGGCTCCTGCGCAGCGCCGAAGGTGACCAGGGCACCGAGCACCACGATGCCGTGAATGGCATTGGTGCCCGACATCAGTGGGGTGTGCAAGGTGTTGGGCACCTTGGAGATCACGGCGAAACCGACGAATCCCGACAACACCAGGATCGCGATGTTCGCCAACAGCTCGGTGTACATCAGGCCTCCACCTCACGTGTGACGCAGGAATCCGCCAACACCTGATCACTGAAATCCGGTGCCAGCTCGCCATCGACCAGCATCAGGTCCAGCAATGCCGAGATGTTCTTCGAATACAGTTCGCTGGCATGCTCGGGCATGGTCGCGGGCAAGTTCAACGGCGAGGCGATGGTCACGCCGTGGGCCACCACCGTCTTGCCCGGCTCGGTCAGTTCGCAGTTGCCGCCGGTCTCACCGGCGAGATCCACGATCACGCTGCCGGGCGCCATCCCCTCCACCGCTGCGGCGGTCACCAGGCGCGGCGCGGGGCGACCGGGTACCAGTGCGGTCGTGACAACCACGTCGAAACCCTTGATCGCGTCTTCCAGTGCCTGCTGCTGCTGGGCCTTCTCGTCCGCGGTCAACTCGCGGGCGTAGCCTCCGGCGCCGGTTGCGGCGATACCCAGGTCGAGCCACTGCGCGCCGACCGAACGCACCTGGTCGGCGACCTCGGGCCGAACGTCGTAGCCGGTGGTCCGACCACCGAGACGCTTGGCCGTCGCCAGTGCTTGCAAGCCTGCAACGCCGACACCCAAGACGAGCACCTTCGCCGGCTTCACGGTGCCTGCGGCGGTCGTCAACATCGGAAAGAACCGTGTCGACTCCGAGGCCGCCAGCAGTACCGCTTTGTAGCCGGCCACGTTTGCCTGCGACGACAACGCGTCCATCGCCTGGGCGCGGGAGATCCGCGGAATTGCCTCGACCGCGAAGGCCTGCACCCCAGCCGCCTTCAGTGCGTCGATCCGATTGTCCGCATTGCGCGGCGCGAGAAATCCGATCAGAGTCTGTCCCGCCGACAGCTTTGCCACCTCGGCAACGCTCGGCGGGGCCACTTTGACGACCACATCGGCCGCCCACGGGTCGCCGATCGACGCACCCGCGTCCACGTAGGCGCTGTCCGGAATCAGCGCGCCGCCGCCGGCTCCTGCCTCGACGACGACCTCGACGCCCCATCCGAGCAGGCTCGGAATCATCTTCGGCACCAATGCGACACGTCGTTCGTCCGCGTTGGATTCGCGAACCACTCCGACACGCGCGCCATGTGGGGATCGCTCGCCCACGCCCTGCGTTGTCTCCACTTGTCGGACTTCCTTCTCGTGCTGAGCTTCAAGCAACAGGTAGACGGTCGGATATTACTGCTGAGTAAGTTGATTCGGATCCTCGCAACTGTACCCGGCGCGCGGCGAGTCCAACTGAGATGCCCGTCACAACTGGCAGCCTAGCGGCGCTCGGGTGGTTCTGCCTGTGGACGAGCCGGGGTCCGCCGAACGTGCCATGGTCGCCTCCTCGTGCATGGTCGCCACCTCGTTCCGATCGCCATCCACAGACTGGAGTCTGCGCCTCGAAACAACTCGCCGGCTGGCGGATTTCAGACCACAGGTCGACCGTCCCTTTTCCTCCGTTTTGCCCGAAGGGGTGTTCCACTCGGCTTGTACGCCGTATGGTCCAGCATGTGAACGACTGCGCCTTCTGCCGCATCGCGGCAGGCGAGGCCCCGGCCGACAAGGTGTACGAGGACGACGCGCTGTGTGCGTTCCTCGACATCCGGCCGATCACACGCGGCCACACGCTGGTGATTCCCAAGCAACACGCCGCGGAACTGGAGGATCTCGACCCCGAGGTCGGCGCGCAGGTCTTCCGGACCGGACACCGGCTCGCGCTGGCCATTCGGCGCAGTAGCCTGCGCACCGACGGCGCCAACCTCGTGTTGAACGATGGCAAGGCGGCCTTCCAAACGGTCCCACACGTCCACTTACACGTGGTCCCGCGTCGACATGGCGACACCTTCCGGTTCGCCCAGGGGTTTTTGCTGCGGCGCTCGCGGGACCCTATCGCCACCGCCTCGGCCATTCGCCATGGCATCGTAACGCTCGACACAGAGGGCCCAGCCGGAGAAGGAAGAACCGAGGAATGAACCAGACAATCGACCGAACCGCACAAATCGGCCTGCTGTCGCAGGAGTGGAACACGATCGAGGCACTGGTCGCACCCTTGGACGAAGCCGGCTGGCGCACCCCCTCCGCCCTGCCCGGCTGGACGGTATTCGACCTTGTCGCCCATGTCGTCGGGGCCGAGTCCTGGCTGCTCGGCGAGCAACCGCCGGCACACGACCCCAGTCGACCGAAAGTCGACGTCCGCTCCTTGACCCACGTGCGCAACGACACCGCGGTGGCCAATGAGATCTGGGTGGATCGCCTGCGGCCGCTGTCGGGCGCCGAGCTACTCGAGCGCTACCGCGACGTCACCAGTCGCCGCTGCGCGGCGCTGCGCGCGATGGACGACGCCACATGGGCGAATGTCACCATGTCGCCGGTCGGATCGGTGAGCTATGGCAGATTCATGCAGGTGCGGTTCTTCGACTGCTGGATGCACGAGCTCGATATCGCCGACGCGCTCGGCGTACACGTCGAAGAAGGCGGACCACGTGGGGAGTTGGCCTTCACCGAGCTTGCCGGCGGCGTTCCCCGGGCAGTGGTCAAACAGGGCGGCGCGCCACAAGGCGCGCGGATCACCTTCGCACTGACCGGTCCACTGGCCAAGACCCTGTGCATCCAGGTGGCGGGCCGGGCGAGCTACGTCGACTCGTTCGACAGTCCCGCAACAGTCGAAATCACTATGGATTCCGGACTTTTCGTGCGGCTGGCAAGTGGCCGCACCACTGCCGCGGAGCATGCGGACAAGATCACCGTGAACGGTGATGCCGAACTCGGGCGCCAACTGGTCGGCCACTTGGCGTTCATCATGTGAGGCTCGATGCGGCTGTTCCTATCCAGCTACCGCTTCGGAGCACACTACGATCGGCTGGCCACGCTCGCCGGCCCGCCGAGCCGAGTCGCGGTGATCGCCAATGCGTGTGACGCATGGCCCGCCGCGCGGGCAGCGGCGCTCACCAGCGAACTGGTACCGCTGCGCGCTCTGGGGTACACCCCGCAAGAGATCGATCTACGCGAGTTCGTCGCACAGGCCGCGGAGCTGGAGCGACGCTTGGCCGACTTCCCACTGGTGTGGGTGCGGGGTGGGAACACCTTCGTGCTGCGCGCCCAATTCGCACGCAGTGGAGCAGATATCGCCCTTGCACGGCTGCTCGCCGCCGACACACTGGTCTATGCAGGCTACAGCGCGGGTGCGTGTGTGCTCACGCCGGACTTCCACGGCCTGGACACACTCGACGACCCGGCCGAGGTCGGGCCGGCCTGCGGTATCGAACCACTCTGGGAAGGGATGGCCTTGGTCGATCGCGCCATCGTCCCGCACGTGGATTCGACTACCGATCCTGACGGGGGCTGCAGCAGGCTGGCCACGTGGTACCGGTCCCACGGCATCGCACACTGGGCACTCACCGACGACGATGTGATCGTCGTGGACGGAGAGCGAACCGAAGAATTGATTGCTGCGGGTCGGGCGCAGCCCGAGACCGGCCGGACCCTCAGCCGATCCGTGTCTGGGCGGGACGGTGCGCAGCGTGGTCCAAGCGCGCCCAGGCCGTGAGGCACCGACGCCGGGCAACCTCGTCGGCCTCCGCCAGCAATGCCTCGAGCAATTCGCGAGGGTCACCTCGCCAGACTTCGGCCAGGTCTGCGAGGACTTCCTTCCCGACCATGCCGGAGCGGTCCAATGCAGTCAGCCACTCGTCGTGCTCACCGGCGTGTACTCGGCGCAGCGTCTCGGGATCGATTTCCCCGTCGACGAATTCGCTGGCGAACATCGCGGCGACCAACTCTCGGTGGCGGTGTCGTGCGTGCGGCTTCCCTTCCATCCCTTCCATCCCTTCGAGATCCCTTCCATCCCTTCGAGCGGTTCGCGGGGGCACCAGAGACTTCCGATGCCAGTGGGACTCGACGCCTCGAACGTGTCGAGCCCTGTTCGGCATTGTTGTCCGCGCTGGGCGGCTGCGCCACCGGGGCAACCGACATCACAGTGTCGAGCGGGCACCATCACCGACAGCCGAGTGGGCCGAGGGGCGAATTTCGTGCGCGGGAGGCTAGCGTGAGGGTCGTGGACCTGGATGAACTGACCGCCCGCCTCCCCCCCGGTGCGGTGCATACCGATGCCGACTTCATGGCGAGCTATCGGCAGGATTGGGCGCGCGATCCGGACGCGGGAACCGCCTTGGCCGTCGTCCGCGCCACCAGCACGGCCGACGTGGCCGCCACGCTGCGGTGGGCCAGCGCCCGCCACGTGCCCGTGATTCCGCGCGGCGCCGGGTCCGGGCTGTCCGGCGGCGCAACCGCGATCGACGGCGCAATCGTGTTGAGCACCGAACGAATGCGTGCGATCACGGTCGATCCGGTGACGCGCACTGCGGTGGTGCAGCCGGGTCTACTCAACGCGGAAGTGAAGCAGGCAGTCGCCGATCACGGTCTGTGGTATCCGCCCGATCCCTCTTCCTACGAATTCTGCTCGATCGGCGGCAACGCTGCCACCAACGCCGGCGGCCTGTGCTGTGTGAAGTACGGAGTGACGACCGACTACGTCCTCGGCATGGAGGTGGTACTCGCCGACGGCACCGTCGTACGACTCGGCGGTCCACGATTGAAGGATTCGGCAGGACTGTCTTTGACCAAGCTGTTCGTCGGCAGTGAAGGCACCCTCGGCGTGATCACCGAACTGACATTGCGCTTGCTGCCCGCACAACCTCCGCAGAGCACCGTGGTCGCGAGCTTCGGCACGCTCGGCGCGGCGACCGAGGCGATCTTGACCATCACCGGCGAATTGCGACCGTCGATGCTCGAGTTCATGGATTCGGTAGCGATCAACGCCGTGGAGGACGAGCTGCGGATGGGTTTGGATCGTACGGCGGCCGCGCTGCTGGTCGCGCGCTCCGACGCGCCCGGCGAGTTCGCCCGGCGTGAGGCCGAGATCATGGCGGCAGCGTGTGAGAAGGCGGGCGCGAAAGAAGTATTCCACACCGACGACCCTGCCGAAGGTGAAGCCTTCTCCGCCGCACGGCGTTTCGCCATTCCCGCCGTGGAGAGAATCGGCCCGCTCCTACTCGAAGACGTCGGGGTGCCACTGCCGCAACTCGGCGACTTGGTCACCGGTATCGCCACGATCGCGGAACGCAACCAGGTGACCGTATCGGTGATCGCGCATGCCGGCGACGGCAACACTCACCCCTTGATCGTGCACGACCCCTCCGACCCGGAGCACTCTGCCCGAGCCCACCACGCCTTCGGCGAGATCATGGATCTGGCCATCGCCCTCGGCGGCACCATCACCGGTGAGCACGGGGTCGGACGGTTGAAGAAGCCATGGCTACCCGATCAGCTCGGCCCCGATGTCATGGAACTCACTCGCCGTGTCAAAGACGCACTCGATCCCCACGGAATCCTCAATCCCGGCACGATGCTGTGATCACCACAATGGAACATCCTCCCCTGACCCGAGGTTATATCCGGTCATGACGACCAGGCTGGTACACAATGTCGCCGACACCCGGTTCGAGATCTATATCGACGACACCCTCGCCGGGTACGCCGACTACGCCGAACGCGACCACCCCAAAGCGCGCGACTTTCACCACACCATGACTTTCCCCGAATTTCGTGGGCACGGCGTGGCGGCCGCGCTCGTCGAATACGCCCTCGACGAATCTCGCCACGCGGGCTTTTCTGTTATTCCTACCTGTTGGTATGTCGAAAAATATATCGACGGACATTCCGAGTACACCGACTTGCTGCTGTGATTCGATCGCTTCGCTGCTCGACGATCGGCGACGGTTCTCGAACCCGAATTCCCTCCCAGATGAGCTCCTCGGCTCGATCTCGGGGGACATGACCGCGAATTTTCCGCCACGGCCCACAGACGGCGGCTGCGCCACGCCTGCTAGCCGGTGGCTCCATGGCCGATGGCCCGGAGAACGTCGGACAGAAACACCAGGTCGTATCCGATGACCTTACCCGGATCGGCAAGGAGGCCCCTAGCGTTCTGCCAGGACTCGGAAAGCTGGCCGATTGTCAGGTCTGCTGGACTCTTGTAGACGTCGTACAGCGCGTCGGGCGGAATAGACCAGAAGTAATCCTTCTCCAAGTCGACAGCAGGGCTGTTCGTAGCGGCCTCTATATGGCTCAGCACTATGTCGAGCAACCTTCGCAGCTCGGCAATGGGTACGTGGAAGGGATCGTCGGTCATGGCCATCATTCTGAAGGACCGGCAGTAGGGGCATCCGACAAGGCGTAGTCGAGGCAGACTGTGCCACCGCCGTTTATGCGTGTCTGAGCCACGACTGGCCCTGCTCTGGGTTGGCCTGCGCATACCGCGGGCTGGCTACCCGCCTGCCCCGTAGGGCCTGCCCTTCTCGCGTAGAGGCTCCGGGGTCAAGGGTGGCGTAGCCATCAGCGAAGCCGACGCCGCAGGCGCCCTTGACGCTGGAGGGGCGCGGGAACACAAACGCAGGTCAGACGGCCTGCTGCAGGACGCACGCCCGCAGTGTCAAAGCGACGATCGTCTGTCTGAGCCCGGATGACGAGACCACGGTCGGTGGACCGGGCACAGGGCCGGCCGATTCGTGCTCGGCTGCGGAAGGTCAGTCGGATACGGCTCTCGGCGTGCCCAGCCCCGCTCGGTTATGTCAAAGTCGGCCCGATTGGATCGGGAATTCTACAGATGGCGCAGGCGTGCCGCCGATGGTGTCGTCCAGTCATGAGCGCGCACGGCAAGCAATCGATGATGTGTTCGGGCGGCCTCGTTCGTCTGACGGCCTGGCGGCGGCCTGAGCATGAATTTCAGGCCGCCGACCGTGCCGTGATCCGGCGAATTACCCCTTGAGCAGGGCACGGGACATGACGACCCGCTGGATCTGATTGGTGCCCTCGTAGATCTGGGTGATCTTGGCATCACGCATCATGCGTTCCACCGGGAAGTCGGTGGTGTAGCCCGCGCCGCCGAACAGCTGCACGGCATTCGTAGTGACTTCCATGGCGACGTCGGAAGCGAAACATTTCGCGGCGGCGGAGATGAAGCCGAGGTTGCCCTCGCCGCGTTCGGCGCGCGCGGCGGAGGTGTACACCATCAGCCGGGCGGCCTCCACCTTCATCGCCATGTCGGCGAGCATGAATTGGGTGTTCTGGAAGTCGGCGATCGCCTTGCCGAACTGTTTGCGGTCTTTGGTGTAGGCGATGGCTGCATCCAACGCGCCTTGAGCGAGCCCAACCGCTTGGGCGCCGATGGTCGGTCGGGTGTGGTCGAGAGTCTGCAGCGCGGTCTTGAAACCGGTGCCGGGTTCGCCGATGATGCGGTCGCCCGGGATCCGGCAGTTCTCGAAGTAGAGTTCCGCGGTCGGCGAGCCCTTGATGCCGAGCTTGTGTTCCAGCGGGCCGACCACGAAGCCCTCGTCGTCCTTGTGCACGAGGAACGCCGAGATGCCATTGGCGCCCTTCTCCGCATCGGTCACCGCCATCACGGTGTACCAGGAGGATTTGCCACCGTTGGTGATCCAGCACTTGGAGCCGTTGATGATCCAGTCGTCACCCTCGCGCTTGGCCCGAGTCCGCATACTGGCGGCATCCGAACCCGCCTCGCGCTCGGACAGCGCGTACGAGGCCATCTCGCCACCGACGATGTCGGGTAGAACTTTCTGCTTCAGCTCTTCGGATCCGTTCAAGATCAGGCCCATGGTGCCGAGCTTGTTGACCGCCGGGATCAGTGAGGAAGAGCCACATACTCGGGCAACCTCCTCGATCACGATGCAGGTGGCCACCGAATCGGCGCCTTGACCGCCATAGGCTTCGGGCACGTGCACGGCATTGAATCCGGCAGCCTTGAGCGCGGTCAGCGCCTCCTCGGGAAAGCGGGAATCCCCGTCGACGTCTTTGGCGTGCGGGGCGATCTCCTTCTCGCCGAGACCACGGATCGCCGCGCGCAGCTCATCGTGAAAATCCTCCAGCTTGAACAGGTCGAAATCGGGGTTTCCCGTCATCAGGCTCAACTCCTGGTCGTCGGTGGTGATCGCCGGATTCCCACAGCGCACGGTCAGCACACAGCAAATGGATCGGCACTCAGTGCCACTGTACGTGGACCTGACAACTAGCGCACCCTAACTACATGGGAAAACGACATGGCACATGGTGCCAGATATGTGACATTTCGGTATGTATCACAGAGTACCGAGCTTGCGGATCAGTAGATCGGCGACCTGTCTCGGCGCAGCGTCGCGGGGAAAGACGGCAAGGACCATCTCGTCGGCGCGCGCCGCGCGCGCGGCGCCGCGTGGAATCGCCGCCAACTCCGCACGCAGGTCCGATGCCCCCGCGGCAGACTCCCCGCGCACCATACGGCGCAGGAGATAGTTGTGCGTTGCCGTCACTGCCGCAGTGAACTGCACTCTCGACAGGTCCGGCACATCGGGCAGTCGCTCCCGCAAGTAGTCGGTGAACAGCCGCTGGTAGCGGAAGACCGTGACGATCTCCCGCTCACGCAGAGCCGGAGCCCGGCGCACCACCTGATACCGCCGTGCCGCGATCTCGCGCCATTGCGTGAAGCGCTCGAACACTTGCACGGCCGCCGCGCACACCGCCTCCCACGGGTCCTCCCCGGACGCCGACAGGTACTCCTGGGCCTGCTCCAACTGGAACTCGTGATCGGCGAAGATCACGTCCTCCTTCGACCGGAATTGCCGAAAGAAAGTACGCCGCGAGATCCCAGCGGCTTCGGCGATCTCGTCCACCGTCGTTGCCTCGTAGCCTTGCTCGGCGAACAACCGTAACGCCTGATCCACCACTGTGAGCCGAAAGTGGGCAGTATCGCCCTCACCCCGGGACCGCGTGATATCACCAATAGTCACACATTCACCGTAGTCAGGGTCGCATACCCGACCGTCGAACGCGCCGACACGGGCTCAGCCCAGCAGCTTGGCGCGCAGGGCATCGTCCTTGTCCAGCACCATTTGCTCCAGTCCAGCCTGGAACCGCCGCATCCGGTCGCGCAGCCCCGGGTCGGCTGCAGCGAGAATACGTACGGCGAGCAAACCCGCATTGCGGGCGCCACCGATGGACACCGTGGCCACCGGGACCCCGGCAGGCATCTGCACGATGGACAACAACGAATCCATGCCGTCGAGATGTTTCAGCGCAACAGGTACGCCGATCACCGGCAGTGGGGTGGCCGCAGCGACCATGCCCGGCAGGTGGGCCGCGCCCCCGGCGCCGGCTATGATGACCTGCACCCCCCGGCCTGCGGCGTCACGCGCGTAGTCGAGCATGCGCTGCGGCGTGCGGTGCGCAGAGACGACGCCCACCTCGAAGCGAATCCCGAATTCTGCCAACGCCTGCGCTGCGGCCTCCATGGTGGGCCAGTCGGAGTCGCTGCCCATGATCAGGCCGACGACCGGGGTCTCGGCTACTGCGTCACTCATGCGGATCCCATCCGTCGCTCCAGACCGCGTGCGACATCCAGTGCGCCGCACGCTCTGCCTTCTCTCGAACCTCGGCCACGGTGTCGCCGAGAATGTTGACATGTCCGATCTTGCGGTCGGGCCGCTCGGCCTTGCCGTAGAGGTGCACCTTCGCGTCGGGCATCCTGGCGAACAGGTGGTGCAGCCGCTCGTCCATCGACATGGCAGGAGCCTGGGCCGCACCGAGAATGTTGGCCATCACGGTGACCTCCGCCAGTGGAGTGGTGTCCCCGAGTGGGTAGTCGAGCACAGCGCGCAGGTGCTGCTCGAATTGCCCGGTGCGGGCGCCATCCATCCCCCAGTGCCCCGAGTTGTGCGGACGCATGGCCAGTTCGTTCACCAAGAGCTGCCCGCTTTCGGTCTCGAACAACTCCACGGCCATGACGCCGGCGACACCGAGTTGCTCGGCGAGGTTCAGCGCCATGGCCTCCGCCGCGGTTGCCGTTTCCTCGGCCAGATCGGGGGCAGGGGCGATCACCACCGCGCATTGCCCGTTACGTTGCACGGTCTCCACCACCGGCCAGGTTGCCGCCTGCCCGAACGGCGACCGGGCCACCATCGCCGACAGCTCTCTCTTCAGGGCGATCCTGGCTTCGGCGAGCAGCGGAATGCCGCGCGAGAGTTGTTCGGAGACGATCGCCTCGGCCTCCCCGAGAGAATTCGGCAACCATACGCCGCGACCGTCGTAGCCGCCGCGGATCGCCTTCACCACGATCGGCCCCGCGTGCTCCTGGGCGAACCGGGTGACGTCGGCCGTCGACGCCACGGGCGCGAACGCGGGCACCGGCAGTCCCAACTCACTCAGCTTGGTGCGCATCGCCAGCTTGTCCTGGGCGTATATCAACGCGGTCGGGGGCGGTTGTACATTCACCCCCTCGGCGCGCAGCATCTGCAGATGCGCGGTCGGCACCTGTTCGTGGTCGAACGTCACTGCATGTGAACCGACCGCGGCCTTACGCAGGGCGGCCAGATCGGCATGACTGCCGAACACCACCTCGGGGCTTACTTGAGCAGCCGGATCCTCTGGCCGCTCGGCGAGCACGCGCAACCGCTGGCCCAGCATGATCGCCGCCTGGTGTGTCATGCGCGCCAGCTGACCGCCACCGATCATGGTGACGATGGGCATTGCCGATGGATCGAAGGGACGTACACTCACGTCGGACAATATTGTCATGTCCGACGCAAATGATCGGTACCGGTACACTCCGCTGTTGTGTCTTTCGTCGACGGCGTGGTCAGCGTCCTCCCCGAGCCGCTGCAGGGAATCGCATACCGGCATAGGGAATTGATCAAATTCGCGGTCGTCGGCGCGACCACCTTCGTGATCGACACCGGACTGTTCTTCATGCTGAAGTGGACGGTACTCGCGGAGAAACCGGTCACAGCCAAGATCATCGCCGGGGTCATTGCGGTGATCGCGTCCTACATTCTGAATCGGGAATGGTCGTTCAAGCATCGAGGCGGACGCGAACGCCATCACGAAGCGCTCCTGTTCTTCGGCGTCAGCGGCGTGGGCGTCGTGCTGTCGTTCACCCCGCTGATCATCTCCAGCTACGTCTTCGATCTACGCCAGCCCAATGTGAGCTTCACCGTCGAGAACATCGCCGACTTCATCAGCGCGTTCATCATCGGCAACCTCCTCCAGATGAGCTTCCGGTTCTGGGCGATGCGCCGCTGGGTCTTCCCCGACGAAATGAGCGACTTCGACGCGGAATTCGAAGACCTCGTCGAAGAGGAACTCGGCCGAAGTTGAATCACCGCGGCTCGGGCGCCACCGAGTTCGACGAACGGTGTTTCACCGATCCGAGGAACACCGCGAACAGCGCGGGCTTACGCCGCTGCAGTTCGAGCCTTCCGCCGTCCGCTTCGACGAGCGCTCGAGCCAGCGCCAGTCCCACACCGGTCGAACCGCCACCGGAGAATCCCCGATCGAAGATGTGTGGCGCCAGTTCGTCGCACACCCCCTCGCCTTCGTCGGCGACCTCGACACACACCAGAGGATCGCAATTGGCTCCAGGCAATACCGTCCGCACCGACACTGTGCAGTCTCCGGCGCCATGCACGAGCGCATTGTCGACCAGCACGGTCACCGCCTCGCGTAACCGCGAACCGGTCATCGGCGCGCGCAGCGACCCGTCGCCGGTCAACGACAGCGACCGCCCCGCCTCCGTGAACGGGTGCGTCCATTCGGTGACCACACGGCGCAACTCGTCCATGACCTGAACCGGGTCCCGGTCGGCCGCATCCTCGGACCGAGAGGCGCGCACCAGGTCGTCGATCGCATCGGTGAGCCGATCCACCTGCGCCATCGCCTCGTCGGCCTCGTGCACGACCTCCGGGTCGTTGTGGGCGGACAACTCGTCCAGACGCAGCCGCACCGCGGTCAACCGGCTGCGCAACTGATGGGAAACGTCGGCAACGAGGGCGTGTTCGCGTTGAAGTCGTCCGGCGATTTCGACGGTAGCCGAGTCGAGGACGTCGGAGACCCGGTCGAGTTCGGCAATGCCGTGCCGGCGGGGATCGGGCCGAAAGTCGCCCATCGCCAACCGTGCGGCGCGCGCTGCTACGTCGCGAAGCGGGTAGGCCACCCGGCGGGCGGTAACGACGGCGACCGAGATGGCCGCGCCCAGCGAAGCGAGCATCGCCAAGGCCACCACCGCGACCGCCTGCCGTTGCATCGCGTGCACCGGCGCGGACGGCACCTCCAAACGCAACGACCCGGAGGTGCCCATCGACAGCGACTCGACCAGTGGGTCGGGCACCTCGGCCACCCCCACATCGCGTCGGGATGCACTGTCTTCCGCCGACGGGTAGATGATGGTGAGTCTGCCGTCGTCGGGCACCAACGGCGCCACCGACCGAATATCCAGCTCACCGACCACCGCGCCATCCGTGGTCTCCTGGGCGATGAGCTCCGCGGCGATCCGGTCCAACCGACTCTGCAGATCGCTACGCGTGATGTCGTCCACCCACGACCATGCGGTGTAGATGAGTGGCACGCCGAGCACCACCGTGGTGAGCGCCAACACGGTGAGCATCGAGCGAAGAATCCGACGACGCACGTCAGTCGGTGTTCAGACGGAAGCCGACACCACGGACGGTGACCAGGCGCCGTTCGGCCAGTGGGCCTTCGTCACCGATCTTGCGGCGCAGCCACGACATGTGCATGTCCAAGGTCTTGGAGCCGCGCAGCTCGGCGTCCCCCCACACCTCGCGCAGAATGGTCTCCCTGGGCACCACTTGGCCCGCCCGATCGATCAGCACTTTCAGCAGCTCGTATTCCTTGTTGGCCAAGTTGATCTCGACACCATTGACCAACACCCGACGTGCCGCCGGTTCCAAGCGGATTCCGCCGACTTCGACAGTGTCGTCGCAGATCCCGCTGCGCCGCAGCAGTGCTCGAACTCGAGCGAGTAGTTCGGCGAGCCGGAACGGTTTGCCGACGTAGTCGTCGGCGCCAGCGTCCAGACCCACCACGAAGTCCACCTCGTCGGTACGAGCGGTGAGCATCAACACGGCCAGATCAGCACCGCGAGCGCGCACCTGGCGACACACTTCGAGCCCGTCCATGCCGGGCAGGCCCAGGTCCAGGATGAGCAGATCGTGACTACCCGCAAGTGCCCGCCGCAGCACCGACGGGCCGAAGCTCTCGATGGTTACCGAATACCCCTCGCGGCCGAGAGCCCGGGACAACGGGGCAGCGATGGCCTCGTCGTCCTCGGCCAGCAATACAGCGGTCATACCCCCAGGTTACGGCTCAGCGCCAACTCCGGTTGTCGTCCGAGCGCTCGTCGCGCCCGTTGTGATGGCGCTCCACTTCGAACACCTGGTGATACAGCAACGAATGTACGTGCTGAACCGAGGGTATGTCGTCGTACTCCAGCGGCTCGGAGGAGGACGACTCGATGATCAGCGTCCCGGTCCCGAGCAACCGATCGAACAATCCGTGCCGGAACTGCACACTGGAGATCCGACTCATCGGAATGTCGATCCCGCTGTGAGTGATCACCCCTTCGCGCACCAGAACTCTGCGGTCGGTGACGATGAAATGCGTCGACTTCCAACTGACAACCGGTGCGACACAACGCCATACGAGAATTACCAGATAGGTCGCGAGCACCACGAGCAGCACCGCCGACCGGGCAGTGCCTTCGACCGTCCGGGAGACGACCCCTGCGGTGAAACCGGCGAGTGCAGTGGCGGCGAAGAGCGTCGCGATCGGCCAGAAGAGCATCTTCCAATGCGGATGACGGTGGAGCACGAGGTGTTCATCGGGCGCCAGCACATCCTCCGGATAACCCATGCCAGGCACCCTACCGGGTGTCGATGCCCGAACTGCGGACAGCGCAGCGCGTCATACTGCACAATCGTCACCCTGCATGTGACGATTTCGCGCAGTAGCTCTGTCCGGTTCCACCCCCGCCCGCGAGCACCGCACAACCCTCGGCTCGACATCACCACCGAATCCGACCGTGGAGGAATGCCTGACCATGGACCTGACCCAGCTGGAAATCCTGACCGAACTCGAACCGGTGGCCGAGCAGTATCTCAATCGGCACCTGTCGATGGCGAAAGACTGGAACCCACACGAATACGTTCCATGGACCCAAGGCCACAATTTCGCCGCCATGGGCGGCAAGGACTGGGCTCCGGAGCAATCGCAGTTGAGCGAGGTGGCCAAGGTTGCCATGATCACCAACCTGCTCACCGAAGACAACCTGCCCTCCTACCACCGGGAGATCGCGCAGAACTTCTCCGAAGCGGGAGCATGGCGCACCTGGGTGGATCGCTGGACCGCCGAGGAGAACCGCCACGGCATCGTCATGCGTGACTATTTGGTTGTCACCCGCGGTGTGGATCCGGTGGCGCTCGAAGAAGCTCGAATGATCCACATGACCAATGGCGCCCAATCGCCGGACGGCTGGGGCGGGTTCCTGGAGGGGGTCGCCTACGTCACCTTCCAGGAACTGGCGACCCGCGTGTCGCACCGCAATACCGGCAAGGCGTGCAACGACCCGGTTGCCGAACGCATGCTGCAGCGCATCGCCGCGGATGAGAATCTGCACATGGTGTTCTATCGATCCCTTTGTGGGGCGGCGCTCGATCTGACGCCCGACCAGGCGATGCCCGCGATCACCAAGATCGTGACGAATTTCCTGATGCCCGGCGCCGGGATGCCCAACTTCCGGCGCAACAGTGTGGTGATGGCCAAGCACGGCATCTACGATCTGCGCCAGCACCTGGAAGAAGTCATCCAGCCGGTGCTCAAGCAGTGGGATGTCTTCGATCGGTCCGATTTCGGCCCGCGTGGCGAGCAGGCGCGCGACACGCTCGGCCAATTCGTGGCGAAGCTCGACAACGACGTGGTCAGGTTCGAAGAGCAACGCGATCGGGCGCTCGCTCGCGACGCCGCGCGCGGCCTCTCACACCAGCTCTGAGGCGGTGGCGGCGACGTCTGTCGTGGGCGGTCACCTCGCTGCGCGCACGTGGGTGACATCGGCCGCGGACACCGCCTGATCACCGATGATCAGCCGACCGGCGTCGTCGATATCCTCGGCGATGCCGGTCAAGCGCTGACCGCCCGGCAATTCGGCGCGGACCAGCATTCCGATCGTGGCGCACCGCTCGCGGTAGGCAGCGGCCAGATCGTTCGTCGCCCAGCCGGCGTCGCGCCAGGCGGTGAAACGTCGCGCGAACTCGGCCAACAGTGAGCGAACGAGCACCGTGCGATCGGTTTCCTTCGCACCGGCGAGAATGAGCGAGGTGGCATACGGCACCGGCAGTTCCGAATCGGTCAGGCTCACATTGAGTCCGATACCGACCACCACCGCTGGCTCGGCGCCGCCGGTTGCCACCTCGGCAAGAATTCCCGCGACCTTGCGGTCGTCGATCAACACGTCATTGGGCCACTTCAGATCCGCGACCACGCCCGCGGTCGTCCGCAGCGCATCGACCACCGCGATGCCGGTCAGCAGCGACAGCCAGGCCAGTGCCGCGGGGTCGACCCCCGGCAATCGCACCAGCAGCGACATGGCAATCTGCGAGCGCGGCGGACTGACCCAGGTTCGCGCATGCCGGCCGCGACCGTGCAGTTGGGTCTCCGCCAGCAACACGACGTGATCGGCGCCCGGCTCGGCTGCACGCGCGATCAGGTCCGTATTCGTGGACCCGGTGGATTCCACGACGTCGACCCCGGAAAAGAACGCCAGTTCCGGCGACTCGACAACGCTGCGTTGCAATTGCTCTGCATCCAACGGTGGCCTCTGCACACCGGCAGGTTACCCGTCGGGCCGGGTACTACCCAGCCAATTCGTAGGCGCCGAGAATCCCATTCTCCCTCGACTTCGAAGCCGGGCTCCAGATCATCCGGAGACCACGGGCCGGCGATACTTGTTTTCCGCCGCCCAACCGACCAGGGGATTCGCCCATCGGAACAAGGATCTAGCTGCGGTTTTCTACCCGCTGGTAGCTGGACTGGGTTGGAGGGCAGGCGCTGGTACTCGTTACACTCCGGAGCCATGACGAGTGTCCAGCAGCCGCCCGCATCAGGTCCGGCGGGCTCCCCCGATATCCACACCACTGCCGGGAAGCTGGCCGACCTGCGCAATCGACTGGACGAGGCCAAGAGTCCGATGGGCGAGGCTGCGGTCGACAAAGTGCACGCGAAGGGCAAGATGACCGCCCGCGAGCGCATTCTCGCCTTGCTGGACGAGGGATCCTTCGTCGAACTCGACGCACTCGCTCGCCATCGCAGCGTCAACTTCGGCCTGGAGAACAACCGCCCACTCGGCGATGGTGTGGTGACCGGCTATGGCACCGTCGATGGACGTGACGTGTGCATCTTCAGTCAAGATGTCACCGTGTTCGGCGGCAGCCTCGGCGAGGTCTACGGGGAGAAGATCGTCAAAGTGATGGATCTGGCGCTGAAGACCGGTCGTCCACTGATCGGCATCAACGAAGGCGCGGGCGCCCGCATTCAAGAAGGTGTGGTCTCGCTCGGCCTCTACGGTGAGATCTTCCACCGCAATATCCGGGCATCCGGGGTGATCCCACAGATCTCGCTGATCATGGGCCCCGCGGCCGGCGGTCATGTGTATTCGCCCGCGCTGACCGATTTCGTGGTGATGGTCGACCGCACCAGCCAGATGTTCGTCACCGGGCCGGATGTCATCAAGACGGTCACCGGCGAGGACGTCACCATGGAGGATCTCGGCGGGGCGCACACACACATGACCAAGTCCGGCGTCGCACACTATGTTGCTTCCGGCGAGCAGGACGCGTTGGACTACGTGCGAGATCTGCTGTCCTACCTGCCGAGCAACAACCGCGCCGAGGCGCCGCGGTTCTCACCGACCAACCCGATCGCCGAGGCGATCGAGGACGCGCTCACCGAGGCAGACCTGGAACTCGACACGATCATCCCGGACTCGCCGAATCAGCCCTACGACATGCACGAGGTAATCCATCGTCTGCTCGACGACGAGGAATTTCTCGAGGTGCAGGCGGCGCGAGCGATGAACATCATCGTCGGCTTCGGCCGCATCGACGGTCGCAGTGTCGGCATCGTGGCCAATCAACCCACGCAGTTCGCGGGCTGCCTGGATATCGATGCCTCCGAGAAGGCCGCACGATTCGTGCGCACCTGCGATGCATTCAATATCCCGATCATCACCTTGGTCGACGTGCCCGGTTTCCTGCCGGGTACCGGACAGGAGTACAACGGCATCATTCGGCGCGGAGCAAAGCTGCTGTACGCCTACGGCGAAGCGACTGTGGGGAAAATCACAATCGTTACCCGTAAGGCGTATGGCGGCGCCTATGACGTCATGGGTTCCAAACACATGGGCGCCGATGTGAACCTCGCCTGGCCGACCGCTCAAATCGCGGTCATGGGCGCTTCGGGTGCTGTGGGGTTCGTCTATCGCAAACAGTTGCAGCAAGCCGCACAGGACGGCGAAGATGTCGACGCGTTGCGGCTCGAACTGCAGAACGAATACGAGAGCACGCTGGTGAATCCCTATGTGGCCGCCGAGCGCGGGTACGTGGACGCGGTCATCCCGCCGGCTCATACGCGCGGGCAGATCGTGTCGGCACTGCGACTGCTCGAGCGAAAGATGGTGACCCTCCCGTCCAAGAAGCACGGCAACATCCCACTGTGAGGGCCATGTCCGGATCGCCGGCAGACACTCGGTTACCAAGACGATCTGGGCACACTGCACCGAGTCGTGAGCACATCGCACTGAGTACAGTGAAGATTGACCGCGGCATCCGCGAACGATCGGATACGACGACAGAACGATCGGATACGACAACAGCCTGTGATCGCACCGTCGTGATCGAGGCACAGAGAGGATCCGCACTGTGACAACCGTGGCAGAAGACGCGTTGAGCACTGTCGAACTGGATCTCGCGGTCGACGCGGCCGCCGATGCGTCCGGGACAGCTGCCGGCACGGACGCATCCGCGGCCCGACAGCCGACCGAGGCTACTGCGCAGCCGATGTTCCGTGTGGTGAAGGGCTCGCCCACCGACGAAGACCTCGCCGCTCTGGTGTGCGTACTCTCGGCCACGGCGGGCTGCGGCGCCCCGAACGACCCGCCCGCCCCCCGAGACCTGTGGGGCCGGCCGAGCACGCTGCACCGCGGGGTTTCGCCGTTTTCCCCCTACGCCTTCTCGCACGTATCGCAGCCGCACGAGTGACTCGGCTGGTACTCGCCTCCGCGTCGCCGGCGCGCCGGGCGGTCCTTCTTGCGGCCGGCATAGACCCGATCGTTCGGGTGTCGGCTGTCGACGAAGACGCGGTGGCCGCGTCCCTGCCTGCCGACACCCCACCGCAGAACGTTGTGGTGGAACTCGCCCGCGCCAAGGCGGCCACCGTCGCGGCCGATCTGCCCGGCTTCTCCGACGATTGCGTCGTCGTGGCGTGCGATTCGATGCTGCTGCTCGATGGCCGATTGCAGGGCAAACCGCACACCCCCGAGATCGCCCGGGCACGCTGGGGCGATATGGCAGGACGAAGCGCAGACCTCGTGACCGGGCATTGCGTCGTTCGGTTGCGCAACGGACAGGCCACGGCAGAGGCAGTCGATTGCAGCAGCACCACCGTCCATTTCGCCAAGCCGGAGCCGGACGAGCTGGATGCCTATATCGCGACCGGCGAGCCGCTCCACGTAGCCGGCGCCTTCACGCTCGACGGTGTGGGCGGCTGGTTCGTCGACCGCATCGACGGTGACCCCTCGAGCGTCATCGGAATCGGGCTACCATTGCTGCGCCGATTGCTTGGCGATGTCGGGATCAGCATCACGCACCTGTGGAACCACCCGACCTGACGGTGCTATCACCGCCTCGCCGTTGGCGATCAGTGCTGTGCCATCGCCACCTGTGGGCACTCGAGCCGGTTGCCGAACCGCGTCCCGCCGCACGACGGCGAGTTCCAGCCGCGCCACACACAGCTCCGGTTCGATGAATGGATGCATCTGAACGGCGATCCCACCCCGCGCACCCCGACGATCGAGCACCTCTTCGATCAGCCCCCGGTGCACACCACAGACCACCTCGGAGTGCGTCCGGGCGAGTTCCCGCAGCGGGCACGCCGTCAGTCGGATGACTGCTCTGCCCTCGGTCTTGCACGAGGTATCGCGTTCGGGCGCGAAACCGAGTTCCGACATCAATGTCATCGTGACGTCCTTGGCGTCGTCCAACGACGTCACCCGACCATCACCGATACCCAACCGCGCCCCCCACGCCCGGCCTGCCGCTACGGCAGCTTGCGCCCGGAGGTGCGGATCGGCCCCCAACTGATCGGCGAGCACCCGGGCCAAGTCCTGGTAGCCGACCGATCGCTGTACCGCGCTGTAACCGATGCGCGGACGTCCACGGCCCCGCGGCGGCTGTTGGAATTGTCGTACGAGGGACTCACGGGTGAGCACATCCAGATGAAATCGAACCGTGGTGACGTGCTGCCCGGTGATCCTGGCCAGTTCTCGGGCGTCGAGAGGCGCGCTGGTGCCACGTAGGATCGCGAGCAGTCGCCGTCGCGGCCAAGAATCGGACATAGCTCGCCCCTCCTTTCAGGAGACTTTATCGGACGTCTGCACCCCGTGTATTCACCCCTCATCCGATTTGCGATTCGACCTGCGAATCGCCGATACCTCGGTAGCCGACCGACACTCTGCGACCCGAACCGCTGTAGAACTCGAACCCTGTACACCCACACCGCACCGGTGTACAACACCGCCTACCCACGCGTGAAGGACCTAACCCGTGCCTGTTGCCCCGGATCCTCATTTCGCTTTCGATTCCTTCGCGGATCCTCACCGATTAGTGACCACGCAGTGGCTGTCGGCAAACATCGGCACGCACGGACTGAAGATCATCGAAGCGAACGACGACACGCAGCTCTACGACATCGGACATGTCCCAGGCGCCATCAAACTGAATTGCCGACGTGATCTGAACAATCCGATCACGCGGGACTATATCGACGGAACTCGGTTCACCGAACTGATGCGCGCCAAGGGAATCGAACGTGATGACACCGTTGTGATCTACGGCGACCGTAGTAACACGCAGGCATCGCACACAGCGTGGATTTTCACCCTGTTCGGGCATGCCGATGTGCGGTTGCTCGACGGCGGCCGAGCAGCATGGCTCTCCGAGGAACGCGACACGACGTTCGAGCCCGCCCACCTCGGACGCAGCGACTACCCGGCCGTGCACCGCGACGACGCCGCCCGAGCCTTCCGCGACGACGTGCTGGCGCATCTCGGCAAGCCGCTGATCGACGTGCGCACACCCGCGGAGTACCGCGGCGCGCGCACCGAGCCGGACGATCACCACGACGCGGCCGCAATGCGCGGTGGTCATGTTCCCGGTGCGGCGAACATCCCATGGACCGAGGCACTGACCTCGGGCGGTCGATTCCGCTCACGCGGGGAACTCGACGAGGTCTACCGGGCGGTGGGCGAACGCGACGAGGTGATGGTCTACAGCCATATCGGCGTGCGTTCCAGTCACACCTGGTTCGTGCTGACCCATCTGCTGGGCCGCGACAACGTGCGCAACTACGATGGCTCGTGGACCGAGTGGGGCAACACCGTGCGGATGCCGATAGTCATGGGCGACGAACCCGGCGTGGTCGCTGCAGATGTCGTTCGCGGAGGGTAGGCCGTGTGTGACCCGATAACGGACCGCGTACATTGTGATCTACGACCTACTGCCGAGTAGGGCCGGCCGGGTTCGGCCCTTGTTGGCGTACTGCCTACACTCGCCCGAGACGTCAGTTCGTCGAGTACGGGAGCGGAGCTACGCAGCAACCATCCCCGCGAAGCAACCAGAAGAATGCACCACAGGAGGCTCAGTGCCCAGCCATGCCAGCGCGCGGATCACGAAGGTACTCGTAGCCAACCGAGGCGAGATCGCCGTGCGTGTGATCCGGGCAGCCAAGGACGCCGGCATCGGTAGCGTCGCAGTGTATGCCGACCCAGATGCCGAGGCGCCATTCGTGAAACTCGCCGACGAGGCATTCGCCTTGGGCGGGCAGACCTCAGCGGAATCGTATCTGGTGTTCGACAAAATCCTCGACGCCGCCGCACAGTCCGGCGCAAACGCCATCCACCCGGGATACGGCTTTCTGTCCGAAAACGCCGACTTCGCCCAAGCGGTCCTCGACGCCGGACTGATCTGGATCGGCCCCTCTCCGCAGTCGATCCGCGATCTGGGAGACAAGGTCACCGCCCGACATATCGCCGAACGCGCGAACGCGCCGATGGCCGCGGGCACCAAGGAGCCGGTCGCCAGCGCCGAGGAGGTCGTGGAGTTCGCGAAGACCTACGGTGTTCCGGTCGCCATCAAGGCCGCGTTCGGCGGCGGCGGGCGCGGAATGAAAGTCGCACACTCCATCGAAGAGATCCCGGAGCTGTTCGAGTCCGCCACCCGCGAAGCCACCGCCGCGTTCGGCCGGGGGGAATGCTTCGTCGAGCAATATCTGGACAAAGCGCGACACGTCGAGGCACAGGTCATCGCGGACGAATACGGCAATGTGGTCGTTGCCGGCACCCGCGACTGTTCGCTGCAACGGCGCTTCCAGAAACTCGTGGAGGAAGCTCCGGCGCCGTTCTTGTCCGACGAGGTGCGCGCGAAGATTCACACCTCGGCCAAGGCAATCTGCCGAGAAGCCGGGTACCACGGCGCCGGCACCGTGGAGTATCTGGTGCAGGGCGATACCGTGTCCTTCCTCGAGGTCAACACTCGACTGCAGGTCGAGCATCCGGTGACCGAAGAGACCGCGGGCATCGACTTGGTGCGTCAGCAGTTCCGCATTGCCAATGGCGAGCGGCTGGACATCACCGAAGATCCACAGCCCCGCGGACATTCCATCGAGTTCCGGATCAACGGCGAAGACGCCGGACGCGGCTTCCTGCCCGCCCCGGGTCCGGTCACGGTCTACCGGGAACCGTCCGGCCCCGGCGTTCGAGTCGACTCCGGTGTCGTAGCCGGCAGCGTCATCGGCGGACAGTTCGACTCGATGTTGGCCAAATTGATCGTGACCGGCGAGAACCGGACCCAAGCGCTGGAACGAGCGCGGCGCGCGCTGGCCGAGTTCGAGGTCGATGGGTTGGCCACGGTCATTCCATTCCATCGCGCGATCGTGGAGGACCCGGCATTCGTAGGTGACGGACAGAAGTTCGATGTCTACACCAAGTGGATCGAGAACGAATGGGTCAACACGATTGCACCGTTCACCAGTGACGGCGCTGCGGCCGAGACGGACGAGGTTCTGCCCCGCCAGCGGGTAGTCGTGGAGGTCGGCGGGCGGCGTGTGGAGGTCTCGCTACCCGGCAACTTCAGCGTCGGCAGTGCGGCGCACGCCGGCGCGAGCAACGGAGCCGGCGTGATCCGCAAGAAGCCGAAGCCGCGTACCCGCGGTGGCGCGGGCGGCGGCTCCACCTCGGGCGACGCAGTCACCGCTCCGATGCAGGGCACCGTCGTCAAGGTCGCGGTCGAGGAAGGCCAGTCGGTGGAGGCGGGTGACCTGATCGTCGTGCTCGAGGCCATGAAGATGGAGAATCCGGTCAATGCACACAAGGCCGGTGTGGTCGCTGGCCTGGCCGTCGCGGCGGGTGCGGCGATCACCCAGGGAACAGTACTCGCCGAGATCAAGTAGGTTCCGCCACGAGCGATCGGGTCCCATCGGGGTGTGCCGTATCGTGATTCGGTGACCAGTTCGCCGCGTCCGTCCCCTGTCATCGAGCTCATCCGCGCCCGGCGCAGCACCGCCAGCCGGGCCGACGGTCATCGGCTGGTGCTGGTCGTGGAGGGCGGCGGCAGCCGGGGCGTGTACTCCAGCGGCATGGTGTCCGCGCTGGAGGAGCTCGGCCTTGCTTCGATATTCGACGCGGTGTACGGCACGTCGGCAGGTGCCATCAACGGCGCCTGGCTACTGTCCGGCCGCGCGATCTCCGGCATGCGCTCGTGGACAGATCCCGCGATCATGCGCCGCGCGGTGGATCCGACCCGCTTCCTACGCGGGCAACCGCCGTTCGATCTGCGCTACCTCGTGCACCAGGTGTACGACGGGATCGAGCCGATGGATTTCGACGCCATCCTGGCCAACTCGACCACACTGCATCCCATCGCCACCGATACCCATACCGGTCACGCCGTAGACCTGCATCCGCACATCACCGACAAGCACACACTCATGCGGGCACTACGCGCGTCCGCGGGCCTGCCCATCCTGGCCGGTCCGCCGGTCCGGATCGGTGACCGCGCCTACTTCGACGG
This sequence comes from Nocardia sp. CNY236, assembly GCF_000482385.1. Classification (GTDB taxonomy): domain Bacteria; phylum Actinomycetota; class Actinomycetes; order Mycobacteriales; family Mycobacteriaceae; genus Nocardia. Next base: position 78,956 of record NZ_KI519393.1, read on the forward strand.
CGGTCTCGCCGAGTCGGTACCGATCCGCAGCGCTGTGGGCTCCGCGGCCACACACGCCCTGGTGCTGCGGACACGGCGCGTCGACGAGCGGCGCCCGCCTGCGTCACTACTGCACCAGATCGTCGGCGGTGGGTACCTGCGCGCAACAGCGCCCGGGGCCTACCGGGCATGGATCGAACGCCGCAGTCAGCAGGACATCGAGGACCGGGTGCTGGCCGACCTGGGCGAATCCGTGCTGCAGATCCGTCCCCCACTCGGATCACCCGACGTCGACGCAGCCTCACGCGACACTGCGCTACTGGGCGAGGCCTTGGGCATCGGCCGCCGGGCCGTTCTGACCGCACTCGCCGACACTGTGGCGAGCATGTGAGCATCGAGCGCACGAAAGGGAACCGAGTTCGATGGAACCGATCGAGATCAACGCAGGTACGTGGTACCTACGCGCCCTGCGCGCAGACGACCGGATCGATGACCGCCCCGCCCTGGCCGCCGCCGGGACCACCGACCCGGACTATGTGGCCCGGCGCAGCGCTGGCTGGGAGCAGGAAACCCATTTCTCGTGGGCGGTGTGCGAGCCGACCACAGCCGAGATGGTGGCCGAAGTCGGGGTGACGCCGACCGGCGACGGCGCCGCGAAGGTCACCGGGTGGGCGCGCTCCGGGTATGAGTCCGCGCTGGACGCCGGTGTGTCGGCAGTCCGGCGCTACGTCGAGGACGGCTTGGGTTTGCGCCCGATCGGTGTGACCTGAGCAAGGTTGGTCAGTACCCGGTCGAGTGCATCCACGGCTTCGTCCAGTTCGGCGCGGGTGACCGTCAATGGGGGGCGGAATCGAATGCCGCGCTCACCGGTCCCGAGGATCAGCACGTGTTCTTGTTCGTACAGCGCGGTGAGCACCGCGTCGCACAGCCGAGCCGACGACAGTGTCACCGCGCACATCAGCCCCCGTCCGCGGGGCTCACTGACATCGGGATGCCGAGCGGTGAGTGCGACAAGACGGTCGAGAAGGTGTCCACCCAGGGGGCGGGACCGAGCGATCAGATCGTCGCGCTCGATCACCTCCAGGATGCGCCGGGTGCGCACCATGTCGGTGAGGTTGCCACCCCAGGTGGAATTCAGCCGGGAGCCGACCACGAACACATTGTCCGGTACCTCGTCCACGCGTCCACCCGCCATGACGCCGCATACTTGGGTCCGCTTGCCGAACGCAACGACATCGGGCTCGAGCCCGAGCTGCTGGTATGCCCAGGTGGTTCCGGTCATGCCGACTCCGGTCTGCACCTCGTCCAGGATGAACAGTGCATCGTTGTCTCGGCACAACCGCTGCACGGCCTGCAGGAATTGTGGACGCAGATGACGGTCGCCGCCTTCACCCTGGATCGGCTCGGCGATGAAACATGCTATGTCGTGCGGACTTTCCGCGAATGCTCGCCGCGCCTGGGCCAGGGCGCACTCCTCCGCCTCGCGTACATCGAACGCGTCGGTGGTGTACGGGGCCTTGATCCGAGGCCAGTCGAAGGTGGGGAAGCTCGCTGTTTTCACCGGATCGGTGTTGGTCAGCGACATGGTGTAGCCGCTACGGCCGTGGAACGCGCCGGTCAGGTGCAGCACCTTGGTACCGAGTTCCGGTGCGCGGCCATGGGATTCGTTGTGCTGGCGCTTCCAGTCGAACGCAATCTTGAGCGCGTTCTCCACCGCGAGTGCGCCGCCGTCGATGAAGAACAGGTGCGGTAGCCGTCGATCGCCGAGCACGCGGACGAACGTCTCGACGAAGCGGGCCATCTCGACGGTATAGATGTCGGAATTGCTCGGCTTGTTCAGCGCGACGGCGGCCAGCTCGGCGCGGAACTGCTGATCCTCGGCGAGGGCCGGATGGTTCATGCCCAGAGCGCTGGATGCGAAGAAGCCGAACATGTCGAGATAGTGGCTGCCGTCACGTTCGTCGACGAGACGGCAGCCACGCGACTGTCGAAGGTCGAGCACCAGATCGAAGCCGTCGGCGAGGATGCTGGCCGACAAGATCTCGTGGACCCGGGCAGCGGGGGTGACCGCCGGGCGGGTGCCTTCCAGTTCGATGGTCACACCCCGAGAGTACGAAAAATATCGCAAATACACTAGCCCGAGTCGGATTTATTCCACGGTTTTGCTATTTGTCATAGAATGTCTGCAATATGATGGTGCTCCGCGTGCGCACGTTGGCGGTGGCTCTGATCTCTTGCAGCAACTGCTCGAGGTGCCGCGGAGAAGCCACTCGAACCAGCAACACATAGCTCTCGTCGCCGGCCACCGAGTGACACGCCTCGATTCCGGGGACATTCTGCAATACCGCGGGTGCATCATCGGGTTGCGAGGGGTCGAGAGGAGTGATCGCGACGAATGCCGACAGCAGCTGACCGAGCGCCTCGGGATCGACATGTGCCGTGTACCCGCGGATCACACCCCGCGCTTCCAATCGACGCACCCGCGACTGCACAGCAGATACCGAGAGGCTCGCTTTTTCGGCCAGATTCGACAAGGTGGCTCGTCCGTCGGCCATCAGTTCACGAATCAGCAGGCGATCGATGTCGTCGAGTACGGGTCTTGCCGGTGTATCCGCCATCAGCGAAGGCTAACCCAGGCGACCCCACTCGTGCCCACAACCCGAGTTCCCATTCTCCCGCTGCACGGGACAGGCACGCCGCGATGCGGCCGAAAGGTTGGCGGAACCAGCGATGACCGAGCAATGGAGTCACGAAACCACCAGTGAACTCGCCGCTCTCGCAATCGCGGCGCTGCGCGAGCTCGGCGCACCCCCACCACAATCAGGCGACCTGCCCGCGCGCACGCCGATCACCGGTGGGCAGCTGCTGAGCCTGCATCCCAGCACACCCGATGAGGTGGACGCCGCGATCGGACGGGCGACCACCTCCTTTCGGGCATGGCGCACTGTTCCCGCACCGGTTCGCGCCGCGGTGGTACGCCGGCTGGGGCAGCTGCTCGACACGCACAAACGCGCATTGGCCGAGCTGGTGACCGTGGAAGTCGGAAAGATCCCGGCCGAGGCCGTGGGCGAAGTGCAAGAAATGATCGACATCTGTGAGTTCGCCGTCGGCTTGTCCCGGCAGCTCTATGGATTCACGATGGCCTCGGAACGACCAGGACACCGGTTGATGGAGACCTGGCATCCCCTCGGTGTGGTCGGCGTGGTTACCGCGTTCAACTTTCCGGTTGCGGTGTGGGCATGGAACACCGCGATCGCGCTGGTGTGCGGCGACACCGTGGTGTGGAAGCCCTCGGAGAAGACGCCCCTGACGGCGATGGCCTGCCATGCATTGCTGCGGCGCGCAGCGATCGAGGTGGGCGCGGATCCCGAAGTGCATCAGCTGGTCCAAGGCCGCAGCGAGATCGGATCTCGCCTGGTCGAGGACGAACGGGTAGGGCTGGTCAGCGCGACCGGCTCGACACGGATGGGTCGGCTCGTCGGGCCGCGAGTCGCCGAACGGTTCGGGCGGTGCCTGCTGGAGTTGGGTGGGAACAATGGCGCGATCGTCACCGCCTCCGCCGATCTGGCGCTCACGACGCGAGCCATCGTATTCGCAGCGGTCGGCACCGCCGGACAACGATGCACGACTCTCCGCCGACTCATCGCACACCGCGAGGTGGTCGATGAGGTGGTCGAGCGCCTCGAGCACGCGTATCGGCAACTCCGTGTGGGTAGCCCACTCGACCACGAGGTGCTGGTCGGTCCATTGATCGACGCGAAAGCATACGCCGAGATGCGCGCGGCCTTGGACAAAGCCGTGACCGACGGCGGTGAACTGGTCTGCGGCGGCGATCGAGTCGACGGGTTCGGCGCCGACGCCTACTACATGCAGCCCGCTGTCGTGCGAATGCCCGCGCAGACCGCTGTGGTACGCGAAGAGACATTCGCACCGATTCTCTATGTGCTCACATACGACGACTTCGACGCTGCGATCGCCATGCACAACGCTGTGCCACAAGGTCTTTCGTCGTCGATATTCACCACAGATCACCGCGAAGCCGAACGTTTCCTGGCCGCCGACGGGTCCGATTGCGGAATCGCCAACGTGAATATCGGCACGTCGGGCGCCGAGATCGGCGGCGCCTTCGGCGGAGAGAAACACACTGGCGGAGGACGCGAATCCGGGTCGGACTCCTGGAAGGCCTACATGCGCCGAGCCACCAATACCGTCAACTACTCCAACGACCTTCCTCTCGCCCAGGGAATCGAATTCGGCTGACTCCCCGATACACCCCACCAGCACGATTCGCCATTTCGCACCTGTGGTGTGTAAGGTTGTCCACGCAACGCGGGGTGGAGCAGCTCGGTAGCTCGCTGGGCTCATAACCCAGAGGTCGCAGGTTCGAATCCTGTCCCCGCTACCAGCAGCCCAGGTCGGCCGAACTCGAAGGTTCGACCTGGGCTTTTCAAATTGTCGAAACCGTGTCCGCCGTCCTCACAGCAAACATCACATTCCCAACAGCAACGGATGCTGCGCGACCGGCGGCTGCGACCGTCCACCCGACCTGCCGCGAATGCTATGGCGACCCCAGCGCGGTCGCCATCGACCACACAGTGGGTTCATCACCTATCGGGAGTCTGAAGGGATCGATGACATCGAATCCGAATCGCTGATAGTAGGTGATGTTTTCCTCCCTGGTACACACCAGGTAGGCGCCGATTCCGGGCGAAGATTCCACGCGGTGCTCGATCAGCGCAGCGGCGTAGCCCCCGCCCCTGTGACTGACCGGTGTGCCGATGAGGTCGAGAAACCAGTGCACCGGCTCGTCCGGGTGGTGCCGGTCCAGGGTGCGACCGACACGTATGGCGCCGACCATGCGAGTTCCGACCGCAGGCAACAGGTCCGGCAGGGCCCGCACTGTCCGTGCAACGCTGCGCTTCCACTGACCGGGAGGATCCCAGACCGCGACGGCGCCGATGTGTCCGCCGTGGTCGACGCCGATTTGCACTCCGGCGCCGGCACTGTGGAAGTGATGCAGCATCGCGGCGAAGTACTTGGGCAGTGCGCGGTAGCGTCCTTGCTGGTCTGGCCAGATCGCTGTCGTCACCGGGTCGTCGGCGAACGCTTCGGAGAGTACTCGGACACAACCAGGGAGGTCGGACTCGGTGGCGTCACGGATAGTGCTGGGCACGTGCTGACCTCCTGAGAACGGTGTCGGTTTCGCGGCCAGAACTGCTGCGGGTACTCGATTCGAAAGCTCCCGGTGTCGCATCCGGGAGCCGCGGACTGTGAGGAATGTCATCCAGACCCACTGGGGTTTACCCACATAGAACTATCAGCCCAGCTCCGCTGAGCGACGCGACGCGCCGCCACAGGGACGCGAGTCGTGCGGCTCGACGGATCGGGTGGGGGCCGCCAGTTACCAGCCAGGCCAGCGTGGCAGCTACACCGACTCGGACCCGTCCTGCGAATCGAGACGCGGGTGCCCTATCCGCGCATTCAGGATTTCAGCCAGGTCACCACGGCGAGTACTCGGCGGTGGTCGTCGGCGGACGGCGGCAACTGCAACTTGGCGAAGATCGAGGAGACGTGCTTCTCCACCCCGCCGGCGCTGATCGCCAAACGCTTACTGATCGCGCCGTTGGTGCGGCCCTCGGCCATCGACGCCAGTACCTGCCGCTCTCGTGGAGTCAATGTGTCCAACGGGTCGCGCCGACGACGCGCGAACAATCCCGCGACCACCTCGGGATCGAGTACGGCGCCGCCGCCGACCACCCGGTGTAGAGCGTCCGCGAACTCCTCGAGCTTGGAGATTCGGTCCTTGAGTAGATAGCCCACTCCGCCGATCCCGGCTTCGGACAACAGGTCCGCGGCATAGGCGCGCTCGACGTACTGCGACAGCACCAACACCGCAGTGCCCGGGACGCGACGACGGGCCTGCATCGCGGCGCGCAAACCCTCATCGGTGAACGACGGCGGCATGCGCACGTCGACGATCGCCACGTCGGGCTGGTGCGCGACCACCGCGTCCACCAGAGCGTCGCCATCGCCGACGGCGTCGACCACGGTGGCGCCCGCCTCGTTCAGCAAACGAATCAAGCCCTCTCGCAACAACAGAGAATCTTCGGCCAGCACCACCCGCACGCCAGTCATGCTACTGGGCTATCGGGATCTCCCCGGTCAGCACGGTCGGCCCGCCGACCGGGCTGAACACGTCGAGCCGGCCATCCACTCCCGCAAGCCGGTCGGAGAGGCCGGACAGCCCGTGTCCGCCGACCTGCTGTGCACCTCCGACACCGTCGTCGGTCACCCTGATCCACAGTGCGGTGTCCTCCGCTGTCACGCGCACCGTGCACTCGGCGGCGCTCGAATGCTTGGCGACATTGGTCAATGCCTCGCTGACCACGAAGTAGGCAGCAGTCTCCACCGATTCGGGCAAACGCAGTTCGTCGTCCAGTGCATATTCCAGCACCGTGGGAACCGGACACCGGGTGACCGCCGCAGCCACCGCTGCCGCGAGTCCCCGATCGACGAGAATCGGTGGCGCGATGCCGCGGGACACGGCCCGTAGTTCCGCCAGCGCCTCGTTGCTCTGCACGATCGCCTCGTCCACCAATGTCTTTGCTGCCGCAGGATTGTCGTCGAAGCGGCGACGGGCCGCCTCCAGGTCCATGGACAATCGAACCAGACGCTGCTGTGGACCGTCGTGGATGTCCCGTTCGACACGGCGCAAGGTCTGTGCCTCGGCGTGCCTGGCCGCACCACGACTCGCGGTGAGTTGCGCGTTTCGGACTCGCAGAGCCGCCTTCTCATTGGTCAGTAGGGAGCGAGCCAGGCCGACGTGCGCGCTGACCAGCAACCGCAGCATTCGAGGGGCGGACAGGAGGAATACGACGCCGAGCACCACATTCACGACCGCGGTCCCGACATATCCCTGCCACCCGAACACGCCGGCCAACGACTCCGCATCGGGACTGTGCGGTATCAGCCACCCATACAGCGGATACAGCGACCCGAACACCGCGGCGCAGATCCAGATCACGCAGATACCCCATGTCACTATGGTCACCGGCAGCAACAGCACACCGAACAGCACGTCACGCCAGCACTGCGGGTCTTGCAAGACGACCAGGAAGCGACGCAGAATTTCATCGGAGGCATCTGCTGCCCGGTGGTAGGCGGGTGGCAATTCTCGGCCGAGAACCGCCCGTATCCTTCGCCGCTCCACGGCGGCGAATCTCTTGGCCAGCTCCAGTGTGGCAACCAGCAGTGGAACACCGACCCACATCATGAGCAGGGACAGACCCAGCACCACCCCGGTGAGCAGCGTGGTGTAGGTCGCCAGCCCGATCACGATGCCGGGCAGCAGATAGGCGAGGTCACGCCGAAGCTGAGCAAAATCGATCATGGAGAACAGGATTCCGGGTGTGTGACCGCACCTCCATCCTGCAGTCTGGAATCGCCATGGTGGTGCTGGCACCAGTGTCGAACCAAGTGCACGGTGGTAGTCCAGCAGTCGATCCATCGTGGGCACGGGGCACAAGAGCCCGACATGATCGGTCCCGGGCATCGTCGAAATGCGAACCGGCGCGAATTCCTGAGCCACCTTGCTGCGACTTCCATCGCGCCCGTTGTCGCATCCGACCTTTTGGCACAAGGATTCTCGGCTCGCTTGCGCCCTTCGGCATCCGGAGTCGCACAATGGGAGGAGCGCCTGGTCAGGTAGGGCCGGGACTATATGGGTGTCGGAGCTGGCGAGATCCAACGCCGGTTGAGCGCCGACATGATCGTGTTGCAGCAGCAGCGTTGGACGCACTGCCACCAGAAAAACACTCGCCAACCCTACGAATGCTCATGGAAGAGATCGCGCAGCCCGCACAGGCTCGTTCAACGCACGACACCGTACGCCTGCTCCCCGCGCGGGCTCGCTGCAGCGAGCACCCCGCCAACTGAACCAGGCCCGGTCGCACATATCTTGCCCAGGGACATCGCGGGAGCAATGCGCACGTCGTGGCCACGACGGCGCAACTCGGTGACGGTGGGCTCAGGGATGCCCTCCTCGACGACCACACCCAGGGGGCGGGACCGCCGCGGAGTGAACGATGTCGGCATGTGTTCGCTGTGGAAGGTGGCGGCCTCGACGGCTTGCTGCGGGCTCATGCCGAAGTCGACGTGGTCGACGAAGAAATTCAGCGTCCACTGGTCCTGTTGATCTCCACCCGGGGTGCCGAACGCCAGGTAGGGCTTGCCGTCTTCGGTGCGGACGAGTGTCGGGCTCAGCGTGGTTCTGGGCCGTTTGTTCGGCGCGAGGGCATTGTTGTGTCCCTCGGCGAGCAGTGCCATCTGGCCGCGCGTGCCGAGCGGGAAACCCAGGCCGGGTACCACCGGCGAACTCTTCAGCCAGCCTCCACTGGGGGTGGCGACGACCATATTGCCCTCGCGGTCGGTCGCGCTGACGCACGCCGTGTCACCTGCGCTCGTGGTCAGGCGCACGATCTCCGGGAAGCCATCGCCGAGCTCGGCGAGCCGATCCGACGCCCATGGAGGAGTCGAGGACGTGGCGAGGGGTGGCACCCACGGGGTTCGGCCATCGGGTCGGCCTGGGCGCAGAACGCCCGAGGGCGTGCTAGCGACGAGCGCGCGCCGCGCCGCGGAGTACGCGGGGTCGAGCAACGCCGCGAGCGGCACCTCCACGTGGTCGGGATCGCCGTACCATGCCTCGCGGTCGGCGAAGGCCAGCTTCGCGCATTCCACCACCGTGTGAATATGATCCGCGCTACCGAAACCGGCCGCTCGAAGATCGAACCCCTCCAACAGCGCCAATTGCTGGAGAAAGACCGGGCCCTGGGACCAGGGGCCCGGCTTGTGCACGAGGTAGCCACGGTAGTCCAGACTCACGGGGTCCTCGACGGTCGGACGCCACGCCGCCAGGTCCGCGCCGGTCAAGAAACCAGCGTTGCGCATGCCTGTGGAGTCGATCGGTGTCGCCGTCGCCATGAACGTGTCGATGGCCTCCGCGACAAACCCGGTGTAGAACACGTCCAGGGCTGCCTCGGCTTGGCCCTCACGGTTCGAAGTCCGCGCACAGGCCTGTTCGAGAATGCGCCGATAGGTCTGCGCCAAGACCTGGTTGCGCACGCGCGCACCTGGTCTCGGCGCGCGCCCACCATCGAGATAGGTAGCTCCCGACTCCGTCCACTCCTCGCGGAACAACGACGCCAAAGCATGGATCATGATCGCTGCCTGCGGCAGCAAAGGATAGCCGTTTTCGGCGTACCCGATGGCAGGAGCCAAGATGTCCGCGATCGGCAGTCTGCCGTACTGCTGCATCAGGCGCATCCATGCGCCGAATGCGCCTGGTACACAGGCAGACAACAGGCCCGAACCGGGGACCTCGGCAAGCCCGCGCTCCCGGAATGCCGACACTGTCGCGGCGGAGGGCATCGGCCCCTGCCCGCAGATGACTTTCACCTCCTCGGTGGCTGCGTCGTACACGACGATCGGCACCTCGCCTCCAGGGCCGTTCTGGTGAGGTTCGACCACCTGGATAACGAAGGCAGCCGTCGCCGCCGCATCGAACGCAGTGCCGCCCCGCTCGAACGCCGCCGCACCCGCGGCGGAGGCCAGCCAGTGGGTCGACGAGACGGCGCCGTAGCTGCCGTGTAGTTCCGGGCGGAAACGCATCGCAAGTCCTCCACACGATCCTATGTGGACCCAGGCGATATCGGCACCTCACTCGCAATGATTCGGCCACCGTTCGTGCTGCACGAACCGAACAGCACCGGTGCTACAGGAGAAACAGGTCGCGCTCGCGCACTTCGTGCGCGTCGGGGCCTGGATCGCTCCATCCGGCACGGTGCCGGAGCAGTTGCGCCGCCAGCTCCTTCACCCCTTGAAGCGAGTGGTAGTGCGCACATCCGCACTGAATGACGTTCGCCAGCGGCACAGCCTCCGCCTCACCGATCGCGCGCAATCCACTCGCCAGGACGTCGGCGAGAGCATCGATCGTCCACGGGCCGATGGTCCACACATATAGTCCGGTCCGACAGCCCATCGGGGCGACGTTCATGATCGTCGGGTGCTTGCGCCGGACGTACGCACCGAGGAAGTGCTCCAGCGAATGGTTGACCGGGCCAGGAACCTGCTCTCGGTTGGGGCGCACGAGTCGAAAATCCCACACCGCGGCCGAACTCTCCCCGCCGGGCGGCCCGTAACTGGACATCACCCGCAAATAGGGGGGCTCCACGTGGCGATGATCGAGATCGGCCATCGGCGCCTCCTTCCGGTCGAACTCAGGACGCGTCGGCGAGCCACACCCCGTGTTGATCCTCGACTGCACCCAACAACTCGGCGGTTGTTATGTCGTTGAGGTATGTGACGGACCCGATGCCGATCGGTGTCGGAACCAGTTGCTCACCACCTCGGTGCAGTGCAGTGTCCTCGAGCGCGGCGATCAGCCGCTGCGACTCCTCCATCACGGGATGCCACACCTCGAGACCGGCCGACCGGATGACCTGCAGGATTCGGTCTCGCGTAGCGAGGTCGACCAGATCACGCCGCCACGCGATCATCGTCGTCCACGCGATATCGAGGGCGACGGCCCGTCCGTGCGGCAGTCTGGGCTCGATCCCTGGGGAGATGTTGTGCCCGAGATAGGACGCCCGAGCCGGGTTACGCTCCCAGGGGTTGGATTCCAGCTCACACATCATCCATGCGATAGCCCGGGCGAGGATCTCCGCTGCTGCCTCGTCGGCTCCTTGGAAACGCTCACCGACCACGCGCGGCCCATTGTCTTCGAGCAGGTCGAACAGCACCTGATCACCCGCGACCGCAACCTTGATGACCTCGGCGAACCCCGCACGAATATCACTCAGCGGGAGCGTCTCGAAGAACCGCGGGTCGGTCCACGAATATCGCGCCGGATGGTAGAGGCCGCTGCGGTTCTTCCACTCGTCGTTCACCGCGCACTTCAGGGCGAACATGGCATCGATCGCGGCCGTCACGGTTGTCCCGATGAACTCCCAGGTGAGGCCCCGGCGGTACTCTCCGGCCACCATCCCGAACAGATCGTGCAGGACGCCACCCCCGATCGCGATCGGAGCCTCCCCGAAACGCGCGACACCGAATTTCTCCAATTCCTTGTAAACTTGGCGGGCCGTATCGCGAGTTTTCGCTGATTCACCTCCCTGAATTATGCACGGATCGCTATATTCGACCCCGAAACGATTGAGCAGATCTGTAATCTGTTGGCCGTAGATGCGCCACACGTTCGCATCGACGGCCAGAAATCTTCTCCGCGATGCATCTAAATCGCCGAAAAGTGTCGGAATTTCTTCGGGGGTGACATCGAGCAGCCCCTGATAGACTCCCGTGCTCCACTGCACACGCTGGGTAGCATCAGCGTGCCATTGCCGCAAAACAGACATAGGTCCTCATTCATCGCTGATCTTCTGACAGGCAAACAGAAACTGCATTCGAGATGTTCGCCACCATACATATTCCCGATGATCGCCGCCATGCGCGACATTTATGAGACGCTCGTATCCGAAAAAGCGGACACGCACCCCGTTTCGGTTGAATGCGACTTTCGTCCAGAACTACAATGAAGTCGCGTTGCACAGTGTATCGCTGCTCGGCAGCAGTCGAGCTACCAGGACCTCGATATCGACCTGAGGGGAGAATTCTTCTCATGTCCTCCATTCCAGCTCAGGGGCGAATCCGAATTGGATCCGCTCCCGTTTCGTGGGGCGTTTGGTTCGCCGAAGATCCTCGACAAGTACCGTGGCCGCGATTTCTCGACGAAGTTGCCCGAGCAGGGTATGAATGGATCGAACTCGGCCCCTACGGCTACCTGCCGACCGACACTGCCCGGCTCTCGCGGGAGCTGCTGGGCCGAGGGCTTCACCTCTGCGCGGGTACCGTCTTCACGTCCCTCCACCACGGCCCGGCTGCCTGGGACCATGCCTGGGAGCAGGTTCGCCCGGTCGCGGAGTGCGCTCGGGCTGTGGGCGCTCGATACCTGGTCGATGTTCCCGCACTCTGGCGCGACGACAAGACCGGGCAAATCGTCGAGGCGCGGCAGCTGACCACCGAACAGTGGAGGAATCTCACGTCCGGCTCCGAATGGCTCGGTCGCCGGGTGCGCGACATCTACGGTCTACAGCTTGTCGTGCATCCACACGCCGACACTCACCTCGACACCCCTGCGAGCGTGCGACGCTTCCTCGATGACACCGATGCCGACTCGGTCGGTCTATGTCTGGACACCGGCCACTACGCCTATGGCGGTGGTGATGCCCTCGACCTGATCAAGACCGACGGCGATCGAATCGGTTACCTGCACCTCAAGCAGGTCGACCCGGTCGTCCTCACGGAAGTGATCGAGAACGACGTGCCCTTCGGAACCGCTGTCCAACGCGGTGTGATGTGCGAGCCTCCGACCGGGTTGCCGGCTCTCGAACCGGTGCTCACGGCAGCACGGAGCCTCGGTAGCGAGGTGTTCGCCATCGTCGAACAAGACATGTACCCCTGCACGCCGACTCGACCATTGCCGATCGCCCAGCGCACTCTTGCTGTTCTGCGCTCCTTCATCGAGTGAGATTTCTCATGCAGGTTCTGCTTGTCGGCGTCGGACGCCTCGGGGCTTTCCACGCCGCGACGCTTCACGCGCACCCCGCGGTCGATGAACTCATCGTTGCCGGCGCCGGCGCCGCACGTGCCGCTGCCGTGGCGGCTGAACTCGGGTCGGGTGTGTGGGCCGCTGGCGCCATCGACGAGGCGTTCGACTCCGAGATCGATGCGGTGGTCATAGCCTCCGCCACCGCGTCCCACGCCGAGCTCGTCGCCCGCGCCATACGCGCGAGATTACCGGTGTTCTGCGAGAAGCCGCTGGCCCTCGACCTCGCCGAGACAGTCGCGGTGCTCGACCAGGTCGAGGATGCCGGCACCATACTCCAGATGGGCTTCCAGCGCCGATTCGATCCCGGCTACCTCGCGGCACGGGAAGCCGTACGAAACGGCAGAATCGGTCGGCTGCACACCATCCGCACCGCCACCACCGACAGGGCGCCGCCATCCGCCGAGTACGTCGCACTGTCGGGCGGTCTGTATCGCGACGCCCTCATCCACGACTTCGACGCCATTCGATGGATCACAGGCAGCGAGATCGTCGAAGTGTATGCGATGGGTTCCAACGGTGGCGCCGACTACTTCGCCGAGGCTGGGGACGTCGACACGGCCGTGGCGGTAGCGACGTGCGACGACGGCACCCTGGCGGCGGTGACCGCCACCCGCTACAACGGCGCCGGGCACGACGTTCGGATGGAGCTCGCGGGCTCCCGTGACCAAATCGGGGTCGGCCTGGATGCCCGCACACCGATCACATCGGTGGAACCGGGCGTGCCGGGACCTCCCGACCCGTGGCAGGGCTTCCTCCAACGCTTCGAGGTGTCCTACAAAGCCGAGATCGATGCCTTCCTCCGCGTCGTCGCGGGAGAAATCGGCAATCCGTGCGATGGCCGGGAGGCTCTCACGGCATTACTCGTATCCGAGGCCTGCGAGGTATCCCGCGCTCAGCGGCGACCCGTCGAGCCCGCGGAGATCGCCGAGGAATTCCTGGGTGCCGCTCACCGAGGGGCGCGCGACCTACCGACTTCCCAGCGCACTTCACACCGAATCAGCTGATCGAACGAACCTGCCGTTCGTATTCGGCACGGGTCTGCTCGTCCGCGGGATGCAGTGCCCGATCGCCACCGAACGCTCCACGAATCAGACGCACTACACGTTCCGGCGCCGCTGCCAGCGCGATATCCACCGGGCCGAGATAGTTCGGCACCGCCACCTCGGCCCGGCGGGTGAGGCAGGTGTGCACGATCGCGGCGGCGACCTCCTCCGGCTCGACAGTCGGCATACCACGCCCGAGTGTCAGTCCCGAAGACAGGCGAGTCCGCACGGCCGAGGGCAGCACACAACTGACGCTGACGCCCTGTGCGGCGAATTCCAGGCGCGTTGCGGCCGATAGACCGACAGCGGCGAACTTGCTCGCGTTGTAGAGCGCAAGTCCGGGGATCGGCACCTTGCCGGCCAGTGAGGCGACATTGACGATGTGACCGCGGCGCCGCTCGATCATGCCCGGCGCGACAGCCCGCATTCCGTGAACCAGGCCCCACACGTTGACATCCATCGTGGTCCGCCCGACCGTGTCCGGCTCGTCGAGGAACGCGCCCGCCGGCATGACACCCGCATTGTTGACCAGGATGTCGATCTCGCCCACCTCGGCGACCACCGTGTCCCACCGCTCACGCGAGCGCACGTCCAGTTCGTAGGGGTCCGCACCGATCGCGGCGGCCGCTGCCTCGACGGCGGGTTCGTCCACGTCGGCGAGCACGACACGAGAGCCCTTGGCAGCGAAGAGCTCCGCAGTGGCCCGGCCGATACCACGGCCGCCACCGGTGATCAATACGGTGGCCTTGCCCACGTCGATGCCGGGGTAGTCGGATCCGAGGATTCTCATGCGAAGGCTCCTTGTTACGCATTCGTGGCGGACGTCTCCGCCTCCACGACCGCAGCTGCACGGACTCGTGGCAACGATCGGCTCGTCGCGAGTCGTACCCGGTATCATCTCAGCTCGATCCGCCCTTCGGTGCAAACAACGGACTTCGCCATGCTCGACGGCATACTTGCTCGCCATCGCGCCTGCGACAAATATGTGCGTCGTGACTGCGAAATGGCCCACAGATCTCGTCATCTGCCCGATGTCGCTGCACGACGCAGAAGCGATATCCAACTGGCACTGCAACGACCGTTGGAGTGTCTACGATCTCAACGGTCGCGTGCCTGCCATTGTGGGTTCCTACCCTTCTGTGAAGGCGCGCTCCGACGACGGTGACCTCATCGGGTTCTTCTGCACCGGGAGCGAAGCCCGGGTACCCGGAATCGATGAGATCGCGGGAACACTCGATCTCGGCTGGGGACCTCGACACCGCACTCGCAGCGCATGGCCCGGCATGAGTTCGCTCGCGAACGCATACATCAGTTCGACGGCACGCCCTGCGCATCACACCGTGAGACGTAGTGTCCAGGCACCGCGGTAGTGCATGCGGGTGACGCTGCCGGGTGCGATGTCGATACGCCAGAACGATTCCGGCGGGGCGTCGAGCGTGATCAGCAGCGCCGCGCGGACGATCGCCGGATGCGTGACCGCAATGGTGGATTCCGCATGGGCGACGATCTCGGCCAACCAGTCCCTGGTTCGTTCGATGACAGCGACCACGGATTCCCCTCCGTGCCCGCAGAACTCGGGGTCGGTCAGCCATCGGTGGAGGTCCGGTTCCGGTATCGATGTCAATTCACGACCACGCCAATCACCTGCGCCCAGGTCACGCAACCGATAGTCGGTCATTCCCTGCAATCCCAGGACATCAGCGGTCTCCGACGTCCGGCACTCCGGCCCGATGGATACCCGTGAGGCGGTGAGCGGCCCACATTCCGACAGCGACCTACGTCCCGCGGGCGTGAGGGGTTCGTCGGCCGGGAAACGCGCCGCACGCATCGCCTCGGTCATGCCATGGCTCACCAAGCCGAGTTTGAGCACCGTCTGCATCCGTGCAAGGGTACGGCTCGGCGGCATCGTGCCGGGCGGCGCCGGCCGTGGGTGAGCTCGTCATCCGGCGCCCCGCATGTCGGTCGTGCGGGGCACACTGATGCCATGGCCCAGTTCTCTCGCCCCACTCAGGAGTGGTTCGACGGCGCATTTCCGGCGCCCACGCCCGCTCAGTTGGGCGCCTGGCAGGCGATCGCGGCCGGTGAGCACACCCTCGTCATCGCACCCACCGGGTCCGGCAAGACACTCTCGGCCTTCCTCTGGGCGATCGATCGACTGGCCACCCGAAAGCTGCCGACCGAGCCCGCCGGCACCTCCGTGCTGTACGTGTCACCGCTGAAAGCGCTTGCCGTCGACGTGGAGCGCAACCTGCGCGCGCCACTGGTCGGAATCACGCAGACCGCCAAACGGCTCGGACTCGAGCCTCCGGAGATCACCGTCGGAGTTCGTTCCGGTGACACCACTGCCGCCGCACGACGCTCGATGCAACGCACCCCACCGGACATCCTGATCACCACCCCGGAGTCGCTGTTTCTCATACTCACCTCGGCGGCACGACAGACGCTGCGCAATGTCCGGACCGTGATCGTGGACGAAGTGCACGCCATCGCCGGGTCCAAACGCGGCGCCCATCTGGCGCTGTCGCTGGCTCGCCTCGATCTACTCACCGAACGACCGGCGCAACGCATCGGTTTGTCCGCCACGGTTCGCCCGCCCGAGGACATCGGGCAGTTTCTGGTCGGCGCGGCACCGATCACAACGGTCGCACCGCCCGCGCCGAAGACGTTCGATCTGTCGGTCCGGGTGCCGGTGGCGGATATGACCGAGCCGGGTGACTCCGATCAGCCGGGGTCGATCTGGCCCCATGTCGACGAGGCGATCGTGGATGTGGTGCTCGAGCATCGGTCCTCGATCGTATTCGCCAATTCGCGCCGGCTGGCCGAGCGCCTCACGGCCCGGCTGAACGAGGCGCATGCGGCGCGGGTGGGGCAGCCGGTCCGCACCGACCACAAACCCCCCGCCCACCTCGGGGCGTCCACCGAGGTGACCCACGGCGCAGAACCCCTGCTGGCACGCGCGCACCACGGTTCGGTCAGCAAAGAGCAGCGAGCACTGATCGAGGACGATCTCAAAAGCGGGCGGCTACGCTGCGTCGTCGCCACCAGTAGTTTGGAACTCGGCATCGATATGGGAGCGGTCGACCTGGTTGTTCAGGTAGAGGCGCCGCCGTCGGTCGCGAGCGGCCTGCAGCGGATCGGGCGGGCCGGGCATCGAGTCGGCGAGATCTCGCGCGGGGTGATCTTCCCGAAGCATCGCACCGACGTGATCCACTGCGCGGTCACGGCACAGCGCATGTCCACCGGCCTGATCGAGGCGATCCAGATCCCCGCACACCCACTCGACGTTCTCGCACAGCAGACCGTCGCCGCGTGCGCCCTGGATCCAATCGATGTCGACGCGTGGTTCGAGGTCGTGCGCGGTACGGGGAGCTACGCCTCGCTGCCGCGGTCGGCCTATGAATCGGTGCTGGATCTGCTGTCGGGGCGCTATCCCTCCGACGAGTTCGCCGAGTTGCGACCTCGAGTGGTCTGGAACCGAGACGCCGGGACACTCACCGGCCGACCCGGTGCGCAGCGGCTGGCCGTGACCTCGGGTGGCGCGATTCCCGACCGCGGCATGTTCGCGGTGTACATGGTGGGTGAAAAGGCCTCACGAGTGGGAGAACTCGATGAGGAAATGGTCTACGAATCCCGGGTCGGTGACGTGTTCGCCCTCGGCGCGACGAGCTGGCGAATCGAAGAGATCACCTACGATCGAGTACTGGTGACGCCCGCGTTCGGCCAGCCGGGCCGGCTGCCGTTCTGGCACGGTGACGGACTGGGACGCCCTTCGGAACTCGGCGCGGCGCTCGGCGAATTCGTGCGTACGGCCGGGCGACCACGTACCGGCGAACCAACCGAGGCGGCAATCGACCAATCGACCGGCCTGGACGACAATGCCACGGCGAACCTGGTCGCGCTCCTCGACGAACAACGAACCGCAACCGGGCACCTGCCCACCGACCGCACCCTGGTGGTCGAACGCTTCCGAGACGAGCTGGGCGACTGGCGGCTGGTGCTGCACTCGCCATTCGGTCTGCCCGTGCACGCACCGTGGGCATTGGCTGTCGGGGCCCGGCTGCGCGAGCGGTTCGGCGTGGACGCCGCGCCGAACGCCTCCGACGACGGCATCGTGGTGCGGCTGCCCGACACCACCGACGATCCGCCCGGCGCCGAGCTTTTCGTCTTCGAGGCCGAGGAGATCGACGACATCGTCACCGAGCAGGTGGGCGGCTCGGCGCTGTTCGCCTCCCGATTCCGGGAGTGTGCCGCTCGCGCCCTGTTGCTGCCGCGCCGCGACCCGGGCAAACGCGCCCCATTGTGGCAACAGCGGCAGAGATCGGCCCAGCTGCTCGACGTGGCACGCAAGTTTCCCCAGTTCCCGATTCTGTTGGAGACCGTGCGGGAATGCCTGCGCGATGTCTACGACCTGCCGGCGCTGCGTGGGCTGCTCGGCCAGGTGGCGCGCCGGCATGTGCGGCTGATCGAGGTCGAGACCGCGACGCCGTCGCCGTTCGCCAATGCTCTGCTGTTCGACTACATCGGACAGTTCATGTATGACGGCGACAGTCCGTTGGCCGAGCGCCGCGCAGCCGCACTCTCGCTCGACTCCGGTCTGCTCGCCGAGTTGCTGGGCCGAGTCGAGCTTCGCGAACTGCTCGATGCCGCGGTGGCCGAACAGACGGAGCGGGAACTACAGCGACTCACCGCTGAGCGACACGCGAGAGATGCCGAGGGCTTGGCCGATCTGTTGCGACTACTCGGGCCGCTGACGGCTGCCGAGGCCGCCGAGCGCTGCGCCGCGGACCCGACCGCGTGGTTCGCCGACCTCACTGGCGCGCGCCGAGCGCTGGAAGTGTCGTTCGCCGGCCGCATCTGGTGGGCGGCGGTGGAAGACGCCGCCCGCCTGCGTGACGCCTTGGGGGTTCCCCTACCGATCGGCACTCCGGCGGCGTTCATCGAACCGGTAGCCGACCCGCTCGGCGATTTGATCGGCCGCTACGCCCGTACGCACGCCCCGTTCGGGACCGAGGCGGTCGCAGCCAGGTTTGGGCTCGGGGCGGCGGTCGCTGCCACCGCACTGCACCGACTGGTGGCGGAGAAGCGTGTGGTCGAGGGCGAATTCACCCCCGGGTCCACCGGGGGTGAATGGTGCGACGTCCAGGTGTTGCGCCGACTGCGTCGCCGTTCGCTCGCCGCGGCACGACACGAGGTCGAGCCGGTCACCACCGCCGCGTTCGGCCGTTTCCTCCCGGCTTGGCAGCATGTGGGTACCGATGCGCTGCGGGGCGTGGACGGGGTGGCGGCGGTGGTGGAACAACTTGCCGGCGTCCCGATTCCGGCATCGGCCTGGGAGTCGCTGGTTCTGCCCGCGCGGGTGACCGACTACACCCCGGCCATGCTGGACGAACTCATGGCCACCGGGGAGGTGATCTGGTCCGGTCACGGCGCCATCACCGCCAAAGACGGCTGGATTGCCCTGCACCTGGCCGAGCAGGCCGCCCTCACGCTCGCACCGCCGGATGACATCGACCCGACCGACGTCCAACAACGACTCCTCGCTGTCCTGGGGGCCACCGTCACATCCCGGATGCCTCTCGGACCAACCGGCGCCGACCCGGTCGTCGGGCCGCCAGCCGGTGGGGCGTTCTTCTTCCGGCAGCTGTCGGATGCGACGGCCCTGCTCGACGACACCGCGGCGGCCGCGCTGTGGGAACTCGTCTGGGCAGGATTGGTCTCCGGTGACACCTTCGCGCCGGTGCGGGCATTGTTGTCCGCACCGACCCGCACCACCACAGCACACCGGACTCCGCGACGAGCGCCGCGAGCGCGGTCCTATCTTCCCCGACCGAATATGCCCACCCGCTCCGGCCCGCCAGCCGTGGCTGGGCGGTGGTCTCTACTGCCCGAGCGGGCCTTCGACAACACGGTCCGTGCGCACGCCGCCGCGGATCTGCTTCTCGAGCGGTAC
This sequence comes from Nocardia sp. CNY236, assembly GCF_000482385.1. Lineage (GTDB taxonomy): Bacteria > Actinomycetota > Actinomycetes > Mycobacteriales > Mycobacteriaceae > Nocardia. Next base: position 98,589 of record NZ_KI519393.1, read on the forward strand.
GGCGTCCTGACCAAGGGCTCGGTGCAGAACGAAGGAGTACCGGGCGGCTTCGCACTCATGTACCGCGTACTGACCGAGTTCGAAGATCGCGGGCGGTGCCGGCGTGGGTATTTCATCGACACGCTCGGTGGGGCACAGTTCTCCACCACCGATGTCGTGGACCGCCTGCGCGCTGTCGACACCGACCGCGCCGGCGCCGAGCCCGAGCGGCTGCCGCAGACGACCCGAGCGCTGGCTGCCTGCGATCCAGCCAACCCGTACGGGGCCGCGCTCCCCTGGCCGAAGAGCGACATCGACGGCGGACACCGTCCCGGGCGCAAAGCTGGTGCGCTGGTCGTTCTGGTCGACGGAGAGTTGGTTCTCTATGTGGAACGCGGTGGCAAGACCTTGCTGACCTTCACCGAGGACCCCGACACCCGCCGCAGCGCGGCGCACTCGCTCGCCGAGCTGGTCCGGCAGCGCCGGGTGGACTCGCTGGTCGTGGATCGGGTCAACGGAGAAACCGTGCACGGCAACACCTTTGCCGGATTTCTCCTCGAGGCGGGCTTCGCTGCCACCCCACGTGGACTTCGACTACGACGCCACCCATGAACGGGTTCGGTGCGGCGCGTGGTGGAGTACGCGCGATTGCGCCTACAGTCCGTCCCATGAACCGACGACTGCGCAACCGAGCCGTCGAGGTTCCCTTCGAGCGGGCAGGATCGTCGGATGCCTGAGGGCGACACCGTCTTCCTGACCGCCAAACGCCTGCATGCGGCGCTGGCTGGAAAGATATTGACCCGCAGCGATTTTCGGGTACCACGGTATGCGACCGCCGATCTACGTGGCCAAACGATCGAGAACGTGGGCAGCTATGGTAAACATCTGTTCATTCGCACGCCGACGATGAGCGTTCACAGCCATCTGAAACTGGAGGGCAGCTGGCGGGTGTTCCACCGTGGACAACGATGGACGAAGCCCAGGGTCGCAGCGCGGGTCGTGTTGGGGATCGAGCAGCTGGAGGCCGTCGGGTTTTCGCTGGGCACCGTCGAGGTGCTACCCGGGCGCGACGAGCATCGGATCATCGATCATCTCGGACCCGACCTGCTCGGACCCGACTGGGATGCCACCGAAGCCGTGCGGCGGTTGGCACGCCATCCCGGCCGGCCGATCGGGGTAGCGCTTCTCGACCAGCGCAATCTGGCTGGTATCGGAAACATCTATCGCAGCGAGGTGTGCTTTCTGCGGCGGGTGCATCCCGCCACTCTCGTCGCCGATGTCCCGAATCTGCTCGCCCTGGTCAACGAAGCGCGCCGCATTCTGACCGAAGCCGTCGACACACCGGTGCGCCGGCCACTGGCCTACGGCCGCGCCCGCCGTCCGTGCCAGCGCTGCGGCACCCCACTGGCGAGCGAGCTGCTCGGCGAGACCGCACCCGACTACGATCGCGTGGTGCAGCGCGAACGCGGAATCTACTATTGCCCTCGCTGCCAGCCGGCCCCGGCCGGTTGATCCGACTCCCCTACGGCTGATCGAGCACACGCGCCCTCAGCGCTCGGAGGGCACGGGTTCCAAGATCTGCGGACGAGGTTCGGGAGCCGCGATTCGCAAGGCGTCCGCTGACACGTCATCGGGCTGGGTTTGCGAGCAGATTTCCGCCTCCACCCGTGCCCGATAGGTCTCGACCTCCCAGTCGATCTCCTCGTCGTTCCACCCCACGATGGGTGCGACCAGCTGCGCTACCTGCTCGGCGCAGTTGACACCGCGGTGTGAGTACTCGATCGAGATCCGGGTGCGGCGCGCCAGGATGTCGTCCAGATGCAAGGCGCCCTCTGCTGCTACGGCATACACCGCCTCTACCTGCAGATACGACGGGGCGTCCGTAATCGGTTGCAGCAGTTCGGGCATTCCATCCGCGAAGGCCACAACTTCATCGATCAGCGAACCGTATCGGTCGAGTAGATGCTTGATGCGATACGGGTGCACGCCGTAGGCCTGCGCCAGCTGCACCGTCTGGTTCACCAAGGCGAAATAGCCGTCCGCGCCCAGCAGCGGCACCTTCTCGGTGATCGAGGGGGAGACCCGAGCCGGTATGTCCTGCGCCGCTTCGTCCACCGCATCGCAGGCCATCACGCGATAGGTGGTGTACTTGCCCCCCGCGATGCCGACCAGGCCGGGTGCGGGGCGGGCGACAGCGTGCTCACGCGACAGCTTCGAGGTCTCGTCGATCTCTCCCGCCAACAGCGGACGCAGACCCGCGTACACGCCGTCGATATCGGCGGGGGTGAGCGGGGTGACCAACACTTGGTTCACCCGTTCGAGCAGGTAGTCGATATCGGCTTTGGTGGCGGCCGGATGCGCGAGATCGAGGTTCCAGTCGGTGTCGGTGGTGCCGATGATCCAGTGCGTGCCCCAGGGGATCACGAACAATACCGAGGTCGCGGTACGGAGGATTATCGCCGCATCGCTGACGATCCGGTCGCGCGGCACCACGATGTGCACGCCTTTGGAGGCGCGCACATGAAACCGACCTCGCTGATGAGACAGTGCTTGGACTTCGTCGGTCCAGACGCCGGTCGCATTGACCACCACGTGCCCACGAATCTCCCCGGTGCGCCCGTCCTCGGTGTCACGCACCGTGACGCCGACCACTCTGTCGGCCTCGCGCAGGAGACCGATCACCTGCGTCGACACGCGGATCGTGGCGCCATAGTGCGCCGCGGTACGCGCCACGGTCATGGTGTGGCGCGCGTCGTCGACCACCGTGTCGAAGTAGCTGACGCCGCCGATCAGCGCGTCCCGCCGCAGCCCCGGGGCCAGCCGCAACGCACCCGCACGCGTCAGGTGGCGTTGACCGGGAACGGATTTGGCTCCGCCCATGGAATCGTAGAGGACCAAACCCGCTGCGACGTAGGGCCGCTCCCAGGCGCGATGGGTCAACGGGTACAGGAAGCGCAACGGCTTGACCAGATGCGGCGCCAGCGTGGACAACGACAACTCACGCTCGCGCAGCGCCTCACGCACCAGTCCGAACTCCAACTGTTCCAGATAACGCAACCCGCCGTGGAACATCTTGGACGACCGACTGGAGGTACCCGATGCGAGATCACGTGCCTCGACCAGCGCGACCTGGAGCCCTCGCGTAGCCGCATCCAGCGCGATCCCTGCCCCAACCACCCCTCCGCCGACGACGACGATATCGAAGTGCTCCGTACCGAAGCGCTCCCACGCTGTCCTGCGCTGCTGCGGACCGAGGAACTGCGAACTCGGTTTCATGCTCGACTCCTCCAGCCGACGCGGAATGTGCCCGATCGAGCGTTTCTCTCCAGGCTAGTGCGAATCCCCGCCCCCGGACCGGCCGCCGCCGACATCGTGTCGTGATCGAACTACTCGCCAGTAGCGCCAACGATCCCGACCGACCGGCGGGCACACCTGTCGCGCAGTGACCCGCGCATTCGCGGCCAGCAGCTAACCGAGAGCACTCGCGAGCCGATCGACGGCCAGATCCAAGGTCGCCGCGTCGAACGTGGTGAAGCACATCCGCATGGAGTCGCGATAGCCACCGCCGACCGCAAATGCCGAACCAGGAACGTAGGCCACACCCGCGGCGAGCGCCTCCGGCAGCAACCGATCGACATCGGTGCCGTCGGTGAATTGCGCCCACACGAACATGCCGCCCGAGGCGTCGCGACAATGCACCCGGTCCCCGATCCGCGTACGCATCGCGTGCACCAGCGCCTTCGCGCGCTCGCCGTAGACCTCACGGACATGATCGACATGGTCGGTGAGCCAGGGCACGTCGGCGAGCACGTCGGCCGCGATCTGTTGAGCCAGTGCCGAACCACACAGGTCGGCACCTTGTTTCAACAGCTCGACCGCACGGCAGACCGGTTCGGGCGCGACCATCCAACCCACGCGCAGACTGGGCGAGACGATCTTCGAGGCGCTGGAGAGCCGGATGACATTGCGGGAGTGGGACGCCACGGGAGCGGGAGCCGGGCTGTCGAACCACAGCTCACCATACGGATCGTCCTCGATCACCCAGAAGCCGTATTCTTCGGCCAGCCGTGCCAATTCTCGACGCCGCTGCGAGCTCAGGGTCACGCCGCCCGGATTGTGGAAATTGCTCACCGTGTGCACCACGGCCGGGCGCGCCCCACCGGCGAGCAGTGCGGCCAAATCGTCGGTGCACATGCCCTCGGCGTCCAAGGGCACTGTGACGATGCGGGCATCTGCGGTTCGAAAGGCCTGCAGCGCACCGACATACGCTGGATCCTCCACCACGACCAGTGCACCCGGATCGAGCAATACATCGGCCAGCAACGACAGAGCTTGTTGGGATCCGTGGGTCACGAAGATCTCGCCGAGTTCCACCGAGCGGCGCAACCTCGTCGACTCCCGATCCGCGAGCACCTCGCGCAAGGGCATCCAGCCCGGTGACTCGGTGTACTGCAAACAGCGATTGTGACTCAGTGCGGCCTCTGCCGCGGCGGCCAGGCGCTCCCGCGGCATCAGCTCGACGTCCGGCAGCCCGCCGGCCAGACTGACGACATCCCCCCGTGCGGTCAGCTTCAGCAGGTCACGAATCGCCGAACTCCGCAGTCCGTCGAGCCTGCCGGCCAACGGTGGGTGGGTTGGTGACATGAGCGACCTCCTGGAGCACGCGGGACTCCACTGTCGCACATTCTCGATCAGAATTCGAAATATTCATCCCATGATGTGATATTTCGTGGCTGCGCCTCGAACGACAGCCAACATCCGGGGTTACGCCGCTCCTGGTCCGTGCGGCAGTTCGCGCGATCTCGGTCGCCGCTAGCCGACGTCGATCTGCTGGACCAGGACCTTGCCGTTCCGACTCACTGTGGTCACCATCTGCGAATATTCCTGTTTGGTTCCGTCGGGTCGGTATTCGGTCAGAACGACGCCGAACGTATCGCTGGTCAATTCGGTGATCGTCAGGCAATGCTCGGTGCCCACCGCCACCTGCTCGTCGATTCCCTTCTGGATGACCTCTGCACTGGAAATGTTCGTCGCGTCGGGGGCGACGAACCGCCGCGCGCGCTCTCCGCTGCGCTCGACGTAGAAGGCGTGCTGGAAGCCGAGAATCGCGCCCGCGCCGCTGCTGACGTCGCCGGGCCCATTGCCCACGGTCACCGCGCCGTCGGTGTCGGACTCACACCGCGATGCCGCCGCAGCACCACCGGCCCGAGACTCGGCGCTGGTGTCGCTGTCGCCACGAGTAGCCACGATCGTCACGATCAGCGCGATCACTGCCACGACGACCGCGCCCGCACCGAGCAGGACCGACAACGACGAGGACCCAGCACGTCGCACCGACACCGGCGCCGCGGGGCCGGTCGGCGCCAACCGCTTGGCGATCGGATCCTCGGCCCAGGACAAGCCCGGCTCGGAAGGCTCGGGCGGCTTCGGCACACCACCCTCGGTGGTCGGATGGTTCCACCACAGTTCCCGCTCACCACCAGCGGCCTGTGGGAGCCCGGTCTCCGTGGCGGGCTGCTCTCGCCCCGGTGACGGGGGCGCAGTCGAGTCATCGGTGTGGGCCCCGGAATCCGGGGCGCGATACTGCGATCCGGGCGCCGAGGTCGCATCATCGGCCGGACGCCAGGCGAGTTCGGGATGGTCGGTCGGCCGGTGGGGCGCTTGCCACCCTACACCGGTGTCGGTTCCCGCCGGCGGGCCGAATTCCGACACCGGCGGACCGAATTCCCCGAGTGGCGGGCCGAACTCCGAACCAGACCGATCGGATTCGTTCTCCTTCGCATCACCCTCGGAAGCCACAGCCAATCCTTTCCCAGGACGCACAGGTGGGGCGGTCGTGAACGACCGCCCCACCCATCGAAATCGGTTCGTGTCAGTACTGGAGTGAACCACCCCACTGGGTGACGACACCACCCACCTCGAAAGTTTGCGGCTCGATCTCACCCGGCGGCAGCGGCAATTCGATATTCGCCGCGGCCTCCAGCGCGGCCGCACCGCCCGGCTGCTCTCGAATCCAGTCCTCCACCGCCGCTCTGGCCATGTTCAGTTGCGTGGTGTCGAGCACCATGGTGGTGCCGTTGTCGGCCGTTCCCTCACCACCGGTGTAGGTGGTGATGTGAATGGTGTTCATGTCGATGAACTCCACCGAGGCACCGGCCTCGCCCACACCCGTCGGCGTGCTGTAACCGATCGTGCCGACATAGCCTGCCTCGTTGGCGAAGTGGTGAGTGTTGGCCACATATCCCGGCATCAACGTGCCACCGTCGATATTCCCACCGACCTCTGCGTGCGGGCCGGTCATTTCCACAACCGGCGCAGGTGGCGCCGCATCCAGTCGGGGTGCTTCCCACTGAGGCTGCGTCCAGATGGAACTGTCGGACTGCCCTGCGTCGGAATTCTGTCCGTTCCCCGCATTCGCCGGTGGTGTGACCTGCTGATCGGTCCCATCCTCCGGCACGGTCGCGGCAGGTGGCTCGCTGTCCTGCTGGCCGGGGACCGGCAACGGCGCAACTCGGGGGGTGGTCACCCCCGGCTGCTGCGGCTGCTCCACCATCAGATCGTCCCCGTCGCCCGGCTGCTCCGGCGAGGTGACGCCAGGCTGACGTGGCGATTCGTTCTCCGGCGTCGTCTCCTCTGGGGTGGTGACACCGGGCTGCTGCGGGGTCGAACCGTTCTCCGGCATCTGCTCCGGGGTGGTGACGCCCGGCTGCTGCGGAGTCGTCTGCTGCTCCGGTGTCTGCGGATCCTGCTCGGATTCGAGTTCCGGCGACTCCGGCTGGGTAGCCTCCGGCGTGCTCGACGGCTCGTCGGCGTCCGGCTGCGCTGGAGCTGGGGTCGGTGGGGTGGTCGGCTGATCGTCGGGAGCCGCCCCCGCCGGCGCAGCGAAGAGAGTGGCCACTGCAGCCGCTGTGGCCAGTGGCAGCGATGTACTCGCCATCACTCGCTGCGCCCGGCTCGGCTTACGATGTTTCACTTTTCGCAAATCCCTTCCCGGATGCGACCTTCCGATCACATTCAGTTGCCTCTGGGTGAGACGCCTGACCGTCGAACGATCCGAGCCGTCCGCCGTGTCTATCTGGAAAGAGCTTGTCCCCCACAACGAACCTCGCGACCGCCCTACGATCGCATCTCTGCGCAGAGAGTGAACCATACGAGAGCGGTATGGGCAACGCGGCGAATAACCGTGGGTGACAATGCAGCCCACAGCAACACGGCACGATCGGTATTCGCCCAGACCACTGTCGGAGCTCCTGCTACGGCCGCATCCACCGAACCGATGTCACCCCAAGTCGTCGTGCCTCATGAGCAAACGCGCCGCCTCGGTCACCGAACCAGTGAGCGACGGGTAGACGGAGAACGTTTGCGCCAAGTCGTTGACCGTCAGATTGTTCTGCACGGCAAGCGCAATCGGCAGGATCAACTCCGAAGCGATCGGCGCGACGACGACGCCGCCGATCACCACGCCGGTCGCCGGGCGGCAGAAGACCTTGACGAAACCGCGGCGCAGACCGGACATCTTCGCGCGCGGATTGGTGTTCAGCGGCAGCATCACCGTACGCGCCGGCACCTCACCGTTGTCGATCGCGGTCTGGCCCACGCCCACGGTCGCGATCTCTGGTCGGGTGAACACCGCCGATGCAACGGTCTTCAGCCGAATCGGGCTGACGCCCTCGCCCAGGGCGTGGTACATCGCGATGCGTCCCTGCATCGCGGCCACCGAGGCCAGCGGTAGTACACCGGTGCAATCGCCCGCGGCATAGATGCCGGGCACCGGAGTGCGCGATACCCGGTCCACCCGCAGATAGCCGCCCCGGTCCAGCTCGATACCCACCCGCTCCAACCCGAGGCCCGCAGTGTTGGGTGTCGAGCCGACGGTCATCAGTGCGTGTGATCCGGAAACCACACGACCGTCGGAGAGCTCGACCACGATGCCCTCGGCGGTACGCCCTACCGCGTCCGCGCGCGCATGTTTGAACAATTCGACGCCCCGCTCGGCCAGCGCGTCCTCCAGAACGAGCGCCGCATCGGCGTCTTCGCCGGGCAGTACCCGATCTCGGCTGGACACCAGCTTCACCCGCACACCCATTTCGGTGTAGGCGGAGACGAACTCCACACCGGTGACACCCGAACCGACCACCACCAGCGTCTCCGGCAGCCCCTCCAGGTCGTAGAGCTGACGCCAGGTGAGAATGCGCTCGCCGTCGGGTTCGGCACCGGGCAGCACGCGGGGGCTGGCACCGGTGGCGATCAACACCACTTCGGCCTCGATGGTCTGCTGCTCACCGCCGACGAGGTCGACCCGCACTCGATGGGCGGCCAAGCCTCCGGCCGAATCGATCAATTCGCCGCGACCGGCCAACACCGTCACCCCGACGGTTTGCAACTTGGAACGGATATCCGAGGACTGCGCCAACGCCAGGGCCTTCACCCGCCCATTGACCTCCGGCAACTGCACCTGCGCCTGGTTCGGGTCCAAGGTGATCCCGAGGTCGCGAGCGCGGCGCAGGTCGGTGCGCACGCCGGTCGAGGCGATGAACGTCTTGGACGGGACACAGTCCCACAGCACGCACGCCCCGCCGATACCATCGGAATCGATCAGCGTCACCGACGCCCCGTGTTGGGCCGCCACCAGCGCCGCCTCATAGCCGGCCGGTCCACCGCCGATGATCGCGATGCGGGTCATGGATACCTCCGCTCGAGCATTCGCACCGGGATCTCCGGCACACGGTAGACGGTATCCGGCAACCATCGCGCAGCTCCGCGCGCGTTGCCGATGCACGAGGGCTGCTCGATGTGCGCCGCGCCGCACGCGGGGCAATCGAACACAGGCTCCGGCGGTTATTGGCTACCCTTTTCTAGTGCCGATCTACGCCGCCTACGGGTCCAACATGGACTCCTCGCAGATGCTCGAGCGCTGTCCACACTCCCCCATGTCCGGGACGGGCTGGTTGGAGGGTTGGCGGCTCACCTTCGCGGGTGACGACATCGGCTGGGAGGGACCGCTCGCGACGGTGGTCGAAGATCCCGGTTCCCGAGTGTTCGCCGTGCTCTACGACGTATCCGTGGAAGACGAGCAACGCCTGGACCGCTGGGAAGGCTCGGACTTCGGCATCCACAAGAAGATCCGCCTGCGCGTCAGCCGCGGGGCCGAAGGCGGCGGATCCACTCTGGCATGGCTGTACGTGCTGGACGCCTACGAAGGCGGCCTGCCATCGGCTCGCTATCTCGGCGTGATCGCCGATGCAGCCGAAAAGGCCGGTGCTCCGGAGGATTATGTCCACACCTTGCGAACCCGCAACAGCCGCAACGTGGGGCCGGGCAACTTCGGCTGACACCGACGGTCGGGACGGTGGCGCGGTCGGGTGGGGCTCAGCGCGCGCGTAGCACGATATCGGTCAACACTCGCACGCCGACCTCGAGTGCGCGCTCATCGAGATCGAAGGTGGGTTGGTGCAGGTCCAGCTGTTCCCCCTCGCCGGACCAGACGCCCAAACGCGCCATCGCGCCCGGCACTTCCTCCAAATACCACGAGAAGTCCTCGCCGCCGCCGGATTGCATGGTGTCGGCCAGCGCATCGGGTCCCAGCGCACGGATCGCGTCCTCGAACATGCGGGTGGACTGCACCTCGTTGACCACAGGCGGCACGCCACGGCGGTAGTTCAGCTGGTAGCGCACGCCGGTCGGCGCGAGCAGCCCATCCACGATCTCGCGCACCATCGGCTCCAGCAGCGACCACGTCTCGTGATCGCCGGTGCGGATGGTGCCGGTGAGCATACCGGTCTGCGGAATCGCATTCGGCGCCTTGCCCGCGCTGACCGCACCCCACACCATGACCGTGCTGGTGCGCGGATCGATGCGGCGGCTGAGCAAACCGGGCAACCCGGTGATCACGGTACCGATCGCATAGACCAGATCACTGGTCAGATGGGGACGCGAAGTGTGGCCACCCGGCGAGTCGAGCACCAACTCGATGGTGTCGGCAGCCGAAGTTATCGCGCCGACCCGGATACCCACCCGTCCCACCTCGAGGCGGGGGTCGCAGTGCAGCGCGAACATCCGCTCCACTCCTGCCATGGCGCCGGAGGCGACCACATCGATGGCTCCGCCGGGCATGACTTCTTCGGCGGGCTGGAAGATCAGCCGCACGCCGACCGGCAGCTGCGGCAACTCGGCCAGCGCCAACGCCGTACCGAGCAGGATGGTGGTGTGCGCGTCGTGGCCGCACGCGTGGGCCACACCCGGCACGGTGGAGGCAAAACTCAGGCCGGTGAACTCCTGCAGTGGTAACGCGTCCATATCGGCGCGCAGCCCGATCCGCGGCCCTTCCGGCCCGATGTCGCAGATCAGACCGGTGCCGCCGGGAAGTACCTGCGGTATCAAGCCCGCCTTGGTCAGCCATGCGGAGACGAACTCGGTCGTAGCGAACTCGGTACGCGACAGTTCCGGATTGGCATGTATGTGCCGGCGCCACTGAACGAGATCGACCAGATGATCCGACAGCCATGCCCCGACCGCGTCCCGCCCGGACCGGCTACCGTTGGACACGGCGGAGTGCTCGTTGTCCGCCATGGTCACCCAGGATCCCGCGAGCGGGTCCGTATCTCGCGCACGGCCGGTTGTGCTCACCGAATGCCCTCCTGTCGTTGCAGTAGCCGTTGCAGCAACCTGTCTCTGTGGAATTCGTCGCGCGCGACGGTTGTCGCCGTGCGCGCCAGCGCCCGTGCACCATCGAGGACCGCACGATCCGCCGAGGCATTGACGCTCGCCGCGGCGAAACCCGGCTGATGTGTCACCGCATCGCCGGCCTCGATGCCGATGACCGGGTGGATGCCCGGGATGACGTTGGTGACGTTTCCCATGTCCGTGCTGCCCAGTGGCCGCTGCGCCTCGAACTCCGGAGCTATCGGCGCGCGGCCCAGTGCGATGATCTGCTCACGGTAGGCGAGCAGTAACTCCGGGTCCGGAGTCAGCTCGGCATAGGTTGGCGCAAGCGTCCGAATCTCATGGGTACAGCCGGTAGCGAGCGCACCCGCTTCGAAGCAGGCCGATGCTCGCTGCACCAGATCGTCGAGAGATGCGGAGTCGACTGCGCGTAGGTAGTAGAGCAATTCCGCATGCCCGGGCACGATATTGGGAGCTACACCACCGTGACCGACTATACCGTGTAGCTGCTGGCCAGGCAGGAGATGCTGCCGCAGCAACCCCAGTGCAACCTGGGCCACAGTGAGGGCGTCACCAGCATTGCGTCCCTGTTCCGGGGCGGCGCTGGCATGCGCCTCCCGGCCGTGGAACACCACCGACAGGTCGGCCAGTGCCAAAGAGTGAGCGCCGACGATGTCCTGCGTGCCCGGATGCACCATCATGGCCATCGCTACGTCGTCGAAGACCCCCCGCTCGAGCATGAGCACTTTGCCGCCGCCGCTCTCTTCGGCCGGTGTACCGAACACCAACACCGTTATACCCAGCGCATCGGCAACCTCGGCGAGGCCGAGTGCCGCGCCCACTGCGGCCGCGGCGATGATGTTGTGCCCACACGCGTGCCCGATGTCGGGCAGAGCGTCGTACTCCGCGCAGAGACCGACCGTGAGTGGTCCGTTGCCGTAGCGAGCACGAAAGGCCGTCGGCAGCTCGGCAACGCCGGTCTCGATCTCGAAACCGCGCTCGATGAGCGGAGCGATCGTCTTCGCGGCGCTGCGAACCTCTTCGAATGCCAACTCCGGCTCGGCATGGATGGCGTGCGAGAGCGCGATCAGCTCGGCGGACGCCGCATCGATCGCGCCATCGGACGCCGCGACTGCGCCATCAGACGCCGCGACTGCGCCATCGGACGCCGCATCGATCGCGCTACGCGCGGCCGAAAGATCTTCCGAGCGCGCGGCATGGTCGCGATGACGTGTGTCGCGGCGCGCGCTGGGCGGTACTGGCATGCAACACAGTCTTGCATTGCGCCGGCCGATCGGTGCGCCCCGCGCCGATCGGCCGCGTCGGCCGACGCGTGTACCTGCGGCGCAGCACAGGTACACGACCGGTCAGTTGCCCCCCAAGTTCTCCACGGTGGTCGGCACCGCGAGACCGGCCAGCGCCTTCGCGTGCAGTGCACGCTTGATGATCGGCAGATTCGGCTTGCGGTTCGCCGCCAACCCTGCGGCCCGCTCGATTGCGGTAGCGAGCAGTTCCGAGGCGGCAGCCGTCCCGTCCACGATGCCCGCGGCGAGTGCTTCCTCGGCCGGATACCGGTGGCCGGTGGTCATCGCCTGAACGCACACCTGATTGGACAGCCGCTCGGTGAGCAGAGCGTTCATCGCGACGGTGAAGGGCATACCCAAGTGCACCTCGGGCAAGCAGTAGTAACCGCGGTCGGCACGCATCACCCGGAAGTCGTGCGAGGTTGCCAACATGGCGCCCGCCCCGAAAGCGTGACCGTTCATCGCTGCGACAGTGGGCATCGGGAAGGCGAGCAAGCGAGTGTAGACCGCGTGTACCCGGTCGAGGTAGGCGTGTACGTCCTTCGGATCGGCGACCAGACGATCGGTGTCCAGGCCATTGCTGTAGAACTTTCCCGTCGACGTGGTCACCAATGCGGCCGGGCCTTCGGAGTTCTCGACCTCGTCCAACAGCGCATCGAGCTCAGCTATCCAGTCGGGGCGGAAACGGTTTTCACTATCGGTCTGATCGCGCTCCCCGAGATAGACGACGAAGACTTCACCCTCACGTTCCAAGTACGGCATGCGGGCAGCGTATAGGGCGGCCGAGCCCTATCTGACTCGCGGGTAGGAACGGTTCGGCCTCGCGCCATGGGAATCGACCGACCCCGTCCACTGCACGCGGATCACCGCGGCGAGAAGCCCTCGAATCGGGCGAAAGTCACTATGGGCACGCCGGGACCGATGGACGGGTGCCGCGCCGGATTCGCGACTATCGTGACGTCCATGCTTGCCGAACAGGCCGCCGAGGCGATCGCTGACCGCACGGGAGTATCGCGCCACCAGGTCGCAGTGGTGTTGGGATCGGGGTGGCAACGCGCGGCCGCCGAGATCGGGACACCGCACGCATCGGTGCCGATGTCGGAGCTGCCCGGATTCGAGACGCCGAGGGCGGAAGGCCACGCCGGCGTGGTCCACTCGGTAGCGGTCGGAACCACCTCGGTCCTGCTGCTGGTCGGTCGCCAGCACCTCTACGAAGGCCACTCACCCGCCACCGTGGTGCACCCGGTGCGGTCGGCTGTCGCAGCGGGTGCACAGACCGTGGTGTTGACCAATGCCGCCGGCGGTATCCGGCCCGACTTCCGGGTCGGTGAACCGGTCCTGATCGGTGACCACCTCAATCTCACCGGCCGCAGCCCACTCACCTCGGCGACCTTCGTCGACCTGGTCGACGCATGGGATCCCGGACTTCGGGCACTGGCACGTGAACTCGACCCGACGCTGGCCGAGGGGGTCTATGCCGGCCTCGTCGGCCCGCAGTACGAGACGCCGGCCGAGATCCGAATGTTGCGCACGGTCGGCGCCGACCTGGTCGGGATGTCCACGGTGCTCGAGGCCATCGCGTGCCGGGCGCTCGGTGCACGGCTGCTGGGCATCTCCCTGGTCACCAACCTGGCGGCGGGTGTCACCGGCGCGAGCCTGTCGCATGCCGAGGTGCTCACCGAAGGGCGTGCCGCGGCGCCACGGCTGGGCAAACTGCTGCGCGGCGTCCTGGAACGGGTGTAGATGCTGCGTTTCGGCACTGCGGGTCTTCGTGGTCGGCTGGGTGACGGCCCGGACGACATCAATCTCACCACGGTCACCACGGTGACCGCTGGGATCGTCGAGTGGCTACGAGGGCGCTGTCTCGGTGGCGGCGCCGTAATCGTCGGCGCCGACGCGAGGCACGGGTCCGCGGAGTTCGCCGCCGCGGCCGCGGAGGTCTTCGCCGCCGCCGGCTTCGCGGTGACACTGCTGCCGTTTCCGGTCCCTACGCCTGTGGTCGCGTTCGCGGTACGCGACGCGGGCGCCGTCGCGGGCGTACAGATCACCGCGTCGCACAATCCGGCAACCGACAACGGCTACAAGCTCTACCTCGATGGCGGAGCACAGCTGATCGCCCCGGCCGATACCGAGATCGAGCAATGCGTCGCGGCCATCACCGCACCGGTCGACCGTGCACCGGTCGCCCCCGCGAGCACCGAGGTAGTACAGCGGTACATGAACCGCGTCGCCGAACTACCGGCCCTGATCGGTGGTCCGGGCGCGCGGGCAGACATTCGGATCGCACTCACCGCCCTGCACGGAGTCGGTGGGGACCTCGCGGTCGCGGCGCTCGCTGCTGCAGGCTTGCACGATGTAGAGGTAGTCGACGAGCAATTCGAGCCCGACCCGGACTTCCCCACGGTCGCGTTCCCCAACCCGGAGGAAGCCGGCGCGACCGAGCTCGTCCTCGCATTGGCTGCCCGGGTCGGCGCCGATGTGGCGATCGCGCTCGACCCCGACGCCGACCGCTGCGCGGTGGGTATCCCCAGACCGGACGGCAGCTGGACGATGCTACGAGGAGACGAGACCGGCGTACTACTCGCCGACGACGTGCTACGCACGGCCCCGGCTGGCTCACGGGTGGCAACGACGATCGTATCCTCACGACTGCTGTCGAAGGTGGCTGCCGCGCGTGGCAGTCGCTATACGGAAACGCTGACCGGGTTCAAGTGGCTGACCCGCACCGGCGACGACCTGGTCTACGCCTACGAAGAGGCCATCGGCCATTGCGTGGATCCCACTGCGGTCCGCGACAAGGACGGCATCTCCACCGCGGTGCTCGTCGCCGACCTGGTGGCCCGACTGAAGGCGAACGGACGCACACTGCAGGACGAACTCGACTGTTGTGCAGTCGAATTCGGCCTCCATGCCGGCGACCAGGTCTCGTTGCGGATGGACTCGGCCACTGCCGCTGCGGAGGTCGTCGAGCGGATGCGGGCGAGCCCTCCGGTCGAGATCGCCGGCACAGCGATGACATTCACCGACCAACTCTGCGCGCGCGGTCGCATGCGCACCGATGCACTGATTTTCGACGGCGGCTCCGCGCGCCTGGTCGTGCGCCCCTCGGGCACCGAACCGAAACTCAAGTGCTACCTGGAGGTCGTCGAACCGGTCGGTTCACCTGCCGAGCTACCGGCGGCACGCACCGCTGCGCAGGTGCGCCTTGCGGCGTTGCGCGACTTCTGCCGAACGCTTTGACGATGCCGATCCGATGGCACGGACCCGACTGCCGATCAGCGCGGACCGAACTGCCGATCGCCCGCATCGCCGAGACCAGGAACGATGAAGGCGTTCTCGTTCAGCCCCGAGTCGACCGCTGCGGTGACCAAACGGACCGGAAGCTTCGAGTTGTGCAGCACAGCAATACCTTCCGGTGCTGCAGTAACGCATACCGCCGTGGCGTCGGTGGCTCCGCGGGCCACGAGCAACTCCAGCGTGTGCCGCATCGATCCCCCTGTGGCCAGCATCGGATCGAGCACGAAGACCGGTATTCCGGCCAGGTCAGCGGGTAACGATTCCAAATAGGGCACCGGTAGGTGGGTGTCTTCGTCGCGGGCGAGGCCGACGAATCCGATTCGGGCATCCGGAATCAACTCTGCGGCGGCATCCAGCATGCCGAGTCCAGCCCGCAGCACGGGAACCAACAGCGGCGGTTTCGCCAATCGCACGCCCTCGGTCGCTGCGATCGGCGTGAGGATCTCGAAGCGCTCGACCGGCGCCTCGCGAAGCGCTTCGTAGATCAGGATTCCGGTCAGATCACGCAGCGCTGCGCGAAACACCGGATTCGGCGTGCGTTCGTCCCGCAACGTGGTCGACAGTGCGGCAACGAGTGGATGGTCCACGGTGTGGATACGCATAGGGAAACGATAGGCTCTCGTGGATGCGGCGCCGCGGCCATCGGACTTTTCGTGAAGCGGCGGAACCGAACCCGGTTGGCGTGCGGCAAGTCGCGTGGATGACGTAGGCTTCCTGAGAACAACGGACGGGGGAAGCTCGAATGCCAAAAATGTCGGCGGATACCGAGGGTATCGCCGCGTACGGGGAAGCTGCTCGCGCAATGGCGAGCGACATGGCGCAGGCGGGGGCCAGCGCGGCCACGGCGACACCAGCGGCGCTGGGGCCGGTCATGGGTCTCGTGGGCGCAGACTTCATGACGGCATATTCCGCGGCGCATGCCGGCCACCTCGCCGCAATCGGCCAGCTGTCGGCGGTACTGACCAGCGTGGGTGGCGCAGCGCAGGTCTCGGCGGCCACGCTCGCCGAGACCGATGCCGCCAACGCGAGCATATTGCAGAACGCGACCACCGAACTGGAGTGATCCCGTGATCGACGTCAATGCGCTGGCCAAACCGATCCTGGACCTGCTCGCCGGCTTCGGCACCGGTGCGCTTCCCGTGGGAGGACCTACGGATGCCCTGCGTGGCACGTCGGCCGCGGTGGACCAGATCCACCAGGCGGGGCGCGACAGCATCAACGCGATGAATGCCGCGTGGGACGGCCGCGCTGCAGATGCCGCTACTGCCACGGCACTACGAGTGCAGACATCCGCAGCCACCATATCCGACCGGGGAAACGAGATGGCCGCGGTGGTGAGCCGGGCAGCGGCCGAGATCGAGACCGGTCAACGTGAGCTGACCCGGATCGTGCAATCGTTCATGACCGCCGCGGCGAGCATGGGACCGGCCCTGACCACCCCGCCCGGGTTGGCCATGCTGGTCGACACGGCCATCGACCATCTCGGCCAGGCACTGGCCGTGGTCGGCCGAGTCCAAAACGAGTTGCGAACGTGTACTGCGTCGATGAGCGATCTGATTCCCCCGCCGCCGACTCCTCCGGCCGCCGGCGGACCCGGTCCGGGCATGCAAGTGGCCTCTGCCGCCTCCAGCGCGCTCAGCGGCATCGGCCAAATGATGAGCACTTCGATGGCCGCGCCTTCTGCCCCGCCACAAGCCGAATACGTCGTCGGTGGTGGCGGCGTCGGTGGTGGCGGCGGGAACGCAGCGCCACCGCCACGACCGGAAACCGGTTCATCGGGGGCACCTACCGATGGCACCGGCGTCAAGATCACATTGCCCGACGGCAGCGTGGTGGAGGCGCCGAACGAGCAGGCCGCGACCGCCGTTCGTTCGGCCATGGGCGCCCTCGGCACCCCCTATGTCTGGGGCGGAAACAGCCCTGGTTCGGGCCTGGACTGCAGCGGCCTGACCAAGTACGCCTACGGCGAGGCCGGTGTCGATCTGCCCCGACTCGCCGCCGAGCAGGGCAATGGCGCCGCAGCGGTGTCCCCTGGTGACCTGATGCCCGGTGACCTCGCGATCTGGGACGGGCATGTGGCCATGGTCATCGGCAATGGACAACTCGTCGAGGCCGGCGACCCGGTCCAGATCAGTTCGATCCGAACGGAGAACTCAGGTATGAATTTCCATGGCTTCTACAGGCCGACGTCATGACCCAGCCCGACGGTTCCCCAATTCCCAACGTCACCGTGGCGAGCAGTAGCAACCGGTCGGGTACCATCACGGTGCGAGCGACCGATCAAGGCATGCCGGTGCAGATCACGTTCGAGCGCAGCGAATATCGTTATGGCGCAACGTCGTTGGCCAACGAAATTCTACGACTCACTCGACGTTCTACGGTCGCAGCGCAGGCGCGTCGGCGTGAGCTGCTCGCCGAGGCAGGCATGCCGTCGGACATTCTCGACCGGCTCGGCCTGCCCACCCGCCGACAAGCGGTCGATGAACTCGACCGAATCGATGACGAAGACACTGGACCGACGAGTTGGATGAGGCCGGTATGAGCGCGGAGATGGATGATCTGGTCGAGTCCGCGACCCATAAACTGGAGGCGCTGGAAGCTGCACTGTACGGAATGAAGCAGGTACGCGGTCGATTCGCTACCGAGGACGGCATGGTGAGCGTCGAGGTGAACAGCGACGGCGCGGTCATCGGCTTGACCCTGGCAGAGTCGGTCACATCGCTGTCACCGACCGAGGCGGGACAGTTGATGGTCTGGGCGTGCGGGCAAGCCGCCCTGGATGCCAGCGAACAACGCTCCAAGGTTGTTGCGACACTGAACGAGTCGTTCGTCCCTCCGACAACCTCGCCCGCGGACCGGACGACGGGACAGGCCGGATAGTGGCCGAAGGGGAAGGTCGATAGGCTACCGGACATGGCTTCTGGAGACATCGTCCCGATCGAACTCGGCCTGACCAACGGCGACCTCGTCACGCTGTGGGCGCCGCGCTGGCGAGACGGTGATGATGAGTGGGAGGCATTCCTCGGACACGAGGACGTTCTCTACGGTTTCGAGTCCGTCGCAGAGTTGGCTGCATTCATTCGTACCAGCTCCGACAACGACCTGATCGACCATCCAGCGTGGAAAGTAGTCGCAGGTTTGTCGGCTGCCGAACTCGAGCCGCAGGAGGATCGAACGTTCGACTTGGTCGCGGTACCCGAGCTGGCCGCGGGCGAGCCGAACGTGGACAGCATCGCCGAGCTGGAGGACACCCTCGGCATGGTGCGCAATATCGGCGAGGTCTGCGAGCTGGAGTCGGTGACCAAATTCTTCGGCTCCCATCCGGTGCTCGGCGCACTACCGGGCGGGGTGAACGCGTTCGCCGGTCGCGATGGGCATGATCTGTGGGGGCAGATCGGCTCGGCTATCGCCAGAGGCTGGGACGATGTGTTGGATTCGATCGACTCCGTCGTGCAGACACCAGATGTGGACGCCGACGCCGTCGCAGTTGCCGAGGCCGAATTGCTGGCTGCGGAGGAGAACGTCGTCGACGCCGACGATGCCGCCGACAGTGACAGCGACGAGGAGTTCGAACCCGTCGACCTCGACGAAGAAGAAGACGACGACGAATCGTTCTGGCACGAGGTCGGTATCGACCCGGTCAAAATCGTCACCTCCGAGGGCACCTACTTCACCCTGCGCTGTTATCTGGGTGACGATCCCATCTTCCTGGGCGCCAATGGCTCGATCAGCGTGTTCTCCTCCGAGCGTGCATTGGCCCGCTACCTCGCCGACGAGCATGCGCACGACCTGGCTCGAGTGAGCACGTTCGCCGACGTGCGGACCGCAGCGACGGACGGCTCACTGCAGGTCGAGGTCACCGACGAGAACGTCTATGTTCTGCCCGGCCTGGCCGAGGACTTGGCGCAGGGCCCGGAATCGGTCGACATCGAGCAACTCGACTTGGCTGTCGAGTTGCTCACCGACGCGGCAGACTACACCGACAACGATGCCGTCGAGCAAGCGCTGGCGCAGTCCACCCCGCTGGGGTGGTACGTCTCCTATCTACTGAATCCGGACCCGACACGGCTGGCGCCGAATCCGCCGTTCACCGCCGAAGCACAGGCCTGGCGCGAGCTGGAAGGCGATCTGGAGTCCCGCCTACACAGGCAGTAGGCGGATCGCGGCGCTGCCACCAGTGCGAACCGCTATCCGATCAGTACCGCGTATCCGGGCTTGATCACGTCATCGATGATTCGCAGCCGCTCGGGGAACGGGATGAACGCCGATTTCATGGCATTGATGGTGAACCGTTCCAGATCGCTCCAGCCATAGCCGAACGTCTCGACCAGTTTGTGCATCTCCCTGCTCATATCGGTGTCGCCCATCAGCCGGTTGTCGGTGTTGACCGTCACCCGGAAGCGCAGCCGAGCCAGCAGATCGAACGGATGCTTGTCCAGCGACGGCACGGTGCCGGTCTGCACATTCGACGATGGGCACAATTCCAGCGGAATACGCATGTCGCGCACGTAGCTGGCGACCAACCCGAGTCGAGCGTCCTCGATCGCGCCGGGCGCGCTGATGTCGTCGGTGATCCGCACGCCGTGGCCGAGCCGGTCACAGCCACAGAACGCCAGCGCCTCGTGAATGGATGGCAGGCCGAAGGCTTCTCCTGCGTGGATGGTGAAGTGCGCACTGTTGGCCCGCATGTATTCGAACGCATCCAGATGCCGGCTCGGCGGAAAACCGGCCTCGGCGCCGGCGATGTCGAAGCCGCCAACGCCACGATCCCGGAAGCGCACCGCCAATTCGGCGATCTCGCGAGAGCGCGCCGCATGCCGCATGGCGGTGAGCAAGCAGGTCACCGCGATCGTGATGCCCTGCTCGGCGGCGATCGCCGTACCTGCGCGGAAACCGGCGAGAGTGTGTTCGACCACCTCGTCGAGAGTGAGCCCCTGCTCCAAATGTTGCTCGGGAGCGAAACGCACTTCCGCGTACACGACCCCGTCGGCAGCGAGATCTTCCACGCATTCGCGCGCCACCCGATGCAGGCCCTCCGGAGTCTGCATGACGGCGACGGTATGGACGAACGTCTCCAGATACCTTTCCAGGGACCCACTATTGGCCGCCTCTCGAAACCATTCCGCCAATGACGCTTCGTCGGCGGCGGGTAGGTCGGCGTAGCCGCAGTGGGCGGCGAGCTCGAGCACCGTCGCGGGCCGCAGACCACCATCGAGGTGATCGTGTAGTAGGGCTTTCGGCGCCTGGCGGATCGAGGCGAGAGTCAGAGGCATCGGTCCAGTCATGTATCGAAGGTAACCGCAGAACGCCGAATCGGCAGCCGACTCCCCGCGTGGCGGCCATCTCGTTGTCGGCCGGATGCGTGCCACCCCGGGCGAGACGCCCGGGTGATCACAGCGGATCAGGGGGCGATGCGACCGAGAATCGGACGCGGCCGAGAAGCGACCGGGGAGGCTGCCGGCGGCACAGCCGTCACGGTAACAGCATCGCGCAGCGCCGCAGCCGCAGCCACGAAGGCCCCTGGCGTATCGGTATGCATGGTGAACAGCACTTGCCCGCTACGCAGGCGATCCCCTGGCTTGGCATGCATCACCACGCCCGCGCCGAACTGCACCGGGTCGCCTTGGCGCGCACGGCCGGCGCCCAGGCGCCAGGCGGCGACCCCTACGCCCATGGCATCCAGCCTGCTCAGCACACCGTCCGCGGAGGCCCGAATCGTCTCGCGATGTGTCGCGACCGGTAGCGGCGCGTCCGGGTCGCCACCCTGGGCGCGAACCATCGCGCGCCAACGATCCATCGCCCGACCATCCGCCAGCGCATCGGCGGGGTCGACCTCGAGCCCGGCCAGCGCCACCATCTCACGGGCCAGGGCAAGGGTCAGTTCCACGACGTCGGACGGTCCGCCGCCCGCGAGTACTTCCGTAGCTTCCGCGACTTCCAGCGCGTTGCCCGCGGTGCAGCCCAGCGGGGTGTCCATCGCGGTGAGCAGCGCTACTGTCCGGACGCCCGCGTCGACACCGAGTTCCACCATCGTGGTGGCCAATTCCTGCGCCTCGTCGAGTGTCTTCATGAAGGCGCCGGCACCGACCTTGACATCGAGCAGTAGCGCCGCCGTGCCTTCGGCGATCTTCTTGCTCATGATCGAACTGGCGATCAGCGGGATCGATTCGACCGTGCCGGTGACGTCCCGCAGGGCATACAGCCGACGATCCGCGGGCGCGAGATCGGCGCTGGCCGCGCAGACCAGGGCACCGATATCGGGATCGGACAAGATGGCGCGCATGCGCGCGGGCGACAGCTCTGCGCGCCAGCCCGCAACAGCCTCCAACTTGTCCAAGGTTCCGCCGGTGTATCCGAGCCCACGCCCGGATACCTGTGGTACCGCCGCACCGCAGGCGGCGACCAGCGGCGCCAATGGCAGGGTGATCTTGTCGCCCACCCCGCCGGTCGAATGCTTGTCCACGGTCGGTCGGGGCAGATCGGTCAGGTCCATCTTTTGCCCGGATGAAATCATGGCGGCAGTCCACCGCGCCGTTTCTCGCCGCGTCATTCCACGCCATACGATCGCCATGGCCAGCGCAGACATCTGCTCGTCGGCTACCGAGCCCCGAGTGAATCCGCCGATCACCCAGTCGATCTGCGCCTCGGACAGTTCCCCACCGTCACGTTTGGTCCTGATGATCGAAACCGCGTCGCATGCCGTCACAGTCGACAGTATGCCCAGCGGAGCTCACCGCGGTGTCCGGTTGCGTGCGGAGTCGGGCTTTTGTCCAGCACACAGGTCGTCGGGGCCGAAGGCCTCGGGGAGAAGCCGACGCAAGGGTGCCGCTCCACCTGGGCGATCGACCAAGAGGTTCCCTCCACCGTGCTCGTAGAGCACTTGCCGACACCGACCACACGGCAGCAGGATTGCACCGCGAGAATCGACCACCGACACGGCCACCAGTCGCCCGCCACCGCCGGCGACGACGTTGCCGACCAGGACGCATTCGGCGCACAGACCCAAGCCGTAAGAGACATTCTCCACATTGCACCCGACCACCACCCGATCGCCCGTGAGGCCCGCGGCACCGACCGGAAACCGGGAGTAGGGCGCGTAGGCGTTGCGCATGACTGCGCGGGCCTCGGCACGAAGCGCCCCCCAATCGATGTCCATGACGGCCTCCCCTTCCACAGGTTTGGACAACCCTCGCTGTTCCTCGCGAGTCTAGGCGTCCACCGGCCCCATCGACGGCGGCCGTGCCGCGAGGAGACAATCCGCCTTTGCTGCTATTACCGGCTGGTAACTTGACTATTGGCGAATGAGACATTCTCCACATTGCAACGGATCACAATTCACCCGTCGACACCGTGAGTCGCGACACCGAGCCGAAACTGCCCAGCGGATATATAGAGAATGTAAATCAATCGAAATACCTTGTTGAGCAGCATATTTCAGTTGCTACTCGACGAAGGGTCGCCTTTGCGGCCCACCCGAACCACACTGTCCGACGCGTGCGACGAAAGCTCACAGAGTTCGGGAAAGGTAAACCTAACTCCAGTCGTTGTCGCGTAATGCACGGCACACTGAATTAGTTCCGCGATTGCGAGGGGATTAGAGTCCTGAACAGATCGGTTCAGGTTCCCTGCGACGGGCAAGAGTGCAGCCACCTGGGCATTCAGCCCCCATGCAGCCGGCGTCGGACCTGGGACCGGGTCCATCAACGACGTTGGAGGCACCGCACTCTATGACCACGATTGAAGCTCCGGCTCAGCCGAAGCGAAAGACGCTGTACCGAGGCGACCCCGGAATGTGGTCGTGGGCACTGCACCGGATCACCGGTGTCACCATCTTCTTCTTCCTCTTCGTCCACGTACTGGACACCGCATTGGTGCGGGTGAGTCCCGATGTCTACGACCAATCGATCGAGGCCTACAAAACCCCCATCGTCGGATTGATGGAGATGGGCTTGGTCGTGGCCGTGTTGTTCCACGCCCTCAACGGTGTGCGCGTGATCCTGGTGGACTTCTGGTCCAAGGGCCCGAAGTATCAGCGTGTGATGCTCTGGGTCGTCCTCGGAGCCTTCTTGCTGCTGGCCGTTCCCTCCATCGGGCGCCAATTCTTCTACCTGTTCACGGAGCACTGACCATGAGCGCACCTGTTCTCGGCAAGTCCTACGACCGCCCTGCCAGCCTGGATCTGCCCCGCTCTCCCCGCGCGCGTTCGAGCAACAACTTCGAGAAATACGCCTGGCTGTTCATGCGGTTTTCCGGCCTGCTGTTGATCGTCCTGGTGATCGGCCACATGGCGATCATGCTGCTGATCGATGGCGGCGTGAAGCGGCTCAACTTCGCCTTCGTCGCCGGCCGCTGGTCCAGCCCTTTCTGGCAGGTCTGGGACCTGGCCATGCTGTGGCTCGCGCAACTGCACGGCGGCAACGGTCTGCGCACCGTGATCGCGGACTACTCCCGCAAGGACTCGACCCGGTTCTGGCTCAACACGCTGTTGGCCGTTTCGATGATCCTGATCATGAGCGTGGGCACCTACGTCATCTTCACTTTCGACCCCAACATCAGTTAGGAACAGGCCCCCTCGCATGAGTGAGCGCAGCGAACCAACCACCGGGACCGGTGAACCTCGCCCCATCCAGGAGCACCGCTACGACGTCGTGATCGTCGGCGCGGGCGGCGCAGGTATGCGCGCCGCGATCGAGGCCGGCCCCCGTGCCCGGACGGCCGTGCTGACCAAGCTGTACCCCACCCGCAGTCACACCGGCGCCGCCCAGGGCGGCATGTGCGCCGCGCTGGCGAACGTCGAAGAGGACAACTGGGAGTGGCACACGTTCGACACCGTCAAAGGCGGTGACTATCTCGTCGACCAAGACGCCGCGGAGATCATGGCCAAGGAAGCCATCGACGCGGTACTCGACCTGGAGAAGATGGGGTTGCCGTTCAACCGCACCCCCGAAGGCAAAATCGACCAGCGTCGTTTCGGTGGCCACACCCGCGACCACGGCAAAGCCCCGGTGCGCCGCGCGTGTTACGCAGCCGACCGTACCGGTCACATGATCCTGCAGACGCTGTATCAGAACTGCGTCAAGCACGACGTCGAATTCTTCAACGAGTTCTACGTGTTGGACCTGGTGCTCACCGACACCGACCGCGGCCCGGTCGCGACCGGCGTGGTCGCCTACGAACTGGCCACCGGCGAGCTGCACGTCTTCCACGCCAAGTCGATCGTGTTCGCGACCGGCGGTTCGGGTCGGATGTACAAGACCACCTCGAACGCGCACACCTTGACCGGCGACGGTATGGCGATCGTGTTCCGCAAAGGCCTTCCGCTGGAAGACATGGAATTCCACCAGTTCCACCCGACAGGTCTGGCCGGACTGGGCATTCTGATCTCCGAGGCGGTCCGCGGCGAGGGCGGCATCTTGCGCAATGCCGACGGTGAGCGCTTCATGGAGCGCTACGCCCCCACCATCAAAGACCTCGCCCCGCGCGACATCGTCGCGCGCTCGATGGTGCTGGAGGTACTGGAAGGCCGCGGAGCGGGGCCGAACAAGGATTACGTCTACATCGACGTGACTCACCTCGGCGAGGACGTGCTCGAAGAGAAGCTGCCCGACATCACCGAATTCTCCCGTACCTACCTCGGCGTGGACCCGGTGAAGGAACTCGTGCCGGTGTTCCCGACCTGCCACTACGTGATGGGCGGCATCCCGACTCGCATCCGCGGCGAGGTGCTACGCAACAACACCGATGTCGTCCCGGGCTTGTACGCCGCCGGCGAGTGTGCCTGCGTGTCGGTGCACGGCGCCAACCGTCTGGGCACCAACTCGTTGCTGGACATCAACGTGTTCGGGCGACGCGCAGGGATCGCCGCCGCCGAATACGCCCAGCGCAGCGAATTCGTCGAGATGCCGGAAGACCCGGCGCGCATGGTGCAGACGTGGCTGACCCAGCTGCTGAACGACCACGGCGACGAACGAGTCGCCGACCTGCGCACCGAGCTACAGCGCTCGATGGACAACAATGCCTCGGTATTCCGTACCGAAGACACCCTGAAACAGGCGCTCACCGACATCCACGCACTCAAGGAGCGCTACACACGAATCGCCGTGCAGGACAAGGGCAAACGCTACAACAGCGACCTGTTGGAGGCCGTCGAACTCGGCTTCCTTCTCGAACTGGCCGAAGTCACCGTGGTCGGCGCGCTCAACCGCAAGGAATCGCGCGGCGGTCATGCTCGCGAGGACTACCCCGAACGCGATGACGTGAACTTCATGCGCCACACCATGGCCTACAAGCACATCGAAGCGGATGCTCCTGCCGAACTCCTCTCCGAGATCCGCCTGGACTTCAAGCCCGTGGTGCAGACCCGATACGAGCCGATGGAGCGCAAGTACTGATGACCGCAGTTGCCGAAGCACCTTCCGCGCAGACCCCCGCTCCGATCCCCGAGGGCGCGGTGATGATCACTGTCAAGGTGGCCCGCTTCAACCCGGAGGACGACAAGGGCGCGCACTGGGAGTCCTTTCAGGTCCCGGTTCTACCGACCGACCGTTTCCTGAACGTCTTGATCTATATCAAGTCCTATCTCGACGGCACGCTCACCTTCCGTCGGTCCTGCGCGCATGGCGTCTGCGGCTCCGACGCCATGCGCATCAACGGTGTCAACCGGTTGGCCTGCAAGGTACTGATGAAGGACATGCTGCCCAAGGATGGCAAACCACTGACCGTCAGCGTCGAACCGATCCGCGGCCTGCCCGTGGAAAAGGATCTCGTGGTGGACATGGAGCCGTTCTTCGACGCATTCCGCGCCGTCAAGCCCTACCTGATCACCTCGGGCAACGAGCCCACCCGCGAACGCATCCAGAGCCAAGCCGATCGTGCTCGATTCGACGACACCACCAAGTGCATCCTGTGCGCGTGCTGCACCACCTCGTGCCCGGTGTACTGGAGCGACGGCAGCTATTTCGGTCCGGCGGCGATCGTGAATGCCCATCGCTTCATCTTCGACAGTCGCGACGAGGCCGCCCGCGAACGCCTCGACATCCTCAACGACGCCGAGGGTGTCTGGCGCTGTCGCACGACCTTCAACTGCACCGACGCCTGCCCCCGTGGAATCGAAGTCACCAAGGCCATCCAAGAAGTCAAGCGAGCACTGCTTTTCACCCGCTGAGCGGCGTGCCGCACCAACACCTCGAGGCCGCCCCTCGACGAGGCCGCCCGCCACGATGTCGGCGGCCCTCACCACGCACCGGTGAACAGGAGCACGCCTGTTCACCGGTGCGTGCTATCGCTCGGCGAAAGCAGCCGCAGAGGCGGGGATATCGAACAAGACATCTGCGGCACGGTTCGCCAAATGGTGTAGTTGGCGTTCGTGCACGACGATTCGACGCAAAGCCTCGTTGATGGTGGTGTCGTTCGTCGACGTACCCATGATGGCCGCGGCTGCGGCAAGCAAATCGTGGTCGAGATCGATCCGCACGGATGTCATGCGCCCTCCTTCGTACATTCGCCATCTTGCGTCACGAAGCCCGCTCATGTCCGGCAAATCGAGAACTCGACGAAAGCGGTCCAACTAGACAATGTGCGCAGCTGGACCTAGCGCGGTTGTCCGCCGCGACCGAACGATGCTTGCATTCACATATGTTCACCGAGGCCCAGCTGTATTCGCCGGTGACCCACACCAGCGACGGCGATGTCACCGTACACCTGAGCGACGAGCATCCCGGGGTGCGCGACCGGCACTATCGAGACCGGCGCAACGCCATCGCCGCGCTGGCACTGCACCACACACCGGACGAGCCACTGCCCCGGGTCGACTATACGGATGCCGAGCATGAGGTATGGCGGACCGTCTCCGCCGAATTGGCCCGCGAACACCGCACGCACGCCTGCGCAGAGGTGCTCGCGGCCGCCGAGGCGCTGGCGTTGCCGACCGACCACATCCCACAATTGGACGAGGTGTCCACGGCACTCGAGCCACTCACCGGGTTCCGCTACGCCCCAGCCGCGGGTCTGGTACCGCTACGGCAGTTCTTCGGCTCCTTCGGCCGAGGCGTCTTTCATTCGACGCAATACATCCGCCACCACTCCGCGCCGCTGTACACCCCGGAGCCGGATGCCATCCACGAAATCATCGGGCACGCCAACCAGCTCGCCAGCCCGCGATTCGCCGCCGTCTACACCGCAGTGGGCGCCGCGGTGGACAGACTGAGCACCGACCGCGCGCTGAAGTTCCTGGCCGATGTCTTCTGGTTCTCGATGGAGTTCGGCGTGGTGCGCGAACAGGGGGACATCCGGTGTTATGGAGCGGGCTTGTTGTCGTCCTACGGTGAGCTCGGTGAGTTTCGCAGTGCCCAACTGCGCCCGTTGCACATCGCCGCGATGGGCAGCGCCCAGTACGACATCACGCGCTACCAACCCATCCTCTACTGCGCAGATTCGATCGCCGAGATCGAGGACGTGATCGGGGGCTTCTTCACCGACATGGACGACGACACGCCCGAGCGGCTGCTGCGCTCGAGCGGCATCCGAACGCGATAGAACACGACGACGCCGTCATGACCGGCGATCCGACCCGAGCGGCAAACCCGCGTCCAGAAGATCGAAGATACGGGTGATGTTGTCGACATTCATCGGCGTCATCGTCCAGATGGCCAAAACGGCGCCGGCGATCGCGCCAGCCGATACTCGGACCTCGAAATCATCGGCGGACCTACCGGACCGGTCGGCCAGCAACTCTGCGGCCACGTCGATGTTGCGTAGCAGTTCCACACCGATGGCCGATCGCAGTTCGGGCACATGGTTGAGCAATGCCCGCCGCTCCTGCTCGAAACCCACCTCGGCCGCGGGCAAATACCGGAAGACCTCGATCGCCGCGTCACGGAAGGCGACTTTCGCCGGAGCGTCGCGCGGCTGGCGACCGAGCGCCGCCGTCATCAAAGAATCGAGATCGGTGGCGAGCACGAGCTGCTCCTTGGTGGCGAAGTAGCGCAAGACCACACTCGGCGAGACCCCCGAGGCCGCGGCGATCTGCTCGATCGTCGTCTCGTTGTACCCTTGCTCCCGAAACAACCGGTAGGCCTGCTGACGAATCCTCCGGCGATTCGGTTCCTGTCGCTGCTGGTACACCTTCTGTGCGGCGCCATCCGCAGGTAGCTCCACCGACATGTATCGATTCTGCCGCAGCCGGCGCGTGCGAGGCGTTCGTGAGCGCCGACTAGGCTCACTGCGGTGGAGAGCATGGAATGCGTCCGCCGCGCCATACTCTGCGTGGGCCGTGTCTCGCTCGTCGTTGGCAGTGTCCTGGTCGTCGCATTCGGGGTGACGACCGTGCCAGCGCTCGGTGCGCCGAGTGAGACGACACCGGCTACCGCGCCGAACACCGACGACTGCCCGCACCGGACACAGCCGCCGCCGCCGATCGACGCCTCGGAGGTACCCGCGCCAGGACAGCCGAGTCCCGCTCCGCTGTCGGTCCCGAACCCTCCGATCGGCGGCGGGCTACTCGGTGAATGTGGTGTAGCGCTACCGAAAGCCGCGCCACCCGCACCGCAGGGCCTCTCGGCGACGGCGTGGCTGCTGGCGGATCTGGATACCGGCGCGGTGCTCGCAGCCAAGGACGCGCACGGACGCTACCGGCCGGCCAGCACCATCAAGGTGCTGCTGGCCATACTCGCGCTCCGAAGCCTGGACATGGACCAGGTGGTCGTCGGCACCCAGGACGACGCGAACGTCGAAGGCAGCAAGGTGGGGATCGGTCCGGGCGGTCTCTACACGAACCGGCAACTGGTGCAGGCGCTGATCATGACCTCGGGCAACGATGCGGCACACGCCATCGCCACCCAACTCGGAGGTGAGGCAGCAACCATTGCGCGGATGAATACGCTGGCGCAAACGTTGCACGCCTCGGACACGCGTGCGGCCAGCCCTTCCGGCCTGGACGGCCCCGGGATGAGCACCTCCGCCTACGATCTGGCCGTGCTGTTCCGCGAGGCCATGACAATCCCGCTGTTCGCCGAGGTGATCCGCACCGAGGAAATCGATTTTCCCGGCTACCCCGCCGACCCGACGACTCCCGGTGACAGCGACCGTCCCGGCTTCGCGATCGGTAACGACAACCGCCTGCTCTATACCTATGACGGCGCCCTCGGCGGCAAGACCGGCTTCACCGACGATGCGCGCCATACGTTCGTTGCCGCCGCCGAGCGTGGCGGCCATCGGCTCGTCGTCACACTGTTGCATGCCGAAGCACAGCCGGTGCGCCCATGGGAACAGGCGGCCCGCCTGCTCGACTACGGTTTCGCCCTGCCGCACGAGGCCGTCATCGGCACACTGCCCGGTGACGGCCTTGCACAGCCCGAGGCCGTGGTCACCACGGCGCGGCCGACCTCGCTGAGAACCGCTCCCACCGATGTATCGAACGCGCATGATCGTTACGCCGATACCAGAACGTTGCTGATCTTCGGCGGCGGCCTCGTGGTCGTCGCCCTACTGGCGGGCGCCAGTAGGTTCGGCCGAAAGCGCTGAGACAACCAACCGCCGCACGATCGGTCATCGTCGGTTCACCGCTGGTCACCGAAGCCGACGCAATCGCGAAAGTCCCAGCGCCACGAGAGCACCCAGGCCGAAAAGAACCGCACCCACGCCCCACGAAGCGTCGTGGACGCCGACTCGCGGCGCGATCACCGCGGGTGCCGGTGCAGGCAGCTCGGTGTCCGGTTCGTTTTCGACGGCGGTGGCCGCCCATGCCGTGGCAAACAGGGTGATGCGATAGGTGGTGTAGGTGAACACCATGAACCCGATGATGGAACCGAATGCAACACCCGCCGGGCTGCTCGACACCCATTGCAGATAGATCGACGCGACGATCTTGAATACTTCGAACACCGGCGCGGCCAGCGCGCCCGCCTTGGCAGCACTGGCCAGAGTCACCGGCTCGCGGGGAAGCCGAGCAATGATCCAGGCGAACACGGCCCATGAGGCAACGAGGCCGAGCAGGATCGACCCCGCGGTGAGCAGCAATTCGGCGCCGGGGAGGTGCACGAGGTCCAGACCGGCGAGCACCTGCGGCCCCAGAGCGCTGGACGCGAGCGCCGACAGCCCCAGCGAGACAACGAACGCGAGACCGAGTCCGATCAGTGCGCCCAGATCCGACAGCTTGGTTCTCCACAACGGGCGAGCCGGCGTCTTCTGCTCCCACTGCTCGGTGAGCGCAGCCCGCAGGTTGCTCATCCAGCCCAGACCGGTATACAGACCGACGAGCAGACCCAGCACGCCAACTGTGCCCCGTGAAGCAACCGCCCGGTCGACCAGGTCGGTGACCTGTTCACCGAATGATCCAGGAGAGATCTCGACGATCTTGTCCTGGAGTGTCAGCAGCAGATCCGGATTGCTGGACAGGAATACACCGGCGACCGCGAAGGCGACCATCAGCAGTGGAAACACTGACAGCACCGTGAAATACGTGATACCGGCGGCGTAGTAGTCGCCCCGTTGCCGCCGATACCGCGCTGCGGCGCGGACCAGATGATCCAGCCACGGACGCGCCCGGATTCGTTGTTCGACTCCGGTCACGATGGAGTCGAACACTGCGCCGTTCGCCCTTTCGGACACCGACCCGCGGGATGCGCTCAACGCCCCAGCAGGCCGACCCGGTCGTATACCTGTGCGAGGGTGTTGCCGGCAATCGCGCGCGCCCGCTCGGATCCGGCGGCGAGGATGCGGTCGAGTTCGGCTCGATCCGACAAGTACTGCTGCACTTTCACCCGCAATGGCGTCACGAACTCCACCAATGCTTCGGCCACCTCTGTTTTCAGATCGCCGTACCCCTTGCCTTCGAAATCCTTCTCCAGGGTGACGATCGGCGTAGAAGTCAGGGAACTGAGGATCACCAACAGATTGCTGACGCCAGGCTTGTGTTCGACGTCGTATCGGATCTCACGTTCGGTGTCGGTGACTGCCGACTTCACCTTCTTCACAGTGACTTTCGGATCGTCCAACAGGTTGATCAGACCTGCATCCGTGGAAGCCGACTTGCTCATCTTCGCCGTCGGATCCTGCAAGTCGTAGATCTTCGCTGTGCCCCGCACGATATGCGCCTCGGGCACCACGAAGGTCTTCTTGTAACGGGTATTGAAACGCTGCGCGAGGTTTCGGGTCAGTTCCAGGTGCTGACGCTGATCCTCACCAACTGGGACCTGGTGGGCACGATAGAGCAGAATATCCGCAGCCATCAGCACCGGGTAGGTGAACAAACCGACAGTCGCATTCTCGGTGCCCTGCTTGACCGACTTGTCCTTGAACTGAGTCATCCGCCCGGCTTCGCCGAAACCAGTGATACTGCTGAGCACCCAAGCCAGTTCCGCATGCTCGGGCACCTGGCTCTGCACGAACAAAGTGGACTTCGTCGGGTCGATACCCAGCGCAAGCAATTGTGCGGCAGCCGACGAGGTCCGCGCCTTCAACTCCTTCGGATCCTGCGGCACGGTGATCGCATGAAGATTTGGGATGAAATACATCGCGTCGTAGTCATCCTGCATGGTCACCCAGTACTGCAGCGCACCGAGGTAGTTCCCGAGATGAAACGAGGAACTGGTCGGCTGGATCCCGGACAGAACCCGCTGTTTGCGTTCGGCGGCCGGCATGGGCGCAGGACTGGACATACCACCGATCTTTGCATGCGTGTCACGCCGAATTCCGCTGCACCCAGTTGCGCGGATCGATCCCGGGCATGCTCGATCGCCCGCTGCCGACCAGCGCCCGCTCACGATCGGCGAGCGCTGCATAGGCCGGCGCGCTACGACCGCTCAGAGCGCTACGTAGCACCGGCGCCACCGGGGTCGCTGCGTGCGTCGCGCGGACCGCCTGCGACAGCGTTCGGTAGCCGACCTCCTCGGCCAGACCCCAGTTCATTCGGTACATTCGGCGAATACGAGGCGGCAAACTTCCCTGCACCAGAAGATAGAACGCTGCGGTGAGTTGCTGCACCGGGATGCCGAGCGGATGGGCACGGCGCTGTCCGGACAAGTAGGAGCCGACCATTCGCGCCTCATCGGTGAGGAACAATTGCTCGGACGCGAGATACTCGTCGAAGAACGCACGGAACTCTCGGTAGCTGGCGGGCGCTGCGTCCACGGACATCCCGAACAGTTCGCCCCAGCGCACGTAGTCCTGATAGAGACCTTCACGCTCGCCGTCGGTCATGGTGCGCACGAGAACGTCGTACATCACCTCCGCCGAATCGAAGGTGAAGGCCATCGTCATGAACATCAAACGGGAGTCGAACGCGGAGTACCTCGTGCCCGCCGGGTAGTGAACTCCCGCGTCCTCCGGCAGCACACCACGCACCAGGACGTGCTTCTTGCGAGTGAATGCCAGTGCCCGATCGGCCTCGGCCTTGCTGCCGAGGAACACCGCCTCGAACAGCCGGCCGGTCAGCGCCAGCCTGGTATAGGGCATCGTCCGATATCCGGTGTTCTCGGCGGTGCCGACATACAACAAGGGGTGCACCGCACCGACCACCAACGCGCGCAGACCGTAGGTGAGTCCCACCGCACGAGTGCGCATCACCCGCCGCACCATCGAATGGTCACCGAAATACCCGGGCTCCGACATTGCCGCCTCCTCATCGAGAGCTCTGGCAACGAGATGACCCCAGGATACGACGTTTTCGGTGGCCGGTCCGCAGCTCGTGGTCCCGAGGCGGTCACCGATACTGCACGGTGATCGCGGCGTGATCGAACCAGGCGCGACCACATCGTGACAGTTTTCGAAATCGAACTATGCGCCGGAGCACGATCGGGTCGTGCGTCCAGGATCGGCGACGCCGAATCCCGGAAGCTCACTGAATTCCACCGTGACCGGCGCATGGTCGGACCACCGGTCCGCGTACGTCGCTGCCCGCTCCACCCGCGCCGACACCGCCAACGGTGCGATGTCATCGGTCGTGTACACCGCGTCGATGCGCCACCCACTGTCGTTGTCGAACGCCCGGCCTCGATAGGACCACCAACTGTAGGGCCCGGCGACCCCTGGATACAGGCTGCGCACCACATCGACATAGCCCATGCCGAGCACCTCGTCGATCCATGCTCGTTCTCGCGGCAAGAAGCCAGAGGATTTCAGATTGCCGCGCCAATTCTTCAGATCGTGCTCGGTATGCGCGATATTCCAGTCGCCCGCCACGACGAAGTCGCCGGTCCGCGTCGCCAAATAGCTGCCGAGTTCAGCCATGAAACGGTATTTCTCGTCCTGGCGCACAGTGCCGACGTCTCCGGAATGTACGTACACGCTCGCTACCGTGATGCCGTCGAAGTCGGCTTCGAGGTAGCGGCCAGCGGAGGCGAATTCAGAGCTACCGAATCCGACGCGCACGTCGGCGGGCGCCCAGCGAGACAGAATTCCGACGCCGGCACGCCCCTTGGATTCCGGCTCGGCATGTGACACGTGCCATCCCGCATCGAGCGCAGCCGCCAAGGCGGTCCTGACCTGCGCATCGGTTGCGCGAGTCTCCTGCAGACAGACGATGTCGGCCTCGGTGACCGCCAACCAGGCGAGTAGCCCCTTGCCTGCTGCCGCGCGGACACCGTTCACGTTCACGGTCGAGATGTATGGCACGCCCAGACCGTACAATGCCGGTCGGAAGCAACCGGGCGGGGATCGACGTCCCCATCGCCCCGTCCACCCGATCGTCGGAGACCACCGGTCACGCCAGCACGATATCGACCAGCTGCGCCAGTGTCTGATTCGTCTGGTCGATGGCGACCGCTTCCACCGTCTTCCCCATCGGGCCCCGGGACGCCACTCCCTTGACCTCGAAGCTCATCGTGATGGTGCTACCGTCCGCCGTGGGCTGGACTTCGAAGACGAAATCAGCAGTCCCAGCGGCCCCGGCGCCGCCGGCTACGTTCAGCTTCAGCGTGTTCGGTGCATCGATCGAGTCGATGGTCATTTCTACATTGTTCGACATACCGAATGCCTTGACCCTGGCCACCATTGTGGTGCCCTGACTCAGCGCCGCGGGCGGCTCCTCTACGAACTGGTCGTAGATGGTCATCCATTGGCTCCAGGTGGACGGATCGGAGATGAACGCCCACACCGCATCCGGGGAAGCGTTGACGTCTTTGGTTGATTCGATGTGTATCATCGCTGTGCTCCTTGTTGGATTTCGCCCGGAGCCGAACTGCGGGTCAGCGGTTTGCGCGCTGATAAGCAGTGACGACAGCGGCGCCGCCGAGACCGATATTGTGTTGCAGAGCGGCCGCAGTGTTGTCGACCTGTCGCTCGCCCGCCGCACTGCGCAGTTGCCAGGTCAGCTCACAGCACTGCGCCAGACCTGTGGCACCCAGTGGATGCCCTTTGGAGATCAGGCCCCCGGAAGGGTTGATCACCCATTTCCCGCCATAGGTGGTCTGGCCGGCGTCGATCAAATGCCCGGCCTCACCCGGTCGGCACAGACCGAGCGCCTCGTACAGCAACAGCTCATTGGCCGAGAAGCAGTCGTGCAACTCGATGACCTGGAAATCCTCTGGGCCGAGCCCGGCTTGCTGGTAGACCTGCTGTGCGGCACGAACATTCATATCGTAGCCGATGAGATTCTTGGCGGTGCCGTCGAATGTCGAGGCGAAATCCGTGGTCATCGCCTGCCCCACGATCTCCACCGCCTGCCCGGCCAGATCGTGGGCATTCACGAATTCTTCACTCGCCAGGACAACCGCGCCGGACCCGTCGGACGTCGGCGAACATTGCAGTTTCGTGAGTGGGTCGTAGATCATTCGAGAGCCCAGAATGTCGTCGAGCGTGTATTCGTCCTGAAACTGCGAGTGCGGATTGTCGACCGAGTGTTTGTGGTTCTTGTAGCCGATCTTGGCGAAATGCTCGGGGGTGGTGCCGTACTGCTTCATATGTTCACGTCCCGCGGCCCCGAACATCCACGGCGCTACCGGAAACGCCGCCTCGGAGATTTCGGTGAGAGCCGTGACGTGCTTACCAAGAGGTTGCTCGCGATCATCCCACGTGGATGCCAACGACCCGGGCCGCATCTTCTCGAAACCGAGGGCCAGCGTGCACTCGGCCAGCCCGCCGCGAATCGCCTGCGCTGCCATGTACAGCGCCGTCGAACCGGTCGAACAGTTGTTGTTCACATTGACGGTAGGGATGCCGGTCATACCGAGTTCGTAGACGGCGCGCTGACCGGCTGTCGATTCGCCGTAGACGTACCCGAGGTATGCCTGCTCCACCAGGTCGAAGGTGATCCCCGCGTCGGCGAGCGCCTTGCTTCCCGATTCTCGGGCCATGTCCGGGTAGTCCCAGGGCCGACTGGTCCCGTCGGCGGCCTCGATCTGGCGACGTCCGGGCTTTTCGAACTTCGTCATGCCGACACCGACGACGTAGACCCGGTTGGCATCAAACCTGCTGGCCATGGAAAACCTCACATCATGAGCGCACCGCGTGACGCGGACCACCATCCCGAACGAATTGGAACAAACATACGAGCTTGTATGTAAGTGGGCAAGCCCTCCGACCGCGACCTTCGGATCGGTGTCGACAGCGGCGGGGCACGACCCCGTCCGATGCCAGCGGAAACCCTGTGACACACCGGCCGCATCGGTGCCGTTACTCGCGACGGTGCGCGTCGAGGACGCCGTTGCCGATCTCCCGCAGATGCGCGGACGCGCGCGCCCACCGGCGGCGCGCACAGTCGATATCCGGATCGATGAAGTTCGAGATGAGGATGCCGCGCAGCGCGTCCATTGCGGTGTGGACGAAGTCGCGTGCAACCTTGACGTTGACCCCCTCGGGGGTGAGCCGAGCAACCGCCAACAGGACCGCATCGTCGACGAGCGGCTCCAGCTTCGTCATCGCCTCCGCAAGCATTGGTTCGGTTCGTCCGGCCACGAACAGTTCGATAGTCGCAACGAACAGTGGCCCCTGGTGGAGTTCCCACAGGAAGTCCAGCGCGGTCGCCACCGGATCGGCGGCGGTCTCGACTCGGGACACCTCTCGCATGAGGGTCTCGGCACGTCGCCGAGCCAGATGGCCCACTGCGGCCACCACCAGGTCGGCTTTCGATCCGAAATGGTGCGCCTGCGCCCCGCGGGTGACTCCCGCACGCTCGGCTACCCGTGGCGTCGTCGTTCCGGCATATCCGTACTCGACCAAGCAGTCGACCGTCGCGTCGAGCAATCGGACGCGCATCTCGGTACTGCGCTGCTCCTGGGTACGACGCGGCTGCTTCACGACTGTGCTCATCGCCATCGGCCGATCGTACACTTACCTGCAGGCTTGCATGTTTATCTTTCCGGGCGCCCTCCCCGGGTATGCCGCGAAAGCGGGACATCACGCCCCTGCCCACGCGGCGCTGGTAAGCGCGGCGCAGGCCGAAGCCGCTGCGTCGTTCCACGCGAGTGGCACGAGGATCGTATCGTCGACAGCGCGAGCTGTCGGTTCGCCACACAGTCATATCTCATGAGTGGAGGCGTGCCGACCGACGTCACCGTCACCGGCGAACTCGGTCGATCGACGACCCTGCCGATACACCGGCGCCGGTCGTGTGCGGAACGCGTTGTCTGCAGTCCCTGATGCCGACTGCGACTGACATCTGGCGCGCATGGCGCCCTCCCTGTTCGAACCGGCGCCCACCTGCTCTGTGGACCCACCGCGCAAGCTGCAACTGCCTTCTTCCCTGCCGACCAGCCGCTACACCGACCAGCCATCTTCAGTGTGGCTGTCATCTGGAGGGCAGACAACGGCGAGTCGACCAGTGCATCCGCGTGGACGAATCGTCCGAACCACGTTCCGATACTCGAGGAAATCAGTACCAGGAACGCCGACGACATTGGCGGCGTTCAAGGCCAGAATAATATAGGCAATCAGCGCCCTATGTCGCACTAGCAGGAAAAATGTAGTGCATTCAGCACTATGGTGACGAATTGGCCACCTTGTGGATATCACGATGTGACACGGTCTGGTCCCCCCGACCCGATGACGACGCGGGGTGACCCCACACCGCCATCGGCCCAGCGAGTCGTGGCGGTCTCAGCGCAGCGCCCGAGCCAAGTTGGCATCCAGCGCACCGAGGAACTCCTCGGTGGACAGGTAGCCCTGATCTCCACCGACCAGCAGCGCCAGGTCTTTGGTCATTTGGCCGCCCTCGACGGTCTTGATGACGACATCTTCCAGGGTTTGCGCGAAGCCGATCACCTCGGGTGTGCTGTCCAGTTTGCCGCGATGCTCCAGTCCACGAGTCCACGCGAAGATCGAGGCGATCGGGTTGGTCGAGGTCGGCTTGCCCTGCTGGTGCTGACGGAAATGCCGGGTCACGGTGCCGTGCGCGGCCTCGGCTTCACATGTCTTCCCGTCCGGAGTGAGCAGCACCGACGTCATCAGACCGAGCGAACCGAAACCCTGGGCTACGGTGTCGGACTGCACGTCGCCGTCGTAGTTCTTGCACGCCCACACATAGCCGCCCTCCCACTTCATGGACGAAGCGACCATGTCGTCGATCAGGCGATGTTCATACGTCAGGCCCGCGGCATCGAACTGGGTTTTGAACTCGGCGTCGAAGACGTCTTGGAAAGTGTCTTTGAACATGCCGTCGTAGGCCTTCAGGATGGTGTTCTTCGTAGAGAGGTACACCGGGTAGTTCTGTTGCAAGCCGTAGTTGAAGGAGGCCCGCGCAAAATCTTCGATGGACTTCTTGAAGTTGTACATGCCGAGGACGACGCCGCCCTCGTCGGGGATCTTCACGACCTCGTGGACGATCGGTTCGCTGCCGTCCTCCGGAGTGAAAGTGAGCGTGACGGTGCCCGGCTGGTGCACCTTGAAATCCGTGGCACGGTACTGATCACCGAATGCATGTCGGCCGATGATGATCGGCTTGGTCCATCCGGGCACCAGCCGAGGAACGTTCGAGATGATGATCGGAGCCCGGAAGATGGTGCCACCCAGAATATTGCGGATGGTGCCATTGGGCGAACGCCACATCTTCTTCAGGCCGAATTCCTTGACTCGCGCCTCATCTGGCGTAATAGTGGCACATTTCACACCTACGCCGTGTCTCTTGATGGCCTCGGCGGCATCGACGGTGACCTGATCGTCGGTCTTGTCCCGATACTCGATGCCGAGGTCGTAGTACTCCAGGTTCACGTCGAGGTACGGGTGAATCAGCTTGTCCTTGATGAACTGCCAGATGATCCGGGTCATCTCGTCACCGTCGAGTTCGACGACAGTGCCCTCAACCTTGATCTTGGACATGGATCTTCGTGTCCTCCTAGGATGGTGCCCTCATTGCACGGCCAGGTGAACACGCTTGTGAGCGGACCCCAGCTGTTCCAACAGACTACGTTTGTGTCCCGTGCTGTCCACGAGACGTATGGTGCAAGCAAGACGAGCGTACTGCTGCTTGCGTCCACACTACGCGGGCAACCCCACGAGTGACCGAGATCACCTCTACGGCCCGTCGGTGGACCGCGATGCCGGCCGTGCGCGCCGCAACCATCCACCATGGCCTGCGACAGCCGACGCCACGCGCCGCCGATGCGGCGCGCGGCGTCGGGTCGCCCGGTCACTCCGCCGGCGAAACCCGAGGCGTTTCGTCGGAGCCTTCGATCGAGTTCGCCGGTCGATCGCGAATCATCGCCACGATGATCGGAATCGTCGCGATGAAGAATCCGGCGCCGATGTAGAAGGCTACGTCGTAGCTGTGGATCGCAGCACGAGCGGCCAGATCGTCGAGGGTCGGATTGTTCTGCGCGTAGGTTTCGGCGACCTGCACCGAGATCGTGGTCAACAGCGCTGTGCCGACCGCCCCGCCGACCTGCTGCGCTGCGTTCAGTAGCGCGGAGGCGACACCCGAATCTTCCTCTTCCACATTGTGCAGCGCCACAGCCTGCATACCGACGAACAGCGGACCCATGGCAAGCGCGGTGAGCACCAGAGCAGGCGCGACACCGGCCAGGTAGCTGTCGCCATAGCTCAGCTGAGCCAACCACAGCATGCCGACGGTACCGAGCACACTGCCGACCACCATCAACGGACGTGGGCCCAGCTTCGGCAACAACACACTGGTGACGGCCGCAGAAACCGCGATGCCGGCCGGCAGGGGCAGAAACGCGAAACCGGCCTTCAGTGCCGAATAACCGAGCGTTACCTGGAAGTAGTAGGTGAGAAATAGGAACATCGCGAACATGGCGATCGGGATCAGCAACGCGGTGAGC
This sequence comes from Nocardia sp. CNY236, assembly GCF_000482385.1. Taxonomy (GTDB): domain Bacteria; phylum Actinomycetota; class Actinomycetes; order Mycobacteriales; family Mycobacteriaceae; genus Nocardia. The sequence goes on from NZ_KI519393.1 coordinate 138,040, forward strand.
AATGCGCCACCTCGATTGATTTCTCCTGGAATATGCAGTGGCAATAGCGGGTTGGACGAACGCCGTTCGACGACGACGAAGGCAGCCAGCAAAGCGGTTCCCGCGATCAGTAGCGACAGAGTGCTGCCAGCCAGCCAGCCGTCGTCGGCGGCGAGGCCGAACCCGTAGACGACGGCGACGAGACCCAGGGTGACCGTGAGCGCACCCGGCACGTCATAGCCCCCCGTGCGTGGCACCGGCACATCTTTGATCACCCATGCCAATGCGCCGAGCAGCGCGAGCAGCGCCACGGGAGTGTTGACCAGAAGACACCACCGCCACGAAGCGTATTCGGTGAGTGCACCCCCAACGATCAGACCGAGCGCGGCCCCCGCGGCAGAGATACCCGCGAACACCCCGAAGGCAGTGGCGCGCTCCCCGGGTTCGGTGAACGTCACCGACAGCAACGACAGCGCGGCAGGCGCGAGGAGCGCACCGAACGCGCCTTGGAGCGCTCGGCCAGCGAACATCTCCGCACCGTTCTGCGCGAGTCCCGCCAATGCCGAGGAGGCGGCGAAGCCGATCAAACCGACGATGAAGATTCGCCGGCGACCCAGATAGTCGGCCAATCGACCGCCGAGCAGGAGAAGGCCGCCGAAGATCAGCGTGTAGGCCGTGATCACCCATTGCCGATCGCTGTCGCTGATGTCGAGATCGCGCTGAGCGAACGGCAGCGAGATGGTCACGATGGTGGCATCCAACACCACCATGAGCTGGGCCACCGCGATTACTGCGAGTGCGAGCCAGCGTGTCGAACTCTCTTGTCTTCGTGGCGTTTCCGCCGCCGTCATCGTTCGAGTCACAGTCGTCTCCTCGTCCGTCGATACGTCCGCGACAACACGGTCAGAGCCCCCCGACACCGCCAGGACTCCCGACACCGCCAGGACTACGGGAACGCAAGAAGCAGCAGACCAAGGCGCGCATCGTCGCCGCCGGTCTGGATCTGTGCGACAGGCATGGCTTCGACGCGACAACGATCGAGCAGATCGCCAGCGTGGCCGACGTCTCGCCGCGCACGATCAACCGCTATTTCGATAGCAAAGAGACATCGTCCTCGACCCTGCGCGAGACTTCGATACCGCTATCGCAACCACCCTGCGCGAGCTGCCTCGCACCGGTAGCGAAAGAGAGCTTCCTACAGCGGGACGCCGCGACTGCCGCCACGGAGGTACGCAACGCCCTGCAGGAGAGCTTCGATACGTTCGTCCGCGTGTGCTGCGCCCCGCACACCGACACCGACACCGGCCAGCGAGTTCACTGACGGATTTCCGCCACGGACCGCTCGCCGGCTATGATGCCGAAAAGGTCATGAGTACCAGCGACAAGCCCCGGCTCGCTGGTCGGCAACCCTCCAGCCGCGGTGGGGTGCTCCGGGTGATGACCTGGCTCCCGAGAGTCGGGGGCAAGCGCGCATTCAGGAGGTCGCCGGCATGTGTTGTCGCCCGTCACACCGCTAACCCCAATTCGAACCGGCGATCAGTACTTTGGAGCAACGATGAGTGAAGCCACCGCGCCCGTGGCCGAGAACGACCCGACGCTGTGGTCCTTCGAGACCAAGCAGATCCACGCGGGGCAGGCGCCCGATGACAGCACCGGAGCCCGTGCCCTGCCGATTTATCAAACCACCTCCTACACCTTCCGTGACACCGATCACGCCGCGGCGCTGTTCGGTCTGACCGAACCGGGCAATATCTACACCCGCATCATGAACCCCACCCAGGACGTGGTGGAGCAACGCATTGCGGCACTCGAAGGCGGTGTCGCCGCGCTGATGCTCGCCTCCGGTCAGGCGGCGGAGACTCTCGCAATACTCAACGTCGCCGGAGCGGGCGACCACATCGTCTCCAGCCCACAGCTCTACGGCGGCACCTACAACCTGTTCCGCTACTCACTGGCCAAGCTCGGTATCGAGGTCTCCTTCCTCGAAGATCCCGACGACGTGGAACAGTGGAAGGCGGCGATTCGCCCGAACACGAAAGCCTGCTACGCCGAGACCATCGCCAACCCGAGCAGCGCGGTACTCGACATCCCCAGCGTCTCCGCTGTGGCCCATGCCGCAGGAATCCCCTTGATCGTGGACAACACCGTTGCCACCCCCTACCTGATCCAACCGCTGGCACACGGTGCCGACCTCGTGGTTCACTCGGCGACGAAATACCTCGGCGGGCACGGCGCGGCCGTCGCGGGCGTGATCGTCGACGGCGGCACCTTCGACTGGACGGTGACCGACGAACAGGGACAGTCCCGATTCCCTGGCTTCACCACTCCCGACCCGAGCTACCACGGTGTGGTGTATGCCGATCTCGGTGCACCCGCGTATGCGCTCAAAGCTCGCGTACAGCTGCTGCGCGATCTCGGGTCGGCGGTCTCGCCGTTCAACGCCTTCCTGATCAGCCAGGGCATCGAGACCCTGAGCCTGCGCATGGAGCGACACGTCGCCAATGCCGAGGCGGTGGCCGAGTTCCTGAACACGCAGCCGGCGGTCGAGACGGTGCACTACGCGGGCCTGCCCTCCTCGCCGTGGCACGAGCGCGCTCGGCAGCTGGCGCCGAAGGGCGCGGGCGCGGTCGTGGCGTTCGAACTTCGAGGCGGAGCGGACGCTGGCAAGAAGTTCGTCGATAGTTTGTCCCTGCACAGCCACGTGGCCAACATCGGAGATGTGCGCTCCCTCGTGATCCACCCGGCATCGACGACACACTCTCAGCTCACGCCGGAAGAACAGCTGGCCTCCGGGGTCACCCCCGGCCTGGTCCGACTTGCAGTCGGGATCGAAGGGATCGAGGACATACTGGCCGATCTGCGCACCGGATTCACGGCGGCGACGTGACAGCGAGTGCCGAATCGAGCACCCCGGTCTCCGGCCTCATCCTGCCACCATCGGACGGACAGCTCGGCCTGATCGACATCGGAGATGTCCCGCTGGAGAGTGGCGGCGTCGTTCCGGGCGTGCGTCTGGCGGTACAGCGCTGGGGTGAGCTCTCCCCGCGCGCGGACAATGTCGTCCTCGTCGAGCATGCGTTGACCGGTGACTCCCATGTCGTCGGCGTGCCGGACCACCTACACCCACTACCCGGTTGGTGGGACGGCATGGTCGGCCCAGGTGCCCCGCTGGATACCGACGAATGGTGTGTGGTCGCGACCAATGTGCTCGGCGGCTGCCAAGGTAGCACCGGCCCCTCGTCCGTGGCTCCAGACGGAAACCCCTGGGGGACAAGGTTTCCGAACATATCCATCCGCGACCAGGTGACCGCGGAGGCCATGCTCATGGACCTGCTGGGCATCGACCGACTCGCTGCCGTCGTCGGCGGCTCCATGGGTGGGATGCGGGTGCTGGAGTGGATGGTCGGCACACCCGATCGGGTCACCGCCGCCTTGGTGCTCGCGGTCGGCGCTCGGGCCACTGCGGACCAGATCGGCACCCAGACCACGCAGATCTCAGCCATCAAGGCGGACCCGGACTGGCAAAACGGCGCATACCACGGCACCGAACGGGCCCCGATGACGGGCATGGGCATCGCCCGGCGTATCGCACACCTGACATACCGCACCGAGTTCGAACTCGACGACCGGTTCGAAAACAACCCGCAAGACCGTGAGGATCCGTGGACCGGGGGCCGGTACGCAGTGCAGAGCTACCTCGATCACCAGGCCGAAAAGCTCTGCAAACGCTTCGATCCCGCCACCTATGTACTGCTGACCGAAGCGATGAACCGCCACGACATCGGTCGCGATCGCGGCGGCGTCGAGCGTGCCCTCGCGGCGACCCCAGTGCCCTGCGTCGTCGGCGGAGTCGACTCCGACCGGCTGTATCCGCTACACACCCAACAGGAACTGGCCGATCTGCTCCCGGGCTGCGATCGGCTGGAAGTGGTGAATTCACGCTACGGCCACGATGGGTTCCTCACCGAGAGTGCGGCAGTATCGAAGCTACTGACCGAAACCATGCGACTTGCCCGCGCTGGCGTGAAACCCGGACGCTGAGCGACATCACGCACGGAGCCGGGGCAGACGGTACCGAACGATTCCGGCGGGTCGGCACAGTCCGACTCGCCGAGCCCACTCGGGACCGAGACCACGCACACCACGTCGGAACGCCCCAGGCAAGCTCGACCCGCCCCCTAGGCGACACCGAGGGTATCGATCGTGACCGCGAGAAACATGATGCTCGACCCCAGCAATGTCAGCGCACCAACGTCGAACGGCTTGCTACGCACCGCGAGCAGACCGACCCGCACGGTCGGCAAGCACAGCCGAAACACCGCGGCCAGCAAGGTCGCACCACCGAAGACCAGTGCGCCGCGCCGCCATCTGTCGAAAACCACGAAGACGACCGCAGCCACCATCACCACCGCCACCACAGCCATCGGCAGGTGGCACCGGAAGAACTCCCTGCCGGCGCCATGGCGCCGGGCGTGCTGTTCCAGGGCAGACGCGTCGGCATCGGTCACGCCGCGATTGTGTCAGATCTCGCGATCGGCACCAGCCCAGGGGGAACATGATCGAGAGAGTAGCGTCCAGTTGTGCTGAACCTGATGTTCCACGAGCCGTGCATTCCGCCGAATACCGGCAACGCGATCCGGTTGGTCGCGGGAACCGGGTGCCACCTCCATTTGATCGAGCCACTGGGTTTCGACCTGTCGGAGCCGAAACTCCGCCGAGCCGGGTTGGACTATCACGACATGGCGTCGGTGACAGTGCACGCGAACCTGGCGGCGGCGTGGACCGCGCTGCGCCCGACTCGTGTCTATGCATTCACAACGCATACCAGCACCCGGTTCACCGATGTCGACTACCGCGAGAACGACGTGTTGTTGTTCGGAACAGAACCGACCGGACTTCCGCAAGACGTACTGGCGGACCCGCACATCACCACCCGGCTACGCATCCCGATGCTGCCCGGACGGCGTTCGATGAACCTGTCCAATGCGGCAGCGGTGGCCGTCTACGAGGCATGGCGCCAACTGGGATTTCCCGGCGGAGTCTGACTCACGACCGGCGGAGTCCGACTCACGACCGGCGGAGTCCGACTCACGAATCGACCCGACCTGGCCGGTCGGCGAGCGCGACGCTGTCGAACCGCCCACGATCGTGGGATCCCTATGTCCGTTCGGTGTGATCGTCCTTGCCACCGTCGACGCCGTGCTCTGCGGCGCTGGTTCCTGCGCTCGTCGCACCTCGGTGGCTCGCGGAGGGCGCCGTGTCGGTCGGGGTCTCGGTATCGGCCCGTGCCGGTGTCGCCCGGCCCCGCGCTGCACGCCGCCGCACCGATCGCACGATTCCCCAGATCAGGGCGACCAGCACTGCGAAGAAACCGAGCCACGGAATAGCCTTGCCGCTGAACACGATCGCGTCCTGTAACCAGTTCACCAACGAATTCCATCCGGAGGCTATGCCGTCCCAGAAGGTGTCGGGGTCGTCGGACCGGTGTCCTGCGGTGGTGATATCGATGGTCAGGGTGGACAAGGCAACCTGGTCGTCCAGGCGCCGCTGCTGCGCGGTGAGGCTGTCCAACTCGCCCTGACGGCTGGACAGCGCCTGCTCGGCGTCGATCAGATCCGACGTGGTTTCGGCAGCCTCGATCAGAGCGCGCAACCGATCGACCGATGCCCGCAGCACCTCGATCCTGGCGTTCAGATCCTCCCAGCGCATCGAGACGTCGCTGCGATTGGTGCTCACCCGAGTGACCTGTCCGACGCTGCCGAGATCCTCGATGAATGCATCGGTCTCGGCGGCGGGCAGGCGGACGATCAAGGTCGCGCTCGGCTCGGCGTCCTCGACGCCGGGCTGCTCGGTGCGACTGTCGATCCGGCCACCCGCCGCCTGCACCCGATCGGCGATCGTCTCCGCAGCCGCGATCGGTGCCCCAGCGGTGATCTCGACGCTTCCGGTGACGACCTCTTTGTGCACCGCCGCCGAATCCCCACCGGAGTCCACGTCTCGCTGTGGGGACGTTTGCTCCCGCAGATCAGGAGGTGCGAACCCGGGGGCGGTGGCCACGGTCGGCGATCCGTTCGGCGCAGCCGTCCCAGCGTCGTCACCGCAGCCGGCGAGCATGACCGAACCCAGCACGCCGACACATAGCAGGGCAAGCGTCTTCATGCCTGGCACAGTAACCGCTTGCGGCGCGCGAACGACGATTGTTCTGGAAGTTTCCACCGCTGCTGGCACGCGTGCGTGCTCACCGAAAATCGCGGGACACGGATTCCACCTGTAGGTCCAGACGCTGTAGGTGCTCCGCGACGACGCCGACCACGCCGTCCGCATTCTGCACCCGGCCACGAACGAGCAATGCGGGAGCACCTTGGGCGAGACGCCGGTAGCGACGCCACAGGCCCACCGAACAAACGATGTTCACCATGCCGGTTTCGTCTTCCAGATTGAGAAAAGTGACGCCTTGCGCGGTGGCGGGACGTTGCCGATGTGTCACCGCTCCACCCACCAAGACGCGCGAGCCGTCGGGCACGTCGACCAAACCGGACGCGGGGACGACGCCGAGAGCATCGAGCCGTGGGCGCAAGAACTGCGTCGGATAGCTGCCCGGCGAAATACCTGTGGCCCACACGTCGGCCGCGGCCATTTCCAGATCACTCATCCCGGGCAGGGCTGGCGCGGTGACCGCTGCGCCGATACCCGGCAATCGATCCGAACGTTCCCCCGCGGCGGCGCCCGCCGACCACAGCGCTGCACGGCGCGTGATCCCGAGGCTCGCCAGCGCACCCGCAGTGGCGAGAGATTCCGCTTGGGCGACAGTGAGTTCCACCCGTCCGGTCAGGTCTCGGAAAGAGATGTACGGGCGCTCATCCCTGGCAGTGACGATGCGTTCGGCGAGGTCGGTGCCGATCTGGCGGACCGTGGCAAGACCGAGACGCACCTCGGTACCCCGTGCCTCGAGGGTGGGCTCGGCACGGCTGGCATTGATGTCGGGGCCGTGTACCACCACACCGTGCCTACGTGCGTCGGCGACCAAAGACTGTGGGGAGTAGAAGCCCATCGGTTGGGCGCGCAGTAGACCGGCCGTGAAAGCCGCAGGGTGATGCAGCTTGAACCACGCCGAATAGAACACGATCGAAGCAAAGCTCTGCGAATGACTTTCCGGAAATCCGAAGTTTGCGAAGGCATAGAGCTTTTCGTAGATACGGTCGGCAACCACGCCGGTAATGCCATGACGCTCGCGCATGCCCTGGTAGAGACGTTGCTCGAGTCGCGCCATACGCTCCGGAGACCGTTTCGCACCCATGGCGCGGCGCAACTGGTCGGCCTCGGCAGCGGTGAATCCGGCGATATCGACGGCCATCTGCATGAGCTGCTCTTGGAACAGCGGGACACCGAGGGTGCGTTCCAACGCATTCTTCAATGCCGGATGATCGTAGGTGACATCCTCGGCTCCATTGCGCCGGCGGATGTAGGGATGCACCGAGCCGCCTTGAATCGGCCCGGGACGGATCAGGGCTACCTCGACCACGAGGTCATAGAAGCTGCGCGGTTTCAATCGAGGCAACGTGGCCATCTGCGCTCGTGATTCGACTTGGAAAACCCCGACCGAATCCCCGCGTGAAAGCATCTCGTAGACCTCGGGTTCGGCCAGGTCGAGCGCGTGTAGTTCGACCGTCTCGCTCTTGTGCTCTCGTACCAGATCGATCATGTAGTGCAGCGCGGAGAGCATGCCGAGACCGAGCAGGTCGAACTTCACCACGTCGATGGCGGCGCAATCGTCTTTGTCCCACTGCACGACACTGCGACCGGGCATACGCGCCCACTCCACCGGGCAGACGTCCGCAATCGGTCGATCGCAGATCACCATGCCACCGGAATGAATGCCGAGATGTCGCGGCAATCCCTCGATATCGGCGGCCAGCCGCAGCACTTCGGGCGGGATGCCGTCATCCGGCTCGGCCCCCTCCGTGGCGTGTTCGTCCACAGGAGCGGCGCGGGTGGCTGTGGAATCCGAGAGGGCTGCCGCCACACCGTCCCAGCGACTCACCCGTTTGCTCCAGGCGTCCTGTCGACCCAGCGAAAACCCCAGTGCCCGCGCGGCGTCGCGTACCGCGGACCTGCTGCGATAGGTGATCACATTGGCCACTTGCGCGGCGTACCCGCGGCCGTACCTTCGGTAGACGTATTGGATCACCTCTTCGCGACGATCGGATTCGATGTCGACGTCGATATCCGGCGGACCATCTCGATCCGGGGAGAGAAAGCGTTCGAACAGCAACTGGTTGCGTACCGGATCGACAGTGGTGATGCCAACCGCGTAACAGACCGCTGAGTTGGCTGCCGAGCCACGGCCTTGACAGAGAATGTCGTGGTCCTTGCAGAAGCTGACGATGTCGTGCACCACCAGGAAATAGCCTGGGAACTTCAACTCGTCGATCACTGCGAGCTCGTGCTCGATCTGCCGGTAGGCCTGGGGGTTTCGCTCCGGACCGCCGTAGCGTTGCGCGGCGCCAGCGAGGGTGAGTTCGCGTAGCCACGACTGCTCGTCGTGCCCGGCGGGCACATCGAACGGGGGCAGTTTCGGGGCGATCAACTTCAGATCGAAGGCGCATTCGCGAGCCAACTCCGCGGCATTCGACACCGCGCGCGGGCACGCGGTGAACAGTCGCGCCATCTCCGCCCCGGAACGCAAGTGCGCGCCACCCGCGGGAGCCAACCAGCCGGCCACCTCCGCCAGGCTCTGTCCGGCCCGGATCGCGGCGAGCGCCATAGCGCGGCGACGGTGGCTCGGGGCGGCGAAGTGCGCGCCCGTGGTGGCGACCACGGACAGCCCGAGGCGATCGGCCAACGCTCGAAGATGAGCATTGCGCTCGTCGTCTTCCGGAATGCCATGATGAGTGAGCTCCACGCTCACTCGATCTGCGCCGAAGCGATCGGCCAGTTCCCGTAACGCGGATTCGGCATGCTCGAGGCGACCATTACCGGTACGCGCATCGAACTCGAGTGCTCGACGCAGATGTCCTTTCCGACACCCGGTCAGGATGTGCCAATGTCCCTCGGACGCGGCGGTGAGCGCGTCCAGGTCATATCGCAGAATGCCCTTCTCGCCCGCGGCCATGTGCGCGGTGGCGATCTCTCGGGACAGACGGCGGTAACCCTCCTGACCACGCGCCAGGACCAGCAGATGCGACCCGACCGGATCGGGGGTGCCGGTGCGCGGCGCCGACGCAGGGACGCCACAGTGACCTCCTTCCGTTCCGGACTCGTGCGGTCCGGGGTGCATGCCGAGTGACAATTCCGCTCCGAAAACCGTTGGCATCCCCCACTCCTTGGCCGCCTCCGCGAAGCGAACGGTGCCGTAGAAGCCGTCGTGGTCGGTGAGCGCGATGGCGTCCAGCCCCAGCCGCACCGCCTCTTGCACCAACTCTTCCGGCTGGCACGCTCCATCCAGAAAGCTGTAGGCCGAATGCGCGTGCAGTTCCGCGTACGGCACCGTCGGCTCGACGGCACGCCGCACCGGTTCCGGTCGATAGCAACCGCGGGCACGCGACCACGCCGGGCTGTCACCGCCGTCACCCGAGTACCGCGCGCCCGGATTCGGCCGCCCGGACAGAATCCGTTCCATCTCTGTCCAACTGGGCGGACCGTTTCCCCAACCCACGACACACCTCCTCGTAGCATGACCGTCGTCGAATGGTGCGCATGAGATCAGAAACTCGGTAGACAATCGGTGGAGCGGGCAGCCAAAGCGACCTCGATCCCTCGCAGGCGCGTCCGAATGAGGGCACCATACGCATCCGAAGCGAGAACTTCGAGATGCCCGCGAGCAATGGCCAACTGCATCCGTGCCACATCGAAATCACCGACCCGACGATGGCTGTCGGCCAGGCTCAGATACAACGATGGAAGAAAACCGCGCAGACCCTCGTCGAGCGGCACGCCCGGACCGAACACCGCGGCCAGCGCACGCTGGTCCCAACACAGTGCGTCCGCAGCCTCCTCCTGGAGATCGGCAAGATGGTGAGCAATCATGCAGCGACACAACACTTCTGCATGGTCGTCGAGTTCGTCCCAGAGCTTTTCGAAGGTCCGCCGTCCCGCTTCCCGATCGATACCTCCAAGCCGCATCGCAGCAAAGACCTCCGCCATCCGATCGTTCGACATGCGCTCGATTATCGCACATATGTTCGAGTGTTTCGACAGGCGCTCGCTCGCTGTTCGTACCCGAAACTGCAGCACACCTCGGGTGTCGAACCATCGCAGGTCGGATGCCGAGCCGATGAGGGGACGTGCGAAGCCACAATCGAAACGACCCGCCAGTTGGGCGCACGCGCGGCGTCCCGATCGCCGTCAGATCCTCTTGGCAGAGAACTTACTTAGCAGTAAGTTGATGATATCCAGACCTGCGAAGGAGCAGTGATGACCGACCCGACCGCCGAAACCCGCAACCTGAGCAAGCAGGTTCGGCGTCACCGCCGCAACCGCGATCTCACCGGACGACATGTCCTCATCACGGGGGCATCCTCCGGCATCGGCCGAGCGGCAGCGCTGGCCGTCGCGGACAAGGGCGCCACCGTGTTCCTGCTCGCGCGCCGCGGTGAGGAGCTCACTGCCGTGGTCGACGAGATCGAGGCCGCAGGCGGCTCGGCCTATGGGTACACCTGCGACGTCACCGACTCCGATTCCGTCGATCGCGTGATCGAGACCGTGCTCGACGAGCACGGACACGTCGACATGCTGGTGAACAACGCCGGACGCTCCATCCGCCGAGCCATCCACCGCTCCACCGATCGGCTACACGATTTCGAACGCACCATGGCGGTCAACTACTTCGGCGCGCTGCGGCTGACACTGGCGTTGCTACCGCAGATGCGACAACGCAAATTCGGGCACATCGTCAACATCAGTAGCGCGGGCGTGCAAGTCGCCACACCCCGATTCTCGGCATATCTGGCCAGCAAAGCCGCACTGGACATGTTCACCGAGGTGGCGGCGGTCGAAACGATGGCCGACGGTGTCACGTTCACCACCATCCACATGCCGCTGGTGCGCACCCCGATGATCACCCCGAGCGGAAACCAGGGCCCCGCTGCGTCTCCCGAATGGGCAGCCGCGACCATTGTGCGTGCACTGACCGAACGCCCCAAGCGCATCGACGTGCCGCTGGGGACCATCGCCGAATACGGCGCGCTGCTCACTCCCAGGATGCGCGACCGCATTCTGCATCGCTACTACCGGTCCATACCCGACTCCCCCGCAGCAAAGGGGGAACAGACGACGCCCGAGGATCAGCCGGTAGCCCATCCGGCCGCCGCCCGCTCGACACCGCGAAACCGACCGGCCATTCGGCGCGTCACCGGCGCCGCCGTGCGCCGCGCGGCGCGGTGGGTGCCCGGCACGAACTGGTGAACCCGCGGCTGTGGCACACGCGGGCTCGCGGTACCCGTCACGGTGCCAGCGCCTCGATGTTACGAGTCAGCAGCTGCACCTCGTCCACGATCAGTGCCGTGACCTCTTTGGGCGCAGCGTGGCAACTGGCCTGTCGAGGTGCAAGCGACCGCGAACGAACAGTGACCCGCCACCGACGGCCGTCACGATGCGTGACGATCGCAGCACCGACGACGGGGACTTCGGAACAGGACGGCTCGAGCTCGACCATGAGATCGTCGGCGTCTGCGACACCTCGGTCACGCACCGCGATTTCGGCAACCTGTTCGACCGCCGTATAGCAGCTACGGCCCCGCAGGCCAGCCGTCGCCACAGTGCCGCGGTGAGCAGCTGCAACCACCTCGGCCGCCGAGACCGGATCGAGGCGACCGTAGGTCAGGCCGCTGGGCAACAGCACCAATGCGGGCGCGAACCGATGCCCGCCGGTATGTGAGCATTCCCAAACCTGCCCCGGATACTTCCCAGCGAGGTCCGCGGCAATGGGGCGGCCGAGCAGTGCGCAACACCGATCACGCTTGCCGTGGACACACACCAGGACGAGCGGATCGGACACCGGCACGCCGATACCTGGTGGTGGACCGTTCAGCAACTGCATATCGAGGTCGAGCAGTTGAGTCGGGTCGGTGATCTCGAGGCGTTCACACCACGCGCCCGACGGACGCGAGCTGGCCAGCAAAACCGTTCGCGAGCCGGTGAATTCGCGGCGTCCCGGGCGACGGATCAGTGTCGGCCGAACGTGTGCCGCCGCGGTGCGGGCCGCCAACTCGGCAGTGATTTCGGGTCCGAGCACCTCGTCGCCGAGAACATCACGCCCCCACGGTCCCGGGTGTTCCACGCACAGCCATCCGGCGACCGAGGTCGCGGTGCCCGGCAACGGAACATCGGTCGCCGCAGCAGCTGAGCAGGCCATCCCTTCGAACGGGTTCACCGGCACCCGCCCCGCGACGCGAGCGCCCCCAACGGCACCTCCACCGCCCCGGCGCTCCGGTTCGTGGGTGCATGGGCGTTCACCCCTCGCGCACGACACGAGTGGCCGCCGAGAAACAGAACCATACGGTCGTGCGAGAACATTCACTCACTCTAGGATCAGAACGTCGATCAGCTGTGCTCAGCCCGCCAGGAACGGCCGAACAGCCGCTGCGAACTCTCGGTAGCGGTCGCGATGGATACTGTGACCACAGGTGAAATCGAGTACTGCGCAGTCGGGGATGGCAGCCTGCACGACGGCCAGCTTCACCGGATCGACCATGCCGCCGGAACCGCCACGGAGCACCAGAGTCGGCGCAGTGATGTCGGAAAGTCGATCCCACCACTCCGGGTTCGGCTTGCGGAACTGCTCCAGTGCCACCCTGGTCATGGAACGGTCGAATGCGAGCACCACACCCGGGTGCCGAACCAGACTGGTCGTGGCGTGCCAGAGTTCGGGCACGGTCGGGAAACGACGGATCGAATGCAGCTCCTCCGCACCCGACTGCAGAGGCAGCGGGCACTCCTCGACGACCAGTCTGCGCACCAACTGCGGACGATCTTGCGCAACACGCGACACCGCATAGCCGCCGAGCGAATGCCCGACCAGGTCCACCACGGTCAGCTCCAGATGATCGCACAGCTGGCACAGATCGGCGCCGAAGTCATCGAAGAGGTAGGAGTCGGTATGTGAGCTACGGCCGTGTCCGCGCAGGTCAGGAATGATCACTCGCCGTCCGGACCGCACCAATTGGCGCGCGAACCGATCCCAGGTGCGCCCGTCGCCTCCCATACCGTGCACCAGCATCACGGGGACGTCGCTCACCGCACCCATTCCTGAATCCCGATAGGCGATCCGCACCTCTGCCAATGCCATTCGGCCAGCCGTCAGGTCCACGACGAACCAGGCTACTGACCGTCATGTACACAACCCATGCAATGTAGTACAGATCACGCATTCGTCGGTTGCGCATAGAACGAAGCGACACGAGTGGGGGCGGCCGTCCGATCATAGGTGCGCATGACACGACCGGGGTTACAGCGACGCCGGTGCGCGATCTGCGACGACGCACTCAACCGTACAAACCTTCGACACACCAGGTTTCGTTGCGATACACCAAGAGCAACACGGGGTTGTCGGCAGGCGCGCCGTCGAGTTGGACTTGCACGCGAGCGGTGAGTTCGGCAGGGGCCTCATCCGCATCCGACGACCACCAGTGCTCGTCCACCGGCCATGGTCCTGCCCAGCCGATCAATCGCCACTGCCTGCTTCCCCAGTGCACGATGGCCGGGTCGGCGTCGAACATGGCGCGGTCGGTGATCGTGACCGGGGTGCCGTCGGCGGTCTCCAATCGCACCAGTGGAAGGTTCTGCAAGATCACTGCAGGAGCGGGCGCGGGTAGCCGGCCCGGCCAAGGCTGTGCGGCCTCGGCAGTAGGGGCGAGTTCATCGCCCAGCGTGACCATGGTGATGCGTTCGACGGGGCCACGTCCGCCACTGAGCACGCCGAGCTGCACCGCTTCTCCACCGAGCAGGCCTTGAACTCGGACCAGCGCGCGGCGAGCGCGCTCGTCGCGCTCACCGACCTCGCCCCACAGTCCGAGTTGCAGTGCGCCTGCGGTGACCACCTCGACCGGCTCCAGCCGTAGCACGGTGATCGGCGCGGTGGGTCGCATGTCGTCACGTCGAGTGAGCCAACCGTCCAACTGCCAGCGCACCCGGTCCGCCGTCCCGTCCGGAGTCAACGGCTCGGCGCATCGCCATATCCGCGAAAAGCCCTCCTCTGCTGCAGTTTCCGCAGTAATCGAGAGCCTGGTGCAGGCCAGTCCGGCATCCGCGAGCACAGTATGCAACCGGGTGGCGAGCAAGCGCCCGGCGAAAGCAGCGGCGTCGACCCGCTCGATCGGCGGCTCGCAGCGGTATTCCACCATCAGATCGGGTGGCGGTTGCCGCGCGAACGGCGCACGCTCCGACTCGGCCCGAGCACAGCGATGCGCACGCACGGCATCGGCGCCGAACCGCGAGGCGACCGTCGAGGAGGAGAGCGCGGCGAAATCGCCGACGCGCCGTAAGCCCAGGCGGTGCAGCAGATCGACCAGGTCGGCACGAGCCGGAGCAGCCAGGCTCGGTTCCGCCGCGAGTTCCCCCACGGGCAACGGCGCGAGGAACCGCGCTCCCATCCCGGTCGGCACGATCACGGCACGCCGGGCGGCGATCACCGCCGTGGACAGTTCGTCGGCAATTCCGATCTGCGCCTCGACCCCGGCACCGGCCACAGCGTCGACCAGACGCTCGGCTGCCTCCTCCTCGGAGCCGAAGAACCGCGTTGCACCACGGGCACCGAGCACCAGCAGTCCGGGGCGGAGCACCTCCACGCCAGGGACGGTAGCGCTCACTGCCGCAACCACCGGCTCGAACAGTCGCGCATCTCGATCCGGATCCGCTTGCGCGAGGAAGAGATCGGGACACCGCGCTTGCGCCTCCCGACGCCGCAGACCACGGCGCACGCCTTCGCCTCGCGCCAGTGCCGAACACGTCAACACCCGGTTGCCGAACAGCACCGCGACCGGGCGCGTCCGAGGGAGTCCCGCCAGCGCCGCCGCGGCGACTGCGGGCCAATCCGGACACCATAGAGCGAGCACTCGCCTCGACCCCTGCCCGGTCACGGTGTCGAACCACCACCGACCACCGCGTCGAGCCGTTCTGTCGTACTCACGACACCGCCTCCCGGGTATCGAAAGCTTCGGCTGTTCGGGAGGTCTTCTCCCGCAGTATCCATTCCATCCGTCCCGCGTTCGGGCACAGGTCCAGGTGCCCACGACGCGGCGGCCCTGTCTTGCTACTCACCTCGACCGACACGCCGAGCGACCGCAGTCGCCCGTGACCGTGGCCGATACCGGAACAATCCGCGACCCGAGCGTCGAGCCGAAGGGATGGCCCGGGCCAGCGACCATCGACTACCACCAGGGTGGCGCCCTTGTGCCGCGCGCGGGCCGCTATCACGCGGCTACGCGCGGGCGCCACGGCTGCGTCGAGCCCGAGCACGATCAGGTCGAGTCCATCGAGCAACACCGCGGCCACCTCTATGGGGTCGGGGCCGGGGTCGGCGATCACGGCCAGACGCTGCAAATGCGCGCCCATCTCCGCCGCGGCGAGCAGTCCGAGCCGAGGCATCCCGACCACTGCTGCATACCCACCATCCGCAGTCACCGTGGCGAGTAGCCCGGTCAACAATGCACGCGCCCCCGTGTACGCCACGACGGAGCCTTTCCGCAAGCCACTATCTGGCAATAGCGGCGCAAGCGCGGCGGGCACCGGCAATGTCGCCCTGCGCAGCCCACTGTCGAGCGAAGTGTGTCGAGCTGGAACTGCACCGTGACTCGTCACCGATTCCATGCGTCTACGCAGCTCTGACACGAGAAGAGCATTCTGCTGCCCAGGAGCGCGTGGCGAAACGCCCCGTGTCACCCCCTGCCGCGAAACTGCATCCGAACCCATCCCCATCACCTACTTCCACGATGGACCCGTGGCGAATCTCCGGAACAATCCGATTCAGCACTGCCCCAGCTACCGTTCGAATCGAATATACGTTCGATTCGAATTCAGTAAAAACCGACCCAGAGGTTTCGTCAAGGATCACGGCCCTCAGGTCGTAGCCGACGGTCCTCGGTAGTGGTGCGCAGCCCGGCAGAAGCACTCCCCCGCGTGACACCGCATGATCGGGCCAGTTGGCCGCAATGTCAGCTACCCTCGCTCCGTGACCGAACACGCCCGTCCCACTGTCGGCCCCCAATACCTCGTCGCAGGTCGCTACCGCTTGCAGTCGAAGTTGGGTGGGGGTGGCATGGGCGCAGTCTGGCTGGCACACGACCGTCTGCTCGACCGCGATGTCGCAATCAAACAGGTACTCAGCACCGCCGGTCTCGATGCGGCGGAAGCCGATGTGATCCGCAACCAGATCGTGCACGAAGGTCGAGTCGCCGCGAAGCTCTCGCACGAGCACGCTATTGCGGTTTACGACGTGGTCCTGGAGGCCGGTGAACCCTGGCTGGTGACGGAGCACCTACCCTCTCGCAACGTCGCGAGAGCGCTCGCGCTGGTCGGCACGCTACCGCCGATCGAAGTGGCACAAATAGGAGCACAGGTCGCCGATGCGCTGGCTGCCGCACATGGGGCGGGTATCGTGCACCGCGATATCAAACCGGGCAATATCCTTGTCGCCGACCGAGGACCCGGGGTCGGCATGGCCAAAGTGAGCGACTTCGGCATCTCCCGCAGTGCCGGCGACCTGCCCGACGAACCATCCGAGGTGATCACCGGAACCCCCTCCTACCTACCCCCGGAGGTGGCGCGTGGTGCACAGCCGACCAAGGCCAGCGACGTGTTCTCACTGGGCGCCACGCTCTACACCGCGATCGAAGGACAGCCCCCGTTCGGCTTCCACGACGACAGCAATGTCATCGCGCAGCGTGCCGCCATGGCGGAGATCATCCCCCCGAGCCGTAGTGGTGTTCTCACCCACGCGCTGTTGCACATGATGGAGCCGGCGCCACAGCGTCGGCCGACCATGGCCGAGGCACGAGACGAGATCCTTACGGCCGCTTTCGGTCCCGGCACCGGCCCGTATATCCTCGGCGCGCCCGTACGCACCGAGGATGGCACCATCCCCGCATGGGCGACACGCAATTCGGCCTCCGGCCTGCGCGGCCCCCACTGCGCTCCGCTTCCCCGCCCACACCGCGACTTCGCCGGGGCTACCGCGAGTCCACCTCCGCGCACTCGCTCCACTCGCCCGAGCAATGCCCCCTTGGCCATCGCGGTCGGCTTGCTCATCGGCCTGATCATCGTCACGATCGTCATCGCCGTCGCACTGTGATCACCGCACATTCCCACCGCCGACGGACTCGGATCAATCGATTCGACGCCGATGGGCCCACCGAGTCAGTGCATTGCGATTGGACTGCTGGGTCTTACGCAGCACATTGGACGCATGTGTCTCGACAGTTTTGATGGAGATGAAAAGAGATTCGGCGATCTCGCGGTAGGTATAGCCACGAGCGAGCAGGCGGAGCACCTCCAGCTCACGCGGTGTCAAGGAGTCCAGTTCCGGATCCAGCGGCGGTTCGGGTACTGGGGATCTTCCGGTGAACGAATCCAGCACGAAGCCCGCCAACCGAGGGCTGAAGACCGCATCGCCAGCTGCCACCCGACGAACCCCATCGGCCAGTTCGGGTCCCGAAATCGTTTTGGTCACATAGCCTCGAGCTCCAGCCCGGATCACCGCGATCACATCCTCGGCAGCATCCGAAACGCTCAACGCCAGGCATACCGGCCCCGGCTCGACGCCCGCCAGCACCGCGACCCCGCCACCGTCGGGCATGTGCACGTCGAGCAAGACGACATCCGGACACACCGCATTGATGCCGGCGATTGCCTCGGCCACCCCACCGGCCTCGCCGACCACCTCCATGTCACCCGCTCGACCCAACTCCGCGCGCACACCTGACCGGAAGACGGCGTGATCATCGACCAGAAAGACCCGCACGGCCACCTCAACTTCTCCTCACCCGACGGTGGAACGACCGTCATCGTACCGAGCCGTCGATTTCCTCATCCCGCAGCCGAACGATCTCGCAGGACGACACCGATGTCGCAGGACGACTCCGGCAGCGCGGCGCCATCGACCTGCTACCGCGCGCCGACCGCTTCGGCGTCGGGCGAATCCCCCGTCATGGGTAGCCGGAGTCCGTACGTGGCAGGACAATTCGTACCTCGGTACCACGTCCCGGTGTCGAAAGAATGTCCACCTGACCGCCTCGACGCTCGACACGGCCACGAATGGATTTGGCCACACCCCGGCGATCCTCGGGCACGGACGCAACATCGAATCCGGCGCCCCGATCACGGACGAAGATACTCACCTGGTGCGGCTCGGTCTCGGCGAACAGGTCGATCTCCGGGACGCCGGCGTGTTTCGCGGCATTGACCAGCGCCTCCCGGCTCGCACCCAACAGTGCGGTGAAGTGTTCCTTCGGCAGGCCGGACCCGGAGTCGTCGATGTCCATCGACACATCCCCCACGGTCACCGGAGCCACCTTCACGCCGTGCTGGTCTTCCACTTCGCCTGCGATGGTGCGCAGGGCCGCGACCAGACTCGACTGCGCCGGGCCGGAGTCGTCGAACAACCAGGTACGCAACTCGCGCTCCTGGCTACGGGCCAGCCGCACCACCTCGTGCGGATCATCGGCTTGGCGCTGAATGAGAGCGAGCGTCTGTAGCACAGAATCGTGCAGGTGGGACGCGATCTCCTCGCGTTCCTCATTGCGAATACGAGCGGCGCGTTCGGCATTCAGTGCGAATATCAATCGCAGCCATGGCGGCACGGACAACAGTCCCGCGCCGACCAGTGTCACTACTACCCCGAGCAGCGCGGACCCGAGAGAACTCAGATCGATCCTGGCCAGCACCACCACGCCGAGGCCGAGCACGATCAACGTCGCCCCGGCGACGATGCGCGACCAGGTCACCACCGACGGGCTCGCTGGCAATCCCAACAACGAGCGCGGTCCCTCGACGTCGTATTCCCGCCATACCAATGCCGCGCCTATTGCAACCGCGACCGCCGGCGCGACCACATCCGCCACCGTGCCGCTGAACACCCAGGACACAGCGACCGCCAGAGCGAGCCCCAGCAAGGCGAGCCCGAACGCCTGGCGGCGCTCCGTCCCAGAGGGCTTCGCTCGGTCGACGCCACCGGGTGCAAAGATCCACAGCAACCCATAGATGACCATGCCCGCCCCCGCCAACGCGGACATCAGCACGAACGCCATCCGCACCTTGAACACATCGACATCGAGATGATCGGCCAGTCCGCCGGCTACGCCACCGACGATCCGGCCACCCGAGCGCCGCACCATCCGCGCCCGCGGTGATGTGGAGACCGGCGCGGGACGACACCCGCACGCAGAGCCGAAACCCCGAACGTCGGACGCGGGACCGGGCGGGTGCATACCTTCGATAGTGGCATGAGCGGTAGCGGACCGGCCATCGGGAATCACCCTGATCTTTCGGGCGTACCTCGGCGTCGACGACTGCCCGGCTATGCGCGCTTCACGTCGGCGACGAGCGCGGGGCGCATCCGCACCGGGCTCGGCCACCGCGCCGTCCGCGCGATCTGTCGAATACGCCATAACACCCACAGAGACTGTGCCGCCTTATTGCTCTGATGGAAGAATTCTCCGGAAAACTCCCATTGATATCTAACAAGCTGTACAGATATTAGAATTTTCAATGTAGCCACAAGACTGCTGAATACGCGAACTACCTAAAAATGCTGGGGAGATTTTCAGGGTTCCCCCCGATGTGCCGAGACCTCGACCGAGCACACCATAGGAAGCATGACGAGAACCGGCTTCGGCGATCAACTGCAGCACTTATGGCTGACGCGGCCTGTGCGGTTGCCACGGCACGGCCCGCTCGCCGGCATCGCCACCGGGTTCGCCCAGCGCTACACCATCGATCCCCTACTGGTTCGAGTCGCCTTCGTGGTCTCGACGATCTTCGGTGGTGCGGGCGTCGTGCTGTACTTGGCGGCGTGGCTGCTGCTGCGCGCAGAGGGCGACCGAGCCTCGGCTGTCGAATCCCTACTCGGCAAGGGACCCGCGTCACAGTCGCAGACGAAAACAATCGTGCTCATCGTGGCGCTGGCCATCGCCGTCAGCACGATGGGTCCGCTCGGCGTCGGTCTCGGCGGATCGGGCCCGATCAGTGCGGCACTGATGCTGGCAGGATGGTGGATGCTGCACATGCGCACACCCATACCACCGAGCAGCCCCATACCGGCGAGCAGCGCCGAAGCGCACGGCGATGTGACACCGAACAACGCTGCCACCGGCTATCCCGGAACGGTCTTCCCACACAGAGCGCCCCGGTCCGCGCCCGACATGTCCGCGCCGGCCGCAACCGCTGCAGCCCACCCGGGCTACACCCGGCCGCCGCATTCCACTGTCCCCGAAGCGCCGGTGAGACCTACGGACGACGAAAGCGCCCACACCACCGATCACACCGCCCCCGTGCCGGTCACACGCGGCATCGACGACACCTATCCCGGCATACCCGAGGGCCGAACCATGCCGCTGGCGCATGGCTCCGCACTCCGCGACGATCGCAGCCCACCCTCCTGGGACCCGCTGGGCGTCGCTCCACTCGCATGGGATCTCCCGGAGCCGACCCCAGCTACCCCCGCCGCCTCGCCACCGAAACGCTCCTCTTACACGCCGCTGACCTCGGTAGTTGTCGGTCTGGCCATTCTTGCAGCAGCGGGCGCGACGACAGCCGCGGCCTTGGGGGTGGAGTGGATGACTCCAGGCCGAATAGGCGCGACGGCACTCGCAGTGGTCGGCCTGGGCATGATGATCGGCGCATTCCGGCGCCGCGGCTATGGCCTGCTGGTGATCACCGCGCCCTTGGCCGCGTTCGTGTTGCTCGCCTCGATGATCGGTCCCGGAGAGTTCCATCGTGGTGCAATGGGCGAACACACCTGGTCACCGGCCGCACTCGATGAATTGGCGCAGAACTATACGGTGACCTTGGGCTCCGGCACGTTGGACCTACGCCCGCTGACGCTGACCGAGAGTCGCGCAGTAGACGTCACGGTCCGGGTCGGCGAAGCCCGTGTCCTGCTGCCCGCCGATATGACCGTTCGCACTCGGTGCACTGTGTCACTCGGCGAAGCCGCATGTAGCGAAGGCACGAGTGGACCGAACACCCCCGGATCACCGGTGCTCGATCTACGCGTCGACGTCCGTATGGGAAGCGTGGAGGTGCGCCGTGCCTGAATCCGAGAACACCGACTCCGCCAACTCGACCGCGACCCGTCGCGGCCCGTCCTATGTACTGCTCGTCGTGGGTGTGCTGGTACTCGCAGTGAGCGTATGGGCCTTCGCCGGTCCGGAATCCTGGCCAGCGGCCGATACGGTTCCGGTCGGCTGGATCGTGGTGCTCGCCGCAGTCGTCGGCCTCACCTTGGTGATTTCACCGCGTCGACGACGGTGACCAACCGACCCGCCGGCCGAAGACCAACTGGACCGCAGGAGAATCCGAATGGGATCCGAGCAGACTCCACGAGAAACCGACTCCACCGAAACCTCCGGGCCGGCCCGCTCGGCGGAACAACAGCACTGGGCCAC
Organism: Nocardia sp. CNY236; assembly: GCF_000482385.1. Lineage (GTDB taxonomy): Bacteria > Actinomycetota > Actinomycetes > Mycobacteriales > Mycobacteriaceae > Nocardia. The sequence continues at coordinate 159,615 of NZ_KI519393.1, forward strand.
AGGAACGCTCCTGGGGCACCTGATCCTGCACAGCGCCACCTGGCACCGACCACAGTGACCGCTCGGGCTCTGGACCTCGACTCGACGACGAAGACGGGGACCTACTCCCATTCGATGGTGCCGGGCGGCTTGCTGGTCACATCGACAACCACCCGATTGACTTCCGCGACCTCGTTGGTGATCCGGGTGGAGATTCGTTCCAACACCTCGTAGGGCAAACGCGTCCAATCCGCGGTCATCGCGTCCTCACTGGAGACCGGACGCAAGACGATGGGGTGCCCATAGGTGCGGCCATCACCCTGGACTCCAACGCTGCGGACGTCCGCGAGCAGCACGACCGGGCACTGCCAGATCTGCCGGTCCAGGCCGGCGGCAGTGAGTTCCTCGCGCGCGATCGCGTCCGCACGACGCAGAGTTTCCAGCCGATCCGCTGTGACTTCACCGACGATCCGAATAGCGAGACCCGGACCCGGAAAAGGTTGGCGGGCAATGATTTCCTCCGGCAGACCGAGTTCGCGCCCCACGGCACGCACCTCGTCTTTGAACAGCAACCGCAGCGGCTCGACGAGTTCGAACTCCAGATCATCGGGTAGACCGCCGACGTTGTGATGGCTCTTGATATTCGCAGTGCCGCTACCTCCCCCCGACTCCACGACATCGGGATACAACGTGCCCTGCACCAAGAACTCGACCTTCGGGAGGGCGCCATCCGAGCTCCCGTGCTCGAGCACGACCTCACCGACGGCGTCTTCGAAGGACCGGATGAATTCCCGACCGATGACCTTGCGCTTTTCTTCCGGGTCGGTGACGCCCTTCAGCTCACCCAGGAACTTCCCCACCGCATCGACGGTCACCAGTCTGGCTCCGGTCGCGGCGACGAAATCTTGCTGCACCTGTTCACGCTCTCCAGCGCGCAGCAGGCCGTGGTCGACGAACACACAGGTCAACCGGTCGCCAATGGCTCGCTGCAGCAGAGCCGCCGCGACCGCGCTGTCCACACCGCCGGACAGCCCACAGATCGCGTGCCCGTCACCGACCTGGTCCCGGACCGAGGTGATCAACGAATCCACGATATTGGCGGGCGTCCACACAGCCGGAATGTCGGCGATCTCGCGCAGGAACCGACTCAGCACCTGCTGACCGTGCGGGGAGTGCAATACCTCGGGGTGATACTGCACTCCGGCCAAGCGTCGTGCGCGATCCTCGAACGCGGCCACCGGGGCACCCGCGGTCGTACCGGTGACCTCGAACCCTGCGGGCGCGTCGGTGACCGCGTCTCCGTGGCTCATCCATACCGGTTGGATGGTAGGCAATCCGCCGTGCAGCAAACCACCGTCGATATCGAGCTCGGTGCGACCGTACTCGCGAGTGCCGGTGCGCGTGACCGTGCCGCCCAGTGCCTGCGCCATCGCCTGAAAGCCGTAGCAGATGCCGAAGACCGGAAGCCCCAGCTCGAACAGCCGCGGATCCAGCTTCGGCGCCCCCTCGGTGTACACACTCGCTGGGCCCCCCGACAGAATCACCGCCAGCGGTTGCTTCTCGGCGATCTCCTCGACCGTCGTGGTGTGCGGAACGACTTCGGAGAACACACTCGCTTCGCGGACGCGCCGCGCGATCAGCTGGGCGTATTGCGCGCCGAAGTCGACAACGAGGACTGGTCGTTGATGTGCCACTCGCACAGTTTAGTGAGCGAGCGAATCCAAAGGATCGGCGGCACCCGACCGCAGCACGCGCAGCCAACCACTCGAATCGGCCCGCACAACCCGGACAGCTGGCTATTGTTCTGCTCGTGCCCTTCGCTCGCGCGATCGACGCCGACATCCATTACGAGGATAGCGGCGGTGACGGCCCCATAGTCCTGCTGGCGCATGAATTCCTCATGGACCGTACGATGTTCGCCGCCCAAATGACCGCGCTGGCACCGGAATTCCGGATCGTCTCCTGGGACGCACGCGGCCATGGCCGCACCAGAGACGAAGGGCTGCCGTTCACCTACTGGACCGCCGCGCGCGACGCCCTGACAGTGCTCGACCATCTCGGCGCCGAACACGCCGTCGTCGGCGGCACCGCACAAGGCGGCTTCACCGCGCTACGCACCGCGCTGATCGCACCGGAACGCGTTTCCGCATTGATCCTGATCAGCACCGAAGCCCACGGTCCGACGCCCGGGCAATCGGCCGCCACGCTGCAGTTCCTGCGACAGTGGTACGACCATGGCACCCACGAGCAAGCCGTGCACCAACTGGCCTATTGGTTGATCGGCGACGACGAGCGGTATCGGGCGATCTGGATCCAGCGGTGGATGACGCACGACCGGCGCGGCATCGAGGTCGCGGCGAACTGCTTGGTGAACCGAGATTCGGTATCGAATCGACTTCGCGAAATCACGTGCCCAGTCTTGGTGGTCCATCCCACCGCCAGCGGAATGGACCGCCGTCGTGCCCAGCAGATGGCCCGCGGGCTGGCCGCGGCCACGTTCGTCGAGATCGCAGACGCGCATCTGGCGGCAACAATGACCCATCCGGGACCGGTGAACCGCGCGATTCGGCAGTTTCTGCGCGCGCCGATGAGGAGCGCCCAGGGTCGATGAGCCACTGACCCCGGGCGGGGTCGATGAACCACTGACCCCGGGCGGGGTCGATGAACCACCGACCCCGATGCCGGACAGGCGCCGGGTCACACCCGAACGCTCAGACCCACTTTCTGGAACTCCTTGAGATCCGAATAGCCGGCCTTCGCCATCGAACGCCGCAAGCCCCCGACGACATTCAACGAACCGCACGGATCGTTGGACGGACCGTGCAGCACTCGCTCCAAGCTCGGGCGGGGCGCTTCACCCGAATCGTCCCCGAGGTGCCACCCCTGGCCCACATGGAGCAGCGACCCGCGCGGCACCGATGGATGCGCCACCGCCGAGGGCCAGTACCAGCCGCGCCCTGGCGCCTCTGCGGCGCTCGCAAGCGGTACACCGAGCATGGCTGCATCCGCACCACAAGCGATCGCCTTGGCCAACTGCCCCGAGGTGGCAATGTCGCCGTCGGCGATGACGTGCACATAGCGGCCACCGGTCTCGTCGAGATAGTCCCGGCGCGCCGCAGCGGCGTCGGCAATCGCAGTGGCCATCGGCACACCGATACCGAGCACCTCCCCAGTGGTGGTCGCACCGGGGAAGGAGCCGTAACCGACGATCACGCCTGCGGCTCCGGTGCGCATCAAATGCAATGCGGTGCGGTGATCACTCACACCACCCGCGACCACCGGCACATCCAGTTCGGCGATGAAAGTCTTGAGGTTCAACGGCTCACCGTCGCCGACATGCTCGGCGGAGATGATCGTGCCGTGCACCACCAGCAGGTCTATGCCCGCCCGCAGCAACGCCGGAGTCAGAGCGCGTGCATTCTGCGGACTCACCCGCACTGCCACCGTGACCCCGGCTGCGTGGACCTGCGCGATGGCCGCCGCGAGCAGATCCGGCTGCATCGGCGCGGCGTGCAGTTCCTGCAACAGCGCCACGGCGTGCTGGTACCCCCCTTTCTCCACCACCTCGAGCAACTGGTCGATCTTCGCGGAGACATCGGCGTGCCGCGCCCACAGCCCTTCGCCATTGATCACGCCGAGACCGCCGAGACGGCCGAGTTCGATCGCGAACTCCGGCGATACCAGCGCGTCGGTCGGATGCGCGAGCAGCGGGATATCGAACCGATAGGCGTCCAGTTGCCACGCCAGCGAGACCTGCTTCGACGATCGGGTTCGACGCGAAGGAACGATGTCGACATCGTCCAACTCGTAAGTACGCCGGGCGGTCCGGCCCATGCCGATCTCCACCATATCGCGCACGCGAATTCTCCTTAGTTCTTGCAGCAGCTGCCGCTCGAGTTCTTGCAGCGCCGGTCGGTCGGCATTTCACGGTCCGACCGCGCCCATGGGCAAGGACCTCCACCGCCAGGGCCGCCCATGCACAGCGAACCGAGCGGCACCTCCACGACGGTAGTGGGGTCAGTCGCGACCGGTGTAGTTCGGTGCCTCGACAGTCATGGTGATGTCGTGCGGATGACTCTCTTTCAGACCCGCCGCAGTGATCTGCACGAACTGTGCCTCCTGCAGTTGTGCGATCGACTGCGACCCGGTGTATCCCATGGCCGCGCGTAGCCCGCCGATCAGCTGATGGATGACCTGGTCGACCGGCCCGCGGAAGGGTACGCGACCCTCGATGCCCTCCGGTACCAGTTTGTCCTCGGCCAGCACGTCGTCCTGGAAGTACCGGTCCTTGGAAAACGACTTGACCTGTCCACGGCCTTGCATGGCGCCGAGGGATCCCATACCGCGGTAGCTCTTGAACTGCTTGCCGCCGACCAGGATCAGCTCGCCCGGCGACTCGGCGGTGCCAGCAAGCAAGGAACCCAACATCACCGAGGACGCGCCCGCGGCGATGGCCTTGGCGATATCGCCCGAGAACTGGATGCCACCGTCGGCGATGACCGGGACACCCGCGGGCTTGCAAACAGCGACCGCCTCCAGGATCGCGGTGATCTGCGGCGCTCCGACGCCGGCGACGACCCGAGTGGTACAGATGGAGCCGGGACCGACGCCCACCTTGACTGCGTCGGCGCCCGCTTCGACCAGGACTGCTGCGCCCGCCCGCGTCGCAACATTGCCGCCGACGACCTGGATCCGGTCACCGACCTCCGACTTGACCTTGGCCACCATCTGCACCACCTGTGCTTGATGGCCGTGCGCGGTATCGACCACCAGCACGTCGACGCCGGCGTCGGCAAGCGTCATCGCCCGCGACCACGCGTCCTCCCCGACGCCGACGGCTGCGCCGACCAGCAAGCGCCCGTCCCGGTCCTTGGTGGCATTCGGGTATTGGTCGGTCTTGACGAAATCCTTGACCGTGATCAGACCACGCAACCGACCGTTGCCGTCGACGATCGGCAGCTTCTCCACCTTGTGGCGACGTAGCAGCCCGAGTGCAGCCTCGGCAGTCACACCCTCCTGTGCAGTGATCAGCGGAGCCTTGGTCATCACATCGGCCACCTTGCGGTTCTGATCCACCTCGAAGCGCATGTCGCGATTGGTGATGATGCCCACAAGAGCGCCGGTTTCGTCCACCACGGGAAGCCCCGAAATACGGAACCGCGCGCACATGGCGTCGACTTCGGCAAGCGTATCGGATGGGCGGCAGGTCACTGGATCTGTGACCATACCTGCCTCCGACCGCTTGACCGTCTCTACTTGAGACGCTTGATCGGCTGCCGAAAGGTTGCGATGCAATACTCCCATGCCGCCCGCACGAGCCATTGCAATGGCCATTCTCGCCTCGGTTACCGTGTCCATCGCAGAACTGACCAATGGAGTGCGCAACCGGACTTCTCGAGTCAGTTGGCTGGTGGTCGCCACGGCGCTGGGAATCAGATCCGAAGCGGCCGGCAACAACAGCACATCGTCGAAGGTGAGGCCGAGCATGGCAATCTTGTTCGGATCGTCACCACCCGTAGGAGGGCGGACTGCAATTCGTTCGCCCGATACGGGACTACTCATTCGGATCGACCCCTCCTGGACCTCGATAGCGACCGGCGCCGGACGAACCGGCGCCGTGACGACTGAATGGGATGGACGGCGGCATTCGGCGGCAATGCTGTCGCGACCACCGGAGCCTGCGCCCAATGGTATCTGCCCGGAAAACTCACCAGTGAAGCGAGCCCGGCACCGAAACTGGCGGAGCGCATCGCTGGCGCAGACCGCCCTGTTCTGCGTACCGTGGGGGTGTGCGCGACCATCTACCACCTGGCTTGCCGCCGGATCCGTTCGCCGGAGACCCCTCCGACCCGTCCGCCGCGCTCGATGCCATCGAGCCTGGCGAGCCGCTGGATCCTCACGAGCGCCTCGCGGTCGAGGAGGATCTCGCCGATCTGGCGGTATACGAAGCTCTGTTGGCCCACCGTGGTATCCGTGGGCTCGTGGTCAGCTGCGAGGACTGCAGGCAGGACCACTACCACGACTGGGACATGTTGCGCGCCAACCTGCTTCAGTTGCTGGTCGACGGGACTGTCCGCCCCCATGAACCCGCCTACGATCCGACACCGGAAGCGTACGTGACGTGGGACTACTGCCGCGGCTACGCGGACGCCTCGATGAACGAGGCATTCCAGGGCGACGGGTTCGACGGACTCGACGGCTGAAACACGGCTCTGCGCGCATCCTCACCGCACCCTCCACCGTGGAGCCGCTGCCCGTGGATCTCCGTCACACACGACCGACGGCGTGATGCCGACTACTGAGGACGGGTCCGACAAATAGCACCGGGCGTGCCGTTGCCCTCTCCGCTCTCCGCGATCAGCGACCGGGCTGACCCGGTCGGTCCGCCTGACTGTCCTCTGGCTCTGGGGCATCGGTTTGCCCACTATTTCCTTCGGTTTGCCCATTGTTGCCTGACGGCTCCGCCCCGGGGGGTGGGACAGCCGTTGTCGCATCTGGCGGCGGTGTCGGCTCCTCAGTCACCCGCGGCGGCTCTGTAGGTGCGGTAGTTGCCGCCGGCGGTGTGGTCGGCGACAGTGAGCCAGTCACCACGGTTGGAGCGCTCCCAGTCGGGGGCACGGTGGTCGCGTCGGGGTTGGGCTCCGTCGCGTCCGCCGACTGCGACGCAGCGCTGCCCCCCTCGCCCGGCATCCGCAGCACTGTCGGCCCGCTATCTGAGGTCACCGCGCCGGACGACGTCGTCGTCGTCGTGCTAGCACTGGAGGGTGTGACGGAATCTCCGGACTGCGCAGTCACCGGCTCGAGCTGGTCGGCCAGCCCCGGCGACACCTTGCGAAGTTCTACGAACAGACGTTGCCACTCGGTCATCAGCTCGTTGCGCTTGTCGACATTGCTGACCTGCGTAGCGTTCTCCTTGGCCCGCTCGAGTCGCTCCTTCGCCTGAGTCGGGTTCTGCGTCACCAACGCCGATGCCTCGGTCAGGTCGTCGTCCGCCCGCTGCACGACGGTCGTCTGGGCTTGTTCACTGAAGACGACCTCTTTGACCCGCCAGAGCGGATCGCCTGGCTCCGCGCCATAGGAGAACGCCGTCATGCCACCGATGACCAGAGCCACCGCGGCCGCGAAGCCAAGGATCGGACGCAGCAGCCGCAGTCGTGCGCCGCTGCGGGCTTCCTGCCGGACCTGCCGAGCGCCGATCTCCTGGTTGACCGCGGCCACGATCACATCTAGATCAGGCTCAGCAGGCATCGGTGCAGCGATCAGCTCCGCCCGCCAATCCCTGAGCAGTGTTGCGAACCGATGTTCCTCGGCATCGTCGGTGTTCACCGGACCGCCGCTTGCGATGGCGTCGATCAGAGCGTCGTCGCGGCGAACCGCGACGATGTCGACCGGGGCGACGTCAGCGGAAGCCTCGGCGTAGGGGCCGCTGTTCGGCGATCCGAGCTGCGCCTTCCAGTCGTGCGGACCACCCTCGCCATCCCTAGCCATACATTTCACCTGCCCTCGCCACATACGACTTGAGTTTTGCGAGCGCTCTGTGCTGAGCCACTCGCACCGCGCCTGCCGTACTGCCCACGGCAACTGCGGTTTCTTCGGCCGACAAACCCATGACCAGGCGCAAGATCAAAATCTCTCGATGCTTCTCCGGAAGCGTGGCGAGCAGATGGTTCATCTGTCTGCTCGTCTCGGATTCGAGAGCTCGTTGTTCCGGACCTTGGTCGGTGGATGTTACATCTGGTACTTCGGCCATCGCCTCGGCCTTGTTACGAGCGGCATTGCGGTGAGCGTCGGCGACCTTGTGTGCAGCGATTCCGTAGACGAAGGCCATGAAGGGCCTGCCTTGATCCTGATATCTGGGCAAGGCAGTCATCACGGCCAGGCAAACCTCCTGTGCGACATCATCCGCGGAGAATTGCCCACGCTCCGCGACTCCGACCCGCGCGCGGCAATAACGCACCACGAGCGGGCGGATCATTTCCAGTACCTGGGCTAGAGCGGATCTGTCACCCCGCCCAGCGGCAGCGACAGCAAGCGCCAACTCTTCGCCCGTGTGCGTCATCGTCAGAGGTATTCCCGGCGTTACAAAGTGGCACGGTCCGATGGTGACCAGTGCTTCCACCGAAGGGGCGGAACGGAATCAACAATAGCGACCCGGCACGACGCGTCGGGCACTATGGTCGGGCCCGAGCCCTGGGCGCCGCAACGGTTGTTGTGAGATTCGTCAAGCTCCCAAGGGACGAAGCATTCCGCCACGACGCGCAAGGATTGCGGCGCACTCGGCCGCCTCCTGCGTCGCAGTCTCGACACCCAGTCCGGCTCGCAGCATGGCGCACGCCCACTGCAATGGAAGCAGACCGTATTCGCGGCATTGCACGGAGACTTCTGCGGCCACCGTGTCCGAACGCTCCCGGGCTCCGGCGGCGGCCGCCGTGGCGGCGACCAACAGACGGGACTTGACCTGGTGCCGCACCGAGGGTGCGGATTCCGCTCGTTGCGCCGCGACTGCCGCATGCTCACATGCTGCCCGGAAATCTCCTGTTGCCATGGCGGTTTCGGCAAATACCCACTGGAGCCGGATCTCCGGTCGCCAACTGCCGCCGTGCGGCAGCGTTGCGGTGGCGCGGCGCAGCAACCGACTGGCCATCGAAAATCGGCCGGCGCCGAGCGCGTCTGCAGCGAGTCCGGTGAGCGCGTCACAGAGCGCGTCGGCCGCATCCGGTACATAGCTCTGCCGCGTATTCGAAATCTCCACACCCCTCACACCGCTGGTTGCTGTATCGGTGCCGAGAATCACGGCTGCGGCGCGCCCGTCGAAAGCGGCGGCGCGCCGGTGCCAGCCGAGCTGACGAAGGATGGAACCCTCCGTACTCTCGGCCAACGACCGCAACACCGGGTCGGCTGTGTGGTCGTAGACCTTTTGCACTTCGACGCGCGCCGCGGCATACCGTCCCTGCCCGCACAGCGCCACCGCGCGATACCACCGCCCGAGCACGTCCGGGGCAGACGGTAGCTCGCCGGCGGCACGACCCGGGTCGGCACCGAAGGCGATGTCGGCGAGGACCACGGTCGGTGACTCTCCCAGCGGAGTGTATGCAGACACGGGCGCACTCTATACGTGCGCCGCACAGGGACACCGACGAATAGTGTCCCAGGCGTCAGCAACCCGCCGCATTCAACCGTCGCGGCCGTGTTGCCATCACGTAAAATGGCTTCGTCACCCGAAGGGCAGCCTGGACAGGAATTCACAGGAATTTCTGTCAATTAACCTGCATGCCTCGTTTCTTGCATCATCGGTCCCCATGACCCGTGCACCGCCGGCATCCGCCTGCCACGGCCTCGCGCACGGCTTACGGAGGTCTGGGCAGCACATCAGAGCCGATGCCGCTACCTGCGGAAACTCAGTCGATTCGCCCGCGCGAACCCTATACCGTGCAGCGACGAATCCATCAGTATCTCTGGATCGGCCATGAAAGTAAATACTCGGCAGGTTAATTTTATCGACATGAGAACCAGAAACGGCTATCGCAGACTATTGACGGAATTTTGCAGCTGGACATAACGTATCTCATCGCCACGGACGGCGCCGGCCGAAATCGCGGCGAGTTCGAGGCCGCACCCCTGGGTACCTCTCGCTACGGCGCCGTGGCCCAAAAACCGTTGCAGAACAACTGCTCGACAACGTCGACGAGCTCGCACCACGAGGAGTTCACCATGCCCATGCCGACCCACCTCCCGGGCCCCAACGCCGATGTCTGGGATTGGCAGATGCGAGGGTCCTGCCGCGGGCAGGACTCCGCGGTGTTCTTCCACCCCGACGGCGAACGCGGCCGAGCCCGCACCGCACGGGAGATGCGCGCCAAGGAGATCTGCCGCGCCTGCCCGGTGCTCATGCAGTGCCGCGCGCATGCACTGAAAGTGAGCGAGCCCTATGGCATCTGGGGCGGCATGTCGGAAGCCGAGCGCGAAATGCACGCTCGACGCCATCGCCGCCGGATGGCGGTCTGACCGAATCTTCTCCCATCCACGTGGCACCGAGCATCGAATGCCTAGCAGATAACAGGCGACTACAACAGGCTCCACGGCGCCCATTCAGCTGAGCCGGTCACGGGAACCGCGATCGGTTCCGCACCGTAGGTCGGCGCGCAGGTTGCGATCGGAACGTAGCCGCTTTCGCAGGAGTGTCGGTCCCCGCGGGCCGACGCGCACCCCCACCGATCGGGAGGTGATAGCAACCCGCTACGGTAGTGGCCGATGACACAAAATGGAGCGTTGTGACGACGCGGCCCCCGGCCGCAGAAGGCGACTCGTTCCGCCGAGAAGCCTCCCCACCCACGGTGGATCCTGCGGTAACGGCACGCGCAGCCGAAAGCGTCGAGCTCGCCGGGCTTTTGCACCGATGCGGCCTTGCCGACCAAGAAGCATTCGCCGAACTGTACGACCGGACGTCTGCACGCGTCTTCGGTCTGGTCTTGCGGGTCCTCCACGACCCCGGATACGCCGAAGAAACCACCCAGGAGGTCTATCTGCAGGTCTGGCGGACGGCAGCAAGTTTCGACCCGGAGAAGGGCTCGGCCGTGACGTGGTTGATGACGCTGGCGCATCGCCGGGCCGTCGATCGAGTTCGAGCCGAACAGGCACAAACCCAGCGGGAAGTCGTGTATGGCGTGCGGGTTCTGGGCAACGAATTCGACGAGGTCACCGAGGAGGTCGAGCGTAGGCTCGAACAGCAGGCCGTCCAGGCGGGCCTCGCCACACTGACCGAAACTCAACGGGAAGCCATCTCGCTTGCCTATTACGGCGGTCGAACCTACGCGGAGGTAGCAAGCTATCTCGACGTGGGGCTGCCTACTGTGAAGTCCCGGATTCGGGACGGATTGACACGACTGAAGAGAAGTTTGGGGGTGACGTGAGATGAACGAACGCCAGATCGATCTCGCGCACACCGTCGCGCTCGGATCGATCGACGACGACGACCATCAAGGAATACAAGACCTGCTCGACGGCGAGGACCCTGCGCTACGCGAGGAGTTCGCTCAGCAGGTCGACGACACACAGGCGGCCCTGGCTGCCCTCGCCACCGCAGTCGCCACCGCCCCACCGCCGTCGTTGCGCGGGCGCCTGCTCGCGGCCATCGCTGCCGAGCAGCCACCGGTGGCCAGCTGAACCCCGGCCCCCTGCCGCCTTCCCACACCCCGGCACGAGGCCCCCGAACCGATGTTCGGGGGCCTCGTGAATACAGCGTGATACCGTGCCGGATCAGTGCATGTGACCGGCGTGGCTGTGGTCATCCTGTTCTTCTGCGGGCTTGTCGACCACGGCGCTCTCGGTGGTGAGCACCATGCGCGCGACCGAGGCCGCGTTCACCACCGCCGAGCGAGTCACCTTCACGGGGTCGACGACGCCATCGGTGAGCAGATCACCGTAGCTGAGCGTAGCGGCATTGAAGCCCTCCTTGCCGGTGGTCACCTTGTCGACCACCACGGCGCCGTCCATGCCCGCATTGGTGGCGATCCAGTACAACGGCGCCTGCAGCGCGGTACGCACCACCGCGACGCCGACTGCCTCGTCACCGGACAGCGACTCGCGCAGCTCGCCCAGCTTGGCGCTCGCCTGCACCAGGGCGGTGCCACCACCAGAAACGATGCCCTCTTCCACAGCGGCTTTTGCCGCATTCACCGCGTCTTCGACGCGATACTTGCGCTCCTTGAGAGCAGTCTCGGTAGCCGCGCCGACCTTGATCACCGCCACGCCACCGGCCAGCTTCGCCAGCCGCTCCTCGAGCTTCTCACGGTCCCAGTCGGAATCGGTGGCCGCAATCTCACGACGCAATTGCGCGATGCGAGCTTCGATGTCTTGGTCGGAGCCGGCGCCATCGACGATGGTGGTGTCGTCCTTGGTGACCACGACGCGGCGCGCCGTGCCGAGCACGTCCAGACCCGCCTCGGACAGGGAGATGCCCAGGTCGGGATTGATCACGGTGCCGCCGGTGACCACGGCCAGGTCATCGAGGAATGCCTTGCGACGATCGCCGAAGAACGGCGCCTTCACCGCGACGACCTTGATCGTCTTACGAATCGCATTGACCACCAGGGTGGACAGCGCCTCACCCTCGATATCCTCGGCGACGATGAGAACAGATTTGCCGGACTCGGCAATCTTCTCCAGCAGCGGCAGAAAGTCCGGCAGCGAACTGATCTTTTCGCGGTGCAACAAGACGAGCGCGTCCTCGAGAACGGCACGCTGGCTGTCGGGATCGGTGATGAAATAGGGCGAGAGGTAGCCCTTGTCGAATTGCACACCTTCGGTGACGAGGAGGTCGGTCTGCAGACCAGAGGACTCCTCGACGGTGACCACACCGTCCTGACCGACAGTGGTGAGCGCCTTGCCGACCATCTCGCCGATCTCTTCGTCTCGAGACGACACCGTCGCGACCTGCGCAATGGCCTGCTCACCGGAGACCGGGGTGGCCATCGCAAGCAACCCTTCGGAGACGACGTCGGCGGCCTTGGCAATGCCGGAACCGATCGCGATCGGATTCGCTCCTGCCGCAACGTTCTTCAGCCCGGCACGAACCAGCGCCTGGGCCAGAACTGTTGCTGTGGTCGTGCCATCGCCGGCCACGTCGTTGGTTTTGGTGGCGACGCTCTTGACGAGCTGCGCGCCGAGGTTCTCGAACGGATCCTCCAGTTCGATATCGCGCGCGATGGTGACGCCGTCATTGGTCACCGCCGGGCCACCGAAGGACTTTGCGAGCACGACATGCCGTCCACGCGGGCCGAGGGTGACCTTTACGGCATCGGCGAGCTGGTCGACGCCGCGTTCCAGGGCTCGACGAGCGTTCTCGTCGAACTCGATCTGCTTTGCCATGGGGTTTCGCTCCTGTATCGGATTGCGGCGCCGTCGGGTCCTGCGTGACTATACGAGCTGCCGCCTCCGGATCCGTCGCTCGCGCCGCTGGGTTCTGCGCCGGGTGTCGGTACACACCGAATGCACTCCGCCCCGGGTCGCGGGAGACACCGGGGCGGAACACACGAGTGTTCGGCTACTTGGTGACGACGGCCAGCACGTCGCGCGCCGACAGGATGAGGTATTCCTCGCCCTGGTACTTGATCTCGGTGCCGCCGTACTTGCTGTAGATGACGGTGTCACCCTCCTGGACATCCAGCGGGATGCGCTTCTCGCCTTCGTCGTCCCACCGGCCAGGACCGACGGCAACAACGGTGCCCTCTTGCGGCTTTTCTTTCGCCGTATCGGGGATGACCAGGCCGGAGGCCGTCGTCGTCTCGGCCTCGTTGGCCTGGACGAGGATCTTGTCCTCGAGCGGCTTGATGTTCACGCTCGCCACGTTGAGCCCTCCACTTTCAGGGGATTCGGTCGTCCGGCACTGCTGTCCCGGACTCGTCGGTTCGGTCACGATGCCGACCCTGCGCATAGCCCCGTCGTCGCGGGTGCCGGGACCTCTGCCCAGTGGTCGAATTGCTGGCACAAGCACTACACACAGTGCCGACTAGCACTCTATACATGCGAGTGCCAGCGCTCAAGGTTGGGCGGTGCCAGCGTGGCGCGGCACGCCCACGACACTCGCCTCTTGGCGATCGGTTCGGAAAAACAGTAACGTTCAGATAACGGATCATGACACCATCGACGACTGTCGTGATCCGGTCACCGCGCTCGTCGCCGGCCGGCGGCGAGCGCGGCCACGCGCCGCGCTGTCGACGGCACGCGACGCTGCACGACCACATATCGCACGTGATCCATGCTCGGTGATCGCGCCCGACCTCGAGGGGAACGGTTCGATTCCGGTCCGGGTCGCGTGTCGTCCATACAGCGGTCCCATGGTCCACCGAGATGGTCGGCGACGCACCGATCATCCACGCGAAGGGAGGTGAACATGCGAACATCCCTCGGCATCTCCGCCGGAACCGAGGTCGTGTGCTCAGCGCTGGTATCCACCAGGTCCAACGGCACCCAGATCTTCGACTATCGCGTTGTCTCCGCCGACGCAGCCCGATCCGATCTCGGTGACCTGGTGGCCTCGTCGATCGAGCTGATGACGACCCAATTGCCGGCCACCTCTGCTCCGCACCAGATCACCCCACCCGTGGGACGACGTTTCGCGGGTATGCATCGCGATGTCGAGTCCGCCACCCTTCCGCCGCCCACCAGCGTCGCAGTCGCCTACCGGACCGAGGAGCAGGCCCAGCTCATTCGTTCGGCCACCGGCAGACGGCACGAACTGGAGCTGATCCCGGAAAGCACCGCCGCGCTGACATATCTTCGGCACACAGGTCTGCTGGCCCGCTACGACACGGTCGCCATCGTCGACTTCGGCGCCTCCGGCCTGACCGTCACAATCGCAGACCAGGCCGATGGGGCCCCGCTGCGCGCCGATCGCACGACCTCCGTCAGCGGCAAGGCCATCGACGAACTGATCTACCAACATCTGGTTGCGCTGCACTTCGCCCGGCGCAGCGCGCGCCCGAACCGCGGCATGCTGACCAATCGCGGCCGCGCGGCCAAGGAACACCTGTCGGTCGCAACCTCGGTCACCGTCGACCATGTCGCAGGGCGCCCAGTGAAACTGACCCGAGTCGACTTCGAGGAATTGGTTGCCGACCTATTGCACAGCATGACGCTGTTCGTCACGGCCACATTCGCGCGGGCGCCACAGCAACCCCAAGCAGTAGCGGTGATCGGAGGCGGCGCCAATATTCCGACAGTGGTCGATACGCTCACCACCGCACTGGATGTGCCAGTGCTCACCGTGCCCGACCCCGAGGCGGTGACCGCAAAGGGCGCAGCGTTGATCGCCGATACCGCCCAAGCGTCGGCGGGCCCAGCGGGAGCACACCTCGGCGAAGCCCCGACCGGGGCCTTCGCCAAAGTGTTCGGTACGCTGGCCGGCGCGATCGTGGTCGTCGGCCTGATCATCGGCTACGGCGTGAAGACCTTCGCGCCGACCTCGGAGAACGACGTCTCTCCCGCCGGGACCACCAACAGCACCTCCGGCCTGCCGACACCCACTTCGCCCCCGACATCTGCGGTCCCGAAATCCGACCACCCCGCCCCGCAATACACAGCTCAGCCCTCGAGCGGCGGCATTCGACAGACGACAACTACGCAAGCGCACCCCGACGGCAGCAGCATTCCGTCGAGTACACCGACGGTGACCCCGACTCAGCTCACGCTGCGCCCCGATCCGGACCTTCCGCTGATCCCGTTTCCCGAGCTCCTCGCCCCGATGTTGGGCAATCCGCACACACCCGGGCAACCCCCGCCGGAAGCACCACCGGACCCGACCGTACCGAGCGCCGAGCCGCCGCCCGATACCGGGTCGACTCCGCACCACGTGCCACCACAATCAGGCACGCCGTATCTTCCACCGGCCGACTCCGGGTCGGCGTCGAGTCCTCGACAGCTCATCGCGCCGAACCGATTCGGCACGAGACCACCTCCCGAGCACCCCGGGGATTCCGGCCTCGACGCCACGTCGGAAACGGATCCAAGGGCCGCTGGGCGCACGCCGGATCGGTTTCCGCAACTCAGCGGACGAGGCTGACCGACACCGGCAGGCCCGGATCGGTTCCGACCGTCAGCGGCGACGGCGCGGTGCCACCCGGGACCACATGCGCGCCCAACGCCGCGATCATTGCGCCGTTGTCCGTACACAACCTGGGCCTGGGCACCCGCAGAGTCACACCGGCCGCGGCGCACCGTTCCTCGGCCATCGATCGAATACGTGAATTCGCCGTCGCTCCCCCACCGAGCACCAGGGTGTCGACACCGACATCGCGGGCAGCGCGAATTGCCTTCAGAGTGAGCACATCCGCAACAGATTCCTGGAACGATGCCGCAATGTCGGCGATCGGCAGCTGGTCGGCACCGATCCCTTGCCGCTGCGCCCGCTCCACATATCGGGCGACCGCAGTCTTGAGACCGGAGAACGAGAAGTCGTAACGTGCATCACGTGGCCCGGTCATGCCTCTGGGGAATGCGATGGCGCCCGGATCCCCGGTTGCCGCAGCGGCATCGAGCGCAGGACCACCAGGAAAGCCCAGCCCGAGCAGCCGCGCTACCTTGTCGAAAGCCTCACCCGCTGCGTCGTCGACGGTGCTGCCCAACTCGACGATCGGCTCGGCCAGATTCGTGACGTGCAGCAGGTGGGTATGGCCACCGGAGACCAGCAACGCAATGCACGGCGGCATCGGCCCGTGTTCGAGCGTATCCACGGCAACATGGCCGCCGAGGTGGTTGAGCGCGAAGAAGGGTACGTCCCATGCCGCTGCGTACGCCTTTGCCGCGGCCACACCGACCAGCAACGCACCGGCCAGACCTGGGCCGGCGGTCACTGCCAGCGCATCCGGCTTCACGATGCCGGCAACGGACAGCGCACGACGCATCGCGGGCACGATCGCCTCGAGATGTGCACGTGAGGCGATCTCGGGAACCACACCCCCGAAGCGCGCATGCTGATCGACGCTGGAGGCGATTTCGTCCGCGAGCAACTCGCAGGTGCCGTCGGAATTCCTGCGTACGACACCGACACCGGTTTCGTCGCAAGAACTCTCGATTCCCATGATGATCATGACAGCACCTCGTCCGGAGTGCCGGCGTGCCGTGCGCGGTGGCCCGACAGCGCGGGGCGACGCATCGTGTACGCGTCGGCGCCGCTGGGATGGTAATAGTTCTTCCGCAGTCCGATGATATGGAAGCCATGCTTGGTATACAGCGCGATCGCAGGCTCGTTGTCGGTGCGGACCTCGAGGAACACCGGTCCACCGCGCCTGTCCGCCTCCACCAGCAACGCCTCGAGTAGCAGGGTACCGATACCTGCGCGATGGCAACTCGGATCCACGCCGATGGTGTGGACCTCGGCTTCGGGGTGCGCGCGGTCGCCCAACAGGGCTATACCCGCGTAGCCAAGCGTTCGCCCCTGGTCATCGCGCGCAGTGATATAGCGGTTGTGCGGCCCAGCCAGCTCGGAATGGAAGGCCACCGCAGCCCATGGGTCGTCCTCGGGGAACAGCAGCTGCTCGAGTTCGACGCACCGTGCAACGTCAGCAGCCGCCATGGGTTCGATACGGAAAGCCACCGGCGTCACGCTCCGGTCCGATCGAGTCTGCGATGGGCGTGCTCGACTGCATCCGGCCTGCGCAGATACAAGGGGACCAACGGCGCCGGTACAGCGCGGGCGAGCACTTCGGCCGCCGCCACCCGCACCAGTCCCGCGGGTGAGGGTGTCTCGACCGGGAGCACCGGGAGATCGAAGAAGTCGACATGCGAGGCGGACCCGACGATCGCCGTGGCCGGCCCGCCGTCGAGGTCGGTGGGTCGGCAGACCTCGGGTCCGGCTACGCGGACACTGTCACGGTAACGCGCCCAGTACACCTCACGCCGACGTGCGTCGGTCACCACGAGTAGCTCGGCGGTCGGCGGACGCTCCGTGGACGGCACCGAAAGATCGGCCGCAGCATCGGCGGCGATCGCGTCGAGACTGCACACGCCGTACACCGGGATACCCAGTGCGTCGCCGAATGCGGCCGCGGTCGCCACTCCGACGCGCAAACCGGTGAACGGTCCCGGACCGACGCCGACGACGACCGCCGCGATGTCCGTCCTGGAACAAGCTGCCGCGGTGAGGCATTCCAGAATCTGCGGGGTGAGCACCTCGGCGTGGGCGCGGGGGTCGACCCGCACCCGGGAAGCGACGACACGTACGTGGACAGGGTCTGCGGCGCCGGTGCCCCGCTGCACATCCACCAGTCCCGCGGTGACAGCGGGCGTCGCGGTATCGACGGCTAGTACAAGCATGATTGACCCAACGATACCGGGTGGTAGCGATTGCCGATGCAGAGCTACCTAATGGCTAATCTACCCATTCCCAGACTGCGGTGCGCACATCCGAATCCGGCTCACGAGCCAACTGCACGCGCAGGTGCCGCTCGGCAAGGTGTTCCACTACCCCCCGGCCCCATTCGACCACGATGACGGCCTGATGTAGATCGGCATCCAGGTCCAGAGCGTCCAACTCGTCGAGGTCGCCACCGAGCCGATAGGCGTCCACATGCACCAGCGGTACCGCGGGGGCTCCTACCCGATGTCCGGCACGGTGCTGGCGCGCGATGATGAACGTCGGTGAGGTGACCCGGCCCTGCACACCCAAACCGTCGGCGATGCCGCGAGCGAGTGCGGTTTTACCCGCGCCGAGTGGGCCGTCCAGCACTACCAAGTCACCGGCATGCAAACTCTCGGCCAGCTCGCGGCCCAGCGCCTCGGTGTCGGCGACCGTGGGCAGGACCCGGCGTTGTCGTTCAGCCACCAGCCACCTCCGGAATCTCACCGCGGATCGGGGCAGCACCAGGCACCGGTTCGGTTTCGTTCGACCCGTGCGCCCGCCTCATCGTGCACCCCCTCGATAGCGTCGGGCGGTTCGGCCGCGTGGAGCACACACCACTTCGTAGTGGATGGTGTCGAGCAGATCGGCCCATTCCTGAGCATGCGGTTGCTCATCGAACAACACAGCTGTGTCCCCTACTACGACGCCGCTCGAATTGTCACCCAGTTCGACCACGAACTGATCCATACACACTCGACCGACATTTCTATATCGGGTGTCACCGATCCGTACATCGAACCGGCCGCTCAAACCACGGAACACACCATCAGCATAGCCAGCAGCTATTAATGCGATGGTCGTATCGCGCGGTGCGATCCACGTGTGACCGTAGGAGACTCCCTCTCCCGCGGCAACCTCCTTGACAAGCGCGACTCGGGACTGGAAGGTCATCGCCGGACGCAAGCCGAAATCGTTGTCCGGAATCGGGGACAGGCCGTATACGGCGATGCCGCTCCGGACCAGGTCGAAAGCCAGGTCTGGACGGGTCAAAGTGGCAGCCGAATTGGCGAGGTGCACCAACTCCGGCTCCAGGCCGTGTTCCTTGGCCGCAGCGATCGCGTCCAGAAACCGCGCGTGCTGCAGGTCATTGGCAGGATGTTCGGGTTCATCGGCGCGCGCGAGGTGCGAAAAGAGCGCACGGAAATGCACCGTATGCTCATCGACGAGCGTGCGCACCGCCGCCAACAGCGGCGAGTATTCATCCGGTGCGGCACCATTGCGGTTCAGGCCGGTATCCACCTTCACCGTGACTGTCGCGGTACGGCCCAGCTCGCGCGCCGCCGAGGCGACCGCTTGCAGATGCACCCGTGAGGACACACCGATCTCGACGTCGGCGGCTACCGCGGCCGTGAGATCCGCGTCGGCGCTGTCGAGCCAACACAAGATCGGCGCCGTTATCCCGGCGGCACGCAACTGCGCCGCCTCCGCCACTGTCGCGACACCCAGTTCGCTCGCTCCAGCCGTCAGCGCTGCCCGCCCCACCTCGATCGATCCATGGTTGTAGCCGTCGGCCTTCACCACTGCCATCACCCCGGCATCGCCTGCGTGTTCCCGCAGAATCCGCACGTTGTGGGCAATGGCATCCAGATCGACGACAGTTTCCACCAGTGCGTTCACGGCTACCGATCCTGCCATTCGCGTCGAAGACACTGTTCGCGCATCACCCTGGTGGTCGGGACTGAGCACGGTCCGGGCTCGCGAGCCGACGCAGAACGCCGATCGCCTCGGGAAGGTGAGTCACCAGGCGACTGGACGAGATGGGGGCGCCCGCAGACGCGTCGGTGTGCGCGGCCAGATTCGCCGCCAGCGCATGCACGCGGGCGGCTGCGGCTGCCGACCACCAGGGGTCACCTCCCGCGGCGAGTACAGCTGCGAGAACCCCCGACAGCACGTCACCCGCCCCAGCGGTGGCCGCCCAGGACCCACCCGCCTCGTTGACCAGGACCGAACGCTCCGGCGCCGCGACCAGAGTCGCGCGGCCCTTGAGCAATACGGTCACCTGCCAGGATTCTGCGAGGTCGCGCACTGCCGCGACCCGATCCGCGCCCACCGGGCAGCCGGTGAGGCGAGCGAACTCGCCCGCATGCGGCGTCAACACCGTCGCAGCTGTGCGGTTACGCACCATATCCGGCTCGGCAGCCAGCAGCGTGAGACCGTCGGCGTCGACGACCACGGGAAGTTCGGTGGAAAGAATCTCGGCAAGACGTTCGCGAGCGACGGCGCCGGTGCCCGCCCCAGGACCGAAAACCCAGGATTGCACGCGTCCAGCGTCAGCGACCCGCCGCGTGGCAATCACTTCCGGGAACCTGTTCAAAACCTCGTCCACCGCGGATCCGGCATAGCGCACCATACCCGAGGTCGCGGCGACAGCGGCACCCACACACAGCACGGCAGCGCCCGGATACGTTGCACTGCCGGCACATACGCCGGTGACTCCTCCGGTGTACTTGTCGTCCGCCGGGCCGGGGACCGGCCATGTAGCGCCGATCGAGGCAGGTTCCAACGCGCCGAGACTCGGCTCCGGGAGCCGCAAGCCGATGGGGACCAACTCGATTCGGCCACACTGAACCGCCGCGAGCGCATGCACCGGTTTGTAGGCGCCGAACGCAACCGTGACGTCCGCCCGAACGGCGGGGCCGTCGACCGCGCCGGTATCGGGGTCGACACCGCTGGGAAGGTCGGCCGCCACGATCGGAGCATGCAACGCCGCAACGAGTTTCGCGGCATGCGGGCGTAGCCCGCCGCGGCCGGATATCCCGACAATGCCATCGACCACCAGATCCGGGGCCTCGACCCGATCGGTGACCCGACCGCCGGCTTTGCGTAGTGCGGCAAGCCCTTTCGTGTGTGCGCGCGCTGGATCCAACAGCACCGCGGTCACTGCCACTCCTCGACGACGCAAGAACGCGCCGGCCCACAGCGCGTCACCGCCGTTGTCCCCGGACCCGACCAACAGGGTCACTGCGCGCCCTGTAACACCGCCGCAGCGCTCGCGGAGCTCACCGGCCACTACTGTCGCCAATCCGTGCGCGGCACGCCGCATCGGTACCCCCTCGGGCACACGGGTGAACAACTCGGCTTCGGCCGCGCGTACCTCGCCGACGGTGAAATAGCTCCGTAACGCCGACATCGCCACTCCTCCGTTGCTGTGATCCACTACGCTGGGCCGTCATGCCGAGCGTCCGCTGCTGCACCAAGGCCATGCGAGTTGTCACCGGAGTCACCTTCTCCGGTGCGCTACTGCTGTCCGGGTGCGGCGGGGACACCGACCCGGTGGCGCCGACGACGACGCAATCGGTCGGCCCGACCACGATCGTCGAGCAGACGAACGAAAGCAAGCCCGCCACGGCCACCGTTCGCGTCACGGACATGAGGTTCTCTCCCGCCGAACTGCGCATCGCGGTCGGTGACACCGTCGTCTGGACATTCGACGACAGCGTCCCGCACACCGTGCAAGGAATCGGCGACAGGGCCATGGGCATCAACAGCCCCATCATCGACAAGGGCGAATGGAGCCATACGTTCACCACCGCGGGCACGTACCGGTACCTGTGCACACTGCATCCCGAGATGCGCGGGTCGATCACTGTCGAATAGCGCCCCCCGATACCGCTGATCGACCCGCCCGGCGCTCTCCGAGCCGGCCGGACCCCATCCGGCTCTCGCGGCCGTCGGGGCCTATTCGACAGTGACGGATTTCGCCAGGTTGCGCGGCTTGTCGATGTCGTAGCCACGCGCCTGCGCCACCTCGGCAGCGAAAATCTGCAGTGGAATCGTCGACAACAGTGGCTGAAACAACGTGGGCGCGCTCGGAATCTCGATGAGATCATCAGCGAACGGGCGGACGGTATCGTCACCCTCCTCCGCGATCACAATCGTACGCGCGCCCCGGGCCTGCACCTCTCGGATATTGCTCAGCAACTTCGAATGCAACACCGCGCGACCCTTCGGCGACGGCATCACCACGATCACCGGAAGCCCATCCTCGATCAAAGCGATCGGCCCGTGCTTGAGCTCACCCCCAGCAAAACCCTCGGCATGCATGTACGCAAGCTCCTTGAGCTTGAGCGCCCCCTCCAACGCCACCGGGTACCCGACGTGCCGGCCCAAGAACAACACGGTCTGCACGTGCGCCAGTTCGCGTGCAATGGTCCGCATCTGCGCAGCGGTTTCCAGTACCCGACCCACCAACCGCGGCATCGCCTCGAGTTCAGCGAACTCGCGCGCGACCTCATCGGGATACTTGGTGCCACGTGCCTGCGCCAAAGCCAGTCCGACCAGATAATTCGCCGTGACCTGAGTCAGGAAGGCCTTGGTCGAGGCAACCCCGATTTCGGGCCCGGCCCTGGTGTAGAGCACCGCGTCGGACACCCGTGGAATCTGCGCGCCATTGGTGTTGCAGATAGCGAGAACACGTGCCTTCTGCTCCTTGGCATGGCGCACCGCCTCCAGCGTATCCGCGGTCTCGCCGGACTGGGAAATCGCCACGACGAGCGTCGAGCGGTCCAGGACGGGGTCACGGTAGCGGAACTCGCTGGCCAATTCGACCTCGACCGGCAATCGTGTCCAGTGTTCGATGGCGTACTTGGCCAGGAGTCCGGAATGGTAGGCGCTGCCGCACGCGACGACGAACACCTTGTCGACATCACGCAGTTCCTGGTCCCCGAGACGCTGCTCGTCCAACACGATGCGACCGGCGCCGGCCCCGTCGCTGCCGAAATGACCGATCAAGGTATCTGCGACCGCGGTCGGCTGCTCCTCGATCTCTTTGAGCATGAAGTAGTCGTGGCCACCTTTCTCCGCGGCAGCCAGGTCCCAGTCGATGGTGAACGCACGGGTCTGCGCACCAACCTCGTCACCCGCGAAGTCGGTGACGAGGTAGCTGTCCGCGGTGATCACCACGGCCTGATCTTGGCCGAGTTCGACCGCCTCACGCGTGTGCTCGATGAACGCTGTCACGTCCGAAGCAATGAACATCTCCCCCTTGCCGACACCCACGACCAACGGCGTGGAGCGGCGCGCCGCCACGATCGTGTCGGGGTGGTCGGCGTGGGTGAAAACCAACGTGAACGCACCCTCCAGGCGGCGTAGCACGGCCAACGCACTAGCCACGAAATCACCGGTGGTCGGGCCATGGGCGTAGGCACGAGCCACCAGGTGAGCGGCGACCTCGGTATCGGTGTCGCTACCCAACTCGACGCCGGCATCCTCCAGCTCACGGCGCAACGGCGCGAAGTTCTCGATGATCCCGTTGTGCACCACGGCGACCGTGCCACTGTGATCGCGATGCGGGTGTGCATTGCGGTCGGTCGGCGCGCCGTGGGTCGCCCAGCGGGTATGTCCGATACCGGTCGTCCCAACGAAACGGCCGATGCCGATTTCCGACAGCTCGGATTCCAGATTGGTCAGCCGGCCCGCCTTGCGTCCCACCCTCAGCGCGCCCGCGCCGTCCAGAATCGCCACACCCGCGGAGTCGTAGCCTCGATATTCCATGTGGCGCAATGCGTCGACGACGACGCCGAGGGCGTCTCGGTACCCGACGTACCCCACGATTCCGCACATGGATCAACACCCTACTTATCCGATAACGTTCGTGTCGTGTCGGTGTCTGTGAAATCGCTTCTGAGCGCCCTGACCAGTCGCGGTCCCCACCGCGTGCTGCGTGGCAACTTGGCCATCGCCGGCCAACCGGGCGTGGTGTACACCCCCGAGTCGGGACGGAACCTCCCAGCCGTCGCATTCGGTCACGGCTGGCTGACCAGTGCCGGACACTACCGCGGACTGCTCGAACACCTCGCCTCGTGGGGCATCGTGGCCGCTGCCCCGGATACCGAGCGCGGTCCGATCCCGTCACATCTGGGACTGGCGACCGATTTGCTCACCACGCTCGACATCTGTACCGGCGTACGGCTCGGAGACGGCGCCATCAGCGTGGACCCCGAACGTCTTGCCCTGGCCGGACACGATATGGGCGCTGGCGCGGCAGTCATCGCTGCCGGTCAACGTCCGGTAGCCACGGTCGCAAGCCTGTTCCCGGCACCCACGGCCCCTGCCGCCGAAGGACTCGCGCCCGGACTCGACATGCCAGCACTGATCCTGGCCGGCGCGACCGACCTCGGCTCGATCCGCTCCAATGCCATCCCGATGGCCACCACGTGGAGCGGCCCAGCGCTGTTGCGCGCCCTCGACAAGGCCTCGCACAACGGCATCATCGAAGGCCGCCGGCTGCTGACAGCCGTCGGCGCCGGCAAGCACGAATTGAGGACGGCACGACTCACTCGCGCCCTGCTGGCCGGGTACCTGCTCGCCACGCTCAACGACGACAAGACCTACCGACCATTCGCTGATCCCCAGGCGACGATCCCGCACACTGCAGTCGTCGACCCCACCGCACCACGCGAGGAGCAGCCACAGAAGCTGAAGACGGTCGGCCGGATGGTCACGCTACTGCGACGGTAGTGATCGACGGCGACGGCCGTCCCGCAGTAGCTGCGGAGCATTCAGATCAGCCAGCTCTTGCGCTGGTAGAACTCTGTCTCTTCGTCCTGCTCATCGACGGGCGTGACCAGATCGGTCGCCTTGCGGGCAGCGACCGACCGGGCGATGGCCGCCCGGCGAGCCCACGCTGCAGCCTCGGGTCGTTGCTTCTCCTCGACTTCGACACCGCTGTGCGCCGTCTGCTCGGCACGCTCCGCTCGGAGCTGGTCCATATCGGCGGCGAGACGATCGGCGAATTCTCGGCTCGCCGCCGCGGTCTGCTCTGTGACATCGTGGATCTCCTCGAGCAACATCGCCATCCGCCGCCGATTCTCCTCGGACAGGCGCCTGGCTTCCTCCCCGTAGTTCACCATGTGCCCTACCCTCCTTCGTCCGGCGCCACGGTGGGGCCGTTGCCACGTTCACAGGGGTCCCGCCTCTGCCAATTCCGCGCCGGTGTCGGGCGGGTCAGCAGGTTTCGAGGTGCGCTCCGGTGGAACCGGTTCCGCACGCCGCTCGCGCTCCACATCGGGATTCCGGGGCGGTGGCGAGTCGACCGATGCAACCGGCGGAGCATCGTTTCCACCCGAAGGCGGGGTCTCGTTTCGCTGCGCCGAATCAGCCGTGCCCTGCTCTGCGGTGGGCAAGGTCTCACCTGATTCGTCCGGGTCTGGAACTGGCTGGTCTGGAACAGGCCGACCTGGAACAAGATTGCCCTGGCCGATACCTATCGGTGCGTGGGGAGGCAGCGCCGGCTCACTCCTCGAGATGACCGGCATCCCCTCCTCGTCGAGGTCGAGTTCGAATTCCTGTGACTGTCCTGCCCCGTCGGACAGCACGAGCGTCACCTGGCCATCGGACCCCGACCCGAACGTTGCTCGCTTTCCGCCGATTTCGAACTCGGCCTTCGAGCCACCGAGCCTTTCCTGCTCTGCGAGTAGTCCGTCTGCTCCAGTGTCGTATCGACTGTTCGAATCGAGCACCGCTGCATGCTCTTCCACTGCTCCATCGATTTCGTGTTCGACGGTCGCGCCGAGCGCCGCCGCATCGTCGTCGCTGCTGTGAGCCGAACTCGTTGCCAAAGCCGGCGACCTTCCCGCATCGCCGCCGAACTCGGCCGAACCTTCCAGAGACTGCGTTGGTACCGTCGAAACCGACATCGGCGAGGATGGCGACAACGAAGCCGGCATCGACTCCGCAGGGGTTGTGCTCGACGACCTGCCCGAGGCAGCATCTGCGGACAACCCAACCGAACCCGACCCGAGCCCGTCGATCACATCATCGATCCCGTCGCGGACCATTCCACCGAGGACAGTGATTGCTCGGCCGACCGTCTGTGTGAGACTCGTCGTCGACGAGGGCAATCCATCTCCTCCACGTTCGAGACCGGCCAAGCCGTCCACGAACGGAAGCGACCGACCGAACGGTGTCGACATGGTCGGTGCGGTGGACGCCAGATCAGCGGGAAGCGAACTCGGCACATGGTCGGCCGAGGTCACGAGGGATGACGACCAGCCGGACCTCGTCGGCGCAGCAGGAATCTCGGCACCCTCGTAGCCGGACGTATGCGTGGTCGGCAGCGGCCGCGGGTAGTCCCGTTCGAAAACTGCCGCCAATGCACCGGTCAGATTCTGGTATTGCAACGTGAAATGATCGTCGGTCAGCTGGCAGGCATCCATGTATCGGGACAGCTTCGCTTCGAAATCCTGCTTGAATGGACTACGCAACCACGCATCGACCGTGCCGCGAATCATTTCGCCGTAGGCGTCGGTCAACGACTGTTTGTCACCATCATGGTCACCGAACTCGTCGAGTGCGGGAAAAATCCGGCGCAGGTCGCGGACGTGGCTCCCGCTGATCCAGTCCTGCGCGTGGTGCACCTCGACCAAGACCCGCACATCCGCGGCCGACTTGCCACCGATGGTCACGACCTTCCTGCCGTCTTCCGCATCCTCCAGCAATCCGAGCACGACCTCTGCTTTCGCGCCGACCGCATAGCGCAACGAATTCGCCATCGGGTCGATGGCCTTCCATGCATCCCAGGCGTGTTGCCGGTCCGCCTCGGCCAGCAAGGACTGTTCGTTCAACATGCCGAGGGCAGCCGTCGCGGCGGTTCCCTGCCAGACACCGGGTAGACGACTGGTGTAGCTGCGCTGCGCGCGCCACTGGGTGTCGGCTTCGGTCAGCGCACCTTTCAGCAGCTGCCCGGTGTACTCGAACTTTTCGACTCGCATGCCACGTTGTTCGTCGTACCGCGCCAAGACTGTTTCGAGGTCTTCCGTGCCGCCGAACGCCGCCTGGTACAGCGGCATGAACTCCACCCAGTAGCGCAGTCCGGGGCTGCCTTCGTCCAAGATGGCGTCGATCGTCCTGCCCTGCCAGGAAACGGCCATGGTCCCGACTCCTCGAGGTCGTACTCGCCGGTATCACAACGCATTCGTCCGCGCGGCGCGCTGCCGATCGGTCTTCTCGTAGGCTACGACTGCGACACCGAGCGTGTCGGCCGTCTCGGCGGTGGCGTCACTCCAATTCCGCAGCCACGTGCCGATCCGTTCCAATCCTCGATGCACGGCGGCGGCATGCTGTAGGTAGTTGCGTCCCGCGTCACTGCTGTCGCTGCCGAAAACACCGTCGACAACACGTGCGGCCTGCTGACGAACAGAGTCTGCCGAGCGCCGGTAATCGCTACCCAGCGCAGCGAGTTCGGCCGTGTGAACCCCGACCCTGTCCGACTCGCTCACGAATCCTCCGTCGTCGTTTCCACTCGCGGGTGCGGGCTCGGCCTCATGCCGTTCACCGGCATCCCGATTGCGTTGCGCGGTGGACCTCTACGCGTCTGCCGTGCCGGCGGGTCTATGACCGCAGTGCAGCGGCTGGGAAAGCCACACCGAGGAGGCGAGTCCGGTCAGTTACCGATCCTGCCCTTATCGGTGCGAACCCACTCCGAGGTACCGTCGGGACGACGGTGGAATTCCCATGCGGCATAGTCGCCGTCTTCTTCCACGATCTTGACATGGTCGGCGATGCCATCATGATCGAAGTCGGTCCAGACCTGGACAGTCCCGTCGTTGGTGGTGGTGACGGAGTCGAGGACACCGTCACCATCGATGTCCTGCGTGGGTTGCTGCAGTTCGATCGGGCCCAATCCATTCAGGGACGAGGACGAATCGATGTCGGGGGTATTCAGTCCTGGAAATTCGCCCGACCCGGCCATGTAATTCTCCTCCTCGATGAACTCGTGCGATAGTGCGACACCGCCGAAACGGCCTCACTCCATCCTGAC
Organism: Nocardia sp. CNY236; assembly: GCF_000482385.1. Lineage (GTDB taxonomy): Bacteria > Actinomycetota > Actinomycetes > Mycobacteriales > Mycobacteriaceae > Nocardia. The sequence continues at coordinate 187,250 of NZ_KI519393.1, forward strand.
ATCCCGGACGACCGGATGCAGCGTGGCAGCTCACTTCGTCGGCATGAGCAGCCACAGCACGAGATAGATCAATACCTGTGGGCCGGGCAATAGGCACGAAACCACGAACAGCAGACGAACGAGATTGGAATTCCAGCCCACGAAATCGGCAATACCACCACACACCCCAGCGACCCACTTGTCGTCGCTCGAGCGAGTGAAACGGCGTTTGGGAGCGCTCATGAGTCTTCTTCCTCCGACGGTGATCACAACATCTCCAGTGTGCCCGTCATCGGTTCGACGACCGACACCGAACTTCGAGAAGCTCTCGAATACTGTCGGGCGCTGCCGCCTCACCCGCCTTCCCCTCGGGCGCCGCCCCTATACGGAAGCAACCCGCTTCGCGAGAACGTCGGCCAATTGCCGTGCCTGCACCGGGTCGGTGGCCTCCACCATGACTCGCACCAGTTCTTCGGTTCCACTGGGCCGCAGCAGAATCCGTCCGGAGTCGGCGAGAATTCGCTCGGCTTCCAACACGGCCTCGCGTACTTCGGGAGCCTGCGCTACCAGAGACTTGTCACTGACCGGAACATTCACCAATACCTGCGGCACAGTTTCCATGACGGCGGCCAGGTCGGCCAGCGACCGCCCGGTCCCAGCCATCCGAGCCATCAGGCGTAGACCGGTCAGGATTCCGTCACCAGTCGTTCCATATCGCGGAAGAACCAGATGCCCCGACTGCTCCCCACCCAGCGTGAAACCGCCCCGCCGAAGCTCTTCGAGGACATAGCGATCACCGACAGATGTGGTGCGCACAGTGATTCCGGCCGCACGCATGGCAATGTGCAAACCGAGGTTGCTCATCACAGTGGCGACCAGGGTGGCATCGGCCAACTCTCCTGCCTCGTGCATCGCAATCGCCAGAATCGCCATGATCCGGTCGCCGTCGACAAGGCTCCCGTCCGCTGCGACGGCCAGGCAACGGTCGGCATCACCGTCGTGCGCGAGCCCCAGGTCGGCTCCGTGCTCCACGACTGCGGACCGGACCTGGTCCACATGGGTCGAACCACAGCCGTCATTGATGTTGAGGCCGTTCGGCTCGGCGTTGAGGGCGATGACCGTCGCCCCGGCCGCTCGATAGGCGACCGGCGCAACCTCGGCCGCGGCGCCGTGCGCGCAATCGACCACGACGGTCAGTCCGGACAGATCCTGTCCCGTCGCCGCGATCACGTGCTCCACGTAACGCTCATGGCTATGGGCGAGACCATATCGACCCGGAATCACCGATCCGTTGTGTGCATTCGACGCGCCGCGCACCCGTCCGATGCGCGCGCCGGTCGGACGCCACGGCGTATCGCGAGCAACGAGCGCCTCGATTCGATCTTCCACCGAGTCGTCGAGCTTGTGTCCACCAGCTGCGAAGATCTTGATCCCGTTATCCGGCATCGGGTTGTGCGACGCCGAGATCATCACGCCCATGCAGGCGTCGTACATCTCGGTGAGATAGGCGACAGCCGGGGTGGGCAGCACCCCGACCAAGAGCACATCCACTCCCGCGGCAGTCAACCCGGCCGTGACGGCGGCCTCCAGCATCTCCCCACTGGCTCGCGGATCCCGACCGACCACTGCGAGTGCGCGCTGCTCACCGGCGGGCGAGCTGTGTGAGCCACTCAAGATTTGCGCTGCCGCGCCGGATACGCGCAATGCGCATTCCGGACTCAAGGACTCATTGGCGATACCACGGATTCCGTCGGTGCCGAACAAGCGGCCCATACCTCACCCCTTATCGGTGGATCTGCGGTGCGGGTGACAGGAATGGAAGCGGGAGGCCGGTGTGCCCATGCTCAGCCCTGCGCACCTGCCGGCCCGCATGGCACGACGACAGGCACTGGCTGGCGGGCTTGCTCTCGCCCGCCGCGGCAGTGACCCTACCGCACCAGGTGCGGCCCGCCTCCGTGCCCGTACCACCGCGGCCGCCGTCGCAACCGCGGACACGGTGGTCGATAGGTGGCGAAATCAGCGCTTCGAGTACTGCGGCGCCTTGCGCGCCTTCTTCAGGCCGTACTTCTTGCGCTCGGTGGCACGCGGATCACGTGTCAGGAAGCCGGCGCGCTTCAGCGCGGGGCGGTCTTCAGGGGTGACCTCGATCAGCGCGCGGGCAATAGCCAGCCGCAGGGCTCCCGCTTGGCCCGACGGACCCCCACCGACCAGGCGGGCATGCACGTCGAAGGCCTCGCTGCGCTCGACGGTCACCAGCGGTGACCTGACCAACTGCTGATGCACCTTGTTCGGGAAGTAGTCCTCGATGGTGCGGCCGTTGAGCACGAAATTTCCGGTACCCGGCACCAAACGCACCCGAACGACGGCCTCTTTCCGACGGCCGACGGTCTGCACCGGACGATCGATCACGTGGTGGCCGTAGGATGCCGGCGCCTCGGCCTCTTCGTAGCCCGCACCGTCCTCGACGGCCTCGACGGCCTCGAATCCTTCGGCGTAGTCCTCGTTGAATTCCTCAGGAGCGGTCACTGGGCCACCTGCTTGATCTCGAACGGAATGGGCTGTTGGGCGGCATGCGGGTGCGTCGGTCCGCGGTAGACCTTCAGCTTGCCCACGATCGCATTGCCGAGCTTGTTCTTCGGGATCATGCCTTTGATGGCCTTCTCGACGAGCCGATCGGGACGACTGTCCAACACCTCGCCAACGGTGCGAGACCTGAGACCACCCGGATGTCCGGAGTGATGGTGGATCAGCTTGTCCTGCCGCTTGTTGCCGCTGATGGCGACCTTGTCGGCGTTGACGATGATGACGAAGTCGCCACCATCGACATTCGGAGCGTAGGTCGGCTTCGCCTTGCCACGCAGCAGATTCGCTGCCTGGACGGCAAGGCGGCCGAGCACTACGTCAGTGGCGTCGATGACGTACCACTGGCGGGTCACGTCACCCGCCTTGGGGCTGTACGTAGGCACAGTGCTTCCCTGTCTGTCGTCGGTGTTGCCAGCCGAGCGTGTGGTCGAGGTGCCCCCGGCGGCCGGTGGAGACCCGAGGCTCGGCGAACGGTCGGTCGATCGACAAACGATCAGTCGGCCGTACCACACGCCAGCCAGCCAGAGTACCAGCACGGATGCGTACGCACACAGACCCGTCAGATCTCGGTCGGCGGCCCGGGATCATTGGCACCAGGCGCCCCGGGGATGGAGTAGTGCAAGGTATCCATTTCAGCCTTCGCGCAGTCCGCTCGGCCACCAGCAACCGACTGGTTCCTCCGGGCGGCGGCGACACCCGGCTCGGACCCGTCGATGACATACGGAACGATCGGACAGGCTCCCACCCCAAGAGTTGCGAACGCAACCGGTCCGGCCACGACCTCTGCCTCGCCGACGACGGCTCGCGAGTCGAGGCCGACCGATCGCGCGGCGAACTCCATGCGATCGGAGCCGCCGGCGGCAAGCGCGACCAGGGCCAGCGCGAGCGTGCCGACAACGGCATTGGCACCGAACAAGTTACCTGTCATTTTGTTCCAGAACCTGCCCTTTCCAGGCGGTTCGCCGAAATGGTCGGGCTCGGCGCCCGCCTCCGGCCCGCGCCGCTGGCTTCGGTCGCCACCGGGATACGACTGGCTGTGGTGGGACACCGTCCGGGGTCCGAATCCTGGATCGAACGGCGAGGCAACCTGTCCGGGAAGCGGCCCCGCAGTGCCCGAAACACCAGATTGTGGACGGTCGAACACGCTGGCCTGCTGTTCGTCCGATACCGGCGGCGGCCGAGTGAAGCGACTGCCCAACTCGGCCGTGTTCGGTGGGAGCCCACGCATCGCGTCATGGTCACCCGCCCCGCGGGTCACGTCGTCGGGTGGGGCAGGATGTCCCGGGCCGTCCCGGCGCGGAGCGGGCCGGGACGGCGGCGGGTTCACCGCGCCACCGCGGTCCGCTCGAGGGCGGCCCACGGTCTCGGTCGGCTGAGCGGCCGGACCCGACGGGTATTCCGGGTGCGGAACATCGGCCTGCTCCGCTTCGGCGGCTTCTAGATCGCTCACCAGTAAGTGCACCGCGCCGAGCACGAGCGCATGCATGGGGTGGTCGGCCACCCGTAGCCGATGCCCGAGGTGGTTCTGGAAAGCCAACCGGAGCGCGTCGTTGAATCGCGCACTACCCGACAACAGCACTGTCGAAGTGTCCGCACCGATCGAACGCGCCGCTGCCATCACCTCGATCACGACATTGTCCGCAGAGCGAGCATCACGCATGCCCTCGATGTCGACCGGAACGTCGACCGACTCGGTGGGCTGCTCGTCGTCGCCGTGCACCGCGACCACCAGCATGCCGCGGCCATCGGAATGTACGCCCGTCGCGCCGATCCCGCGCGGGCTGGTACGACTTGGTGGCGCCACCAATCCGAGCGCACGCACATAACCCGACAGGGCAACGCTCTCGGGCAGCGGCTCGACGACGACATCGAGCTGTTCCAGCATGGCGGCATACATTTCCACCTTCGCATCCGGCCAGTTGTCCGGGAAGGGCAGTGCCACCAGGTCCGGTTTGCCGCGAAGGTGCTTGCCGATCTCCGCGAGTGGGTTGTACAACCGCGCTCGAAACACCAGTTCGGCAGGCCATGTCGCGCCTGCGACCACGATGTGCGGATGCCCCAGGATGTCGCGCACATCGGCGATCGCCAGTCCCAGGTCGGGCCGATTGCGTTCCACACCGGTCGTGTGCAACCTGCCCGACGAATCCGCCAAGAGATAGGCCGGCGGCGTCCACATACCTTCCACCTGCACCGGGCGGAGCGGGATACCCCCGCCACCCGCAGCCACGGACAGCACATCCCAACCCAGATGCACTGCGCCTACTCGCACCGTCACAGGCATAAGTGTGCCCGCTTCGCAAGAGAGATGCTCGCCGGTGTGGTCGGGCCTCGGTGAGCATCGTCGACCTGCGCCCGGACGTGCGCGGCCGACCGAGAGTGCATCGCGACGCTGGTCTCATGGCGCTCGGTCCTGATCTGCGCCCCCGGTGAAGACATGCAGCGGATACTATGCCATCGACCGGACAGCGGCGGCGCCCGTGACTCGCCACAGCGCACCGAATCCGGTTACCGTCGTTGCGCGAACCGGCCGAGGAGGGGGAGCTGTGCCGAAGGTCCGTACACCTGTGTTCGTTACGGCACTCGTAGGCGCACTGCTGTTGGTCGGCGGCTGTGCTCAGCACGTGGACAGTACAGCGATTTCGATCTACGACGATCCGTTCAAGGTCGCCGGACTGCCCATGACCAGCGGACCGAGTGGGCCTCGCAGCAATGTCCCCGACAGCACTCTCACCGCTGTCAACGGCGATGGTGGCGCGGTCGATACATTGGCGCTCAATGCCGTCGACGACATTCAAAACTACTGGCGAGGCGTCTTCCCCGAGGCATTTCAGAAGAACTTCGAACCGGTCGACCGACTGCTGTCGTGGAGCGCAACCGCCCCCCGCGCCACGGCCGTGGAGTTTTGCGGGCAGACCACCCGTCGACTGGTCAATGCCGCCTATTGCCCAGTGGACAACTCGATCGGATGGGATCGATCGATTCTGCTCCCCGCCATGGAGAAAACCTTCGGGAAAATGGCCGTGGTGATGGTACTCGCCCACGAGTACGGGCACGCTGTACACACCTTGTCGCAGATCAGCGGGCGGCGCGATCCGGGGATCGTCAAAGAGCAGCAAGCGGATTGTCTTGCCGGGGCATTCATTCGCCACGTCGCCGAGGGCAAAGCCGAACACTTCACGATCAATACCTCCGAAGGTCTCAACTCGGTTCTCGCGGCCAGCGTCGCCTTGCGCGACTCCGATCCCGACGATCCGGCAAACGTGCACGGCTCCGCCTTCGAACGCGTCACCGCAGTGCAGATCGGTTTCACCGACGGTCCCACAGGGTGTGCGGGGATCGACGAGGACGAAATCGACCAGCGTCGGGCAAATCTGCCGCAGAGTTTCCGCGACGACGGCGGTCGGGGCGAGTTCCCGATCACTCGGGAATCCTTGGCCGAACTCACCAAAGCGCTTCATGCCATCCTGCCGGCCGGCGACGAACCCTCCTACGACTACTCCGGTAACAACCGCGAATGCGCCAACGGCGTCGTCACGAAGCCGGTCTCGTATTGCCCGGACACGAACACCATCACGACCGACGTACCCCGCCTTGCCGAACGAGGAGTCGTCGAGATCGATGGCAGCGACCTGTTGCCGGTCGAGGTGACCGGCGACTACAACGGCTACATCGTATTCGTGTCTCGATATACGCTGGCGGTACAACACAGTCGTGGACAGGACCTGTCCGGCGCCAAGACCGGATTGCAGGCGGCCTGCCTTTCCGGCGTGATCACCAGCGAGCTCGCGGAATCCGATCGCCCGATCAGCCAAGGCGATATCAGACTTTCCGCAGGCGATCTCGACGAGGCGGTTTCCGGACTACTGACCGACGGACTCGCGGCCAGCGACGTTCGAGGCCAAACGGTACGCAGCGGCTTCTCTCGGATCGACGCGTTTCGTGCGGGCGTCATCAATGGCGAACAGGCATGCATGTCGCGATATTCGTGACCGAGTACGAACTGCAATCCTCTGGTAGCGATAGGCATTGGGGTTCGGTAAGGTATATCGCAGCCAGCCCGCTCGCTGTCGTCACCATAGCGAGCAGGGGGAAGGAGGGGAACTGAGCGCTGGCGTCACCGGTCGTGCACACCTGCCGCACCATGGCCTTGCGAGCAGGGCGACCGCACCATGGCCTTGCGAGCAGGGCGACCGCACCATGGCCTTGCGAGCAGGCCGACCGCACCATGGCCTTGCGAGCAGGCCGATGTGTAGCCACCCAGAGAAGGGACGGGCCGGAAACGGGGTGGGGGTGGCTGATCCCTCGGGACACTACCGACTCCTTTGAGGCACTACACGACTCGAAGGGTACTGCCGAACTTTTCTCGGGCGTTGTGGAACCGATCAGGCCCACCTTGCGTCCAATCAGATATCCAGGCCAACCAAGGCTTACAAGCCAGCCAAGGCTTCTGCCACTGGCCGAAACGGGAACCGAAAGGAGCCGAAATGGCGGGACAGCTCGAAGCGAGCGAAGAGGCGATCTCGAACTTCGTCAACAATTGCCGTCAGCGACACCAGGATCTGCAGACTGCGATCATCGCACTGAACAACAAGTCCGACCAGACGACCGCGACCTGGAGTGGTGCGGCGCGTCAAGCGTTCGACACGTTCATGGACAGCTACTTCGCCCAGGCGCGGAAGCTGAACGACCAACTGGATCAGACCTCGGACAACCTCGCTCACGCGGGCCGCAAATTCGCCGAGCAAGACCAGCAGTTCGCCCAGCAGGTGACCGCACAGGTCTCCAGCCTGAATCTCCCCTGATCCTGCTGCCGAACCACAGACAACAAGGAGCTCTCTATGGTAGCGAACGACCCCGGTAGGATTGCCTCCAACTTCGGCGAAGTCGAAGCGGGCGCACAGGCGATTGTGGGCGAGGCCCGCAACGTCATGGGTATGCTCGAGGACTTCCACAGGCAGGTTACCGACTTCGTCACCAACTACTGGAAGGGCGACGCAAACGATGCGTTCGCGTCGTTGCAGGCCCAGTGGAACGGACAGATCACCCAGCTGAACACCACGCTCGAGAGCGCAGGCAAGCTGGTGAGCAGCGGCAACTCCGACCTCCAGAGCACCGACACCACTCTGGCGGGTCTGTTCTGAGTCCCTGTCGACAACCCGTCGACCTCGGCTGCTCTACGGCGAGCGCCGCACCAAGACGCTCGGTCAGGATTCCTGGCCGAGCGTTTTGGCTACCACGGCAAACGAAACGCATGGACAATGCATTGGGCGATATGTCGGCAGCGCCACACTACACGTCGTTGCACAGCACACGATTCCGACCCAGGGAACAACGCCGAACTAGAAAACAATGCGAACTAGGGAACAATGTCGACCGAGTCTCCGAAACGCGCGCATACGTCCTCTAGATCTCGCCAACCCTCATCGACGTATTGACAACCAACGCTCACCTGAATGCCGGACTCCACCATCACATACCAGTGAACTATCGAGCCGTCACCGGGGCGTTCGACGTAGGCCAGACCATGACGCCCTCCGAATGCCACATCACGGCGCAGTCCGGTCACAGGCCCTGTCGGACGCCGGGCGATCTGCGCCTCCAGGTCGGCCGCGACCTGCGCGTGGCCCGAACCCGCGGAAAGCGTGGACTGCTTCACCGTAATACGTTGTCGTACAGCATCTTCAGGCGACAAATCGACACGTGTACGACCTTCCTGTGATGTCGATGCGATACGCCACCCCGATGGGACACGAAAACGGATGCGCCCGAACGTTTCCACGGGATCGGTAGTCGTGGTATCGGTGAGCGACTCGGTTGTGTTTGCAGTGGCCGTAGCGGTGCTGGGCAGCGCTGCGGCGCCGTCCTCCCGATTGCTCCACATGGCGCCGGTGGCCACCACGAGACACACCGCCAACAACGCAATACCTGCCGCGAGTACGGCACGAGTTCCACCGCGGCCCCAAGTCCGTGCCGCGGTGCGGTCCCGTCGTGGTCGCGCCCGCTCGGTGCGGGGACGAGATGGAGACGGATCCGACGTACGGGGTTGCGCCACGCGGCGTTGGGCGAGATCGGCGCCGTCGATCCGACGCAACTGCACGACGGTGTCGACGACCTGTGCTATTGCCTCCTGGACGAGGTCGAGCTTCGCCGAATCCAGCACACCGACCACATGCGCACCATCGATCGCTCGGCCATTCCGCAGCCGATCGACGAGAGCGCACAAGGCACGGAATCCACTCGAAGCGGGAACGATGTCTACAAGCGCGAGCGTGGGTTCGTACTCACACGATTCGATGTGCACACCGCGATGGCTTCGAACGACAATGGAGGCGGTGGTGGTCAGTGCCCCGAACTCCAGTACCAGCGTGCGCTGATTGTGGCGGGTGCGCTCGTCAGCCTCGACCGCACGGACCCCGATCTCGTGAAACACCACGTCCGTCGCGAAGCGTGCCGCCGCCCGACGGAGCACGTTCTGCCGGGCAGCGCCCCACTCGGTGGGACAGATGAGGGTTAACCTCTCGCACGGAGCCGCAACCCGCAGATTGTCCAGCACAGTAGCGAAGACAGCGGCCATCGCGTCGACCACCGTGGGGATTCGGGGCGCTAGTGCGATGGCATCGGCGTGAAGGAATTGAACGACCGATCCAGTCGGCGTGTCCGGACTCGGCGGTCGCCCCACGACCAGATCGACACCATTGCTGCCCACCATGATCGACGGCGGGAGTTCCCAGTGTGTTGTCGCTCCACGAGCCCAGATCCGCGCCTCGGTGACGACCAACTCGACCTGGGACATCAGGGTGGGGGCATCCACGCCGTCTGCACCAGACCCTCTGATTTGCGAGTGACGTAGGTGCCGCGGCCAGCAGGCAAGGGACTGGGGCGGGTGGTGCCCAACAGCACTCCTTCCTCCTTGTTACAGCTCAGTATCAGTCCGGCCGAACTCTGATCTTTCATCCTGGCCAATGTCGCCTCGAACATGCCCCTACTGGCGCCACCCGAGCGGCGGGCAACGATGAGATGGAACCCCACGTCCCGGGCCTGCGGAAGGTGTTCGAGCAGCGCCTGCACCGGGTTGCCTGCCGATGTCGCGACCAGATCGTAGTCGTCGACGATGACATACAGTTCCGGACCACTCCACCACGAGCGATCTTTGAGTTGCTGAGGGGTGACGTCCTGTCCGGGAGTACGCCTGTCGAGATAGGCGGCCAGATCGTTCATGTTCTGAGTGAACTGTGGGGCCGTCGAGCCGTAACCGGCGAGGTACTCCTCGGGTACCAGACCGAGCAATGTGCGCCGGTAGTCGCCGATGATGAAGCGGGCCTGGTCCGGGGTGTTGGCTGCGGCGATTCCCTCGATCAAGGAACGCAGCAGTGTCGTCTTCCCCGACTCGGTGTCGCCGATGATGATCAGGTGCGGACTCACGACGAAATCGATGTACACCGGCGCCAATTCGGATTCGTTGATACCGAATGGAATCCGCAGACACCTGGTGTTCCGGTCCTCCTGAGACGGCCAGTCTCCTGCCAGCCGCAACAATTGTTCGCGCGGCAGTCGATCGGGCAGCATGCGAACTTGTGGCGCGGGGCGTCCGGGGGTCAGCCTGGCAATGGTCGCGACGGCATCGCCTACCGCCTGCCCCAGGGTGTTCTGGTCGACACTGCCATCGATGCGCGGAAGACCGGTCAGCATATGCAAGCCCTCCGGAGTCATGCCGCGGCCCGGTTTGCCCTGAGGAACCAGAGAAGCGAACTTCCGCCCTAGATCGGAATCCATCGGATCACCCAGGCGCAGCTCGATTCTGGTGCCGATCTGGTCCTTGAGCGCCGGCCGCGCCTCGGCCCAGCGCGCCAGTGTGATGATCACATGCACGCCATAGGACAGTCCCTGTACGGCGAGGTTCTGGACCACCTGCTCGAGCATCTCGAAATCCTGGCGAATCGAACCGAAGCCGTCGATCACGAGGAACGCGTCGCCGAATGGATCCTCGTGTGCTCCGGCTGCAGCCGGACTACTGGCCGGATCCGTCGAGCGCAACCTGCGGAACTCGGTCATCGACTCGATGCCCAACTGCCGGAACCGCGCCTCACGCTGTCGAACAATTGTGGTCATCTCGGCAACGGTGCGCCGGACCTGGTCTTCGTCCAACCGGCTGGCCACCGAACCGACGTGCGGGAGCCCTTGCAGGCCGGCCAGGGTTCCACCACCGAAATCGAGACAATAGAACTGCACCTGTTCGGCAGTGTGAGTCATCGACATCGCCATGACCAGCGTTCGTAGCGCAGTCGACTTGCCCGACTGTGGGCCGCCGACGATGGCGACGTTGCCACGGGCACCGGACAAGTCCACGACCATCGGATCTCGACGTTGATCATAGGGCCGGTCGACAATGCCGATCGGCGCGCGCAGCGTAGCCACCGAAGAATAGTCGCCGGTGAGCACCGAACGCGGAACGAGGTGATCCAGCGTCGGGGCCTCGTCCAGCGGCGGCAACCAGATCTCGTGGGCCGGCCGCCCGTGCTCGCGGATTCGGGAAACCAGCATGTCCAGATTGGACACCTGTTCGCCGTCGTCGTCGTGCTGCTCGGGCTCCGCGCTGGGTTCGGGCGCCAGCGGCAGGAGGTCCGCTCGGCGGAAGTCGACCTGCGTCGCAGCGAACGGCCGTACCTCGACGTCGATCTCGCCGGACTCGGTGGCGACGGTGATGTCACGCTGCGAGCCACCGCCGGTATAGCGACCGGATACATAGGACGCCTGAAAGCGTTGGATCTCCCCGGAGTTCGACTTCAGATAGCCGCCACCGGGACTGTTCGGCAAGTTGTAGGCATCCGGCACGCCGAGAACTTGTCGGGATTCGTTGGCGGAAAACGTCTTCAGACCGATCCGATAGGACAGGTGGCTCTCGAGCCCCTTGAGCTTGCCTTCCTCCAGGCGCTGAGAAGCCAAGAGCAGGTGCACGTGCAGCGAGCGCCCGAGACGACCGATCATGACGAACAGCTCCGCGAAATCCGGGTGCTGGGTCAGCAGTTCGGAGAACTCGTCGAGCACGACGAACAAGGCAGGCAAGGGATCGAGATCGGCGCCGGCTGCCCGGGCCTTCTCGTACTCGGAGACGTTCGCGAAGTTGCCTGCCGCCCGCAATACCTCCTGTCGCCGGTTCATCTCACCCCTGAGAGCATCCTTCATCCGATCGACGAGGTCCGCCTCTTCTTCCAGGTTGGTGATGATCGCCGCAACGTGTGGCACCGAATCGAGCCCGAGGAATGTCGCGCCGCCTTTGAAGTCGACCAGCACCAGATTCAGCTGATCGGGTGAATGGGTGGCGAGCAGGCTGAGGACCAACGTACGCAGGAACTCGGACTTGCCGGAACCGGTGGCGCCGATGCACAGTCCGTGCGGACCCATGCCGGCCTCGGCGGCCTCCTTGATGTCCAGTTCCACGGGGAGCCCGTCGGCGCCGACGCCGAAGGGGACTCGCAGACGTTCGCGGCCGTAGCGTGGTCGCCAGGCGTGCTCGGGATTGAAGCTACCGATGTCGCCCAAGTTCATCATTTGGGCCCAACTCGAGATCACCTCGGAATCGGCGGTCTCGGTATCACTACTGCGCTGAGTCGCCGCACGGTACGGCGCAAGTCGACGCGCCACCTGCTGCGCTTGCTGCGTACTGATTCGGTCGATCGATGCGAAACGTTCATGGTTTCCGGTTGCGCCGCGACCGAGGCATTCACCGTTCTCCACGATCATCTTGATGCCGCGAGAGGCAGCCAGGCGGGGCGCGTAGCCGCACAGGTCGATGACGGTGACGCCCTCGTAGCCCGATTCCCGCAGCTGATCGTCTTCGGCCTCGAGCAACCCTCCATCGACCACGATGACGATATGCACGATATTGGCGTTCGCCGGCTGATTGCGCGAGTACCGCACCCGATTGCCGAGCAGTGGCTGTAGGCCGGCCATGGCCTCTCGGATCGACCCGTAGAACATACGCTGCGTCCCGATACCGTCCTGAGCATCGGGATGCTGGCTGTGGGGTAGCCACTTGATCCACTCCCACTCCGAGGCGGTGTCCGGACCGCAGACCACTGCGACGAGCACTTGGTCCGGCGCCTGGAACAGAGCCAACTGCAACAACATCGCGCGTGTCATTTCCCGCGCCTCGGCGCGGTCGCCGTCCAACGCAATAGTGGCGAAACCCTTGACAGCGACTGCGGTCGGTAGGTCGGGGACGGTCGAATGGGCACGCACGAATCGACGCAACGACACCGCGGCGATCGGCTCGAGTTCCTCGACCGGGCCGGTTTCCGGGGCGACCAGTCTGGTCGCCAGTCGCTGACTGCCGATGCCGATGCGCGCGTGGCAGAAGTCCCGGTCGCCGGCCCGACGTTCCCACATGCGGCTGGTTCCGGCGAGCATCCAGATCAAGCCCGGTTCCGGGTGGCTCCATTCCATCGATGCGCGCTGCTGGAGCGCGGTCTCGTCGATGTCCTTGCGGACCTGATCGAGGTAGCGCAAATAGTCCTTGCGATCCTCGTTGGCCTCCGCCGCCTTCTGGCCCTTGCCACCACCTTGGCCGGCGAACATGCCGACCATGGAGAACACCATCATGAGCGGGAACATCATGGTCATCGGGTTGGTGGCGATGCCGCCGCCTCGGGTGAACAGCAACGCCATCATGCCGAGCATTCCGATGATCATCACGACCGGCATCAGCTTCATGAACAGGTTGCCCGGCGTCACCCGAGGAATTTCGGGGGGTGGTTGCAGTGTCACCTCGCCGCCGGGCGTACGAGGTATCTCACGGCGCGCACGGCGCTGGAAGCGAACAGTGCTCATCGACGAGAATCCCCCTTCGGCACGCTGCGATTCGGCCTCAGTGTAGAGGTCACAGTCGATATGTCGTAAAGTTCGACCAGCATTCTGCTGCCCGGATCGGGGGTTCGCAAGCGCGTCCCGGACGGTGGGCCGCCGGAATCACGAGGCAGAGGACCGATTTGGGGGAAGTTTGACGCACGCGCGACTCGACCACATCGACGAAGAATCCTCGCGCGGAGTCGTCCGCGCCCCCGATCTCGCCCGGGTGACGATTCTCGCCAAGCACACGCAGGTCGACATAGCCATCCCTGTCGACGTGCCGGTCGCACTGGTGATTCCGAGCGTCGTCGACATGGTCGCTCAACACAGTCGTACCAACGACTTCGACAACGACGGCGAGCGCTTGGAACCGGCGGAGTGGGTTCTCGCCCGAATCGGCCATCCGCCGTTCTCCAATTCGCTCAGCCTCGGTGAACACAATGTCCGCGACGGTGAGCTGTTGATGCTGGAGAGCGCATCGCACACCGCACCGACGCCGCTGTTCGACGACATCATGTACAACGTGGCGATCGCCGATGCGGACCACTATCGAGGGTGGACCCCGCGGACCGCCCGCCTCACCGGTTCGGTGCTCGCGGCAGTCACGATGCTCGTCGGCTGCCTCGGCCTTCTGTTGTCCCCCGCCGCACTGCCGATCGGCGTAGGTGGCTCGGTCGCGCTGGGTGTCGCGATCCTGCTCGTGGTAGCGGCGACGGTGTTGAACAGGATGTACGGCGACAGCGCGACGGCACTGGTGCTGGGCGGCTGCGCCCTTCCCGCGGCGTTCAGCGCGGGCATGCTCTACGTGCCGGATCACTATGGCTGGGCACATATCCTGCTCGCGTCGGTCATGACCGGCGCGACGGCGATTCTGGCGTGGCGCGTCACCGGGGTCGGGTTCGCCTTGTTCATCGGCGCGGCCACGATCGCCACCTTCGCGACGCCCGCGGCACTGGTGGGTCTACTCACCGATCGACCCGAGCGCGCGATCGGGGCCGCCATCGCAGCGCTCGGGCTCGTGGGCCTCTCGCTGGCTCCGCGAGTATCGATGTTGCTCTCGAAACTGCCACTACCTCCGGTCCCCACGCCGGGCACGCCGATCGATCCGACAGAGAACGATCCCGATGACAACCGCGCGTTGCCATCCCTCGAAGCGCTGCGAGCGAAGGCAGAACGAGCTCGCATGTATCTCGGCGGATTGGTGGCAGCGACCACGCTGGTCACTGTGGCCGGCGCGTTGGCGGCCGTCGATCCGACAGCCGACGGACCTTACTGGCAGGGCATCGCACTGGCGCTGGTCTGTGCAGCGGTGCTGATGTTCCGCAGTCGCACCTACGCGGGCGCAGAACAGGCGGTCGTGCTCGTCGCCGGTGGTGCAGCGATCGTGCTGATCATGTTGGTGGGGGCCGGTTTCACGGTCGACCAACCGTTGGCCGTGTTCGGCGGCGCGATGGTCATGGTGATCGCAGCGCTGATTTTGGGCGTCGTCATTCCCAATCAGTCGGCGACGCCGCCTATGCGCCGTGGTGTCGAATTGTTGGAATACACTTTCGTCGCCGCTGTGTTGCCGTTGGTGTTCTGGGTCGCCGACCTCTACTCCCTCGTCCGCGGGTTGTGAAGCGCGTTCTGCGCGCCGGCGCAGCTGCGGCGGTGCTGTTGACCAGTGGATCGTTCGGCATGGTCGGCGGTCCGGGCGTAGCCTCCGCGGATCGACCTCCTGCGGTCGATCCTGCACGGCTGCCGGCCGGTGATCCTGCCCGGCCTCCCGACCCCACCGAGCGGCCGACCAATGCGACCTGCTTCGCCACCCGAGCAGGCGGTGACGGCCCCGAAGAGCCATCGCCACAGCGAGCACTCAATCTGAGGCCTGCATGGGAGTTCTCGCGTGGTGCGGGCCAACTCGTCGCGGTCATCGATACCGGTGTCGTTCGTCATCCACGCCTCCCCGATCTGGAAGCGGGCGGCGACTACGTCGCGCATGGTGGTGACGGAGTCAGCGAGGACTGCGACGCACACGGCACAATGGTCGCGGGCATCATCGCCGCGAAACCCGTGGATGGACAGGGTTTCTCCGGCGTGGCTCCGGATGCGCGCATTCTCTCGATTCGTCAAACCAGCGAGCTGTACGAGATCCCCGGTCGGCAAGACCGTCGACCGGAGGATCCCCCGAAAGGGTATGGCAATATCAACGCGCTCGCGTCCGCGATCCGCCGCGCCGCCGACCGCAACGCTTCGGTCATCAACATCTCCTTGGTGTCCTGCGTGCCCGGCGCGCGGACCTTCGACGACGGCGCGGTCGGTGCCGCGGTGCGGTACGCGACGTTGGAAAAGAACGTCGTGGTCGTTGCCGCAGCGGGAAATACCGATGGAAACTGTAAGCCGAGCAATCCCGGGATCGATCCGCTGAATCCGTACGGCGATCCCTGGGACTCGGTGACGACGAACGTCACACCCGCCCGGTACGACGACTATGTGCTGACCGTGGGATCGATCGATCGCAATGGCGCGCCGTCGAGCTTCACTGTGCCCGGCCCTTGGGTCGATGTGGCCGCACCTGGTGAGGACATCGTCTCACTCGATCCGCGTGGGACCGGTACCACTACTGGAAAGTACAAGAGCCAGAACTTTCTCCCGCTGGACGGCACCAGCTTCGCGGCGCCATATGTGTCCGGAGTGGTCGCCTTGGTCCGCGACCGCTTCCCGGAATTGAGCGCACTCGACGTCGTCGAACGGATCAAGGCGACGGCGCATGCCCCTGCAGAGGGGTGGAACCCGTTCATCGGATATGGCGCAATCGATCCGATCGCCGCATTGACCGCCGAAGTGACCACGACACTGCCGCCGAAACAGCCCGCAGTTCCGGTGGGCGTGCAATTGCAGGTCCCGATCGCTCCGCCGCCACCCGACCACAGCGCACGAGATGTGGCGTTGATCGGCAGCGGCAGCGTGGCCGCGCTACTCGTCGTGGGTTTGCTCGCGTCGTTTCCGATTCGTCGGCGAATCACCGGCTACGACAACCCCACCGACAACGCCCGCGCAGACTTCTGATTCCCGGGCCGCGCAGTCGGATTCCGGTCCGGTCGTCCGCGTACCCCGTCCCGCCGAATGCGCAGCCTTGCTTCTAGTTCACCAAGGGCTTCTAGTTCACCGAAGGGCTTCTAGTTCACCGAAGCGACGAGTTGCTTTGCTGGTGAAGAATCCGCAGCAACGCCGTCGTGGGCGACCATTGCCGCCGCACGCGCCATCGTCGGTCCGCTGGCCAGCAGTCCAGCGATCGGCCAGGGCGCCGGTTCCGGATTCACATTTCTTTCCTTGCTCATGCCGAGCGCTTTCAGGGCTTCCTCATCCTTGATTCCGAATCGGACGCCGGTGTCGGAAACATAGAACATACTGTCTTTTCGGCGACTGTCCGGCTCGATGCCGGTGGTCTGGATGAAAGCGCCCGACCCCGGCTTGAAATACACGGAGTCGACATTGTCGGCCTTGCCGTCGGCCTGTGCCAGCGGAACGAGCACGGCGCCGTCGGGGAGCGGAAGATCGCTGCCATCGACGACCGACAGCTCTGCCCGCACGGCGACGTCGGGATTGTCCGCGACACCTGGAATCGGTTTCCACGACAGACAACTCACTGGCCGTTGTTTCGACTGGATGATCGTCGGCGCCTTTTCCGGATAGGTGTCGACGTCCAGTGCTGTCGAGACCGGAAAGTTGTTCTTCTCCCAATCCCCGATACTTGCTCCGTGGTCGGGGTTGCGCTGCGAGCTGCGAATCACCTCGGCGGTGAAGGGACTGATCCGCTGCAGACCATCGTACAAGACCACGAAACTCTGCTCGGGATCGCCGGAAACGTGCACTACCGTACCGATGTTCAATCCGGGTATCGAATACGACGGCCTCCCACCGGGATCGTCGATCGTCGGTGGAACAATCGGATTCACCTCGGGAATCGCGTTCAGCAACCCCTCGCTGATACGGCGTGGAGTCATACCACGAATCCCCAAGGGACCGGTGATCGACGAGTCGGTCATGTCCACACGGGCGCGGGTGTTGTTCCACACGAGATAGGCCGCGTCCCTGCCTTGCACCAGCAACGCCGCATCCGATCTCGTCGTCGACGCCTTGTCGCCCAGTTCCAGATCGCCGATCAACACCGACGTCGTCCGATCGTCGCTGCCATCGGTCTTGACCGAGTCGCACACCGTCCAGACGCGTCCGGTGCCCTCGCTGTCGAAATGCAACGAACCAGGTGCACCCGGGATGCCGATCAATGGGCCACGCGCCTTGGTCCCCAGCTCGGATTCCTTCACGATGGCAGGCTTGACCGGGTCACCCGCGGCGAGCCAGGCCGACGCCAGGTTGAGGGCCGGGTGCACCACATCGTCGATCACCACATAGACCGCGCCCGAATCCTTTCCGACCAAGATCCGGTTGCTGCCGATCTTGTCCTGAGGTTTCAATAGCGCGAGCACGCCACACCCTGCCAGGACGAGACACCCCAGGACCAGCCCCACGGCGAATGCTCGCGACTGAGAACGCATGGGATCGTGCAGCATTCGGACGTCGCGCCGCACCAAGGCGTGCTCCATCCGCCGGACCAGAAAGCGGTAGCCACTCACCTGCCAGCGCGTAGTGGGTTTTGAAGGCATTATTCCTCCCCCGAACAGTGCTCGCGTTCGCCGAACACAGTACAGTTCCCGGGGACTGTTGTTCAGCTCGGCCAGGGCACGTGGGCCGATACCGGGTACTTGGGGGACGACGATGGCGGAACCTGCCGATGCGGCGCGACGCCCGCTTTTCGGGCGCATTCCGATGCGACATCTGCTCGTCGTGCAGATCATCGGATCGGTCGCCGGAGTCATCGCGCTGGCCGCTGGCCTCCAAGCGCTCTACGCGGTAGCCGTTGCGGCAGTTGCACTACTGCTCCCACTGATTCCGATCGCGAAGCGCACACTGCTGGACTGGATTGCCACCTGGTGGCGCTATCGCACCCGCCGCGAGTACGAGATCGGCGACACCGTCGATTTCCGCAGCACCGACGGTCGCTCGCTCGGATTGTTCTGGGACGGTGCCCGGGTGGTGTCGGTGGTCGAAGTACTGCCACCGAAGGGTGGACTGACCAGGATCGCCCGCGCGACGGTGCATGCCTCGCACCTGCTTCCACTGCCGGAACTGGCCATGTGCCTGACGCAACACGACATCCTGCTCAATGGTATCGACATCATCAGTCACGGGCATCGCAGTCGCTCGGGTACGCCCGCCGGCCAGATCTACGAATCGCTGCTGGGGCCGCTGCCCGCGACCGCACATCGCACGGTGTGGCTGGCGATCAGCTTCGATGCGGTGGCCTGCTCCGAGCCAGCGGATCGGCGCGGCGGCGGGACCGACGGCGCCTCCCGAGCAGTCGTCATCGCCACCCGTCGCATCATGCGCACACTCGAGGATGCCGATTGCCCCGCACGTATTCTGACCGTGCCGGAGATCCGTCAGGCGGTCGAGCAGATCACCGGCGGACACCACGCTCGCGGCCTCACCCATCGGTGGCGCTACGCCGAACTCGGAAACAGCGTGAACATCGGCAATACCGTCGATCCCAAGCGCCTCGACTCCGACCTGTTGTCCCAACTGTGGGTGGCTCCGTCGCGGGGCACCACAGTGGCGTTGCGGCTGCGCCCCGGCAGTTCTGCCGAGACGGTACGAGTCGGTGCGGCGTGGCGCTTGACCGCCCGTGAGCTACCGGAACGAAACCCCCTGCCGGGCATGGTGTCGATGAACGGGCGCCACCGCGACGGACTACTCGCTCATCTGCCACTCGCCGTTCCTGGTCTGGAAGATGTGATCTCGTCGATCGAGCGCCCGATCGACGAGATCGATCTGTTGCGCCTGCCCTCCTCCGGCTGCGGCCAGCTGATCGGCTCGGACAACGAGGGCAACGGCGTCGCGGCGCGGCTCATCGGCGCCGGGATCTCGACGGTCTACGTCGCGGGCGAACTCTACGTGGCTCAGCAACTGGTCTTCCGTGCGCTTGCGATCGGCGAACGCATCCTGATTCGGACCGATCGACCTCAGGCCTGGGAAAACCTGATCATGACGATCGGCAATCCACAGCGGCTGGCGGTCGCGGTGGAAGCCCATCAATCCGATGCCGAGTTCACTGCCGCAGTTGTGGACGGGGTGCTCGCGCCGGCTCCGCACGCGGGTGTGACCACCATCTATCTGACCGGCGATCCCATGGGATGGCCGCCCGCCCGACCAGATCTGGCCATCCACCAGCCGCGCGCGATCGGTAACTACGTGGTCCTGCGCACCGGTACCACGCAGATCGACCTGACGCTGGTTTCGATTCCTCGCGAGGCCACCTATATCGGCCACCCGCGCGGTCGCCTCGCCGGTGCGACTCGGTAGTGAACTAGCCGGGATACGGGTCGACAGCTCGGGCCACCCGCAAGGTACGCGCCCACCAGGCCAATTGGCGCAGCATACGGTCCGCGGCGTCGACCGCGGCTCGGTCGTGGGGGTCGCCCGCCTCGTCGAATCCCTTCTTCGCCTGATGAAAACTCACCGTCTCGCGCACCGACACCATGTGGATCTCGGCAACGATCTGACGCAGCTGCTCGACAGCTCGCAAGCCGCCGGAGAGTCCACCATAGGAGACGAAAGCGATGGGCTTGGCGCGCCATTCGTATTTGGCGGTGTCGAAGGCGGTCTTCAGCGACGCCGGGTAGCCGTGGTTGTACTCGGAGGTGACCACAACGAACGCATCTGCCGCGCGCAGCCGCGTGCGGTAGGACACCACCTGCTCGGTCTCGGTGAGCTCGACCGGCAACGACGTGTGCGCGAGATCGACAACGCCTGTGTCGAATTCGGGATGAGCACGCAGGGTGCGTAGAAACCAGCCGCCAACTACCGGTGCGAACCGTTCCGGACGCACGCTGGCGATGATGACCTCGAGCCGCAACGGAGTGTCCACGCCGGGAGCCTAACCCGGCGGATTCGGTGCAGCGATCACCGGCGCGGCGACGACCCGACAGGGGTCGGCCGCAACCGGGATATCGCAGTCGGAATACCGACCGACACCGATCGGATTCACGGAAGCTCGAACGGCAGCTTCACCCCGCTGTGGACGCGACACTGCACACAGGTGTCGTTCCCTTCGACGGCGGCTACCACCTGGCGGATGAGCTGTTTGAAGGGAACCAGGTTCCGCTCGAACTCGGCGAAGACATCGACCGCGCGCACGCCGTCGCCCTCCTCCACCCCTGCGTCCAGATCGGTGACCAGAGCGACAGCGGCATAACACATTTCGAGTTCGCGGGCGAGAACTGCCTCGGGGTGACCGGTCATGTTGACCAGATCCCAGCCCTGCGAGGCGAACCATCGACTCTCGGCTCGGGTGGAGAAGCGGGGTCCCTGAACGACAACCATGGTGGCGTCGCGCACTACCCGCAGTGCCTCGAAATCGGCGTCGGCTGCGGCGTCTCGCAACTGCGCGCAGTAGGGATCGGCGAACGGTGTGTGGACGCCGCCACCATCGAAGTAGGTCTGCGCCCGCCCCGAGGTCCGGTCGACCAATTGATTCGGTACCACGACCGTGCCGGGTCCCCAGTCCGAGCGCAGGCTGCCGACCGCACACGGAGCGAAGATCCGGCGCACGCCCAGGGCACGCAGTGCCCACAGGTTGGCCTGGTATGGCGTGGTGTGCGGCGCGAACTCGTGCTGCTTACCGTGCCGCGGCAGAAAAGCCACCCGCTTGCCCGCGACATCGCCGACCGCGATCGCCGCGCTCGGTGCACCATAGGGTGTCTCGACATCGATCGTGCTCGCCTCGGTATCGAAGAAATCGTAGAAACCGGTGCCGCCGATGACACCGAACGAAGGCCTGGAGTCCGAACTCATGCTTCGATTGTCCTCACTGCACACGTCCTACGCTGGACGGTCCCCCGGGCCGCCGGAAACACCGCCGGGGCACCTCGACCCGGTCGTCCGCGTCGCCCGACGACCGACCTGACAAGTCGCACCGAAAAATGTACCCTATGGGGGTATTGAACACCTATAGCGATCCGGCGGACAGCGAGGAGACACCGGTGGCAGCAATCCCACACGACCACGCGACGCCCGACCATGTGAAGTCCGGCCATATGAAGTCCGACCACGCGACGCACGGCTATATCTCCGCCAAGGAGGACTACCTCAAGCGACTGCGCCGGATCGAGGGTCAGGCGCGTGGTCTGCAGCGCATGGTCGAGGAAGAAAAGTACTGCATCGATATCCTCACCCAGGTGTCGGCGATGACCAAAGCACTGCAGGCCGTGGCCATGGGCCTACTCGAGGATCACATCGGTCACTGCGTGGTCGATGCTGCGGCGGCGGGCGGCCCGCAGGCCGATGCGAAGATCAAGGAAGCCACCGACGCCATCGCCCGACTGGTCCGTTCTTGACCGCAATACCGAGCACGGACACCGCCGAGTCGCACCGCGGCGCGCAGAACGTTCAGATGCGCGCGGCCAGCACCGGGGCGAGAGTCCGCAATGCCGGCAGGTAGTCCTCGCCCAGGATTTGTACCGCGACGTGATCGGCACCGAAATCCAGGTGCTGCGACACCTGAGCGGCGATCTTTTCCGGGGTGCCGTATGCGAAGATGGCGTCGAACAGCCGATCGCTGGGTGGGACGGCGACATCGGCATCGGTGAAACCCAGCCGTAGCAGGTTCGAGACGTAGTTGCGCAGCCTCAGATAGAGGGCAGCAGTATCTGCCGCGGCCGTGCGCGCCGTTGCGATGTCCTCGGTCATCACCACCATGTGCTCGGTCGCCAACAGCGCCTCGGGACCGAGAATCTTGCGCGCCGTCGTAGCGTGCGCCGCGGGCACGAAGTACGGCAACGCTCCCGCGGATCGCTCGGCCGCCAGTTTCAGCACGCGAGGACCGAGTGCGGCCAGAGCCCTGCGCTCGGCGGGGACACCTGCGGCATCGAGATCATCGAGGTACTCGACCAGCGCGTCGTAGGGTTTGCGGTATTCCTGGGTGTTCTCGGGGTGCCCCGCACCGACGCCGAGCAGAATCCGGCCTGGAAACCGCTGGTCGATCCGATGAAACGAGTCCGCCACCGCCCGCGCCGGCTCGGCCCAGATGTTGACGATACTGGTCCCCACGATCAGGGATTCGCTCGCCGCGAGTACCTCTTCGACCGCCGCCAGATCCGCTGGCGGCGACATCCCGAGCCACACCGCACCGTAGCCGAGCAGTTCCAGTTCCCGGGCATCCTCGGGGTCGAACCCGAAGTATGGCCGCCACACGCCAAATCGTCCGAGCTTGTCATATGTCATGCCGGTGGCAACAGGAGGGTCTGTTCGGCTATTCCGAATCGTTCACGCCATCGCCACCGTTCACGCCATCGCCACCGTTCACGCCATCGCCACCGAATCTCCGCGTTGGGACTTGGACCCCACAGGCCGAAGCCCTGGCGAGCTGCGAGGGCTACCGTGGCGAGTGCACAGCTATCGGCGTCCGCCGCCGTGGCGGGCGTCACCACTAGGGAAATGGAGGTGATCGCTGTGCTCAGATTCGATCCATTTCATGACATCGACACCGTCGCCCGCCAATTGCTCGGCGAAGCCGCCGGAACGGCTCGCGCTCCACGATTCATGCCGATGGATCTGTTCAAAGCTGGAGATCACTACGTGCTGAATGCAGACCTGCCCGGTGTCGACCCGGGCACGATCGACGTCAGCGTCGACAACGGCACGCTGACCCTCCGCGCGCAGCGCACAGTTCCCAGCGAGGAGGGCGTCCAGTGGGTCGCCTCGGAACGCTTCGCAGGCACGTTCATGCGCCAACTGTCGCTCGGTGACAACGTCGAGCCCGACAAGATCAGCGCGACGTACAACAACGGTGTGCTGTCGGTGACGCTCCCGATCGTGGAACGCGCCAAGCCACGGCGCATCACGATCTCCGGAGCATCCCAGGAGCCGAAGACGATCGAGGCGTCGAGGCAATCCTCGAAGTGACCGTCCCGCTACCCGCTACCCGCACCCGCATCCGGGTGCGGGTGGTTGGGCGCGGTCCGGGTCTCCGAGGCGATACCGGTCCGGCTTCGGAGCCGAGCGGACTTCACGAGTTTGCACGTTACGGGCGGCGAGCTGCTCGTTCGGTGGGTAGTCGACCGCGGTCAGGCTCAGACCATGCGCCGGTGCCACGGTAACCGCGCTGGAGCGCTGGGTCTCGGACAACAGCCCGACAACCCATTCCGGGCTACGACGGCGCTCCCCGACCGCAAGGATCGCACCGACCAAACTGCGCACCATCGACCAGCAGAACGCATCTGCACTCACATACGCGGTCAGAGAATCTCCGTCGCGCATCCAATCGAACCGCTGCAATTCGCGGACCGTCGTCGCCCCCTCCCGACGGCGACAGAACGCCGCGAAGTCGTGCAATCCCACCAACGCCCCGGATGCGACCCGCATCGCTTCGAAGTCGAGGTCGGACCGACAGGCGACCACGCTGCGGGCGAGCAATGGCGAGGCCCCATACCGTGCGGTGGTGAACCGATAGACGTAGTGGCGACGAACCGCGGAAAATCGCGCATCGAATTCCGGCGACGCCGTCTGCGCGTCGAGGATCCGAACATCTTTCGGCAGAAATCGGGCCATTCGGCGTACCAGCGCGCCGAAATCCAGTTCGGTGCCGGTATCGAAGTGTGCGACCTGCCCCTCGGCGTGCACCCCCGCGTCCGTGCGGCCGGCCACCGTCAGCTGAATCGGCTCACGCAGCACTGTGCCGAGTGAGTCCTCGAGCAGGCCTTGGACCGTGCGCAGGCCCGGCTGACGCGCCCAGCCGACGAAATCGGTGCCGTCGTAGGCGATATCCAGACGAATTCGCCGAGGCGAGGGCTTGTCCCCGAGCGCGGGGGAGCCTTCCGACCTCAGCAGATCCGACATAGACCTCATCGCCTTCACAATCACCATGAGTACTGGTACCGACGAACGAGCCCGCCAGCCCGAAGCGGGGTGGCGGGCTCGTCGGTGAACTACGACGCCACAGCGTCAGGCGTCCTTGGCATCCTTGCCGGCCTCGACAGCATCCTTGCCGGCCTCGGCAGCGTCCGGGCCGGCGTCGGCAGCATCCTTGTCCGCCTCGGTGGCCGTGTCCTCGGCCTCGACGACCTGCTCGTCGGCGACCGGAGTCTCCTCGACCTTTTTCGATGCCGCGACACGACGGGCACGATCGGCCTCGTTGGTCACGGTCTTCTCCCGTACCAACTCGATGATCGCCATCGGCGCATTGTCACCCTTGCGGGGCATCGTCTTGATGATCCGGGTGTAGCCACCGTCGCGGCCTTCGAACGACGGGCCGATCTCCGCGAAGAGATCGTGCACGACATCCTTGTCGCGAATGACTCTGAGCACCTCGCGACGGTCGGCCAGGCTGCCGCTCTTCGCCTTGGTGATCAACTTCTCTGCATAGGGTCGCACGGCCTTGGCCTTAGCCTCGGTGGTGGTGATTCGGCCGTGCTCGAACAGCGCAGTGGCCAGATTGGCGAAGATCGCCTTCTGGTGCGACGCCGACCCGCCGAAGCGGGCACCCTTCTTGGGCTTGGGCATTGTGTGGTTCTCCTTGTTTTTCGGGCGCCGCTCCCGGGCCCTGCATGCTTACGCTCCGCTACCGGATGTGAGCCGATCGCTCGTTTCACGGTGTCGGCCGGGCCGGGACGCCGATGCCCGACGGCCTAGAGCTGTTCGGTCTCGGCGTAGTCCTGCTCGCCGCCATCGGTGTCACTGAACGTGCCGCTGTCACTCCACGTGCCGGTACTGGCGTCGTAGCCGACCACGCTGGACGGATCGAACGACGCCGGGCTGTCCTTCAGCGACAGACCGAGCGCATGCAACTTGACCTTGACCTCGTCGATGGACTTCTGGCCGAAGTTGCGAATGTCCAGCAGATCCGACTCGGTACGGGCGACCAACTCGCCGACGGTGTGCACCCCCTCGCGTTTGAGGCAGTTGTAGGACCGGACGGTGAGGTCCAGGTCCTCGATCGGCAGCCCGAAGGAAGCGATGTGATCCGCCTCGGCCGGTGAGGGGCCGATCTCGATGCCCTCGGCTTCGACATTCAGTTCGCGGGCCAAGCCGAACAGTTCGACCAGGGTCTTGCCCGCCGAGGCGAGCGCATCCCGCGCGGTCATGGAGTTCTTGGTCTCCACATCCAGGATGAGTCGATCGAAGTCGGTGCGCTGCTCGACACGGGTGGCCTCGACCTTGTAGGTCACCTTCAGTACCGGCGAGTAGATCGAATCCACCGGAATCCGGCCGATTTCGGCGCCGGAGGCCTTGTTCTGCACAGCCGGGACATAGCCGCGACCACGCTCGACGACCAGTTCGATCTCCAGCTTGCCCTTGTCGTTCAAAGTCGCGATGTGCATGTCGGGGTTGTGCACCACAACCCCGCTGGGCGGAACGATGTCACCGGCGGTGACGGTGCCTGGACCCGCCTTGCGCACATACATCGTGACCGGCTCGTCCTCCTCCGAGGACACGACCAGTCCCTTCAGGTTCAGGATGATGTCGGTGACATCATCCTTGACTCCGGGCACCGTGGTGAACTCGTGCAGCACTCCGTCGATACGGATGCTGGTGACTGCAGCCCCGGGAATCGAGGACAGCAAGGTTCGCCGCAGCGAGTTGCCGAGGGTGTAACCGAAGCCCGGCTCGAGCGGTTCGATGGTGAACTTCGAGCGGTTCTCGGCGACGACCTCTTCGGTCAGCGTCGGACGCTGTGAAATCAGCATGGGGATCATCCTCCTTATTGGGCGCCCGCTATTTGACGCCTCGTGTCAGGGGTGTGCGCGCTCGCCCATATCCGGACTATTGCGCACCAGCAGCGCCACGCGAACTACTTCGAGTAGTACTCCACGATGAGCTGCTCCTGCAGCGGTACCTCGATCTGGGCGCGCTCTGGCAACTGATGGACCAGGATTCGCAGCCGACCCGGGATGACTTGCAGCCAGCCCGGCACCGGGCGGTCGCCCTGAGTTTCCCGCGCTACCTGGAACGGCAAGGTACCCATCGACTTTTCCTTGACATCGATGATGTCGTACTGGGTGACCTGGAAGCTGGGCACGTCGACCTTCTTGTTGTTCACCAGGAAATGTCCATGGGTGACCAACTGCCGCGCCTGCCGCCGGGTGCGCGCGAGGCCGGCCCGGTATACGACGTTGTCCAGGCGGGTCTCGAGCAGCCGCAACAGATTGTCACCGGTCTTGCCCTTGAGGCGGTTGGCCTCCTCGTAGTACCGGCTGAACTGCTTCTCCATGATGCCGTAGGTGAAGCGAGCCTTTTGCTTCTCCTGCAGCTGGAGCAGGTATTCGCTCTCCTTGATCCGTGCCCGCCCATGCTGGCCGGGCGGGTAGGGACGCCGCTCGAACGCCTGGTCGCCTCCGACGAGGTCGACACGCAGACGACGCGACTTGCGGGTGATGGGGCCTGTGTAACGAGCCATTGTTCGCTGATCCTTTCCCGCTAGACGCGACGCCGCTTGGGCGGACGGCAGCCGTTGTGTGGCTGCGGGGTGACATCGGAGATCGTGCCCACCTCGAGACCGGCGGCCTGCAGCGAGCGGATCGCCGTCTCGCGGCCCGAGCCGGGTCCTTTCACGAAAACGTCGACTTTCTTGACGCCGTGCTCCTGTGCTTTGCGAGCGGCGTTCTCGGCGGCGAGCTGCGCAGCGAACGGAGTCGACTTGCGCGAGCCCTTGAAGCCGACATGACCCGACGACGCCCAGGAGATGACGTTGCCACTCGGGTCGGTGATCGACACGATCGTGTTGTTGAATGTGCTCTTGATGTGCGCGTTGCCGTGCGGAACGTTCTTCTTGTCCCGACGGCGCGACTTCTGGGTCTTCTTCGGGCCCGTGGCCCGACTCTTCGGAGGCATCGGCTATCCCTACTTCTTCTTGCCGGCGACGGTGCGCTTCGGGCCCTTGCGGGTGCGCGCATTGGTCTTGGTGCGCTGGCCACGCACGGGCAGGCCACGGCGGTGGCGCAGGCCCTGGTAGCAGCCGATTTCGATCTTGCGGCGAATATCGGCCTGCACCTCGCGGCGCAGGTCACCCTCGACCTTGAACTCGGAAGCCTCGATGTAGTCACGCAGCTTCGTGAGATCGTCGTCGCTGAGATCCTTCGAACGCAGGTCCGGGCTGACCCCCGTGGCCTCGAGAATCTCCTTGGAGCGAGTCCGGCCGACGCCGAAGATGTAGGTCAGCGCGATCTCCATACGCTTCTCGCGCGGGAGGTCCACGCCCATGAGACGTGCCATGTGGCAGTTTCCTTATCTTTGCGGAGGTCTGCTCCCTGTCCGTCCCCTCGTCGTGTGGGGCACCGGCCTCCGAACCGGCGGTGAGCACGCACGCCTCGGGTCGAACCCTGAAATTCCACAACGTGCGGCTGGTGCTGGGAGTTCTTCTGTGCCAATCCGAACTGCGGTTCGGTGCCTTGGCTGGTGTCGCGACGAGCAGCGCCGTCGGAATGTCCTACAGCTGACGGTGCGGGGCCTGCCCCGCCTCCGCTCAGCCTTGGCGCTGCTTGTGGCGCAGGTTGTCGCAGATCACCATGACCCGACCGTGGCGGCGGATCACCTTGCACTTCTCGCAGATCTTCTTGACGCTCGGCTGAACCTTCACGTCCGTCCAATCTGTCATGGTTCACACGGGTGTGAACACAGTTTTTCCCCAGCCGGCGGCTGGGGAAGCCTTGTCATGAGTCTTTCGACTCGGTCCCGAGGTGAGTCGGGGCAGTCGGCTCGGCCGACCCGATCGCGCTCGGCGATCATTTGTAGCGGTACACGATCCGGCCACGCGACAGGTCGTAGGGCGAGAGTTCTACGACAACACGGTCCTCGGGGAGGATGCGAATGTAGTGCTGCCGCATCTTCCCGCTGATGTGCGCGAGAACTTTGTGCCCGTTCTCGAGCTCGATCCGGAACATCGCATTGGGCAGCGGCTCGACAACTCGACCCTCGACCTCGATGGCCCCGTCCTTCTTCGCCATATCCTCCGCGATCCCGGTTACACTCAACCTGGTTTGTTTGCCCTCGGTTTCCGCCCGAATGGACCGGCCTGGGAGCAGACCGCTCGCACGCGAACAGGCGGCGCATGGGTGCACCGCCGCTCCAGCTTACCGATCCGTCCAGGATCGGGCAAAAATACCCCTTCTGCGCCCGAGTCGCCAGCGGTCTTGCCGCGAATCCCACCGCGGACCCCATCCTAGGCGCCCGCGGTACAGCCCCGCGATGACTCCGGGCTGTCGCGTAAAATAGCCGATGTCCAAATTTCAGGTCGAGCAGATCGAGGGGGACGGGTGGCCCAGCGCAGCCGACGAGCCATGCCCTGGTCACAGCAGCGACACCCTTGGTCACCGCAGAGTCGAGCGCTGGTGAGGCCCTGCCGTGAGTCGTGACACCGACGGCCTTCCCATGCTGCCCCCGTGGTTGTCCGAAAGCGACGTCACGCCGGCCGGCTACGAAGCGCCGGTGGAAAACCTTCCGCACGATCACATCATCGAAGAAGCGCCTCGCCGCAAGCGTGGACGATTCCGAAACCGGGCGGCGGACGAAGACAAACCCGACGCCGCACGGCCGGAGAAGCGGCGCAAGGGTTGGCACCGTGACAAGAACGACCAGTCCGCAGACGAACCCCAGCAGTCGACCACGCCCGCCCAGATGCCGTCGTCCGACGTAGCTGCACCCGCGTCGAGCCCGCACCCGGCACCGCAGGACCACGCGGCCCCCGCATGGCAACACAGCGGGGACCCCGCACCATGGCAACACAGCGGGGACCCCGCACCATGGCAACACAACAGCGGCCTCCCACCATGGCAACACAGCGCAGACCCCGCACCATGGCAACACAGCGCCGCACCGCACGCGCCCCACGACACCCCGCCCGATGCTTGGTCATCCCCCACTCCTCCTCGGCCCGGACCAGGATCACCCCCTGTGGACCACCGGCCCGATCACCCAGCGCCGCATGCCTCGCCGCCGGGCGAACAAGGGTCGCCGGGGCCAGCCGACCCGATTCCACCGCCACCCGCCGACGGTCGCTCGGTCGCGCCGCCCGCATCCCGGGACTCGATGGGTGCCGACCCCACACCGACGCCGGGCGGCTGGCACCTGCCGACCGGTACGACCGGCGCCGATCAGACGAATCGGACAAGGCCGGCCACCGAGCGCTCCATGCCTACGCCGGTCCCGAACTCCCGCGGAGCCACGCCGTCCAGGGATTCGCGGCCGAGCCCGCCGGCGCCACCCGATGCGGCACCGAGCCACGCGCCCTCCGCGGCGTCCTCGGCCGATTCCGGGACCCCGCCGCCCTGGCTGTCGTCGGGCGCACCGGAGTACACGACCGTTCCCGAGACGGATTCGCCGCACCGCCCGACACCGGCAGCCGACCCTCCCGTCACGCCGGAGACTGCACCCGAGAACGTCGCCACCCGCGCGGTGGCCGCGACGGAGGCCGACACCACAGACACCGAGGCGGGCTCCGCGCCGCGGACATGGCGTGGTGACGCGGTCGTCACGGAGGAACCTGCCACAGCCACGCCGGAGACCGAAGTTACCGAACGGCCTCACCAACCGCCGCCCATCGAGTCGGCACCGAACCTCGACCGTTATGCAGAACATCGGCCACAGGCCGGTCCGCCACGCACGGACCCGGACGGTGGGCCACCGGCCCCTCCGATTTCGCCGCCCGCGCCGGCATCCGTGCCCTACGAGCCGCAGCTCACCGACCGTCCGCTACCGTCTGCTCCTCCTCCGACACCGACCAGTCCCTCGCCGCCACCGACCGCTCCCTATCCGCCACCGACTGCTCCCTATCCGCCACCGTCCGCTCTCTCGCCGCCACCGTCCGCTGCACAACCCGATCTGCCGGCTCGAACAACCGATTCCGGGGCGGACACAGCATCCGGACCGGTCGAAGCCAACCGAATGCCTGGCGTCGCAGAACAGAACCCCGCACAGCAATACCACCAGTCGGCGCCGTATCCCGATCTGCCCCAACAGCATCGACCTGCTCTTGGTGACCACGGATGGCCCCCGGCCCAGGCGGAGGACCCACAGGGAGGCGGCCCTCCGGGCTACCAGCAGTCGGCTGCTCAGCCGGGCTTGCAGTACGAGCAGCCGTCGCTGGAGCGGGTGCCGCTTCGGCGGGCCAAGCGAGCGCCCGGTTCCGGGTGGCGCAGGGCTGTGCACCACATGTCCGGCGGCGCGATCAACCCTGGTATGTCTGCGGAAGAACTCCGGCTCCAGGAATTGCTCGCTCGCATCCGGCAACCGGTGCGCGGCGACTATCGCATCGCTGTGCTCTCACTCAAAGGCGGCGTCGGAAAGACTACGACCACAATGGGGCTCGGCTCGGTGTTCGCCTCCGTCCGAGGTGACCGAGTGATAGCCGTGGACGCCAACCCCGACTTCGGCACATTGTCGCACCGGGTGCCGCTACAGACCCGGTCGACCGTGCGCGACCTGCTGCTCGACCCATCCCTGCAGCGCTATTCGGATGTGCGCCGACATACCTCACAGGCCACCAGCCGCTTGGAAGTTCTGGCGGGTGAACGCGACCCGGCAGCGTCGGAGGCGTTCAACGACGGCGAGTACCGTGCGGTCGCGCGCATTCTGCAACGGTTCTACAACATCATTCTGACCGACTGCGGGACCGGACTGATGCACTCGGCGATGGCCGGCGTGCTGGAGTTGGCACATTCCCTGGTGTTGATCTCGTCCCCTGCCATCGACGGAGCCCGCAGCGCCGCAGCGACTTTGGATTGGTTGTCACTGCATGGACACGACCATCTGGTGCGCAATGCGGTGGTGGTGATCAACTCGCCTCGGTCCGGGTCGCCGAATGTCGGCATCCAACAGCTACGGCAGTACTTCTTGTCCCGGTGCCGTGCAGTGCACATCATTCCGTTCGATGCACACATCTCCGAGGGCGCCGAAATCGATCTGCACCGGTTGCACAAGCAGACCAAGAGGGCCTATGTCGAGCTGGCCGCGACTGTTGCCGACGACTTCGGCACCGATCATCGTCGTTACCGCCCGTAGCATCCGCCGATCGGCGGTGCGGCGAGGCGAGGGCTGTTCGCTCACCACTCGGGCAAACGCCGTCTGCCCGCCATGACATCACGCACCAAATCGTCGTAGGCGTCGGCGAGTTCGGCGAGGTGATGCCATGCCCGGTGCAAGAACTCGTCGTGTGCGTCCAGAGTCATCAACGCGTGATGCGCCCGCACCGACGATTCCGCGAGGCGGTCGATCACCGCACCGACCGCCTCGGTGTGCAGCGTGGCGCCGAAGCGATGTTGCGGCACGCAGCGCGCCACCCAGTCGTCGATCGCCATGACCAGTTCGACTCTGCGACGCTCGATTTCACCGACGACTGCGGCCGTCGTGTCCACCGAACCACCGCGGCCGACGAGGCGACGCTCGTGGAGCACCGCCAGGTCGCGGGCGAACCACAGCAGCGGACCTCCGACTACCCGGTGACCACGGCACGCCCTGACGAGCAAATCCGACATTGGAACCAATCCCGGTGTCGCAGAACGCACCGAGGAATCGGCACACCTCGATGCGCCGGGAAGGGCCATTACGACCGTTGTTTCCGAACCTGCCACGTTGCCTCGCCGTCATCGCCGCACAACACCGGATCAGGACGCCCATTACAATAAACCCGTGAAGACCTCTGTCAAGCGCTATTCGGCTGTAGAGAATCACTTCGAGAGCACTGCGCCACTTGTGTGACCCCCCAAGGAATGCGCAGGATTGGGTAAGTTGCCCGAATCGCAGCCGGGCCGCGCCAAAGGATCTGAGCGACCACGGAAACCCGACTGATCGACCGCCTGGTTTCGCCGATCCGATCCGACACCCGTTTTCCCTGTCTCGCACCGCGCTTGTACCGCGCACCACTGAATATCGAGGTGATAGCGCTGCGCCCATTTCCGCACCGGACTCGAATCCAGCACCGACCGACGTCGATACTGCCTGCTGACGCCCCGCGGCGACCGAGCAATACTGGAACCGATGGCGAGCATTCACCACACATTCAGGAGTACCGATGGGACGAAAACGACACCCCACGACAGACGAACTACGGCAGAACTTCGAACGTGAACTCGCATCGGTCACGACTGGCGGCAGGTTGCATTCGGAGACGGGGCTGGACATCGAAACCGACGCCGCACTGATCGACATCGCCAGGGCCTATCCAGAGATCGACGGGTCACTGGTGGCTGCTGCGCGCGCCGCCTTCGCCAGCCAACTCGCCGGTACGAATTCGGTCGAATAACCCGCAATTGTTAGAGCGTGTCCCGCCGATTCCGGCCGGTTGTGCAACCACTGCGCAACGAGTCGAGGGTGACAGGTCACAGCTCCACCATCACGGTGACCGGACCATCGTTCACCAGCTCGATCTGCATGTGCGCACCGAATCTCCCCGTGGTGACCGTAGCCCCCAGTGCACGCAGCGCCTGCGCGAATGTACCGACGAGAGGCTCCGCGAGGGCCTTGGGAGCAGCCGCCGCCCAGGACGGGCGTCTGCCTTTCGCAAGGTCCGCATACAGGGTGAACTGACTGACCACCAATACTGGAGCATTCAGATCCGCGGCCGAGCGTTCTCCCTCCAGCACGCGCAATCGCCACACCTTGTCCGCCAATGCCCTCGCCGTCGCCTCGGTATCGGCATGCGTCACCCCGACCAGCGCGACCAAGCCGTACACGCTGCCACCCATCGACGGGTCGATGCGGCCGACGACCTCGTCGTCGACAGTCACCTGTGCCGAACTGACCCGCTGCAGAAGAACACGCATGGCACCCGATAATGCCTGCCCGTCGGCTCGGCCGACTGCGCGGGTGACCACGCACCGCCGCACCACCAGCCCTGGGGATACGAATCGTGCGTACTCCCGGCTACCGTGACAAACTCGGGGCGCAGAATGTTTGGAGCGCGCGTACGACCGCGCGGTGGCGGAGGATCATGCTGGAGACGAGGACTGCGATGGATCTGGACGCGATGGAGCGGCGGATCGCGGCGGATCGCTTCGCGGCGCTGGACCGTTCGGTCGAATCCGAGCTGCGGCTCGCGACCACGCTCGGTGACCTCGCCAAGGGGCTCATCGCCACCAGGACCGATGGAGCAGGTCGCGACCGGACGCGAGAAGCATTGGCCCCCGCCGAGGAAGCGGTGGCGATCCGCCTGCGTCTGCTGTCCCGAGGGCAAATGCTGACCGCGCGGATCGCCGGCGAACTGAACGACGCACTGCGCTCCTTCGAGCTGGCAGCGCGCCATAGTGGTCGTCGGGAACTGGCCACCACCACGATCCGCAACGCCTGCGACGTCTACCGTCATGTGGCACAGACGCATCCGGACGTCGCGGGGCCGTGTGCAGACGGGTTGGCCAAGTGCGGTGTCTGGCTGGGCAGACTGGACCACGATTCCGCGGTGGCCGCGACCGAAGAAGCGGCCCGGATCCGCGCCGCGCTGGCCACAGCGAACCCGGACCTCTCGGGCAAATATCTAGCCAGCTTGAGCACCCTGCTACGCACCCTGATGGTCGGTCGATCGCGCAAGCAAGCCCTCGCCATGTATCGCGAACGGTATGCGGCGTTCACCTCGCCCAGTATGTCGATCCGCTTGCGGGCATGCGGTATCCAGGATCTCGATCTCACACCCAAGTCGCACCGTGCATTGCTCGAACTCGGTTGTCGCACGTTGGAGCACGCCGGAAAACTGACCCAGCAGCAGGTCATGCTGCAATCCTCCGGAGACCTGTCGACGGTGGAAGAGATCAACTGGAAGCTGGCTCTGGTCGGATTGCGACCGCTTGCGCCGGGCGCCGAACCGGATCAGCCGTCACCGCCGGTGCACATCGCCACGACTTTCGGTGCGCTGAGCGTGTATTGCCCGCAACGCGATGCCGTCTCCCGGATCCGCGCAGCGGTGATCGCCGCCTATTCCATGGACGACGCCTACCCACTCGACCGCGATGGCTACCTGGGTGGCCGGACGTCGGTTTGGACAATGCGTGCGCCCCAGGTGAACACCTCGACCGCACTCGGCGACGACATCGTGCTGATCGACCAGCCTTTGGGCGGTTGGGTCACGGTCATGAGCATGAATTGGGAGCTCACACCAGTAGCACAACATCCACTCGCACTGCGGCTTTCCCAGGACTGGCCGGTCGCGGCCATCACGGTCACCGAGAACGTTTCCTACGAACTGTGCTGGTACGAGGGTGGATCGGCCACCCAGTACGCTGCACTCGGTCGCCCCGCCGGGCAGGACCCGCTCGACAAGCCGCTGACACCCTTGGATTTCAAGACTCTGGCCGAATACAGCGGCGACGGGGTGACCGAGACCAAACTGCGTGCAGCATTCGGCAACACCAAGATGTTCGCCAACCTCACCTATCTGCCCGACAGTGGACTACGCCAACTCGGTGCCAGCACACCGCTGGCCGAGCACGGCGACCGAGTGTTGTACTTCCGCACCACTCCCTGAGGCCGGTCACCGTGCCGGCATACCAGCACCGATCACACCATCAGATCACGCCGCTGGAAGCGCACCAGCCCGAGCGCCGCGAACAACACCGGCACCACGGCCAGCAACACCAACCCGGGCAGATCGAAACCATTGGTCAGCGGTTCGCTGTCCAGGTACCAGGAGAACGGCGAAATCGCATTCATCCAACCGGCGTCGGCTACCGCGCCGAGCGCATCCAGGATGTAGGACACCAGCGCGACAGTTGCGGCCGCACCGAGGGCCCAGACTCGGCGGCCGGTGACCGCACCGACCGTGAACGCAATGGTGCCCATCCCCAGTGACAGCAACAACAGCCCGGTCGACCCGGCGAGTATATTGCCGGCGCCGACTTCCAGATCGAGCGCCGCCACCATGGCATAGCTCACGAGCATGAGCACGACGACCAGGATCAGGGTGTTCAGCCACAGGGCGATCAATCGCTGAAGGAAGATGCCCTGCCGGGCAACCGGCGAGGTGGCCTCCAGTTCGAGATCGCCACTCTCCTCGTCACCGGCAATGAGTCGGCTACCGAAGGTGATCGCGAAGATCAACAGCAGGACCGGCCCCATCAAGGCGTACACGGTCGAGGTCAGCCAACCCGACGCCGTGCCGATCCGGTCGTAGCCGAGCGCGGTGGACAACTGCTCGGGAAGATTGTCGACTACCTCTTCGATGCCACTGTCGCTCATCGACGGATAGAAGCTGATGTACATGGCACTGATCGCGGCCAGCGCCAGACCCCACAGGACAACCGGGCGACGCTGTTCGCGCAGGACTCCGGTCAGAACGGGCATGGTGTCAGCGGCCATTACGCGGCCACCTCCTCGGCGGTATCAGTAGGCAGACGATAGAAATCCAGGAACAGTTCTTCCAGGTCGCGGTACTGGGCGCTCCAGCCCACGACATGGTGTTCGGCGGCGCGTTTCAGCAGGGTGTCGGGTTCGCCGTGTAGCACACAGGTCAACGTCGCGCCCTCGACGACGGGGTCCTGCACCCCTGGCAGCTCGGCAAAGATCGCGACATCGACTGGATGGGCGAACCGTAGTTCCACCGACTGACCGGCGTGATGGCGCAAAGTCGCGACATCGTCGACATCGACCATGTGGCCGGCATTGATGATCCCGACCCGGTCGGCGGCATCCTCTATCTCACTGAGGACATGCGAGGACATCAGGACCGTGGCGCCGCGCTCCTGAGTTTCCACGACGAGATCGAGGAACTCACGTTGCAGCAGTGGATCCAACCCGCTGGTCGGCTCGTCGAGGATCAGCAGTTCCGGCGCATGCATGAATGCCTGCACCACACCGACTTTTTGCTTGTTGCCCTTGGACAACGCACGCACCGGCCGGTCCAACGCCAGGCCGAACCGTTCCGCCAGAGGTGCGATGCGGTCGGCGCCCGCGCCGCCGCGCAGACTGGCCAGGTGTCCCAACAACTCACCCGCGGTGCGGCGACCTCGCATGGCGAGCTCGCCGGGTAGATATCCGATGTGGCCACGCACGGATGGATCGTCGGCGGGTGCGGTCCCGAAGACCTCGACCCGTCCCGCGGTCGGGCGCAGGAGATCGAGCAGCAGCCGAATAGTGGTGGACTTGCCGGCGCCATTGGGTCCTAGGAACCCGAAGACCTCGCCCTGCTCGACCCGCAAGTCGAGTCCGTCCAAAGCGCGGACGGATCCGTAGTCTTTCACCAAACCCTCGGTTCGAATCACGAACTCGGTCATGGTCGATCATCCTTCTTCTCGGTGGACGTCGGATCCTCGACGAACGCCGCCCGCATTTTCGCGGCAATGTCTGCGTCGACGATCCCGTCGGTCAATATCTCCAGCACCGGCCCGACATAGGCCGAAGCAGCGGTGGGCTCCTGCGGCACGGCGGCGATGTCGACACCGAGCAGCCGTTCGAGATGTTCACGAAGCACCAAGGCCCCCAGCGACCAGATCGTCAGGACGACCGCCCGCTCGTAGGGGTAGTTCGTCGGCCGCAGCATGCCCGATTCGACACCGTCGGC
Organism: Nocardia sp. CNY236; assembly: GCF_000482385.1. GTDB lineage: Bacteria > Actinomycetota > Actinomycetes > Mycobacteriales > Mycobacteriaceae > Nocardia. Next base: position 224,229 of record NZ_KI519393.1, read on the forward strand.
CATGTATCCGGCGGCGTCGCTGACCATTTCGTCCACCATCGCCGCCACTTGCGGTGAACCCTCGGCCAATCGGACCGCGAGGTATCGCAGAAACATCGAACCATCGCGCGCCTCACGCAGTGCCGCAAGCGGGTCGAAGCTCGCGCCCGCTCGCATGCCATTGCGCTTGCGTTCATTGAGGAATTCGGCCACGTAACGGTCGCATTCAGCCGTCAACGCCTCCTTCGATCCGTAGTGGTGCACGATCAATGGCGGCGAAGCACCGGCCGCTGCGGCGATGGCCCGGACATTGGTGCCCTTCACGCCGTTCTCGGAGAACAACGCGATTGCCGCATCACGGATCCGCGCCTTCATGGTTCGGTCCACATCATCACCAGCTCTGAACACTCGTTCAGTATATTTAACAAATGTTCAGGACGAAGACAAGGGTGTCTGGACCGTCGATGCGAGCACGCACCGACTCGGGATCGAAGAGATGTCACCGACGACGAGATACGACACTGTCGCAGCGCATTCGGCGACGTGTACGTCATGGCTGGTCAGCGTCGATTTCTTGACGATCCGGTAGCCGCGGATATCAGGTGTACCCATCCGCCGTACCAGTTATGCCGACGCAAGCCCGGTTGACAGCACAACCGCGTGTCGCCGCAGCGCCACGCCGAGCGGAGTTTCCCGGATGCGGATGAACTCGACCCGCAGCAGCGGACGCTATTTCAGACTGAGGCCATCGACCAGAGCCAACCCCGCCCGACGGTCTCCGCTGATGGTGAGGCCGCGCTGCTCCGCTTGCTCGAGCGTGAGCCCTCGGTTGGCCAGCAGCGCCATCGTGGCCGACGGGGCCGCAACGGTGGCAACCGGATCCGGCGCTGGTTCTCTGGTCGCGGCAACCGAGTTCGCGCTCATGCTCAACCCGTACGATTCGCCATCGAACACCAACGCGAACTCACCTTCGATCCCCAAATGCTTGCCTTCGAGCAAACGCGCGGTGCACTTCAACTGCCGCAACATCGATTCGGGCGCCGACTGCTGCTCGACCGACGCCAGCAGGCCCGCACCGAATCGCCCCAGAGCATTGAGCACCTCGAGCACGTCGTCACGCGCCTGCGGCACCAGCGCATAGACATGCGCCGTGGCCGGCGCCGCCAATCGATACCGAGTGACCAGCCCGCGCGCTTCGAGTTGACGCAGACGCGTGGTCAGCAAGTTCGACGACAACCCGGCGTTGAGTGCCTGCAGATCCAGAAAACGCAATGGGGCATGCGCGAGGTCTCGCAGGATGAGCAAGGTCCACCGATCCCCGAGCACATCGAGTGCGATCGCGATCGGGCAACCCTGACCATATGACTTCGTATTGATGACCGACACGGACTCCATCGTGACCTCCGCAACGCGTCGCTTCAAACATCCCCTTGCCATCTTACTTCACTGATTATAGTGTCAACTTCATAAACGAAAGTCTGCTACCTCATGGCTCCAGGCGTCGCCGACGACTTCATGGCCGATTCCAGCACAACGACCGAGAACGGAGACTCGATATGCCCGGGCAATTCCTCTGGTTCGACCTGCTCACCGATGACCCGAAAGCCGCCGGCGGCTTCTACACCGACCTGCTGGGCTGGTCGATCGACCCAGACGACGGCGCCAGCAACTACACGAGTTGGATCAGCGACGAAACCGGCCGCTGGGCGGCAATCGCCGACGAGGCCACCAGGCGACCCACCTGGGTGCCCTATGTCGCGGTCGAGAACATCACCGACGCGCGCGATCGCGCGGAATCACTGGGTGCCACGATCGTTCAGGAACCCACCGACGGTCCGGGAGGTACCTCGGTGCTGCTGACCGATCCCCAAGGCGCATTGTTCGCCTTGTTCGTTCCGCGCACGGCCTGAACTCGGCACATCCCTGCCGCAGCCCGACCGCGCACAGATATACGACCGGCAATGCTCGGTCGGGCCGACCGATCGGCGCAATCGGTTCTGTCGTGGACACCGACCACACAATCGGGACGGACCATGGAATCGGATGGAGGAGAAGCCATCGATGCACGACCAGCCCACCGACTTGTTCACCGACGTCAGCGCGACCGTGCTGGGCGCTCCCGGCGTCGAACCCGGAACCATGATGGGCTTGCTCTGCCTGCGAGTCGACGGCGCCTTCTTCGCCTCGTGCGATCGCCACTGCGGCGATCTGATCGTCAAGCTGCCCCGCAAACGGGTGCAGCAACTGATCGAGGCAGGAATCGGCAAGCCGTTCACTCCCGCCGGACGAACCTTCCGTGAATGGGTCGTGATCGACGACCGAGACGAGGCTCGCTGGACTGCACTGCTGGCCGAGGCGCACAGATTCGTCGCCGAATAGCAATAGCCCCGACTCGCTAGCACAGGGCACGCCGCAGAATCAATCCAGCGACGACTGCGCTCGCGGGATGACCCGCTCGTAGCGCTCGGCCTGCGCGCCGCACCAACCGAATTCGAGTAGTGGACTACTCGGGCCGCCGCCCCGGTCCGTTCCTAGGCTGGCGGCATCGTCCATATCGGACTCGAATCGAAGGAGGAAGGTCATCCACGACCGATGCGGGCCGCTGCGGGCGCAATCGCTTCGGGATTACGTACCGGACGTGGGCGCAAGGAACGACGTCACCGATCCAGCGAAAGCTGGGTATCGCTTGGTTGTCGGCTGTCCACACCTGGCACCGGCACCCGAACGGAAGCGGGATCGACCAGGACTCCTGGCGTCGGTGCGGCTCGGCTTCTCGCCCGACGGTACGACCGATGCGTATGACGACGAACCATGTCCCCGTGCGCTATTCGGGGCGCACGGTCAAGATTCGCGGCCCGGATTCGGTGACAGCGACCGTGTGCTCCCAGTGCGCCGCACGACTGCCGTCGAGCGTCACCACGGTCCAGTCGTCATCGAGCACGGTGGTCTGGGTACTGCCGAGAGTGAGCATGGGCTCGATAGCGAGTACCGATCCCACCACCAGCCGCGGCCCCTTGCCCGGGTCGCCCTCGTTGGCCAGGAACGGATCGAGGTGCATTTCACGGCCGATGGCGTGCCCGCCGTAACCGTCGACGATGCCGTAGGAACGCTGGTGGTCCTGTTCTGCCGCGCGAGTGCCCCGCTCGATCGCATGCGAGACATCGGACAACCGGTTACCGGGCAGCATGGCCTCGATACCGGCTTCCATCGACGATTTGGTCGCCTCACTCAGCAACCGATCGACCTCGATAATCGTGCCGACACCGAAAGTCCATGCCGAATCACCGTGCCAGCCATCGAGAATCGCGCCACAATCGATGGAGACCAGGTCACCCTCGGCGAGGATCTCCTCATCCCTCGGAATCCCATGCACCACACGATCATTCACCGACGCGCAGATGGATGCGGGAAAGCCGTGGTACCCCTTGAACGACGGCACCGCGCCTGCGTCTCGGATCACCTGCTCGGCGACCTCGTCCAAGTCCTGGGTGGACACCCCCGCCACGGCGGCCGTGCGTACAGCGACCAATGCACGGCCGACTATCGCGCCAGCCGCGGCCATCGCGTCCAATTCGCCAGCTGTCCGAAACGGTACGACCTTCTTCTTGCGGTGGAAGACCATCGGACCTCAGCGCCTCGTCACCCGCGTGATCAACGGCGCACTGCCTGCAGCGCCCGCGCGTGGACGTCCTCGACATCGCCGACGCCATCCACCGCAACCACCAAACCGTCGTAGTGTTCCAGCAGTGGTTCGGTCTCTGCCCGATACACGCGCAGCCGATTACGAATCACATTCTCGTTGTCGTCGGCGCGCCCGCGGGAGAGCATCCGCTCTACCACCGTGTCCTCCGGCACAACGAAACTCAATACGGCGTCGAGCTCGGTGTCCATGTCTTTGAGAATCTTCTCCAGCGCGTCGGCTTGCTCCACGGTGCGCGGGTAGCCGTCGAGCACGAAACCATTCTCCGCATCCGGCTCGTTGACCCGGGCCTCGACCATTCGATTGGTCACGTCGCTGGGAACCAGATCGCCTGCGGCCAGATATTTCTGCGCTTCCCGCCCCAACGGGGACTGCTGGTCGATATTCGCGCGGAACAAGTCCCCGGTAGAGATGTGCGGAACGCCCAGCCTCTCCGACAGCAGGACGGCCTGGGTGCCCTTGCCGGCACCCGGCGGACCGAGCAAAACAACTCTCACTTGAGGAACCCTTCGTAATTTCTATTCATCAGCTGGCTCTCGATCTGCTTCACGGTGTCCAGACCGACGCTCACCATGATCAGCACGGCAGTTCCGCCGAACGGAAGGTTCTGCGCTCCACCCGAGGAGCCGATATCGAGGAAGAGGTTCGGAAGGACGGCAACCAGACCGAGATAGATCGAGCCGGGGAGGGTGATGCGGTTCAGTACGAAACTCAGATAGTCGGCGGTCGGCTTACCGGGCCGATAACCCGGAATGAAGCCACCGAACTTCTTCATCTCGTCGGCGCGCTCCTCTGGGTTGAAGGTGATCGCGACGTAGAAGTACGTGAAGAACAGGATCAAACCGAAATAGATCGCGATATAGACCGGGTTGCTCGGATTCACCAAGTACTTCTGAATGACCTCCTGCCACCACCCCTGGTCGCCATCGGTCGAGGACGTCAGCTGCGCCACCAGGTTGGGCAGATACAGCAAAGACGATGCGAAGATGACCGGGATCACGCCGGCTTGGTTCACCTTCAACGGCAAGTAGGTCGAGGACCCGCCATACATCTTGCGGCCGACCACACGCTTGGCGTATTGCACCGGAATTCGGCGCTGGCCCTGTTCGACATAGACCACGATGGCAATAACGGCCAGCGCGGCAACACAGACCAGCGTGAACACCACACCGCCGCGACTGTCCAGAATCGCTGCGCCTTCGGTCGGGATGCGGGCAGCGATACCGGCGAAGATCAGCAGGGACATGCCATTGCCCACGCCACGCTCGGTGATCTGCTCACCGAACCACATCACCAATGCCGCACCGGCCGTCATCACTACGACGACGATGACCATGCCGAAGATGCTGGTATCGGCGAGAATGTCCTCCTGACAACCTTGCAGCAGCTGCCCTCGAGCCGCCAATGCGACCAAGCCGGTCGCTTGCAAGATCGCCAGTGCGATAGACAGATACCGGGTGTACTGCGTCATCTTGGTCTGGCCGGACTGGCCTTCTTTGCGCAGTTCCTCGAACCGCGGAATGACGACAGTGAGCAGCTGGATGATGATGCTCGCGGTGATGTAGGGCATGATGCCGATCGCGAACACCGACAACGACAGCAGGGCGCCGCCGGAGAACAGGTTGATCAGCTGGTAGATGCCGGCGGAATCACCACCGGAAACCAAGTCGATACAATCCTGAACCGCCTTGTAGTCGACGCCGGGAGACGGTAGCGAAGCGCCGGCGCGATACAGCGCGACCAACCCCAGCGTGAAGAGAATCTTCCGCCTTAAGTCCGGGGTCCGGAAGGCCGATACGAAGGCGGAAAGCACTGATCCTCCTGGCGAACGACATGGTCATGCATGGATATCTCAGCGCGATCCAGTCCCTGCTCTGCACAGGAGGGACGCCGAAAGAACCATGGCGAGGCTGGCAGACAACAATTGAACTCTAACAGTGACACCGGACGAGTCCGATACTCGTCCGGTGTCACTGTATGCGGAGGGCCGTCAGCCCAGCTCGGTGACGGCACCACCGGCGGCGGTGATCTTCTCTTTCGCGGAGCCGGAAACCTTGTCCACGGTCACAGTGACCGGGACGCTGATTTCCCCATCGCCGAGGACCTTGACCAGCTGGTTCTTCCGCACCGCACCCGCGGCCACCAACTCGGCCTTGCCGATCACACCCCCGTCGGGGAACAGTTCGGCGATCGCACCGACGTTCACAACCTGGTATTCCTTGCGGAACGGGTTGGTGAAGCCCTTCAGCTTGGGCAGCCGCATATGGATCGGCATCTGCCCACCTTCGAAGGCTGCGGGCACGTTCTTGCGCGCCTTGGTACCCTTCGTACCACGACCCGCGGTCTTGCCCTTGGAACCTTCACCGCGACCCACACGGGTCTTCTCGGTCTTCGCGCCGGGAGCCGGACGCAGGTGATGCAACTTGATGGTCATGTCAGACCTCCTCAACGGTCACGAGGTGGCGCACGACGTTGATCAGCCCGCGATTCTGGGCGTTGTCCGCCCGGACCACGCTCTTGCGGATACCCCGCAAGCCCAATGTCCGCAGACTGTCCCGCTGATTCTGCTTGGCGCCGATCGAACTCTTGATCTGGGTCACCTTGAGATCTGCCATGGTCAGACTCCCTGTCCCGCGCGGGCGCGCAGCATACCCGCGGGAGCTACGTCCTCGAGCGGCAGGCCGCGGCGGGCCGCCACCGCTTCCGGACGTTGCAACTGCTTGAGCGCGTCCACCGTCGCGTGCACGACGTTGATCGCGTTGTCGCTACCGAGCGACTTGGCCAGAATGTCGTGAATGCCCGCGCACTCGAGCACGGCGCGGGCAGCGCCGCCGGCGATCACACCGGTACCGGGCGAAGCCGGCCGCAGCATGACCACACCGGCCGCGGCCTCACCTTGCACCGGGTGGGTGATGGTCGAGCCGATCATCGGGACCCGGAAGAAGCCCTTACGCGCCTCTTCGACGCCCTTCTGGATGGCCGCGGGAACTTCTTTCGCCTTGCCGTAGCCGACGCCGACCAATCCATTGCCGTCGCCGACGATCACCAGGGCGGTGAAGCTGAAGCGACGACCACCCTTGACCACTTTGGAGACGCGATTGATCGCAACGACCCGCTCGAGCTGGTTCTTCTCCGCAGAACTGTCACGGCGGTCGCCGCCGCGACGGTCGCCGCCACGGCGGTTGTCCCGACCGCCTTCGGGGGCACTGCCATTCTGTCCGGCGGGTCCGCTTCCGCCGTCACGCCTCTGACGTCCCGGCATCAGACGTTCCTTCCGTTCGTGTTTGCCATCATCAGAACTTCAACCCACCTTCACGAGCGGCATCGGCCATGGCCGCGATCCGGCCGTGATAGTCGTGGCCACCGCGATCGAAGACCACGGCCTCGATACCGTCGTTCTTGGCGCGCTCGGCCAGGAGTTGCCCGACCTTTTTGGCCTTCGCCTTCTTGTCTCCATCCAACGCGCGCACCTCGGTTTCGAGGGTGGAGGCGTCGGCGAGGGTCACACCGATCGAGTCGTCGACCAACTGTGCGCGCAGATGCCGGGACGAGCGGTTGACCACCAGGCGCGGCCGATCGGCAGTGCCGACGATCTTCTTGCGCAGACGCGCATGCCGGCGCGCCCGCGACAGCCGGCGCTGGGTCGACACGTCCTTGCCCAGTGGTGTGCGCTTTGCCTTCTGGTTTTCGGTTTGCGCCATGATCACTTACCTGTCTTTCCGACCTTGCGCCGAATGACCTCGCCGGCATAGCGGATGCCTTTGCCCTTGTACGGGTCGGGCTTGCGAAGGCCGTGGATGACTGCCGAGATCTGCCCGACCTTCTGCTTGTCGATTCCGGACACGGAGAACTTGGTGGGTGATTCCACTGCGAAGGTGATACCCTCGGGCGCCTCGATCGGAACCGGATGGCTGTAGCCCAGAGCGAACTCGAGGTTCTGCCCCTTGAGCGCGACACGGTAGCCGACGCCGAAGATCTCCATCTTCTTCTCGTAGCCCTGGGTGACGCCAACGATCATGTTCGACACCAGAGTGCGGGTCAGGCCGTGCAGTGCGCGACTGCGGCGTTCGTCGTCCGGACGGGTCACCTCGAGCTGACCATCCTCGCTCTTGGCGACGGTGATCGGCTCGGAGACGGTCAGCGACAGCGTGCCCTTGGGGCCCTTCACCGACACATCCTGCCCGTCGATGGAAACGTCGACGCCGGTCGGGATGGCGATGGGCTTCTTACCAATACGCGACATTGTCCTGACTCCCTTACCAGACGTAGGCGAGGACTTCGCCGCCCACGCCCTGCTTGGCCGCCTGCCGGTCGGTCAGCAGACCGGAGGACGTGGAGATGATCGCCACGCCGAGGCCGCCGAGCACCTTGGGCAGGTTGGTCGATTTCGCGTACACGCGCAGACCGGGCTTGGAGACCCGTCGAACGCCGGCGAGGCTGCGCTCACGGCTCGGGCCGTACTTGAGATCCACGACGAGGGTCTTGCCCACCGTCGCGTCCTCGGTCCGGTAGTCGGCGATGTAGCCCTCGCGCTTGAGGATCTCGGCGATGTTCGCCTTGAGCTTCGAGTGCGGGGCCTTCACCTGATCGTGGTACGCCGAGTTGGCGTTGCGCAGACGCGTCAGGAAGTCTGCGATCGGATCGGTCATGGTCATGGTTCGACCTGGACACCTTTCTCGCTGCGGTTCCCATACAACGTCGCTACGCATGTCGGTGCGTAGCGACCGTGGGCCTACAACAATTCGGATGGTCCGGCCGGCAGGTGCCGACCGGAGGAGGCTCGATCACCCGAGACGCCACACGCATGCGGACATGACGGACCCCAGGCAACCGCCCTAGTGTAGGCATCGCCGCCGCCAACGCAAAATCCAGGTCCGGGCGCGGCGACCCGGCGCACGCACCATGACCAGGTCCTGTCAGCGTGGAACTCCCGGCCGACATGGTCGCACTCCCGGCCGACATGGTCGAACTCCCGGCCGACATGGAGGACACCGAGCGCGCTAGCGGAGGCCGAGCCGGCAAATGGTCACCGAAGGATTCCGATGCCATTGCGATCGGCTTCCCGATCTCCATACCGTGGCCGGAACTCGAGTTCTGAAATGCGACCGCCGGCGGTCGATCACACGGTACCCACACGCCTGCGGTGCGACTACGCTAGTCGACATCCGCTACGACCAGTCGGTATCCGGCATCGAATTCCCGACGATCGAGCAGATCGCCGTTGCGGACCTGCCATGCTCCGGTCTGCAGATCGGCTCGCAGTCGCTCGAGTCCGGCGTGCACGAGAGTGCGCGGAGTGAGCGTCATCAGCGACATTCCGGCCTGTACCTCCGAGGCGAGATAGGCGTGCGGCCGTTGCCAGAAAGCAGCTCCGAAACCATCGGTACAGTCGGCGGGAACGGCGACCGGATGGATCGTGACGACGCCGGGAAGTAGCCGGTCGAAGTGGTCCAGCGGCACGGCCAGCTCGGCATCGGTAGTGGCCGCGGCGGGTAGATAGTCGCGCAGTAGCCAGAATTCGCGCATCACTTGGTGGTCCCAGGTGAGAAGCACGATTCGCCGGCGGGTGATCCGCACGAGTTCGGCCAATCCCTGCTCGAGCCGATCCCAGTGGTGCACGGTGAGTACGGCCAGCGCAGCATCGACGGATTTGCTGCGAATCGGGAGCGCCTCGGCGACCGCGCGCACCGCCAGCACCGCATCCCGCGGTCGTTGGGCGATCATCACATGGCTGGGTTCGACAGCGACAACTGTGTGGGGTGGCTCGTAAGATCCCGCGCCGGCCCCGATATTGGCCACCGACCGCATGTCCGACAACTGGCGCCAGATCTGCTCGGCGATACGTGGATCTGGCTGGCGAGTACGCGAGTACGTCTGACCAGTGCGGTCGTACAACATCGCATCCTCTGTTCTACCGGTGACAGACCGACAGTGGACGTGATCATGGAAAGCATGTACCGGCTCCGACATTCTAGCTGTCGAACCCAGCCGAACTCGCTGTCGAGTGCAGCCGAAGTAGGTGCGCGCGATGATTGTTCGTTCTGTCGCCATGGGTCTGGTCACCGGAATTTCTTGACCCTAGCGACTATTCGAAGTAGCAGCAGGGCTCTGGCGGGAGAAGTCCAGACAATTCTCCTCGAAACGGAACAGCGACTTCAGCACCAAATGTCGAGGCGAATGTGCCTGTAGTGGCAGGTAACTCCGCGCCTGGGCTAGCGCATACCCTTTTCTGCCAGCTCTTTCTTGAATGCCTCGATCTCAGGAATGCCGATGATCGTGTCCTCGAGCCAGGCCGACAGGCCGTGCATCACACTCGCGTCCTGGTTGGCACCGCCCTTGCTGGCCAGATACGCCCGATCGGAGATCAGGAACGGCGCGGGCTCGAAAGCGGCCATTCGAGAAACGATCTGCTGGGGCGTCACATTGACGATCGTGAAGTCCTGGGCGAGCAGCACTGGGCCGTCGTAGCCGGTGCGGACGCCGTCGAGGATCGGCTGTGGAGTGCCCGGGGCGATGATCGAGTGATAGCCCACGGCCAAGCGAGGCCGCGTCGATGCGAAGACCCTCGCCGCGGCCTGCGGCGAGGTGTGCTTGGTCCAGGCCACGATCTTGGCCATTTGCTCGGTCCACCCCATCTCCTCGACATACGTCTGGGGTGCATTGAAGATCTCGTGGATGAGTACGTCGACGCCCTGGCTGTGCTCGACGGTCAGGGTCGAGGGCTCGCAGTCACCGGCGAACACCATCGACAGACCGTTCCAATCGAGTCGGTAACCGACCGCGCCGTCGATACCGTGCGGGACGGGAAAGGACGTCACCCGGGCGCCCTGCTCGTCGTAGACGACCTGGGAGCGTTGGAAGGCGAACTCGTGCGCGACGACTTCGAAGCCACGAGGGTCGAGCTGGCCCTTCTTGCTGCGGTCGTGCCAGGCGGTCATCCGCAGCATGTTCTCCACCAACGCGTTGATCCCCAGTTCGGGACGCTGGCCGGTGGGTCCGAACACATTCATCGGCTCCAAGCGCCCGTTGGATTGACCGAAGTCGTAGTAGACCATCAGGTCACCGATATGGTCGATGTGATAGTGAGTGATGAAGAATTTGTTGGCCTTGTGGTAGGGCACGCGCATGTGGTTGAACGCGCTGTTGGTACCTGCGCCGACATCGAAGTGGAAGACCTCGTCGTTGCCCAGTTCCACCATGAACCCGGCGCAGCCTTGGCCGCGCCGCGCGGGGTATCCGGTTCCCAGAGCGGTGATCCGCATTTCGTCGGGACCGAGTGGTTCGGCGCCCGCAACGTAGACATCCGGGTACTTCTTCGGCGTGGCGCCGGGAGCGGCTTTGGTCACGACAGGAGTTGCGGTCAACGGCCGAGAGCCATACGGCTGCGGCAACTGCTCAGATATCGCCGAGACCACCCGATCACCCCGCTATCCATCGACGCTCTGGCTGCCGAGGTCGGTGCCGCCGTACCGAGGTCGGCGCTGCCGGGACTCCGAGACTTTCCGACCCTTCGAGCATACGCCGGCTGGAGCGGCACACCTGGTCGAATCGACCCCGCTAGGGCAACTGTCGCCGAGCCATCGGCTGAAGGGGACCCGGTCTGCGGTGGGTGCCCAGAGACACCCGGGCACGGACGGCCGTTGCCGTCCGTGCCTGGGTGTACGCGTGCCCGTGCGCGCTACGGGGTCAGCTCACCAGGAGCTCTTGTGCACGCCGGGCAGCTCGCCGCGGTGTGCCATCTCGCGCAGGCAGACGCGGCAGAGACCGAACTTGCGGTACACCGCGTGCGGGCGGCCGCACCGCTGGCAGCGGGTGTAGGCGCGCACCGCGAACTTCGGCTTGGCGTTGGCCTTGTTGACCAGTGCTTTCTTTGCCATGTGCTCAGTTCTCCTTGAACGGGAAGCCGAGGTGCTTGAGCAGGGCACGGCCTTCTTCGTTGTTGGTCGCAGAGGTAACCACAGTAATATCCATTCCGCGCGGGCGGTCGATCTTGTCCACGTCGATCTCGTGGAACATCGACTGCTCACTCAGGCCGAAGGTGTAGTTGCCGTTGCCATCGAACTGCTTCGGCGACAGGCCACGGAAGTCGCGGATACGGGGGAGCGCGATGGAGACCAAACGGTCGAGGAACTCCCACATGCGGTCGCCGCGCAGGGTGACCTTCGCACCGATCGGCATACCCTCGCGCAGCTTGAACTGCGCGATGGACTTGGTCGCCCGGCGGATCTGCGGCTTCTGGCCGGTGATCGACGCCAGGTCCTGGACCGCGCCATTGATCAGTTTCGCATCACGTGCGGCGTCGCCGACACCCATGTTGACGACGACCTTCACCACGCCCGGGATCTGCATCACGTTCGCGTAGCCGAATTCTTCGTGCAGTGCGTCCCGGATTTCTTCACGGTAGCGCTGCTTGAGCCGAGGCTGCACTTTTTCCGTCGTGGTCATATCAGATGTCCTTCCCGTTCTTACGGGAGATCCGGACCCGCTTACCGCTCTCCTCGTCGGTGCGGTAGCCGATGCGGGCCGGCTTGCCGTCCGAGTCGACGACCATCACGTTGGACACGTGGATCGGAGCTTCCTGGGTCACGATGCCTCCCGAGGAGGCGCCGCGCTGGTTGGCGGAGTTCGCGACGTGCTTCTTGATCCGGTTCACGCCCTCGACGAGGACTCGGTTCTCCTGGGGGAAGGCCTTGATGACCTTACCCTTGGCGCCCTTGTCCTTGCCGGAGACCACGAGCACCGTGTCACCCTTGTGCACCTTCATCTCAGAGCACCTCCGGGGCCAGCGAGACGATCTTCATGAACCTCTTGTCGCGCAGTTCGCGGCCGACCGGGCCGAAGATGCGAGTGCCGCGCGGATCGTTGTCCGCCTTGATCAGCACAGCAGCGTTCTCGTCGAAGCGAATGTAGGAACCGTCCGGGCGGCGACGCTCCTTGGCGGTGCGCACGACGACGGCCTTCACCACGTCACCCCGCTTGACGTTACCGCCGGGGATGGCGTCCTTCACGGTGGCGACGATGACATCGCCGATACCGGCATAGCGACGCGACGAACCGCCGAGAACGCGGATGCAGAGGATCTCCTTCGCACCCGTGTTGTCGGCGACGCGCAGTCGCGACTCCTGCTGAATCACTTCAGCGTCCTCCTTGACCTGGACGTAGTAGCACGCCGGATTGCCGACCCGACGGGCATGGTCGGTTGCTTCTCCGAACGCGCGCCTGCCGGCGGCCTCCTCGGTCCGAACGTGGAACGCGGAACCAGCCACCAGGGGTTCGCTGCCGGATTGCGGGCACACCTCCCGCGAGCAACCGGTTCAGTGTATGGGAATCCGCAGGTCACCCCAAATCGGGGGTGGCCGTGTCGAGGGTGCTGCCGCACGTCACGACTGCAGGGGCTATTTCGATCCGCACAGAAGGCGCACCGGTAGTCTCGATCCCCAACAGTGCTGTGCACAAATATCGGCGGCACCGCCGCATCGGGGAGAGGATTCTCGTGACAGCAACCGGTCGTCCACCTCACCTGGACCGTCGTACCTTCTTGCGCGCGCTCGGTGCGATCCCGGCCGCCGCCGTGATCGTCTACTACACCGGCGCGGCGTCCGCGAACCGAACGCTCACCGGTGTCGACATGAGCGGAGCGGACGAAGCGATCCGTCCGCAAGACGACCTGTACCGGCATGTCAACGGCACCTGGCTGCGCGACTACCAACTGCCCCCGGACAAGGCCTCCTACGGTTCGTTCAGCGAGGCCGCCGAGCGCACGCAGCATCAGTTACGGAAGATCATCGAGGGTATTCGCAATCCCGCGCCCGGCTCGGAGGAGCGGCAAATCAAAGACCTCTACGACGCGCGGGTCGATTGGGATCGGATCGAGCGCCTGGGCATGACGCCGCTGGCCGGCCTTTTCGCAAAGATCGACGAGGCCGCGACCAAACCGGATCTGGCGAGGGTGATGGCCGAGTTGCCCATCGCCGGGCTGATCGCGCTCGGTATCGGCGTCGATCGGAAGAATTCCGACGCATACGTGCCCCAGATCAGCCAGTCCGGGCTGGGACTGGACGAGCAGTACTACCGCGAGCCGAAATATGCCGAGATACTGGCGCACTATCGCGACTTCCTCGAACGCATCGCCGCGGGCGCCGGGTTGGCCGATCCCGGGGACGTCGCCGAGCGGGTCTTCGAACTGGAGAAGCGCATCGCCACCGGGCACTGGGACAAGGTGCGCACGCGCGACGTCGACGCAACCTACAACCGGTACAGCTGGACGGAGATGACCCGACTCGCACCGGATTTCGATTGGGATTCCTGGTTGTCGGGGAACACCGATCGTCCGCGCGGACTTTTCGCGACCGTGGTCGTCGGGCAGCCATCCTACCTCGGCACCGCCGGCCGATTGTGGTCGGAAGTCGACAGCGTCACCTGGCGTGACTATCTCAAACTGAGTGTGCTGCAGTCGTTTGCGAGCTATCTTCCCAGGGCTATCAACGATGCGAATTTCGACTTCAGAGGCAAGATTCTCAACGGGCAGGACACCCGACCCGAACGGTGGAAGTACGGAGTCGGGACCGTCAACCAGTGGCTCGGTGAACAACTCGGAAAACTCTACGTGGCCAAGCATTTTCCGCCGGAGGCGAAAGCGCGTGCCGGCGAGATGCTCGACGAGGTGGTCGCCGCGTATCGGGAGAACTTCGCCAACTCCAGTTGGATGTCGCCGGCGACCAGGGACGCCTCCATTGCAAAGTTGGAAAAGATCGATGCCAAGATCGGATACCCGGACAGTTGGGTCGACTACTCCGCACTACGAATATCGCCGGGCAAGTTGATCGAATCTCTGATCACAATCAACGATTTCGAAGTCAGACGAGGATTCGCCCGGCTCGGCACGCCGGTCGATCATTCCGAATGGTTGATGTCGCCGCAGACGGTGAACGCCTACTACTTGGCTACTGCCAACCAGATCGTCTTCCCCGCCGCCTTTCTCCAGCCGCCGTTCTTCGACAAGGATGCCGCGCCCGCGGTCAACTACGGGGCGGTCGGCGCCATTATCGGACACGAGATCGGCCATGGCTTCGACGACCAGGGCTCCAAATACGACGGTAGCGGCAACCGACGCGACTGGTGGGCTCCCGAGGATCGAGCCGCGTTCGACGCCAAGGCGCAGCGACTCGTCGAGCAGTACACCGTTCTCGTTCCCGAAGGCCTCGCCCCCGACCAGCACGTCAACGGCGAGCTCACCGTCGGAGAGAACCTTGCCGACTTGCGCGGATTGCAGATCACGCTGGCAGCCTTCCGCCACGCCGAGCAACGGCGCGGTGTGGAACATCCGGACTACCGCACCTTGTTCTTCTCCTGGGCCCGCAGCTGGCGGGAGAAGCAGACCGAGGAACTCACCCTCCGCGCACTCGCAGCCGACACCCACTCCCCTGCCGAGTTTCGCTGCAACCAGGTCGTACGGAATCTGGCGGAGTTCTATCGGACATTCGGTGTCACCGAAAACGACGCGCTCTTTCTTCCGGCCGAACAACGCATAACGCTGTAGTCCGGCGACCGCGGCGAGTACTCGACTGCCGCCCCCGACCTTCGAGGAGAACACCCACCGCGCAGCGCCCGACTCGGCACCGTCCGCGTCAACGGTCGACCCGTACCGCACTCGTCCGTTTTTTGTAGGTTAGGCTTGCCTGACCGACTGGTCGGCGTGAACAACCGAATCGAGGAATTCCTCGACGAGGAGAGGATGAGTGATGAGGTCTTTCCGAACATCTCGTGGGTGGGCGCGCGCAACCGTGGCCACACTGGCCGGCATCGTCGCGATCGGCGTGACCGCCTGCGGGTCGTCGAGCGACGCCACGACGGACGCCGATGGTGAGTCGATCACCATCGGCCACGCCCGTGGCGAGACCACCATTACCGGGGTTCCGGAAAAGATCGTCGTTCTGGGCAATCAATGGCTCGACACCAGCCTTGCGCTCGGTGTGACGCCTGCCGCCTATGTCGACAATGTCGCAGTGCTGTCCAAAGACGCGCCTGCGTGGCAGCCACCGATCGACGAGTCCGCCGAGCAACTCAATACCACGGGCAATCTGGCCGAACAGATCGCCGCACTGGAACCCGACCTCATCCTGGCCGACACGTTCATCGCCGACCAGAAGAACTACGACGACTTCTCCAAGATCGCGCCGACGCTGCCCGGACTGGCCGAAGAAATCACCACGCCGTGGCAGGACCTGGTCACGGCATTGGGCCGGATCTTGAACAAACAGGACCAGGCAACCACGCTCATCGACGACGTCGAGGACAAGATCGACAGCCTCGCCGCGGCGAATCCGGGCTTACAGGGCAAGACTTTCGCCAGCACCTGGCTGGCCGGTCCGACGCAGTTGATGGTTTTGATCGATCCGAACGACGGCTCCGCCAAACAGTTCGCGAAGCTGGGTCTGCGCATTCCGGAGAATCTGCTCGCCCTGAACGCTACCCAGGGCCGCGCCATGCTGTCCCCGGAACGCATCGATGAACTGACCGCCGACGTGCTGCTCGCGGGATACGCCCCGGAAATGGACGAGAAGTACCGTCAGTTGCCGGGTTACGCGCAACTGCCGGCGGTCGAGAAGGACGCGGTGGTCTTTCTGTCCACGCAAGAGATCACCGCGGTCAACCAGCCGACAGTGCTGTCCATCCCATACATCCTGGACACGATCACGCCCGCGTTGACCAACGCCGCGAAGTAGCACCAGCGCACGAGGAGTTCCCCGGTTGTCCGCCCCCACCTACCCCGCCCAGACCCGTTTCGCCCTACGCGACGGCGTCACGTGCGTCACCACACCGACCGGCGCGGTCTTGCTCGACCCGCCGCACAATCAGAAGCTGACCGGTCTCGGCCCGAACGAACGACAGGCGCTGAAAACGCTGAATCATGGGCCGTCCACTCTGAGTGAGCTGGTGGGCTCGTCCGGCGACTCGGGTGTCGGCGAGCTGGTCGACCGACTGGCCGGCGACGGTTGGCTGTCGGTCACTGTGCGCGACAGCGGGCGCGACCTGTACAGCATCCGACCGTTCGGACAGCCCGCGGCACGGCCGAGTACGCCGCCGCCATGGTCGGCGACGCTGTCGAAATTTGCTGTACTGCATCGGGACTCGGAAGGATTCGTGCTCGAACACCCGATGGCATGGTGTGACGTACGTATCCACGACCCACGGTTGCTCGCACTGCTCGACGGCCTCGGCGCAGCCGATGCCAACCTGCCGGTCGCGGTCAAATCACAGTTCGCGAGTGATCTGCACTGGTGCGGATTCCTCGTTCCGGACCCCGACTCCGAAGACCGGGAGTTCACCACCCGCAGCTGGAGTCCGCCCGACCTGTGGTTCCATCGGCGTAGCACCCTGGGTGAACGCACCATCACCTGGGAACACTTCGGCCCCACCAAATGGGCGAAGGGCCAGTTCCCGCAGCCGCCTGCGCGCAAGGCGAGCACATCTGGGCAGAGCGTAGGTCTGCGTGTCCCGGACCTGACCTCACTGCGGTCCAGCGATCCGACCCTGACCGCTGTCTTGGAGGATCGAGTATCGACCAGGGTCTTCGACGACGTGACTCCGATCGGTCTCGACCAGTTGGCCGAATTGCTCTACCGCACGGCCAGAACACGCAGTACCCGACCAGTGGGTGAGGGCGAAGAACTCCTGTCACGTCCCTATCCCTCCGGCGGCAGCCTGTACGAACTCGAGCTCTACCTGGTGGTGCGCCTCGCCGACGGACTGCAGCCGGGCATGTATCACTACGATTCGTTCGAGCATGCGCTGCACCTGATCGCGGCGGCCGATGCCCCCGCGGTGTCGCAATTGCTGAAGTCGACCTCGGCGACGCTGGCCGACGGAGCGCAGCCTCAGGTGTTGCTGATCATGGCGGCGCGACCGGGTCGGATGATGTGGACCTACGAGCAGATGGCGTACGCCGCAATCCTCAAGCACGTCGGCGTGCTCATGCAGACGATCTACCTCGCAGCTACCGCCATGGGTCTGGGTGCGTGTGCGCAAGGGTTCGGAGACACCGCAGCCTTCGTCGCGGCGGCGGGCGTCGACGAGCTGGAGGAATGCAGCGTCGGAAGCATGGTCATCGGGACTCCGGCATCCAGCTGAGCACCACCCGGTTCCACTGACACCCAGTCGAACCGGCCGCTATCGCTGGCCCCGCGTCGATCGGCGCGGGGCCAGCGGCATCTGCGCTGTGTTCGGGCCAGGCTATGTGCGGGCCAGGACTTCCGCATCGGTCATCGCGGCTACCTCGAGGTAGAGCCGGGCGACGGTGGGCAGCCTGTCCGGCGTGCCACGCCGAGCCTCCCGGTCCTGCAAACGCACGGCGAGAGCGGACACGGTGCGGGTGGCGAACAGGTCCGCGACCAAGGCGTGGTCGACGTCCAACCACTCGCGCACCCGGGCGACCGCAGTCGTAGCGAGCACGGAATCACCGCCGCAGCCGAAGAAGTCATCGTGGACACCGATCTCGTCGGCGCCCAGAACGGTGGCAACGATATCGGCAAGCGCAGCCTCCACATCGTCGCGCGGGGCCGTGTCCTCGACCTCGAACGCCTTCGGTTCGAGCACCGCGACCACTGCGCGTCGATCCAGTTTGCCGTTGGCGGTCAACGGCATCTGTTCGAGGAATTCCAGCCGGGTGGGAACCATGTAGCTGGGCACCAGATCTGCGACCGCCTCGGCGACATCACCCATTTCGGTGGGATCACCCGCGATGGCGGCGACCAGTTTCGGGGCACCCGCACCGACGACCGCGGCGACGGCGTGGCGGACGCCCGCGACGGTGCGCAACGCACTCTCGACTTCACCGAGTTCGACTCGATAGCCGCGAATCTGTACCTGATGGTCGGCGCGGCCGAGGAATTCGATGGTGCCATCGGGCCAGTATCGGGCGATGTCGCCGGTTTTGTACCAACGGATGCCCTCGTGTTTCACGAAACGCTCGGCGGTACGCTGCGGGTCGTTGCGGTAGCCCGCGGCAACGTTTTCGCCCCCGACCCAGAATTCTCCTGGGACCCAGTCCGGGCAGTCCCGACCCGCGGGCCCGACCACACGACACCGGACATTGCGCAACGGAACGCCGAACGGCACTGTCGCCCAATGCGCGGGCGGCTCGCCGCGCACTTCGCAGATGGTGTTGTGGATCGCGGTCTCGGTCGCGCCGCCGAGACCGGCGAACCGGCAACCCGGCGCTTGCGCCGCCAGTCGGCGAGCCAGGTCCGCCCCGACCCAGTCGCCGCCCAAGGTGACCGCGCGCAGTGAATCGCCCAGCCGGTCACCACCGATCTCCAGGATCATGTCCAGCATGCTCGGCACACAGTTGAGGATCGAAACCCGGTGTGTGCGTAACAACTGCACCCAGGTGGTCGCCTCGGCCCGCTGCTGCGAATCGAGCGCCACGAGCGCGCCGCCCACCGCAAACATGCCGAAGATGTCATAGACCGAAGCGTCGAACTCCAAGGCGGACAGGGCCAGCACTCGGTCGGCGCAACCGACGTCGAACCACTCGTTCACCGCGTCGATGGTGTTCATCGCACTGCGGTGGGCTACCTCGACTCCCTTGGGCACGCCGGTCGACCCGGAGGTGAAGATCACGTAGGCGATGGCGCCGATATCCGGAAGGACCGGGGCCGCCAACGGCCGCGGGCAGGTCTGAGCCGCGTCGATCGCCACAACGGTCGTTGCGGCGTCCACGGTCGCGCCCTCGACCGTGACGACCACCCGGACGTCGCCGGTGCGCAGGATCTCGGCGCGACGGGCGACCGGTTGATCGAATCCGATCGGCACGTATGCTGCGCCGGCGGCGAGTATGCCGAGTACGGCCACGATCTGATCGGGTCCTTTCGGCAGCTGCACGGCAACCGCATCGCCGGGCCGCACCCCCGCCGCGTCCAATGCGCCCGCGACGGCCAGCGCGCGGTCCGCTAGGTCCGCGTAGCTCCACTGGCCCTGCTGGTCATCCAGGCCCCATATCACCGCTGGGGCGTGCGGATTCGATGCCGCGTGCTCGAAGAAGCGCTGATGCAGACACCGGTCGGCGATCGGGCCGTCGGTGGCATTGACCGCCGCCCGTGTCTCGGCCTGGGCGATCGGAAGCCGCACCGCCGACTCGGCGTTCCAGCCCGACTCCCCCTCGCCGAGCCGGTCGATGGCCGCGGTGTACCAGGCGAACATTGCCTCGATCATGCCTTCCGGGAAGGCCGATTCGCGCACGTCCCAATTCAGCAACAGTCCGCCGTTCACCTCGGTGACCTGTGCGTCCAGCAAGACCTGCGGGCCTTGCGAGATGATCCACACCGGCTCGCCGAATGTCTCGGTGACGGTGTCGGTGAACAGTTCACCCAGGTTCAAGGCACTGGTATAGACGACCGGGGCCAGCACCGGCTCGCCGCGATACCTGCCCAGGTCCCGCAACACCTCGAGTCCGGCGTAGGCAGTGTGGGCGCCACTGTCGTGCATACTGCGTTGCAATGCACGCGCGCGATCGGTCACCGACATGGTCTCGGTGACATCGACATCGAGCATGATCGACGAGGTGAAGTCGCCGATCACCCGATCGATGTCCGGGTGCACCGGTTCTCGGTGGAACAAGGGCACATTCAGCAGGAACCGGCTTTGCGCCGACCACCCGCCGATGGCCTCGGCGAACACCGCGGCCAGCGCCATGGCAGGGGTGATTCCGCGCTGGTGTGCAGCAGCGAGCAACCGCGCCTTGGCCTGCGGCGCCAGCCAATGGTCGTAGCGCACGGTGCGCTGCGGGGCGACGCGCTCGCCCATCGGAATCGTCGGCAGCTGCGGAGCGCCCGGAAGGTCGGGCAGTCGCTGCTGCCACCACTGCCGATCACGTTCGCGAGCACCACCGTCGGGACGGTGCTCGGTGCGATAGCGCCGATAGCTGTAGCCGGGCGCGGTCGGCGCGGCCCCCTGGTATAACTCGGCCAGGTCGGAAATCAGCACACGATAGCTCATGGCGTCGCCCGCGAGCATGTCGACGTCCAGATGCAGCCGGGTATACTCCTCGTCGCGCAATGTCAATGTGATGTCGATTACCTGGCCGTCTTCGATCGCCAGTACCTGGTGAGTCTTGCGCTCCCTCAGCTGGGCCAATGCGGTCTCGGTCGCCTCGGCCGACTCGGCGCGTAGGTCGACGACGCCGAAGACGGGGCGCCCGGGTGCGGGCATCGTCTGTTGGGTGCCATCCGGCAGAAATCGGGTACGCAGCATCGGATGGGCGGCCACCAGGTCGGTCACCGCAATGCGCAGCCGTTCCGGATCGACTCGACCGCCGTCGAATTCGACATACAGATGCGCCGCAACACCGCCGAGTTCTTGCTCGTCGGAGCGACCGATCCAATATGCGTGCTGCATGGTGGCCAGTGGGAAGGGCGCCTCGTCGTCCTCCGTCGATTCGCCCGGCATCGATTCGAGGAGCGCAGATTCGGCGGTCGTCGGCTCGCGTTCCTCGGACGCGTCCCGGGCGAGCAGACGATGCCATGCCTCGAGGGTCGGATTCGCCGCGAGCTGGGCGAAGTTGATATCGGCCCCGCGCTTGCGCCATTGGCCGGCCAGCTTCATGGTCCGGATCGAATCCAGTCCCAGCTGAATGAGGTCGTGGTGATCGGCGATATCGTCCGCAGGTAGGCCGATCTGTCCTGCTACCGCCGCCCTGATCTGCTCCTTGTCGATCCCCGCCGTGCTGTCCGCCCGCTGGTGTGCCGACTCCATTCCGCTGCCACTCCTTGCTTGCTGCTATGTCCGGCGTATCGAAGGCTGCTGTCGAAATCCACGGCTAGCGCTGCGCTGACCAGGATTGCTGTAGTGCGGCCAGCGCGTCCCCGTCCAAACCCGAGACCGACATCGGCTCGTGGTGATGCTCGACCGCCGGCGCGTCCGCCGGCCGCAGCCTGGACGAATCGGTGGCGAGTTCGTCTACTGCCGAAGCGAGTTCGGCCAGGGTGAGGTGTTCGAAGACCAGCTGCGGCGTCAACGGCAACCCCACCTCCCCCGCGCGTGCAGCCCACTGGATCGCGATGACGCTGTCGCCACCGAGGCCGAAGAAGCCATCGTCGCGACCGACATCGTCGATTTCCAGCAACTCTTCGAGCAGGGCGATCAGCGTGCGCTCGGTGTCGGTCTGCGCGGCCACGCTCGGACCATCGGCGACATCGGGGAACGCGCGCGAGGACTGGACCACCGATCGGGCGGTATCCCAACCGGCCGGCGTCAGACGCAGGTCGTCGAGCGCAGAGTGCGGATGGTCGGCGAACGCTTCGAAGACCCGAACGACCAGGTCTGCGAAGATCTCGCCGGTCCCCGCCTCGTACAGATCGGGATTGACCACGATCCGCGCGATCACCTCACCGGTGGTGTCCACGGTGTAGTCGAAGTGGAAGTCCATGAACGAGACGTCGTAGAACTTGGCGATGCCCCGCATGGTGACCGCACCGTCGTCGTCGAATGCGGCCGGCGCCGACCGGTGCCGCATGTGCATCATCACTTGGAACAAGGGGTTGCGCGACAGCGAACGCTGCGGATTGATGGTCTCGACCAGCCGCTCGAACGGCACTCCCTGGCGGCTGATCGCATCCAGCGCCGAATCCCGCACCCGATCCAGCACCATGCGCGGAGTCGGATTGCCCGAGACATCGTTGCGCAGTACCACCACATTGGCGAACAGGCCGATCAGGTCGTCGGTCTGTTCTTCGATGCGGTTGGCGACGGCAGCGCCGATCGCCAGGTCGTCGCCGGCGCCCAGCGCACGCAGCGCCACGGCGCTCACCGCCTGACACGCCATGAACTCGGTGGCTCCGGCCGCTTCCGCGGTGGCGCGCACCTTCTCCCAGACCGCGGCGGGCACCACCCGTGCGGTACCGATGCCCTTGCGGCCGAGCACTGCCGGGCGCGGACGGTCGTGCCCGACGGCGATCTCCTCTGGAAGCCCGGACAGCGCCGCCCGCCAGTAGTCCAGCTGTGCTCGACCGAATGCATCGATCTCCCGGTTGGGGCCACGATCGAATACCGCACGCTGCCACATCGCGAACTCCGCGAACTGAATCCGCAAAGCGGGCCAATCAGGCGCACGGCCCCGCAGGCGGGCACGGTAGGCAGTGGTGAGATCATCGACGAAGATCTGGCAGGACCGGCGGTCGGCAACGATGTGGTGCAACAGAATCGACAGCACATGCGCGTGCGGGCCGAGCACCAGCAACCGCACTCGGAGCAAGGGTTCGGCCTGCAGGTCGAACACATAGGCCGCGTCGGCCGCCAGTTCCGCATCCAGACGATCGTCGTCTGCACCCAATTCCACGATCGGAACCTCGACGGGTCCGGCCGGGTGGATGAGCTGGTAAGGGGTTCGGTCGTGTTCGGGGAACGTAGTACGCAGCGATTCGTGCCGGGCCACGACGTCGTCGATCGCAGCGAACAACGCAGAGTGGTCGAGAGGGCCATCGAAGCGGATCGGATAGGTGACGTTCTCGCCGTCGATGGCGCCTTCCATGCGCCGTTGCAACCAGTAGGCGCGCTGCGAGTACGACAACGGAATACGCTCGGGCCGGGGCCTACTGGCCCGCTCGGGCCGCTGTCTACCGGCCAACTCGGACCGCTGCCCACCGGCCGGCTCGGGTCGCGTAGAGGTAGCCGCGCGCTCGGGTGCCGGGTCCTCGACCTCGCCGAGCTCGTCCAAGTCGATGCCGAATTCGTCCAGGAAGGCCGCAACCATATGCGCTGCCAGGCCGGCGACCGTGGGCTTGTCGAAGGGCACCCGCATATCGAGCTCGATGCCGAACTCGGCACGGATCATGGTGATCAGCCGCGCTGCGAGCAACGAGTGCCCACCCAACTCGAAGAAGGAGTCGTCGGCGCCGATCTGCGTGCGGTCGAACAGCGTCGCATACAGCCCCGCGAGACGAACCTCGGTCGGTGTCCGCGGTGCGCGGTAATCGCGGGTGACGGCTTGTTCCGGCGCGGGCAGCGCGCGCTTGTCGAGTTTGCCGTGCGCGGTCAGCGGTATCGCGTCGATCACCGTGAGGGCCGTGGGCACCATGTGCTCGGGCAAAGTCGCTCCGACGAACGCGCGTAGCTCGCCGAGGTCCAGTTCCACACCCGGCGTCGGCACCACGTAAGCGGCCAGCACCGAGCCGAGCGAATCGTGCTCGGTCACCGTGGCGACGCAATGCGCGACCCCCGGGTGATCGGCATGGGCGGCCTCCACCTCGCCGAGCTCGATCCGATGTCCACGCACCTTGACCTGTTCGTCCGCTCGCCCGAGGAACTCCACCTCGCCTGCCGCGGTACGGCGCGCCAGGTCGCCGGTGCGGTAGAGCCGTCGACCCGGAGAAAACGGGTCGGCCACGAATCGCTCGGCGCTCGGACCCGGACGGTGCAGGTAGCCTCGCGCCAGTTGCCGTCCACCGAGATAGATCTCGCCGGGCACCCCGTCGGGCACCAGCTGCAACGCCTCGTCCAACAGGTAGAGGTACACATTCTGATTCGGGCGACCGATCGGCACGATACCGGAGCCCTGCGGTCCCTCCACCGGCATATATGTCGAACACACCACGGCCTCGGTGGGCCCGTAATGGTTGCGCAGGTTTGCGTCGAAATGGGTCGCGAACCGATCGGCAACCTCACCCGACAGTGCCTCGCCACCGACCGGCACATGCCGCAACGCCCGCCAATCGTTGGCTTCGGGCAGCACCAGGAACGTGGCGAGCATCGAAGGCACCATGTGCAGCACCGAAATACCGTGACGGGTGACCATACTCGCGACATACGGGATGTCGCGGTATGCATTCGGCTTCGGCACGACCACCCGTGCCCCCGCGGTCAAAGTCCCGAAAATATCCATCAGTGATGCGTCGAAACTCACCGAAGTCGATTGCAGTACTCGATCTTCCGGGGTGAGGTCCCATTCCGCGAGGAAACCGGACACATGCTCGGCGATGGCCTCGTGCGGGACCGGGACACCTTTGGGCTTGCCCGTGGAGCCCGAGGTGTAGATGACGTAGGCCGTATTCGATGGGCGCAGCGGTCCGACCCGATCGGCATCGGACGGGTCGGTGTCGGGTCGCTGTGCAGCGTCGGCTTCCGCGGCGGCCAAGGCGGTGGCGTCCATCGCGAGCCCGGGCCGAGCGTCGGACACCACGTAGTCGATCCGGTCGGCAGGATAGGCGGGATCGATCGGAAGGTACGCCCCACCGGCTTTCAGGACCGCCACCGCGGCGACGATGAACTCGACAGAGGTCGCCATCCGGAGCGCAACGACGGTTTCCGGGCCGACACCGCGGCCGATCAGCCAGTGCGCCAACCGGTTCGTGCGTCGGTTCAACTGGTCGAAGGTCAGCTCGACCTCGTCGGAGACCACCGCGATGCGCTCCGGCGTCGCCGCGACGCGATCCCCCAAGAGCGCAACCATGGTCGTCGAAGTCGACTCCACCAGCCGGCCGTGCGAGGCCGACAACAACCGCGCACGATCACGGTCACCGAGAATGTCGATCTCGCGCAGACACAACCGCGGATCGCGCAACACGGTGTGGAGCAACTGCTCGTAGTGGTCGAGAAGCTGCTCGACCAACCAACGATCCAGTGCGTCCACCGAGTACGTGGCCTCGACCCGCGCGCCCGCGGGGTCCGATACCACCATCAGGCCCAGTTCCTCCTGCGCCACCGAACTGCCCAGCGCAAGTTCGGTGGCCGCGATATCATCCAGAGTGAACCCACCGATGTCACCGCGCACACCGAAGCTGAGCTGAACCAGTTGCGCCAACGCATCTCGACCGGCCACTCGCTCCGGACTCACCTCACGCACGACCCGATCCACCCCCACACCTTGGTGACCGAACGCCCCGACGCAGGCGCTGCGGGTCCGATCGAGCAACGCCGTGAAGTCACCGGCGGCGTCCACGTCCGCCCGAACCAACACGGTATTGCCGAAATAGCCGATCAACGGCTCCGCGCCGCCACGGCGATCGACGACGGGCACCGACACCAGGAAGTCCGTAGCAGCGGTGTAGCGATGTACCAGAGCCTCGAAAGCCGCGAGCAGCACCATGAACGGCGACGCGGAATGCGCACGCCCGAACTCCGCGATTCGGCCCATCAGCTCGGGTGACACTGGGCGCACACACCGATCCGCTGCGGTCGAGCGCCCCCCCGGCTCGCTCGTGCTCGGCAATGCAAGGCGCTCCGGCAACGGGGTCAAGGCCGCACGCCAGTACGACAGGTCGGCATCGGAATTCTCCCGCCCCGCACCGACCTCGATATCGACGTATTGGGCTCGGATCCTCGGCAATTCGGCGCCACGATAGGCCGCGTCCAGTTCGGTGAACAACACCGGCCACGAGTCGTCGTCCCACGCGATGTGGTGGGCGACCAGGATCAACACGTGCTCGGTCGCGCCCGTGCGCACCAGCGTGACCCGCAAAGGGGAATCGGTGGTCAGGTCGAAGGGAAGGGCGAACTCGCGGCGGGCGAGCACCTCCACCCGCACCATCGGGTCACCGACCAGATCGCTGAGATCGTGCTGGCGCCACGACAACGCGGCGTCGTCTCGACAGACCTGGTACGGCTCGCCGTCGGTACCCACGTGGTAGGTGGTGCGCAGGATTTCGTGCCGCGCGACGACGGTCGCGAACGCGGCCTGCAAGCGGTCGCTGTCCAGCGGCCCGTCCAACCGGTAGGCGACACACACGTTCAACGCGGTATTCGTCGGTTCGAGTTGCTGTAGGAACCACATGCGCCGCTGCGCATCCGACAGCGGGCTCGGCTCGTCGATCGCCCGGGTACGCACCGTCGCGGGCACGGCCGCCCGCACATCGTTGTCCCGCAGCCTCTGCTGGAGCAACTGCTTGCGACGTTCGAGAATGTCCTCTGCCATGGCTGTCCTTCGTATCTCCTGACGGGCTTGGGGTTGGTGGCTCACACCGACTGTGAGCGCGAATCACCGGCAGTGATCGGCGCGCAGGCGTGGGCCAGTGCCGCGACGGCGGCGCGCCAGATCTCGGCGAGGCGCTCCACCTCGCCGGCAGTGAAGATCGCATTGCTCCATCGCAAGACGGTGACCAGTTGCGGTCCCGCAGCGGTGGCCTGGACCCCCGCAATGACATCCAGGGCGTAGCGGAGCGGGAAGTCGGGCTCGGGGGCCGTGGGCAACCGAGTGAACAGCTCGACCTCGGAGACCGGTGTCCACGCCTGCCGGGCTCGTGCCAAGTCGAGACGGCCGAGGTAGTTGAACAAGACCTGCGGTTCGGCGGCTGCGGCGAGCTCGGCATCCGCAGCCAGATAGCGCAAGACACCATAGTCGGCCCCGTTGTTCGGCACAGCGGCCAGCGCAGCGGCGACCGAGTTCAGCAGGTCCCTGGCCCGCGCCGGCTGCTGGTGCGCGGCGTGCACATCCACCACGTCGGCGCCGACGCCCAAACGGATGGGGAACACGCTGGTGAACCATCCGACCGTCTGGGTGGTGTCGATATCGGCGCCGAGTGTTGCGTCTTCGCGACCGTGGCCTTCCATCGCGAGATACGCTCCGCCGCTGGCATCGTGGCCGTGTTCGCCGCGCCAGGTGGCCAGCGTCATGGTCAGTGCCGCAAGGAGGAACTCGCGCACGCCGAGTTCGTCGGTGAGCGCCTCGAGCACCGACGCAGTGGTCGCGGGGGTGGTGAGTATCGGGTGTACCTGATAGGACGACCAGGTGTCGATGCGCGGATCGGGGCGCCGCGCGGCCAGCATCGGATCCGGACCTGCGGTTTGTGCGAGCCAATACGCCCGCTGTGCTGCCACGTCCGCGGCGTCCATGCGAGCACGAGTGCGCTCGGCCCAGGCACGGTAGCTGGTGTACTCCACCGGCCGTGCGAGTTCGGCGCTCGACCGACCGCTACGCACCTGCTCCCACGCTGCAGCCAGATCGGCGCAGACGATGTGCCAGGACACCGGGTCGACCGCGAGGTGGTGGATGCTGAGCAACAACAGGTCGGCGGCCCCGGGGCGGGCGAACCATACCGCTCGCACCAGATCGCCGGTGAGCGCGTCGATCTCGTCGGCCACGATGCGAGCGTGCCCGCCCAGACCGGCGGTGTCCTGCTCGTCGGCCTCGATCCTGGTCAGGATGTCGGTAGCGCGGACGACGCCGGGAGCGCGCGTGAGGACGTCGTAGCCGGTTGCGGTTTCGACGAACCGGGCACGCAACATCGGGTGACCGTCCAGCAGCGCCTGTAGCACCGCCTCCAGACTCCGCCGATCCACGTTCGCGGGCAGCTCCAGCACGGTGCTGAGCGCCAGGCGGCGATAGCCGCCGTGCTCGTGCATCCAGGACAGGATCGGAACCCGACCCACCGCGCCGAACTCGTCGACCGCAGCCGTCGATTCCGCGCTCTTCCCGGCGTCGATGCCTGCCGCGAGTTCCCGGATCGACGTCGCGGTCAGCACCGCCCGCGGACTGGTCGCGATCGCCTTGCGGCGCAGCGCATTGACCAATGCAATGGCGACGATACTGTCCAAACCCAGCTCGACCGGATCGGCATCGACCCCGGGTTCTGCACTGCCGGTGAGCTCGGCGAGCGTCGCACACAGTACGCGTTCGGTATCGGTACTCGGTGCGGTTGCGGACGCCGCGCGGTCCACAGCGGCGGCAGCCATGGTTTCGAGCCGTCGGGTGTCGAGTTTGCCGTTGCCGGTGACCGGCAGCTGGGCCACGGTGAGGATGCGATGCGGGACCATGTACCCGGGCAGCCTGCTGGTCGACTCCGCGCGCAACCGAGCGGGCTCCAGCTGCGAGCCGACCGCGAATCCGATCAGAGTGGGGCCGCTGGAACGGCGCAGCACAACGACCGCCGCGTCCCGCACGTCGGGCACCGCGCGCAACGCGGCCTCGATATCGCCGATCTCGATGCGGTAGCCGCGAACCTTCACCTGGTCGTCGGCGCGTCCCAGGTAGGCGAGATCGCCGGACGGTACCCGCCGAACCAGATCACCGGTGCGATACATCCGCCGACCCGGCCGGAAGGGGTCGGCCAGAAAGCGGTGGGCGGTGGCGCCGGGCCGGGCCGCATAGCCGCGGGCCAGCTGCGCACCGGACAGGTAGAGCTCACCCAGAACACCGTTCGGCACGGGTCGCAGCCGAGAGTCCAGGACGTATCCGGTCATTCCGGTCGTCGGTGACCCGATGGTCGGCGTGGCATCGGGATCTGTCACTGCTGCCACCACTGCCTCGACGGTGGTTTCGGTCGGGCCGTAGCAGTTGTGTACAGCGGTATCCGGCAAGTCGCACAATTGCCGCCACAGTGGGACGCCGATGGCCTCTCCGCCGAGCGCCAGCACCGCGAGGTCGGTGCCGTGCTCACCGACCAGACCCGCGGCAGCCAGCTGGGCGAACATCGAGGGCGTGGTGTCGATCATGTCGATGCCGTGGCGCGCGATCCCGGTGACCAACCGCGCAGCGTCACGCATCTGCTCGGCATCGAACAGGTGGATCGCATGGCCGTCGAGAAGACCGATCATCGGCTGCCAGGACGCGTCGAAGCTCAGCGACCACGCATGGCCGATGCGCAGTGGTCGACCGAGGCGGGCGAGGGCGGGCCGATACACCCGGTCACGGTGATCGGCGAAATAGCCCGCCAGGGCAGCGTGTGTGCCCATCACACCTTTGGGTTCGCCGGTCGAACCAGAGGTGAAGATCAGGTACGCGCACTGTTCGGGATGCCCGGCCGGTGCCGAGACCAGCGCCGCGGAATCGGTCGCGACGGTCTCGAAGGACTCGACCGGCGGCAACGAAGCGATCTCGTCCAGCACCGGCGCACCGGCGTCCACCAGAATCAGCCGGGGGCGGGCTTGCCGCACGATCGATTCGATACGCGCGGCAGGCAGTGTGAGGTCGATCGGCACATACGCAGCGCCTGCGGCCAGCACACCGAACAGAGCCACGATCGATCGGACGGACCGTGGCATGGCCAGAGCGACGATGTCTTCCGGTCCGATACCCCGCGCGGCGAGGCCACCGGCCACGCGCAGCACCGCATCGGACAGGTCCCGGTAGGTGTAGCGCTCGTTCTCGCTGCTCAGCGCGAGAGCGTCCGGCGTCGCCGCCACCTGTCGAGCCAACAGGTGCGGCACCGTTGTGTCGAGCACATCGAGCGCGGGGGTGGCCGGCGGCCGCGGGAATTCTCCGGGCACCAAGACATCCACTGCGTCCTCGCCCGCGTCGCCGATGTCGGGCAGCTGGCGCAACACGGCCCGAAGGCGAGAGCCGAGATCGGCCGGCGAGAGTTCGCCCAGCACTTCGGTGACGGCCTCGACCACCACGGCCAATTCCCCGTCGAGCAGAAACGACACCACAGCCAGCGGATAGTGGGTCAGACTCTCCGACGCGGTCGCTCGGAAAGTGGTCCCGTCCGAGGTGGTGATCGCGCGCAGCACATCAGCGACCGGCGCGTTCTCGTAGACGAACAGTGTGTCGAACAGCGCCCCGCGCCCCGCGGCGCGCTGGATCGCCGACAAGCTCAGGTACCCGTTGTCGCGCATCGCCGCTGATGCCCGCTGCAGCTGGGCACAGCCCTGCGCCACGCCACCGGTGTCCGCATCGTCGAGTCGGACCCGTACCGGGATCGTGTTGATGAACAACCCGATCATCGTCTCCACCCCGGCCAGCTCGTCCGGCCGACCGGAGACGGTGGTTCCGAAGACGATGTCTCGGCGATCGGTAAGACGTCCAAGGACGATCGCCCAGGCGTACTGCACGACCGTGTTCAAGGTCAGACTGTGCGCACGAGCCCAGGCGTGTAGCCGCTCGGTGTCGGCGCCGCTGAGCACCTGCTTGTGCACAGTCGGCACGACCGTGTTCACCGCGGACTCGGTGCGCTCGGCGAGCAGCAGTGGCTCGACGTCTTCGAGGTAGTCGGCCCAGGTGCGCAGAGTCTGCTCGGTGTCGCGAGCAGCCAACCAGCCGATGTAGTCGCGATAGGGTCGCGGCGCAGGAAGCGCCGCGGCCGACCCACCGGCCTCGTAGACCGCGAACAGTTCACGGAAGAAGACCCCGAGCGACCACCCATCCATCAGAATGTGATGCGCGGTCACGATCATCCGATGCGACCTGTCGGGCAAGGCGACCATCACGACGCGCAATGCCGGACCGTGTGCGAGATCGAAGCCACGGCGCGCTTCCGATGCGGCAATAGCATCGAATTCTCGCTCGTCGGCACTTCTTTCGTACCAAGGCAGCTCGACGGAGCTGGGCACGATCTGCACCGGCCGGGGTACGTCCCGATCCCAGAACGACGCGCGCAGATTGGCATGGCGCGCCACGATGGCATCGACACTGCGGCGCAATTGTGCGACGTCGATCGGGCCCAGGACCTCGATCACGAACTGCATGGTGTAGAGGTCGTCGCCTCCGGCCAACTCGGCGAGCGAGAACAGGCCCTCCTGCAACGGGCTCAGGGCCAGCACGTCCTCGATCCGCGGCGCGGCGCGGCGCGGCGTCGTCGCCGCTTGCGTGGTTTCCGTCATCGCGCACGCTCCTCAGTCGTTGTTCTCGGACATCATCAGCACGACCTCGTCGAGTGAGGCACCGGCAAGGATGGCGGCGACCGGTAGGTCACGCTGGACTGCGACTGCGAGTCGCTTGCGTAGATCGAGTGCTTGCAACGAGTCCATCCCCAGAGAAACCAGCGGGACGGAGCCGTCGATGGTCTCGGCGCCATCCATGAGCATGACGTGGTTCAGTTCCTGGCGAACGCGGACGGCGACATCGACATTCGGGGCTACCCCGCCTCCGCCTGGGGCGACCTCCAGTGACGGCACCGACGGCGGCTCGACCGCCGACGACTCCATCACGGGCTTCGCCGATGCCGCGACCTGCGCGTGCTCGACCGCCTCCCGCAGTGCGGGTGCAAAAACCGGTTCCAGCCCAATGGTTTCGACCAGATCACGCAATCGCACCCAATCCGCGGCCAGCACGATGCAGTTGTCCGAGGCGTCGGTCAGCCCCGACGCGATCGCGCTGCGCGCGTCCATCGGTCGCAGTCCGGCACCCTCGATTCTGGCTTCGACAGCGGCGTCGGCCGCCGGTGGCAGCACCCACAGCCCCCACTGCACCGCGGTGCAGACGCGCCCCTCGGCCCGCAATCGGCGGGCCATGGCATCCACCATCCGGTTGGCGCCGGCGTACAGCGCTTGGCCCCAACCGCCGAGGGTGGCCGCGAAGGACGAGCACAGCACCGTGGTGGCCTGCGCGGTCGTCGGCACTGCGCGCATCACCGCGCCGAAGCCGACCACTTTGGCGGCGGCCACCTGTGCCACGTCCGCGGCATCGGATTCTGCCGTGGTGGCATACACGTAGTCCACCGCGGCGTGCACCAGCAGGCTGACCGGACGCGTCGAATATCGGGCTGCGAGGTCGGCGACGGCGGCCCGATCACCGAGGTCGCATGCCAGGACATCGATCTCGGTGTCGCCGAGCGCACGTATCCCGCGCAGGCGCTCGGTGATCACCGGGGTCTCGCCGCGACGACCCACCAGGGTGACGCGCACCGCGCCGTCGCGCACGAACTGCGCGCAGAATTCCAAGCCGACATGGCCGGTGCCACCGAGGATCAGGACCTCACTGAGATCGACCGCGGTGGCCACGGACTCGGGGTCGGGGCTGGAGTGGGGCTCGCAGACGACCAACCGCTTGGCGTACCAGCTGCCCTCGCGCAGCGCGACCTCCGGTTCGTCGGCCAGATGCAACGCCTCCAAGAGCCGGTCGGCAGCCACCCTCGGTTCCAGCTCGCGGTAGCGAGCCGGCAGGTCGAGGCGGCGGAAGGCCACTCCTATGTGCTCGAGCGCCACACATCGGAATGCTGCCCCGGCGGCGGTGCTCGACAGAATCGGAATCTCGTTCTCCCGCACGGCTTCCGCCCCAGCGGTGACCAGCCAGCACTCGGTCACCCGCGGTCCCAGAGCCGCCAGCCAGTCTTGATCGGTGACGAATTCGGTGAACTCGGCAACCGCTGCAGCTTCGTCGTAGACCTCGCTCGGCGGGAGCAGCACCACCACCGTGTCGGCCTGTTCCACGGGCGAGCCGTCGAACATCGACACCGTCGCACCATGGCGCTCGGCGCGCGCACGCAGCGCCGCAGTCAATTCCGCACAGCGATCACCACGATCGACCAGACAGACGGTACGTGGCGGCGTCAGAGTGCGACGCGACAGTCGAACCCAGTTCTCGGTCAGTCGTGCCGGCGCCCCGTCGGTTGCTCCCACGGTCTGGTCGGCGGATCGGTACGAAGCCCACAATCGCTTCGAGGTCATGTGCGTGTGTGGGAAGTTGCGCAACGGCAACCGGACCGGCGAATCCGGTACCCGAAGGCTGTCCCACCGGTAGTTCAGGTCCTGCACGGCGAGAGTCGCCAGATTCCGCGTGAACTCCTGCAATCCGGTAGCGGTGCGCCGCGACGTACCCAGCACTCGATACTCCCGCGCGCCGGTTTCCGGATCGGGCACGGTGCTCAGATTCTCCTGAATGGCCAGCTGCAACATCGGGTGTTCGGCGACTTCGATGAAGGTATCGATGTCCGCGGTGGCGGCGCGGACGGCGCGATCGAACCGAACCCGGTTGCGCAGATTCCAGTACCAATAATGTCGGTGGGTGATCTCAGGGGTGATCGGCCCTCCGAGCGTTCCCCCATAGCACGTGATCTCGGTGGGCGAGAAGGTAGGGGTGCTCATCTCGTCACCGAGCATCGACTCCATCTGGTCGCGGATACCGATCAGGTAGGAGGTGTGCGCCGGGTAGGCCACCTTGATCTCCTTGGCGAACGTACCGCGACGGGTGGCGATGGCCACCAGGTCGGTGATCGTCTCCTGATCACCGGAGATGGCCAGCAGGTGTGGGGCGTTCACGACCGAGAGTTCGGCCCAGCCGGAATGCCGGGCCAGCAGATCTTCGCAGTCGTCACGGTCCATACCCAGCACCGCCATCGAATACTTCCCCGGGGGTACGAGAGTGTCCACGAGCCGCGCTCGGTGGGTCACCGCGAGCACGGCATCACGCCGAGTCATCACCCTCGACACCGCGCCGGCCGCCAGTTCGCCTTGACTGTGCCCGATCGTCGCTACCGGGTCGACCCCGTAGGCCTGCCACATGGCCGCCAAGCCGACCATATGGAACATCAATGCCGGCTGGACTTCCCAGACCACATCCGCGTATTCACCGTCGATCCCCAGCAGATACTGCAACGGCTTGCTGTGCCCGTAGCGCTGTCGATGGATTTCGACACAGGCGTCGACTTCGGCTCGGTATTCCGGCGACGTCTCGTAGTACAGCGCGCCCATACCAGGTCGCTGACTGCCTTGACCAGGGAAGACGAACCCGGTGCGGCACGGCGAAGCGACTCCGGTCGTGGTGACCACGGCCGGATGCTCGCTGTCGGTGACGATGGACCGCAGTGCATCCAGAAGTTCGCTACGGGTGTCGACCATGGCCAGGGCTCGGCGACGGCGCGCGACTCGGGTGCGAAACACCATGTCCGCCATCTGCTGCGATGTCACCTGGGGATGGCGGTCCAGGTAGGACAGCACGGCTGCGGCCTCCGCGCGCAGCCCATCGGGGGTGTCGGACGACATCAGCACCGGCACGGTGCCGTCCGGGAGACGGTAGTCAGGCATCGGTATCCTCCAGAACCGGCATTGCGAGGATGGCGTGTGCGTTGGTGCCCGCGACGCCGAACGAGGAGACGGCCGCATAGCGGACGCCGTCGGGCGCTTCCCAGGGTTCGAGTTCGGTCGCCAGCCGCAGGCCGGTCGCGGACCAGTCCACGGCAGGCGACGGTTCGTTTCCATACAGACTGGGGACGATGTGACCGCTGGCGCCACACAGCACCACCTTGATCAAGCCGAGCATGCCCGCGGCCGCCTGCGCGTGGCCCACATTGGTCTTCACCGAACCCAGCCGTGGCCCGCGACGGGCGTCCGCGCCATAGGTGTTGCACAGCGCGGTCAGCTCCAGCGGATCACCGACCGGGGTGCCGGTTCCGTGCCCTTCGACCAGCCCGACCAGGCGCGGGTCGATACCGGCGGCGTCGATCGTCCTGCGCACCAGTGCTTCTTGCGCGTGCGCGCTGGGCACCGCGATGGGCGCACCTTTGCCATTGTGGTTGATCCGCGACGCGAGCAGCCGAGCATAGATCCGATGACCGAGTGCGCGAGCGCGGGATTCGGATTCCAGGACGACCACGCCGGCGCCCTCGCCCCACACTGTGCCGGTGGCGCTCGCAGAGTATGCCCGCAGATGGCCATCGTCGGCCAGTGCATGGCTTTTCGCGAATTCGTAGAACGCCCCCGGCGAGCCCATCACGCACACCCCACCGGCGAGCGCCCAGTCGCATTCGCCCGATCGGATCGCGGCCGCGGCCTGGTGCACCGCGGTCAACGACGAGGCACACGCGGTGTCCACCGTCACCGACGGCCCCATCAGTCCCAGACAGTGCGAAATCCGCCCGGCGACTGCGCCGAGCGCAGTCCCGACCGCGCGATAGCCGCTGTGCTCGTTGACCTCTCCGACGCGCGGGCCGTATTCGGTGAAGGAGGCGCCCATGAAACAGCCGACTTCGCTGTGCTCCACCGTGGTCGGGTTGATCCCCGCGTGCTCGAGCGCCCGCCAGGCCACCCGTAGCGCAACCCGCTGCTGTGGGTCCATCGCAACCGCCTCACGCGGGGTGATCCCGAAGAATCGGGGATCGAATTCCGTAGCTCCGGTCAGGAATCCACCCGCGTCGGCAACCGATGCCCATCCCTCGACACGACCGAGACCGAACATTTCGCGTAGTGGCCATTCCCGGTCCCGAGGAAAGGGCCCGATCAATTCCCGAGATTCGGCGAGTGCCGACCAGAAATCGTCCACGTCGTCGACGCCCCCCGGCGCCTCGACCGCCATACCGGCGATGACGATGTCGTCCTCATCCCCCGCAACGGATCGTGCCATGCCACACCTACCTCGTGAGTTACCAACTATCTCGCCGAGCACACGTCGGAGGCCACCAATTCGGCGATGCCCTCGACGTGGTCGTTGAGATAGAAATGCCCGCCGTCGAAGAGGGTGACGGCAATCTCGCGCTCGCTGTGCGCAGCCCATTCCTGCAGGTGTCGAGCAGTGACGTGCTCGTCGTCGTTGCCGCCCAGCACGTGCACCCGGGCGCGTACCCGAACCGTGGGCTCGCAGACATAGCGATCGAACGCAGCATAGTCTGCCTTGAGGGCCGGCAGGGTCATTCGCATGACCTCTCGACTGGCCAGGACCTCGGCGCCGGTTCCGTCGAGCGCAGCGAGGTGGTCGAGCAGCTGCTCGTCCTCGGTCGGATGCTCGGGCATGTCCACCACGCGGTACGGCGCCACCGCCCCGGACGCGGCGAGCAGGCCTACCTCGATGCCGGCGGCCTCGGCCTGCCGGACGAACTCGAACCCGACCATCGCACCCATGCTGTGCCCGAACACGGTGATCGCGCCGTCGTGACGGCCGGAGTTCACGAAAGCATCGAGTGCGCCCGCGGCCAGCTCCGGCAGCGTGGCCGCCATCGGCTCCGCCGCCCGGTCCTGGCGACCGGGGTATTGCACGACGAACACGTCGAAGTTCTTGCTGAGCGCCTTGGAGAAGTGGCGGTAGGTGGAAGCGCCGCTACCCGCGTGCGGAAACATCAGCAACAACGGGCTCGATTCCGAGTCCGGCTTGTGGAATCGACGGATCCATCCAAGGTTTTTCGGCATCACGGCTCCTGCGTCAGGGGGATCGCTGCGATGGCCGCTCGGCTGCGCCGTCTGCGACGGCCGGGCTATGCCACCCAGCGACGTTAGCATAGCCTTACCAACCTAAACCTAGGGTAGCCTTATGACACTGTGAATGGAGCCGCAGCGCAATGAACCACATCGGATCGCCGTACACCCTCGCGCGGGAGCAGACCGACGTCTCCGACGATGTCGACAAGGCGCCAGCTCCGGTGGTACCCGAACTCCCGGAACCGTTTCGCCTGCGTCTGGCCGAGCCCGACGGCGCCGACCCCGAGATGCTTGCCCGATGGATGGCACTGCCCCACTTGGTCGAGACGTGGGAGCAGGCCTGGCCAGCCGAACGTCGTCGGATCGACATCGCCACACAGCTGGGCGGAACATACTCTCGGCCATGCATTCTGAGCTACCACTTCGCGGCGATCGGCCGGCCGGACCTGGGACGCCGCGACGTCGGCTATGTCGAGTTGTACCGGGTGGCCAAGGACGAGTGCGGCCGGCTCTACGATGCAGACGCTCTGGACGTGGGCTTCCACATCGCGACCGCCGATACGAACCTGATCGGCCGCGGCATCATGTCGACCTTCATGGACCGATTGGCCGCCGGTTTGTTCGCCACGGAACCCGGGTGTCGGCGAGTCATCGGCGACCCCGACCACCGCAATGTTCCGACACGGAGGGCACTGGTCAAGAACGGCTGGATCGATGTCGGCGAGTTCGACATTCGGCCCGATCGCCGGATCGCGCTGCATATCCGGCCGCGCACAGCGGCGGATATGCCCACGATCCGGCCCTGAACGGTCAGCGACCGGCCCGCACCCGGTTTCGCACGTGCGCGGGCCGGGCTCCGACCGAGTCGGTGCGCAGCACCCTGTCCGAAAGCTCTCCCAGGCAACTCAGATTCGGAAATCCCGGCCCTTGCGCCAGCGCGGCGAGATTCGGCAGATACAGCTTTGCGTCCAAGCCCGACACCGCCAAGTCGTATCCGATGGAGGACTCGATTCGCGCGTGGGTCACACGGCCACCGACCGCGAGTTCCAACAAGTCCGATGCATGGGCATCGAACATGTCGAGGAACCACAGCGGTTCCCCGCCGGTCGCGTCGATCACCAGATCGACGACATGCACCTGATCCGGGCGCATCTCGTTGCGCAGCGTCAGCGCCACGCCCTCGCCCTGATCGGCGATCCGAACCACGCGACCCTGCATATGGTGCACTCGATCGTCGCCGAGCAGGGTCTCCTGCACCTGCACCGAGAACACCCCGCGGTCGGTGCGGCGGATGACTTCTCTGCGCTCCTCACTGCTCAGCGCACTCCACGTACTGGGATCACTGAACAGCGAATTCTCGAAGTAGCTTTCGCCGCGCGTGAAGATCGTCGCCATCGGTGAGATCACCGAAATGGACAACATGCCGTGGCCCACGAGCTCGTCCAGCGCCGACCCGGCGGTCTCGCCACCGCCGATGACGGCCGCTCTCGAGGAGACCGGCAGTTTCCGTTTGCCGGCGAGATCCCAGAACTCCGCGATGCTGAGTACCTTCGGATGCTTCGTCAACGCCTTCTCGCTGTGGCCGGGCCCAGTGATCATCAAGGAGTCGGCGTCGATCTCGGTCGGGATGCCAGCGGCATCCACCGCCGTCAGCAACCAGCCGTCGGCGGTGGCAGCGATCGATCGCACGGTGCCGACGACGAGTTCGAGATCGATCCGCGTGGCCACCCATTGGAGATACTTCGCCCACATGTGGTGTTGCGGACTGGGCCGACCCCGATCGACCCACTCGGCGTAGGTGCCCTGGTCGATCAGGAACGATGTCCAGCTGTAGGCCATCATCGCCCCGTTGATCGCACGGTTGTGTCCGCGCGCCCACGTCGAGCGGTAGGGGAAGCCGACATCCTTCTCCGGACTGGTGCCGAGTCGGTGCCTGCCGTCGGTCCAGCCGCCGGTGGCCAACCAATTGCCGCCAACAGCCTGTGCTTCCACCACGACAACGCGCGGTGCCGGCAACCCCAGCTCCCGCAGTACGTGCGCCTTCGTCGCGACAGCCATCGCCTTCGGACCCGCACCGATCACCACTAGCGTTTCCACCGGTTCTCCTACTCTCCCGTTGTGGACTTCGGGGTCCGCACCCACGTTCACCGAAGCTCGGCTTTATGTTTGCATAGGCTTACCTTACAGTGATCGGTTGGAACCACTCCCCATACGCGGGGACACGCCAACGATTGGACGAATCGATGATCAGTACCCGAAAGAGGCTGGGCGCCCTGGCTTTCACCCTGGCCGCCCTTCTCGGCGGCTTCGGCACCGTGACCACGACGGCACTCGCCGCAGCGGCCCCCGTCCTCACGCCGGTGCGCGCCAGCGCGCCGACCGTGGGTGAGCTCAATGCCAAGATGGGCATCCTCTTCGACCCCGGTGCACCGCGCGCCGCCCGGGCTGCCGAGCTGGAGACCGGCGCGGCGGGCCTGCCGGCCTTCGACGCCGCCGCCACGCTGATCGCCATTGCGCCGGCGAGCTGGCGCTGGAGCGTGACCGGCCCGGTTGTGGTGAACGGCAATACCGCCGCTGCCACACTGGTCACCTCGACCGACGGGTACGACCCCTGGACTTTCGACCTGACCTGGAAGCAGATCGACGGAAGCTGGAAGCTGAGCCGCGAATCCATCTGCACTATCGGCAACTTCGTCGGCCAGGGCTGCTGAATGCGCTGCCGCACGGCTCGACCCATAGCAGCTGCGAGTCGTGCGGCCACCGCGACCTCCGCAGACGCCGAACGACATCGGCGCGCCACACAGCACAGTTCGATAAGTTAGGCTAACCTTATTCGCATGGGAAGAGGGACAGACGGCGTCATCTTGAAGATGTGGCGCGCCGACGACTACCGACTGCGGGTGACGTCGATCGAGGCGATCACCGACCGATACCAACGAATCGGGTTCACAGGGGATGGGCTGCTCACCGACCACCCGATGCATCCCACCCAATTCGTTCGGTTGTGGATTCCCGATGCGCAGACCGACAAACTGCATCATCGTGCATACACGGTCATCGACCAGAATCCGATCGATGACCACTTCTATATCGAGTTCGCCCTCCACACAGGTCCGGCCAGCTCATGGGCACAACGGGCGAAGATCGGGGACGAGATCGACGCATCGGTGCTCGGCTCCGACTATGCACTACCGGTGGACACGCCGAGCGAATACCTGATCTTCGGTGACACCGCCTCGCTGCCAGCGATCAATTCACTGCTCGAAGCCATCGGCGACGTCCCGGCTCGGGTCTGGTTGGAATGGCAGTACGAATCCGACCGCGAGCTGCCGGTGCGCAACAAACCTCACCATCGGGTCACCTGGCTGCAGCGCGTCGACAACGGCCGCCTGTTGCGGGAACAGGCGCAACAGATCACCTGCCCCGTCGACGCATACGCCTGGGTTTCCTGCGATGGACACACCACACGCTCGATCGTCAAGACGTTCAAGCACGCACACAAACTGCCGAAGCCTCAGCTGAAGTACCGGGCCTACTGGAAGTAGGCTCACACCCGCCAACACCCGGGTGTGGGCGACCCACGCCGAACCCTACGGTCTGCCCACACCCGCCCTGGGCGAGCGCCGCTGTCGCGACCTGTGGGTAGTCCTGGTGGGGCTGTAGTCCTGGTGGGGCTAGGGTCGATACCGGAGGGCTAGGGTCGATACCGATGAGAAGGCGCCAGAAACCACCTCTACCGAAGCGACACGGGCTGGACCCCGCCCGGCTACGTCTACCGGAGCAGGGCGAGTGGGAAACCGTTCGAGACCATCTGGTGGAGCGCCTACCGATGGTTGCACCCGCCCGGATCGACGAGCTGCTACGGACGGGCGGAATCGTCGACCTCGACGGCCCGATCACACCGGAAACCCAGTTCGTACCAGGTGGCGCGGTCTGGTTCCACCGCGACCTACCCGACGAAACCCCGGTGCCGTTCGACATCACCGTCGTGCACCGCGACACCGTGCTATTGGTGGCGGACAAGCCGCACTTTCTGGCGACCATCCCTCGCGGCAGACATATCCTGCAAACCGCTCTGGTACGGCTACGCCGGGAACTCGACCTGCCCGACCTGGTCCCGGCACACCGCTTGGACCGAGCCACCGCAGGCTTGGTGCTGTTCGTGGTCGATCCGGCTCGGCGTGGGGCATACCAGACGTTGTTCCACCGACGCGCAGTTCGCAAAGAGTACGAGGCCATCGCACGCTACGACCCCGATCTCGAACTACCACGCGTGGTGCGCAGCCGGATCGTGAAGGACAAGCAGGTACTCGCAGCCCGGGAAGTGCCCGGAGAGCCCAATGCGGAAACCGAGATCGAATTGCTCGCACACCGCGACGGGCTCGGACGCTACCTGCTGCGCCCACTCACCGGGCGGACCCATCAACTGCGGCTGCACATGAACAGCCTCGGCATACCGATCCTCGGTGACAACTTCTATCCCACCATCACCGACAAGCCGGTCGACGACTTCGGCAAGCCACTGCAGTTGCTGGCGGCCTCACTCGGCTTCACCGACCCGATAACCCGGCAACCGCGCCGCTTCGACAGCACGCGCACGCTGCAGGCTTGGCACGATCCGGACGGCTGGGCCACGGTCTCCGCGGCCGGGTACACGGGTGGTCCAGTCGCTGGCGACGCACCGACACATGGACCCACTTCCACCGATCCGTAGACTGGCCCCGATGTTCGAGCAGGACCCGGCTACACCCCCGTCACGCCACCGGATACACGCCTACATCGATGTCGTCGTTGTTGTCGTCGTCTTGGCGGGCACGAATCTCATCGCGCACTTCACCACGGCATGGGCCAGTATCGTCACCGTGCCGGTCGCCGCCGCAGCGCTGCTCGCGATGATGCGCAGCCGCGGCCTCGGCTGGTCGGAGCTGGGTCTGTCACCGCGGCACTGGCGACGCGGTTCACTCTATGCGCTGGGCGCAGTCGGGGTGGTTCTCGCGATCGTCGCCGTCGGCGCGGCACTTCCCCTCACGCAACCGTTCTTCCTCGCAGATCGGTACGCGACCATTTCCGGAGCGCTGATCGCCTCGATGATCGTGATCCCCCTCCAGACCGTCATTCCGGAGGAGTTGGCCTTCCGTGGTGTGCTACACGGCACACTCCACCGAGCGTATGGAGCCCGTGGCGTTTTCGCCGCGGGCTCGCTGCTGTTCGGACTCTGGCATATCGCCTCGTCACTCGGTCTCACCACCAGCAATCGTGGACTCAGCGACATGATCGGCGGCGACCTCGCCGGACGAGTGGCCGGAGTCCTTCTGGTGGTCGCCGCGACCGCCGCGGCCGGTGTGGTGTTCACCTGGCTACGCCACCGAACCGGAAGTCTGCTCGCGCCGATCGCGCTGCATTGGTCGCTCAACGGCGCCGGCGCGCTGGCCGCTGCGGTCGTCTGGCACATCACCCTGACCTGATCGGATGTATCGCGCCGGATCACCGACCGATGTACCCCTGGTGACGACGGGACAGCCCCGAAACACGGCCGAGGCCGCCCGACCGGATCTCCGGTGGGGCGGCCTCGGGTAGGTCGACGACAGGCCTACTTGGCCTTCTCCAGGACCTCGACCAATCGCCAGCGCTTGGACGCCGACAGCGGGCGGGTCTCCATCAGCGCAACGCGGTCGCCAACGCCGGCGATCTCGTTCTCGTCGTGCGCCTTCACCTTCGAGGTGGTGCGAATGATCTTGCCGTAGAGGGGGTGCTTCACCCGGTCTTCGAGCTCGACCACAATGGTCTTGTTCATCTTGTCCGAGACGACGTAGCCGATTCGCGCCTTGCGGCTGCCACGCGCCTGATTCGCCTTCTCGCTCATGCCGCATCTCCCTTGTCAGCGGGTCCGGTGGCCAGACCGAGCTCACGCTCACGCATGACCGTGTAGATGCGCGCGATCTCGTGACGGACAACGCGCAGACGACGGTTGTTGTCCAGCTGACCCGTCGCCATCTGGAAGCGCAGGTTGAACAGCTCTTCCTTGGAGTCGCGCAGTCGGGCCACCAACTCTTCTTCGGTGAGCTCGCGGAGCTCTGCGGCCGGTGTTCCGCTAGCCATCAGAACTGCTCCTCCCTGGTCACGATCCTGCACTTCATCGGCAGCTTGTGCATCGCACGGCGCAGCGCCTCCCGAGCAATCTGCTCGTTCGGGAAGCTCATCTCGAACATCACCCGGCCGGGCTTCACATTCGCCACCCACCACTCCGGCGAGCCCTTACCCGAACCCATCCGGGTCTCCGCCGGCTTCTTGGTCAGCGGGCGATCCGGGTAGATATTGATCCAGATCTTGCCGCCACGGCGAACGTGTCGGGTCATCGCGATACGCGCCGACTCGATCTGCCGGTTGGTCACATAGGCCGGCTCCAATGCCTGGATGCCGTAATCACCGAACGACACCGACGTGCCGCCCTTGGACATGCCGGAACGACTCGGGTGATGCTGCTTGCGGTACTTCACCTTTCGAGGCATCAGCATGCGTCAGCCCTCCTGTTTCTCTGCTGGAGCGTCGGCCACCGCGGTG
Organism: Nocardia sp. CNY236; assembly: GCF_000482385.1. GTDB lineage: Bacteria > Actinomycetota > Actinomycetes > Mycobacteriales > Mycobacteriaceae > Nocardia. The sequence goes on from NZ_KI519393.1 coordinate 267,238, forward strand.
GCCGCGCGTCCAGCCTCGGTGCTGGTCGCCGTGGTACCGGTCGAACCGGACCGACGCGGGCGGCTCGGGCGCTCCCGGCGCGGACGCTCGGGCGCGGCGGCCGCGGCGGTCAGTTCGCGTTTACCACCGACGATGTCACCCTTGTAGATCCAGACCTTCACGCCGATACGACCGAAGGTCGTCTTGGCCTCGTAGAGGCCGTAGTCGATGTCGGCGCGCAGCGTATGCAGCGGCACCCGACCCTCGCGGTAGAACTCCGAGCGCGACATCTCGGCGCCACCGAGGCGACCCGAGCACTGCACCCGGATTCCCTTGACGTTCGGCGAACGCATAGCCGACTGAATCGCCTTACGCATCGCACGCCGGAACGCAACCCGGTTGGACAGCTGCTCGGCCACAGCCTGGGCAACCAGCTGAGCGTCCGACTCGGGGTTCTTGACCTCGAGAATGTTCAGCTGAACCTGCTTGCCGGTGAGCTTTTCCAGCTCTGCCCGAATGCGATCCGCCTCCGCGCCGCGGCGGCCGATCACAATGCCGGGACGAGCGGTGTGGATGTCCACACGCAGCCGGTCACGGGTGCGCTCGATTTCGACTTTGGAAATACCCGCGCGCTCCATGCCGGTGGCCAGCAGTCGCCGAACGGCGACGTCTTCCTTCACGTAGTCCGCGTACTGCTTGTCCGCGTACCAACGCGACTTCCAGTCGGTGGTGATACCGAGGCGGAAGCCATGGGGGTTGATCTTCTGTCCCATTTACTTTGCCCCTCCCTTCCGGCGGCTGCGAGTGGATCCACCGGAAGTGGGGATGCTCTCGACCTCGATGGTGATGTGGCTGGTGCGCTTGCGGATGCGGAACGCACGACCCTGGGCGCGCGGCTGGAACCGCTTCAGGGTCGCGCCCTCGTCGACGTAGGCCGTCGAGATGACCAGCGTGGCCGGGTTCAGACCGAGGTTGTTCTCGGCGTTGGCCGCGGCGCTGGCGACGACCTTGGCGACCGGCTCGCTCGCGGACTGCGGGGCAAACTTCAGCAGCGCGAGGGCGTCGTCGACGCGCTTGCCACGGACCAGGTCCACGACCCGGCGTGCCTTCATGGGCGTGACGCGAACGTGCTTGGCGGTCGCGCGCGCAGTCGGATTCTGCACCGTCGTGTTGGTATCGGTCATCGCCGCTTGCTCTTCCGGTCTTCCTTGACGTGGCTTCTGAACGTCCTGGTCTGCGCGAACTCACCGAGTTTGTGCCCGACCATGGACTCGGTGACGAATACCGGCACATGCTTGCGGCCATCGTGCACCGCAAAGGTGTGACCGATGAAATCGGGAATGATGGTCGAGCGGCGCGACCAGGTCTTGATGACCTGCTTGCTGCCCTTCTCGTTCTGCACGTCCACCTTCTGGAGGAGGTGGACGTCGACGAACGGGCCTTTCTTGAGGCTACGTGGCATGGTTTACCTCCTCCTTCAGCGCTTCTTGCCGGTCTTACGGCGGCGGACGATGAGCTTGTCGCTCGGACGGTTGGGTTTGCGGGTGCGGCCTTCAGGCTGGCCCCAAGGGGAAACCGGATGACGACCGCCCGAGGTCTTGCCCTCACCACCACCGTGCGGGTGGTCGACCGGGTTCATGACGACACCACGGACCGTGGGGCGGCGGCCCTTCCACCGCATCCGTCCGGCTTTACCCCAGTTGATGTTCGACTGCTCGGCATTGCCGACCTCGCCGACCGTCGCGCGGCAGCGCACGTCGACGCGGCGGATCTCACCGGAAGGCATACGCAACGTGGCGTGCGGACCCTCCTTACCCAGCAACTGGATGCTCATACCCGCGGAGCGGGCCAGCTTGGCGCCACCACCGGGGCGCAACTCCACCGCGTGGATCGTGGTACCCGTGGGGATGTTTCGCAGCGGCAGGTTGTTGCCCGGCTTGATGTCGGCCGTCGGACCGGACTCGATGCGGGTGCCCTGCGCCACTCCCTTGGGCGCGATGATGTAGCGCTTTTCGCCGTCGAGGTAGTGCAACAACGCGATGTTCGCCGTCCGGTTCGGGTCGTACTCGATGTGCGCGACCTTGGCCGGCACCCCGTCCTTGTCCAGACGACGGAAGTCGATCAGCCGGTAGGCACGCTTGTGGCCGCCGCCGCGGTGGCGGGTGGTGATCCGACCGTGGGCATTTCGACCACCCGACTTGGACAACGGGCGCAGCAGCGATTTCTCCGGTGTCGACCGGGTGATCTCGGCGAAGTCCGAGACGCTGGCGCCACGACGGCCCGGCGTTGTCGGCTTGTACTTACGGATTGCCATGAGTTCTTCTCTGCTTTCTGGAGTCCCCGGCGCTTATGCGACCGGGCCTCCGAAGATCTCGATGGGCTTGCTGTCGGCCGAGATGGTCACGAGCGCGCGCTTGGTGCTCTTGCGCTTGCCGTAACCGAAGCGGGTCCGCTTGCGCTTGCCCTGACGGTTGGCGGTGTTGACGCCGGTCACCTTCACCCCGAAGACCTTCTCCACGGCGATCTTGATCTGCGTCTTGTTCGAGTCCGGATGCACCAGGAAGGTATAAGTGCCTTCCTCGATCAGTCCGTAGGACTTCTCGGAGATGACCGGGGCCAGCAGTATGTCGCGGGGATCGGCGATGGTGGTCACTTGCTCTCCTCCTGTGCGATCGCCACGGCGTCCTGCGCGGACTCCGTGGGGCCGTGCACGAACGTGTCGAGCGCCTCCACGCTGAAGACCACATCGTCGCTGTCGAGGACGTCGTAGGTGTTGAGCTGATCCGGAGCGATCGGGTGTACGTTCGGCAAGTTCGCCACGCTCTTCCACGCGGCAACGTCCTCTCGACCGACCACGACCAGGAATTTCTTACGGTCCGACAGTTCGGACAGGAAGCTCTTGGCCGTCTTGGTGGACGGAGTACGCCCGGCCACCAGTTCGGTGATCACGTGGATCCGTTCGTTGCGCGCTCGATCCGACAGGGCGCTGCGCAGGGCAGCGACCTTCATCTTCTTGGGTAGCCGCTGACTGTAGTCGCGCGGCTGCGGGCCGTGGACGGTACCGCCGCCGACGAACTGCGGCGCGCGGGTCGAACCCTGCCGGGCACGACCGGTGCCCTTCTGCCGGTAGGGCTTGCGGCCACCGCCGGACACCTGTCCGCGGGTCTTGGTCGAGTGGGTGCCCTGACGGCTCGCGGCCAGCTGAGCGACGACCACCTGGTGCATCAGCGGGATATTGGCGGCGACATCGAAGATCTCCGCCGGGAGGTCGACCGAACCGTTGGTCTTGCCACCGATCTCCTTGACCGGCAGCGTGAGATTCGCCGACTGCGTGGCGGTGTCCGACTTCTTCGTGTTCACTGCGGCGCTGGTCATGCGTGCGCACCACCCTTCACGGCGCTCTTGACGATCACGACGCCGCCTTTGCGACCCGGGATCGCTCCCTTGATCAGCAACAGACCGTTCTCGGCATCCACCTTGTGGACCGACAGGTTCTGCGTAGTGACTCGGTCGTTACCCATCCGCCCCGACATGCGCATGCCCTTGAACACACGTCCCGGCGTGGCGCAGCCGCCGATCGAGCCCGGGCGACGGTGGACCGCCTGCGCACCATGCGAGGCGCCCTGACCACCGAAGCCGTGGCGCTTCATGGTGCCCGCATAGCCCTTGCCCTTGCTGGTACCGGTGACATCGACGTAGCCGCCCTCTTCGAACACGTCGGCGTTGATCTCCTGGCCGACCTCGAAGGTGGAGGCATCCGCGACGCGCAGCTCGGCGATGTGCCGGCGCGGGGTGACGCCGGCCTTGGCGAAGTGACCGGAGACCGGCTTGGTCACTTTGCGCGGGTCGATGGCGCCGAACGCGAGTTGAACGGCGCTGTAGCCGTCGCGCTCCACGGTGCGAATCTGGGTGACCACGTTGGGACCGGCCTTCACGACGGTCACGGGAACGACGCGGTTCTTGTCGTCGAAGACCTGGGTCATACCGAGCTTGGTACCCAGGATGCCGGCGGCCGGCCGGTTCTTGTTGTCAGTCATATCTCGAGTCCCCGTCACTGGATGTTGACGTCGACGCTGGCCGGCAGGTCGATGCGCATGAGCGCGTCCACCGTTTTCGGCGTCGGGTCGAGGATGTCGATCAGGCGCTTGTGTGTACGCATCTCGAAGTGCTCGCGTGAGTCCTTGTACTTGTGCGGCGAACGGATGACGCAGTACACGTTCTTCTCGGTCGGCAACGGCACCGGGCCGACGACGCGCGCCCCGGTACGGGTCACCGTCTCGACGATCTTGCGCGCCGACGCGTCGATCGCCTCGTGGTCGTAGGCCTTGAGCCTGATGCGGATCTTTTGTCCCGCCACGCTAAGTGTCCTTTTCTCCGCTTTCCTTCGTGGTCCGAAAGCCGGCTACGCCAAACCGTCGCGACCACCCTCTTTTGCACAGCCCGAACACACGAAGACGTCTCAGCCGAGACCACGATCGGACAGGCCCGATCCTCGCCGCTGTTCATCTGTCATGGTTCTCCGGTACACGCGGTCGGGCGTGTCGCCTAGCCGCTCATTCCTCGGCCCGGATCAGCACAGCACTTTCGGGCCGGGAACCTCGTCCCGGACGTGCCCACGCCTGAACGGCGAGGCACACGTTGGAGTACCCTCGCGCCGACCGGTCCTCACTTCCCCGAAACGAGCACAGCCCAGCGCAAGGCAACCCGAACAGTATGCCCGACACCCATGGCCAGTTCAAATCAGCCACCCGCGGGCGGAGTAGTCGCCGCCGCCACCCGGCTCGTCAGCTGGTCACCCCCTATGGCGCCGCCACCGCCGAACGATCGGGCAGACAACTTACCCATGAGTAAGATACTCGAGGTGACGACAGAAACCGCGACATACCGCCACTGGAAAACGCTGGCGCACAATCGCCTGGGCCGTGCTCTGTTCGACGTGGGGTTGATGGCTCGGGTGCCCTACTTCGCCACCGTGCTACCGAAGGTGGCCCGGCTCGAACCGGAATTGTGTGAGGTGACCTCACCGAAGTGGTTCGGTGTCCTCAATCATCTCGGCACGTTCCACGTCATCGCCGCGTGCAATCTGGCCGAGGTCGCGATGGGCATGCTGAGCGAGGCGACGATTCCAACGACACATCGCTGGATTCCGAAGGCGATGAGCGTCCAGTATCTGGCCAAGGGCGAAACCAGCCTGCGCGCGGTGGCGAAGCTGCCCGAGCGCCCCGATTTCGCCACCATCACCGCGGGCTATGACCTGGTGATACCGGTATCGGTCTACGACGGTCTCGGCGTGGAAGTCGTGCACGCCGAGATCACCATCTGGGTTACCCCGAATAGTCCCGCGAGCAAGCGATAGTCCCACGAGTAAGCGTTGTCCCGCGGTGTGATCGACATATCGTTGCGACTCGCGATCAGGGAGTACCGAACACCGGGACTGGCGAAGCACCCGGCGCGTACCTTGTCCAGATGCGCAAGGTCGGCTGCCGAAACGGGACCGGTTGCGGTGCGGGCCGTCGAGCGGTTTGAATGCCTTGATGGCTGTCAGTCGAGACCGGGAAAGCGATCTGTGCGTAGTCGGACTGGGTCCCGCTGGACGCGCGCTCGCCCACCGTGCACTGTGCGCCGGGCTCTCGGTTACCGCGATCGACCCACGGCCGGATCGGCTGTGGCCACCCACCTATTCTTGCTGGCTGGATGAATTGCCGGCGTGGCTGCCGGCAACCGCTATCGCGACGACGATCCCGGCGCCGACGATTTGGACGACCGTACGGCGGCGCATCGATCGGCCCTACTGCGTGTTGTCCAAACACGGCCTGCGTGACGCACTTCCCGTCGACGGCGCCGTCGTGGTCGAGGGCCGTGCCGCCCAGTTGACGGCCCACCAGGTCACGCTGACCGACGGAAGGGTGTTCGATGCGACCGCGGTACTCGATACTCGCGGCCTACCCGGCCCCGGCCGGCGCCGCGCAGCCAGCGCGCATGGTGTCTTCGTAGACGAAGGCAACGCAGCGCCGATGATCGCCGGGAACGAGGGCTTGCTGTTGGACTGGCGGCCGGAGAACGGGGCAGGTCCCACCGAGCCGCCGTCGTTCCTGTATGCGGTGCCGATCGGTGACGGCACAGTGATCTTCGAGGAGACCAGCCTCGGCCTGCGTGGCGGAATGCCACAGCACGAGCTGCGCAAGCGCCTGCTCACCCGCCTCACCGCACACGGCATCCAGCTGACTGGAACAGAACCATGCGAGGCGGCGCACTACCCACTCGACCAACCGCCACCGCCGAAAGGAGGGGCGGGGCCGATTGCGTTCGGCTCACGCGGGGGTGCGATGCACCCGTGCACCGGTTACAGTGTCGCCGATTCCCTGGCACTGGTCGACACTGCGGTCGGTGCGCTGCAGCGCGGACGCGATCCGATCATCGACATGTGGTCGCTACCCGCACGGGCGGTGTACTGGATGCGCATGCGCGGTCTCTACGGTCTTGGCAGACTCACCACCGAACAGTCGGCCGCAATGTTCGACGCATTCTTCGCGTCCTCGCCTAGGGGCCAACGCGCACTGTTGTCCGCGCGCGACGACTATGCCGGTCTGGGCGCTGTATTGTTCGACACCGTTGCCCACACCTGGCCGTTCCGCTGGCGCTACGACCTGGTGGGCTGGACCAACCGCAACCGCTGGCTGAACTATGAGATCGATCCGGCAACGACCTCGGAACCACGCCCATAGCCCAAATCCGGCTTAATAACCGATATCCGACGCACTTTGCCGGAGAGGATTCGCCCATTCGCGCGATCACCCGCCGGTTTCGGCGGCCCGGCGATAGCCGCGGATCGCGGGGTAGCCGAACACGATCACGATGCCCAGGGTCCAGGCGACGGTTTTCAGCATCGGTTCCGCGACGCCCCCTCCGTAGGACAGCCCCCGGACGGCATCGATAGCGCAGCTCATCGGCTGGTTTTCGACTGTTGCCCGCAGCCACGACGGATACGCGTAGGCCGGGACGAAGCCGGTGTTGAAGAACATCAGCAATGTGTTGACAATGCCGATGACATTCACCAACATCACCCCCTCGGTGATGGTGGCCAAGGCGGTGACCATCACCGCGAAAGCCAATCCGAACAACACCGGGATACCGACCAGCACCACGGCGGCGACCGGGCCTTGGTGAAATCGGAATCCCATCACGAGTCCCACACCGATCACGAACAGCGTCGTGACGAGTACCCGCACTACCTCCGCCAGCAGACGCCCGGTCAACCCCGCCGCCCGATGAATCGGCATGGTCCAGAATCGACCGAGCAAGCCGGAGTGCTTATCGGTCTTGAATCTCAACGCACTCACCACTGCGCCAGACATCGCCGACACGAGAGTCAACAGCGCTACCTGTCCGAAAATGCTGGGCTGGCCGGTGAAAGCCGCGATCGGTTTGCCCAGCACGATGTTGAACATCAACAAGGTCAGCGCCGGGTAGACCAATGTCTGGATCGTCGTCGCTGGATCCCTTGCCGCTACCAACAGCAGTCGTTTGCAGTGGATCAGGCTCTGGGTTGCCCAGTTGTGAACGGATCCCTCACGGCGCGCGATCACCTGGGGCAAAGCAGATGGCCCCAGCCCCTGCGCCGCGCCGACGGCCGGCGCCATCGTTGTCTCCACAGAACTCATGACCGCCTCACACTCGCCCAGATAGCCAAGGGTATGAACGCCACAGCCAACCCGATCGACCATGCCAGCGGTACCCACAACACGTCCCAAGCAACGCCGTCGGCTGCCATATCGCGCAGTGCGAACGAGAACTGGGAAATCGGCTGGTTACGCACGAAGGGCCGGATCCACTCCGGAAAATTATGCTCGGGCACGAAACCGCAGGAGAGCATGCCGAAAATCAATGTCGGCAAGGTCAGCGCCTGACTCAGCGACTCCGGGTTCTTGGTGATGTTGCCCAGCGCATCGGCTCCGATCGCGAGCACCGTGCCGACGGCCAGAGCGAACACGCAGAACAGCGCCGCTTGGACCCAGCCTGCCGAGAAGCGGAATCCGATGAGGTGACCGAAGAGCACTGCCGCGGTGAGCGAGGTGATCGACCGCACCAACCCAGCGCTGAGACGCGCGCCCAACGGGACCACCGCCCCGATGGGCATGGCCTGCAGTCGGGTACTCAGCCCGGTCAGGGCCTCGAACGCAGCCAGCTGAGCATTCGACATCATGGTGAAAGCCATGGTCTGTAACACGATGATCGGCATGACGTATTGGGCGTAGTCGATGCCCTGAAAGTTCATCACGAATCGCAGTGGGAGGTAGAAGCCGACCGTGAATACGAGCGGAGTGACTACTGCCGCGACCAACTCGCCCTTGACCGCCATGGTGTGCACGATGCGACTGGTCAGTGCCCACCATTGCGCGAGCGACGACACTCGAGCCGCCGGTAGTTCGGCGAACAGCGTCGCGGGGCCGGCCTTTGCGCTCTCCGGTAGGGCGGTCACAGCGGTCACGCGCGACCGCCCGAGTGGCCGGTGATGGACAAGAACACATCGTCCAGCGAAGGGCGGCGTAACGCTATGTCGGCCAGGTCGACGCCTGCGCTGTCGAGCCTGCGCAGCGCTTCGGTGAGCGTCACCGCACCGTCCGGCGCGGGGATGGACAACCGGTCGCCGCGGTCGAGTTCCGCAAGCACTGCGGGCGGCACCAGGTCGCCGAGTGCGAGTGCAGCGGTACGCAGCATCGTCGGATCCATCGGGACCACTTCGCAGTAGCTGCCGCCGGTCTTTTCCTTGAGTTCGTCGGCTGTCCCCTCCGCGATCACCGTGCCTTTGTCGATCACAATGATGTTGTCACTGAGTACATCCGCTTCCTCAAGGTATTGGGTGGTCAGCAGCACCGTGATGCCCTGGGCCTTCAGCGCATTCACCAGATCCCAGACACCCTGCCGACTGCGGGGGTCCAGGCCGGTTGTCGGCTCGTCGAGGAACACGACCTCGGGTCTTACCACGAGACCGCAGGCGATATCGACCCGACGACGCATGCCACCCGAATAGTTACGTACTGCACGACGACCTGCGCTCACCAGGTCGAACTCTTCGAGGAGCACATCGGCTCGCCTTCGGGCGGCCATCTTGCCCAAGCCCATCAGCCGACCGAACAGCTCCAGGTTCTCTCTTCCTGACAGATTCTCGTCCAACGCGGCATATTGCCCGGTCATCATGATCGATCGGCGTACACCTGCCGGGTCCTCACGCACGTCGTGCCCAGCGACGACGGCGGCGCCGGAGTCGGGGCGCAACAGCGTGGAGAGGATCTTCACCGTGGTCGTCTTACCCGCACCGTTCGGGCCGAGAATGCCGAGGACACTGGCGCGTTCAGCAACAAAGCTGACACCCTGCAGCGCATGCACGTCTCCGAATGATTTGCGAATGTCCGCTACCCGGACTGCTGCCTCCCCTACAGGTAGATCTGCACGGCTGGAACCCGCATGGTTGGAACTCGGCATCAACTCTCCACTATCGGCCGGTGCGGCGACACAGTCGCCCGAGCGCACGATGCACCTGGGTTGGTGATCTGTCGCACTCGGGGTGATGTTACCCACCGTGCCGATCGGCTCGACCAGCTCCGCTCCCGAAACCGACTCGTAGCGCGCCAAGTGTGTCTTTACTCACAATTCCTTGCTGCGATTCCGTCGCTTTCGGGATCGACGCTGGTGCGTGAGGCCGCATGATCCAACGACCGGCGTCCGAGCCTTGTCGGCCCGCTGCGCCAAACCATAGTCTGCATTGCGGGGAAACACTCTCACTCGTCCGCGGCCCGGCACTCGGAGCGGCCCGGCACTCGGAGCGGCCCGGCCCCGCGGAGCGGTCCGCACATCGGTTCGAACCTGCGAGAGGTGATCATGGCCGAGTCCATACCGCCGCCGTCTGCAGCGCCTCTGGAACGCCCGGGCGATGCCGACGTCTTGACCTCCTACGATCCGCGTACCGGCGAGGTCGTCGGCAGCTATGTCCGCACGAGCGCCCAAGAATTGAACCGCGCGGTGCGTACCGCCCGTTCCGCTAGACGCTGGTGGACAGATCTGGGGTTCCACACTCGCAAACGCTGGCTGCTGGACTGGAAGCGCGACATCGCTCTGCGCTCGCAAGAATTGGTTGCGTTGCTGTGTGAAGAGACCGGGAAGCCAGAGGCGGATGCCGTGATCGAAGTGATGCTCGCGGTGGAGAATTTGGACTGGGCTGCGCGCAATGCGGCCCGCGCATTGGGGCGCCGACACCTCGATTCCACCTGGCTCACTCGAAACCAGCGGGCAACAGTCGGCTACCTTCCTCTCGGTGTGGTCGGGGTACTCGGGCCGTGGAACAACCCCGTGTCCACCCCGATGGGTTCGATTGCCTACGCGATGGCAGCGGGCAACGCTGTCGTGTTCAAACCGCACGAACTGACGACCGGCGTAGGGATGTGGTTGGCCGACAGTTGGTCGAGGCTCGCACCGAACCAACCCGTCCTGCAGGCGATCACCGGTGATACCGCGACCAGCACGGCATTGTGCCGCGCAGCTGTCGACAAGATCGCCTACGCCGGCTCGAACGCCGGCGCCCGCGCTGTGATAGCAGCATGCGCACAACAGACGACGCCGGTGGTCGTCGAACGCAGTGGCAGAGGCAGCATGGTCGTACACGTGGACGCGAAGCTCGAGGATGCCGCCGAGGCCGCGGTGTTCGGGGCGATGGCCGATGCCGGACAGAACGCGACGGGGATTCAGCGTGCCTACGTCGCCACGTCGGTGTACGAGCGGTTCCTGGAACTGGTCGTGTATCAGGCCCGCAGGCTGCGACCAGGCGCCGATCGGAGGGCCTCCTACGGTCCGATGATCATGGAGTCGCAGGTCGACGTCGTACGCAGACAAGTGCGTGACGCGGTGGCCCGTGGCGGTCGCCCAGTACTCGGCGGCCTGGACTCGATCCGCGAGCCGTATATCGAGCCAATTGTGCTGACCGAAGTGCCGGAGCACAGTATTGCGATCACCAGAGAGTGCATCGGACCGGTGCTGATTGTGAACAAAGTCGCGAACATGGACGATGCTGCTGCGCGGATCAACGCGATCGGCACCGATGTCGCGGTATCGGTGTTCACCAGAGACGTGCGCGCGATCGAGGTATTCGCCGAACACCTGCATGTCGGGGTGGTGACCATCAACGCCTCGACTCCCTACGCCGGCACCCCGGCACTGCCTTTCGGCGGTGTCGGCGAGTATGGACAGGGTCATCGCAACGGCGACCAGGGGTTGCGGGAGTTCAGTCGGACCCTGGCCATAGCCCGCAAGCGGTACCAAGCGCCGGTGAACCTGTCCACCTTCGACCGACGCCCACGCCGGCTGCGCTTGGCACGGCGGATCTTTCGCATCCGTCACGGGCGCCGCCCGTGACGGGCTGCTCAGCCCAGCAGCACCGACTCCATCAATGCCTCGACCCGAGCCACCTGTTCGGGCCTCGTATCGAACCGAATCAGCCTGCCCACGTCGATCACCTGGCCGATGGCGGCGTGCACTCGAAAGCGCGCCTCCACTGGGTCCCCGTCGAGTAGGTTGGCCCATTCGAGCACGTTCTGTCGCTGAATGGCCCGCAGAGTGTGTTGCTCGGCTTGGGGCAGATTGCTGAACTCGGCATAGTAGACCGGCATGATCTCCGGCATTGCGAAGCTCAGCCTGGCATACCGGTCGGCCCAGCGTCGCACCGCGTCTTGCCGGCTACTTGCCTCGGCCAACGCTTCGGTGATCGCGATGGCCAGCCGGTCGCCAGTGCGATAGAACGCGGCGGCGAGCAGGTCGGCTTTGCTAGGGAAGTACCGGTACACGCTGGAGGCGTTGATGCCGACCGCAGCGCCGATCTCGTCGATGCTCGCCTCGTGGTAGCCCTGCCGGCCGAAGATCCGGATCGCTTCGGTGAGCAACTGTTCGCGCTTCGAAGTCACCGGGACGCCGCGCCTCGGCATAGCGGTAGCGGGTTCGGTAGGTGCGGCGGGCAACTCGGTGCGCAACACCGCCCAGGACATGTCGTGCAGCAACGGAAGAAGTCTGGCGCTCGACAGCGCTGTGCGGTGCGCGGCAATGCTGGCACTCGCACTGAGCACGCCCGCGGACAACATCGCCACATCCGTCGGAGACGCGGTCGTCCGGAGCAAGGCGATCGGCACCGCGAGAGTGTGGTTGATGTCGTCGTAGATCTTTTTGATTCGAATCCGGTCGTCACGCTCGAGATAGCGGCGCTCCCAGCGATACAAGCCGGCCTCTCGACGGAACTCGATGTTGTGCTGGCCGATCGCGCGGATCACCGCATCCAGCCGTCGCGCTGGGTCCAACTGAGGGTCGTCGGCAGTCCGAGCGACAGCCAACAACTGCCGCGCCCCCTCCTCGGCAACCGCCACCAACAGCGCGTACTTGTTGGTGAAATGGCGATACAGCGCAGGACCGGAGATCCCCACCTCGGCGGCTATCTGGTCCACACCGACCGGGTAGTACCCCCGCTCACTGAACGCACGCGCCGCCGCCCGCATGATCCGCACCTTACGATCCTTGGGACGACGCCGCACAGCAGGGGCGGCTGCCCGACTGCGCGGGCTGGGCTGCGCGGCAGCGAGATCGACCTCACTGCGATCCGCGACCATGCACTTCTCCGTTCTGCGGCGCTGGGCGACATCGCCTAAGTTAACCACAATTCGCGCACCGCCCATCACTCGGACAAACCGGTATCCGCTGAATCCAGCGTAGGGCGAAGGTCACCGACCGACCGCCCACACGACGCCGACCAAACGCACGTCATCTTCGCTCACTAGCCGGCCCGACGCAACGGACCGATCGACAGGAGACTATGTTGATCTGCTATGACTTACCTGGTTACCGGGGCAACTGGGTTCATCGGTCGGTTCCTCATCCCCGAGCTACTCAAGCGCGAGGGCGATATTCACGTCATGGTACGGCCGGGCAGTATTTCGGCCGACCGGTTCGCGTGCTGTGCACAGGAATGGGCGGGCGGCGACCGCGTCCGTCCGGTACGCGGTGATCTCGGCTCCCCTGGGCTGGGTATCGACCCGGCGTGGCTGGCTCGGCACCGCAGCCGCATCGATCACGTCTTCCATCTGGCGGCCAGCTACGACGTGATCGAGCGGGGCGGCGGAACGAGACACGTGATCGAAGTCGCCCAGGAGCTACGGGCAGGTCTCTTACATCACGTGTCGACGGTGGAGGTGGCCGGTTCCAGTGAGGGTCTGTTCACCGAGCAGATGTTCGATCGTGGCCAAGCCTTGGCCACGCCCATGCAGCGAGCCAAGTTCGAGGCCGAGCGAATCGTACGGGAGTCGTCTCTGCGATGGCGCATCTATCGACCATCGATCGTGATCGGACATTCCAGGACCGGAGAAATCGACCGGATCGACGGCCCGTACCACTTCTTCCGGCTGCTACGCATGGGAGCACAACTGCCCAGGGTTCTGCCGGTGTTGACACCCAAACTCGGCGAGACCAATATGGTCCCGGTCGACTTCGTCGCCCGGGCACTGGACCACATCGCTCATCGGTCGGATCCGGACAAGACCACCTATCACTTGGTCGACCCGCGCCGGCAGCGAGCAGTCGAGGCATTGAATCTGTTCGCCGACGAGGCCGGGGCGCCGCACCTGGTCGAAGTCATGCCCAAACGCACCCTCGATATGGTGGTGCGGGTACCTGGGGCCAACTGGTTGTTCACCCGAGTGGGCGTTGCGCTGGATGTTCTCGAACACAGCGAATTCGGCTGCTGGTTCGATTGCCGACACACCTCCGCGACATTGGCCGGTACCGACATCACGGTGCCGCCTCTGGAGGCCTACGCACCGTTGATCTGGAAGTACTGGATCGAGAACTGGGTCTGACCGCGCACCGAACCGGAACGGGAGACCTGCCGGCGCGAGGGCTCCCGTCCGATTGCCTCCCGTCCTATTGCGTCGCCGACCGGCAGATTCACAGGCCACCGACTGGGCAGGTTCAGAGACCGAGGCCCTGGGCGAGCACCGGCCAGGAGCGCTGGAACTCGTCGCGCCAGTAGCCCCATGAGTGAGTACCCGAGGGTCGGAAGTTGTAGGTTGCCGGGATACCCAACTGGTCCAATCGCCGGCGCAAGTTGTGGGTGCAATAGTTGGTGCCCGCTTCGATCACACCCCCGATGACGATCTGGTTCGCCAGGCCGTACGCTCCGGGGAGGGCGTACTCGCCATCGAGCGTGTCGTACTGACCGGGCAGGCCGTTGCCGGTGGAGATATAGAGCCCGAGCCCGCGTAGTCCTTCGGCGTTCACATACGGATCGTTCGCGATCCATTCCTCCGACCCCTCGGGACCCCACATGTTCATGGTGTCTCCGCCGCCCCACGTCTCGACGGTCAGCTTGACGAACTCCGAACCGACCGGGTCGCTGGTCTGGGCACATCCGCTGTAGGCTGCCGCGGCGCGATACAGGCCCGGCTTGGCGATCGGGAGGGACAGCACCGTCGTACCAGAGGTGGAAAGACCCGCGATCGCGTTCACACCATTGGTGCCCAACGCGCCATCGACCAGCGGCGGCAACTCTTCGGTGAAGAAAGTCTTCCACTTGTTGCGGCCGAGCACTGGATCATCTTTGATCCAGTCCGTGTAGTAACTCCATTTGCCGCCGATCGGCTGGATCACATTGACGTCCTTATCGGACAAGAAATCCAGCGCATCGGTCCTCGCCTGCCAAGAAGCGCTGTCTTCGCCACCGCCCGCGCCGTTGAGCAGATACAACGTCGGACGCGGTACGGACGCGTCCGCCGGCCGCTGAACGTCGATGATGACATTCTGGTCCATGGCTGCCGAGTACACGTGCAGACGGATGCTACGTGCGTCCACATACTGGGCCTTGGTGATACGCGAACCGTCCGGCGCGGTCGGGTTCCCCAACAGGGCCTGAGAGTCGATGATCGGGTCGGCGGTCGCCGGGGACGCGCCGAGACCGGTCATCAATCCCGTGAGCACAGCGGTTGCCGCAACCGCGGCAACGGCACGCAGACCACCGCGCCGGTTCTGTCGACGTCTCAATTTCACACCTTCGCTTCTTCTCGAGATCGCTGTGCATTCCCACGAGTGGACAGTGGGTGCCATGGAGCATGTCCATACGACCTATCTAGTCGTGACAATATGGCATACCGTTACCGTGTTGTAGCCCATCATGCCCGACTGGATTCGGTTCGGTCGGGAGTGTACGGACGCTGTGTCGTGTCGGGGTGGCCGGTGTCGAGCAGTTCGTGTATCCGTGGACCGATCGTTGCCAGCGCTTCCGGAGAGGTCATCAGCTCGTGGGTGACCCCGACAGGATGATCGTGAACTCCTCCGGTCACATATGGTTGCCAGCTGGCCGCCGCGTCGTCATGGCCAACCGCGCTGAAGTAGTGGACATGACCACGAAACAGTCCCGCCCGATACTCCGCGGCCACTTCCACCGAGCGCACCGCGCCGCGGTAGATCCGACGCACCCGTTCCGGCGTCAGCACCGCCATATCCGGTGGGATCGTCGCGTGCAGCGCTGCGAGCGCCTCCTCACTCAAGTCATGGGCCTCCCCTTCGGGCAAAGCATGCGCGGGGATGCCGATCTCTGCCAATGCTTCACGGATCGCGGTGTGGAAGTTCGTGATGTCAGGGTTCGGTTTGCTGTCGAGTATGGCCAGCAGCCCGACCTCCTCGCCCATGGCCTGCAACTCGGTCGCCACCGCATGCGCCAGCACACCGCCGAGCGACCAGCCGAGAAGCCGGTAAGGCCCGTGTGACTGCACCGCACGGATCTCGGCGACATAGCGGCGCACCAACTCCGTCAGCGACCCCGGCAGATAGTCCTCTTCGGCCAGTGCCGGCGACTGCAGACCGAAGATGGGCGTACTCGCCGGCACGTAGCGCACCAAACCCGCATAACACCACGACAGCCCGTACATCGGGTGCAGACAGAACAGCGGCTGGGCCGCGACCGTATCGTGGGGCACCCGTGTCCGGATCGGTAGCAGCACACTGAGCGCGGCATTCGAATCCAGGTCGTAATCGTGCTCATCGGACAACACCGCGAGAATTCGGGCCGACAATGCCGCCGGAGTCGAATCGGTGAAGAACCACTGCACTCGCACCTGGGCGCCGGTCACCACACGCAACCTACTGACCGCACGCACCGCGATCAACGAGCTACCACCCAACGCGAAGAAGTCGTCATCCATGCCGACCCGACCCTCGCCCCCCATGTCGAGCACCTCTGCGAACACCTCGGCAACCGTACGCTCCAACGGTGTACTGGGGGCACGGAAAACCGTCGCTTCGAACACCGGTGCGGGCAACGCACGCCGATCCACCTTCCCG
>NZ_AXVD01000007.1 GCF_000482385.1 Nocardia sp. CNY236
CGCCGCTCGAGGAACCGCTTACGCCACTTACCCACCGTCGGAAGCGAAACACGCTCCCGCGCCGCGACATCCGTATTCGACAACCCCTCCGCACACGCCAGCACGATCCTCGACCGCTGCGCCAACGCCTGCGCCGACTTCCGCCGACGCACCCACCCGGTGAGCACCTTCCGCTCCTCCTCGGTCAACACCAACGGCTGTCTCGGACGTCCACGCTCGGCCACAACCACAAGCATCGTCATCCCGGGATCCAGCCGCACGCCGACACGCCGCCTATACAGAAAATAGATAATAAATTCCTGGCGCGGCACACTAGGTCATGACTTCATTTCTCGCACAGCGATTGTCGACTGTGGACGTGT
This sequence comes from Nocardia sp. CNY236, assembly GCF_000482385.1. GTDB lineage: Bacteria > Actinomycetota > Actinomycetes > Mycobacteriales > Mycobacteriaceae > Nocardia. The sequence goes on from NZ_AXVD01000007.1 coordinate 363, forward strand.
CTGTGCAGTCTCCGATGGTCATAGTTGGCCGTTCCGGTGACCGCGCAACACCTGCGCCGGTGCGTTCACACCGGCGCAGGTGACTCAGCTCGAGCTGTCGACCAGCTCACCGATAGGCAAAGGCGGGAGCGCGCGGACCAGGGTCATCATCGCGCTGCAGTACGCGTTCCGGGCAGAGCTCCCCGGGTCGTGGCCGCAGACGAAAGCGCCCGTCTTGTCGTAGTTCCAGGAGGCTCCGCGGTAGGACCATGTCAGACCATCTTCGGAGGGACCGAATGGGCACTGCCTCGGCCCCACACCCGGGCAGGATCCTTCGACGCCCCACGGGCCAACAGGATAGGCCATCGCCTGTGGTGCACCGGGGAGCACGAGTGCCGCGGTCACCGCCGCGGCGGTGAGCAAGTATTTGATGGGCGAGTTCACGTGGCCTCCTGCGTATCGAGTACGAAACCCTCTGCATTCCTATCGTTTCCATAGAACCCCTGTTACCTGCTCCAGAGGTGCTGCCCACGGCTTCTCTCGGCGATCCACTCGGGGCCACGAGCGGAAGCGGCGTCTCCCGGCCTCGTCGACGTCGCCGTGGAGCCGGATCCAGACGTCTCCGAGAAACTCCGTAACGGGATTTCGGTGATGCACGATAGTCCGACCACAGCAGGCGGATAGCAATGGCAAGTGAACTGGCAATCCGAGTAGGTGCGGCTCCACTTGGCCGGCTTTCCCCACCAGATCATTCTGAGATGCGTTGACAACCACGATGAATGGGGGAACGAGCATCGAGAACCGGTAAACAACACAGCCTGGCAAGAACTGATCGACGAGAGGCTCGACTATCGATGTCGGCCTGAGTCGCTGTACGACAAAACCATTCACCATGATCACGAATATTTCAAGATCGGCGGTAATACTATGCGAAAATCATTTGGACACAAGGGCCTGATGGGAATCATTGCCATCTCGTCTCTCACCGCGGCAACTCTCGCTGCCGCGCCGAGCGTCGCCGCGGCGCCGAACCCGCCAGGCGAAGAGCTATGTACCATCAACTATCTCACACCGGACGACTTCACGGTCCATGCATCGACCAAGGTGTTCGTCACCCAGGACGGTGACGGATCGATCGATGTGATCGCACGGACGAATGCCCAATCGGAAACTCCCTACAGCCAGCAGTTCTCGGTGGTTTGGTCGAACCTCGATACCGGACTGAGCGGCGTGGACAACGTCACGGCCGTGGTGCAGGGACGGAGAAACATCTTGTCCATCCCTGATATCCCCACCGAACCGGGGCGAATTCCGTTGGTACTCGGCGTTTCGAACACTGGAACAAATCCGAACCACGTAACGTCTGGTGACTGCGGAGCGCTATATGTAGTGAGGTAATCCCTCGTCGTCGGTCCGCAACCGGTAGAGCGCGACAGGTAGGCCCGGACAGCCGTACTTCTCGGCTGTTCGGGCCGCACTGCTCGCTGCCGTGTATACAGATGGTGGGTTTCCCTGCGTGGGGATACGGCTCATCCTCGCGACGAGATCTGCTGGACGCCCCAGCTATTGCCGTCGGGGTCTTCGAAGAAGACGAATCCGACGTTGTCGAGGGGATCTGCTGTGGGCGAGGGGTTTTCTCCAACGACCTGGACGTCGGTGACCGCGACGCCGCGCGCCGCCAGTTCTTTGTGTGCTTGCTCGATGTCGGGTACAACCAGTTGGAGGCCCTTGACGGAGCCGGGTTCCATGTTCGGGACTGCGCCTTCACCGATGACTATGGAGCAACCGGAGCCCGGAGGCGTCAGTTGCACGATGCGCACGCCGTCGGCGATCTTCGTGTCGTGGTCAACAGTGAATCCCAGTCGCTGGCTGTAGAAATCCTTCGCCCGATCGACATCCGATACAGGGACGACGACGACCTCGAGGGTCCAGTTCATGGCGCTTCCTTTCCGATGAGTACGAACCTCTGCAGTACTGACGGCCCAACGCCGCGATATTCATCGTCCTCCGGTGTGTCGTGGCCACCGGAAAATTCCCGGAGCGGTTGACAAAGGGTGTTTCTACCGACAGTCTCCTCGCATGTATACGATTGCGCTTTGTTGAGCGCGTTGGGTGGTCGGTACGTCCGCTGCCCCGGGAAGGTACGCGGTCTCGGCATCCACCGCCTCGGGCTGCCGGGCCACGGCGGCCCCGCTCCGGGAGCCGGAACGCGCTGGCCGCAAGGCCGACGATCGTGACAGGAGGGTGATGCGGGCGATTTTGCTCCGAGCAGTCGGCGGCGGACTTCGTAGGCAGCGCCGCCGAGGACGACGGCGCGCCGGATGTGGCGGACGCGCTGCGCCGACAGCGGGCGTAGGCACGCAGTGAACCCCAGTTCGTTTTCCGACGTCGACATGAGGTGACGGCAATGGCTCCTGACTACGGCATCGCCGTGTGGTCCACCGAGCGGTGGCGGGCCGCCGCGGTCGAGTGGGCCGAGTTGCAACTCGGCGTAGCTGGCATCAGACGTACTGGCCCGGCGACCCAACCGCATCTGCGCCCGTGGGGTACCGTCCTGCAGATTCCGACCACTGGTGGGACGTACTGGCTCAAGGCGCCCGGGCCGCTGACCACCTTCGAGATCGGCCTATACGAGGTCTTCTCCGAAGTCTGCCCCGACCGGACGCTGACCGCGTTGGCCTCCGACACCCGGCGCGGCCTGCTACTGCTGCCCGACGGCGGGCCGGTGCTCGGTGATCGGCTACAGGGCGAGGACCTGGTCCAGGCGCTGACGGAGGCGCTACCCCGGTACGCCTGCCTGCAACGCGACCTGAGCGCGCACGTGCCCCGACTGCTGGAGGTCGGCGTAGCCGACATGCGGCCCGAACGGATGCCCGATCGTCTCACGGAGGCACTGCACACGGTGGGTGCCTACATCGAGCGGCACGGCGAGCGCGCCGACCGACAGACGCTCGCCGACATCACGGCCATGCGGGACGAGTTCGGCTCCTGGTGCGCCGAACTGGGAGACAGCCGAGTACCGGCCAGTCTCGACCACGGCGACCTGCATCTATGGAACATCTTCGAATCCACTGCGACCGCGGGCGGCCGAACGGCGTTCTACGACTGGGGCGACAGCGTGGTCACCCACCCGTTCGCCAGCATGCTGGTCGGAATCGGCACAGTGCGGCAGTTCCTCGAGGTCGGTGACGACGATCCGGCGGTGCTGCGGGTCCGGGACGCCTACCTGGATGCCTTCACCGACCTCGCCCCGCGGGAGACGCTGCTGCGCGAACTCGACCTGGCCTGTCGATTGGCCAAGGTGAGCAGGGCGCTGACATGGGACAGGTCCCTACAGGCACAGGGCTACGACGAAGCCGGTCGCTTCGGCCGTGCGCCACTGGACTCGCTCGAGGCGCTGCTGAACTCCTCGCCCTTCCATCTCACCGCTTGACGACGATCCGGGACGTGGAGCTGTTTCGACCTCGGCAACGAAAACTCGAGAAGATCCCGCCGCTTGTCGCTCGTCAGCGCTTCTCGGCCACGATCCGCCAGTTGAGGTCGGCAATCTTTGCCCGCTCGGCCTGATTCCAGGCCTTGCCACCGGTCTGCAGTAGCTCGAGCGACTCCTCGACCCACGGCGGCATGATCCGCGCTTTTTCCAGCCCGCGAATCACCTTGCGTACCTGACGAATGAGGTTGGCCTTCTGGTCGCACAAGGGCCATGCCTCACTCTTCGACGGCGCCGACAGCACGATGTGGAAGCCCGCTCGTTCCAACGCTGCACAGACGTCTGCGGGGTACAGCGATTGCGTCGCTGCGAGCGTGGGAAGGAAGAGTTTGTGCAGAGCGACGTGTTCTTCGTTGTCCCAATCGAAGTACGGCGTCAGTAGGTATTCCGAGCAGGCGTAGCGCGCACCGGGCGCGAGGACCCGGTACATCTCCCGAGCGTGGGCGTCCAGCTCGTCCTTCTTGAAGAACGGCCAGACGGCTTGGAAGGAGAAGCAGCCGTCGAAGGACTCGGACTCGTAGTCGAGAGGCTTGTGGTGATCGCCGAACTCGAAGTGCAGCCGATCGCTCATGCCACATCGGGCCGCCCATGCAGTGGCGTTCTCGAGCTGATTCGGATCGATGTTGTAGCCCGAGACCTGCCCTCCGGTGAGGGTGGCGAAGTGGTGCGAGATGCGTCCGCGCCCGCACCCCATATCGAGCAGGTGGGAGTTGGCAGGGTCCTTCAGGGCCAGGTCCTTCAGCACCGACTTCTCGATCAAGATCTGATTGTCGTAGAGCCCTTTCGTCTCGTCGAGCATCGGCGGGATGTAGAGCTTCTCCAGGTCGAACACCGACAGCATGTTGTTGAGGACCTTGTAGTAGTCCGCCACTGCCCTCGTCTCGTCAGCGGTTTCGGTAGCTGCGCCCGCCTGCATGCGCTGGAGGAACTGAAACGCGTCGATGGCCGACCGTTTGTCTTCGTCCGACAGTGTCGCGAGTCGCCTGACCCCCGTCGCCGCGGTCTTGATCCGGTACCAGTCCACGTGCACGCCCTTCGACAATGTCCTATCGACCCGAGTCCAAACTAATACGTGTTCTAGTTTTGCGGGTTCGAATCGTCACATTGTCGATGCGGCGAAGGGATCGCCATGCTCGGACCGACCTGGATGAGAGGGTGCCGTTTGCGCCGTTCACCGCCGTTCACAGCACCCTGAGCAGCCCCATTGCCGGCAGCAGAAGTGTGCGGTGACCTACAGTCCGATCGCCTCGGCAGCTGTATCCGCGGTGTGCCACCGGCGTAGCTCCGCGCCGTCGGCCCACGTCGAATGGGTACCGCTGGAGATGCGCTCCGGCAGTCTGAGTTTGCATACCGGACCATCCGAGACCCGGGCGGCGTCGAGTACTACGCAGTACGAGGCATCCGCATTCATATCGGTGGTCAGAGTGATCAGGTAGCCATCGTCCTCACCGGTACTGCCGATGCGTGGCGCCATCGCGGTCTCGCTGCCATAGACACCGTCGCCGAACGACATCCGCTCTTCGGTGCCGGTCAGCAGGTCGTGGCGCACCAACCCATCGAAGAGGAACCAGCCCGGCTTCCCGGTGGCCGCCCACGTATACCGGTAGGGCTGCCCCGCATGTTGGCTGTTGATCATGCCGAACTCGGTGATCGTGTCGGTGAGCCGCTCTTCTTTCACCTGTCCGGTTGTGAGGTTCAACCGCCAGCGGTGCAGGCGGGTTTGCATGCGATCCAGAGCCAGGAAGCGAAAGGCGCGCTCCCATTTACTGCCCGTACCGGTATCGGCCGGGTTGGGATCGCCTTGGAAGAATCCGTCCAGAACGATCTCGTCACCGTCCTCATAGGCGTTGGTGAAATGCAGCACATAGGTCGGATCAGCTTCGAACCAGCGGATCTCACTGGTCTGCCCCCGCCGCGGGATGACCGCGAAACGGGAGGGGATGTCGCGGTGCAACCGAGGACGGTGCAGTCCTTTCGCGAGCGCCTCGGTGGGCCAGAACATCGGGAAGTCGTTGAGGATTGCATAGTTTTCGGTGAAGGCCATGTCATGGGGCAGCCGCGGTCCAGGAAGTGGGATGTCGACATAGTGCGCCAAGGTGTTGTCGGCGTCGACGACGCCGTAGTGCATGAACGGATCCTGCTTGCTGTAGTTGAAGAACAACAGTTCGCCGGTGCGGTCGTCGACCTTCGGATGCGCCGATACGCCCCACTCGAATGGGAATGCACCGCCCCAAGTCTGCTTGCCCTTCGTCTCGGCGGTATAGGGATCGAGCCGGTAGAGGTCGCCGCACATGTAGAAACTGGTCAGCGCCATGCCTCGATGGACGATCACATCGGTGCTCGAAGCGTCCTTCATCCGTCCGCGCGCACCCCAACCGTGATCCTTCTTGGCCAGGTCCGGCGGCTCCGAGACTCCGGCCCATAATGCCGATCCTGCCTCGGTCTCGGCCATCAAGCCATCGGTACGCACGAACCGGTTGCGATAGAAGGCCTTTCCGTGCCGGAAGCCCACCAGATGGATCATTCCATCACCATCGAACGGGTGATAGTTCTTCAGCGAAGGATGCACCGGGTTCTCGGTATTGCGCAGATACACGCCATCGAGGTCGGCGGGGATCTCGCCTTCGACGACGTCGAGGTCGTCGGCGCGCCACTCGGTCGCTTGCGGCCGCCACGGGCCGGTTCGGTACGGGTGATCGTCATCCTCTGGCAGAGTGGACAATAGTCGTCCGACGATTTCGACATCCATGGTGAGGTCCTCTCCTTCGACCCTCAGGCGACCGGCGCGCTGCCGACGACGAAACTGACTGTGGTGGCGGTACTCCCGCCGATATTGAGTGTGCCGAACGTACGCGCACCCTCGACCTGGTAGTCCCCAGCCGTACCGGCCACTTGCCGACTGGCATCGAGCAGCATCCGCACCCCCGACGCGCCGACCGGATGACCGCCGCCGATCAAGCCTCCGCTGGGGTTGATCGGCAACTGGCCGCCGGGTGCGATGTCCCCGTTCTCGATCGCCTTCCATGATTCGCCTGGACCGGTGAGGCCGATATGGTCGATCGCGAGATACTCACTGGCAGTGAAGCAATCATGGGTCTCCAACCCGTCGAGACCAGCGAGATCGATGCTGGCGCGGTCGAAGGCGTCGAGGACCGCTCGCCGCACATGCGGCATGACGTACGGCCCGCCGCGGGAACGGTTCAGTTTCTGCTCCAGCGGTAGACCCACAGTCCGGTGGCCCCAGCCGAGCAGCCGTGCCCACGGCTGCATCTGCGGGTTTCGGCACAGGTATTCATCGGTGACGAGCACGACTCCCGCGCCGCCATCGGTGATCTGGCTGCAATCGAAGCGGCGCAATCGCCCTTCCACGACCGGATTGTCCTCGCCGGGGGCTCCGGATGTCAGCGGTGGCACCTCCCAGTCGCGGGTCTGCGCGCATGGATTACGACGGGCATTGGCGAAATTGAGCTCGGCGATCGCCCGCAGATGCGCATCGTCGAGCCCGAATCGTTGCGCGTATTCCTCGGCGATCCGGCTGAACATCGACGGCCACACGAACTTCACGTCGTGGCCCTCGTGCCCGGCCCATGCAGCGGCGCCCAGATACTGGGCGCCGGTATCGCCGGGAACGGTCTTCTCCAACTCCACTCCGACGACCAACGCGGTGTCATAGGACCCTGCCCGCAGATCGGCCATAGCCGAGAGCAGCGCGATGCTGCCCGAAGCGCACGCGGCCTCGTGCCGGGATGCGGGCACTTCCCACAGGTCCTCGCGCACCGTGGCGGGCAGAGCACCCATGTGTGCTTGACCGGTGAACAACTCCCCGAAGGCGTTGCCGACGTGTACGACGTCGATCCGATCGCCGGGCATCCGGGCTGCTTCCAGGGTGCCGTCCACCACCTCGCGGGTCAGATCCGCGGCGTCCTTTCCCTCACGGGTCAGGTTTCGGGCGAAATCGCTTTGATAGCCAGCCAATACCCAGATATCGGTGCTGGTCATGAACACTCCCTTGCGTTCTCGACGGTTTCCGCGCATGTGAGGCAACCGGAAGGGCTTGGCAAAGCCTCGCCATCAAGCTACAACTAACAGAGTAACTATGTCGAAATATAGCAGCTGTTGGATCCCAAGGAGCCCCGAATGGCCGGTATCGCGCCGATCGCACCCGCGGACGCCCTCGTCCTCGACTACGTCCGGACGCCCCGCGGGCGTGGATCTGCCAAAGGGTCGTTGTCCGGCCACACCCCGATCGACCTCGTCATCCACCTGCAGCGCGACCTCGCGCGGCGCAATGCGCTGGATGTCGAACTGGTCGAGGATGTCGTCCTGGGGTGCGCCTCCCAGGTAGACGACCAAGGCGGCAATCTCGCCCGCACCGCGACGCTGCTGTCCGGATGGGGTGAGCGGGCTGCGGGCGCCACCGTCAATCGGTTCTGTGCCTCCGGCGCCGACGCCGTCGGGCAGACTGCCGCGCGCATACGCGCCGGCGATGTGGGTCTCGCCGTCGCGGGTGGGGTCGAGAGCGTTTCCCGCGTGCCGCTGTTCGCCGACCGAGGCCCACTGTGGTCCGACCCCGCGACGGTCCGTGGCATCGGCTCCATCCATATGGGTGTCGCAGCCGACCTCAATGCCACCATCGAGGGGTTCACCCGCGCCGAACTCGACAGCTACGGCGTGGAAACACAGCGCAAGGCTGCTGATGCTCGAGCGCGCGGCGCTTTCGCCCGTTGCCTGGTTCCCGTGCCGGCGGACGCGCACACGCGCGGTTTGGATCATGACGAACTCGTCCGCCCCGCGACCACCCTGGACGGACTGGCCGAGCTGAAACCGGCGTTCGCGGACCTCGGCGCAGGGGGGCAGGATGCGATCGCCCTCGACGCCAATCCGGTGGTCGACCGGATAGACCACCTACACACCGTGGGCACATCACCCGCCATGGCCGACGCCGCGGCATTGCTGCTGCTCGGTGACAGTGCGGCCGCCGACCGCACCGGCCTACGGCCCCGGGCCCGGATCGTCGCCGCGGCCAGCGCAGCCGTCAACCCGGTCATCATGCTCACCGCCGGTCAGAGCGCGATCGATATGGTCTTGGCCCGAGCCGGTCTCACCGCGGCGGATATCGATGTCTTCGAATTCGCCGAAGCCTTCTCTGCGATGTGTCTTCGGCTGCGGCGCGATCTCGATGCCGGGCCGGACCGGCTCAACCCGAACGGCGGCACGATGGCAATGGGACATGCCTTCGGCGCCACTGGCGCGATCCTCGTCGGCGGGTGTGTCGAAGCCTTGGAGGAACGCGAAGGCCGTTACGGTGTCGCAGCGGTGTCCGGTGCGGCCGGGGTGGGCGTCGCCCTGCTCATCGAGCGGCTGGACGATTCCGGGGCTCGGATGCCGTGATCGGTGGACCAGGGGTAGTCGGTCACTGGCACCACGTGGCCTGTGGGCGGCATATGGTGTAGCCCTTGCCGTCGAGGCGGATCATCTGCGAAGAGTTGTGCCTGTTGGCGGCGTCGCGTGCTGTTTCCTGGTCTTGGTCTCGGTGGTAGTCCCGGATGGCGTTGTCGTGCTGGTTGTTCATGTGTGGGTTGCGGTCCTGATGACGCAAACCCATGGGGTCCGTATGGGGTCATAGCCACCAGTCCGCGCCTTGGCCCACCGGGGCGCGCTTCGGACACCTTGCAGCGCAATCGGGTACACCACGACCGAATCCGTCACAGGGAAGACCGATCCGAGTGGCACGGCATCGCAAGACGATCACACAGATCAGTTGGTGCGTGTGGCGTGCACGGCCCAACACGGAATATGCACGAGGTGGTTTTCGAGCAGCGGTCCGATGACGTGGAGTTGATCTCGCACCGGCGCCATCGTCGACGCCCATTCGTGCTCGCTCTGCTGGAACAGCCAGGTGAAGAACTCGGGAACCAAGCGGTCTTGATATGTGGTGGTCCCTATATAGTCGACACGCCAGCCCGATGCGGGAAGCACCCGCTCGAAACTCTCGGCCGACAGCCCCGGCAACTGCACACCGTTGACGTTGTGACGCCCGAATTCGAACAGATACAGCCGCGCTCCTGGTCTGGTCGCTCGATGCAAGGCTTGTGCGTAGACGATCTGGGTGTCTTCGTCGTCCATGAATGTGTGATAGCATCCGGCATCGACCACGGTGTCGAATCGATTCTCGTACCCGTCGAGTCGGGTCACATCGCCCAGTTGGAAGTTCACTCTCACCTCGGCAATCCGCGCATTGTGTTCGGCTCGCTCGATCGCTGCTGGTGAAGCGTCGATTCCCGTGGCGGAGTAGCCTTTCGCTGCGTAGTAGATCGCATGGTGGCCTGGACCGGTCCCCGGGTCGAGCACCTCGCCGCGCACGGCGCCATGGGCCACCAACTCCTGCACCACCGGTTGTGGACGACCGATATCCCATGGAATCAACGCCGGCAGCGCCTCGCGTGACCGCTCTTCGCCGTACACCTGTTCGAACGTCGGCTTTACAGTTTCGCTGGACACCCTGCACCTCGATTCTGGTGGCGATCCCGAAACAAAAACAGGAAATACTTCTCAATATCTATAAGCGATATTTTGCCATTTTAGGACCACAGTCGAATTCCTTCCAGTTCTCGTCGGGTAGAGATACGCAAGATGTGGAGTGCGCGACGAACTGCCCCTTCGCGAAGAATTCGTTTCCGCAGATATATTGCGCGAAAGCTGCTACCCAGCAACAGATTCGACGAACGATCGGCCACGCGCAGCTCCGAACTCAGGACAGTTGATCGTCATCTCTACCGAAATATGTGCGCCGGAACTACATGAACCAGCGCAGAAGCTGGAGAACTGCGCATTCGTGCGCACTTCGGGGTACCCGCCAGGGCCGAACGACCTACACCTGTCGATGAACCTGGTCCGCAAGAATGGGCTGCGCCGTGGTGACTCGGTCACCGGCGTTGCCCGAATCGTTCGCGACAGTGACAACAGCGAAGGCAAACATCGACAGAAGTTCAACCCTCTGGTCCGGCTGGACACGATCAATGGCGACAACGTCGAGTCCTTCCGAGCGCGACCGAATTTCAGCACGGCGCTGTACCCGCCGAAGCGGTTTCTCGGCGCAGCGCGCCACATCGAGGACGGCGGTTCGCTGACGATCATCGCGACGGCCTTGGTGGAGACCGGATCGACGGGCGACACGGTAATTTTCGAAGAGTTCAAGGGCACCAGCAACGCTGAGCTCAAACTCGACCGTCGAATCGCTGAACGGCGCGTGTTCCCGGCGGTCGACATGTATCCGTCCAGTACCCGAAAAGACCAGCTGCTCATGTCGGTCGAGGAGTATTCGAACGTACACACGCTACGAAGTGTGCTCGCCGAACTCGATGCGCGTCAGGCGCTCGAACTGTTGATCAGCCGCCTCGAGAAGACTCGAGACAACGCCGAGTTCCTGCTGCAGGTGCACCGGACGGCGCCGAACGATCGCGACACGCCACCCTGGACCGGCTGAACGAGCAGATGGCCGACGGACGAGTAACGTGCCCGCCGCTGCGACCGACAGTTATCTCGTGGGGCCGACCGGTCGGCCCCACGTTTCGCGGAATGATCGGCTGCCGCTGTAGTACACGGCAATCCTCCTACGTTCAGAAGGGTTCAACGATGAATAGCACGCTCCGGTACTTGACGGCTGCCACCTTCCTCACCGCGGGAATGGCCTTCGCCGCACCCGCCAACGCCAACCCGGACGGCCCTTGTCAGCTCGCGACGTCGAATGTGGGACCACGTACTTGCGTACAGACCAGCATGTACACCTCCCCGACATTCACGATGGGTGATGGGGTGTGCCTGGGCATGCTCACCACCGGCTTGTCGGCCTTCGACGGCCCGCTCATGGATCCTTCTGTGGCTCCTGGCGCGACACACTCCATCGCCCTGCGTATCGGGCAGGGCTACTCACCCATCGGTGATTGGGGCCCGACGTTGCTCGCCTGCAACATCACCGCCGTCGTCGACTGGCACAACCTCGATACCGGCCAGTCCGGGACCGTCTCGGGCTTCATCCCGGCGAGTCAACCCGCTTCCTCTCGAACCAACCTGGTCGCCCATACCGGCCCCGGCCGCGTGCAGCTCACCATCGGCACCGACCGCCGCAACATCCCTGCTGTGGCAGAGGTTTTCGTACCCTGACCGACACCCGACCGCACCGTGCCGACGAACTTCCCGGCACGGTGCGGTCGAGCCGGTAGAGGGTTCGACGACAACGACTCGGCGTCAGACGGCTCTCCATTGACAGGCAAGTAGAAACTTGCCTATTATTGGGCTCGTGGACGCTGACCCCGACCTGTTCAAGGCCATTGGCGACGCGACACGACGCATCATCCTGGACGAGCTGATCGACAACGACGGTCAGACGCTGTTCGAGATCTGCAGCCGACTGACCATGAAGCACGGCTTGGCTTCCTCGCGCCAAGCCATCTCGCAACACCTCGCCGTGCTCGAACAGGCTGGCCTGGTACATACCCGGCGTCAGGGCCGGTACAAGTTCCACTACATCGACACGATCCCGCTGCGCTCGATCATCGAGCGGTGGCCCATCGACCGAGAGGTACCATAACCGTGATCCGTATCCGCGTCACAAGCGTATTCGTCGACGACCAAACCAAAGCACTCGACTTCTACACCGAGAAACTGGGATTCATCAAGAAGACCGACGTGCCCGCCGGCGACGCGCGCTGGCTCACCGTGGTCTCCCCCGCCGCCTCGGATGGTGTCGAACTGCTGTTGGAGCCGGACAGCCATCCGGCAGTGGGTCCGTTCAAGCAAGCACTGGTCGCCGACGGCATCCCGTTCGCCCAGTTCACTGTCGATGATGTGCACGCCGAGGTCGAGCGATTGCAGGGGCTGGGTGTCGAGTTCACCCAAGGTGCGATCGACATGGGGCCAGTAGTCACTGCCGTCTTCGACGACACCTGCGGCAATCTGATCCAGATCGCCGCCATGAGGTAGTCGACCAACTCCGCAGACATCAGAAGTCGGTACCCGTTTCCACACCGCCTGTGGTCCAATCGACCGGTGATGATCTTCGCGCGCCGTTGGTGCTATCTGTCCTAGCGGCCGAAGACCCTGTGCGGCTGCCTCACCCGCGGCCTTGTCCTGTCTCGAGCGACGCTCGTTCCAGCCGTGCGAGGTGGCGTTGGAATAGAGGAAGGACAACCCGCCAATACCCGAGATCGACGAACAGTCGCCAGCCGAGAGCTTCGGACGAATTCTGGTCAGCTCTCGCTCGCTCGACGACCGAGGTCGAGCGCGGCAACCGATTTGTGCGATCCCACCAGCACCTCTACAAGTGGACCTTCTTCGCCGATCCTGAACAGCACCGGCTCCAGCGCCGTCACGCGGCCGAACGCTTCGCCGCCCATACTCGACACGACCTGAGCCGCTACGTTGCCGGACGGCTACCCCGGCTTCCCTTCCCCGACAATGATTTCGACCTGGTTCTCAGCTCGCACCTGCTGTTCAGCTATGCCCGGGATTTCGACTACGACTTTCACCGCCGCGCCTTGATCGAGCTGATGCGTGTCACCCATGGTGAGCTGCGTGTCTTCCCGCTCGTACCAATCGGTGCGGTCTCCCGCTACCCGCGTCTGGATGCGTTGCTCGCCGACCTACGCACGCACGCGATCGATGGCCGGATCATCGATGTCGACTACGAGTTCCAAGTGGGCGGAAACGAAATGCTGGTCTGTCGTTCGATCACCGATCGGTCAGCACCATGAACCGCGACCTCAACGGTCGGCCGCTGTCACCAAGTCCGATCGGCGACAGCGGCCGCCAACCGGAAAGGCATAGTTACCGAGGTATCCGACCTACACCGAAACCGAATTACGAAGCGACACGAACGGACTTCATAGCTCGCATGAAAGGTCGATGAACTCCCACTCGAACAACTGGTACCCAGGCCGTTCCCATGCAATGGTCTAGACCATGAGGTCACCGCAAGGGAAGTTTCTGAGCCACCTCGCGATCGCACTGGCTACCGCGTTGCCGGTGGCTGCGAGCCTGGCGACCACCGCACCCGCGCATGCCGATGCCGCCGTGAACAAGGTGGTGGTCATCGGACTGGATGGGGTGATGTACAAGAAGGTTCAGGAAGCGGAAGCCCCGAACCTCCTGAAGCTCGCCGCTGAGGGCACCCTCGGGCAAACGTCCATCGCCCCGCACATCACCATTTCCGGCCCGTCGTGGTCGACGGTGCTGACCGGGGTGTGGGACACCAAGCACGGCATCAAGAACAACAACGTCACCACCGCGCCGTTCGCGAAGTATCCGACGGTGTTCACCCAGGTGGAAAAGGCCGATCCGGGCCTGCGGACCGTGTCGATCGTCACCTGGCCGACCATCGGCATCATCGCGGGCGCCGGTGACCCGCACGCCGATGTGAACGTCCGCAGCCCGCAGCAGCCCAACGACCCCACCGGTGCGAAGATCGACGCCGTCACCGCCGACTCGAGCGCGGCCGCCATCGCGAACGAAGGGCCCGACTTCCTGTTCACCCACCTCGACCAGGTCGACGGGGCAGGCCACAGCCACGGAGGCGCCTCGACGGAGTACCTCGCCGCCGTCCGTAGCGTCGACACTCAGGTCGGCAAGATCGTCGCCGCCGTCGACGCGCGCGCCAAGGCATACCCCAATGAGCGGTGGAACATCCTGGTCACCACCGACCACGGGCACCGGCCCCTCGGCGGCCATGGCGGCCAATCCGCCGACGAGACAGCCAACTTCCTGATCGCCCGCGGACCCGCGTTCAAAGCGGGCGTGACCAACTCCAGCAACTCCCTCGTCGATATCACCCCAACCGCACTGGACCTGCTCGGCGTACCGCCGAGCCCCGATTTCGACGGCACGTCCGTCGTCAACGCCCCGAACCTTGGCTCGGCAGGCTGATCCGATTGCGCCCGATCGACCTCTCGTGGCGACCGGGCGTGGGCCAGATGGATCAGCGTGATCCCGGAGGTAGTGAGCCCGACCAGGATCCCGGCAACGACCAGGCCGTGAATGATCGTTGGCAGCAGTGTGTCGCGGGGGTTGGGTCCGTTGGTGAACAGCGGCTCGTTCGGGGTTGAGGAACATCGGTACAGAAATTGGCGCTAGCGGCGGCCGCGTACGAGCGGTTCGTCGGGGACCTGAGCCGCTCGGAGTTGGATGGCTTCTTCCTGTCCGGATGCGCCTTATGTCGGTGGCGCTGACCAAACCGCGGGTCCGTGACCGTAGTTGGGCCGTCACCCGCCGGATGGGGTGGCATGTACTGAAGCCCGGAGACCGGCTGACCCTGTACGGACTTGTTGGTTCGCCAAGCGCCGAGGTTGGACGGCGCTGGGTTATTGGATCTCGGTGAGCTTCCGCAGACTGTACGGTTCGACCAGGAGGTCCTCCAACGCCGCTAAAGCAACTTTCAGATGCGGCATCTCGAAGTGCATGGCCAAGGCCTCGACGCCAACCCAGTCCCCCATCAACGCAATTCGGGTCGGGTCGTCGTGATGCTGATAGAGTTCGGTGGCGATACAGCCCTCTTCGAGGCGAGTGGACTCGAGAAGCGTCAACAGCACCTCTTTCACCTCCTTTTCCCGACCTGGCTTTGCGACGAAACGGACATTGGTCACCAATGTTGACATGAGCGTCCTTTGCTACGTGCAGTTGACACAGAGATTCGGAATCGAGGACTTCTTCGTCCTGACCGACACCGTGTTCCAGCGTGTGAATGCAACTGACTGATAACGAAATACGTCCCCTTGAAGCGATCTTGTATAGTCTCGCACTGTCCGGATCCTACGACGCGCCCATCCACCTGGGTTCTGCCACCCGCTCACCGTCGCTACCCCCGGCGACTGCGGTGAACATCCAGGGTCAACAGATTCGTTGACAACAGCAATCCGGTTCTGTTCTTCTATCGTCCGCACCCACCATCAGGGTGGCACGCTGGGATCCAGCTCGGCGGTTTCTCCGGCGTCGAACTCGTCGATTTTGTTCTGGCGCACGGTGGTCGCCCAGCTCACCTGGCCCGGGCTGCCGGTCGGCTCCGACCAGCCCGCTGCACGGGCCTTGGCGGCGTTGTGTGCGTTGATGGCGTCGTACTCACCCATCGAACAATGGTGCACCCACCCACCAACAGAAGCCGGTCATCTGCTCTGGCACAAGCATTCTCGACCTTCCCATGGTGCTGATGAGGTCGAACCCATCCTGACGAACCGCCGCAGTCATGCATAGCGCTTATTGCCCACCGCTGAGTTGCTCGCGTAGCTGCTGCCTGGCCTGCTCGAGCAGTGCCCGGACATGGCCGTAGGCGGCCGGATAGTCGGCAGCGCTTGGTTCGGGCTGCCGAACAGGGCTCGTCCGTGGTTCGGGCACACCTCGGTACGCAGCCTGACCACGTACGCGAAGGTGTCGGCCGAAGCCCTCGGCCGGTGCCAGGCCCAGACCGACCCCGCCACACGGCGCCGCCGCTGACACGGGTACCCCCCAACATCTCAGAGTTCAGTTTCGTCGCCGGGTTGGGGCCACGCCAGTGTTGACGCGTCGACTGCTGGGCCGCAGGCCGAGGTTGACGCAACCCAATGGTTGCAATAATATTGCAACCATTGGGTTGCTATATATGGAGGTGGTTATGGGTTTTCCCGATCGCATCGAGCGGACGATCGAGCTGGCACATCCCCCGGTGAAGGTGTGGGCGGCGCTGACCACGGCCGAGGGGTTGGGCACGTGGTTCGGCAATGAGGCCGACATAGAGCTGCGCCCCGGCGGTAAGGCGTGGATGCGCTGGAACGAGGAGGGACACCGCGCGGACATGCGGGTGGAACGGGTGGAGAAACCGCACGTATTCGGGTTCACCTGGCATATCTTCGGGCTTCCCGAGGAGGATCCGCGCCGCACCTATGTGGAGTTCACGCTCGAGCCGGTGGCCGCAGGTACCCGACTGACCGTGGTCGAGACCGGTTTCGCTCAGCTTGCCGAGGACGCCTACAAGGCGGCGTTCGAGGGCAACATCCGCGGCTGGCAGAACGAGCTCGGTGAGCTGGCCAGCTACCTCGATGCGGCCTGACCAGGAGGCGATTGCCGAGCAGGTCTTTGTGTCCCTCGCGGACCCCAGCCGGCGCGCGATCCTCGCCGCGCTGGCGTCCTCCGGACCCGCCACGGCGACAGACCTGGCGGCCCGGCTGCCGATCACCCGGCAGGCGATCGCCAAACATTTGACGTTGCTGTCCGAGGCCGGTCTGGTGACCACGGAGCCGGGAGAGCGCCGCCGGGTGCGTTACCGACTCTGTTCCGCGCCGATGCAAGTGGCGCAACAATTCCTCGCTGCGCTGGCGCGAGACTGGGACGGCCCGCTCGACGCGTTGAAGAAGATCCTCGATCGAGACTGATCGATCCGAAACCGAACAGGAATATCACCATGCAGACACCGTCGATCGTTTCGCAGAACGAGTGGGAGGCAGCGCGTCTGGAGCTGCTGGTGAGAGAGAAGGAGGTGATGCGCGCCCACGACGCGCTGGCAGCCCAACGCCGCCGCATGCCGTGGCTGGCCGTCGACAAGCAGTACCTGTTCGACGGACCCGACGGCCCGGCGAGTCTGCTCGACCTGTTCCAGGGCCGCCGCCAGCTGATCGTCTACCGCGCATTCTTCGAGCCCGGCGTGGTCGGCTGGCCCGATCATGCCTGCCGCGGCTGCTCCATGATCGCCGACCACCTCGGCAATCTCGCGCACCTGAACGCCCGCGACACCACGCTCGCATTCGCCTCGCGCGCACCGCAACCCGAGATCGAGAACGTGAAGGCCCGGATGGGCTGGTCACCGATCCCCTGGTACACCCTTACCGACGAGTTCGACGTGGACTTCGGCGTCGACGAATGGCACGGAACCAACGCCTTCATCCGCGAAGGCGATCAGGTGTATCGCACGTATTTCATCAACCGGCGTGGCGACGAGTACTTCGGAAACACCTGGAGCTACCTGGACATGACGGCCCTCGGACGACAGGAGAACTGGGAGGATTCGCCCGAAGGCTACCCCCAGACACCACCTTACGAGTGGTGGAACTGGAGCGACCAATACGCTGCCGCGGTCGACGAGACCGGCTCGGAATGGCTGGGCAGGGTCGCCGCCATGGACAAGGGCGAAGCCAGCCGCCAGCAGAAGGAAGCACCGCACGACTGCTGTGCACACCCGGCGCAGTGATGGTCCACCCGTCGGTTCGGGCCCGGTCCCGAGTGGGCCGGGCCGAAGCGGCTCGGCGACTCTGCATGCCGCCTGCGACGGAACCCATTGCACCACAGCGTGGGTGGCCACGCTTGGGCCTTGACCAGCGACCGACAATCCAGATCGACGACGCGAGTGCCGTTGCCGGAAACGTGGGTGAACGACTCGATGAATCCAGGCACCCAGGACATGACCTCCAGGACGAGTTCAAACCGGCCATAGCCGCCCCATCGGGCACCACCACATGAAATGCGCCGCTCGATGTCGTTGCACGCTTGGCGCCGGATCGGGCGGATCTGCTCTGCGACCCCACTCCATTCTTGCTTATTGAGTTGAACTCAACTTATAGTATCGGCATGGGTGCTACCGAAACCTCGCGCGCCAGTGCTGCCCGCCGCAAATTGTTGACGGCGGCCGAACAGGAGTTGCGTGAGACAGGCGAGCTGGAGGTCGCCGCAGTGGCGCGGCGGGCCGGGGTCAGCGCCGGGCTTCCGTATCGGTACTTCGGAACACGGACAGGCCTGCTGATCGCGGTCCTCGACGCGTACTACGACAGGCTGGACGAGGCGGTTGCTCTCCGCATCTACGACGAACCCACCTGGGAGGGTCGGGAGCGGCATCGTATCCGTGATTGGGTCGAGTTCTTGTACGCCGAGCCGTTGGCGGCGATCGTCCTCGGAGGATTGGTCGGCGATGGGGAGGTGGTCGCGGCCAATACCACGCGGCTGAATCTGCTCATCGAAATCGGCTCCCGCAATATCGCTCGAGCTCAGCGCAGCGGCGAACTCGCCTCGACCCGCGACCCCGAATTCCTCGCCGCGGGGATCCTCGGCGGCACCCAAGCCGTGGTATCGGTAGCCCTGGCCCGGACTCCGCGCCCGACACCACAAACCGTCATCGACGAGCTCTGGGCGGTCGCCGCCGGAGCTGTAGGTCTCCCCCGAGCAGAAAGCAGCACACTATGAACGCCGACCACCTCTCCGGTGAGATTCGTACGATCACCGACGTCGACGACTTGAGCACCGATCTGGCACGCCGGCACAGAGCGACCACCAGCAGCGGCGCTACCGTCGATCAGGCCGTTGTCGGCGCGGATATGGCCGCACTCGCCCGCGATGGATATGTGATCCTGAAAGACCTGATCACACCACAGGACTGCGAGCGGATTCGCGCTGCGGTCACCCCGCTGCTCGACCACACCGGCCGCAATACCTTCGAAGGCACACGAACTCAACGCGTCTACAGTGTGCTGGACAAGACCCGCGTGTGCGACCCACTGATCGACCACCCGCGGGTTCTCGCATTGCTGGATCGGCTGTTTTTGCCCAACTACCTACTCTCCCAACTCCAGGTCATCAACCTCTTGCCCGGCGAACGAGCGCAACTGCAGCACGCCGACGACGGCTTCTACCCGATTCCCCGGCCCCGCGCACCACTGAGTGCCGCCACTATCTGGGCCATCGACCCGTTCACCGACACCAACGGCGCCACCGTTGTCGTGCCCGGCAGTCACAGCTGGGGCGAGGATCGTCGACCCACCCCATCCGACACCCACATCAAGGCGGAAATGCCGCCGGGGTCATGCGTGTTCTTCGTCGGCACCCTCTGGCATGGCGGCGGCGACAACGACTCGCCGAGCTCCCGCCTGGCCGTGACCGCCCAATACTGCGAACCCTGGCTACGCACTCAAGAGGCATTCACCATGTCCACCAGCCGCGACACCGCCCGCGCAGTCTCCGAAGACCTCCGTCGCATGCTCGGCTACAGCGTCCACCCGCCATTCATCGGCGCAGTCGACGGTCTGCACCCCAAACGCCTACTCGAAAACGACTGAGTTCTGCGCCTCGGCGAAAAGTGGTGGCCGCGGAACGAAAACCCTTCGATGCGAACATTTCCCGAGCCTGGACCCGGCGTGGGACACTGGAGGCGATGTCGGTATCGGCGCGCGATACCCGTCACGACGGGGTCGGCGCGCCGGGTTGGTCGGGGAGGTCGCTGTGTTGCTGTTGGTGAACCAGACTGCCGATTTGTCACCAACCGAGCTACGGTTCGCCGACTGGATCCGCTGGAGCCCCGCGCAACCGGGAGTGGCACTGCTCAATGTAGATGTCCCCTCCCGCGGGCGGACCCGCCAACTCGATGCGGTGATCTGGACTCGACAGCGCTGCATCGTCATCGACCTCAAGGGCTTCCGTAGTCCACAGAATGGGACTCTTGTGGTGCCGCCGAATGGCCCGTGGCACATGGACGACGGCCGGGTTGCCGATATCTACGGCAACGACGATCATCACAATCCGATGGCCCAGGTACAGACCAACTGTCTCGCCACGAAAGACTGGGCCAGCCAGGTCATCGGGCGCAAACGCTTCGTCTACGGCTTGGTGCTGGTGATGTTGTTGCCCGGCCAGGATGTTCCATTCCTGGACGCAGACGCGCATCCGGACATGACCGACATCATCATCGAGGATTTCGACGTGTTCCGGTACTACCTGCATCGACTGGGAACATACAGGGCGCAGTGGACTGCCGACGAGGTCGACAGCCTCCTGACTCGACTCGGTGTGGAACACCTCTACGCCGACCGCACCGTGATCGCCGAAGCGCTCGAAGAACCGACCCACGCAACCTGAACCGGAAGCAGCGCCGGTGATGCCCACCGTGCAGGAGGACCCCGACGTAGGCACACCGAGCGCCACCATGAACAGACCCGATCACAGTGCATCCCGTGGCGCCGCGCGAATGGCAGACTTGCCTCATGCGCATCGGAATACTCGGCCCACTACTGGTGACCGCCGGTGGATCCGATGTCCGGATCGGTGGCGCGAGGCTGCGCGCATTGCTGATCCGGCTCGCGCTGGAACCGGGTCGGACTGTGTCGACCGAGTCCCTGTCCGCGTCCCTGTGGCCGGAGACCCGGCTCACCGACAGTGTGCACGCACTGCAGGCGCTCGTCTCCCGGCTGCGCCGGTCGCTGGCGGACCCCGCACTGGTAGAAGCCACCTCGGGCGGATATCGACTGCGGCTGTCGCCGGCCTCGGTCGACGTCACGCACTTCGAGCAGTTGCGACAGGAGGGCCAGCGCCGCCTTCGTGCCGGCGAGCCGAGGCACGCCAGCCGGGCGCTCCGCGAGGCACTCGCACTGTGGCGCGGCGAACCACTCGCCGACGTGCAGGACCTGCCGTTCGCGGTGCAGGAGATCAACCGGCTCACCGAGCTGCGGCTCACCGCATTGGAGGATCGCATTGCGGCCGATCTGGAGTGCGGCGCCGCGGATCTGGTCGCCGAACTCGAGGGGTGGACTGCTAGCCATCCATCGCGGGAACGACTGCACACCTTGCTGATTCGTGCGCTGCACACCGAGGGCCGCCAACCGGAGGCGCTGCGTACCTATGCAGACTATCGGCGCGACCTTGCCGAGCAGCTCGGCAGCGATCCGGGTCCCGAACTGCGTGCCGCCCACCTGGCTGTCCTGCGAGACGACCGTGGCGCAGGCCGATCCCGCGGCAACCTCGAGGCACCGCTGACGTCGTTCCTGGGCCGGGCGCAGGAACGGCGCCGGATCCATGGCCAGCTGGGCGAGCATCGCCTGGTCACACTGGTCGGCACCGGTGGCGTGGGCAAGACTCGGCTGGCGACCACGCTGGCTACCGAACTCGCCGACCGGACAGCGGACGGGGTCTGGCTGATCTCACTGGCCACGGTGACCGTTCCCGCCGACGTGCCACGGACAATGCTCAGCACTCTGGGCATCCGCCCAGCCGATCGGCCCACCGACCCGGTGCGCGCACTGATCGCCGCACTGGCGCCGACGGAAACCGTGCTCGTCGTGGACAACTGCGAACACGTCGTCGCCGAGGCAGCCCGGGTCGTCGAACGCCTGCTGCGCGGCTGCCCGAGACTGCGCGTCGTTGCGACCAGCCGAGAACCACTGATGATCCCCGGAGAGGCCCTCAGCCCAGTAGCACCGTTACCAGCTCCTCCCCCGGGCACGCCGAGAGCCCAGGCGCTGGAATCTCCCTCGGTGCAATTGCTCGTCGAACGCGCGCGAGCGGTCCACCCCACGTTCACCGTGACCGATGACAACATCGGGCACGTCATCGAGACCTGCCGCCGGCTGGACGGTGTGCCGCTGGCCATCGAGCTGGCCGCCGCCCGGCTGCGGTTCATGTCGATCGAGCACCTTGCCACCCACCTCGACGACCGGTTTCGTCTGCTCACCGGCGGTAGTCGCACCGCGCTGTCTCGCCACCAGACCCTGCACGCCGCGGTGACCTGGAGCTGGGACCTGCTGCACGAGCCGGAACAGCGAGCGCTGCGAAGCGTGGCAGTCTTCTCGGGTTCCTTCGACGCTGCGGCGGCCGAGTCTCTCGCGGTAGCGCCGGAAATGCTCGACATCCTGTTCGACCGGTCGCTGATCATCATCGCCGACGGCCCCGAACCCCGTTATGCCGTCCTGGAGACGATTCGGGAGTACGCCTTGCAACGTCTGGCCGAGGTGGGTGACGTGCTCCGAATGCGGCACGACCACGCGACACACTTCCTGTCGTTGGCCGAGCAGGCCGCGCCGCATCTACGCGGCCCACACCAGCACCATTGGATTCTGCGACTCACTGCAGAAAGCGCCAACCTGCTGGCCGCCCTGCGCTTTGCGACCGACTTCGGTGACGCGGACACCGCCAACCGTATGGCTGCCGCGCTCTGGTACTACTGGGTCCTGACCGGCGAGCACGTCGAAGCATCCGAGCGACTGCGCCGAGCCTTGGCGGTGCCCGGCCCGGTCCCAGGACCCGCCCGCCGTACCGCTGTCATCGGCCTACTTTTCAGTAGTGTCCTCAGCGGCGATCCGGAGGCGATGAGCAATGCCCAGCATCGGGCGCTCTGCGACGGGACGCTGGCGCCGGAGGACCCGGTGGCCGCCGCGCTGTTGGCGTTCATCTCCGACGAACCGGCCCCGGCATTCGCCGCGGAGTGCGTACACGCCGACCCGTGGGAGCACGGCCTGCTCTGGTGGACGAGGTCGTTCGTCATCGCGAGGCGAGGCGAGCCGACGAGCCTGTGCGAGGCGCTCACCCACGCCGAGAACGGATTTCGGCGGGCCGGCGACCACTGGGCGCTCTCCATGTGCCTACTGAGCTCGAGCGACGCCCGGCTGCGGGTCGGCGATCTGGATGCCAGCCTGCGCGCCGTAGAGGAGTCGACCGAATTGACGCACGACTCGGGCGCCAACGACCATCAGCGACTGTGGTTGGCGATCGTCCGACTGCGAATCGCCGATGTCCGCGGGGCACGCACCGAGCTGTCGAGCATCGTTCGGCAGGCGCCGCCGGGCCGCTATGCGTCCATCGCTCGGGTGTTCCTGGCCGACCTGTGCCGACAGGAAGGCGACCTGGATGCTGCCGCCCGCCATCTGAGGCATGCCGACAGCGATCTCGAGGTCCAGCAGAACCCGGTGTTCCGATCGCTATATCGGTTGTCGGCCGGCCACGTGGCCGTGGCCCGAGGAGACCTGCGTTCCGCCGCTCGAGACCTGCGCGAGGGCCTGGATCTGATCGCCGCGATGCCGCACATACCGATGGGTGCCACAGTCGGCGCCGGCGTCGCGGCGCTGCTGTCGCAAGCCGGTTCGCCGGCCGCGGCCGCCCAAGTACTCGGCGCCAGTCGCGCGCTCACCAGCGCAGCCGACGCCGACGTCCTACTCCTCGAACGGCAGCTGAGCGCACAGCTCGGTACGAAGGTCTACGAGGACGCCCGCTGTTCGAAACCCGCTGCGGCCCTGGCGCTCATCCAGCGCAGCCTCGCCGAGGCGTCACTCGCGCCGGCGGTAGGCGAGCACAGCCAACGGGCAGAAGACCACCAGCAGGACGGCCGACCACATCAGCGTTCGGGTGATGGCCCCACCGGCGCTACCGCCGTCGAGTAGTGCACGACATGCGTCGATGGCATGTGTGACCGGGTTGACGTTCGCCCACGCACGCAACCATCCCGGCAGGGTATCGATGGGTGTCGACAGACTCGTCCCGAGCACGAGGGGCAGGAACACGACGAATGAAGACCCCAGCACCGCACCCTGGTCCCGGACGAGGACCCCGATCAACACCGTGACCCAGCTCAGGCAGAAGCCGAAAGCGACGGCCAGCAGCACCGCACCCAATGTCGCCAACAGGGTGGTCTGTACCCGGAACCCGAGCGCGTATCCGATGCCGAACAGGATTATCACCGCGATCACATACCGGACGACGTCGGCGGCGACGGACCCGAGCAGCACAGCCGCACGATTGATGGGCAGGCTGCGGAAGCGGTCGAAGATCCCTGTGCCGATGTCGATGGTGAGGTTCAGTCCGGTGGACAGCATCCCGGAAAGGCTGGTGGCCATCACCACGATCCCGGGAAACAGGTACTGCAGGTAGCTGTCGGTGGACCCGGACACCGCCCCACCGAACAAATACAGGAACAGCACCAGGAAAATCACCGGAGTCATCACCCCATTGACCAGGTAGCCCGGGTTGCGCTTGGTCTTGACGAGGCTCCTCTTGGCCAGAACGGCGCTGTGTCGCAGCAGTCCGAGCGATCTCGGCCGGAGCGTATCGGCGGCACTGGTCATCGCTGCGCCTCCTCGGATCGACCGGTCAAGGCGAAGAAGGCCTCATCGAGGCTGGGCAGGCGCAGCGAGAACTCTGCCAGCCGCACGTCGGCAGCAGCCAACCGCTGAACGATGTCGGGAAGTACGCGATCGTCGTCCACTGGCACAGCGACCACACCGCGGTCGACCGGTTCGGGGCGACGCCCGGCCACCCGCTGCAACACCTCCGCAGCCAAGTTCGCCTGTCGCGGATCGACCGGTCGCACGGCAATGGTCTGTCCACCCACGATTCGCCTGAGGTCGGTGGGCGCCCCGTCGGCGATCGCGCGCCCATCATCGATCACACAGATGTGGTCGGCCAGCGTGTCCGCCTCCTCCAGGTACTGGGTGGTCAGCAGAACGGTCACGCCTTCGGTCGTCATGTTCCGCACCAGGCGCCACAGATCTTCGCGCCGGCCCGGGTCGAGCCCGACGGTGGGCTCGTCGAGGAAAACGATCCGCGGCCGACCGACCAGGCTCAGCGCGAGATCGAGACGCCGTCGCATACCGCCCGACAGCACCGAGGCCCGCTGCATGCCCGATTCTTGCAGACCGAACTGCCGCAGCAGCTCGTCCGCGCGAGACCTCGCCTCCGCATTGCGCAGGTCCAGCAACTGCCCGACCATCACGAGGTTTTCGAACGCGGTCAATTCTTCGTCGACAGTGGCGTACTGCCCGGCCAGGCCGATCAGACGGCGAACCCGAGACGCTCGGGTCACGACGTCGAACCCACCGACGACCGCACGGCCTTCGTCGGGCCGAATCAATGTTGCCAGGATGCGAATGGCGGTGGTCTTTCCCGCGCCATTGGGCCCGAGCACGCCGAGCACCGTCCCAACCGGCGCCGCGAGGTCCAGTCCACCCAGCGCGATCTTGTCTCCGAAGCGTTTGACCAACCCTTCGGTCTCGAATGCGTAATCCATGTGCCGAGGTTGGCACCGGTGGGTCACAGACCACGCACAGACCGCTCACACTTGCAGGTGGTAACAGGTGATTCCCTGTCAATCGACGGCCATTCGCGTCGGCGGGTCACCGCCGTGGACTGCTCGTTGGCGACGACCGAACCTGTTCGGAGGTTGGCGTGGGCTTCGACCGATGGCCCGAAACATGCTGTGGAGGACAACGAATGGGGCCGATCTCGGTTCAGGCGCCTGGCTTCGTTCGCTTCCGATCGGAGTAGATCGGGCGTTCGTGCTGAACCCGAGGCCGACGGCACTGGCCGGACTGGCTACCGTCACCGGCGACCGACGGTGACGTGCGCGGTTCGGACATGCATGCTGCCGTACTGCGGTTTGCATCGAACTTGTCGGCCGTCGAACGGTTTGAACGGCAACCAGGTATCGAACGCGCTGCACGAGAACGGTTCGACCACATCGAACCCCGTGCACGTCAACTCCTGCCCGAGCGCGCGTAGGTACGGACGTAAGCGCGGTTCGGGAAACCCGCTGGTAGCGAAGACAAATGCGTGGCCGTTCCGCCCGCCTCGTATTGCCGTGTGATACAGAGGTGCAGACTATTGACTACCGCGGGGCACATGCGGTCCGGGCGTCATGGAGTGTCCGGAAACAGTTCGCGTCGATGCTTCCGCCACCGCCTGGTCAGATCGGGGAGTTCGGCACGCAGGAACCGGTAGTACTCGAGGGCTTCGCGCACGCGTCGCCCGCCCGGACGAGCTTCGTCGAGCAACTCCACGCCGTCGGCGAGGAAACGTACCGAGCGATCCAACTCCGCCTGTCGCCGGCTGGTAATGGCGTACCACACACCCTCGTCGTGGATGCGATAGGTATCGCTGCGCTCACCGGGCACGCGTTCGCGGCAGAGCAACCCGCCGTGAACCAGGCTGCGGACGGCGCCGGAGATCGCTGCCGGGCTCACGCGTAGTCCGGTCGCGAGTTCTCGCGCGGTATACCGTTCGGCGTCGTCGGCGAGGACGAATGCGAAGACTCGAGCCGCCATTCGCGGCATCCCCGACTCGATGAGCAGGAGTGCGAACTGCTCGACGAACCGCAGGACGTCCTCCTCCCGCTGGTCCCGCTCTTCCACTGTCGACCTCCTGTTTCAACGCCCGTCCAGGGCACATCGAGTAGATTTCATTTTATTCACACATATATGAAATCTATGTACGCTGGTACGCATGGACGCTGTCATCGCAATCTGCGGACTGCGCAAGACTTTTGGCTCGACGACAGCTCTCGACCACCTGGACATGGAGGTGCGTCGAGGTGAGGTACATGGATTCCTCGGTCCCAATGGCGCTGGGAAGACCACGACGTTGCGCGTCCTGCTGGGCCTGCTGCGCGCCGACAGCGGAGATGTTCGGATCCTGGGCGGAGATCCCTGGCAAGATGCGGTAGCACTGCATCGTCGCCTGGCCTACGTCCCCGGCGATGTGGAGCTGTGGCCGACTCTGACCGGTGGTGAGGCGATCGACGTCTTCGGCCGACTGCGTGGCGCGGTGAACACTCGCCGTCGCGACGAGTTGATCGAACGATTCGACCTGGACCCGACGAAAAAGGCGCGCGCCTATTCCAAAGGCAACCGACAGAAGGTCGCGCTGATCGCCGCGCTGGCTTCCGAGGTGGAATTGTTCTTGCTCGACGAGCCCACCGCTGGCTTGGACCCGCTGATGGAGGTCGTGTTCCAGGAGGTCGTGACCGAGTTGCAGGCCGAGGGCGCCACGGTACTGCTGTCGAGCCACATCTTGGCCCAAGTGGAGAAGCTGGCCGACCGCGTGAGCATTGTTCGTGCTGGTCGGATCGTGCAAACCGGTACGCTCACCCAGCTACGACACCTGACCCGAACCACGATCGAAGCCGTCACCGACCGTCCGGTACACGCTCTGGCCAGTATCGACGGTGTGCACGGCGTGATCACCGAGGACAGTCGGGTCCGGTTCGATGTGGACGCCGACGCGCTCGATGCCGCCATCGCAGCGGTCGGTCGCGCCGGTGTGCGCTCGCTGATCAGCCATCCACCCACCCTGGAAGAGCTCATGCTGCGGCACTACGGCGAGGAACGGGCTGCTTCCGATAGTGGATCACGCCCATGACCACCACCGCTGCCGGGTCCGGTTCCGAGGCGACGACTGCTCCTGCACGCCCGTCGGATCGGCTGGTCTGGCGCGAGGCATTCACCGGCACCGCGGCGCTGCTTCGATTGGACCTGCGGCGCGATCGGGTCAAGCTGCCGGCATGGGTGCTGGGTATCACGCTGATGGCGGTCTACTACGCCGCGGCCCTACCGCAGGTTTACAGGACACCGGAAGATCTCCGGGTGGTGAGCCGGTTCGGCGCGGGAGTAGTCGGCGCGTTGCTCTGCGGTCCGGGTTACGGATTGACCGATCCCACGATCGAATCCGTGATCGTCGGCATCTACGGCCTCTACTTCCTGCTGGTGGCCGCCTTGATGAACATCCTGCTGCTGGCGCGCCACACCCGTGTCGAGGAACAGTCCGGCCGTGCCGAACTGGTGCGTGCCAACGTCGTGGGTAGGCACGCGCAACTCACCGCGGCGTTGCTGGTCGCACTGATCGCGAACGCCGTGCTGGCAGCACTGCTGACAGCGACCTTCGCGGTGACCGGATTGCGCACCGACGATGCGGCGTTGTTCGCAGTTGGAGTAGCTGCCGCGGGTATGGCGTTCGCCGCCGTCACGGCAATCACAGTTCAGGTCACGGCATATTCGCGCGTCGCAACCGGCATGGCGGGTGCGGTAGTGGGTGTGGCCTACGCGGTGCGTGCGGCCGGTGACGCGATCGATGAGGGCGGCAGTTGGTTGTCGTGGACGTCGCCCCTGGCGTGGTCGCAACAGACTCGCGCCTACGCCGATGGCCGCTGGTGGCCGCTGCTGTTGTCGATGGCGTTCGTCGCGGTGGCCACCGGGGTCGCCTACACGCTGTCGACTCGGCGTGACCTCGGCGCCGGTTTGCTGCCGCCTCGACCCGGGCGCCGGCACGCCCCGGCCTGGCTGAGCACGCCCCTCGCTCTGGCAACACGCTTGCACCGTGCCGGAGTCATCGGCTGGGGTTGCGCTCTCACAGCGGTCGGCGCACTCTACGGCAGCATCGGCAGCACGGTCGTCACTGCGTTCGAAGACCTGCCCGACCAACTCGTCGAGGTCATGGGTGGCGACGCGAACCGTATGCTCGACGGCTACCTCGGCATCATGGCGTTCTTCGATGCCCTGCTGGTGACCAGCTTCGCCGTGCTCGCCGTGCAGACACTGCGCGGCGAGGAGACCAGAGGTCGCACCGAATCGGTGCTCGCCACGGCAACGGGGCGCATCGGCTGGTTCTCCGCCTACCTCGGTGTGACCGCGGTCGGCGCGTTGGCCTTGCTCACCGTGTCCGGGCTGGTTTTCGGGATCGCGTTGGCCGTATCGGTCGGCGACGGCGGCCACTTCGTGGACATCCTCGTGGCGCATGTGGCGTTCTTCCCCGCGGTACTGCTGGTACTCGCCGTCGCAGCACTGTTGTACGGTTTCGCCCCGCAATTCATCGGCGCCACGTGGGCCTTGTTCGGGTTCTCGTTCATCCTGGGGTTCTTCGGACCGATCATGGATCTTCCGCGTTGGGTGCACGATCTGTCACCGTTCGAGCACGTCGCCCGGCTACCCTTGCAGGACCTGCGATGGATGCCGCTGGTCGTGCTGACCGTCCTCGCCGCCGCAGCGGCCACCGCAGGAGCCTACGGGTTCCGCCACCGCGATCTCGATACGAAATAGGGTGCGATCCATCGGCTCGGCCGCGCCGGGGAGAACCGAGACCGGGGGCCGATTCGACGGACTCAGGGTGGGTCACTCAGAGTGGGTCACGTAGCCGCCGCTACATCTGGTGCCCGGGTGCTTCGACGGCCGAAATACAAAAGTCCGGCCGCAAGCGCACCGACGAACAAGGCGAGCATCGCGGCCAACAGCCAGCCGACACCGAAGTTCGCGATGATCGGGATTACGCCCGCGGTGACCAATCCGCCGCCGAAGAACGGTTCCACAATGAGCTGTTTGTAACCGAAAGCCTGATACGCAGGTGTTTTGAGATCAGGATCAGCGACCCGGAGCAAGATCAGCCCCGTGGAGGTGACCCCCATGGCTTGACCCATGTCGGCGATGCCGCGCTCGAACCAGAAGTCGGGCAGCATGCGCCGCGCCAGGAACACGAACGCTCCCACGGTCCAGACCAATCCGGTCACCGCCAGGAGCAGGAACGGTCCGATATTGGTGGCAATGGCCTGCAACGACAAGGTGCCCAGGGCGGCGATGATCAATACGTCGAGGCTGAATCCCTGCAAGCGCTCGATCAACTGCACGTCGACGATTTCGTCTTTGTCGAATGCCTGGATCAACGCCTGCACGATGATGCCGCCGATCATGGCGATCGGAAACAGTGGCACGTGAGCGAACAGCTCGAGCTCGTCCGACCACAGCCGGGATTCGATCCACTGCAATGCGGACAAGATCAACCAGCCGACCAGTACTGCTACGGCTAGTAGACCGAAATGCAGAGTCAACGGCTCGATCGAGGAAGGATTCACGGTCAGAGTGCCGGCAGAGCGGCGGCGTTGCTTCTCGACCAGCCCTGCCTGTTCGGCCACCGACGGTGAGGCGTTCGACCGCAGCTCTGTGGTCTTGTCTGTGCGCACCCCCCAGTTGATCAGGGCGATCCCACAGACAACGCCGGAGAGTATGCCGATGGTGGCCAAACCGAGTGCGAGGTCTTGACCTTCTGGAAAGCCGAATTCGGCAAAGGTCTCACTCATTCCCGCCGCAGTGCCATGTCCGCCTTCGAAACCGATCTCGATCAGCGTTCCCGCCATCGCCGGCAATCCGAACACTGGACCCAGGACCAGGATCGCCAAGATCAACCCGAACACGTATTGGCCGCTGGCGACGGTGATGCCGAAGGTGATCTGGGGTCCGGCGACACGGAAGGCCTGCCGGGGCGAAGGTAGTGGATGTCCCATCAACAGTCCGGCGAACACCAGCGAAATCAGCAATCCCGGCAGGGTCTTCCACACGGCGAGGATGTCCGACGTGAACAACCCGGCTTCCGCGAAGCGGTCGGTGCCCAGCAGTGAGGCGACTCGGCCGAACACATCGGGTCCGATCAGCAGAGCCAACCCGCCGCCGATGATCGAGCTCGGGATGAACAGCTTCTGTGCCAGCCGCCACTTGACCCTGATGATCTTCGAGACCAGCATCATCACGCCGATCAGTGACAGTGCGAAGCCGATGGCTTCCGGTGACATGCAAACCTGCTTTCTTGTTGCGGAACCGACCGCGCTCGGGCACGACCTCGAGTCGAGCACAGAGAACCTTGCCGCTGTTGAACGGTACGATAAGTGATGGCTCGTTGTTGTGTAAACCCTGGAGTGGGGCGACGGCGTTCGCGTCGTACGGAGGACCGGACCGAACCGTGCGGAAGTGTATGCCAACCTGCGCGGCGCCCACGCCCGCACCCGCGAGTACACGAGGCGCACCCTCGCTCTGCTCGAAATTCTCCGACATTCCACCGCAGAGAATTGGCATTCGACCGCTGAAGGTTGACATCGCCTGTACAAAAATTGACAGTGCCTGACACGCAATGCCTTGTTTGCGCTTCGCGCCGGCGCAGAGACTGAAACAGCGCGAGGTTGCGCAATTCGTAATCGGCGTCGTGTCGTGGACAGGAATTTCTATTCCGCGGTGCCGGCGACCGTCGGATCAGAAACCGGAGGGAATGGGTGTTCGACGACCTCACGGCGTTCCACAATTGGTTCGTCGACCGAAACCTCAGAAACGACTACCGTGTAACGGTCACATCCCTCGACGAACTCGATGGGTGGACAACGGATTTCGACAGCGGATCTATTCGCCACACCAGTGGGAAATTCTTCTCCGTCGAAGGCATTGCCGTCGCCCCGGGCGGCCACGACAGCCGGACAGCCTGGGCACAGCCGATTATCGATCAGCCGGAGATCGGAATCCTGGGCATCATCGTCACACGGGTCGGAGATTCCTTCCACTGCCTGATGCAGGCCAAAATGGAACCCGGCAACATCGATCTCGTTCAACTCTCCCCCACGGTGCAGGCGACGCGCAGCAACTACACACGAGTGCACCACGGCAATGCGGTGCCCTACCTCGAATACTTCATCAGACCGGCGCCCGGCAGCGTGGTGTTCGACTCGCTGCAATCCGAACAAGGCTCATGGTTTCTCGGCAAACGTAATCGGAACATGATCGTCGAAGTGCCCGACCCCCTGCCAGCGCATGACGACTTCTGCTGGTTGAGCCTCGACGATGTCCATGCCCTGCTGAGAATCCCCAATCTGGTGAACATGGACTCGCGCACGGTCCTGTCCGGACTACCGTTTCTGCAGCCACCGCACCGTGGAATCACCTCGGGACTGGCCGAACCCGACGGCTCCCCGCGGCACACTCTCAGCGAATTGCTGAGCTGGTTCACCGACGCGAAGTCACGGTATCGCCTCGAACGTCGCCGGACGCCACTGACGAATCTGCCCGAATGGGAGTTCTCACCCGCAACGATTCATCGCCCGGACGGTCGGCACTTCACGGTGATCGGCGTCGATGTCGCAGCCTCCAACCGTGAGGTCGCCCGCTGGTCGCAACC
This sequence comes from Nocardia sp. CNY236, assembly GCF_000482385.1. GTDB lineage: Bacteria > Actinomycetota > Actinomycetes > Mycobacteriales > Mycobacteriaceae > Nocardia. The sequence continues at coordinate 32,287 of NZ_AXVD01000007.1, forward strand.
CATGGTGCGCCCGGTGGACCGGGGCGTGATCGCCTTTCTCGGCCGCCGACTCGACGGCGAGTTCCATGTACTGGTCCATGCACGCAGCGAGGCGGGCACCGCTGATGTGGTCGAGATGGGGCCGACCGTCGCGTGTATCCCCGCCAGCTACCGTGATGCACCACCCGCCGAACAACCGCGATACCTCGACGTCGTGCAGGCCGCCACACCGCCGGACATTCTGCTCGACGTCGTGCACTCCGAAGAGGGTGGTCGCTTCTATCAGGCCGAGAATCGCTATCTGGTCATCGACGTCGGGGACGATTTTCCCCACCGGGTGCCGACAGACTACTGCTGGATGACGGTCGGACAGCTGACCGGGTTCGTGCGCTTCGGCAACCACGTGAACGTTGCGGCACGTTGCCTGCTCAGCTGTATGGCCGACGGTGTCGCAGACCGAGCTGTGGTCGCGCGATGACCGCCGTCGCGCCCCCGCGCGCGCTGGTGCTGGGAGCAACCGGATTCGTCGGACGGCACATCTGTTCCGCGTTACGGGGCGCTGGCTACGAGATTTCCGCTGTCGCGCGGCGCCAGCCGGTCGACCCGCCCGACGGGAAGTTCGTCGCTCTCGACATCGGTGCCGCAGCACCGGCTGTGCTGCGCGAGCTCATCGACTCCTATCGACCGGATGTCCTGGTCAACACCGTGGGCAGTATCTGGGGGAGAACGGACGAACATATGTGGTCGGCTGCGGCGCAGCCGGTGCACCAACTCGTCACGGCGCTCCAAGAGGCCGAGCATCGGCCGTGGCTGGTGCATCTGGGATCGGTACTGGAATACGGAGCCATCGGTGAAGGACGGGACGCCAGCGCGCAGCGCAGCGTCGCTCGACCGACGAGTGCCTACGGCGAAGCCAAACTGGCCGCGACCAACGCTGTGCTCGGTGCAGTGAGCGCCGGACGCGCCGACGCGGTCGTGCTACGCGTGGCAAATGTCGCGGGCCCGGGCAGTCCGGAGGTCAGTCTGCTGGGGAGGGTCGCCGCGCATCTTCTCGACGCGGCTCGATCCGGCACTGCGGCGGAGATCACGCTCGATGCGCTGGTGGCTCACCGAGACTACGTCGATGTTCGTGATGTTGCCGACGCTGTTGCCGCAGCCGCCCGGGTTCGAATGCCGGGTGCCGTCTTCGATATCGGGCGGGGCGAGGCGACCAGTGTCCGCGACCTGGTTGCCATGCTGATCTCCGCCAGTGGCGTGCAGGCACGACTGATCGAACGCACCGCCAACCCCGCCCAGAGCGCCGCGACGGCCTGGACGCGGGTCGACATCCGAGATGCACGCGAGCGACTGGGCTGGGAGCCCCGCCGCTCGCTGCGCGAGTCCATCGAAGCTTTCTGGCGCGACGTCTGTCGCGAGTGCGATGTGTGACGACGCGCGCTCGCCAGCCCACAACTGCAGCCGCGCACGACACCGGACCGGGCGCACCGACCGAGCCGACCACAACGACAGATTGGGGACCCCGTGAGAATCCTGTTCGCCGCGCACGCCAGCCATGCGACCGCGTTCGCGCTGGCGCCACTTGCCCGTGCTGCGAAAAGCCGGGGACATGAGGTGGTGATGGCCGGTTCGGAGCAGACAGTCGAAGCCATCACCGCGTCCGGACTACCCGCGTTCGCCTGCACGAATCGGCCATTGTCGGAATTCATTCTCTACGAGCGTGACGGCACCAGGGTTGCCCCCGCGAGGACCGCCGAGGAAATGGTCTTCGGCGCCGGCCGCTGGTTCGGACGATACGCGGCAACCGCGCTGCGATCGCTACAGCCACTGACCGAGTACTTTCGGCCCGACCTGGTCGTCGGCGGAAGTCTCTCTTTCGTCGCACCGCTGCTCGCGACGCAGCTCCAGGTGCCCTATGTGCGCCAGACGTGGGACATGTACGAGATCACTCCCTACCTCTCGGGTGTGGAACACGAACTCGAGCCGGAGCTGGTCGAGCTGGGGTTGTCGTCGTTGCCGGCTCCCATCTCGACCCTCGACGTGGCCCCGCCGTCACTGCGGCCGCACCACGACGGGTCCCCCCACCGCGCCATCCGGTTCGTCCCATCGAACATGCAGGCAGCCATCGAACCCTGGATGATTCGCGCCCAGTCCGATCGACCGCGCGTGTGCCTCACGATGGGCAGCCGAGTGCAGACCACCGACACCTTCGACACCAGCTTCCAGAAGCTTCGTGACTTGATCGCCGGTCTGTCGCGCCTCGATGTGGAACTCCTGGTCGCTGCTCCCCCGAAAGTCGCCGCCAGCGTCGGACACCTGATCCCACTGGGGCACGCCGGGTTCATCCCACTCGACCTCGTGGCGCCCACGTGCGATGTGCTGGTCCATCATGCGGGTGGAGTCAGCACGCTGACCGCCCTCGACGCGGGGACACCGCAAGTCATGCTGCCCGACGCCGAAATCTGGGAACGCACCACCAAAAAGATCGCTGCGCTGGGTGCGGGGATCTCGGTGGCCCCGGGCGACGGCGTGATCGAACGGGCGGTGCAGGCATGCCACACCGTCCTGGGCGACAGCGCCGTCAGTGGTTCCGCGGATAAGCTGCGCAGCGAGATCCGATCCATGCCACATCCGGCCGAGTGCGTCGAAGAGCTCGAACAGGCTGTCGCTATAGGGCCGCAGCCGTAAGGCCACAGCCCTGGTCGGCACCCTCGACCGCGATCTTTCAGCCGGACGATGCTGCCTCGCGGACAGCGGTTTCCCCCTCGACGCTGCCGGATTCGATACGAGCGGAGGCGGCCTCGAGGTTCTCGACGATCCGGTCGAGGGTGCGCAGGGTGGCTGCGTAATCCTCCTGTGAAACGCCGTCCGCGGCGATCTGCATGGTGCGCGCCTGGGTCTGGCCCATCTGCTCGAGCAACTCTCGTCCCGAGTCGGTCAGCTGCATGTCGGTGCCGTCGTCGGCGGGGACCAGGCGCAGCCAGCCGTTACCGGTCAGCGACGTCAGCAGCTCATCGATCTGCGCGGGGCCGTAGAACTCGCCGGCTTCGATGGTGAACCGTTCCAGACTCGTGTCGCCGTCTTGCGCAGTGCGTAGCGCCTGCCAATGGCTGCGACCTACGCCGTGTGCATTACGCAGCACCCGGTCGACATACCGCTGGAGCGCATTGTCGAGAGCCTTGACGAGATAGCCGAGTGGCTGACTGCTCATGCGCGTGCCTCCTTGGATTGTTCGGCATCGCCCAGGGTAGGGGCGGGTTCGCCGTCGGTAGTGTGGTGTGGGTCGGGTTCGGGAAGGTCTCGATCAGGGTCCGAGCCGCGCATGAGCCACGGGACGAGCACAGCGAGGGCAGCCATGGCGACCGCGCCGGCGACCGCAGCGACGGAGAGTCCGGCCGTGAACGCATCCGCGGCATCGGCGAGCACGCTGGTGCGCAGATCTTCGGGCAGGTCTTCGGCAGCCGCACGTGCGCTGGCCAAGGATTCACGCGCCACCGCGGGCGCCTCGGGCGGCAGTTCGAGGTTGGCGCGATATATTGCGACACCGAGCGAACCCATCAGCGCGACGCCCAGTGCGCCACCGAACTCCGAACCGGTCTCTTGGATCGCCGAGGCCGCCCCAGCGCGTTCGGGGGTCGCAGCGGCAACGACCGCGTCGGTGGCCAGGGTCATCACGCTGACCACCCCGCCGCTGAGCACGATCCCGCCGATCACGACGACCGCCAAGCCATCTGCCGGTGGAGTGAGCGAGATGATCGCGAGTCCCACCGCGGCGGTGGAGAAACCAGCGGCGACCGCCCTCGCCGTGCCCACCCTGGCCGCCAATTGCGGAGCCAGCATCGACCCCGTCATCGCCGCGACGGTCATCGGCACCATCCACAACGCGGCAGTCAATGGCGATAGACCGACCACGAGTTGCAAATACCGCGCCAGATACATGTTCGGCCCCAGCAATGCCATGATGCCGAGGGTGACCGCCACCAAGGCGCCGACGAAGCGTCTGCTGCGGAACAACGTGGTATCCACCAACGGGGCCACGGCAATTCGTTGACGCAGCACGAACAGGATCGCTGCCGCTGCGCCGGCAGCGGCAGCGATCGTGCAGCGAGAGTCCCAACCGGCTATCTCCGCGGCGTGCTTGACCGCATACACCAGCGGCAGAATCGCTGCCATCGACAGCGCGGCGCCCACCAGGTCGAACCGGGCCTGCGAGCGGTCGCGATGCTCGGGTACCAGCACCGGGGCCGCCACCAGCAACACCACCAGGACCGGCACATTGATCAGGAATACCCAGCCCCAGCTGAAGAAGTTCAACAGGGCTCCCCCGACGACCGGGCCGAGCGCGCCGCCGCCGGCGAACGCTGCCGTCCACACACCGATCGCCTTCGTGCGCTCACCGGAATCGACGAACATGTTGCGGATGAGCGACAGCGTCGAGGGCATCAATGTCGCGCCACCGAGACCCATCAGGGCGCGCGCCGCGATGAGCATTTCCGGGCTGGTGGAGAAGGCCGCCAGAACCGACGCTGCGCCGAAGAGCGTCGCCCCGGTCAAGAGCACCAAGCGCCGTCCGAACCGGTCACCCAGGTTGCCCATGGTGATCAGCAGGCCCGCGAGCACGAAGCCGTAGATATCCAGAATCCATAGCATCTGGCTACTACTGGGGGCGAGATCTGCGCTGATCAATGGGATGGCCAGATAGAGGACGGAGAGGTCCATCGAGGTCAGCAACACCGGTAGAACCAGGACCGCCAGCGCCGCCCACCGGGTGGGATGCCCCGCGCCCGTGGTAGGGGCAGGTGCATTCATGCCATACTCCTTCCATTCGGACATACCCTCCGATTAATTCGGAGAGATCCTCCGTTTCAAATATGGAGGCAGCATCCGGATAAGTCAACCGTGATTGGAGGAGCCGTGAGCGCACCCGCTGGGAGGCCGCTACGTGCCGATGCCGCACGCAATCGTGCGGCCGTGGTTGCCGCAGCGCGCGACGCATTCGCCAGCAAGGGCGTGGAAGCGTCGCTCGAGGAGATCGCTCGAGCAGCCGGGGTCGGACCGGGCACGCTGTACCGGCACTTTCCTGCGCGTGCCGACCTGGTTGCCGCCGCAGTCGCCGAACACGTCGCCGAATTGCGCGCCGATGCCGTGCGCTTGGGCGCCGCGACCGACCCGGCCGCAGCCTTGGTCGAGTGGATCCATCTCCTCGCGGCGTACTCGGGTACCTATGGCGGGCTGCCGAACAGTGTCCTGGCCGCCAGCGCCGCAGACGGCCCGCTGGCACGAATCTGCCAGGACCTCGAAGGGCTCACCGGCGAACTCGTCGTTCGAGCCCAGGCAAGCGGGCGCGTGCGTGCCGAAGTCTCCGGCGAGGACGTCTTCGTTCTGGCAAACGCCCTCGCCTGGGCCGACAGCCACGACCTCGAACACGCACGCTCCACCGACCGGATCGCGATCCTCGTTCGCGGGATCCTGACCTAGCCAACCGGCGCGAACATCTATACCTGCGGCACAACCGGGATCGCCGGCACAGTCGATCCCGACGACATCACCGCCTGCTATAGCGGCGTCATATCGAACTCGCCACTCGAATCGGCGATGTATCCGCCACGAAACCCGTCACCGAACAAGCGATGCATCGAGAGACAGCTGTAAGGGCCGACTCAGGTGCAGACGCACGAGCATCGTCCCGATTCGCCGAGGATTCCCGGCCCGAACCACGTTGTCCGCGAGCATGAGATGCGCCGAGCCAGGAGAATCTGGGTCACCGGAGTGTTGTAGCCGATGCAACATTGCGAGGCGATCAGCACCCGCGACTTTCTGCCCGGCCACGACGTGCGGGCCATGCAGGACCGGGCCCGCGATATCGAGTTCTACCTCGCCAACGGCCTGCGCATGGGCTCGGCATCGCTGCTGGCCGGCCTCGACCCCTGCGATCTCGCCCACCACCTCGGCGGCCTGGGCTACCAGGTGATCACCGCAGGACCGGCCACCCACGAGATCACCGCCGCCGTGGCCCGCGCCCTGACCGGGTTGCGGCCCTTGCAGTACGGACCGTCCACCGTTGTCGTCGTCACCGTCGACAAGGGCCACGGCGTACCGAAAAGGATTGCCGGGCAACAGGTTGCACAAACGCCCCGAGTACACAAGGTTCCGCTGCGCAACCCGTGGGCCGACAATGCGGAATTCGCTGCGCTGGAGCGCTGGCTGTCGGGCTACCGCCCGCAGGAGCTGTTCACCAGCGGGGCACCGAGCCCGACGGTGCGCCGCGGTCTCGCACCGGCCGCAACCCGCCGGGTCGAACTCCACGCACCGCGCGGCTGCATCGCCGCCGCCAGCGCAGTCGCCGACCAGGTCGCCGGAGCTGACTTCGGTGCCGCGATCACCACCACCCTGCGCGAACTCAACACCGTCTACGGGCTGAGGGTGTTCAGCCCGGATGAACTGGCCTCCAACCGGATCGAGCTGGGTGCCACCGATTCCGGCTGGACAATCGAAGTGCTCAACGAAGAGCTGTGCCACGCCTGGGCTCAGGGCTACCAGGCCACCGGTCGCCGCGGCGTGGTCGTCGGCTACGAGGCATTCGCCCCGATCACCGCCTCGCTGCTGGCCCAGCAGCTCCTCGCCCACCGGCTCGCCGCGGCCGCCGGACGCCCACCGGGCCCGAGCCTGGTGTACCTGCTGACCAGCCTCGGCTGGCACAACACCATCACCCACGCCAACCCCGGCCTCATCGACATCGCCGTCGGCAGCGCCGACCCGAGCGTGCGGGTGGTCAGGTCGTGGATGTGCAGGTACCGCAGGCGGGCTGTGGGGCGGGTGGCGGTGACTGCTGTTGTGGCGCGGGTGAGTTCGCGGGCGGCGATGTCACCCTGGACCTGCAACGTCGGCGCCGAATCCCTGTTCATCCGATTCGACGAGATCTGGCCGGCGTCCTGCCGCGAGGGCGGCCGCATCGGATCGATCTTCGACAACAACCTGCCCCTGCCCACCGCGGGCATCACCTGCCTGCCCGAACACGTCCTAGCCCAACTCGAGATCGTCGACATCTGCGGCGCCTACGGCGACCCCGCCATCGCCGGTGAACTGCTCGACATCTGCCACCACATCCACACCACCAACCCGGGCACAGCCATCCGCATCTACACCAACGGCGGCCTGCGCACCCCGAACTGGTGGGCACGGCTGGCCGAAATCCCGGGAATCACCACGATCTTCGCCATCGACGGCCTGGCCACCAACGGCGTATACCGGCGCAAGGTCGACATCGACAAAGTCCTGGCCAACGCCGCCGCGTTCATCGACGCCGGCGGCCGCGCCCAGTGGGACTACATCGCCTTCGCCCACAACGAGCACAAATCGAATCCTCCCGCGCCGCTGAACTCGGATTCGCCGAGTTCAGCGTCAAGAAGACCGCCCGCTTCCTGCGGCCCCTGTATGAACCCGCCCCCGAACTGCGTCCCGGTGACAGCGTCGACGCCACCCCGATCTACGACCGCACCGGCGCGGCCGTCGGGGAACTGCGGCCACCGGCCGACGAACCGCTCGTCAACGAGGTCGTGCTCTGGGCGCGCAGTATCGAGGTCCGCGCTGAGTACTTCGACCAGTTCTTCGACACCTGCACCATCCAGTGCCAGGCCCTGGATTCGAGCGCCATCTTCGTCTCGGCGACCGGACATGTGTACCCGTGCTGCTGGCTCTACGTCCAAGCGACCCTGCCCCAGCTGCATCGTGAACAAGCCGCCACCGACGCACAGGTCCACGACCTGCTCACCGCCTCCGGCGGAGCCACCACCCTCGACGCCGCCCGCCACCCGCTCGATGAAATCCTCGCCGGCGAATTCTTCACGGCCGTGGAACGCAGCTGGAGCACCGACACCATCGCGGGCGGGAAACTCAAGGTGTGCTCGCGGGTCTGCGGAGAAGGGTGCAGCGCCTACCGACGTCAGTTCGACCGCCCGGACCTCGTCCCCTGACCACGATCGAACCCAGCAAACCCAGCCGCACCGCACCGCGAGAGCAAGGAGCGAGAACCCGACATGACCAAGCCCCCGGCGACCCCACCGAGCTGGCCTATCCGATCAGGCTACCGCGAAGACCTCTTCCGCGGCGCAGCCGAGTTATACAGCCGGTACCGCCCGGCCTACCCCCAGCCACTGTTCGACGACCTCCTCAACCAGGCAGGCGACGGCGGCGTCCTGGTCGACCTCGCCTGCGGCACTGGCGAAATCGCGATACCCCTGCACACCCGGTTCGCCCACGTCTATGCCGTGGACCTCGAACCCGACATGATCGAGGTCGGACGCGCCAAGGCCGAGCGAGCCGCCGCCACCAACATCATCTGGAGCACCGGTAAGGCCGAAGACCTGACCGTCGACGAGCCCGCGCAGCTGGTCACCATTGGCAACGCCTACCACCGCTTGGACCGACCGCTCATCGCCGAACGCGCCCGCCAGTGGCTGGCCCCCGGCGGCTGCCTGGCCATCCTGGGCAGCAGCACACCCTGGAGCGGAACCGAGCCATGGCAAACCGTCGCCGTCGATGTCGTCGCCCGATGGTCCGGCGAACCCGGGCGCCCCGCGAGCGCGGTGCCTGCCACGGCCGAGAGCCACGCCCCAGCACGGCGCACTCACGAAGACGTTGTGCGCGAAGCAGGGTTCGTCGACGTCGCCGAGCACCAGTTCTCCACACCACACACCTGGACCGCTGACCAGTTCCTCGGATTCTTGTGGTCGACCTCCTACACGGCGCCGATCCGGGCGAACAGTTCGCTGGTCGAGAGTTTCGAACAGGACCTGCGGGCGCGGCTGCACGAGTGCGAGCCGTCCGGACAGCTGCGGGAAACGATCGCGCACTACTACATCCTCGGCCGCACCCCCAACGTTCGATGAGGGCTCAGCCACGAAGTCCGGAATGAGGCATAGCGCAATTCACCCAACCTCATTAGCGGGTCGGTACCGTGACCAGGTGGGATCGAAGGCACAGCGGCGGGCCGCGCGTGAGCGGGTCACCGCCTATCACGAGGCGCGCCTGGGTGAGCTGATCGCCCACGTCGAGCAGGCGGTGGCACAGTTCCGGGCCGGGGAGCTCGACGCGTTCGAGGTCGACACAGTGATCCACCAGTACCACCGCGCCACCCAGAAGCTGTGGGTGTTCTGCGACCAATCCGGCGGGCAGGTGGAGACCACCGCGCACTTCATCGACCAGCTTGACGATTCCTGCGAGCCGATCGACTGGTGGCAGCGATCGAGACCGACCAGGGAGTAGCCGGGTGCCTCGGGCGTCCCAGCGCTGCGGCCGCGTCGGGTCGCACCATCAGCGTCGAAATGTCAGTGGTGACGCGTCGCGACTGACGTTTTCAGGCGTTCCGCGCCACATTTCCAGCGCCAACACCGTCACCGAGAAACAGCCCTTGACCAGCCAGTTACTGACATCCGGTGACGAACGCTACTGACACCGATGACGAATCCGCAGATCGTCGACTGACATCGACATGACGAGTCCCAGAGAACGCCACCCAGTTTCCGAAACGTGTCAATGACAATCAACACGACCCACCGGAGCAAAACCCCCGGTCGGGCACAGTTTTTGGCTCCACTGGCCTGGTCATGCGAGGAAGTGTGTTCAGGCGGTAGGAGGTGCCTTCGGCGATAGACAGCAGGTCGGCGGCCAAGAGGTAGGTTTGCGCAATGTGGGTCCGCGCTTCGTCGATCGACGGATCCGAGTGAACTCCCTTGCTGGACAGCGCGTCCAGGGCGTTGAGTCGTGTGCTGAGTTCGGTCGTGCGGTCTATGCTCTTCCCCTCGGACTGTCGATCGCACTGTGAGTTTCCGCCAGCGGCGAAAGCCTGCGGCATGAACCGCAGCAATACCCTGATGGGTGCCAGTCGGCCGATCGATAGTCGGCGATGCCGGTTTGGGGTAGGAAGGGCCTCATGGTCTCGGCATTCGATCGGCATTTGGACGCACTTCGCAGTTACCAGTCCACGCCGTGGGGCCGGCTGCGCTACGAGCAGGTCGCAACCAACCTCGCCCGACACCTATCTACCGACCCGCTGACCGTGCTCGACGTGGGCGGCGGCAACGGCCTGGATGCGGTGCGCCTGGCCGCTCTGGGCCATCATGTCACCATCGTCGACACGTCGCGGGACTCACTCGATGAGGCCGCAGCGCGGGCCACGGCGCACGGTTGCGCGGAGCTGATCGAGACACGGCACGCAGACTTGACGGAACTGGCCACTGGGCTTACACGCGATTCGTTCGACGTGATCACAGCACACAATGTGCTGCAATATGTTCCGGATCGGACCGCAGCGCTCGCCGCGATGGTGTCGATGCTGCGGCCAGGTGGGCTGCTGTCGGTGCTCGTGCCGAACCCCGCCAGCGACCCGTTGACCGTGGCCGTGCGGCGCGGGGAGCTGGACCAGGCGATGCGGCTGCTCGACGCCGCAACCCGGACCTCGGTCACCTACGACACCGAAATCGATGTGGTCACCGCGACCGAATTGGCCACCGAGATGGCCGTCGCGGGCCTGGGGCGACCGGACCGCTACGGGGTGCGCGCGGTGTGTGACCTGATCAGCGACGACGAAGCCAAACACGATCCGCAGTTCTTCGCGAAGCTGCTGCGACTGGAGAACCTGCTCGCTGACCGCCACCCTTACCTCGAAACAGCCCGGTTCGCTCATCTGATCGCGGAGAAGCCCGACCCTGCACCACCGGACGGCGTTGCCGACCTCGAACAGCGGCGGGTGCCGATGGACCTGCCCGGCTATGAAAAGCGGGTGCGGACGCAGCAGTGTTTCGTCTGCGCATTCCTGGCAGACCAGCCCGGCTACGAGCACCACACGGTCTTCGACGACGGCGAGCATGTCGCGTTCCTGAACCGGTACCCCACGCTGCCCTGCTATGTGCTTGTGGTGCCGCGCCGTCACGTTGAAGACGTGGTTGGTGATCTCACTACCGAGCAGTACCTGCGCTTGCAGGCGGTGGTGCACCGGGTCGCCCGCGCCGTTGCTGCTGTGACGAGTCCGGAGCGGACCTACGTGATGTCGCTGGGCGCCAAGCTCGGCAACGCGCATATTCACTGGCACGTGGCACCTCTGCCACCTGGTGTGCCCTACGCCCACCAGCAGCTCTACGCCTTGGACGCGGCCAACGGCGTCCTGGGCTACAACGACACCGAGATGACGCAGTTCGCGACCTGGATTCGTGCAGCACTGGCCAAGGAATCGTGACTGCCGCGAAGGATAGAGCAGTCCCGCCGGGCTGGCGCCACTGCCCACGACCAGACAGAGTCCTGGGAGTCGATCGGGCCGCGCAACTGGAGTCACCGAGCTGGACGTACTACCTGGAACCAGCGCGGCAACTGGGAATGGGCACCGTCCACGCAGTCGGACCCGAAACCACGGTCAAGGAACTCAGTCGACTGTTCAACGCGGACCGAACAACGTGATGAGATGCTGCGGTTGCCGCAGCCGGGGATACAGGGTGAAGTGGTCGCGATCGAGGTCAGCCGCCGCCGCGCAGAAACTCACCGCGATGCAGAAGCTTGCCGAACACCATGCAGCAACCCACTTGGGGATGCTGAACTTCCGGGCGATCACAGGGCGACACACGCACGAATCTCGAGCGACGTAGCAGATCACGCAAGGGGGTGCCCGACCCGGCCGCGCGGTGGCTACCAGTCGTTGTGGTCGAAGCTGAGCGGGTCATGGCGGCTGACGGACACCAGGCCTTGGTCGATCCTTCGTCTCGGACACTGTACATCGCCTCCATCGCAGGCTCCCACACCTGAAAACCGATTCCACTCGAACCTAATGTCCGCGTGAACATTTAGTTTCGTCATTCGGTACACCCGGCGGCCGACACCAATCCGAGATGAGTGGCTCCCGGCGCACCATCCGGTGATCACCAGCCTGCCGGCATGCAACAACGACCCCGGCAAGAGCGCGGGTGACCGTACCGGCAATCGGGCGCATCTGTCGTGGGGCGCGGGGCCACACGTGTGTCCCGACCCCGCTCAGCCGCTGGCGATGGTGATCGCCAGCCGAGGAGTCGACATTCTGGTGGACGCGGAGCCGAAAATGCCAGTCGAGGTGCGTCCGGGGTCAGCTCCACGCCCAGCAGACTACTCATGTAAACAAAACAGGTTCACGGCATACGAGCGGTCACACACCTGGCGTTCACCGGTCCCCCGCCGAGAACGGCTCCGCCTGTCACAGCCGGTCACAGGCGCGCGATCACCGAACGCAGCGCCGCACCGACCCGGTCCTGTTCGGCCTCGGGCAACGACGGGTACATCGGCAAGGAGAAGATCTCCCCGGCGAGCTTCTCGGTGACCGGCAACGACCCCGGGCGGTACCCGAAATGGGCGAATCCGCTCATCGTGTGCACCGGCCACGGATAGCTGATATTGAGCGCGATGTCGAACTCTCGTAGCGCCTCCAGGATGGCGTCGCGCTTCGGGTGGCGCACCACATACACGTAGTAGACATGAGTGTTGCCGGAATTGGTTCGTGGTAGCCGCAACCCTTCGGGATGCTCGAGATCCGACAGCTGCTCGACGTAGCGCTGCGCGACCGCGTTGCGCCCTGCAATGTAGTGGTCCAGACGGGAGAGCTTGCGACGCAGAATCTCGGCCTGTACCTCGTCGAGGCGGGAATTGTGGCCTGGACTGCGCACCACGTAGTAGACCTTGTCCATTCCGTAGTACCGCAACCGATCGAGGTCGCGTTTGGTTTGCTCGTCGCTGGTGAGGACTGCCCCGCCATCGCCGTACGCACCGAGCACCTTGGTCGGGTAGAAGGAGAAAGCGGCAGCCGACGACATCGTGCCCGCGAGCTCTCCATGGTGGTAGGCACCATGCGATTGCGCGCAGTCCTCCAAGACCGCCAGACCGTGTTCGTCGGCGAGTTGCTGCACTGCAGCCATGTCGACGCACTGTCCATACAGATGTACTGGAAGAATCGCCTTGGTGCGCGCGGTGATGGCCGCTTCGATCTGTGTGGTGTCCATCAGGAAGTCGTCTTCGCGGACGTCGACGAACACCGGCACCGCTCCGGCGCCCACGATGGCGACGACGGTGGGTGCGGCAGTATTGGCAACGGTGATCACCTCGTCGCCCGGCCCCACTCCGAGCGCCTCGAGTCCCAGCTTGATCGCATTCGTTCCGTTGTCTACCCCGGTGCAATGCGGTACGCCGTGATACGCGGCGAATTCGCGCTCGAAGCCTCGGACGCTCTCACCGAGCACCAACTGGCCGGAATCGAACACGGTCTGCACCGCATCGAGGATGTCGTCTTTCTCTTTGGCGTACTCGGGAAGATAGTCCCACACACGGATGGTCATGGTGCAGCTCCTGTCGGGCTCGGCGGGATGGAAGCAGGAGGAACGAGTCATGCGGCAGGTGCGCGCAGCGCCCGCTTGGCAGGGATCCACCACTCGGCGTTGGATCGATACCACGCCACAGTGCCGGCGAGACCTTCCGCCAGGGGAACACTCGGCGCCCAGCCGAGCTCGTCACGGATCTTGGTGTCGTCGACCGAATAGCGCCGATCGTGGCCTTTGCGGTCGGCGACGAACTGGATCATCGACGTTTCGTAGCCGCAGAGGCGCACGAGACGTTCGGTCAACTCCAGGTTGGACAGAGGATGGCCGCCGATATTGTAGATTTCTCCGGCGCGGCCACGGTGCAGTACGAGATCGATGGCGCCGCAATGGTCCTCGACATGCAGCCATTCACGGGTATTTCCCCCATCGCCGTACAGCGGGACCGGATGGCCTTCGATCAGGTTGGTGACGAAGCGCGGGATCATCTTCTCCGGATGCTGGTGGGGGCCATAGTTGTTCGAGCACCGTGTCGTCGACACGTCCAGCCCGTGGGTGTGCCGATATGCACGTGCGATCAGGTCCGAGCCCGCTTTGGACGCGGAGTAGGGCGAGTTCGGTAGCAGAGGACAGTCTTCGGACCACGAGCCCTCCTCGATCGATCCGTAGACCTCGTCGGTCGAAACATGCACGACCTTTTGGACGCCTGCCGCGACCGCAGCCTCGAGCACGACTTGGGTTCCCACCGCATTCGTACGTGCGAAGGCCTCCCCCGAGCCCACCGAGCGGTCGACGTGTGACTCCGCGGCGAAATGGACGATGGCATCGCAGTCCGTCACGACCTCGGCGACCGTCCGCGGATCACAGACGTCACCGCGCACGAACGCCAACCGTTCATGGTGGGCAGGAACATTGGCCCGGTTGCCGGCGTAGGTCAGCTTGTCGAGAACCGTGACGTTCACGTCGGCAGCCAGTAGGCGCTGGACGTAGCGCGAACCGATGAAGCCCGCACCTCCGGTGACGAGAATTCTCATCGCACACTCCTGCCCGAGCACAGATGGTGTCGGCGCCCGGACCGGCGACCGGAACCGACAGCGGCTTCGGCCGGCGGACCGCACCGCCTGGGCGCGATCGAGGGTCGAACGAAACGAGTGCGCATGATGCCGGAGTTCCTTTCGGCGAAGCGGTCGGGGTGTCTGCGCGCGTTCGGCATACCGGTCAGCTCGCGGCCGCCACGTCCATGACGTACTGGCCGTAGGGTGATTTCGCGAGCCGGCGCCCGAGTCGGTGGCAGGTGTCCTGGTCGATGTAGCCCATGTGTAGGGCGATCTCTTCGATACAGGCGATGCGTACTCCTTGCCGGCGCTCGAGGATCTCCACGTATTGCCCTGCTTCGATCAGACTTTCGTGGGTTCCGGTGTCGAGCCACACGAATCCTCGACCCAACAGCACCAACTCGGCACTCCCTCGAGCCAGATAAGCCCGGTTGACATCGGTGATCTCGAGTTCACCACGGGCGGAGGGCTGCAGACTTCTGGCGATCTCGACGACCTCGTTGTCATAGGCGTACAGCCCGGTGATGGCAAGGTTCGAACGGGGTGACGCCGGCTTCTCCTGAAGGCCGACGAGCACGCCGTCCTCGTCCACTTCGGCCACGCCGTATCTGTCCGGATCGTGTACCGGGTAGCCGAACAACACACAGCCCTCCACGCGCGACGCTGCGCGCTGCAGCGTCGCGCTGAAGCCCGGTCCGTGAAAGACGTTGTCTCCCAGGATGAGCATCACGGAGTCACCGCCGATGTGCTTTTCGGACACCAGGAACGCGTCGGCCAATCCGCGTGGCTCGGGCTGCTCGGCATAGGTCAGTGACAGACCGAGGGATGAGCCGTCACCGAGTAGCTGGCGAAATGCAGGCAGATCACGCGGCGTCGAGATGATCTCGATGTCCACGATTCCCGCGAGCATGAGCACCGAGAGCGGGTAGTAGATCATCGGCTTGTCGTACACGGGAAGAAGTTGTTTGGAGATGCCCAAGGTGATCGGATGTAGCCGAGTTCCATGTCCCCCGGCCAGGATGATCCCTTTCACGATGCCGCTCCTCATCTCAGAACGCTTGCGTACTGTCGAGTCCGGTGCCCACTGAACCGGCCGGACCGCGCCTGCTGTCTCAGCCTCATCGGGCGCGCGGATGTGTTCAAGGGTGAGAACGTCATAGCGTTGTCAGGGAGCGTCAGGGTATGTGAGCGGGTTTTCGTAGGATGTCAGCCTTCGCCGATCCGAAAGCCGACACCGCGCACGGTGACGACCCACCCCGCGCTGCCCAGTTTGCTGCGCAGGCTACTGACGTGGGTGTCGAGGGTTCGTCGCGACCAACAGTCGCCCCAGACGCGCCGCATGATCTGCTTTCGCGGTAGGACGCAGCCCGGCGACGAGGCGAGCAGATACAGCAGGTCGAATTCTTTGGGTGTGACCAGGACCGGGCAATCGTCGAGGAAGACCTCCCGGGTGGACGCGTCGATTCGTAGCGGTCCGTAGACGATGACGCGCGACGGTGTCGCGGTGGCCGGCAGCGATCGGCGCATGACCGCCTCCATCCGAGCCAAGAGTTCACGAAATCGATAGGGCTTGACCACATAGTCGTCGACGCCCGCCTGGAATCCGAGGACCAGGTCGAGCTCGGACTCTCTGGCAGTCACCGCAATGAGAGGTACGTCACTGGCCGACCGGATAGCTCGGCAGACCTCGATGCCGTCGAGATCCGGGAGCTCCAAGTCCAACAACACGATGGAGGCTTCGTCATGCGCGCGTAGCGCTTCGCTCGCGGTCTCGACCGCAGTCACCGTATGCCCATGTCGCTGTAGTTCACGGGTCAGGACATCGATATGGTCGAGATCACTTTCGACCACCAGTACGTCAAACGTCAGCGGGCGTTCGGCCGGCGCGGCGATCTGCCGCCATTGCCCGCTGATAGTCGCCGTATCGAGCATCAGGTTATCCCCTTGGGTGTGCCGCTCCCCCATCGTGGGAGCGACGCGCTCACCGAGGTGCGCGCGGCCGGACGTCTTGCGTTCGGGCGAGCGTCGTTGCCAGCCCGGGAGTGTTTGGGCAAAAGAATGAGGTTCGTGGCCGGTGGATCCGACCGCGGACCCTGACGATTCCGACGACCATGCCGCGCGAGCCGCAGACCCGCCGCAGCCGTGGTGTCCGATGGTGGCCGAACTCACGACTCGTTGCCGACCAACGGAGCGGCCGGTTCATTCGACCAGCTCTTTCGAGCGACACTGTTTGCATAGTCTCTATTAGTAGATTACAACGAACGTTGTAATACTCTAACACGTGCCGTACAAAATGGGGTCCGGTTAGCGCTGCCACGGAATGAAAGGCGCTTTCAGGGCTGGAAGAGAAGGGATACGCATATGGGCACGCCCGCTCGTGTTCGTGGCGGCTTGATCGACAAACGCAACGCGATCTTGGCAGCGGCGCTCGAAGTCTTCGCCCGCGATGGATACACCCGGTCGAGCATCGAATCGATCTCGACCGCTGCCGGGGTGTCGACGCGCACGATCTACAACCACTTCGGAGACAAGGCCGAACTGTTCCGCACAACCATCCACGACAGCACGACGCGAGTCGCGGAGGCACGGCTGGACATCATCGACCGGCATCTCGGCCAACTCTCCGATGGCGCCGACCTCGAGCCGGTATTCGTCGCCTTCGTGACCGAGTGGTCTACGACCGTCACCGAATTTTCCGACCACTTCGCCTTGATGTTGCAGCTACCCGCCGAGGCTGCCCACTTGCCGCGGAGCGCGGTCGAGGACTGGCTGCGGACCGGTCCCGTTCGGGTGCTACGCGTGCTGGCGTATCACTTTCAGTTGCTCGCAGCCAGAGGTCTGCTGCAGATCGACGACAGTGATGCGGCCGCGCAGCACTTCTCCCTGCTGGCCTCAGCGGTGGTTCCGCCGTTCTACTGCGATGCCGCACCCAGCGAGGAGGACACTGCCAAGGCGGTCGTCGCCAGCGTCCGGGCCTTCCTCTACGGCTACCGCCGCTAGCGCACCCCACGGCTTCGGCCGCGGGGTGTGCACGACGCTACACGGGCTCGACGACCGCCTTCAGCCTGTCGATTTGCTGATCGCTGGCCAGGACCTTCAGCTTGCCTTCGATATCCGGCGGTAGGGCCTTGATACTGAGCTCGACACCCGATCGCTCGGCGTGATCGACAAAGTTCAGCAGGGCTTTCGCGCCGGAGACATCCATGTAGCTGACTTCCTGCAGGTTCAGCGACAGATTGGGTTCGGCGCTCCGAAGCGAGGTGAAAACGCGATCGGCCGACAAGAACGACAGCGGTCCGCGGATTCGGTAGTCGGCACTCTCGTGTCTGACGACCGATGCTTTGTGCTTGCGAGACTGCACCAGGTGAACGAGGAGGGACAGTATCACGCCCGTTGCAACCGCAATGGTCAGGTCGAACTGGACGGTAACGAGCATCGTGACAAACATCACTGCTACGTCACCCCTCGGTGCGACATGCGCCTTGCGTATGGCCTCCCAGTCGAACATTCCGATCGCGGTGAGGATCAGAATTCCCGAGAGTACCGAGAGCGGAATGTATTGCACCACCGCACCCAGGCCGACCACGAAGATCAGCAAAATCACACTGTGGGCTGCGGCGGAAACTGCGGTGCGACCACCATTCTGGATATTGACCACCGACCGCACAGTCGCGCCGGCGCTGGCCAATCCGCCGAAGAAACCACTCGCAATGTTCCCCAGCCCCTGGCCGATCAGCTCGGCGTTGCTCCGGTGCCGGTTGCCCGTGATGTTGTCCATGACGACCGAGGTCAGCAGGGAATCGATCGACCCGAGCAGAGCGATGCTCAGTGCGGGCAGTACCAGAGTCCAGATCGACACACCACCGAGATCGGGCAATTCGAGCGTTGGAATGGCGCTGGGAATCTCACCGATATAGTCGATCGCCCCGTTCAACCACACCGGCCCGATGCGGAAATCGGTCAACACCGAGTCCAGTAGCGGCAAGGTCGCCGTGACCACAACGAGCACGATCAGGCTTGGTGGCACGGCCTTGATCACTCGTCCGGAAAGGAGCAGCAGCCCAATGGTGACCACGACCAGCAGCGGGCTCTGTTTCAGCTGGTCCAGCTCTCCCAGGATGATGATCAAAGCAATGCCACCCATGAAGCCGGACACCACCGGGTGCGGGATGAACCGAATCAATGAGCCGATCTTGGAGATACCGAACAGGATTTGGAAGACGCCCGCCATGATGAAAACAACAAAGGCCACATCGAGCCCATGGGTTGCGATAACTCCTGTCGCAACCACAGTGATGGGCCCCGTGGGGCCGGTCACCTGCCCGGGCGTCCCGCCGAAGACCGCCGCGAAGAACCCTGCAAAGATGGCGCCGAACAAGCCTACGAGCGCGCCCTCCGGGGAGTCCGTCGCGGTGATTCCGAACGCGATCGCCAGCGGTAGCGCCACAATCGCCACGGTCAACCCGGACAAGGACTCTTTCGCGATTCGCTGCAACACCGGTCCTCGTCCCTTTCACGACACCTCGACTCGACCCGACGAGCCGACCTGCCGACCAGACTTCCCGGCACACCGCTAGTAAAGATGCCGTAAAGACATGGTCGAAAGCAAGTATCCCGAGCCCCCACCCAGGGTTTCATGCATGATTGATATATATAGGCGCTCCATCAGCCGCGGGCCGCGACACCCTGTCACGGACCACAGGCGAGCAGCGGCTCGGCCTCAGGTATGCGTGGCCAGTCGCCGATCGATGACCGATAGCGCGAACTCCGCCCACCGGATGTTCTCCTGCTCGAAGCAGATTCCGCGCAACAACGTCAAGTACGGACCCACGCGCTCGACTTCGTCCAGGTAGGCCGGTTCGCTGCGTCCGTCCAGCAGTCGCACGCGCAGGCGCTCGTATCGAGTCAGCTTTGCTTTCGACCATTGCAGCTTCTCGGCGATCGCCGAGCGGACAGCGGCGGCGGTTTCGGCGTCCACGCCCTGCACCTTGACCATCATCTCGTCGCGGATGGCAGTCGGTTTGGCCGGTTCTTCGATGAACCGACGCAAGGCTGCGCGCCCTGCGGGAGTGATCGTGTGCAAGCGCTTGGTGGGGCGACGCTGCTGGTGCACGACACGGGTGTGAATCATTCCCTCTGCGGCCAAGCGGTCGAGTTCCCGGTACAGCTGCTGCGGCGTCGCCATCCAGAAATTCGCGACCGAGGCATCGAACCCCTTGGCCAGGTCGTATCCGGACGCTTCGCCTTCCAGAAGTGCCGCGAGTATCGCGTTACGTAGCGCCATCGGCTCAGGCTAGCAGCACTGCAACATAGTCAATTCATTGTCTTAAAGACTCTGGACGAAACGCCTCGAGCCCTCTATCTTCGACGAAAGATAGACAACTATTTGACTAGAGAAGGGCAGGGTATGCATCCCTTCCGCTCAGCCGTCGAAGCGCGAGACGAGGCCGCGGTCGAAGCCTTGTTGGCCGACGATGTCGTGTTCACCAGTCCGGTTGCTTTCCGGCCCTACCGAGGCCGAGTTGTCACCGCGGCCATCCTGCGCGCGGTGATCCGCGTGTTCGAGGACTTCCACTACGTGCGCGAGATCGCCGACGCGAGTGGCGCCGACCACGCATTGGTGTTCCAGGCGAGGGTGGACGGCAAGCAGATCACCGGCTGCGACTTCCTGCGGGTCGACTCCGAAGGAAAGATCGATGACCTGATGGTCATGGTGCGCCCGCTGTCGGCGGCCACCGCGCTGGCGGCGCGTATGGGCGAACAGTTCGAGCGGATCGAGCGCGAGGCTGCCGCTCAGCTCGAGCGCGAGGCTGCAGACCGATGAGAGACTACGACGCGATCGTCATCGGTGCAGGCAATGCCGGACTGACCGCGGCCGCAACACTGCAGCGCGCGGGTGCGCACACCCTGCTGGTGGAGCGCCACAATATCCCTGGAGGTTGCGCCACCTCGTTCCGTCGGGGCCGTTTCGAGTTCGAGGTGGCGCTGCACCAACTGTCCGGCGTCGGCGTCGAAGGTCAGCCGATTTCCCTGCGCGAAGGTTTGTTCCAGCAGTTGGGTATCGCTCAGACGCTGGAATTCGTCTCCGAGCGGGACCTGTATCGCGTGGTGATTCCCGGGCAGCTCGACTTGACGCTGCCCGCCGAGTGGGATGGCGCAATCGACGCCATCGAGGAGCAGTTTCCCGGCAATCGCGACCGGGTCGCGACGTTCTTCGACCTGCTTCGCACGGTGACATTCTGGCAGATGGCCGCGATGCGCGGGATGCCCGTGGAGCAGATCGACCCTGTGCTGTTCGACTATGGACTGCGGTCGGTGCAAGACGTATTGGACGAATACTTCCACGATGATCGGCTCAAGGCGGCGTTGAGCATGTACTGGACCTACCTCGGTCAGCCGCCCTCGCGATTGCGGTTCCAGGACCTGGCGTTGACCTTGTTCGCCTATTTCGAATTCATGCCGTGGCATGTGCGCGGCGGTTCGCAGGCGATGTCCAGTGCCATCCTCGACTCGTTTCGCGCTGCCGGTGGTGACGTACGGTTCAATACCGGTGTCGAGGCCATCCTCACCGAAAATGGACGTGTACTGGGGGTGCGACTCGGGGACGGTTCCGACGTCACCGCGCCCGATGTGGTGTCCAATGCGTCGTTGCCCACCACCTACGGCATGCTCGAAGGCATAGACCTGCCTGCTGGTGTGCGGAACGATCTGGCCACCAGGCGGATCGGGGTGTCGGGCTTCGTATTGCACATGGGACTGGACGCCTCCCCTGCCGAACTGGGATTCACCACCAGCACCACCTTCGTCGACAAAGACCTCGACAGCGACCACACCTACCGCAGTTGGCGGACGTTCGAACCCGCCCGCGGAATCTGCGTGAGTTCCTACGATGTCGCGCCGATCGGGTTTGCGCCTACCGGCGCCACCCATGTCAGCCTGATGACATTGCAGTATGCCGACATCTGGAAGAGTGTGGCCCCCGCGGAGTATGCGCGCGTCAAATTCGCCTACGCCGAAACGTTGCTCGATCTGTGCGAGGCCGTCACGCCTGGTATTCGCGATGCGATCGAAGAGGTCGATGTCGCAACGCCGCTGACCATGATGCGCTACCTCGGCCATCCGGGCGGTGCGATCTACGGCTACGACCAGGATGCCACCGAAGGCTGGCTGTTCCGCGACAGCGAACGCCGAACCGAGGTTCCCGGACTTCATCTGGCCGGTTCCTGGACCGGCATGGGTGGATTTCAGCCCACTCTCGAAGCTGGGGCCCGCGTCGCCCGACGCCTGCTGCGCACCAAGGCTGCCCGATAGTAGAGGAACTCTGTTGAAGCACCGTCTCACCGACCGATTCGCCGGCGCCGCCGACATTCTCGCCGAGATCGACGCGCGCGTTCCCGACACTCGTGACCACCTCGCCGAGACTCGAACCACGGTGGACACATACCACCCCAAGCGACTTCGATTGGTCGTTGTCGAGATCATCGATGAGACCTCGACCACCAAGACCTTTCGACTCGAGCATCCTGAAGCACTCCCACTGCCCCCGTTTCTGGCCGGCCAATACCTCGGCGTCTTCTTCGACGGCACCAGTCGCCCGTATGCCATATCCTCGAGTCCTGAGCGCTTGGACCACTACGACCTCACCGTCCGCCGCGTTCCCGGCGGACGTATCAGCAACGCGCTCATCGACACCGTTGCGGTCGGACGTGAGCTCACCACCACCGGTCCGATGGGCGTCTTCCACCACAACCCGCTGTTCCACGGCTCCGATCTGATATTTCTGGCCGGAGGTTCCGGCGTGGCGCCGGCCATGAGCATGATCCGCGAGATCGTCGAACGTGGCTTGGACCGCCGCTTCCGCCTGATCTACGGATCCCGTCGCTGCACCGACGTGATCTTTCGCGACGAATTGGACACGCTCGCCGCCACGCACCCTGGAATCGACATCCACCACGTGGTCACCGAACCCGCTCCGGACTGGACCGGCACCACCGGATTGCTCAGTGCCGACACCATCTCTGCGCTCGCCGGTCCGCTCGACGGCCGAATGGTCTACGTGTGCGGGCCTCAGGCACTCTACCACTATGCCCTCGACCAATTGACCGCCCTGGGGCACCCCCGCAAACGAATCCGCTTCGAAGCCAACGGCGCCCCCAGCGACCCTACCCGCGCGCCACAGTGGCCCTCCGACGTCGATCCGAACACCGAGGTGAGCGTGGTCATCGGCGGAAAGTCTTTCCGCACTCCTCGCAATCGTCCGTTGTTGGACGCGCTGGAGGACAACGGTATTCGTCCCGAAACCGCCTGTCGCTCCGGAGAATGCAGCTTGTGCCGCATACGCATCGTCGAAGGCGAGGTGCACACCGCCGCCGAAGCCGAACTGCGCCTGTCCGACGCTCGATTCGGCTATACCCATTCCTGTGTCGCCTACCCGATCAGCGACGTGGAGCTGGAACTGTAGACCCAGATGGCGCCGACACCGGCCTCGTTCCAGCAGTCTCGGCTGTCACGACTGGGTTCGACTCGACGCGGGCAGGTCGACCGGTGCACCGACGATGTCCGGTCCAGTGATCGTGAGCGCCGTCGGCAGAGCTGCGAAAGCCTCCTCGACACAGCCAATGAGGGACGCACGCGCACCGATGCCGCGGCGGGCCGAGTGCCGTTGAGCACGAACCCAGTTCTTGGCGCCGCAGCGCCATGCGGCCATGGCCAGCTCGGGCAGCAGTCGAATCCGTAGGTCGGCATGCCGGTCGACACCGGTGCGCGACTCCAGGGTGGCCACCAGTCGTTCCTGCGCAGACAGCGACAATGTATCGCTGTGGTGGCGCACCGCGATGTGGTGCACCACCAACCTGCGGGTCGCAACGAATCGTCGCTCCCAGTCGGCATCCCGATGGTCTATCGCCGCAATCATCGTCACCCGAAGCGTATCCATGACCGCCGACTCGCGTCCGAGTCCGGCGGCAGCGAACGCGGCAAGGTAGGCATTCCACAGCTCCGACTCCGCGGACAACGCGAGATCTTCCTTGGTTGGGAAATACCGCAGCAGGGTTCGTTTGGATACTTCCGCCGCGTCCGCGACCCGATCCAGCGTAACCGTCTCGAAGCCGTCGTCGGTGAACATGCGCACTGCGATGTCGGCGAGTTGTCGTCGAGTCTGTTGTTTCTTTCGTTCCCGCAGCGACACCACATGCTTGCTTCCAGCCGAAGAGTGCGTCGTCACCTTCGAATCATCTCCGCCTCACCCTTCCATTCAAAGTGGCACTGAGTATACTTTGTCACTCGGTGTAATTTTTGAGGAGTGGATGTGATCGGCGATGCACGGGCCGCGACGCGGCGCCATGCCGAAGTGACCCTGCTACTGTTCGCCTCCACCTTGGGGGTCATGGCGGGAGCGATCGTGATGCCCGTCTTGGAGGTCATCCGGGGCGATCTCGGAATCAGCAGCACTGCGGCGGGCTTCATCATCACCACGCACGGCTTGGCGATTGCGGCGGTCAGTCCGCTGATCGGTCGCGCAATCGATCGTTGGGGGGTGCGGACCCCACTGGCAGCCGGGCTCGTGCTCTACGGTGTCGGCGGTGGCGCGGGCGTATTCATCACGTCGTTTCCACTGCTCATCGCAAGCCGAGCGCTCCTGGGCATCGGCGCGGCGGCAGTATTCAGCGGCACTACCGTGGCGATCTTGGCAATGGCCGACGGAGCGCGCCGCGATCGCCTGATGGGCTGGCGTACCACCGCCACCACTGCGGGCGGGCTCGTCTGGCCCGCACTGGCTGGCGTCTTGGGTGAAATCGGTTGGCACGCCACATTCGCGATCTATTGCGTCGGTATCCCCCTCGGAATTGCCACGATGCTGCTGATCCCAGAACGAACCAGCTCGGAACAGGGCTCGGGTGCTCGACACCGCGGGTCGGCATGGGATCTGCTGCGCCGCCACCGGATACTTGTGGCCTGGTACGGGTTGATGATCACCACTGGTCTCATGATGTACAGCCTGGCGGTGTTCCTGCCAACACGCTTGGCTCAACTCGGGATCGACAAGCCGATCTTCGTGTCGTTGTTCATGGTGGTGCAGGCCAGTGCATCCATCCTGGTCGGACTCGGATATGCGCGCATCCGAGCACGATTCGGGTTCACTGCACTGTTGCGCACCACGGCGGGCTGTTGGACTGCGGCATTCACAATCCTCGGACTGGCCGACCACCCGGTGCCGGTATTCCTCGCGTCGGCACTGTTCGGCCTCGGCAACGGGCTACTACTGCCCGTGATCACCGTTCTCATCGGTGAGACACCGCCGTCATCGCAACGTGGGCTGGCGACATCGTTGTCGGGCACAGCAATGTTCTTCGGCCAGTTCGTATCTCCGCTGGTGTTCGGGCCGGTGATGGAGGCCACCTCCATCACGGGCGGATACTTCATCGCCGCCGCTCTCGCGGCCGTGATCCTGGTGGCGCTATTGTCCACTCGAGTCGCCGACCCGACAGAATCTCGGGAGGAGTCGACCTCGACGGCCGCTCAGGATCGCACCGATCTTCCAGCGGAACGCACTGTTAGTTGAACCCAATCATACCGATTCAGATTCGTCACGTGATCAAATGAATACAGCGGATCCGGCCGCAACCCGTCTCGAACTGTGGTTCGCCGAATGTTTGCCTCAGATGGCGCGGAACGCCTCGCCCGATGTCATACCGACCTTCGGTTCCGTCTGGGTGGCCATCCTATTCCGCGGTCCCCGCGTCCTACCGATCCGCCTATCTGCTGGCAACGCTCGATCGGCCGGAAAATATATCAAATCTCGCGTTCGAAAGCCCATTAGGGCCAACCTAATTCACGTGACCGTGCATCACTGAGGAAAATTTACACCGATTTCAAGAGAATTAGTGTGATCAGTGTACTCACCAATCGCGTGCCCACAATGTGGGAACATCGTGGGCGCTCACTTCCAAGCATACTGGCAAACATTCTGCAAAATACTACGTGTGCCATCGTCTGCATACGTCGGCAACCGTGCGAATATGTACGGCTCGAGATGCCCTTCGGCTATCTTTGTTGTCGACCACTCGACACTCCCTGTTCGGGCTAGTGTGGTAGATTCTAATCGTTGCTGACGATACTTCAATTCGAGCATCGCAAAGGGGAGGCTGCGCCGACAATTCAGTGTGCTTCATCCGTAATTCGTCGACGTGGACCCCTGTTGTTCGCAATGGAACGCGGTGGTGCAGGTCGTTATATATCTGGAACGATACCGAAAGAGCTGCCGCACATGCGAGCAATGATTGTATGCAATAATGCCGAGAATCCAGTCGAGCTGATCACTGGACTGACTCGTCATGGGCATATGGTTGCCACGTCCCAGAGTTTGGATGATGCGCTCGGGAAAGTGCACAATTTCGACATCGTATTTCTGTACCCCGACCTCACTCATAAGTGTTGCTTCGAAATATGTCAGCGCATACGCACTCAATCGGACATACCGATTGTCATTCTGGGCACCGACGAGTCCGACGAGTTCGATAGAATACTCGGACTCAGGCTGGGAGCCGACGATTACTTGATCTGGCCTACGAGTATACATGAATTGGATGCTCGTATGGATACCGTATTTCGGCGAATCGGTGAACGCGCCCCTGCCGAAGTGCTCGCTGCCGGCGGGGTACACCTCTACCCGAAACGCCGACAGGTGTTCGTACACAATCGCGAAATCGAACTCACACGCAAAGAATTCGATCTCCTTGCCCTGCTGCTCTCCGATCCCGGTGCGGTATTCACCAGGGAGCAGATCATGGGTGAGGTCTGGGGATACGACGGCGCAATAGCCAGTCAGACGCTGAGCGTGCACATGGTGGGTCTACGGAGAAAGATCGGCATCAAAGGATACATCGAGACAGTGCGCGGTATCGGTTTTCGGATCATGGCGAGGGTGACCGAAGCATCGCTCGGATCCATCGGATTCGATCGGTCACCGCCGACCGCGCTCTGAGAGCGTGACCCCTTTCATGGTGAGCGCTGGCGTCGACACCGAGCACTATTGCAGATCGGTACCGCGTCAGCGCGACGTTCGACCGACCGTCTTCAAGGTTCGCTCCACATCCATGCTGTAATAGTATTTCCGACCGGACGCAGTTTTTCTGCGCCATTTGTTCTCACTTGCCAATCGGTAGACACTCCCGGTGGGAACTTGCCAAGCATACGATATTTCCGACGAACTCAGCCATCGTCCACCATTTCGGGAGCCGCTGGATCGCTCTTTCAACCACGTTGTGGCCGACCACCGGTGTCCACTATCGTGATCACACATTACTTCCGCGGCCGCAAGTGTGTCTCGAGCGCCCAGCACTGCAATCAGTGTGCCGGAGCATCGAGGTACAGAACACGATCCTACAGCGAACCGCCGCGGCGGATTCGGGTCGATCATGCGGCGGGCGTCACGCACCAATCGGGAGATTTCGTTCGTTGCTTCGGCAGCAGCGGAATGCCGCGCAAGCCAATCGATATTCTCTCGGAGAAACTCGGCTCGTTCCTGGACGCAACGGCCGGGATGTGGCAGGCCTCGTTCGTCGACGATCAAACCACACCATGCTCCGAGGACACTGCGGATCGTGTATCTGACGTCCGCGACAGTAGCATTGAATGGCATTCCTGGAAGCGGACCGCCGGATGTTCGCTCTCGACTACTGCGCGCCGATGAAAGAAACTCCGCACATTCTTCGTGTAGGTCGGGTAAAGCGATGAGATCGCGGACCATCGCGTCGCAACAGGCGTTACAGATTGTGGCGCCGGGAGCGATCGACCGTGGATCGAGTCCATCCGCTACACGGCTTCGGCACGACTTGCCCGAACAGAACGAATTCGTTTCACTCATGTCCTACTCACTTACGCAATGATTCTGTGCGCGCAACGTTGGGGCACAAGTTTCGGGCTGGCAGGCAAAGGTCCACTGCCGAGTGGAAAAGGTCTCCCTTTGAACAGGGCGGGAGATCGAGTTCGGGCGCCGCCCGATGATCCAGAGCGTCGCCGACATTCGCAATGGTTCGAGGCGAAGCATCGGACAGCGAGCGTCGGATAGAGACCGCATCGGTGCGGATCCTTCTGCTGTGTCCTGGCGCCCGTAACTGCCGGTGACAATCTGGGACCTCGTGGTTGCGGCGGAATCGGGAATGCGCGGAATACTCGGCCGTCGCCTCAGGACGCCGGCCGAGGCTACCCGCTACCCTCGATCGGGCTTGCGTGCTACACCCGCATACATGTTGCGCTGCCCGGATGGCGCGTCATCCGGGTCCGGCCGCCACTGCGACACGAAAACCAACCCTGGATCGACCAGTTCGAAGTCGCCGAACAAGCGGATGATCTCGGCCCGCGTGCGCGGCACGATCGGAGACTCGCCGTGACTGCGGAATCCGTCGATCGTGTTCTGCATGGTGCGGGGGTCACTGTCCCAGGTGAACGAGGACAGCGCGAGGAAGCTGCCCGGTGCGATCGCAGTGCGGAAGCCCTCGGCGATCGCCCACGGTTCGTCCTCATCGGCGAGGAACTGGGTCACACCGAGCATCAGCAACCCCACCGGTTTCGACAGGTCGATCAGACCGCCGACAGTGGTGAGAACGGCGTCGGGGTCACGGATATCGGCCGCGACGATCGTGGTGTGCTCGACTCCGTCGAGCATCATTTCACCGTGGGCAACCGCGGCGTCCTCGTTGTCGACGTAGACCACTCGGCAGGTCGGATCGATCCGATGGGCGACCTCGTGCACATTGTCCATGTTCGGCAGTCCGGACCCGAGATCGAGGAACTGCGTAATGCCCTCTCCGATCAGGAATCGCACCACCCGGGCCAGGTATTTACGGTTTGCCCTGGACATGTCGCGTGCAGGGAGAGTCCTCAGCACTCGATCGGCCAACTGTCGGTCGGCCGGGAAGTGCGAGCTGCCACCGAGCAGGTAGTCGTAGGCGCGGGCGGCGCTGGGCGCACCCTCATCTATTTCCGTTGGTATCCACTGGGTTTGGCTCATCGTTCAGCTCTCTCGATTCGTGGATCGTGACTAACGGTCATCGCACACGAGCGCAATACCGTTAACTTACTTGCTAGTACGTTGGTGTGCTGCGCGAATACGTTGTACGCCTGAGTTTTTCGCGTATGCATGGACGACCGGCGTTGCGGGGGATGCAGCACCCGATGGTCGGCAGCGCCGGTATCGCTCAGGATGAGGAGCCGAACCAACGGTGCAAACTGTCGGCCAGGCTGTCGTCGCTTCCCGGCTGCACCCATGCGACATAGCCGTCCGGCCGAACCAGCACGGCCGCCACCTCGTGGAGTGGATTCTCCCGATCTACTTCGGGCAGTTCGGCATGGACGACACGAATGCGGTCGGTCCACTTCGATGCAACGTCCCACAACGCCGGTTTGTCGTCGAAAAGCAACAGCACGCCGCGTGCAGCATGCAGCAGTTCGGTACTGATGATCTTGTCCCCACCGCAGACCAATGGTCGAGGAGGTAGTCGCATACCGAGCAAAGGATGCTGTCCGGCACCCACGTCGTAGCGGACGTCGAGGCCGGAGACCATCCCGACGAGGTGTCGTGCCACGACGTCGTAGTCGACGAGTTCGGAAAAGACCTGACGGACCGGCTGCATCTCGTCCCCGCCGAGGAACAGTTTGCCCTGCGCCTGGGCGTTCATCAACAGCCGTTGTCCCACGGGATGCCGCTCATGGTGATAGGAATCCAACAGCTGCACCGATCCGGTTCCCTGCACGACAGCACCCAGCTTCCACCCTAAGTTCACCGCATCCTGGATGCTGACGTTCATGCCTTGCCCGCCTGCCGGAAGGTGAACGTGGGCCGCGTCCCCGGCAAGCAGTACTCGGCCGCGGCGATATTCGGTGACCTGACGCGCCGGGTCACCGAAGGCGCTGGTCCAGACCGGAGTCGCGGTGGAAATATCCTGCCCGGTCAGTCGTTGCCATGCGGCGGCCACCTCGGCGAACGATGGTGGTTCGGTCCGCCGCTGGGGCGGAGTTCCCTGCTCACACACGATGATCCGGTGCACATCGTCACGGAGTCGTGCTGCCATGACCATGCCATTGGGCACCGTCTGGCCGATCAGTCGCGGTTCGATGTCGATGTCGCGCAGGTCGGCCAGGAACATCTCTCTGGTCGGTGCGGTACCCGGGAAATCGAAACCCGCAAGTTTGCGTACGACGCTGCGGCCGCCGTCGCATCCGACCACGTACTGCGCCTGCAGTGAATAGGTCGCGCCCTGCCCGGATATCTCGGCGGTCACCATGTCACCGTCGTCGACCAGCGACACCAGTGCGTGCCCGCGTCGGAGGTCGACGTCGAGATCGTGTACCCATGCTTCGAGAACCTGCTCGGTTTCCGACTGGGAGACTCGATGTTTGACCCCGGCATGGGCGTCCGGGAGCACCGAGAAGTCCAGTGGAATACCACCGAAGTGGCCTTGCACGCTCGTCTCCAGCTCGCCGAACCGGGGCAACAGTCCCCGCTGGTCGAAGACTTCCATGGTACGAGCGGAAAAGCCCAGTCCGCGCGATTCACCGGTGCGTTTCGCGAGCCGCTCGACGACGATGGGGTGCGCCCCGGCCAAGGTGAGCTCAGCGGCAAGCATCAGGCCTGCCGGGCCGGCGCCGACGATAAGTACTGACGTATCCATTTCTCTTACCCGTTCAGACGCTGTAGGGAGTCTTGGCGCGCGCATCTTTGAGCGCGTTTGCCCACCAGACGAGTTGGTCGAGCATGTCTTTGGCTGCGGCCTCACACGCGGCGCGGTCTTTGGGAAGCCCGTCTGTGTCGAAGGCCTCGGCGCAATCGCGGAAGCACACCGTGGACTGGATGGTCATCGCATGTAGCTCCGCGAATACTGCACGCAGATGCTCCACCGCACGCAGCCCGCCCGACATACCCCCATAGCTGACGAATCCGACGGGCTTTGCCCGCCATTGTGTGATGTGCCAGTCGATGAGGTTCTTCAAGCCTGCGGGGTAGCTGTGGTTGTACTCCGGAGTTACTACCACGAAAGCATCGGCACTTTCGATGCGCGGGCTGATCTCGGCGAGTACCTCGACCATGTCCGGCGCGGGTTGCCGGGTCGGGCCGGTAAGACTCAAGGGTACGTCTGCCGCATCGATGACGTCCACGGTCAGGTCCTCGCGATGGCCGGCCTCGGCGGCGAACCATTGCGCCACGGTCGGACCCAGCCGCCCGATGCGGACACTGCCGGTGATGATTGCCAGTCGGATAGGTTCGTTGAGCATAGATATCTTTCTCTTGGCACAGAAATAGGAAAGCGCTCGCCGCGCCGCGGGCTACCGCTGCGACGCGGATCGAGTTCGGCGCTCGGATACGACGCCGAAACCGGCTATAGCCACGCTCAGCGCGGCTGCCGCGATGAGGACCGCCCCGGTGTGCCGATGATCGACAACCGCTGCTGGCGCTGTGTCGGCCAATCGCCACGACAACACCGCCAGCATGGACACGGCCCCGAGTTGGACACCGGTTTGATGGGTGGCCGCCGCCATCGCACGATCGGCCGTCGGTACCCGTGATACGGCTTGGATGTTCAGTGCAGCGAACGACAGCGCCAGACCCGCACCCACCAACAGCAGTGTCGGCAACAGATGCTCGACGTAGGACTCCGCCCGCGGTTGGGCGGCGTAGAGCACGTATGCGAGCAGGACCGCGCAACTGCCCAGCAGGATCGGCCATGGCGCGCCGTAGCGGCGCACCATCCGGGTGGACCACCGTGCGGTCAGCGCCAGCGGCACGCACGCGGGGAGCAAAGCCAGCGCGATGACCAGAGGCGACCACCCGAGTCCGTAGTGCAGATCCACGGTTGTGATCACCATCAGGTACAGGAACGAGCCATTGAGTAGCGCTCCGCCTGCGGCCGACCGCAGCAGCGCACCGTCTCCGACGAGTCGAAACCGCAGCGGCGTAGGCGCGTCTACATCCCGTGGAAGCACACGCATTCCGCACAGCAGCAACACCAGCGCCACCGGAATCGGAAACCATTGCGTCCACCGCCACGTCCACTCTGCTGTCAGTAGACCCGAGGCCAGCAGACCCACGGTGAAGCCGCTGGCGCCGAACTGCGAGTAGATCGACAGTGCCCGATCCCGTAATGCCCCTTCGGGAAAACTGCTTGCAATGATCGCCAGTCCGGTCGGGGCCGTCAGGGCCGCACAGGCGCCCTTCACCAGTCGACTCGCCAACAGCATGGCGGCGTTGTCCGCATACCCACCGAGCACGCACGCCAAGACGAACACCAGTAGGGCGATCAGGAAGACACGCCGCCGGCCGAATCTGGACGTGAGGACCGGTGCCAGGAGCACAAGTCCTCCGAACCCGAGCGCAAACGCGGTCATGACCAAAGGCAACGACCACAGCGCGAGCCCCAAGTCCGCGGCAATCGCCGGAAGCGCGACGATCACAACCGATACTTCCAGCGCGTCGAGCAACATATTGGCCGACAACACCGCCACCAGGACCCACAGTGCCGCCGACGCCTGCGGTTCACTGGCCGACACGGACACGGCTGGCCGACTCATGACCCGACTCCCCCGTCAGCCGAGCAGCGAGCCGCCGCTGGCATCGATGAACGCGCCGGTGATCCATCGAGCATCGGGAGAGGCCAGGAAGGCCACCACATCCGCCACGTCGGCGGGTTCCCCCAGCCGGCCGAACGCCGATAGTTCGGACATCTGGGCCACCGCCTCGGGGATGTCGAACACCGGGCTCCCATTGTTGGTGATGCCGGGCGCGACACTATTGACAGTGATCCCACGCGGACCGAGATGTTTGGCGAAGTGGAAAGCAAGCTGCTCCAGAGCGCCTTTGGTCATCGCATAGGCAACTTCGTCCGGATTGGCGAATCGGGTCAGCCCAGAAGAGATTCCAATGATCCGGCCTCCGTCGGGCATCATGCCGAGCGCCCGTTGAGTGATGAAGAACGGCGCCTTGGCGTTCACAGCGACGAGCCGATCGAACAGCTCGGGCGTGACTTCCTCGGGCGCAATGCCTCCCATGATTCCGGCATTGTTCACAACGATGTCCAGCTCTGCTCGACTCGCGCGCTCTTTCAGTTTGCGTTCGACCGCCTCGAAGAGGGTGTCGACATCGCCGGGCACCCCGAGCTCGGCCTGCACACCGAACGCGGCTCCGCCGGCAGCCTCGATTCCAGCGACGACCTCGTTGGCCGTGTCGGTCTGTCGCGCGTAGTGCACCGCGACGAGCGCTCCCTCACGGGCGAGTCGTTCGGCGATCGCTCGGCCGATGCCGCGGCTCGAGCCGGTGACCAACGCTGTCTTACCGGTCAATGTTCCCACGTGAATCTCCTGTTCTTCATCACTTCTGAGTCCGCATCAGGACTCCGGCGCGCCGAACCAGCGACGCAGCGCGTCCGCAAGTTCGACGCGGTCGCCATCGGCCCACACGATGTATCCGTCCGGCCGCACCAGTGCCGCGGTGAACGTCGGGTCCGCCTCGTCGGCCGGGGTTGCATGCACCACGGAAACTCGACCCCCCCAGCGTCTGACCAGGTCGTCGGTTGTGCGGTCACCGGCAAGCTCGAGAAAGACCCCTTTGCCGGGCTCGAGCAGCGCGAAAGTGTCCCCCGCTCCGAACGCGGTGTGCAGCTGTCGATACGGGACCGTGCGACCGAGCCAGGTGTGTGCCCCCTCGGCAATGTCGTAGCGGATGTCGTGCCCGCTGATCACTTCGGCGAGGTGCCGGCGCACCGAGTCGAATCCCGCCAGTTCCCGCGTCAGCGTGCGTAGCGGGTCGATATCCATACCGCCCAGCAACAATAATGACTGTGCGGCAATGTGTTTCAACACGCGCTGCCCAACGGCGTGACGTTCGGTGTGGTAGGTATCCAGCAGATCGGACTCCGGACCGTGTCGCAGGTGAGCTGCGAGTTTCCATCCCAGATTTGCCGAATCCTGGATTCCCAGATTGAGCGCCTGGCCGCCGACCGGCATCTGAGCATGTGCGGCGTCACCCGCCACCAGGATTCGCCCCTGACGATAGGACTTCACCTGTCGCAGGGTGTTGTCGAACGTGTTGACCCACACAGGTCTGCCCAGTCGAATGTCCTCGCCGGTAACCCGCTCCCACGCCGCTGCGACCGCGGAGTACTCCGCCGCCGGAGCGCGCCCCGGCGGCGGACCAGCGAACTCGTGCACCATGACCCGGGTCGTGCCCTCTGCATTGGTGGAGGCGATGGCCAGCCCGTTCGGATGGCGCTCGAAACGTCGATCCGGGATGTCGATACCCCGGACATCCGCCCGCCAGAGCAGCCGGTCGCCCGACTGTCCCGGGAAATCGAACTCGCCCACACGGCGCACCGTGCTGTGTTCACCGTCACAGCCGACGAGATAGCGCGCGCGCATACGGACGAGTCCGTTCGGACCCTTCGCGATTGCGATGACGTGATCACCGGTGTGTTCGAGGTCGATGACCTCATGGGATCGGCGGATGTCGGCCCCGCGCGCCACCGCAGCACGCTGCAGCACAGCTTCGACCCGTGACTGCACCACCTTCCATTGACCACTGAACGGACTGGATACCGTGAGGTCGAGCGGGATCCCGCCGAAATGACCCATTGCGATGCGGGATGGGTCACCGAATTCGCGCAGCAGTGCCCGCTGCGCGAACAACTCCATCGTCCGGGCATGCAGGGTCGAGGCCCTCGACTCGGTCATCGGCTGGTCGAGGCATTCGAACACGGTGGTCGCCACTCCGGCCCGGCACAGCTCGTGCGCGAGCATCAATCCGACCGGACCGGCCCCGACAACCAGCACATCGCAGATGTCGTCGACTCGAGTGCGTCGCTCAGACGCGTTGTTCGACATACTGTTTCGCGTGCTGGAGCGTTGCTCGGCTATTGGTGCCCAAGGCGTTCCGGATGAACGCACGCGCCTGCGCGGAATCGGCCCCCGCACCCAGGATCGGTTCGATGTTCTCGCGCCGGATGATCACGGTGTGCTGCGAGGTGACGAACACTCCTGTTTCGGTTCCACGCACGGACCAGCATCCCGTGTGCAGCTCCATGAGCGCGGGCAGTCCGATCTGCTTGTAGATGATGCGATCGTGCGGGGAACAGATCCGAATGGACGTGGTGGTGTGGACCGATCCGTCCGCAGCCTCGGTGGTCATCTCCAGCAGTTGCTGCCCCGGGACGTCCTCCTGTAGGGCGACCTCGGCGACGTGCGGGAGTCGCTGCGGCCACAGATCCGCACGGTTGAGGAAGTCGTAGACGTCCTCGGCTCGGCCAGGGACGCTGATGCTGTCTTCGAAGGACAACATCAGTTCTCGATCGTCGGCCGTCCGGGTGGCGGCGGCGCTCAGCGCCGCCAACTCCGCTTGGCTATTGCGATCGACCGCCGCCTCGATCCAAGCCAGTCCCTCCGGATCGTCGTTCACCGCCCGATAGTCGTGATAGAGCCGCACCCGAGATGTGCTTGCGCTGGTCGGCTCGACCACCCACTGCCCACCCATCGCCGCCACCGGAGGCGCCGACACCTCCTGCCGGAAGGTGACCTGCCGGCGTTCATGGTCGAATTCGCGGCGCGATATCCATGTCTTGACCGACCCGTTCGCCGTCGCCCAGATGCGAATCCTCTCACTGTCACCGGATCGCTCCAGACACTCGACATGCACGGTCGGCGGAAAAACCGTCGGCCAGTCCTCGACTCCGATGATCAACCGGTAGATGACTTCCGCGGGAGCATCGATCGAGATCCCATGCTCCACGCGTCGTGGTTCTGCTTGCATCAGCGCTCCTCCAGAAGTCAGAAATTGCCCAGTCCGCCGCAGACATTCATGGCCTGAGCGGTGATCGGTGCTGCAGTGTCGGAAGTCAGATAGCGAATCAACCCCGCGACCTCGTCGGGAGTGGAGTAGCGCCCCAATGGGATCTTCGCTTGGAACCGTCGCATGACCTCGTCGACGGGCACCTGCCACGCAGCGGCGTAGCCTGCGCGGACCCGCTCCGCCATCGGCGTTTCGACATACCCGGGACACACGGCGTTGACGGTGATGCCTGTCGGCGCGAGCTCGTTGCCGAGAGCTTTGGTGAAGCCCACCACCCCGTGCTTGGAGGCGCTGTAGGGCGCACCGAGCACCACGCCCTGCTTACCGGCTGTCGATGCGACATTGATGATTCGGCCCCAACCACCGGCTCGCATACCGCCCCCGGTCAGCACTTCCCGGGTCATCCGGAAGACACTGTTGAGGTTGGTATCGATGACGTCCAACCACAACTCGTCGGCGATTTCCGCGGTAATACCGCCGCCGCCACGGCCCGCATTGTTGACCAGGATGCCAATGGGGCCGTAGCGATCCACCGCCGAGCGTACGAGATCGGTGACGCTGTCCTGGGACCGCACATCGCAGGCGCTTCCGTCGGCCTCGTAGCCGAGCTCACGCAGTTGCTCGACTGTGGCTTGCACCGCGCTCTTGGTTCGGGCGCACAGATACACCCGATGCCCTCCGGCCGCCAGCGTCGTGGCTGCCGCCAGCCCGATTCCACTGGTGCCTCCGGTCACGACGACGGTTCTGGCCGACTGCTCCGGTTCGTTTCTCGTACTCATAGCGAGGGCTCCGTTGCTAGTTGCTGATTGACGACCTCGAGCAGCGCCCTGGGTGTGGAGGCGTCGATCAATACCGAATCCTCGAGCTTCACACCGTATTCGCGTTCGATCCTTCCCGCGGTCTCCAGTAGGGCCAGCGATTCGTAGCCCAGTTCCTCGAACGGCGTATCGATGATGTCGCCGTCGAGGCCTTCGACCTCACCTGCGGCCGCTCGAATCACTCGCCGCAAGTCGGCGAGTTCGAATTCTTCGACTGACAAATCTCTCTCCCGATTCGAATTTCGGTCGGCGTCACTCACACAGCGCCGACGATGAGTGCGGAGTTGAATCCGCCGATACCCCGGCCGAGCACCATGGCGTTTCGCACGGTGGCCGGGCGCGTCTCGGTGACCACGTCGAGGTCGTAGCTCGACATCGGGTCGATGTTGGTCGTGGGGGGTATGCACCCGTCACGAATGGATAGCAGGGCAGTGGCGACATCCAGCGCGCCGGCACCACAACCGAGCCTTCCCGTCATGGTTTTCGGGGCCGTGACCGGAACCTCACACGGCCCGAACACCGCGCCGATGGCCTCGGCTTCGATCTGGTCCAATTCGAGATCTGCTGCGGCGTCGGCGAATACGACATCCACATCGCCCGGCGCCAATTCCGCGTCGGCCAATGCGAGTTCGATAGCGCGGCGCAATCCGGGTTCGTGCCCGCTACCGGGCTTGGGATCGAAGGTGGTCGCGTACCCGGCGATCGTGCCGTATATACGTGCACCGCGATCGCGCGCGGCTGCCATATCTTCCACTGCCAGTAGTGCGCCGCCTTCACCGGGCAGTTGACCGTGTGCCTCGGCGTCGAATGGTAAGTAGGCGCGATCGGCCAGCTCGCTGGTGCTGATCCGGCCGCTTGCCTGCAGCGCTACCCAACCCCAGGAACAAATCGGCGCATCGACACCTCCCGAGAGCACCAACGCGCTTCCTCGGCGAATCTCCCTCCGCGCCTGGGCCAGCGCATCCAAACCACCTGCCTGGTCGCTCACCACGACACTGCTGGGTCCACGCATACCCTGTCTGATCGAGATCTGACCGGTGTTCACCGCATAGAACCACGCGAAGGACTGATATGCGCTGACGTGGCTGCCGCCTTTGCTCCACAGATTGCGCAACTCCCCCTCGCCGAACTCGAACCCGCCACAGGTATTGGCGGTGACCACGCCCATGCGGAACTCGGCCATGTCGGATGTCCGGATGTCTCCGTCCTGTAGCGCCCAGTCCGCGGCCACGAGAGCCAGCTGTGTCATCCTGTCCGTCTGTGGAAGCAGCCGCTTGGGCAGGTGGTCCTCGGCGTCGAAGCCTGAAATCTCTCCTGCCAGCGTGCTCGGGTACTGCGTGATATCGAACCGTCCAACCCGCCCGATTCCGCTTTTTCCGCTACAGGTGGCCGACCAATAATCGGCGACTCCGAGACCATTGGGGGCGACCACACCGAGGCCAGTGATCACTGCCGAAACCGTCACGCTGCACGCCTTTCCGGATGAGTGAGGACCATTGCGCTCTGGAAGCCACCGAAACCGCTTCCGACTGTCAGCACGACATCTGTCTTCCACTCGCGCGCGGTCACTGGTACGTAGTCGAGATCGCATTCTGGGTCGGCCGTGTGCAGATTGGCAGTGGGCGGCACGGCATTGTTTTCTATCGCCAAGACAGAGGCGGCGATCTCGACAGATCCGATAGCTCCGAGCGAGTGCCCGATCATGGACTTGATCGAACTGACCGGCACCCGATAGGCCTGCTCACCGAGTGCCCGTTTGAATGCGGCGGTCTCGTGCCGATCGTTCTGCTTCGTTCCCGATCCGTGCGCATTGATGTAATCGACGTCGCTGGCTGCAACTTCCGCCTCGATCAGTGCCGCGCCGATTGCATCGGCCATTTCCCTACCATCGGGTTTCAACCCGGTCATGTGATACGCATTGCTGCGCGAGGCATATCCCGCTATTTCAGCGTAAATTCGCGCTCCGCGCCTTTGCGCGTTCTCTCTCTCCTCGAGCACGAAGATGGCGGCACCTTCGGCCAGGACGAATCCGTTGCGTGAACGGTCGAACGGCCGGGAGGCGCACTCCGGTTCATCATTGCGCGGTGTCGTGGCGCGAATGGCATCGAAGCACGCCACCGTGATAGGAGATATCGGAGCATCGGTGGCGCCGGCGACCATGACGTCGGCCGAACCTTCGCGAATGAGTTCGACCGCGTGGGCAACCGAGTCGATTCCGGAGGTGCAACCGGTCGAGATCACCGACGTGGGTCCCTGCGCGCCGACCAGCCAGGCCACTTCGGTGGCGAACGAACTCGGAACGAAATAGTTGTACAGGTGCGGGACCGCGTACTCGTGATCCACCAAATGCAACCGACCATCATCGCTGACGACCCGATATTCCTGGTCGAGACCGGTGGTAGCGCCAACGGCGCTGCCTACGGTCACACCCAGCCGGTGTGGGTCCAGTGCGCCGGTATCGAGACCGGCATCACCGATGGCCTCGCGTGCCGCGGCCACTGCCAGCTGAGCCGCCCGGTCCATGCGCCGGATCTCCTGCACCCCCAGACCGTGTTCGGCAGGCACGAAGTCGATCTCGCCCGCGACCTGCGAGCGGAAGGAGGAGGCATCGAAGAAGGTGACCCCACGAGTCGCGGTACGCCCCGCGAGCAACAGATCCCAGAATGCGCGCTTTCCGATTCCTCCCGGCGCGAGCACGCCGATGCCAGTAACAACTACTTGACGTTTCACCGCAAACCTCTCGGTATACAAACCACTTGCATTGGCCGGTATGAGCGGCCGAACTTCAGGAGGACTGTGTCCAGTGATAGAACCGTGTCGCCATCGCATCGGACGGTGAGCGCCAAGTGTCTGGATCATAGGCGCTGATGAACGGTTCGAGGTCGCTGCTGATCCGCACGAAGGACGGATGCGACTTCATCTTCTCGATCGAGGAAGCACGGTCGGCCGACTCGAATTCTTGAAGGTGAAAATAGAGTCCACGATAGTGGAAGAGTTGACGAGTAACGGTGCCCATGAGTCCGGGCATCTCACTCTTGTCGAACTCCTCGAAGATCTTTGCTACAGACGTCGACGACGCCGGATTCATACGCGCGACGATAAGTGTGGAGTGCATTGTAAATCCTTGAGAAACATGCCCTGCCGCACCCGAAATGCCGGCAGCCAGGCGCGCCGAACCATCGGGTGGGGAAGCATTCCAGGGGCGACGAATTCATCGACAGAACATCCACTGCCGGGGATCTGCAACCTCAGTGTTTGCTGTCCCTCGAACACAAAAATGGGGATGTTATGAAATATCTTCTTCGGCTCTGCTCCATCCGTCAATAAGACGACATCAAATCTTCCGCTATCTTTTCACTACGCGAACCTTAGGGCAGTGTTAAGTCGCCTGCTCACAGCCACTGGCCTGGTGTTGTGCGCCGCTCACGGTCCGGAGCAGCCTGCTCGGCATGGTCTAGCTCGACGGCGGGGCCGGCGGTTTGGACTGGTTGGCGGGCCTGCCGCCTGCCGGCTCCGGACGGGTCCATTCGGTGAGCAGTCACAACACGCCCGACTCGACACCGTGGTGTATCTGCTTGTCGAGCAACGACTTCCATCGGCACGGGCAACGGGCGGCCGGTCGCCGACCTCGTGTATTGCAGCTAGAGTGCAATCGCTGTCGGCGAAAGCCACTCCGAGGATCTGTGTAACGAAGGACCAATTGATGCGGCCAGCCTTCTCGTCCACTGTTCTTTCCGCTCGGCGCCGAGCTTTCACGCGTGGAGTGGGAGCCACTGCCCGGCTCACGGTCACACTCGTGGTCTCCGGTGCACTGGTCGGCACCACCGCGCTAGCGCACGCCGCCCCCGACAGTGGATCCGCCGGGGGGCCGGTGAACGCGGTCGCTCCACCGCAACAACCGACGTCTGGTCCGGGTGGCAGTGACTACGCCTACACGGACATGCGAGTCAGCTCCGGCGGCGAGGGCGACAACGCGTGGTTTGCGTTCGAGCCTGTCGGGGGTCCGCCTTTGGCGAGTGCCCCACTAGCGGTGATCACGCATGGCTTCGGTGAGTACTCCGGCTACGAAAAGCTGCACGGGCTCATCCGTCACACGGTTCGCAAGGGCAGCGTCGTCATCTACCCGCGCTGGCAAGCCAGCCCGCGCACCCCATGTCCGAAAGGGCCGGGCGACATCGAGCCCTGCGTGCAGTCGGCGGTGGAGGGCATTCGCGGTGGGCTGAGCTTCCTGCAGTCCGACTCCGCGCGGGTACAGCCACAGCTCGACCGCACCAGCTACTTCGGCTTGTCGTTCGGTGGCATATTGACCTCCAACTTCCTCAATCGCCACGAAGCCCTCGAATTGCCACGTCCTCGAGCGGTCTTTCTCGATGATCCCCACGACGGCGGGTTCGCCGGCAAGGGTGAGCCTGCACTCGACGACACTCTCGCCGGCATTCCCGCGGATACGCTGTTCCAGTGCCATATCGGCGATGAGGGGATCGTCGCGCTGGAGGGTAACCAGGACTCCAGTTGCAACGCGCTCTTCCCGAAACTCGGCCATATTCCGCCGGCCAACAAGAACATCGTGCTGACCTACACCGACAAGCACGGCACTCCCCCGCTGCTGTCCGCGCACGGTGTGTCCAACGGCTCGCCGAACCCCGACACTCGGGGCTCCATCGACGCCTACGACTACTTCTTCATCTGGAAGGTCTGGGATGCCCTGCGTAGCGCAGCCGACAGCGGCGCCGACCGCGAATACGCTCTCGGCGACACGCCCGAACACCGGTACATGGGCACGTGGAGCGACGGTACCCCGGTCACCCCGCTCAAAATCCAGGATCACGCACCCATCCGTCCCTGAGCAACGCCCGGCGACAGCGCCTCATCCGCCGTGGCGGTCTCCGCTGAACGAGGCATTGTGACTCTCGGCGTCCCTCCGTGGCGGCGCCGGTGGTTCATTTCCCCTTCGGCGACAGATTGCCGATCCAGTAGCCGGTACCGCTACGACGTCTATTCTGAAGATGGATTCGCGCGGCGGCTGGAGGGCACCTCGCAATGTCCGTCGCGTTCGGCTACGCACTGAACAGGAGTGATGTGGCATGAGCGACTTCGACCTCGCCTACCCCCGCGATATGGTCGGTTACGGGCCGAATCCACCGCACCCACACTGGCCCGATGATGCGAACCTCGCGGTGCAGTTCGTCCTCAATTACGAAGAGGGCGCCGAGAACTGTGTCCTCGACGGTGACCCGGCAGCCGAGAGCTTGCTGTCGGATGTCGTCCCGATGGACGTGTATCCGAACCGAAACCTACCGATCGAAACGATGTACGAATACGGGTCGCGGGCAGGGCTGTGGCGAGTGCTACGAGCATTCGCCACCCGCGACATCCCCTTGACGATCTTCGCCGTTGCCCGGGCACTGGAACGCAATCCCGCTGCGGTACACGAGCTCAAACGCATGAACTGTGAAGTCGCATGCCACTCGCTGCGGTGGATTTCTTATCAAACGGTCGATCCCCGAGTGGAGCGCCAGCACATCGACGAGGCTGTGCAGATCATCACCAGGTTGATCGGTGAGCCGCCGCGAGGGTGGTTCACCGGGCGCGTTTCTCCGCAAACTCGGGAGCTGGTCGTCGAGCACGGCGGCTTCGCCTACGATGCCGACTCCTACGCCGATGATCTGCCGTACTGGGTGAAGGTGAATGGCCAGGACCACTTGGTGGTTCCCTACACTCTCGAGGCCAACGATATGAAGTTCACCTCCTACGCCGGCTTCGCCACGGGTGAGGAGTTCTTCTCCTACCTGAAAGATGCCTTCGACGTGCTCTATGCCGAGGGAGTGGCCGGCGCGCCGAAGATGCTCTCGGTGGGTCTGCACTGCCGCCTCTCCGGACGCCCCGCTCGCACGGCCGCGCTGCAACGTTTCCTCGACTACGTCCAGTCGCACGACAAGGTCTGGATGGCCCAGCGAATCGACATCGCCAACCACTGGGCAAAAGTGCACCCACCGAACTGAGTTCTGCCGCATACTCGACTGTGCAGCTCTGGGGCTCCTGTGATGGAATCCGATCACGGATACCTCCCCTGGTGGTCAGCAGGCGCCACCAGCGCCTGTAGCTGCGTGTAGGACAGCGTCGCACGTTTCATTGGCAGACCGTCACGGATGGCGGTCGCTGTGGCTGCGGCCGCCGCCAAAGCGTTGCGGTATAGCAGCGAGCCGAGACTGATCCGGCGCACGCCCAATGCCGCCAGATCGGCAACGCTGGGGCCGGTCGGCTGGTACAGAAGGTTCAGCGGGACGGTGAGGGTGTCCATCACAGCAGCAATCCTGTCCGGATCCGTGAGCCCTGGCACGAATACTCCGTCTGCACCTGCTCGTTGGTACACCGCGAGGCGTCGTCCGGTCTCGTCGTGTTCCTCCTGCCCTCCGGACCAGTAGGTATCGGTGCGAGCGTTCACGAACAGTGCGGGAACGGCGGTCTTGACCGCGGCGATCTTCTCAGCGTGCAGTTCCATGGGAGCGAGGGTGTTGTCGGGCCGGCCGTCTTCCAGGTTGATTCCCGCTGCCCCCAGCTCGTGCAGGGTTCTGGCCAGCTCCGCCACATCGTTCGGGTCGTCGCTGAAACCGCCTTCGACGTCGACGGTGAACAGAAGGGAGCCTTGTCCGAGCCGGTGGGCCAGGGCCACGGTCTCCTCGGCGGTCGCCGCCGCCCCATCCGGCAGTCCAGCAGCCGCGGCCACGCCCAGACTCGTGGTCGCGATCGCCTCGAAACCCTGGTCCACCAGAATGGCTGCGGAGGCGTAGTCCCAGGCATTGGGGAGTAACAGTGGGGTGGTCTGGTCGTGTAAACGAGCGAAGGTGGTCTGCGGACGCTGGAGCAGACCGTGGGCGTTGGTCATGGCCTCGACGCTAGGGCCGTGACAGTTCGGTGCTCCCCGAACTGTTCGTGCGCCATCATGGCTTCATGGCCCCCCTCGCCGAGATCGCCGGCCTGCTCGCCGACCACACACGTGCCGCCTTCTGCCACGCGCTGCTCGACGGTCGCGCCTGGACAGCGGGCGAACTCGCTCGGCACGCAGGGGTGCGACCCTCCACGGCCAGCCAGCAACTCTCCCGACTCATCGCCGGCGGACTGCTGACCGCGGAACGGCAAGGCCGCCATCGCTACATCCGGCTGGCAGGCCCGGAGCAAGCCGCCCTGATCGAAACCCTCGCTTCATATGCCGGCGAGACAACGCCCCCGCAGAATCTGCGCGAATCGGTTCGATTCGAGGCTGAAGCTCGGGCCCGCACCTGCTACGACCACCTGGCGGGTCAGCTGGGCGTGGCCTTGGCAGACGCAATGATCGCTCGAGGTCTGGTTGCCACCGACTCCGGGCTCGCGGTCACTCCCGAAGGCCGGGCATGGCTGACCGATGCCCTCGGCTACCAGCACCCTCGAAGCTCCCGGCGGCCCCTCGTCCGGTCGTGCCTGGACAGGACGGAGCGCCGGCCCCATCTCGCCGGCGCACTGGGCGCGACCCTGTGCGCCACAGCGCTGGAGCGACAATGGGTGCGGCGAGTCGGCTCTGGGCGGGCACTGCGGGTGACACCCCAAGGGGCGCAGGCGTTCTGGACGCTGCTGAGGGTCGAAGTGTAACCAAGGGTGTGGCGTCCGTCGAGCATGGCGGGCGACCAACTGGCCGTCGATCCCCTCCTACCCGACGAGCTCTTCAGCCGGATCGGACGACACCCTTGCGTGCGGCATTCCGGCTTGTGCGCTGGTTGGCATTGAAACGCGCCTTCTTCTGACGATTCCCGCACGTGTTCATGTCACACCATCTGCGGGTGCGACTTCGACTGGTATCGAAAAAGGCAGCCTGGCAGGTCGGCGAGGCGCACAGGGCCAATCTTCCGTCTCGTTCGCCCGCGAGGATGCCGATCGCGTCGGCGGCGATCACGCTCAGGGCATCTTCGACACAGGAAGCCGAGCCGAGTCGCCAGTGACGATTGCCCTCGGGCGTCAAGACAGCCACGGCCCGACCCTGAATGCTGCAGTCATTGATGATCTGGATGGCAGACGCAGGCACGGTGTCGTCGATCGCGGTTGCCGTTGCGGCGGCGTGAATCGATTCCCTCAATTCCCA
This sequence comes from Nocardia sp. CNY236, assembly GCF_000482385.1. Classification (GTDB taxonomy): domain Bacteria; phylum Actinomycetota; class Actinomycetes; order Mycobacteriales; family Mycobacteriaceae; genus Nocardia. The sequence goes on from NZ_AXVD01000007.1 coordinate 76,404, forward strand.
AGCGAGTTCGAGCTGGGTGGCGGTGCAGGACTCCACGGCCAGGTTGTTCACTGCCAGCCAGTCGACGAGTCGCTGCGGGGTGGGAATGCGCTCTACAGCATTGCCACGCCGCTCCGTCAGAGTGGCCGTGAAACTGGTCGCTAGCACGTTGCCGAGACGAAAGTCAGGGAACCGACCGCGCATGGAACCACCGTAGCAGGTTGCATGCTGACATAGGACATGTTAGAACCACCATAGGCGGTTCATTGAAGGTTCGAGCCGGTTTCACGATCCCCCAGGAGGTCTCATGCCCACACGTTGGTTCGTCTTTCCTTCTGGGGTCGGCATCGATCGAAGCGCTGTCGCTACGGCAGCTCACCTCGGTGACGACATCTCATGAACTGTCCAACCGGCGCCGTGGAAGCATTCGAAGCCCACGCAACCGACGCCGACCTCGACGATCTGCGCGCGCGATTGGCCGCGGCGCGGCTACCGGAGCCCGAGACCGTCCATCGCGCCGCACCCGGCCGTCGCCGTTGGGAACAGGGCGTCCCTCTCACCGACCTCGTCGATGTCGTGAACTACTGGCGCACCGGGTACAACTGGCGGTCGTTCGAAGAGCGCCTCAACCGCATCGGCCAGTTCCGCACGACCATCGATGATCTGAGAATCCACTTCTTACACCGACGATCCACACGCGCAGATGCCACTCCTGTGATCGTGACACACGGGTGGCCAGGCAGTATCGCGGAGTTCACCGATGTAATAGACGAGTTGGCAGATCCGAGAGATGCCCACGCGCCCGCGTTCCACGTCGTGGTTCCATCGTTGCCAGGCTTTGGTTACAGCGACAAGCCGGCCACCACCGGGTGGGGAACCGAAAAGATCGCGGCCGCATGGGTGGAACTCATGGGCAGGCTCGGCTATAGCACCTTCGCAGCTCACGGCGGCGACTGGGGAGGCAATATCACCACGGTCCTCGGCGGCAGATTCCCGGCGCACGTTCTGGGCATCCACACAACGTTCGCAGAGGGACCGCCCGGGGTGACCACGGAAGGGCTGACGGCGGTAGAACGCAAGTGGACCGAGGAAACCCGCGATTTCTGGCGCCACCGCGCGGCGTATGCGAAGCAGCAGGCCACCCGACCGCAGACCATCGGCTACTCGCTGGTCGACTCACCAGTCGGGCTTCTCGCCTGGATTCTCGACAAGTTCGCCGAGTGGACAGATACCGAAGACAGCCCGTTCGAGACAATTTCCAAAGACAGCATTCTCGATGATGTCACCCTGTATTGGCTGACCCGGACCGGCGCATCGTCGGCCCGCATCTACTACGAAAGCCACAACCGTCTGGACCCCGACCTTCGGGTCGACGTCCCGTCGGCGATCACCATGTATCCCCGCGACATCGAGAAGTGTCCGCGCTCCTGGGCACAACAGCGGTACCGACAGCTCGTCCGATGGCGGTCGCCCGGATTCGGGGGACATTTCCCTTCGCTTGAAGTTCCCGAGTATTTCGTCAAGGACCTGCAGGAAGGCTTGGCGGCAGTGCTGGCCGCTGATCGGCGGACGCGGATGGACGCCGGGACTCGGAATTGTTCCGGCGCATAGGTCGGCATCCCGCCCGCCGCTCGATGCGTGAATCGGATGTAGGGCGACCAGCCTGACGGGCAACGGGCCAGCCTGGGACACCGACTCGATGAGTTCGGTGGTGGTTGGCTTCGGTGGTGGTTGGCTCAGCCACGGCAGCCTCCTCCGGGATAGGCGGCAGCAATATCGCGACTGCCGCCAACGGTAACGCCGGGTCGAACGGTCCATCTGGCCTGCCTCCACCCTGCAGATGCATCTGCATATCACGTCATACTGCGGATGAAAGAGGCTATTAGGCTGCGTGCATGCCAGAAGTGTCTCTCTCTGCCGACGAGGCGCGCCGAATCTTTCTGCGCGCCCAAGGCCTGCTCGGATCTCCGTACGGCAGGCGCGGCACTCCTCGTGCCGTGCTGCAGCAGCTGGGCGCCGTGCAGCTCGACACCATCTCCGTGCTGGCCCGCTCCCACGAGCTGGTGCCCTACGCTCGGCTCGGCGCTGTCGGCCGCAACGTGGTGGAGGCGGCGTACTGGCAGCACACCCGCGCGTTCGAATACTGGTCGCACGCCGCGTGTGTGCTCCCCATCGACGCCTGGCCGTTGTACGCCTTCCGGCGCCGCGCATTCATCGAGCGCGGCCACCGTTGGCACAGGTTGGCCGACCGCGAACGTTCCTGCGCCGAAGTGCTGGCCCGGCTACACGGCGAGGGCCCGATGACGGCCACCGAACTGGGCGGCGCGAAGAACGGCGGCCCCTGGTGGGACTGGTCGGAATCGAAGGTCGCCATCGAGTGGCTGTTGGACACCGGTGTGGTCGTCTGTACCGAACGTCGGGGCTGGAAGCGGGTGTACGACATAGCCGAACGGGCGGTGCCTGCTGAGTTGCTGGCGCAAGACATGGACGACGCAACCTGCCTGCGCGAGCTCACCGCACGAGCGGGCGCGGCGCTGGGGGTGGCCACGGTGAAGGATCTCGCGGACTATCATCGGCTGACGGTGGAACAAGTCCGCTCGGCGCTGCCCGGCAGCGGTCTGGTCGAGGTGTCGGTAGCCGGCTGGGGTAGGGACGGACGGACGGCTGTAGCCTGGGCCGATACCGCCGCCTTGGAACACCAGCCGCGCGGTCGCCACCGCACCACGCTGCTCTCGCCCTTCGACTCGTTGGTGTGGGACCGGGCCCGCACCGAACGAGTCTTCGACTTCACCCACCGCCTCGAGGCATATGTCCCCAAAGGCAAACGGGTGCACGGCTATTTCGCCATGCCGCTGCTGTCGGGCGGGCGTCTGGTGGGCAGAGTGGATCCGGCGCGTGAGGGCCGGACCCTGGTGGCGCGTCAGATCTCGCTGAACGGTTCCAAACACGTACCCGCTGCGGCGAAAGCGCTTCGGGAGGCCGCCGAATGGGTCGGCTGTACCGACGCGCGCGCCGACCGGGTGCTGCCCGAGACGCTCACCACGCCACTTGCTGCCGCGCTCACCTCGGCCTGATCAGCTCGGCCCTCACCGCTGGTCACGGCCCGGCGACCTGTGCGCGGAAGAATTCTGCTTGCGGTCGGCCACTCGGTGGGCCAACGACTGCAGCTCGTAGCGAAGCTCGGCGTCGCCGCGGAACAACACGTCGACCCTGCGGCGTCGATGTCGACGTGCGACCTGGTCAGACCATCGAACAGAGATCGTGTGGAGCTAGTTGCCGGCGACGCCGAACCATCGAAGTAGCTGGGTGCATAGCTCCTGCTGATCATCACCCACCCACGCCACGTGGCCATCCGGCCGCAGCAGTAGAGCGGGAACGGTCAGTTCCTCGCTGACGTCGACGATATGGTCGACGCGATCGGTCCAGCCTGACACCGAAAGCCGGCCGGTCTGGTCGAGCAGTAGTCCACGGCCCCGATGCATCAGGCCGTAGAGGTGTCCCCGCTTCAGTTCCACGTCGCGCATCCTCCGGCCGAGCAGGTGGTGCCCCTGGCCGAAGTCGTACCGGACGGAGATCGCGGTGATCTTCTCGATCAAATAGCGGTTCACCTCCTCGAAGTCCATCAACTCAGCGAGCAGCCGGCGCGCGGCCCGGGGCCCCGACTCGAGGGCGATCAGCTCCGTCTGTGCACGGGTATTGTCCAGCACGGTGGCGGCCACCGGGTGCCGCTCGGCGTGGTAGCTGTCCAAAAGCCCGTCCGGCGCCCAGTCGTGCAGCGCGGCGGCGAGTTTCCAACCGAGGTTGAACGCATCCTGGAGGCCGAGGTTGAGGCCCTGCCCGCCCAGCGGGGGGTGGACGTGCGCCGCATCGCCGGCCAGGAATACCCGGCCTACCCGATAGCGTTCAGCGAGCCGGGTGGCGTCACCGAACCGAGACAGCCATCGCGGTGAGTGCACACCGAAGTCGGTGCCGGCAGTGGCCCACAGCTGCTGCTGGAACTCCTCGAAGGTCGGCGGGACCGCACGATCCTCGCTCACCCCGCCGGCAGGCACGACGACACGGTACAGTCCGTCGCCGTCACCGACCGGTCCGACGCCGAACCGCAGCTGCGTCTTGCGGACTTCGGTCATCACTGCGGCGACCTCCTGCGGCGCGGCGGTCAGCTCCATGACGCCCAACAACGTCTCGTATCGGGCGGGTTCGCCGGGGAAGCCGACGCCGGCCAGCTTGCGTACCGTGCTGCGGCCGCCGTCGCAACCGACGAGGTAGCGCGAACGCAGCCGGGTGCCGTCGGCGAGTTCGGCAATTACCGAAACCTCGTCCTGAGACAGACCGACAAGTTCGCTGCCGCGCCGGATATCGGCGCCGGCTTCGGTGGCGTGCTCGGTGAGCAGCCGTTCTGTGCTGGTTTGCGGGATGCCGAGGATGTACCCGTGCGCGGTGTCCATGCGGTCGGGCCACGGCTTGTCGATGCCGGCGAAATAGCCACCCCTCCTGAACTTCTGGCCGTGCGCGAGAAAGCGCTCCAGTAGGCCACGCTGGTCCAACACTTCGATGCTGCGCACGTGCAGTCCGAGCGAACGGACAACCTTCGGTGGCTGTGGTTCTCGCTCCAGCACGACCACGTGCGCACCGTGTAGCCGCAATTCGCCGGCCAGCATCATGCCAGTCGGCCCGCCGCCGACAACGATCACGTCGAACATGAACTCCCCAGTTTCCTCGGTTCCCATTTGAGCCAGCTGCACCGCACACTGTGGCGGCGCACACCCGCGAACGCCTCTGTCGCGAATCCTGATCTCTGCTGGTTCTTGCTTCGGCGGACGATTGTGCGGCACGACCCGGGTCTTGCCGCAAGACCCCCCTTGCGCTATAAGTTGAAGGTGGGGCAGAGCGATGTGTTCTCTGCTGCATTCTGGTGCGGATGAACAATTCCTCATGGATTTTCGCCGTGGCCATCGTCAGGCGGCAGGGCGAGCGGTTTTCGGTGCTGGGGCGGGACAGCGGTTTCTGGCAGAGGTGCCGAAACCTTGGCGAACACGTAGGGGGTGAAATGTCTAGGGGCGGCCCTTTCTCCCCCCACGGCCGGCGCAGGACGAGAGTGATATCGCGAGCCAGACGAAACTGGTCCTAAGGCCCGAGCAGCAGCAAAGTCCACACGTCGGCGCGGCCGGATTTCCACAGCTACGAGCAAATCCAACCGAGCGTCTATCGATCAACACTTCGATCGCCCTGATCGGCCCAGGACGATTGATGGATTGGTCTGAGACGCAGTCGATTCTATGACCGGACCGTTGCCGGCACTCAGGACCCGTGTCCCGATAGCCACGGCGGGAGAATGAAGCTGAGAGAACCTCGCTCTGTCCCACTTGAATTTATAGCGCAAGGGGGGTCTTGCGGCAAGACCCGGGTCGTGCCGCACAATCGTCCGCCGAAGCCAGAACCTGCGGAAGTCAGGATTCGCGACAGAAGTGTGCGCCACAACAGCGTGCGGAGCGGCTGGCTGAAATGGGAACCGAGGAAACTGGGGAGTTCATGTTCGACGTGATCGTTGTCGGCGGCGGGCCGACTGGCATGATGCTGGCCGGCGAATTGCGGCTACACGGTGCGCACGAGGTCGTTCTGGAGCCGCCGCGTTCGCGCTACTTCGTCGGAGGCGACGGCGGCCGCTACACAGAACTTCTCCACCGAACAGGTGGCACATATCCGGGCGATGGTCGCCCGACACCAGCGCGACACAACGGATCGAGAAGAACGAAGGCGGGTGGTACGCGACCGTACACCGGCCGTCGTAGCTGGCTGGTGGCTATGGGGCTGGCCACCGCGGTAGCACTTGCTCTGGGCGGTGGTACCGCGGTCGCGGCCACTGACAGCACCGAAAGTGTCGTCGACGCGCATCAGCGCTCGATCAGTGCGATTCAAGCCGATACGGTGGTGCGGGGCGTGCCTCCATTGGATCGTAATCCGCTGACGCGTCAGTGGTTGCACGATGGGAAGGCGGAGTTCGCTGTGTCCGGTGATACGGCGGACGAGTTCGCCGGCACGATCAAGATCGGGTATCTCATCGGGTATCCGGCGACGATCGGGGGGAAGATCAAAATCGATTACACCACTCCGTCGTTCGGGTTCGATGTCGGCACGACGCAGATTGGGCTCGATTTCAAGGGCAATCTCATTCCGAGTCTTACCGGTGAGATCGAAGTCGGTTTCGGTCCGGGTGTCGTGCAGGTGGAGATTGCCAGTGGACCGATTTCGGGTTCTGAGGGGTATATCAGGATCGTAAATTTTCTGGGTACCGTGACCGGTGTCGTGGGCCCGACGACCGTGCAACCGTATGTCACCGTCGTCAGCGATTCCGGTGACAGTGTGACGACGCTGGGTCGCTTCTGGGACATCTGAGTGCCGTCCTTCGGCGGTGCACACACCGCCGAAGGGAACGGTGTATCGGCGGCTGATCCGTTGATCCGCACTGTGCCCGTACTGCATGGCGGTATGGGCCGATCGGACGGCTACGTGGCATGTGTCCAAGCCTCGATCTTCGACTTGTAACGCCGAAAGCGTTTGTCGCAAAGTTGGACTCGTGGAACAGTGAGGCCACAACCATGCTCCGGCTACCATTCGACTCGAAATCCATACAGCCGCGGCTGCCCGATCACGAGAAGCTACGCAACTCGAATCAGTTGATGATGAGTTTCTTCATAACGTGCACCCGTGTCGAATTCTATGAAGTCCTCGATGGCTGTCCGCAGCCAGGCACAGAACATCGAAAATGATTCACGCGACTCCCAGCCAGGTGATGCGAAACCCTAACTGCGCGGCCTTGTTGCTACAAGTGGACGCGGCCGGGCTCCCGTAGCCGGGGCAGCCGCGTCGCGCGGCAGCGGCCAGGAACCGCAGCAGCACAGGCGTGGTCGCCTCCTCCAGCCCCAGGCCCTCACCCGGCAGCCACCCGCCGAACAGCACGGGGTCGAATCTCTAGGAACGCAACATTTCGTTGACTAGCATGCGCTGCATGGGGAAGGTCATTTTGCACAGCGCAGTCACCGTAAACGCCGCTTACGAGGCGCCGAGTCCGGAGCAGTGGTTGGAGCTCGACAGCGATAGTCGCGATGCGAACCTCGGGCAGCTGACGCTCGCCGACGCGATGCTGCTCGGGCGCAAGACCTACGAGGGCTTGGCGGCCACGTGGCCGAACCTCGGTGGGGTCCCGGGCATGGAGACGTTCGCGAAGCGGATCAACTCGATGCCGAAGTATGTTGCCTCGCGGACACTGTCCGCCCCGTTGGAGTGGAACGCGACGCTGCTCGAGGGCGACCTCACCGAGAGCGTCGCGAAGGTCAAGGAAAACAACACGCTGTGGGTCTCCGGGTGCGGGGAGTTCGCGCAGGAGCTCGCGCAGTGCAGCCTGATCGACGAGTACTGGTTCGGAGTGCACCCGCACGTGTGGCCCACCGGCCCGCGGTTCTTCGACGGCTTCGGGCCGCTGCGGCTCGAGCTGATGTCGTCGACACAGTACAAGTCCGGGGTGGTCGTGCTCCGCTACCGGCCCGCGAACGGCTGAGCGAGCAGCGTGACGGGAGGGACGATCATGGGTGCCGTTGTGTCGGTGGACGGCTGCACTACTCGGCGTGACGGCGAGGTCGGACCGCTCCTCCACTGAAGGCAGCAGCAGCCTGGGACGACCCCTACGACGGACACCCGCCGCGCACCGCCCAGACACCGAAGGACTTCGGAGGGTCGTGTACCCGAAGATCGACGCGGTCGTGACAGGGTCGGTTCCTCTTCGACCAGACCAATGCCCGAGGCGGTGTGCCGGCGGCGGGCGAGCACGCCTTCGTCGTCGCCTACCAGGCACGGACGACCGGATCTCGCGGACACCGCGCGGTTACGTTCGTCACCGACGGTGTCGAGTCGGCGATCCGCCAGGCCCGGATTCGTGGGTGACCGGATCATCGACATGGCCGTCCGCCAGATCGGCGGGCGGGCGCTGCGTCTTGGGCTGGTCCGTCGCATCGGGGCCGACGACGGACCCCTGGCCGGTATCCATCCGGCAGATCCCCACGGGATGGTGAGTTGACCGCACCTGCTCGGCAAGGTAGGTGTCGAGTGCTTCGTTGGTGGTGACTTCCTGTGTCGCCGTTCACCACCCCACCACGGTCGACAAACACCCCAACCCGCCAACTGCGCGGCCACGGTACTAGTCGTGGCGCTTGTCAACTGTCCCGAGGAACTCGACGATGTGGCCGGCCAGTACTTCTCCGGCATCCTCTTGCAGGAAGTGTCCGGCACCACCGACGACTGGGTGTTCGTACCCTTCGGCCCCGCGCATCTCGCGCCGAAAGATCGGTGCCATTCCGCCGGTGACCGGGTCGCCGTCGCTGAATGCCACCAGCATCGGGGCGGGGCTCTCGCGCAGCGTCGCCCAGGCTGCCCGGTTGGCGGCCGCGGCAGGGTCGTCAGGCGAGGTCGGCACCAGGCCCGGCATCGCGCGGGGACCGGCGTTGTAGGAGGAATCGGGGAAGGGGGCGTCGTATGCGGCGCGGACCGCATCGCTCATCGGATGTTGGCAGCCCGACTGCACGAACCGGCCAACATCGATGGTGGGCTGGGTCCTGATGGCCTCACGAAACTGCCACCACACCTCCGGCATAGAGACGTCGCCGGTGGGCAGGCCCGTGTTGGCGACCACCAGGTTGCTGAAACGGCTGGGGTGCTCGGCGGCTAGGCGCAAACCGATCAGTCCGCCCCAGTCCTGACCGACCAGTGTCACGCGAGTCAGGTCGAGCTCGTCGAATACCAGGGTACGCATCCATTCGACGTGCCTGGCGTAGGTGTGGTCTTCCACGCGAGTCGGCTTGTCGGTGCGGCCGAAGCCGACCAGGTCGGGGCAGATGACGCGATGACCTGCGGATGCCAACACCGGAATCATCCGGCGGTACAGGAACGACCAACTCGGTTCACCATGCAGCATCAGCACCGGGTCCGCGTCGGCGGGTCCGTCCTCGACCCATGCCATCCGTAGAGTGCCGCCTTCGCCGTCAGGGATCTCGGCATACCGCGGCGTGTAAGGAAACTCGGGGAGGTCGGAAAAACACTCATCAGGTGTGCGCAAAGTCTTCATGCGCGTTGAACGTATCAGCTTCTTGACCAAACGGTCAACTGGACATATGTTCGGCGGCATGCAAACACGCGAGCGAATTGTGCGGTCTGCAGCCAAGCTATTCATCACCCGCAGTTACCACTCGGTGGGGGTCAGCGATCTGTGTGCCGCCGCGAATGTGCACAAAGGCAGCTTCTACCATTTCTTCTCCTCGAAGGCCGATGTGGCCAAGGCCGTCATCGATCTGCACGCCGGGGAGATGGAGCAGCGGCAGGCCGAGAGCGAAAACCGCGATCCGGCGGTCCGACTGCTGGCTGTCGCGAGCGCGGTGACGCTGGTGCAGACCGGTTTCGAAGAGCAGTTCGGTCGAATCGTGGGTTGCCCGTTCGGCAACCTGGCAGCCGAACTGTCCACCACCGACAAAGCGTTGCGCGAATACGTCGCTGCAGTGCTGGGGCGCTGGGAAGCGAGATTGGCCGATGCCTGCCACGATGCCGCCGAGCACGCTGCCCTCCGTGACGGCATCGAACCCGACCAACTTGCGCATGCGATTCTCGCGCAGATCCAAGGCCTGATCCTGCTGGCGAAGGTTTCCGAGAGACCCGCGGCCGAGATCACAAGTGGATTGGACGCATTCCTCGGACTCGCCTTGCGCCGACCGTGATTCGTCGCTCTCAGGGCTCGAGGCTGCTTGCGGCCAGGCCTCCTGGCCTGCGACTCGATAGCCTTCGTTGCATCTGGCCACACTGGTCGACCAGTCGCGAAGGAGTCGTAATATGACATGGTGATCTCTGCTGTCGTATTCGATGTTGGTGAAACCCTTGTAGATGAATCTCGTGAGTACGGGACGTGGGCGGATTGGCTCGGCGTTCCGCGTCATTCATTCTCTGCTGTATTCGGTGCCGTAATTGCGACAGGAAGCGATTATCGGGAGGCATTTCAGGTCTTTTGCCCTGGGTTCGATCTGGACCACGAGCGGCAAGCCCGCGTCGATGCCGGTCAACCCGAGTGGTTCGGCGAGGGCGATCTGTACCCGGATGTACGCATTGCCCTGAGTAAGTTGCGAGCGATGGGTATCCAGGTCGGCGTGGCGGGGAACCAAACTGCTCGAGCTGGTTCGATACTTCGTGGCCTGGAGCTGCCTACAGATTTCATTGCGACATCCGATGATTGGGGAGTTCAGAAGCCCGATCCTCGGTTTTTCGAGAAGGTTACCGAGTCGGCACGATGCCCAATGGAAGAGATTGTATATGTCGGTGACCGGATCGACAACGACGTGGCACCGGCCAAAGCTGTGGGTATGCGCACAGCGTACGTTCGCCGTGGACCGTGGGGTTTGATTCTCCGCAACAGGCCGGAAGTCGCTGAACTGTCCGACTGGCAAATCAACGACCTCACCGAACTGGCCGAAATTGTTGCCACGGAGAACAACACGCCTGTCAGACCAGTGAATTGACAGTGATGTGCCAGTCGTACAAGCGCGCGTCAAGGGCACGTACTTCAGGCAGAGAGTCCCACTGACGAAGTGTTGTCCGTACCTGCTTGATTCTGTCCAATGCGACTGCATACCAGTTGCTGGCAAGGAGATCGAGCGCATCCTGTAGTAGCGCACACGCCGCCGTTGGATTCTTCTCCTGGACACAAGCCGCGGCGGCGTCAGCAAGATAGATCGACTTCTGCTTGATCTCGCTTTCAGGCAGTTCAGCTATGACTTCTGCCAATGTTTCCCGTGCCTCGCGACTGCATCCAGCGGCAAGCAATGTATTGCCTTTGAATCCGGCAAGACGTGTTGGGGAGAACCAGTCCAACCACGCTGGGGACGGAGCGGCACCAGCGTCGACGTCTGCGTAGGACTCTTCCGCATGGCGGATGAGCGAGAGCGCCTGCCGTGTATTGCCGAACTTGGTCTCAACCTCGGCTTCGACGGCGTCGAGCCAGGCATTGAACTCTGGATTGGCGTCACCACGCCGAGCGAAAGCCCGAGCAGCACGTAGTCGCTCGCGTGCTTCGTCGGTTCGCGTCGGGTCACCGGAAAAGGCGGGCGCGAAAGCCATGTGCGCCAGCGCTGCGGCAGCAAGGAGCGAATCGGCTGCCTCGTGGGCGGCGCGCAACGCTATCACCAGGCTTGCCTGGGACTGCTTCGGCAGTTGCAGGTCGAAGAACTCGAGCCGCCCGGAAAGCAAGCCCGACTCGGATACCGCGCGAGCGAGGATGCTACGCGATGCACCCGACACTTGTGGTATCAGATCGATTCCAAGCCGAGTGTGTTCAGCTACCAGACTATGGAGTCGACTCGCGGGAATCGACCAATACAGATGTCGGTGCGACATCGTGATCGTGGCGAAATCGGTTGCGACAGAATCTGGAAGAAGATTTTCGACCCTACTGGCCACACCCTGGCCGCTCGCGAATCGCTTGTCGGGCAGGCTGGTCTTTTGTGCGCGATGTAGTTGGCTGTCGGACCACGGAGGCGTGAAGCCGAGTTCGACGAGCGGGCGGTGGAACAGTGCCTCGAGTACGGCTGCGTGGTCGGGGTGAGGCCAAGGAGCATCTGCGGACTCCCAGCGACGCACTGTTCGGGGCGAGACTTCGGCTCGCAGACCGATTTCACGGGCGATGTCGGTCAGCCTTGCCGCCAACGCGGTTTGAGAACGGATTCCTAGCGCCTGCCTCGCGGCGCGGAGTGCAGTGTTGCCTGAGCTTGCCACGAGTCCAGTCTACGTCCTATCAGGTCTATTTTTGACCTTCATATGGCCGACGATATGGCCTATACCAGGACAGCCTTATGCGGGAACCTCTGCTGGAGAGCAATTTCCGACATCACAGAGGAGTTTCGATGGGGCTCGAGCTACAGGCTCCCGGAGTCACGGAGGACCTGGTCATAGTCACGAGAACGCCATCGCTTGTCGCCATCGACACCAAGGCGACATCGAACCGGATTGTCGTCCGAGAGATCGTCTGGTGACGGCGCCGGAAGCGGACATTGGGGCCCTGGCCCGGCTGGCTGCGGCGCTACGGAACATGCCAGACGACGACCCCACTGACGCACCGGAGGAGCCTGTCGGTTGGCTGCAACACGACGACGGCACGTGGCGACCGGTATACGCGGATGGCCTTGTAGGCCAAGAGTTCTCGTGGACTCAGATGATCGCTGCAACTACGCAGGACGTCGATGTCTTCCCCGGATCCTCGAATGAGGACAGCCGAAAGCCTCGGCGAGTAATGCGGTGCCGGAATTTCATCCTCGACAGCGATAGGTGACGAACATATGTGGTCACACAAGCCCCCCGAAGGAAGACTCGGTGTCCCTGAAGCGCACCGAGCGATGCAACAGCACCGTGAATGCATGTCCACCGAATGTCCGCTCAAAGCACACGCGCGGCAGGTACTGATCGAAGAAGGCCGGATGCGACCCGACGCATCGCGAGAGTACTGAAGCGGCTGTTGTGGATAGCCCGCGTCGATGACGACGCGGGCTCTACCTACCGTCTCGGATGTTCCGGGTGCAACAGGTGGAGCCTCGGATGCTCGTCATCGAGTGGGTCGGCGGCCATGGCGAAGTCGTGCGACCCAGAACACGACGACAGTCGCCAACACTGGCATGCCGCCGCTTGGGGGTTTCGCTGTCTATACCCGGACCTCATCGTGCTCGGCGACGAACTCGAGTAGCCGAGGTATGACCTTCTGCGGGAGTGCCCATAGCAATTCATGTCCGACATTCGGGTAGACCTCGACCTCGGCTGCAGGAGCATGCTCGCGAAGCCGCCCGCACTCCAATCCCGGGGTCATTGACCACCGTAGCTCCGCATCATGCCGTGCTCGAATCACCCCTACCAAAGTGCCGTTGGCGATCGTGCCACCAGGTACACGAGGAGCGCAGCGAAGATCGTGTCACCGCGGCTTCACGCGGGACGACTCCGCAGCACCGGTGATATTGCGCGCCATTCCACCGAAGATGACCGCGTGGAACGGCGCAATCGCCTTCCAGTACAGGTGGCCTACCAATCCGTGCGGTTCGAACACCGCACACTGACGGTAGGTGGCACCCGCCTCACGCGGCTCGACCGAAAGCTCGAGCCAGGCCCGCCCCGGCACTCGCATCTCGGCACGCAGCCGCAGCATCGTGGGTCGCTCGATGTGTTCGACCCGCCACCAATCCAACGCCTCTCCCACATGCAGCCGGTACGGATCGCGGCGCCCACGACGCAGACCCACCCCACCGGCGAGCCGGTCGATCCACCCGCGCAGCGACCAGGCCAGCGGGAAGGAGTACCACCCGTGCTCGCCGCCGATCGACTCGATCACCTGCCACAATGCCGCAGGATCGGCATCGGTGTGACGTACCCGGACATCCCGATACAGCGAACCACCCGACCACGCCGGATCGGTGGGCAACGGATCCGACGGCACACCCGGTAGATCGGCGTCCGACCATCTGGTCGGCACATCCAGATCGCGAATCTTCTGTAGCGCCAGCGTCACCGCACGCTGGTAGTCGGTCAACCCTCCTGGCGGGTCCGGGATGAGCGTGGCGATCGCATGGTCGTGGCAGACCACATCATTGATCAGCGACTCCATCAATGGCACGGCGATCGCGCGGGGCACCGGCGTCACCAGGTCGATCCACTGCGCCGACAGCCACGGGGTGAGCACCGGAATCGGCATGATGACCCGACGCGGCAACTGCGCCACCCTGGCGTAGCCTCGCATCATCTGCAGGTAGGTCAGGACGTCCGGGCCACCGATGTCGAAAGCGCCGCCGACGCCGCCCGGCAGTGTCGCAGCCTCGGTCAGGTAGTACAGCACATCGCGCACCGCGATCGGTTGGATCTGGTTGCGCACCCACCGGGGTGTCACCATCACCGGCAACCGCTCGGTCAGGTAGCGCAGCATCTCGAAGCCGGTCGATCCGGAGCCGATGATGACCGCGGCCTGCAACACCAGGGCAGGCACCGATCCGGCGCGCAGGATCTCGCCGACCTCGGCGCGGGAGGCCAAGTGCCGCGACATTCGCTGCTCGCGCGGAATGATGCCGCCCAGATAGACGATCCTGGTCATCCCGGCCCGTGCCGCCTCGGCGGCGACCAGCGACGCCGCGGCCCGGTCCACTGTGTCGAAATCGGCGCGCGTTAGCGAATGCACCAGGTAGTACAGCACGTCACCACCGGCCAACGCGGCACGCATCGCGGCAGCGGACGTCACATCCCCCGCCACTACCTCTACGCGGTCACGCCAGGGCGCCCCGGCAAGCTTGCCGGGGGTGCGGACCGGCACCCGCACCGAATGCCCTGCCCGCAACAGTTCAGGTACCAGACGTCCACCGATGTAGCCGGTCGCTCCCAACACCACACAGCGCACAAAGACTGCCTTTCGATTGGCTTCCCCTCGGTGATGACCACAAACCGGGGCGTCAAACGTGGTGCCGCGTTCTGTTCGACATATCCGACCTCATGCCAGACGGGGTCGTCGTGCCCGGACCTCTGCCATGCGCCAGCACGTCCAGCAGATGCCAGCCGCTGTCGTCGCCGACGCTCTGGGCTATCCGCTGTGAGGACCGTGTCCGCGCCGCGAAGGCCACCGGCCTACGCAACCTGCCGTTCCATGATTTCGACGCCAACCGCGTCTGGCTCGCCGTCGTCGCCCTCGCCATGGACCTGACCGTCTGGATGCAGACCCTGGCCCTGCACGACCATCAGGCACGCCGCTGGGAACCGAAGACCCTGCGCCTGCGACTGTTCTCGATCCCCGCCCGCCTGGCCCGCCACGCCCGCCGCGTCCACCTCCGCCTATCAGCCCACAACCCGTGGACCACCCTCACCATCAACGCCCTGACCCGGCTCGCGGCCCCCTGACCAGCACGAAACCGCTCCAACAACCATCGAAAGGACCACCACCGGACCCGTGGAACCGGCAGCCACCCGCTGACACGGACGGTCAACCACACCCACCAGCCCGGCTACGATCCGAAACCCCAATCCGAACCCGACTACACCGGGCCATAGGCCCGGCGAAAGATCGAGGCTAGAGATAGGCTAGACTGCGGGCGACTCAGGCTGGACAGGTTCGGGTTTCATCTCTGCCAGCCAGCCCTTCTGGACCCCGTACACAGCGTATACACACTCTTCGCACACTACGATGTTGGCGTGGCCGGCACCGTAGATGAAGCCCTTCTTGGATCCGACAAACCGTTTGCATTCGAAGCAATCGGCCCCGTAGATGTTGCGCTGCATTCGTTTCCCCTTATCGATGTGAGTCGGGCGACCTGCGGCCGCCGTGCGTTGATGCGTATGAATCAATCGGTGTTCAGGCCAGCCAGATGACCCAGCCGATGGTGAGGACGAAACACAGCACGACCAACGCGATGCATGTGGTCGTCATTTTCTGGGTTGTACGTGTGAGTCGTTCGATCGCGGCGGCCTTCTTCTTTTGGTCCTCTTCGGCCCGGGAGTTCTTCGCCAGTAGTTTCTTGGCCGCGGTGGTGACCCGGTCGTTCTCGGCAACAGCTCGTTCAATCGATTCCTTCTGGTCGGCGATCGTGCCAGCTCGCTCACCAAGGGTTCTGACCTGGCAAATGATCGTCTGCGCTTGTTCGTCGATCGTGTCAGCGTGACTGCGGATGGTCGCCTGTGCGGTGCGGAGGTCCGTTCGGAGTTGGTCGCGTTCGGTGAGGGCGTCGGCGAGTTGCCCTTTCTTCATTGCGATTTCGTGGGCTTGGTCTTTGGTGTGTTGTTCCCAATCGGTCACGGTTGCCCATCCTGCGGTTGTCGCGGTGCTGTATGCCCACGCGAGTTCGTCGGTGCTGCTGTTGGTCCAGTCCCGTAGAAAACGATCGAGCGGCCAGCACGCCACGGCCATCCGTGTCCTTGGCACCCGCCGCGCGGGCTGGTGGCAGAGGACTCCGGTGTGGAGTTCGTACCCGTCGCGGGTGACGGGGCGGAAGTCGCTGACGCCGACGGCAGGCAGCTTCTCGACCCAGTTGCAGTGGCGGGTCAGCCAGACGACGCGGTCGCAGCCGGCCGCGCGCAGTCCTTCGGTGCGTTCGCGGGCGGTGTCGAAGTCGAGGTGGCTCCATTGCACCTCGATGGCGTAGGCGATTCCGTTCTTGGTACCGTAGACATCGGGGAATTGGTCACCGATGTGGGGCTCGACCCTGGCGGATAGCCCGTAGTGTTCGAGCCGGTCGCGGGTCCAGTACTTGAGCCGGGCGTGGTCGAAGGTTTCCGACCCCTTCCCGCCGCCCGGGATCTGACCGGCCGGCGTCCGTTTACCGTGCCGGAAGAAGGGATTTCCGGCGCGCGAGTGGTATGCCTCCACCTTGTAGCCGCAGAGCAGGCAGCGAAGTCCTCGTTTTGCTTCCCAGTCGTCGAACATACCGTCGTCGTGGACGTCGACGAGCACGCCGTAGGGTCCCAATGCCGAGGTCATTTCACTGCCTGGACACACCAGCCCGCCCGACGCCACCAAGCTCGACCCCCTGCGGCCTAACGAAACACATTTCATCCGAAGGTAACTCGAGCCGCTGACAAATTGGCTCCGTTCGATCTTGATGGGCAGCGAAAAGGCTACGTATAGTTGCCCTCTGGCGCAGGTGTACGAAAGGCTGGCTGCAGATACCGCACAGGATCGGGCCGGCATCGATCGTCTTCTTGTGTGCCCGTACTCGTCTTACCGGGTTGCAACTGCACACCAGCGTACTGCCGCTGTGCGGCACCTTCTCCTTTCCCTCGCAGTCTTCGCCTTCGCCGTCCTTGGTGAACAGGTCGTGTTCGGACC
Organism: Nocardia sp. CNY236; assembly: GCF_000482385.1. Classification (GTDB taxonomy): domain Bacteria; phylum Actinomycetota; class Actinomycetes; order Mycobacteriales; family Mycobacteriaceae; genus Nocardia. Next base: position 93,253 of record NZ_AXVD01000007.1, read on the forward strand.
GGCGGTGCGCCACGATCGCCGCGGTCAAGGTTGCGATCCCGCCGGCGTATTGCTCGGCTGTGGGTTCGGCCAGTGTGGTGGTCGACCAGCCGATGCGAGGTCGCGCTCGACGTGCAATCCGAATTCGTTGGCGAGGTCATGGAACTTCCCGTCGTGGTAGGCGCCGCCGCGGCTGGTCTCGGAGACTACGCGCGTGCGCGCAGCGCCGTGCGCGGCCTCGTGCAACAACGTGGCGAAACTTTGGTCGAGCAACTCGAGGAAAAGAGATTGGTCTCGGGCCTGAGCATCGTCTGCAGGCCGAACTCCAGCCCCTGGCCAATGCCTCGCGCACAACACCAGACGGAAGTTGGCGCCTGTCGACTGGGCTGGCAGCCGCTCGCGCGGAGCAGTTCTGGCCCGTCATCTCGACGCTCTGTTCGATGCCGTGATGCGTGTCTGGAGTTCAACAGCCAGCTCGGCGGATTGCCATGTAGTGGTCCCTGCCGACCTGCTGTAACCGGTGATCAACCTAGCACCCCGGGTGCGTGTCTTCCCTGAAATTCTGTGGCCAATTTGGGGCCACACGTCGTAAGCGCATCCGCACGGTCGGCACTTTCGTCGCGCCGTCCGCGGAGAGACTTCGCGTCTGACGTGCGCACATGGCTACCCTAGCGAGCTGGGGGTCAAGTGGTCGCAGGCCCTGCTGGGCGACGAGCGCGAGACCGGAGAATCACCGCTTGAGCATGTGATCCGCGAAATCAAAGAGAATCGGCGTGATGCTGGTCACCGACGAGGTTGAGCACCAAGTTGCGCTGGTTCAGAGAGGCCGGTGTTGCATGTGGCGCCCGGTATATGCGGATGGCCTTGTAGGCCAAGAATTTTCGTGGGATCAAATGATCGCTGCAACTACACAGGACGTCGATGTCTTCCCCGGATCCTCGACTGAGGACAGCCGAAAGCCTTGGCGAGTATTGCGGTGCCGGGAATTTCGTCCTCGACAGCGATAGGTAACGAACATATGTGGTCACAGGCCCGACGCATCGCGAGAGTACTGAAGCGGCTGTTGCGGGTAGCCCGCGTCGATGACGATGCGGGCTCTACCGACCCTCTCGGACCTTCCGGGTGCAACAGATGGAGCCTCGAGTGTGTCGTGGTGGGCGGCGAGGTAGCAGGCGCGCAGCAGGCGCCGGTCGTAGTGGCGCCGTCGTTTGAGGTTGCCGTGGATGCGGCCGGACTCCTTGGGCACCGGAGCCAAAGCAGCAACGCCGGCGAAGCAGTCGGGGCAGTCGAAGATGGCCAGGTCCCCGCCGATGGCTGCGAGGTCGAACACCCACCAAGAAAGGTAGGGAAACTGTGCCTGCTGGTGATGATCGGGGTCCGCGCCGACGGCCGCAAGGATCAGGTCGCGCTCACCGACGGATACCGTGTTCCTCCGGCTGCGAGAGCATGCTCGCGAAGGCGCCGCACTCCGATCCCAGGGTCATTGACGACCGTAGCTACGCCGAACAGCACCAGCGTCGGCGCGTTGATCGCAGCGAGTTGTTCGTCGGAGAACGGTTTCGGCTTCGCTTCAGACCCAGTTCATATGATTGGCGGAGCAACCGAGTGCGTTAGCGATGACAAATGCTGAGGCCAAGGCGGGCCAGCGGCGGTTGAGTTTCGGTCATCACGATTCAACCTCAGTGGTCATCGCACTCAAGATCGCCAATTGCTCGCAATAGTGTTCCGCAGAAGTCGCTGCAATCGAACACGTGATGGCGGTCGCGCCCAGGTCCCGCAGGCGGTCCAACTGCCGTTGGGTGTGCCCTCGGTCACTCATCGGGTCGATTCGAGCGGTAGGCAACACGATTTCGAAGCCAGGACCGCAATGAACAAGGCCGAGGAGCCGAGTGATCTCGTTGCCGCTCAGGCCGAATGGCATCCAGCCATCGGCGTATTCGCGAGCTCGCCGCAATGACCTCGCCGTCCGGCCACCGACCCATATCGGCACATGCGGCTGCACCGCGCACGGATCGACGACGACTGAGTCGAAGCGGTAGTAGTCGCCTTGGTAGCCAGGATTTGGGGTCGACAGTGATGCGCGCAGCGCGCGCAGCGCGTCGTCGCCACGATCGCCGCGGTCAGTCCACGACGCGCCGAGCAGATCGAACTCGGACCGCAGAGACCCGATACCGACACCGAGCACGAGCCGTCCGTTACTGACCCGATCGAGCGTTCCGTATCGTTTCGCAATCCCAAGCGGGTGGTGATAGCCCAGGACGATCACCGACGTAGCCAAACGGATGCGTGTAGTTCGCGCGGCAAGAAATGCCAACGTAGCGAGAGGATCCCAGTAGGTGGAGCCGCGCTCGGCTGCAACGTCGGCGTCGATCGCAACGTGTTCGGAACACGTCAGGTAGTCGAATCCCAATCCGTCAGCGGCTTCGGCGATGCGCGTGATGTCGCTGATGCCGGCCTCTCGCTCCCATGCCGAGGCTACTCCGGGGACTACGGTGACAACTGGGGTAGAGATACCGATCCGCACGGGCAAATTGTCGCATCGATGCTGCCCAAGCGACTGGCAAGGACTGAGCTGTGTTGTGGCGGATTGGTGCTCGCTGAACCAACCGAGCTCGATGTAGGCAGTCGCGATTTCTACGACAGCGCCTGTCGAACTCCGGAGACAACCGAGACCGTCACATTGCCCCGCTTGTGTCCGGTCTCGACATATCGGTGCGCCTCGACAATGTCGTCGATCGGGTAATTGCGATCGACAATGATGCGTAGCTGCCCACTTTCGATGAGTTCTTTGAGGAACGCCAGGGACGCACGCTTTTCGACCGACATCCCAGGGCGAACCGTGCGTCCGCCCCGCAGCACTGTCCACCCGGCGATAGGCCAGTTCCACAGTCCTTTCGTCGGGAGATAGCACCCGGTGGGTGTCAATGCTCGCCTGCACTTTCGATAGGTGGAGGCCGTCACAGTATCGAAAACGACATCGTAGGTGTTGCGGCGAGTGGTGAAGTCGTCCACGGTGTAGTCGATCACATGGTCGGCGCCCAGTTCCGTGACCAGTTCGGCGTTCCTGCTACTGCACACCGCGGTGACTTCGGCGCCGAAAAGTTTCGCGAGCTGCAGCGCATAGGTGCCTATACTGCCGGACGCACCGTTGATCAAGACATGGTGTCCTTTACCGACATCGGCGCGTTCGCGCAGGAAATACAATGCCGTCGACGCGCCATCCACCGCCGCGGCGGCGTCCTCGTAGGTGATGTCGACCGGCTTGTGTTCCAGAGAAGCCGATTCGGGCATACATTTGTACTCCGCACACGCCCCGACACCGATGCCGGTGAAGCCGAACACCTGATCACCCGGCGCGAACCGACGCACGGACGCACCGACCGTGACAACCTCTCCGGCCAGTTCCAGTCCTGGTGTGCGTACTTTCTTGCGAGGGCGGGTCACCCCGAGAACACTGCGGCCCCACAGGGGACGACCTCGCCGCATCAGGATCTCGGCTGCGGTCACGGTCGTGGCGTGTACTTTGATCAGAACTTCGTCGGCGCGGGGGGTAGGAGGCTCGACGTCTACGATCGTGAGGACCTCCGGCGGCCCGAAACTGTTGTGCACTACGGCCTTCACTGCGGCTCCTTCTCGGCTACGATGCGAACGCCGGTCCCGCCCAGCTCAGTGCTGCGCTGGGAGAGTGCATGTCCGACTCCGACGAAGCGCGTTGCATGGCAGCATGTTATGCGATCGTCGGTATGCTGATGGCGTGATTACGCTCAGGAAAGAAGATGGCGCAGCAGACCTCGCGGGTATCTCCGAACTGCACGTTGGAGCGAGTTGGGACCCATCCTCGGGGACGAGCGGTGGCGCACTCGGTTGGGCGCGTCGCAAGCGCGGTGTAGACCTGGATCTGGTCGCCATCCTCATGCAGGGGGGTGAACCCGTGCGCTTCGCGGGTCTGGATTCATTGGACCCGTTGGGCAACGGCTCGGTCGTACACACCGGCGATGAGCAGACCGGCGCCGCCTCCGGTGACGACGAGACCGTTCACGTCAAGTTCGCCAATGTCCCGCCGGTGATCGACGCCATCGTCTTCGTGGCTGCTGCGTTCAAGAAGGGCAGCTCGTTCGAGAAGGCGAACAACATCTCCTTCAGAATCTACGATGCTTCGGGCGGAACTACTCAGCAGGTTGCCGATATCTGGCCCTCACTTCTGGGCACCGACAACGCCAATGCCGTCGCCCGCGCATTCCGCAATGGTGACCAGTGGCAGTTGGAGGTCCTCAATCGCCAGGGCAAAGTCAAGCAAGGCGATATGCAGGCGCTTCTACGTTTCACGCTGCAACAGTAGACAGAATCGATCCCCTGCCGCCACGCGTGCGGCAGGGGTTTTCTTTCGCTGAACGCGCACGAACCGAGAACTGTGGTCGGTTCACCGACCTACATTCGAGCGTCCGCGGTTGCCTGCTGCCGCAGGGCCGCGGAAATCCGCCGCCCGATAATGCCTTGCTGTGGGGCGAACAAGTACACCGCGGCGAAAACGACGCCCTGGACAACGACGACCATACCGCCAGGTGCTGTGTCGAGGTAATAGCTTACATACAGGCCCGTTACGGCGCAGGTCACCGAAACTGCAGGGGCTATGACCAGCATTCGGCCGAAGCGATCGGTGAGCAGATAGGCCGTTGCGCCCGGAATGATCAGCATGGCCACCACCAGGACGACGCCAACTGCCTGCAGCGCAACCACAGCCGTCAACGCGAGCAGACCCAGCAGCGCTGTGCCCAGTAGTTTCGGGTTGAGACCGATCGCATGCGCATGGGTGGGATCGAAGGCATACAACGTGAAGTCGCGGCGTTTGAGTAGCAGCGCGGCCAGGGTGATCGCCGCGAGAATCACGATCTGCACCAGTTCGGCACGGCTGACACCGAGCAGGTTGCCGAACACGATGTGGTTGAGGTCGGTCTGGCTGGGTGTCACCGAGACGAGGACCAATCCGAAGGCGAACAACGTCGTGAACACGATCCCGATGGCCGCGTCCTCTTTGATCCGGCTGGTATCGCGAACGACGCCGATCAAAGCGACCGCGAGGAAACCGAACACGATTGCACCCACCGCGAACGGAAGGCCGACGATATAGGCCAGCACCACGCCGGGCAGAACCGCATGGGAGACCGCATCACCCATCAACGACCATCCGATCAGCACCAGCCAACACGACAGCACCGCGCACACTGCGGCTGCGGTCACAGTGGTGGCGAGTGCGCGCACCATGAATTCGTATTGCAGCGGATCGGTGAAGATTTCGGTCAAGTTCATTCGTCTGTCTCGCCTCCGACCGGGCTATACCCGGTTCATCACATCCAAGCCGAACGCCTTGGCAAGGTTCTCCGGAAGTAGCACTTCCTCCGGGTCGCCGTGCGCGAGTACCGTACGCATCAGAAGCACCGCTTCATCGGCAAGGCCGGGCAGCGCGTGCAGATCATGCGTCGACACCAGAATTGTGGCGCCGTTTGCGGCGAGATCCCGCAACAAGTGGGTGATCGTGGCCTCCGACCGCTTGTCGACGCCGGCGAACGGCTCGTCGAGCAGGAGGATGGTCGCGCCCTGGGCCAGGCCGCGCGCCACGAAAGCACGTTTCTTCTGCCCACCGGACAGCTGCCCGATCTGCCGGTCGGCGAGATCGGCCAATTCGACGCGGTCCAGTGCGTGCTCGACGGCTTCGCGATCGATTCGGCGTGCACGGCGAGTGAACCCCAGATGACCGTAGCGGCCGGTCATCACCACGTCCCGCACCGAGAGCGGAAAGCTCCAGTCGACATCCTCGCTCTGTGGCACGTAGCCGAGAATGCCGGCCCGTCGGGCCGCAACCGGCGCCTTGCCTTCGATGTGCACGGTGCCGCGGTCGGGATGCACCAGGCCCATGACGGTTTTGAACAGGGTCGACTTGCCGGAGCCATTCATGCCGATCAGGCCACAGACCCGGCCGCGACCCAGGGTGAAGTCCACCCCATCGAGCGCGAGTACATCGCGATAGCGAACCGTGACACCGCGCACCTCGATTGCCGGCGCACTCATGAGCGACGTCCGGTCAGTGCGGAGCCGATCGTATGCGCGTCGTGGCGGATCAATTCCAAATAGGTCGGCACCGGACCATCGGCCTCCGAGAGGGAATCCACGTACAGGACCCCCCCGAACTCTGCATCGGTGGCTTCGACCACACGCTGCATCGGCGCGTCCGACACCGTGGACTCGCAGAACACCGCAGGTACTCGATGCTCGCGGACGAAGTCGATGGCGGATGCGATCTGCTGCGGGGTGGCTTGCTGTTCGGCATTGACCGCCCAGATGTACTTCTCGGTCAGGCCTGCATCTCGAGCCAGATAGGAGAACGCGCCTTCGCACGTCACCAAGGCGCGCTCGTTCGGTGGTAGTTCGTTCAAGGTGGCGACGAGTTCGTCCCGCACCGCACCGAGCTCGGTCTTGTACCGGTCGCCGTTGGCGCGAAAATCGTCGGCGTGCTCAGGGGCGAGATCGCTGAAGGCGCGCACCATGTTGTCGACATAGATCTGTGCGTTGCGGGGCGACATCCACGCGTGCGGGTTCGGCATGCCCACGTAGGCGTCTTCGCTGATCCCAATAGGTGTGATGCCTTCGCTCACCACGACATGAGGCACCCGGACGTCGGAAACGAACTGGGCGAACCATGCTTCCAGATTCAGGCCGTTGTCCACGATGAGATCGGCCCTCGTGGCCTTCTTGATGTCGCCGGGAGTCGGCTCGTATCCATGGATCTCGGCGCCCACCTTGGTGATCGACTCGACCACGAGATGATCGCCTGCCACATTCCGCGCCATATCGGCCAGCACCGTGAAGGTGGTCAGTACGACGAGCCGATCGCCGCCGCCGCTGGCGTTTCCTTGGCACGCGGTCAGCGCAAAGACCAAGGCACTCACGGCGACTGCCCCGGCCATCCGACGCGGACGCCGGGTGAACAAACGGTGGAGCCGAACCCTCATACCTTGAGACGATAATATTCGCCTTCCCTAACTTTCAAGTTCGCGCTGGTGAATTAATGATCACATGGAGTCCAGCATCGTATCTGGTCGGCCGGGGCTCGTCAGCGCCCCCGATTGCCCTCACCCCCTGCTTGTGACACTGTGATCCGCACAGCGGCGCCATCCGCGCACAAGGCACGAGAGCCTTGCCACCGACGCAGGATCGAAGGACAACTGTATGGAAATCCTCGAACACGCAGGCATGACCGTGATGGGTGTGGAGGTCGTCGCCCGCTGGGAGGATCTCGCTGTCGAAGTTCCCCAGGCCTGGGCTCGCCTGTTCGCTGCTGTGCAGCAGATGCCGGGCCGTACGCCGGAGCAATTCGTCGATGTATCACTCGAGGTCGACGATGGACGGTACCGGCAGGTCGTGGGAGTGATCGTGGATCGTGCCGAACCGTGCCCTGCCGCGTTCCGGGTCGTTCACATCCCGGCGCAGCGCTTGCTGTTCCATCGACATGTCGGCCCGGTCACCGAAATCGCGAGCAGCTTCGGCGCCATGCTGGAGTGGGCGGGGCGTGAAGGTCTCGGCCCCACCGACTTCAAACTCGACATCGGCTACACCCCGACAGGTGCGGAAGAATCCCACGACCTGTATGTCGGACTCGAACCCGCGCCGATCCCGGTTCAGTGACGTAGGTGATCTCCGGGCCGCGGGCCACGACGATCAGTCCGCAGGAACCTCGCTGCGGTCGCCGCTCCACAGCGTGTGAAACTTGCCTTCGGCGTCGATTCGTTCGTAGGTGTGCGCGCCGAAGAAGTCACGCTGCCCTTGAGTGAGGGCTGCCGGAAGCCGCTCGGCGCGCAACGCGTCGTAGTACGACAGCGAGGAAGCGAACGCTGGTACCGGGATGCCGAGCAGGGACGCAGTAGCCACGACACGACGCCAGCTGTCGATAGCCGTCGCGATCGCCTGACGGAAGTACGGTGCCAGAATCAGGCTGGGAAGCTTGGGGTCTGCGTCGTACGCTTCCTTGATCCGGTTCAAGAAGCGAGCGCGGATGATGCATCCCCCACGCCAGATCGTGGCGAGGTCGCCAGGGTGCAGGTTCCAATCGTATTCGGCACTGCCAGCGGCGATCTGGTCGAAGCCCTGCGCATAGGCGACGACCTTCGACGCATAGAGCGCCTGCCGGATGTCTTCGGTGAACTGCTCGACATCGACCGGCTTGTCCGCCAGCCGACCGGAGGCCAGTCCGGTCGCGGCTCGGCGCTGTGCGCGCGAACCCGACAGCGCTCGCGCAAAGACCGCCTCGGCGATGCCGGTCACCGGCACCCCGAGATCGAGCGCAGCTTTCACCGTCCAGCGCCCGGTTCCTTTCTGTTCGGCAGCGTCGACGATCACATCCACCAGCGGTCGGCCGGTTTTCGCGTCGATCTGATCGAGAACTTCGGCGGTGATTTCGACCAGGTAGCTCTCCAGGTCCCCGGTGTTCCACTGGGTGAACACTCCGGCGATCTGCTTCGCGTCGAAGCCGAGCGCGTCTCGGAACAACTGGTAGGCCTCGCCGATCAACTGCATATCGGCGTATTCGATGCCGTTGTGCACCATCTTGACGAAGTGCCCGGAACCATCCGGACCGATGTGCGTGCAGCACGGCGTTCCGTCGACCTTCGCGGCGATCGACTCCAACAGCGGACCGAGCGAATCGTAGGACTCCGCGGGACCTCCGGGCATGATCGAGGGGCCATTGAGCGCTCCCTCTTCGCCGCCGGAGATGCCCGCGCCGACGAAATTCAACCCACGCTCGCGTAGTGCGGCTTCCCGTCGCATGGTGTCGGTGTAGAGCGCATTGCCACCATCGATGATGATGTCGCCCGGCTCCATCGCCGACGCCAACTCCTCGATGACGGCATCGGTGGCGGCGCCGGCCTTCACCATGATCAGCACCCGCCGCGGCCGCTCGAGCGCCGCGACGAATTCCCCGATGGTCTCGGTACGCACGAAGTCGCCGTCGGTGCCATATGCCTCGAGCAGTGCATCGGTCTTGGCGATGCTTCGGTTGTGCAACGCCACCGTGTAGCCATTCCTGGCGAAGTTCCGGGCGATATTGCTGCCCATCACTGCCAGGCCGGTGACCCCGATCTGTGCACGCGCTGTGGAGGTCGGCATCGATCAGCTCTCTTCGTTCGACGAGTGGTATGGGTGGAACCGCACGACGCCGTTCGGCGGCTCCATCGTGGAGCGTGCTCCACGATGACTGAGACCTTACCTACCGTCCAGAATCGTGATCGTTGCGCATCGCGGCCGGTCCACTGACAGGCGCACCGCCCGTCGTCTAGCATTCGACCTGCGCCGTCGTGATCGCGGATAGCGAGAATCGAGTCCGAGCGCCCGGTGGTCTTCGGTTTCCCCCGAGCCTCGGGCCGCCGAGAGCACAGAGTCCGTGACGACTGGCGACGATGTGGACGAACCTCGCTCGGGAACGAAAGAACTCCAGTACGGCGACAGACTGCAGTACGGCAAGGAACTCCAATACGGCACAGAGCCGATGCGTCAGGCATGGCTGACAGTGGCAAACCGATGCGTCGGCCGGGGCCACGCTTCGGTCGACAGGACGGAGGACCGAGGAGATGTCACTCGAGGAGTACCGGCAGGGCACCACTTTTCCAGGAGTCATCGGGCGCACGACCGATGTGTCGAGTCCCGCATGGCCACAGCTGGTCCGAGCGGCACCAGGAGCGCCGAATCTGCTGTTCATCATGCTCGACGACACCGGGTTCGGGCAGCTCGGCTGCTACGGCAGTCCGATCGACACACCACGGATCGACAGCCTCGCCGCGGGTGGATTGCTGTACAACAACATGCACACGACAGCACTATGTTCACCGTCACGCTCCTGCATGATCACCGGCCGCAATCACCACGCGAACGCGATGGCTGGCATAACGGAAATCGCCACCGGGTATCCGGGCTACAACGGGTGCATTCCGTTCGAGAACGGATTTCTCTCCGAAATGCTGCTACAGCACGGGTACAACACCTATATGGTGGGGAAATGGCACCTGGTGCCCTCGGAGCAGGAATCGGCTGCCGGCCCCTACGATCGCTGGCCCCTCGGCCGAGGGTTCGAACGATTCTATGGCTTCCTCGGCGGCGACACCAGCCAGTGGTATCCGGACCTGGTCTATGACAATCATCAAGTCGAGCCGCCCGCCAGTCCGGACGAGGGCTACCACCTGACCTCGGATCTGGTCGACCGAGCGATTTCCTTCATCGCCAGTGCGAAGCAGATCGCCCCCGACAAACCGTTCTTCATGAACTTCTGCACGGGAGCGACACACGCCCCGCACCATGTGCCCAAGGAGTGGTCCGATCACTATCGCGGTCGGTTCGACACGGGGTGGGATGCCTACCGCGAATACACCTTCCGCCGGCAACAGCAGGCCGGCATCGTCCCGCCGGACGCGCGATTGTCGGGTCGCGACCCGGACGTGCCACAGTGGGACTCGCTGTCACCGGATGCGCGCCGGTTGGCCGCCCGGATGATGGAGGTCTATGCCGGGTTCCTCTCGCATACCGACCACCACATCGGGCGCCTGCTGGATTTCCTCGAGCGCACCGGCGAACTCGACAACACGCTGATCATGCTCGTCTCCGACAACGGCGCCAGCCCAGAAGGCGGCGTCACCGGGACGACCAACGAGCTGCAGTTCTTCAACAACGCGCCCGAACCGATCGAAGACAGCCTGCGAGCCATAGACCAACTCGGCGGCCCCACGACGTTCAACCACTACCCGTGGGGTTGGACCTGGGCGGGAAATACGCCCTTCCGGCGATGGAAGCGCGAGACCTACCGCGGAGGCGTCAGTGATCCCTTCCTGGTCCACTGGCCCCGTGGGATCAGAGCTCGAGGCGAGATACGCACCCAGTATGCGCATGTGATCGACGTGGTGCCCACAGTGCTCGACGTGCTCGGGATCGATCCGCCGACCGCCGTACGAGGCGTAGCCCAGTCGCCGCTGCACGGGGTCGGGTTCGCGCACACTTTCGATGATCCGAATGCGGCGAGCCGGCATCGCACGCAGTACTTCGAGATGCTCGGTCACCGGGCGATCGACCACGACGGTTGGCGCGCGGTATGTCCGTGGCCCGGCCCCTCCTTCAGTGAGGCGGAAAGGCCCTTCGGCGCCCCCATCACCGCCGACGAACTCGACGCTCTGGACGCCGAACACTGGGAGCTGTATCACATCGCCGAGGACTTCACCGAAACGCGGAACCTCGCGGCCGAGCACCGGGACAAGCTCATCGAAATGATCTCGCTGTGGTACGTGGAAGCCGGCAGGAACAATGTGCTCCCCATCGACGGCAGCGTCTTGCAGCGCATGATGGTGCAGCGCCCACAGATCACCCCGGCGCAGACCCACTACACCCTCCGACCCGATACGGCGACATTGCCCGCCGCGGTCGCTCCGCGCGTGTTGAACCGTCCGCACAGCGTGACCGCAGTGGCCGACATCCCGCCCGACGGCGCCGAAGGTGTCCTGCTGTGCCAGGGCACCAATGTCGGCGGATGGACCTTCTATGTGCGCGACAGTCGATTGCACTATGCCCACAACTATGTCCGGCGCGCGACTTATCGAGTTTCCTCCACGCAGGCGGTTCCACCCGGCCGCCATGAGCTGCGCTTCGAATTCGAACCCACCGGCGACCCCGATTTCGCCACGGGCAAAGGCACACCGGGCATCGCGCGGCTCTACATCGACCGCGAGCAGGTGGGTGAGACCGACATACCCATCACCACACCGGTGGCGTTCAACCCCGGCGGGATGACCTGCGGCGCCAATCCGGGCTCCGCGGTGACGCCCGACTACGACCCGCCGTTCCGTTTCACCGGCGGGCTGCACACCGTCGTGGTCGATCTGTCCGGCGAGTCGATCACCGACGCCAGCAGCGAGATACGCATGCACATGGCACGACAGTGAATGTGATCCGCCGCCGGCACTGCGGTGACCGCAGTGCCGACGGCGGACTCGTCACCTGCCCCCGGTCCGAACCGCGTACACCTCGTACAGTTCGGTCCCGCCCAGACTCGGGTCCTGTCGAATCTGCACCGACAGGCCGTGTCGACTCACCAGGTCGCGAAACTGCGCCAGGTGCGAATCCCGGTCGTGCACCTCGGCGACGACAGCGCGGATGCGTGGCCAGTCCGCATCGGAGATGCCGTGCAGCACATCCAGTTCGGCGCGCTCGACGTCGATCTTGAGCAGCCCGATCTCGGCCTTCGGATCGAAATCGTCGAGTATCGCCGACACCGTGGTGACCTCGACGTCGATCTGCTCACCATCGTGCAGACCGGCGGTGATGAGCGCGACCGCTTCGTCGTTCAGCCCACTGTTACGCAAATAGGTCGCGGTGGCTGCGTCGTCTGCTTCGCGGTCGGCGTACAGACCGGAATTCGCCGACGCCCGCGGGTACCAGGTGAACGACGCCACGCCTGGGGCGGCTGCCACCGCGACGCGATGCGCAACCGCACGCGGTGCGTGAGCGGCGACGTTGCGCTCCAGGCAATCGAAAGTCACCGGAGCCGGCTCGGCGGCGATCACCTGAATGTCGGGGCAGGTGTCGGCGAACATCATTGTGCTGAGCCCGATGTTCGCGCCGATATCCAGTACGAGGTCCCCCGCTCGTAGGTGGGCAGCGGCACGTCGGTAGTACCCATCGGTTGCCATCTCGTTCCACAACATCCGCGCCTCTGCTGGACTTGTGCAACTGACCGTCCTGCCGTCGTCGAGTCGCAGGTGTTGGAGTTGCTGGAGAGTCGTCGTCAGCATTCGTTCATGAACCTTTCCAGAACTGGGCCGATGAGGGCCATTGCATACGGATGGGTCAACTCGAGATGGCGTGCGTCGACGACCGTGTTGTGCACGGCGCCGGTGATGTGGGGTCGCCAAGTCCGGGCGACGGCGTCGTGATCGGCTCGGTCCTTCCCAGCGGTGAAGAAGACCAGATCGCCGTCGTAGGTTCCGGGCCGATAGTCGTGGGCGACGTCGTTGGCGGTGGTGAAGCTTTCCATGACTCGATCGACCTGCTCAGCGGTGAACATTCCGGTTGCGGTCACTTGGTCACGGATGACGCCCCATGCTTGTTCGTGGGTGGTCGCGGTCACGTCGTCGCCGAGGTCGAACAGTTCGCGCCACCCACCGAGCAGGTCTGCCATGAGTTGCCCTGGAGCGGGTTCGTCCACCGGATCGATCAGCGCAGCCGACTCCGCCGAGCCGACCATGGAGTCCATCAGGGCGAGGAGACCCACCTGGGCGCCGTCGCGCTGCAGTTGCACTGCCATCGCGTGCGCGATTTCCCCGCCCAGCGACCATCCGAGCAGGTGATAGGGCCCGTGCGGCTGCACACGGCGGATCTCGGCGACGTAGCGTCGGGCCAACTGGTCCACCGATTCCGCGACGGGTTCGCCGGCTACGACATGCGGATCCTGCAGGCCGTAGACCGGGCGATCCTGGTGGAGGTGTTCGGCGAGTGCACCGTAGAACCAGGCCAACCCGCCGGCGGGGTGTACCCCGAACACTGCGGGCTGCGTACCGGTCGCGCGCAGGGGAAGCAACACTTGCAGGCCGGAGCCGCCTTCGGCGCTGTCGGCGCGTGCCGCGAGCGCCGCAGGCGTCGCGTCGTCGAACATCCACGGCAGCGCGATGGTCACGCCACGAGCACTCGACTCGCTCACCACCATCGTGGCCAGCAACGAGTTGCCGCCCAGGTCGAAGAAGCCGTCCGTGACTCCCACGCGGCGGACACCGAGCACCCGGGCATACACGTCACTGATCACCTTTTCGGTGTGCGTACGTGGCGCGACGAAATCGTTGGCCGCTGCATCGAAGTTCGGGGCGGGCAGCGCCTTGCGATCCAGCTTGCCGTTGACGGTCAAGGGCAGTTCGGGCAGCACCACGATCGTCGACGGCACCATGTAGCTCGTGAGCAGCTCGGCGGCGGTGTCGAGGACCTCATGGATATCGATCTGCTGCCCGTCGGCGGCCACAACATAGCCGATGAGCTGGTCGACATCCCGATCGTGCCGGTGCACCGCGGCCGCGGCCCGGGTGACCTGCGGATGACGGACCAGCGCGGACTCCACTTCGCCCAGTTCGATCCGGAAGCCGCGCAATTGCACCTGAGCGTCGGCGCGGCCCTCGTACATCAACTCCAGCCCCTTGGCCGACTGGCGCCACCGGCCCACGTCCCCGGACCGATACAGTCGGGCGCCGGACGGATCGAACGGATTGGCCACGAACCGGCCCGCGGTCACCGCCGCCGCTCCGAGATAGCCGCGTGCGAGTTGCCCGCCGGCTATGTAGATCTCCCCGACGGCTCCGATCGGCGTCGGACGCAGCCGGTCATCGAGCACATACACCTGCAACCCGGGCAGCGGTGACCCGATCCCGGTCTCGGTCGTGCGAGTGATCTCCGAGAAGGTGACGTGCACCGTCGTCTCGGTGATCCCGTACATGTTGACCAACCGGGGAGATCCTGGTTCGTGCGCGCCGAACCACGGGACCAATCGCGACGGATCCAGTGCCTCGCCGCCGAAAACGACGTAGCGCAAGTCGAGAGCGCCAACGGGACTACCGGTTTCACGGTAGGCACGCTCGGCATCGACGAAACCGTAGAACGCCGACGGGGTCTGACTCAACACCGTGACACGTTCGCGGGCGACGATACGCACGAAGGCCTCCGGCGTCCTCGAGGTGTCGTAGTCGACGACGACCAGCTTGCCACCCGACAACAGCGCACCCCAGATTTCCCACACCGCGAAATCGAAGGCGTAGGAGTGGAACAGTGTCCACACATCGTCCGGGCCGATGTCGAATCGCTGTGTGACGTTGGTGAACAGAGTGACCGCGTCCCGATGAGTGACCGTCACCCCTTTCGGGCGGCCGGTGGAGCCCGAGGTGTAGATCACGTAGGCGACGTTGTCGGAGCGCACCTGAGGCCACGCCGCGGACCCGGAGATCTCGGCGGCGCCTTCGACGCATTCGTCGATCCGCACGAGCGGGGCGTTGCACTCCGCAACCGCTGCGGCGGTGTCGTGTGACGCCAGCACTGC
This sequence comes from Nocardia sp. CNY236, assembly GCF_000482385.1. GTDB lineage: Bacteria > Actinomycetota > Actinomycetes > Mycobacteriales > Mycobacteriaceae > Nocardia. The sequence goes on from NZ_AXVD01000007.1 coordinate 108,335, forward strand.
CACGGGAGCTGCGTCCTCGATCACGAACTTCACGCGCTCGGCTGGGTAGGCCACGTCCAGCGGTAGATATCCCGCACCTGCTCGTGCGACGCCGAGTAGACCCACGATGAGTTCGAGAGAGCGCGGTAAGGCCACCGCCACCAAGGATTCCGGTCCCACACCGAGTGCGCGCAGTCGCGCCGCCACTGCGGCGGCGCGCCGATCCAACTCCCCATAGGTCAGCTGCGATGTTCCATCGGTCACCGCAACCGCCTCCGGCTGCGCGGCAGCCCTGGCGGTGAACAACTCCGCGAGCGTCGTTTCGGGGACGACAGCGCCCGCATTCCCCGACGCCTGCAGCAGTTCCCGCCGCTGCGCGGGATCGACCAAGTCGATGTCGCCGACCGCGACCGTGGGATCTGCTGTCACCTCGTCCAGGATCCGCACATAGGCTTGGGCGAACCGAGTCATCGTCTCCTCGACGAACAAGTCGGCGGCGTAGGTCAGTCGTCCCAGCATGCCCTGTGCGGTACCCTGCTCGTCCAATTGCTCGACAAGCTTCACATTCAGGTCCGCTTGTGCCGGCTCGAAGCCGTTTTCGACCAGCTCGACGGTCAGACCCGGCAGCTCCAGCGGCACCGCGCCCAGATTCTGGACATCCAAGGTCACCTGATACAGCGGCAGATGCGCGGTCGACCTCACCGGATTCAACGCCTCCACGACCTGTTCGAACGGCACGTCCGAATGCGCCAATGCGGCAAGGTCGGTTTCCCTGGTCTGGGCGAGCAGGTCGGTGAACGACTGCTGCCGCGTCACCTTCGACCGCAGCACCAGCGTATTGACGAACATGCCGATCAGGTCGTCGAGCGCACGCTCTCCACGACCCGCCACGGGCGTACCGACGGCTATGTCGTCGACATCGGCGAGCCGAGACAACAACACCGCCAGTGCGGCATGCAAGACCATGAAAACCGTTGCGTTCGCCTCACGGGCAACCGCGGCGATTCGCCGGTGCAATGCCGCCGAGACCGCGAAATCGACTGTGCTGCCACGCAAGGACGCCACGGGTGGGCGCGGCAGGTCGGTCGGCAACTCCAGCAGCTCGGCCAGACCGCCGAGGGTGTCGGTCCAGAATCGCAACTGCTGCGCCATGACCGAGTTCGGGTCGTGCTCGTCGCCGAGCATCTCGCGTTGCCACAGTGTGTAGTCGGCATACTGCACTGTCAGAGCCGGCCAATTCGGCTGCGTGCCCTGCTTGCTCGCCTGATAGGCCACTGCCACATCCCGTGCCAGCGGCATCATGGACTGACCGTCGGCGCAGATGTGGTGGATGGCAACCACCAGAACGTGCGCGTCGGCGCGCAGTCGAAACAGCTGCAGTCGCACCGGAGGCGCCTGCGTCACGTCGAAGCTCGCCGAGACCGCGTCGATCACTCGGGCCATCACCTGCTGTTGGTCGACGTCGACCGGGGTCAAGGTGGGCACGAGGTCTTCGACGCCGAGCACAGCCTGGTACGGCGTGCCATCGGCCATCGGGAACGCGGTGCGCAAGGTCTCGTGTCGACCGATGACCAGGCTGCACGCCTGCCGCAGTGCGTCGAGATCGAGCTCGCCGTGCAACCGGATCACCAGTGGGATGTTGTATGCACCGACGGAGGTGTCGAGCTGATTGAGGAACCACATCCGCTGCTGGGCCAACGACAGCGGCACCCGATCCGGTCGGGTGCGCGCCGCCAACGGTGCCCGAACACTGCGGTCGAAGGTGGCCAGCCGTGCGGCGAGCTCGGCAACAGTCGAGGTTTCGAACAGATCCCGCACTCCGATACGCACACCGAGTGCGGTGCTCAGCTGTGCGCTGGCTCGGGTCGCGGACAACGAATTGCCACCGAGGTCGAAGAATCCGTCGGTCGCCCCGACTCGGTCGATACCCAAGACCGCGCCGAACACTTCCGCGACTCGATGCTCTGTCTCGGTGCTGGGGGCGACCCACTCCCGCCCGGACGAAAAGTCCGGGGCCGGAAGCGCCAGTCGATCGAGCTTGCCGGTTCTGGTGAGAGGCAGTTCGGTCAACATCACGCAGACGTCGGGCACCATGTAGCTGGGCAGACGCAGCCTGGTGGCTGCCAGGACCGCACCCGGCTCCACCTCCTCGGAACCGACGAGATAGCCGACCAGCCGGTCGACGCCACTGGCGTCTGCCCGCACGACGACGACCGCGTGCTGCACTCCGGGCTGATCGGCCAGAACGGCTTCGATCTCACTGAGTTCGATGCGTTGGCCACGGATCTTGACCTGGAAGTCACCGCGCCCGAGGCACTCCAGCGCATACTCGGGTGTCCAGCGCGCCAGGTCTCCGGTGCGATACATCCTCGATCCGGCCGCGCCGAACGGACACGCCACGAATGCGCTCGCGGTCGTCGCTGGGCGGTTCACATACCCGCGCGCCAGTTGCACGCCCGCGAGGTACAGCTCCCCCACCACACCGACCGGTACCGGCTGCAGCCAGGCATCCAACACAACCGCTGCGACGCCACCCATCGGACCCCCGATCGTGACGAGCCCGTCGGCGGAAAGGGGATCACTGATCGTGGCCAAGATCGTCGTTTCGGTCGGCCCGTAGACATTGTGCAGCTGCCGACCCGGTGCCCACGCGGAAGTGGCCTCCGGCGTGACCATCTCACCCCCCACCATCAGCACCCGCACCGAATCCAGACCTTCCGGCGACATGGTCGCCAACACACTCGGGGTCATGACCGCATGTGACACTCGTTGCTGCCGAATCAGTTCCGCCAGCTGCGGACCGCCGAACACGTCCCGCGGTGCCATCACCAACACCGCGCCATTCGAATGGGCCAACAGCACCTCGCAGAGGATGACATCGAACCCGGGTGCGGACACATGCAGTACGCGTGAGTTCTCATCGACGGCGAATCGGTCACGTTCCACAGCCGCGAAATTCGCCAACCCCTCGTGGGTCACCGCGACACCCTTCGGGGTGCCCGTCGACCCCGAGGTGTAGACCACGTAGGCCGTGTCCGCGACATGCGATTTCCGTGTACGATCCTCGTCGGTCAGCGGGGCCGCCGATCGGGACTCCATTGCGAGCCGAGTGTCCGGATCATCGAACACCACCAGCCGGACCGGCTCCGGAAGCATCGTCCGCATCGCGTCGACAGTGACCACGACACGTACATCGCAATCATCGATCATATGCGCGATCCGCTCGGCTGGATTTCGCGGATCGACCAGCACGAACGCCGCGCCGGTCTTGGTCACTGCCCAGATTGCCACCACGAACTCGACCGACCGTGCCATCACCATCGCGACCTGCTCGCCCGGGCCTGCGCCATACTCGATCAGCTGGCGCGCGACCTGATTGGACCAGGCATCGAGCTCGGTGTAAAGAATCGTGTCGGTGCCGGACACGATCGCTGCCGCATCGGGATGCGCTGCCGCACCAGCGGACAGCAACTCTGCCAGCAGGCGCGCCGGCTCGGCCCGACCGCCCGAGGCCGGCGCCAGAGCACGCCGCTCATCGACCGACAGAAGATCCACTTCACCCAAGCGCGTCTGCGGAGCGTCCAGGATCGCGCGCAGCACCATGCTCAGGCGAGCGGCGAGTCCAGCTGCGATCTGTTCCTCGACCCGAGCCCGCTGGTAGCGGATCCGGACGTGCAACCGGTCGGTCTGGTGGGCTTGCACGGTGATCGGGTAGTGCGCCGCATCGCTGCCCTGCGCCGACATCACCCGCATACCATCGATGTCGGCATCGCCGAGACCGCTGCTGTCGACGGGATAGGACTCGAAGACGACGAGCGTGTCGAACAGGGGGGCAGCCTCTACCAGCGACATGATCTTCGACAGTTCGATGTGGTGATGGTCGAGCATGCGCGTGTTGTTCGCCTGCATGTGCTGCAACGCCTCGGCGATGGTCCAGTTCTTGTGCACCTGCGCCGCGACCGGGATCGTATTGATGAACAATCCGATCATCGATTCCACGCCCGGCAGTTCCGGCGGACGCCCGGAGACGGTGCTGCCGAACACGACACGTTCGACACCGAGCAGATTCCCCAAGACCACCGCCCAGGCGAACTGCACGACGGTCGCCATGGTGACCGCCTGCTCCCGCGCATAGCGTGCCAGTTCGGCCGTGCTCGCGGGATCGAGCACCACCTCCACATCGACCGGGATGTCCGCTGTGGTGGCGGTTCGCGTGTCGGCGACCAATGTCGGTTCGGTGACCTCGCACAGCGCGTCGCGCCATACCTCGACCCCGACGGACGATTCGTGTCCAGCCAGCCACTGCATGTACGTGCGGTAGGACGGTATCGCGGGCAACGACTCTGCGCGTGCGCGCACCGCGTACAGGCCGATCAGATCGCGCCACAGCAAAGGCAGCGACCAACCATCCAGCAGCAAGTGGTGGGCAGTGAGTACCAGACGGTATTCGTGTGGCGCCACATCGACGAACAGGAACCTCAGCAGCGGAGGGTCGGCCGGATCGAACGAAATCGCCCGTTCGGCCGCGAGCAGTTCCTCCAATGTTCCCGCATCGCCACCCAGATCGACGCTGCGCCATGGGATGACCACGTCGGCGGGAACGACCTGCGCCGCGCCGCCGTCGGCTGTGCGGACGAACGCGGCGCGCAGATTGGGATGTCGTTGCAGCAGAGCCGCCGCCGACCGCTCGAGTCGCTGCTCGTCGACCTCTCCGGACAGGGCGAGCACCGATTGCGCGGTATAGACATCGAGTTCGCCCGAGGCGAATTCGATATGGAACAACAACCCGGTCTGCAACGGCGCCAACGACCACACGTCGTCGAGCGACCCGTACCGGTCGGTGAAGGTATCCAGTTCGGACTGGTCGACATCGGAATGAGCGATGTCGGCGCACGACAATCCCCAGTCGCCTTCTGCGTCGGCGGCAGTCGCGATTTCGGTCAGTGCCCCGACCCATTCGTCGACGAGTTCGGCCACGTCGGCGTGATCGAGCAAGCGAGAGGCATAGCCGACATGCGCCGACAGTCGAGGCCCGCTCGCGCCGTCCACGACGATCACATCGATGGTGATCGGCGCGGCCACGGGCATGTCCGGATCGAATGCGGCGTGCCGGTCGAGTTGCTCATCGGTCGGCATCCACGCCAGACCGGACAAGGTGGTGAGATCCACGCCGACGCGCCCCAGATTGTTGAAACCGATCTGCGGCTCCGGGAGGGCGGCCAGCCGGTCGGCTGTGCCGCTGTTCAGATAGCGCAGCAGACCGTAGCCGATGCCTTTGTCGGGGATGGACCGCAACTGGTCCTTGACCGACTTCACCACCGCGCGCACGTTCGTTGCGTCGATCCCGCTGAGGTCCAGCGCCACCGGATAGGTGTTGGTGAACCATCCCACGGTGCGCGACAGGTCGGCTCCTTCGATGATCTGCTCGGCGCGTCCGTGACCCTCCATCAGGATCTTCACCCCCGCCGGTGCATCACCGCGCCGGGCGCGCCACCGGGTCGTCGCCATGGTCAGACCGGCCAACAGCGCATCGTCGACACTGCCGCGCATCGCCGAGGGCACCGATTCGAGCAGCGCCGCGGTCACCTCCTGCGGGAGGGTGACCACCAGCTGCCGCACCGTCGACTGGGTGTCGACGGCAGGGTCCAACGCCGTGTGGCCGAGCAGGGGATCGGCCGCCGCACCCATGCGATGCCACAGCTCGAACTCTCCGGCGCGAATCGCCGCGGCATCGGACAAGGCGTGTGCCCATCGCCGCATGGACGTTCCCTGCGCCGGCAACTCCACGGGGCGTTGCTGGGTCACCTGCTGCCAGGCAGCTGCGAAATCGGGAATCAAGATCCGCCAGGACACTGCATCCACGGCCAGGTGGTGGATCACGATCAGTGCGCGCCCCTCGGCGTCGACGCCGGATTCGGGAAGCAGGCACACCACCCGCACCATCTGGCCTTCGGAGGGATCGAGACCATCCGCGGCCGCGGCCAGGGCAGCGTTCAGGACTGCAGAGAAACCCGCGCTGTCCGGAGTGTCGCGCGCTCCGAACGTGCGAGTCAGGACGGAATTCGCAGCCAGGTCGGAGTGAGCGGGTAGCACTTCCAGTCGCTGCTCGCGCAGTCGCGAGCGCAGCATATCGTGCTGCTCGAGCACCGCGTGCACCGTGGCGATCACACGATCGACCTGCGCGTCACCCGGTAGACGCACCACCGTGGACTGGGCGAAGCGTGGCGCGGCACCCAGTCGCTCGGTGAACCAGGTGACCACTGGCGTGCTGGGGATCTCCCCCACTCCGCCCCCGGGCAATTCCGGCAGCGACACGCGGTCGGTTCCCCGAGCCACGCGGGCCAGTGCGCGAACGGTCTTGTGCTCGAAGATATCCCGGCCTGTCAGGACTACCCCCGACGCCTTCAGCCGGGAGGCCAGCTGGATCGCCAGAATGGAGTCGCCCCCGAGGGCGAAGAACGAGCGCGTCACGCCCACCGACGGCAATCCCAGCACATCCGCGAAGGCGGCCGCGATGGTGCGCTCCGCATCGGTGGAGGCGGTGACGGCCTGCTCGTCGTCTGTCCCGAAGACCGGTTCCGGCAACGCTTTCCGATCGAGCTTGCCGGTCGCGGTGATCGGCATACGGTCCAGCACGGTGATCGACGACGGCACCATGTGGGCGGGCAATGCGGTTGCGGCGTGTTCGAGCACGTCGGTGGTGTCGACGACCGTGTCCGTCGCAGGCACGACGTAGGCGGCCAGCGCCGGTTGTCCGTCGGGCCGGTTGCGCGGAACGGTCACCACCGCGGCCACCGCCGGGTGCGTGGTCAGCACGGCTTCGATCTCGCCGAGTTCGATGCGCTGGCCACGTATCTTGACCTGGAAGTCGACGCGACCGAGGTATTCCAGCGCGTACTGCGGAGTCCATCGGACGATGTCCCCGGTGCGGTACATCCGGGCGCCTTGCGCGCCGTAGGGAGCGGCCACGAACGACGCCGCGGTCGTCACCGGCCGATTCAGGTAGCCGCGGGCCAGCACCGGACCCGAAAGGTACAGCTCCCCCGCAACACCGACCGGCACCGGGCGTAATCTCGCGTCCAGGACCACGGCATCCACGCCAGGGTTCGGGCCGCCGATGGTGATCGGGTCACCAGCCGACACCGGATCGCTCATCGTGGTCACGATCGTTGTCTCGGTGGGGCCGTAGATATTGTGCAGGTCCCGTCCGGGCGACCAGGTATCGATCAGTTCCGCAGGAACCGTCTCCCCGCCGGTCAGCAGCACTCGCAGCGAATCCATCCCGGCCGGTGACATCGTTGCCAGCACACTCGGGGTCAGGAAGGCGTGCGTCACCTGCTGGGATGCGATCAACCCCGACAGTTCGGGGCCGGCGAACACATCTGGCGGCGCCACTACCAGAGCCGCACTCGCCGTGTGTGCCATCAATGCCTCGAGCAGGACGGCGTCGAAGGCGGGCGCCGCCACATGCAGCACACGCGAGGCGGTGGTCAGGTGGTAGCGCGCGCCGAGTTCGGCCGCGAATCCCGCCAAACCTTCGTGGGTGACCACGACGCCTTTCGGTGTGCCGGTCGACCCGGAGGTATAGATCAGATACGCCGCCTGCGCGACCCGCAGTGTGCGGCCACGGTCGGTGTCGGTGATCGCGCGGTGGGGCTGCGCCTCGACCTCGGTGACGATGTCCGGGTCGTCCAGCGCCAGCCACCGAATACTGCTGGGCAACGGGGCGCGAGCGGACAGGAACGTGAGACCGAGTTCGACACCCGAGTCGCTCACCATGTGCGCAATCCGCTCGGCGGGATACCGCAGATCGACCGGAACGAACGTGGCGCCGGTCTTCGCGATCGCCCACAAAGCGATGTGATAGTCGACCGACCGTGGCGCGGCCAGCGCGACACGTGTTCCTGGCCGTGCTCCGGCATCGAGCAAATAGTGGGCCAGTCGGTTGGCGCGTCGGTCGAGTTCGCCGTAGGAGAGCGTCTCGGTTTGCCCGATCAGAGCTACTGCCGACGGGTCCGCGGCAACGGCAGCCGCCAACAGGTCCGGCAGCGCGCACGCTCGTGTGGGTGGGCCTCCCCGGGCCGGGACCAGGCGTTCGGTCTCTTCGGCGCTCAGCAGGCCGACAGCTCCGATCGGCCGCGTCGGATCGATTGTCAGAGCCTCGAGGACTCGAACGAACCGATCACTCACCATCCGAGCGGTTGTTTCCACGAAAATATCTGTGGCATAGATGATCTCGCCGTCGATTCCGGCTGGCCGGCTAGCATCGAAGCGTTCGGTCAGCAACATGGTGAGATCGGACTTGGCCTGGGCAATGCCCGGGTCGAGTAGTTCGATACCGATGCCGGGCAACTCGAAACGAGCCGCTGGTGTGTTCTGCAGCCCGAACATCACCCGGTACAGCGGCGAGTCGGCCGTCGACTGCGGACGATCGAGAATCTCGACGAGCCGTTCGTAGGGCAGGTCCGGGTGTGCGAGCGCGTCCAAGTCGACATCGCGTACGTCGCTCAGCAGTTGCTGGAACGAGCGTTCGGGGTGAACCCGGGTACGCAAGACCACTGTGTTGACGAACATGCCGACCAATTCGTCCAACTCCGGCCTGCCGCGACCGGCGACCGCTGTACCGATCGAGACATCGTCACCGTGCGTGGTGCGCGCCATCAGGATCGCCAGCGCTGCATGCAACACGACGAACACGGTGACACCCTCGCGGTGTGCCAGCCGCACGATGTCGTCGTGCAATCGCGCCGGCAGCTCGACGCGAACGGCGGCGCCGGCCATCGACATCGTGGTCGGCCGAGGCCGGTCGCTCGGCAGCGCAGGCACTTCTGGCGCATCGCCGAGAACCTCGGTCCAGTATTCGATCTGCCGAGCGATCGGTGAGGTCGGGTCCTCCTCGGAGCCCAGCGTGTCCGCTTGCCACATCGCATAGTCGGCATACTGGATTTCCAGAGGTTGCCACTGCGGCGCCCGACCGCGCACTCGAGCGCCATAGGCGGAGAACACATCTCGTGCGAGCGGAGACATCGACGATCCGTCGGCCGCAATGTGGTGGACCACCAGCACCAGGACATGGTCATCGGTCGGCGTGCGATACAACCGCACCCGCACGGGCACCGATTGCGTGACATCGAATCCTGTCTCGACGACGACTCGGACCCGGTCGGCCAGATCCGCTTCGTCGCACACCGGCTCCGCGGCGAACACCACATCCGCGGTTGCGTGCATGTCATCGTGCACGATCTGGCACGGTGTGCCGTCGATCATCGGGTAGGTCGTCCGCAGCGGCTCGTGCCGGGCCACCACGTCCAGGAACGCTTCCCGCAGCGCCGTGATGTTCACCGCTCCGGTCAATCGGGCGGCGAAACTGATGTTGTATGCCGCCGAACTCGGGTCGAGCTGATTGAGATACCACATCCGCCGTTGCGCCGCCGCCAGGGGAATCGTTGCCGGGCGGGGGCGGGGCGACAGCGGTACGTCCTCGGTCCGGGTGCGTGCGGCGACTCGCTCGGCCAATGCGGCGATCGTGGGCGCATCGAAGACATCCCGGATACCGATCTCGACACCGAGCGCTACTTGTGCGCGCGCCGCGATCCGGACGGCCGACAGCGAGTTGACGCCGACTTCGAAAAGGTTCGCCACGACACTGACTCGGTCCACTCCGGTGAGCTCCGCGACCACACGCGCGAGCACCGCCTCGCGGTCGGTTCGTGGTGAGACGAAGGTCTGACCACCGTCGAATACCGGGCGGGGCAGCGCAGCCCGATCGAGCTTGCCGTTGGCGGTGAGTGGCATCGTGTCGAGTATCTGCACACTGTCGGGAACCAGGTAGGCCGGCAAGGTCGCGGCGAGTTGGTCGCGAAGTGCCCGCGCGTCGACCACCGCGCCTGCGACCGGCGTCGCGTAGGCGTGGATTCGGTCCGATGTGGCGAGCACGACCGCCCGCGCGACCTGTTCGATCGCCTGCAGCGCCGCTTCGATGTCGCCCGGCTCCACCCGCTGACCACGCACCTTCACCTGCAAGTCTGCGCGGCCCAGATATTCCAGCTCCCCCGACTTGCGCCAGCGCGCGAGATCGCCGGTGCGATAGAGCCGCTCACCCGCCGCGCCGAACGGATGCGCGACGAAGGCGCAGCAGGTGAGGTCGGCACGCCCGTGATAGGCGCGCGCCACCTGTGCGCCCGAGACGTACAGTTCACCGGCAACCCCGACCGGGACCGGTCGCAGGCGGGCATCGAGCACGAAGACCTGCATCCCGGAAACCGGCACGCCGATCGGCACCGAGGCGAGGTTCGGCGCCCCCCGCCGGCACGGCGCCGCGGTGACGACCTCGGCCTCCGCTGGCCCATACCAGTTCACCAGCTCCGCGCTCGGGAACCTCGTTTCCGCGGCGTCCACGGTGTGTTGAGCCAGAGCTTCACCAGCCAGGAACACCCGTCGTAGCGACGACGCATCGGCCCCGTCCACAGCTTCCAGCAAAACCTCGAGCATCGAGGGGACGAAGTGCACGGTTGTGATGTGCATGTGCGCGATGACCTGTGTGATGTAGTGCGGATCGCGGTGCCCGCCCGGAGCGGCAACGACGATCTGCGCTCCGGTCTGCAACGGCCAGAACAACTCCCAGATGGCGATGTCGAAGGTGATCGGCGTCTTGTGCAGCACCGCGTCGGACCGCCCGTGCGGCCACTGGTGCTGCGCCCATGCCAGTTGGCTCGTCGTCGCGGCGTGGGTCAGGGCGACACCTTTGGGCACGCCGGTCGAACCCGAGGTGAACAAGATATAGGCGACATTGTCCGGCCGCAGTGGACCCCGTCGGTGGGCGTCGGTGATCGGAGACTGCGACAGACCCGATGCGTCCACTCGATCCAGCCGAACGATCGGGAACGTATCCGGCAGATCGTCACCGTCCGCGGCTGTCGTGAGCACCAGCAGCGGCTGTGCCACCGACAGCGCTCGAGCAATGCGGGCACTCGGATGCTCCGGGTCGATCGGAACGAAGGCCGAGCCCGTCTTCACCACCGCGTACAGGGCGGTCACGAGTTCGACCGAGCGGCCGATGGCCACCGCCACCGCTGTCTCGGGCCCGGCGCCGCGGGCGATCAGCCAGCGAGCGAGCCGATTCACACGGGCATCGAACTCCTGGTAGGTCAGCGCCACACTGGTTTCGGGTTCTCGGATCGCCAGATCGTTCGGGGTGCGGGCAACCTGCGCATCGAACGCGTCGACGAGCGTTCGACCACCGCCGACACCGGCGCCGGTGTCGTTCCACTGGTGCAGCACCTGGTTCCGTTCGGCCGCATCGAGTAGATCGATCTCGCCGACAGCCATGTCGGCGTCGGCGGCGATCGCATCGAGGACCCGGACGAATTGTTCGGCCAGGCGCACCACCGAGTCGTGATCGAAGACATCGGTGGCATAGGTGAGGCGCAAGGTCATACCGGTGGGCTCGTTGTGTATGCCGTGGCCCTCGGTCATCATGAGCAGCAGGTCGTAGATCGCGGCACTGTCACCCGGGTCCAGGTTCTCGACGGTGAGTCCCGGCAGTTCCACCTGCACCGGCGCCATGTTCTGATAGGCGAGCAACACCTGGAACAGTGGCGAATGCGAGGTGGAGCGCACCGGATCGAGCGCCTCGACGACATTTTCGAACGGGACCGTGGCGTGGTCGTAGGCCTCGACGTCGGTGCGCCGCACGTGCGTCAGCAGGTCCAGCACGGATTGATCCGGCCCGGGCCGAGTCCGCAGGACGAGAGTGTTCACGAACATCCCGACCAGACCGTCCAGCGTCCTATCGCCACGTCCGGCGTGTGGCACACCGATCGTGACGTCATCGCTGCCGGACAGCTTCGACAACAACACCGCCAATGCCGCGTGCACCACCATGAACGTGGTCGCCCCGGCGCGCCGCGCCAGCGCTTCCGCCCGTCCCTGCAACTCGCCCGAGATCGTCATTTGGACAACAGCGCCGCGTTGGGACCGTTCGATCGGCCGTGGCCGATCGAACGGCAGGTCGATCCGGTCGGGTATGCCCGCGAGTCGAGTGCGCCAGTACGCGATATCGCGGGCCACAGGCGAGTGTGGGTCGTCCGCCGAGCCGAGCACATCGCGCTGCCAGAGCGCGTAATCCACGAACTGCACCGCCAGTGGCGCCCAATCCGGCCGGCTACCGCTCGACCGCGCCGCGTAGGCACTCATCAGGTCAGCAGCGAGCGGCGCCACCGAAAAGCCGTCACAGCTGATGTGATGCGCGGCCACCGCGATCGTCCATGCCGCGTCCGACAACTGGAACAACACCGCACGCGTTGGCACACTCTTCGCCACATCGAAGCCGCTGCTGCAGAATTCGGCCAACCGCTGGGGCAGCTCCCGCTCGCCGATCGGTTGCGGCGTCAGATCGATCGTCGCGGTGACATCGGCTGCGTCCAGGACAACTTGTGTCGGGGTGCCGTCGATCGCCGGATAGATCGTACGCAGACTTTCGTGACGCTCGAGGACGTCTCCGACGGCGGCGGACAACGCCTCGAGATCGAGGTTTCCGTCCAGCCGCAGGGCCAACGGCACCACATATCCGGGTGCGTCCGGATCGAACTGGTTGAGAAACCACATCCTCGTCTGCGCATGCGACAGCGGGATGTGCTCCGGCCGAGGTCTCGCCGCCGGAGCGGGCAGGTTCGGCACCGCGCGCAGTTGCCCGATGCGTGCGGCCAGGTCCGCGACCGTGGGCGCTTCGAAGATCACGCGAACGGGGATGGATGCGTCGACGACGTCGGCTATGCGGCTCAGTGCGCGCGCCGCGACGAGAGAATTCCCACCGAGGTCGAAGAAGTTGTCGTCCGCGCCGACCTGCGGCCGGCCGAGAAGCTCGCCGAACACGGTCGCGATGGCTTGCTCGGCGAGCCCGTGCGGCGCTCGATACCGCGGTGTGTCGACGACCGTGTCCGGCACGGGCAATGCCGCATAGTCCACCTTGCCGTTCGCGGTCAGCGGGATGGCCTCGATGTTCAACACCGACGTCGGCACCATGTAGGCGGGCAGCCGATCCAGGAGAAAACTGCGCACCTGTGTGGCATCGACAGTCTGCGAGGCCACCACATAGGCGACCAGACGCGACACGTCTGCATCGCTTCGGGCCTGGACGACGGCCGCGTTCACCTGCGGGTGCGCGACCAATGCGGCCTCGATGTCACCGAGTTCGATACGCAGGCCGCGAATCTTCACCTGGGTGTCGGACCGGCCGACGTAGCGCAGGTTCCCGTCGGTGTCCCACCGAACCAGGTCGCCGGTTCGGTACAGGCGAGAACCGTGTGCGCTGGAGAAGGGGTTCGCCACGAACGTGGTCGCGGTGAGACCGGGACGTTCGTGATAGCCCCGAGCCAGTTGAACACCACCGAGATACAACTCGCCGGTCACGCCGACCGGCACGGGATGCAGTCGTGAATCCACGACGTGGACGGTCACGTTCGCCTCGGGCACGCCGATCGGCACAACGGTCGCGTCAAGGGCCTCGACCCGGTGGGCGGTCACACTGACCGCGGCCTCGGTGGGGCCGTACAGATTGTCGATGCGCGCGCTGCTGAGTTCGCGCAACCGGCGCACTGTTTCGATGGGAAGCGCCTCCCCGATACACAGCACCTGCCGCAGGTCGGGAAGCTCGCGTCCCGCGGCCACGTCGAGGAATGCCGACAGCAGGGAGGGAACAAAATCCGCTGTGGTCACGTGATGTTCGGCCATCGTCGCGACCACGGATTCGGGATCCGTGTGCGCGGTGGCGCCCGCGACGACCAGCGCGGCGCCGCAGGTCGGCGCGGAGAACAGTTCCCAGACAGACAAATCGAACGTCACCGGTGTCCGCAACATCATGACGTCATCGCCGCCGAGACGATAGTGGCTGTGCATCCAGCGCAGTTGATTCACCACTGCCGCATGCGATACAGCCACGCCTTTCGGTACTCCGGTCGAGCCGGAGGTATAGATCACATACGCCAGATCGTCCGGCTTCGACTGTCGAATGCGATCGGCGTCGGTCAGCGGCGAAGGGTCGCGGTGTTCTGCGTCGAGTTCGTCGAGCGTCCACACCGGCACGTCGTCGGGTAGTGCGGGCTCGTCGGAGGGTCGGATCACCACCGCGCACGGCTGCGCGGCGCGGACAACGGCACGTATCCGATCGAGTGGGTGATCCGGATCCAAAGGCAGGTAAGCAGCACCCGCGGCATGAATGGCATACAGCGTGGTCAGCAGATCCACCGAACGGTGCATCGCCACGCCCACCAGGGTTTCCGGGCCGATGCCGCGCTCGATCAATGCTCGTGCGCGCGCATTGACTCGGGCCGCGAACTCGCGGTAGCGCAGCCGCCCACCGCTGTCGACGTCGAGCACCGCCGTGCTCTCCGGCGTCGCAGTCGCCTGTGCCGCGAACAAATCCGCGACCGTGGCCGACGCCGCCGGCACGACCGTCCCAGCGGCCCGTATGGCCAGTTCCCGAGCCTCCTGCGCGGACAGTAGATCGATGTCGCCGATGGCGCAGGTAGGGTCGGCGACCACCCCGCGCAGCAACGCCACGTAGCGATCGAATATCGAGACCACGGTCGCCTCGTCGAACAGGTCTGTCGCGTAGCCGAATTCGACCTCCATATCGCCCGGCTCGCCATCCGGTTCCAAGGTGTCGACGAGATTGAGGTGCAGGTCGTATTTGGCGACGTTCGGATCGGCCATCTGCACCGAAACCGTCAGGCCTTCGAATTCCACGGTCGGGATTTCGATGTTCTGGAACGAGAAGCCCACTTGGGTCAGCGGTGCGTGTGCGGTCGACCGAGGCGGATTCAGCACCTCGACCAGCCGCTCGAACGGGATGTCGGCGTTCTCGAAGGCGGCCAGATCGGTTGCCCGGACTTGGTCCACGATCTGAAGGAACGACGCACCGGGTTCGATGCGTGTCCGCAGCACCAAGGTGTTGACGAACATTCCCACCAGGCCATCCAGTCCGGGCTCGCCCCGACCGGCGATCGGAGTGCCGACCGCGATGTCGCCCGTTCCGGCAAGTCGGGCCAGAATCGCCGCGTACGCCCCATGCATCACCATGAAGACCGTTGCGTCGTGTCGCCGGGCGAGTGCGACCACCTTCCGATGGAGGTCCGCCGGCAGCCTTGCCGACACCGTCGCACCATGGAAGGACTGCGCGGCAGGTCGTGGACGATCCGTGGGAAGGTCGAGCACCTCCGGCAGTTCGGCGAGAGCCGCCACCCAGTGTTCGATCTGGGCAACGGCCCGACTGTGCGGATCGTTCTCGGTGCCGAGCAGAGCGTGTTGCCACAGAGCGTAGTCCGCGTATTGCACGGGCAACGGCGCCCAGCGCGGCGCTGCGCCCTGGACTCGCGCCTCGTAGGCGGTCATCAGGTCCGCGGCGAGTGGCGCGAGGGATGCGCCATCGAAGCTGATGTGATGGACCACGAGCACCAGGGTGTGCTCGTCGGGTGCGCTGCGCAGCAGGGTGATCCGAAACGGAAGCTGTGTCGTGACGTCGAACCCGGCTGTCACCTCGGTGTGGATTCGCGCCTCGATCTCGTTCGCCTCGATCGGCGCCAGCGGTGAGTGCGGCAATGCGGCGCCGACCGAGACGATCATCTGATGTGGCCCGGTGTCGCTGTCCGGGTAGACGGTGCGCAACGATTCGTGTCGGTCCAATACATCTGCGATCGTCGCGTGCATGGCGTCCACATCGAGATCGCCCGACATGCGCACGACCAGCGGGATGTTGTATATCGCCGAGCTCGTGTCGAACTGGTTGAGAAACCACATGCGAGCCTGTGCGGGCGACAAAGGAATCCGCTCCGGACGTTCTTGCGGTACCAGAGGGTGTCGTTCGGCCACATCAGCGGCGGCGAGGTGTTGGGCCAATGCCCCGATGGTCGGGGTCTCGAACAACGTGCGCAGTGGAACATCGACACCGAACGCGCCGCTCAGTTGTGCCGCCGCCCGAGTCGCCGACAGTGAGTTGCCGCCCAGCGCGAAGAAACTGTCGAGTATGCCGACACGTTCGATGCCCAGCACCTGCCCACAGACGTCGGCGACGATCTGTTCGGTAGGGGTTCGCGGCGCAACGAATTCGGCGGCCGGGGCGAACTCCGGCGTCGGCAACGCTGCCCGGTCCACCTTGCCCACCGACGACAGCGGGAGCTCGTCGAGCACCGACACGGCATCGGGAACCATGTGCGACGGAAGTCGTTGCGCGGCAAAGGTCACCAATTCCACGGTGTCCACAACGCCATCCGCGGGCGTCACGTATGCCGCCAGCCGTGCACCACTGTCGGTGGTCACACCGACCACCACGGCCGTCGCCACAGTGGGATGAGCGGCCAGGACGGCCTCGATTTCGCCGAGTTCGATCCGTTGACCGCGAATCTTGACCTGGAAGTCGGTCCGTCCGAGATATTCCAGAGTGTGCTCCGTGGTCCAGCGCGCCAGGTCACCGGTGCCGTACATGCGCGTACCGGCCGGACCGTAGGGGTTGGCGACGAACCGGACGGCTGTCGAATCGGGCCGGTTGAGGTAGCCCCGAGCCAATTGCATGCCGGAGACGTACAACTGCCCGGTCACTCCGACCGGTACCGGCCGCAGACAAGCATCCAACACGACAGCATCGACACCACGAATCGGGCCGCCGATCGTGACCGGCTCCCCGGCGAACAGTCGATCGCTGATCGCCACCATGATCGTGGTTTCGGTGGGCCCGTACCCGTTGTGCAATCGCCGTCCCGGCGCCCACACCGCGGCCGTCTCGGCCGACACCGCTTCGCCACCGGCCACCAGTACCTGCAACGAGTCCAGTCCGTCCGGCGACATCGTCGCCAGCACGCTCGGTGTGATGAAGGCGTGGGACACCTCGTGAGTTCGAATCAACTGCGCCAGCGGCCCGCCAGCAGAAACCTCTGGCGGCGAGATCACCAGCACCGCACCGTTCGCGTGCGCCATCAACAGCTCCAGAACGACCGCGTCGAAACCGGGCGCCGCCACTTGCAGCACCCGCGACCGCTGCTCGACGCGATAGCGTTCCCGCTGTTCGACCGCGAAGTTCGCCAATCCTTCGTGGGTGACGGCCACACCCTTCGGCGTGCCGGTCGAGCCAGAGGTGTAGAGCACGTAGGCCACATCCAACACTCGACAGGGTCGGGTGCGGTCGGCGTCGCCGACCGGTGCCGGGGAGTGCGCCTCGACGAAGGCCGCTGTCTGCGGGTCGTCGAGAACCAACGCTCGGACTTGGCCGGGAACCAGCGCTCGGACGGCCTGGATCGTCACCGCGATCTCGACATCGGAGTCGGCGACCATGTGGTCGACCCGCTCACGGGGATGGCGTGGATCGACGGGTACGAACGCGGCACCCGCTTTGACCACCGCCCACACCGCGACCACGAACTCCACCGATCGGCCCATCGCCACCGCGACCTGGCGACCGGGACCCATGCCCCAATCGATCAGCACCCGCGCAACGCGATTGGACCACGCGTCGAGCTCTCCGTAGGACAGCACGCGCTGGCCCGACACGACTGCCACAGCGGTCGGATCGGCTACCGCGAACACCTCGGCCAGCACCCGCGACGGCTCGGCTCGACCGCCCGAGGCCGGCAGGAGCTCCAGCCGCTCGACCCCGGACAACAAGTCCACATCGCCAACCCGGGCGTGCGGATTCGACACGACCGCGTCGAAAACCCGATTCAGGCGTGCGACCAGCTCTTCCGCGCTCTCGCGGTCGAACATGTCCGTGGCATAGTTGAGCCGCAGCGCGACATCGCCACCCGCGGCGGAATTCTCGGCGACGGTGACGATGATGTCCACCTTGGCCGGCTCTGCCCCGGGATCGAGGAACTCGACGGTGAGCTCGGAGAGCTCCAATCGCGGGCGGTCCATGTTCTCGAAAGCGAGATACACCTGGCACACCGGGGCGTATGCGGTCGACCGCTCCGGATGCAGTTCCTCCACCAAGCGCTCGTACGGTACATCGCTCTGTGCGAAGGCATCGACATCGATGTCCTTGACCCGTGACAGAAACCCCATGAACGACTCGCCGGAACGCACCTCGGTGCGCAACGGCACGGTATTGACGAACATGCCGACCAGTGGCTCCAGCGCACGCTCGCCGCGTCCGGTGACCGGTGTCCCGATGGTGATGTCGGTGCTGTCGGCCAGTCGGGCCAGCAGGACGGCCAGCGCGGCGTGGACGACCATGAAAGTCGTGACGTCGGCGGCGCGCGCCAATTGCTCGATGCCGGTGAAGGTGGCGGCAGGAATCACCGTGTCCGTGATATCCCCGGCCATGGACTGCTGTGCCGGACGCGGACGATCGGTGGGCAGTTCGAGAACCGGTCGCATGCCCTCCAGCCGCCCTGCCCAATAGCGCAGCTGGCGCGCCACGATCGAGTCCGGATCGGTCGCGTCACCCAGCACCGTGCGATGCCACATGCTGTAGTCGGCGTATTGCACCGTCAGCGGGGGCCAATCGGGTGTCTTGTCGGCCGCTCTCGCTTCGTAAGCGATGGCGACATCGGCCGCAAGCGGCCGCAGAGAGGAACCGTCGCAGCAGATATGGTGCAAGACGACGACCAGTACGTGCCGTCGCCGATCCGCTGTCGCCAGCAGCGCAACCCGGATCGGCGGGCGTTCCCGTAGGTCGGTGCCTATCCTGGTCAAATCGCGAATTCGCGGCGCGATGTCATCCGGGTCGGTCGGCTGCGGCGACAGATCGAGGTGGGCGAGGACCTGCTGTGTCGGCAGGATTTTCTGGGTTCCCTCTCCGTCGACGGCTGGATAGACCGTGCGCAGCGATTCGTGCCGCTCGAGCACGTCGGTCAGTGCCGCGCGCAGAGCGGCGGCATCGAGACGTCCGGACAGCTGCACCACCAGCGGGATGTTGTATGCCGCCGAGCCCGGATCGGCCTGGTTGACCAACCACATTCGATTCTGCGCCGGAGCCAGCGGGATAGGGTCGGGTCGGCGCTGGGCAGCCAGAACGGGTTTGGCGGATCGGCGACCGTCCTCGAGCGTGGCGGCGAGCTCGGCGACCGTCGGCTTGACGAACAGGTCACGGACCGACACGTCGTAGCGGGTGGCCTCCGCAATGCGCACGGCGGCGCTGGTCGCGGTGATCGAATTGCCCCCGAGTTGGAAAAAGCTGTCCAGGACACCCACGCGATCCAGGCCGAGAACCTCGGCGAACACGTCGGCGATCGATTCCTCGACCACTGTGCGGGGCGCCACGTACGCCGCACCCGAGTCGAATGCCGGCTCGGGCAGGGCTCGATGGTCCACTTTGCCGTTGACCGTCAGTGGCACTGCATGGATCTCGACAATGCTCGCCGGCATCATGTAATCCGGCAGCGCCGCGCCGATATGTGTACGCACATCGGCGGCGTCGCAGCCGGTGTCGCCGGCCGGCACGACGTATGCCACGATGCGGGCCGCCTCGGTGCCCGGGAGATGCACGACGACAACCGCTGCAGAGACAGCGCTGTGGCTCAGCAGTGCATTGCGGATCTCGTCCAATTCGATGCGGAATCCGCGCAGCTGCACCTGGTCGTCGGCACGCCCGCGGTACTCCAATTCGCCACGATGATTCCATCGCGCGATATCCCCACTTCGGTAGAGTCGCTCGCCCGACGCATCGAACGGGTTCGCAACGAAACGTCCCGCAGTGAGCGCAGGTCGCCCCAGGTATCCGCGGGCAAGTTGTGCTCCTGCGACATAGATCTCGCCCCAAGCTCCCAGTGCGCACGGACGCAGCCGAGTGTCCAGGACGTAGGCACGCAACCCGGGCAAGGCCGGACCGATCGTGCTCGGCGCGCCGGGCGCAGCAATATCCGAGGTCAGTCGGAGAAAAGTGACGAACACGGTGGTTTCGGTGATGCCGTAACTATTGGCCAGTACCGGCAGATTCGGGTTGTGTTCATACCAGTCGGCCAACCCCGCCGGGTCGAGGGCTTCACCCGAGAGCACCACGAGACGAAGCGCAAGCTCGCCCTCGCCGGTTCCGGATTGCACGTACCGCTGCTGCGCCGCCACGAACTGATTGAACGCTGACGGCGTCTGACTGAAGACGGTGACCTTCTCACGCGCCACCAGGCGTACGACCTCGTCCGGCGCGCGGCTGGTGGGGGTGTCGACAACGACGATGCGGCCACCGGTGACCAATGGCCCGAATATTTCCCAGATCGAGAAGTCGAACGCGAACGAGTGGAACAACGTCCACACGTCGCCGGCCTGGATTCCGGCCTCGGCACACGAGTTCGCCAGGTAGGTGGCGGCCGCACGATGGGTGATCGACACGCCTTTCGGTCGCCCGGTCGAACCAGAGGTATAGATCACGTATGCGAGGTGGTCGGGATGCAACGCGCCGATCCGGTGTAGGTCGGTGACCGGGTGCAGATCGTCGTCCACAACGTCCTCGAACAGAACGACTCGCGCAGCAGTGGCCGGAAGGTCGTCTCGGTTGCTCCGATTGGTCACGACCGCGATCGGGGCGGCATCGTGCAGGATGTATTCCAGCCGCTCGACCGGGTGGGCCAGGTCCAACGGCAAGTACCCAGCGCCCGATTTCAGGACACCCAATGCGGCGACGATCAGATCGGCATCCCGCGACATCGCAATGGCTACCATCGATTCGGGCTGCGCACCCGCAGCGATGAGCCCTTGGGCCACGCGGGTGGATCGTTCATCCAGCTCGCGGTATGTCAGAGCCGTGGCGTCCGCGGTGACTGCCACCGCGTCCGGCGTGGCGGCAGCCTGCCGCGAAAACAGTTCCACCAATGTCGCCGCGGGCCGTGCACCGGCCCGGCCGGCGAGGTCGCGCAGGATGCGCTGTTCCTCGGCAGGCGTGACGAGCTCGATGTCCGCCACAGCAGTGTCGGGCGCCGATTCCATCAACCGGCTCAGGAAATCGACGAACCGGCCGACGTGAGCTTCGAGTTCGCTCTGCTCGTACAGGTGTGTGTTGCCGTGCAACTCGATGAGCAGCGGCGCCTCGGCCCCCGAACGGTACAGGTTCAGCTGCAGGTCATCGAGCGCACCGGAGGTCAACGCGTGGTATCGACCGGTGGCCGCCCCGAGACGAATCTCGGTGTCGAAGAACAGGATGTTGACGATCGGCCCGAACGAGGTCGCGGAGGCGTCGAGTGCGTTCGAATCGCGGCGCAGATCCTCGAACCGGTACAACTGGTGCCGCATCGCCGAGACGAGTTCGGACACCGAGGCACGAATCAACGCGTCCACTGTGGTCGTCGCATCGATGGCGAAACGGATCGGCACCATGTTCGCCAACATCGCGCCGGCATTGCGCAAGCGCTTCGTCACGCGCGCACTCACCGGTAGCGACAGCACCACATCGTCGGCGCCGGACATCCGCGCGAGGAACGCAGCGAACGCCGCGACGACGACCTGGGCCGCGGAGGCGTGTCCCGAGGCGGCGAAGCGGTCGAGCATGTCCGACACCCGCGACGGCAGTTGCAGCGCGGCGACGCAGTCGACCTTGCTCGGGCGTGCTGTGCGCCCGGACAGACCGACCGGCACGGGCAGGTCCGTGACCTTGTCCAGCCAGTATGCTTTGTCTGTTTCGAACCTGGAGCTGGCCCGGTAGGCGCTTTCGGTTTCCACGATGTCGCGCAGGCTTGCAGCGACCAATCGCGTGGGCGCTCTGTCCTCGAGCAGAGCGTTGTACCGTTCGGCGATGCGGGTCACCCCGTTGAAGGCGCCGTACCCGTCCATCACGAGATGATGGGCGCGGGCGTACCAGAAGTACCGTTGCGCGCCGACCTTGATCAGCCGGGTCCTGACGAGCCGGTCACGGCCGAGGTCGAGCACTTTGGTGTTGTAGTCGCGGCGCATCCATTCCATCGCCGCCTCGACCGGGTCGTCGGCATCACTGAGATCCAGCATGTCCTCGTCGTAGGACGTGATACTGCGGTCGACGAATTGAAACGGGCGACCTTCGGACTCCACCACCCGCACCAGCAGCGACTCGGTCTCACGTCCGCCCTCGGTCACGGCTTCGACGAACGCGTCGACATCGACCGGCCCCTCGATGTCGACATAGTGTGCGATGTTGACAGCCGGTCCGCCGGGCATTTGATCCGCGAGCCACATGCCATACTGCGCCCTCGAGAGTGGAATGAGCTCCGGACCGTCCCCGGTAGATCCGTCTGACTTCGGATTCATCGCATGACCCCTAACTCATACCCGGACGCGCGAAAGGACGGCGGAAGCTCACCGTCTGCCGCATCCGAAATCTGCGTCGTATATGAATTTTGTCCAGTTCGAAATGGCGCTACCCCTGTAGTTCGATGCGCCGATCAGGTACCGCGTATAGCTCTATTCGCCGGGCACAGAATCGAACCGCGCCGGCGGTACTTCTACAGCGACTACCACACCTCCCGTTTGTCCATATTTCTCGACATTTCGAAAACTGAAAACGAGACATTTGCACCAGTGGAAAAACATCGCGAAACATCCGCGCGCATGCGGGGCACACTATCCGACAGCAGCCCGCCCCCGAAGTAGTCATACCAAACCCCCGCCTCGGAAGGAAACCGGGGATCGTTCCCCACCCGAGGCAGCGACTACGACAGTATCCGCATCGAGGCGGCCGGTTCACTGGCATACTGACCGTAAATCGCCTGTTACCAGAGGAATCCGACGGTTGAGCCCGTGAACAGACATACCACATTCAATGTTCGGTCCGGTGCGAAACGTAAGACATCGCCGGAACAAAGATCGCCCACCCCACTGCGGTCTCGAACCTTCCGTCCGAATATCACCATGCCGACTCGACAACGAAATTCGTTCGTCGACAACAGAATTACGGAACCCTGGCAACGACACCGGCGTACGGTGGCTGACCCATATTGCGCGAACAGCGACTACCCGATAGGAGGCGGCCACCGCGTCCCAGCGCACAGATCGCCGGATGAGATCGCATTGTGATCACAGCTGCGGTCGAAGGACCCCTCGATTCGGGACCATCGACAGACGCCTACCACGGCGCAGGTTCGTAGTCTGCGAATGTCGAAGCATCGCCCGCCGAAGGAGCACCACGCATGCCCACCACGCACACGGATAGCCCGCACCTGTCGGCGTCGGCTGCGGTGGTCGTCGGCATCGACGGTTCCGACGGCGCCGATCTGGCCGTGCGTTGGGCCGCGGAAACAGCTGCGCGGCGTGGCCGTCGGCTGCTGATCACCTACGGATTGAACCTTGCCGCGGCCCAGGCCGTGTTCGGCGGATACGACCTGATGGTTCCCGCGGTCGCCGAAACCTTGCGGGAGGAGGGGGCCACCCGATTGAAGGCGGCCGCACGACTGGCGCACCGTGTTGCCCCCGACGTGCACGTCGACACCGAGTTGTCGCCTGCGCGACCGGCCCCCTTGCTGATCGAGCGGTCGAAATCCGCCCATCTGCTCGCGCTGGGCGCCGGGCAGGGTGGCCAACTCGCCCGTATCGGCTCGACGTTGCTCGCGGTGACCGCACATGGACACGGCAATGTCGTAGTCGTCCGAGACACCGCCACCGAGGAGCTCGTCCGGCACCGCGGGCCCGTCGTGGTCGGCATCGACGGCAGCCGCGCATGTGAACCCGCGATCGCCGCGGCATTCACCGAGGCCAGCATCCACAACTCGACTCTGGTCGCGGTGCACGCAGCCAGTGACATGTCTGTCCACCCGCGTGCCGGACTCACCGGCCTGCTTCCCGCTCGCGAACTCGAAACTGCAGCCCAGCAGGTGCTTGCCGAACAACTCGCCGGCTGGCAAGAGAAATTCCCCGACGTGCACGTTACCCGTGAGGTCGCCGCGGCAGCGCCGCGCAATCTGCTCACGACCTGGTCGAAGTCCGCGCAACTGCTGGTGGTGGGTAGTCGGGGGCGAGGCGGATTCCTAGGCCTTTTGCTCGGCTCTACCAGCAATTTCCTTGTCCAACACGCACGTTGCCCGGTCATGGTCGCCCACGACGCTCAGAAGGAATCGAAATAGTATGTCTACCAGTAACAATCAGCCCGTCCTCGTCGGAATCGACGGTTCTCGAGCGGCGCTAGCCGCCGTACGCTGGGCCGCAGTCGACGCCGCACACCGGCACGTTCCACTGCACATCATCGATGCGATCGGCGCCCAGATCGACCTCGGACCCGGCATCGGGATCCCCCAGGTGGACTTCAGCGAGTTCCGCCAGGACGGGCTGGCCGCGCTCGACATCGCCCACAAGACCGCCGTCGAGGCGTCCTCGCCGATCCGGGAGATCCACATCACCACCCAACTGGTGGAGGTGCCGCCGATTCCGGTCTTGTGTGATCGGTCCGCGACGGCTCGCATGCTGGTCGTCGGGACACGCGGGCTCGGCGCCTTCGGTCGTGGTCTGTTGGGCTCGGTCAGTACCGCTGTCGCCCGACACGCCGGGTGCCCGGTCGCGGTGATACCGGAAGCACCCGAACGTTTCGAAGGTCCGGTGGTGGTCGGCGTCGATGGCTCGACTCACAGTGTGCGTGCCATCGAGATCGCATTCGACCAGGCCGCTCATCGAGGTACAGGGTTGGTAGCGGTCCACACGTGGTCGGAACTGTTCCACTACAAGTCGCACAGCGAGTTGCAGCACGAGGGTGAGGCATTGCTCGCGCAGAACCTCGCCGGCTACAGCGAGAAGTATCCCGAGGTGTCGGTTCGACGTGTCGTGGATGGCGCCAAGCCCGCCAAGCGACTGCTCGACGAGGGGGAAACAGCTCAACTGATCGTGGTCGGCAGTCACGGACGGGGCGGTTTCGCCGGGATGACGCTCGGCTCGGTGAGTCAAGCGGTCCTCCATGCGGCGACTGTGCCGGTGATCATTGCTCGGTCGGTGAGCTGAGTTCGAGCAGAGCGCATGAGGCTCGGTCTGCGACAGGCGGTTCGGTCCAGAGGCAAAAGTCCGCTCCGGCCACTCGACTTGCGGGGCAACCGGCGACCCGATCCGGGACCAAGGACTGTTCCCTCCGCGCCGTCGAATCCCTACCGTCGGCACTATGGATCAGCTACCGACCGGGAACACTATCGAGAAGGCCGTGCTACTCGCCGGCCGGGCGCCGTCGCTGCACAACAGCCAACCCTGGCGATGGGACTTCGACGGCGAGGCTCTGCGCCTGTTCGCAGTACCCGAACGCATGCTTTCGGCAACCGATGCCTCCGGCCGACAGATGCTGATCAGCTGTGGGATCGCACTCGACCACCTACGGGTTGCCTTGGCCGCCAGTGGTTGGCACACCTTCGTAGCTCGCTTCCCCGACCCGAACCACCGAGACCATCTCGCCACGCTCACACTGCAACCGGCCACGACTGTGACAGACGGTGACCGTCAGCGCGCCGACGCGATCGTCACCAGGCGCACCGACCGTTTGCCCTTCACCGAACCCACCAACTGGCCCGATTTCGAATCCATTCTGCGCACCACGTTCGACCCGGCGGACGCCTTCCTCGACGTATTGGGCGACGACAGCCGCCCGGCGCTGGCCCGGGCATCGGAGATGACGGCCTCGCTGCGTCGCTACGACCCCGGGTATCACGCCGAATTACAATGGTGGACAGGGCACACCATTGCCAGGTCCGGAGTTCCGGGGGAAGCACTGACTTCACCGGAAGAGCAACAGCGTGTCGCCGTGGGCCGCCGATTTCCAACAGCCGAGAGCACTCCACGACGACGTGGGATCACCGCCGATCACTCGGTGATTCTGGTGTTGTCCACCGATACCGATACCCCCGACGACCTCGTTCGGTGTGGTGAGGTGCTGTCTACAGTGCTCCTGGAGTGCACACTCGCCGGTTTTGCAACCTGCACCCTGACGCACCTGACCGAGATCCCACGCAGTCGGGCCGTCGTCCGCGAACTCACTGAGCACTCGCGACTGCCACAGGTGCTGATCCGGGTCGGTATGGCGCCCGACACCGCGAACGACCCTCCACCGACGCCGCGCCGACCTCTTGCCGACATCCTCAGCACCCACACCCGCAATGCGCGGTGAACTCGCACGACACCCGCCTACAACCGGAACTGGAGTGTTCGGTTCGTAGCGCCGAAGCAGCCGCAGTCGACCACGGTCACCGAGTGTGGGCGAGTCGGGACCAAGTGCCCTACCCCCCATGAGGAAGGCCTGTGTCCGAAGCGCTTTGCATCGAGAAGACTCGAAGAATGATCGCCAAGGACGCCGCATCGACCACACCTGCACCCGATCACCCAACGATGCTCGCAGTGCTTCGGTTGGCTGCCCGAGCACCATCGGTGCACAATACGCAGCCGTGGCGCTGGGTATTCGACGGCGTGCGCTTGCACCTGTACGTGGACGCCGATCGGCTACTGCCCTCGACCGACCCGCTCGCCCGCCAGCTGGTGATCAGCTGCGGCGCCGTACTGCATCATGTGCGGACCGTGTTCGCCGATCGTGGCTGGCACACCGACACCACACGGGTTCCGCTTCCCGAGCGCCCCGACCATGTGGCGGTGATCTCGTTCCGTCCCTGGCCGGACCCGCCCACGGGCGTCCATTCTCGCGCGCTCGCCATCGGCCGGCGGCGCACCGACCGACTGCCGTTGTACACCCCGGAGGGCTTCGCCGACATTCTGCCTCGACTGCGGATGCTCACCTCCCCACACGAGGTCGAGCTCGGTGTGCTCGACCAGGCTGCCCGCCCCCACCTCGCCGCCGCCTCGAAGGAGGCCGACACGGTACGCGACGGCGATCTGCTCTATCAGACAGAATTACAGTGGTGGGTAGGACATTCCGAGATGTCCGAAGGCGTGCCCTCGTCCGCTCTGGTGTCGGAGAAGGAATTCGCGCGGGTCGGCATCGGACGCGCCTTCCCCGGCGGGCCGCACTCGGCCCGACGCGCGCAGCTCGAAGACCAGGCTCAGCTGGTGGTGCTCAGCACCGACACCGACACGGTCACCGCGTGGCTACGTACCGGAGAGGCACTGTCGGCCGTGCTGTTGGAGTGCACAGCGGCCGGGCTGGCCAGCTGTGCACTCACCCATATCACCGAAATCCCCGCAGGCCGGAAGCTACTCGCGAACCTGGTCCCCCACCCGGCCATGCCGCAGGTCCTGATTCGCATCGGCACCGCGCCCGAGGACTCCGACATGACCCCGCCTACCCCTCGCCGGGCGGTCACCGACATGTTCACCGTCACCGAGGCCCACTGACCCGCCCTTGGCTCCGGCATAGCATCGAAGTCACCGCAAACTCGCTTTCGGTGCCCGGGTTCGCCCCCGCGATCGCGGCGAATGCCATAGGCGGCCCGCGCCGTGCTCACTGCCGGGTTTTCTTCCCGCCCATCACCCACGCCGGTCCGGTCAGGAACCAGACCACCGTGATGAGTGCCAGCGGCTGCACGACTTCCCGCAAGGCCGCTGCCTGCTCCGGGGCGGCCACCGTGATCGACAACCCCAAGCACACGATCAGGGCTATTCCTCCCGCGATCAACCATCTCCCGAACGACTTCATCTCGGCGCGCAAGACTTCGGCGCTGTCGCGCGAGCGCTTGGGGGGTCGCGGAGCACCGGCGAACCAGTGGGCGAATCTGGCATCGAGCCATTGGATGGCCGGCTTCCCGAAAACGATCGTCACGCCCAGATAAATCCCCGCGAGGCGGTGGACCCCAGTGACCTCGGCGCCCTGGTGCACGTCGATCGCCACCGCCACGAGCAGGATCACATCGATCAAGGGCACCATGGCCAAGACCGCTGTGCTCACCTTCTGCAACCGCGGCCCGTATCGCAGCAGCAGCCCGACCGCGGCAATGATCCAGAATCCTGCCTCGCAGGCGAGAATTACAGCCACAATGGGATCGACGCCCGATCCGTCGACAGGATTCACTTACCCCTCCTCTTGCCTACCTCGACTTCTGGGAGTGAACCGGCGCAGACGAGCGGGTAGGCAGCTACGCCGATCGTGATCCTACCGGCAGCCGTAGCCGCAGAGAGCGGGTCGAGTAGCAGACCCGGGTGAGGGCCGATCCTCACCTCACTGGCGGGCCGATCGACCAACGTTGCCGAAGGTCGTCCGGCTCTAGGCAACCGGCCCGACTCGGACCACGCTGGGGTCATGTGCAACGCCAACGATCATTCCGCTGCAACGCGACCAAGGCTTCGCTGTGCCGCCAGGGCACGTGGGGCAGATTGTGCGCAGGTGGATCGGCGGCGAGACCATTGACCGGCGTGTCGCCTCGCCCCCCTTACCCCCAGACCGACCCGCACACGCCGTTCGCGCAATTGCGTGAGACGCATTCCGGCCTGGTGGTGCTATGTGGGGACCGCGCCTACAAGATGAAGAAACCGGTGGTCACCGACTTCCTCGACTTCGGGACGCCGGCAAAGCGGGAGCTGGCTTGCGCCCGAGAACTCGAGCTGAATCAGCGCCTCTCACCCGACGTCTACCTCGGTATCGCGCATCTCACCGACCCGGCCGGTGGCGCCGCCGAGCCGTTCCTCGTGATGCGCCGAATGCCGGACGAGCTGCGCCTGTCTGCAATCCTCGACGAGCCGGCGCGGGGTTGCGCCGAATTGTCGGTACTGGCCGACATGCTGGCTCGGTTTCATGCAAACGCCCGGCGCGGCCCCGAGATCAACCGGGCCGGGACACCCACGCAGCTGCTGCGACGCTGGCACGCCCTGCTGGCCCCCCTGCGCGAACATCCCGGCCAGCCGACCGATTCGCACGTGATCGCGCGCACCGAATACCTCGCCGTCCGATATATCGCCGGTCGCGCGGCACTGCTCACGGCCCGAATAGCAGACAAGCGCATCGTCGACGGTCACGGAGATCTGCTCACGGAGGACATCTTCGTCCTGCCCGACGGCTTCCGAATCCTGGACTGCCTGGATTTCGACGACGAGTTGCGCTATGTCGACGGCCTCGATGATGCCGCATTTCTGGCCATGGACCTCGAATTTCGCGGTCACGCACAGGAATGCACATCGTTTCTGGCCGACTACCTGCGCGCCGCAGATGATCGGGTCCCGGAATCGTTACAGCACCACTATCTCGCCTACCGGGCGATGGTCCGCGCGAAAACAGACCGAATCCGCGCAGGACAAGGCGACCCGAACGCGGCCGGGCACGCCGAGCAGCATATCCAGATCGCAGCACGACACCTGGAGCACGCAGCGGTGCGGTTGGTGCTCGTCGGAGGTTTGCCCGGCACCGGGAAATCGACAGTCGCGTCCGGGTTGGCAGCGGCGACCGGCGCCGATCTACTGTCCAGCGACAGTGTGCGCGCGCAGATGCGTATCTCGGGCGCCATTGCCGGGGCCGCCGGCACGTTCGGCGCGGGCGCCTACCGCCGCGCCGCCAAGGCCTCGGTATACGCGCGCCTTTTGGAGCAGACCCAGGATCGGCTCGAACACGGAATCTCGGTGATACTCGACGCCAGCTGGATCGATGCCGATATGCGCGCCCAGGCTGCCGCGGTGGCCGAGCGGACCCACACCGATCTGCTGCAACTACGGTGCGTTTGTCCGCGGGCTCTCGCCGAACATCGAATCGGCACCCGTCCGCATGGAGACTCGGAGGCGACGCCGGCGATCGCGGATGCCTTGGCCGCCACAGCATCACCGTGGCCCGAGGCGACAGTGATCGACACGACGCATCCGGTCGACGAATCGGTCGCTGCGGCGAAACGGGCCTGGCACGACCCGATGGCCCGGACCCCCACGTGCGAGGAGAGGTCGTGACCGGGGCGGAGTCAGGACCGAGCGCTCGGCGCCCGACCGGCGTCGTCGTCGACTGCAGTGGTCACCGACAACTTGTCCACCAACCAGGCCCGGGCGAGTTCGGCAACCTTCTCCAGCGCACCGGGCTCCGCGAACACGTGCGAAGCGCCGGATACCACCGTCAGCGCGGTCTCACAGGTCATCGCACGCGCCGCACGTCGATTCAGATCCACGACAACGTGGTCGTTACCACCCACGATCAGCAACGTCGGTGCTCGCACCGCGGCCAGCGCTGGTCCGGCGAGATCCACTCGCCCACCACGTGATACCACCGCCGAGATCGCGACACTGGGGTCGGTTGCCGCCGACAACGCGGCGGCAGCCCCGGTGCTGGCGCCGAAATACCCGATTCGGATATCGGCGACGTCGTCTTGCCGAGTCAGCCAACGCGTGGCCTCCACCAACCGCTCCGACAGCAACCCGATGTCGAAGACCCGGGCCCGATCGGCCGCCTCATCCGGGGTGAGTAGATCGAAGAGCAATGTGCCCAGCCCAACCCGATTCAACGCCGCGGCTACGTAGCGGTTGCGCGGGCTGCGCCGGCTGCTGCCGCTGCCGTGCGCGAACACCACCATCCCGAGGGGGCCGCACGGAATGCACAGATGCCCGCCCAATTCGACCTCTACGGCGGGAATCACCACCTCCTCTTCGCGTAGCGGAGGGTCGTCCACAGGGTCTGTCGGTGACTCCAGATGATTCGCACCTCGCCGTTGCGAGTCGGGCTGATCCGTGCCGGCCCGGCACAGCAGTTCGGTGACCTCGGCGTCGGGCACCTGCCCGAAACGGCGATACCAGTAGCCCACAGCGCCGAACCATGTCGGTGCTTCCAGACAGATCACCTCGTCGGTCTCTGCCTCGAGCTCGGTGAGGGTGTCTCGTGGGGCCACCGGAACGGCCAGTACGACGCGCCGCGCGCCCCGTGCCCGAGTGACCTGGCAGGCTGCGCGGGCGGTCGCGCCCGTGGCAATGCCGTCGTCGACGACGAGCACCGTCCGACCCGACAGTCGAATTCCACGACGTGCGCGGCGCAGCCGGTCTGCCCGCCGGGCCAACTCGGCCCGTTCACGGCATTCCACTGCCGCCATATCCTCGTCACCGAGTCGCGCCTGTGCGACGACCAGGTCGTTGATGACCACCACGTCGTCCTCGCCGAGCGCGCCGAATGCGAGTTCCGGCTGCTGTGGGACACCGAGCTTGCGTACCACGATCACATCCAGCGGCGCACCCAGCGCGCGCGCGACCTCATAGGCGACCGGCACACCGCCGCGAGGTAGGCCCACCACCACAACGTCCTCGCTCCGGAGATGGTCCATCCGCTGCGCCAAGCGTCGTCCGGCGTCGCGACGATCGTCGAACATCGCACACCTCCTCCCGACATTTCCAGCATGCGCTTCGATCGGGTTGCGCGACAGAGGCGACGGACGCCGCATCGGAGGTATCGCGACAATGGGCGACTACGAACGTGCCGACAGGTTCGAACCCTCGATCGAGGACCTTCGCCCTGCGGCCGGCTCTTGGTCGGGCACCCCGACGAGGCGAACGCCGGTCACGATGGTGGGTTCTATCCCGATGACCTCGACATCTCGATCCGGCCACGCGCGCAGGAGTTTTTCATACCGCGCGATCCGTTCGGGATCGGTGATCGGTCGTGCGATTCCGGTCACGACGACCGACCAGCCCATCTGACTCGCCGGGTCGATGTCGTCCGCTTCATAGGCGACCACGACGTCAGGGTCGCTGCGCACCTTGTCGGTGACCCGCGAAACGAGCTGGGTGCGCACAACCACGACGCCGCCGTCGACGAGGTGGTTGACCGGACGGATGGCCGGCAAGGCGTCACGGGTGAACACCACTCGCCCATAGGATGCGCTCGCCAGCAAGCTCAGCGCCTCGTCACGCTGGATCCCGACCAGCGCCCGATCAGCAGCAGCGTCGGCCGCATCGCTGGACGCATCACAGATGCCGTGGCCCGCGAACACGTGATTGCTCGACGTCACCTCGATCACCACACACGTCCGACGGTGATCACGATCGACTGTCCTCGTGCACCGAATCGTTCTGTTCCATGGCTCGATCTTCGGTCGCAACCGCTCGTGGGTACAGAAACGAAAGTCACCACTCGGTGGCCGTTGGCAACCTGTACACCCCTACGGTCCCGCGCACGACGGTCGCGACGCGGTACGCAGCGTAATCGGAAAGATCTTCCCCACGTGGGCGGCGGTATTGCCCATCATGGCAGGACCTTCGCCCCTGTGCAGCAGCGAGTGACCTGGAGCACGCTCATCGCACGAGGAACCGAGGGAGGCGTTGGATGGAATATCGAGTCGTCTTGGTCGAGTCGGCGCCGGAAACGGTGTTGCGGGTACCGCGCGAGATTCGTCCGAACCCGTATCTACTCGGCGAAGATGTTGCAGAAGGAATGCGCGAACTGACCAGAATCGCGCAACGGGCTGGGCTGACCGCCAGCGGCGCACCGACGATCACGTTCACCCACGAACTACCCGCCGACGAATCGATCGCCGTGGACTTCGGCGTTCCAGTGGAGCCGGCACCCAATCTGGGACCCAGCTACGGCGCGCAGGTGGTCGTGATGCCGGGAACTCTCGTCGCGCGCACCTGCCACCATGGCAGCTACCGTGACCTCGGCGCGGCGTATCTCGCCCTCCAGGATTGGATGCGCGAAGCCGGCTATCGGCCGATCGGTCCACCAACCGAGGCCTATCTGATAGGTCCCGACGAAGTCACCGACCCGCGGCGGCTGCTGACCGAAATCCGGCTCCCCGTCGCTCGGGCACCAACTATCGCGGTTCATCTCGCCAGCCCCTTCGACGACGTCGTCGAGCGCACCCGGAAGGCGCTACGCCAGCAAGGTCTCAGCGTGATCGCAGAGATCGACATACGGGCCATGTTGCGCGAGAACATCGGCGAGCACATCGAGAACTACGTAATGCTCAGCGTCTGCGATCCTCGGTCGGTCCACCAGGCACTGTTGGCGGACCGCCATGCCGGGCTGCAGCCGTATGGGGTCGTGGTCCGCTCGGTCGACACCGGCACTCTGGTCGAGGCCACCGATCCCGAGGCGCAGGCCCGCCCCACTACGCACCCCACGCACCACCCGGTTGCCGCCAGCGCGCGCCGGTTACTCGCTGCCGCATTGGACGACCTGCTCGATACCAACCGCGATGCGGCCCGCACTGACCGCAGCCCACACCACCGTCGGTGACCATGGTCCCGTCAGCCGAGGCAGGAGGCCTCTCATCAGGTCCGAAGCCAGCAGGAAGGCTTCCTGGGTATGGCACAGGAGCAACCCCGCGTCGCGGTTGTCTACGCGACCGAACAGGGATCGACCCGCGATATCGCCGAATTCATCGGCGCCGAGCTGGCGGGCCGAAACGCCACGGTGGAACTCGCCAATATCGATCATGCCCCAGAACTTTCCCGTTTCGACACGCTCGTGCTGGGATGTGCGGTGCACAACCTGGATTTCCTGCCGGCAGTCGTCGGCTACGTGCATGCTCATCGCGGCGAATTCGAACACTGCGATGTGCGACTGTTCAGTGTCGGGCTCGGGCCGGCACTGCGCGGGCCGATCGGCCGGCGAGTCGGCCGGATCGTGCCCAAGAGTATCGCCGCGCTGCGTGATTCGATTTCCGCACGCGACTACCGAGCGTTTGCGGGATGCTATGAGCGAAAAGGCATCCCGCTGCGTACACGAGTCGCCTACCGGCTGATGGGCGGACGTTATGGGGACCTGCGTGACTGGACCGCGGTGCGCGCCTGGACCGATTCCATCGCCCGAAGCCTGCAGCTGCCCCCGGCAGGCTCGACCACCATCCACCCGTGAGTTCTCCTGCGTGTAAAGATGAGCGACTCGGTCGAAATCGTGAACCCTCGGACCTTGCTGGGCGCGATCGGCACACAGGGGGCTCATGAGCCGGTGAACCAGTTCGGCGTATCGAGCCGGAAAACCTCACCAGGGGCCAGCGCACGTAGATCACGTTCCAGTGCTGCCAGCCGGTCGGCGCCGAGTAGATCCGCCCAGCGATCACGGATCCGATCGAAGGCGCGGTCCGACCTGTTCAGCGCGTCTTCGGCGCGCTCGGTCAGCGTATAGACCTTACGTCGCGCGTCGGTCGGGTCGTGGCCCCGGCGCGCATAGCCCAGACGCTCCAGTGTTTCGATTTGCTTGCCCGCAGCCTGTTTCGAGATGCCGAGGGCGCGGCCGAGATCGGCGGCCGCGCAACCATAGGGTCCGCCCGCGCGGCCGATGGCCTGGAAGAGGAACCCGTGCATGGGCCGCAATTCGGCGTGGCCGTGTTCGGCCAGCTCCGAATGTACCTCGTCGATCACCGCACGAAAGCCGAGCAGCATACGCAACGGCAGCTCGTAGCCGCCGAATTCACTCGCCACAGTGAGTAGCTCTTGACATAGTAGACAACCCTGTTGACCATATGGACAGTTTCATTGTCTATCTTAGAGGTGGTTCTTCGATGACCGTCATCCGACACTCCGACGCCCGCCGCACCGAGACCCCGGGCGGCGTTATGACCACGCTCGCCTCCCCCAGCCAGGGCGGCGCTGGGTTCGCACTGTGGCGGGTCGAAGTGCCCACGGGCACCACCGGGCCACTGCACTACATCGACGCCGAACAGATTTGGACGGTGATTGCGGGCCGGTTCGGCGTCACCCTCGACGCCACGGAACTGATTGTGGACGTTGGTGATACGGTGATCTTTCCGGCGCACGCCCTGCGGCAGGTGCGCACCAACGAAGGCTACACCGCCATCGTCACCGCGCCCGCGGGCGCACGGGCCGGGACACCGGGTAGCGGACACACCCAGCTCCTACCCTGGGGTGCCTGAGCGCCGGCCAGCACGAAGGAACGCACCGCGAGCACGCCACACTCCTGCTCTTCCACCGCCTACCAGGCGCCGAGGAAGATGAGAAGTGCTACGAAGGCATCGTTGTGGCGCAACCTGCCAAACCCGCGGGTGGAGAGGTCGAGCCGACTCGTCGCTAAACCTGAATCCGTGGATGGGCCGCTGGTTGCGGTCGACGTGTGAGACGAGAAAATGCCTCTCGGCCTGGGGGGCCTGTGATTGCTTAGGTCGCAATCGACGACCCGGAATCGGGAGGCATTTTC
This sequence comes from Nocardia sp. CNY236, assembly GCF_000482385.1. GTDB lineage: Bacteria > Actinomycetota > Actinomycetes > Mycobacteriales > Mycobacteriaceae > Nocardia. The sequence continues at coordinate 143,217 of NZ_AXVD01000007.1, forward strand.
GGTGAAATCGTCGCACACCTTCGCCGCGGAGTCGGCAATCTTCGATGAAAGCAATCTCGGGTCGCCGACGGGGCTGGTGCGAGCCGCTCGGCCAACTCGGTCGCGACCGATTCGCACAGCTCCAGTTCATCGCCGGGCTCCGGCAATGCGATTCGCCTCATGTGATGAGAGAGATCGAAGTGCGGGTCGCTCTCCCAGATCGGCATCGGCAGGTTCAACGGCGCGGTGTCGATCGGCGCCGGCGACTCCGTCCGGCCCGGGTCGAAGGGACGCAGGTGCACTGTTGGTTGCGGAACCGACGGCGCCACGAACACATCCTTGCTGGCGCCGCCCAGTGCGGTGAGATGCGAAGGTAATCGCAGCGCAACCAGTCGCCACCGGTGGGTCACTGTCCGAACTAGCCGCGCCTGCGCTTGTTGTAGAGATACATGGTCAGCGGGGCGAAGATCACTACCAGCACGGCCGAGGACAACAGCACCAACAGCAACTGTCCCGCGGTCACGGTCCCCTGCATCAGGCCACGTGCGGCCGTTGCCGCGTGACTGACCGGATTGATGTCGACGATCGTGCTCATCCAGCCGGGCATGGTCTCCGAGTCGACGAAGACGTTGCTCAAGAATGTCAGCACCATCAACAACATGCTGCAGGTGAGCAGGGTTTCGGCCTTCTTGGCGACCACGCCGACGACGGTGAAGATCCACGCGAACGAAAACGAGAACGCCAGCAGCAGCAGGATCGCCAGGATGAAACCGACGGCCCCCGCCTCCGGCCGGTAGCCGAGCGCCATCCCGAGACCGGCCGTGAAAGACAACGCAAACAGATAACGCCCCAGATCGGCGACCATAGTGCCGACCAGGACGGCCGGTTGCCAGAACGGCATGGTCCGGAACCGATCGAAGACCCCCTTGACGATGTCGGAGTTCACCGCGATGCCGGTGCTCACCGTCTGCGTGACAGCGCCGACTACCAGCACACCGGGCAAAAAGTACTGCAGGTAGTTGTCCGTCGATCCGGCGAACGCACCGCCGAACAGATATTGGAACACCAGCAGAAAGATGACGGGCATCAACAGGATGTCGAACAATTGCTCACCTGCCGAGTTCTTCATTTTCTGAAGTGCTCGCCCAGCGAGGGTCAACGTAGCGGTTACGGCACTGGGCATCGGCGGTTCCTCGTTCATCAGAAGCACCGAGTCCAAGCGCGCCTCGACGCCGATCGGGTGATTCGCCGTGCTACTCACGATACTGTTTGCGGTGCTCACGCCACATCCTCCTTGCTCGTGGTGATGGTGTCGTCCTCAGCGGGATGGCCGGTCAGGGCCAGGAACACTTCATCGAGACTCGGCTGGCCGAGCGCGTAACTGACGACGTCGATACCGCCCTCCGACAGCTCACCGAGCGCCCTGGCGACGCGCCGGGTGTCGGATACCGCGACCGACAACGTCGCCGGATCGGAACCGATGCGCACGGAGGCATCCAGCGTTGCCGACAGAATCGATTCGGTTTCGGCCCGCCGTTGCGGGTCGCGCACTCGTACGTGCAGCGCGCCCGAACCGACGGACGCCTTGAGCTCGCTGGGTGTACCCTCGGCCACCACTTTGCCGTGGTCGATCACCGCGATCCGGTCAGCGAGCTGATCGGCCTCATCGAGATATTGCGTAGTGAGAATCACCGTGACGCCCCTGGCAACGACCGCGCGTACGAGGTCCCAGACCTGGTTGCGGCTACGCGGATCCAGGCCAGTGGTCGGCTCGTCCAGGAAGATCAGCCCCGGCGTGCTGACGACGCTCGCCGCGATATCCAGTCTGCGTCGCATACCGCCGGAGTAGGTGGCCGCCTTGCGATCGGCCGCAGCAGCCAGATCGAACGCTTCGAGGAGACTGTCCACCTTCTCCCGGGAAGCCATGCGCGAGTACCCGAGCAGCCTCGACAGCAAGATCAGGTTCTGCCGGCCGGTGAGGTCCTCATCGATGGAAGCAAACTGTCCGGTCAGGCTGACCAGCTTGCGCACCGACTCCGCGTCGGCCACAACGTCGTGCCCGAACACCCGTACCCGACCGTCGTCGGGCCGTAGCAGCGTGGCGAACATTCTGAGCGCGGTGGTCTTCCCCGCTCCATTGGGTCCGAGAACGCCATAGACTCGTCCGCTCGACACGGCGAGATCGAGACCGTCCACCGCACGAGTTTCTCCGAAAACCTTGACAAGGCCGTCGGCCTCCAAGGCGAGAGTGGATTTCACTTGTCAACTCCTCAGTGGATATCAACCATGATCAAATTTGATTAGTGGCTAAACTAGAGTATCCGCACGAGTTGGTCAAACTTGATCAGCTGCGAGGCCGTCCGAGGTTGCCTAGCTGGTTTAGCTTGGGTAGAGATAGACCGTCCACGGCGGCGGCAAGGAGAGACTCATGTCAGCAATCCGACTCTTGGTCCTCGGCGCAATCCGCCAGCACGGGCGAGCACACGGCTATCAAGTACGCAACGACCTGGAGTACTGGGGCGCCCACGAATGGTCCAACGCCAAGCCCGGCTCGATCTACCACGCCCTCAAACAAATGGCCAAGCAGGGCCTACTCGTTGAACACGAGGTCGCGCCGAGCACGGTCGGCGGCCCACCGCGCGTCGAGTACGAGATCAATGCCAAGGGCACGGAGGAATTCTTCACGTTACTCCGCGACGCCTTGAGCTCGTACGAGCAGAAATCCGACATCCTCTCCGCCGGCCTCGGCTTCATCGTCGATCTTCCAAGGGACGAAGCCATCGCACTGCTGGAGCAGCGGATTACCGGACTCGAACAGTGGCGGTCGTCGGTCACCGAGTACTACACCCCGGAGGCGGGGCCAGGGCAGCTGGGCCATATCGGCGAGATCATGGACATGTGGGTCCACTCTGCCGACGGCGGCGCAGAGTGGACCCGCGGTCTCATCGAGCGGATCACGGGCGGTGCCTACACCTTCGCAGGAGAGGGGGCACCTTTCATCGGAGTGCTCGCCGATGATGAGCCGAACCCATTCGCGACCGGACCGCACCCGGAGGACAACCGGTAGAGCCATGGTCCCGGCACCTGGATCGCACTGTTCAACGCACGACGACACGTGATATGGAGACCGACGTCTGCAACCCCCTGCTGACCAGTTCGAGCACGGGTGCCGAATGCCGAAGACCAGCTCCCGCATCGCACGATTCGTTGGGGTCCGACACCGCGATTCGCTCATATGACGGGCGAGATCGAAGTGTGGGTCATGCTCCCGGATTCACATCGACAGATTCAACGGCGCACGTCACCCGTGGCGTCGCAGGCGGGCTTCGAGTGCGTCCCGCCAGTACGGCGCTGAATTCGTCCCGAGCAGGAGGTTCATCGGAGACGGTGCGACTACCGAACCGTCAATCCATGCCGACCGGCCTACCGAGCTGTCGCCATTCGGCCTCCCAGCGCGCACCGCGCATCCGATCCAACAACCAGTCGCCAGCCGACACAACGGCCACCACTGCACACGCGATCCCGACCAGGGTGGTGAGCCCGCTCAGAATCCCCGACCACGCGGCGACGGACGGCGGACGTGGCGGCGTGGTTACCGCTTCGTCCTGATCGAGCCACACCGTGATATGGCTGCCGAATTCGGTTGCAGCGGGAACTTCCACCACCGCGCGGCCTTCGCGGCCGTCGTGGCGCCATTGCACCTCGGCCTCGAACCGTCCGGAGCCCGCGCTGTACCGGCCGATCGACACCACCCGCTGCGGCGCGGTCGACGTGACCGCCTCGGTCGAGACTTTCATCGAGTTCTCGCTGTGGATACGCTGCGCTGTGGACGCGTACTGCACGGTTCCAATGGCCCCGGCCACTGGAACGGTGATCAGAATCGCCAGTGCGGCGAGCAGCCGCACTACCGCCTCCCACCGATCCGAGGCCCGCATCAGGGGATTGTCGCTCCACGGCCGCGCGCGCCACACACGCACCAGCAGCGACGGATAGTGCGACACCGACATCACCTCTTCCCCACCACCCGAAGTGCTATTCCACCGGGTCCAAGGGACCCAAGACCTCATCGAGCGGGCGACGGGGCGTAGCCGGAACCGGGTCGGCACTCGTCACCGACCAGCCGACCCGGACAACAATCTGTGGATACCCGGTGTCCTGCAGCACACTCGTCCGGATCTGGGTGCGGGTTTCGGTCAACTCCATCGGCTCGCTCAGCGGACACGTCGCCAGGCCGAGCATCGTGGCCGTCAACAACACGGCACTGGTGGCCTCACCTGCCCGCAACTGAGACAACCGATCATCACTGCTCGTGCTCAACAGCATCATCCGCTCGGCGGCGTCGATGTCGCGGACGACGGCCTGAGGCAAGCCAGGACTCGAGAACGGCCGCACGGTCGGGTCGGCCGCGAGCGCTACCGCATTGCGCGCGGGCACGCCCTGCGACGCGGCGTGCCTGCCGCTCCACTGCGCGAGTTCGGCGGCATAGGAAACATCATGAGCATGCTGCGAGGCTGCCTGTTCGAACGCCCGCAACAGGTGAGTTCGGACAGGTTCGGAATCGATGTCGCTGACGAGCACACCGTTCGCCACCCCTGCCGCGACGATGGCCTCGCAATGGGCCTGGGGCACCTCCCACGAGGTGAAACGCCGACGATCGGTGCGACGAGTACTGATGGCGCTCGCCAGCTGGATGTCCTCCGGGGTGAATGCGGCGGAACGGAATTCGATCGCGGCGAGATGCTGCGGCGCCGCCGGATCCGGTAGCCGATGAACCAGCGTCTCCCAGCCGAGCGCGCGAGCAGCAGTCCGAAAATGGTGCAGTGCCGCGCCACAACTGAGCAATAGATCGCGCCCGCCCGGGTCGGTATGCCGCAACCATCGGCTCTCGTCGACATACAGATGAAGCGACTCGTCGCCGAGGCGCCACAACCACGGCTGGGCGTTGTGCACCGATGGTGCTCGCATCGCCAGTGCCAGCGCCGACCGAATGGTTTCCGAATCAGGATGTGTTCTCGGCATCGTTGCCCCTTGTCAGCATTGTTCCGGCAGGCTCAGTGCAGGTGCGGCCGCGACCGTGACTTCACTTTCGAATTCGGCCATGGCGCTCACCTTTCAGCCGGCTGCAGCCGCTTCCTGTCATTCAGCATCGCGCGATCCGGCGGCCTGGATGACGGCCGAAAGTCACCGAATGCGGGGTCCTCCGGCCACGATCGCCCACCCAGAAGGGCGGCGCGAGGCGCGGGGACCACGGTGCGCGGTCGACCGCTGAAGTGACGAGCGGTCGTCCGATAGAGGACTTTGGTCCTCGACGACACCGCACAGCGGTTGAGTAGTCTCGACCACGCCACTTCTTCCCAGATTGGACATCACCATGATCACGGTGTTTCTGGTCGACGACCACGAAATAGTCCGCCGCGGTCTGGTCGATCTGCTCTCGACCGACCCGGCGCTCTCAGTTGTCGGCGAGGCCGGCGACGTCGCGCAGGCGCTCGCCCGGATCCCCGCGCTACGACCTGACGTCGCAGTGCTCGATGTTCGCCTGCCCGACGGCAATGGCATAGAACTGTGCCGGGAACTGCTGTCGAAGTTGGACAACCTGCGGTGCCTGATCCTCACCTCGTTCACCGACGAGCAGGCCATGCTCGACGCCATCCTGGCCGGAGCGAGCGGTTACGTGGTGAAGGACATCAAGGGCATGGAGTTGGCCAAGGCGATCAAAGAGGTCGGCGCCGGCCGCTCGCTGCTCGACAACCGTGCCGCTGCCGCACTGATGCAGAGACTGCGCGCGAACACACAGCAAGACGGTCCGTTGGCCGGACTCACCGAGCAGGAGCGCAAACTTCTCGACCTGCTCGGCGAGGGTTTGACGAACCGACAGATCGCCGAACGTATGTTCTTGGCCGAAAAGACCGTCAAGAACTATGTCTCCCGATTGCTCGCCAAGCTGGGATTGGAGCGGCGCACCCAGGCCGCCGTCTATGCCTCCGAACTCCGAACGCAGTCACGCAGGTCCACACCGGGCTACTGACCACAAGCGAGCGCGGAGGGTGACCCGCCGGCGAGGAAGGTGCGATCACCCGGGTACTGTCGACAACCGGTCGGGTGCTGGTGGACCACCCAGAGACACGACCAATCGGTCGTGCGGACTGTGCGGGGATCGCGCACGCAGACGTGGTCGAGGTGACGAACGTGCACATCGGGCAGCGGGTGAAATACTGTTGCACTACGGCTACCTGCCATGACATGCCGGGACTCGGGAGCAGTCGACATGACCGATAACGCGCCGACCGACACCTACTCGGTGCGCGACACGCTTTCGCAGCTACGGCTGCGGGAGCTACTCACCGAAGTCAAGGATCACATCGAGCAGATCATCGATGCGCGAGACCGGATGGATGGCCTGATCGAGGCGATGCTGTCGGTCACTTCCGGTCTGGACCTGGACCGTACGCTGCACACGATTGTGCAGGCGGCGACATCGCTGGTCGACGCCCGCTATGGGGCGCTGGGGGTGCGCGGTCACGACCGACAGCTCACGCGGTTCGTCTACGAAGGTGTCGACGACGCCACCCGGCACCTGATCGGTGACCTCCCGCAAGGCCATGGCGTGCTGGGTCTACTGTTCAGCCAGCCGAAGCCCATACGCCTGGACAACTTGGCCGACCACCCGAACTCGGTAGGGTTCCCGCCTCACCACCCACCGATGCGCACCTTCCTCGGCGTTCCGGTGCGCATCCGTGACGAAGTATTCGGCAACCTCTACCTCACGGAAAAGGTCAACGGTCTGCCGTTCACCGAAGACGACGAAGTGATCGTCCGGGCGTTGGCCGCCGCGGCCGGCATTGCGGTCGACAATGCGCGCCTGTACGAGTCGGCTCGCGCCCGGCAGGCGTGGATCGCGGCTACCCGCGACATCACCACCGAGTTTCTCGCGGGAACCGAACCCCATCAGGTGCTGACCCACGTTGTCGACCACGCTCGTCGACTCACGGGATCCGACCGAACGTTTCTCGCGATCCTCCCCGACCCGGACACTCCGTCAGAGGAGATCACCGAACTGCTGGTCACCCACTCTGCGGGCGCGCACGACGACGCACGCCCGGTCGAACTGCCCTTCGCGGATACCACGATCGGCAAGGCATTCCGACTGTGTGCCCCGCAACGCCTCGACGACTCGCGCCGCGCCGATCTCGGCAAGATCTTTCCGGACGCCGGGCCGGCGCTGGTGCTGCCCATGCACACCCCCGACTCCACCATCGGCGTCCTGGTCGCGCTGCGCACGGTCGAATCGGCGCCGTACGACGACGAGATCGTCGGACTGACCGCGTCCTTCATCGACCAGGCGGCATTGGCCATGCGACTGGCCGACGCTCAGCGACAGATGCGTGAACTGGATATCTTGTCCGATCGTGACCGCATTGCGCGGGACCTGCACGACCATGTCATCCAGCGACTGTTCGCCGTCGGCTTGAACCTACAGGGAACGGCGCCACGCACTCGAGAACCCGCAGTGCGGGAACGAATAACCGAGGCGATCGATGATCTGCAGGATGTCGTCCAGGAGATCCGTACCTCGATCTTCGACCTGCACGGGGGTAATGGCCACGCCACGCGATTGCGGCAACGCCTCGAGGAGGCGGTACGGCAACAGACCGCTGCGAGCGAGGTCCGCACTTCTGTGCGTATTGTGGGTCCGCTGTCGGTGGTAGAGCCCGAACTGGCCGATCACGCCGAGGCCGTGGTGCGGGAAGCGGTCAGCAACGCTGTCCGGCATGCCGAGGCCGAATCGATATCGGTCGAAATCGCGGTGGACGACGACTTGACCATTGTCGTCGAAGACGATGGACGCGGAATCCCACGAGACATCACCCCGAGCGGCCTGACGAATCTCGCCCGGCGCGCCGAGGGATCAGGCGGCACTCTCACCATCACCCCCGGCACCGGTCCGGATGGAGAAATCGCCGGAACCCGACTCTCCTGGCGAGTACCACTGCACTGAACGTCGACGGACGCTGTGGCACCCCGCCTCAGGGACGCTGTGACACCCGGCGTCAGGGACGCTGTGACACCCGGCGTCAGGGACGCTGTGACACCCGGCGTCAGGGACGCTGTGGCCCGACGCGACGGTCGCTATCATGACGCCACTTGCTACACGGACGGATTCGCCGTTCGTGTGGCGCGGGAGTGAACGGAGTTCTGTATGGCGACGAGATCGTGGTGGGGTTGGGGCACTGTCGACGAGGCGGTGACCGGCACCGAGCGTACGGCGCTGACGAGCCGGGTGGCAGCGCTGCTGCCGGAGGCGGACCTGACGGTGCACGAACCACCCGATCCGAGGTCGCTGTCGGTTCCCGCGCCCAGAGTCCTCGTGCCGGACTCGTTGGCTCGGTTGGCGTCGGACGAGCTGGGTGACCGGATTCGGCATGGCCACGGACAAGCCTTCCGCGATGTCGTGCGCAGTCTGCTCGGTCGCGTCGACTACGTCCCTGATCAGGTGATCCGCCCTCGAACCGAGCAAGACGTGATCGACGTGCTGGATTGGTGTACGAGCGCGCGGGTGGCCGCGGTGCCGTTCGGGGGTGGAACGTCGGTCGTGGGCGGCGTCGAGTTGGGTTGCGCCCCAGACTATTCCGGGACCATCGCACTGGACCTCGGCCACATGGACCGGATTCTCGAACTCGACCGCACCAGCCGTGCAGCACGAATTCAAGCAGGAATACTGGGCCCCGCATTGGAAGCGGAGCTACGCCCGCACGAGCTCACACTGCGGCATTTCCCTCAATCGTTCGAGTTCTCCACCCTCGGCGGTTGGCTGGCTACTCGGGCCGGCGGTCACTACGCAACCGTCTACACCCACATCGATGACATGGTCGAGTCGATGAATGTGGTGACACCGGTCGGAATCAGCGCATCACTCAGGGTTCCGGCCTCCGGCGCCGGCCCTTCCCCCGACCGGTTGTTCCTCGGGTCCGAAGGCGCCCTCGGCGTGATCACCGACGCATGGGTACGGCTACAGGACCGTCCGCGATGGCGAGCCGGGGCATCGGTCGTGTTCGATGATTACGGCAACGCCGTGGCCGCTACCCGGACGATCGCTCAATCCGGACTGTTTCCCACCAACTGCCGGCTACTGGATCCGGTGGAGGCATTCATCAACGCAGCAACCAACACGGCCGGCGGTGTACTCGTCCTCGGATTCGAGTCCGCGGACCACCCCGTCGATCAACCGATGCACCGTGCGGTGCAGATCTGCCTCGATCACGGCGGCCGCGTGCCCGACGGCATCCGCACCACCGACTCGGCCGACACCGGGACACACACGGGAGCAGCCGACGCCTGGAGAACGTCGTTCCTGCGCATGCCCTACCAGCGCGACGCACTGGCAGCGCAATCGATGATCGTGGAGACGTTCGAAACCGCGTGCACATGGGACCGTTTCGACGCGCTGCGCGCTGCGGTGCTCGCGGCGGCGACCGCCGCATTCGAGTCCATCGGAGTAGCCGGTGTGGTGACTTGTCGGTTCACCCACGTCTATCCCGACGGGCCGGCCCCATACTTCGGCATCTACGCTGCAGGCCGCTGGGGACAGACCGTCGAGCAGTGGGACGAGATCAAGACCGCAGTCTCGGAAGCACTTCATACCTGTGGCGCCACCATCACTCACCATCACGCCGTCGGCCGAGATCACCGCCCCTGGTACGACCGTCAGCGGCCCGAACCGTTCGCCGCCGCGCTGCAGGCGGCCAAATCCACCCTCGACCCCGCGGGGATTCTGAATCCTGGTGTCCTCATCGATCCGAGCAAATGACGCGCAGCCGCAACAGCGGACTCGGTGTTTTCGGCGTTTTGCTGTGCGTTCTGCGTGAATGCACAGGCTAGGGTCGCGCTATGCCGACAGCGACGTCGATCGACACCGGAGCCGAACATCTCGCCACCTGGATCACAGTCGTCGGGCAACGCCTACACCGGTTGCCCGAGGCGGAACCGTCTGTTCTGCTCGCGCACGCCATGAGCGGCTTTCTCGCGATCGGGCGAGCGAGTATGACACTACTGATCACCTCTGCGAACCCAACCGATATCCGCGAGCACGACCTCGTCTTCGAAATCACGGCCGAAGCGGAACAGCGGCTCACCGACGCCGCCACGGAGCGGATCGTCAACCAGATCACCGATCGGGGTGAACATATTCAGCAGTATCTCGGTCCTGCTGCGCTCGATGCGATGGCCAAGGCGCGCCTACGGCATTGCGCGCAGGCGACGGCGATCCATACCCGGGATCTGCTGATCGGAATCGACGACGACCCGGCGGTGCCGGGCGATATCGGCAACCTCGCTCGCGACCTCGCCACTCGGGCGAACCTCATCGCTACTGTCTACGCCGATGATCCCCACCAGGTGCTGGCGGTGTCCAGCCGTTGACCTCCACCTCCGCAACGCCCGACAAAGAGTGACGACACAGCAACCGCCAATCGATCGACAATGCTGGTATGGCGACTGTGGTGCTGGGTGGCGACGTCATGCTGGGGCGCGGTGTGGACCAGGTTCTGCCACATCCCGACGATCCGGTACTTCACGAACGATGCGTCGATGACGCCAGAACGTATGTGGAACTGGCCGAACGTGCCAACGGAGCGTTTCCCTACCCGGTCGACTTCGGCTGGCCGTGGGGCGATGTCTTGCCCGTCCTCGCGACGATCGAACCCGACCTGCGGTTGATCAACCTGGAGACCTCGATCACCGCCAATGGTGCGTTCGCATGTGGCAAGGGTGTCCACTACCGAATGAACCCGGGCAATGTAGCGGCTCTGAGTGTCATTTCACCGGTCGTTTGCGCACTGGCCAACAATCATGTCCTCGATTTCGGTGTTGCGGGGCTGACCGATACGCTCGAAACATTGGACGCCGCGGGGATCCGCCACTGTGGAGCAGGTGTCGATTCGGCTGCCGCCCAAGCGCCCGTGACCATGGAATTGGACGACCGACGCCGAGTGGTGATCGTCTCGATCGCTGTGGGATCGAGTGGGGTTCCACCATCGTGGGCGGCGCGCCGCGATCGGCCGGGTGTCTGGCGAGTGGGTGATTCGCCCACCACGCGCGCCGCCGAAGAGGTGGCAGCACGCGTGGCGGCGCACAAGCGACCCGACGACGTCGCGATCGTCTCCATACATTGGGGACCGAACTGGGGTTACGGTGTGGGCCTGAGCGAGACGCAGTTCGTGCATCGGTTGCTGGATGCTGGTGTCGATCTGGTCCATGGGCATTCCGCACACCACCCGCGGCCGATCGAGATCTACCATGGCAAACCGGCCCTCTACGGGTGCGGCGATGTGATCGACGACTACGAGGGTATCCGCGGCCACGAGCGATACCGCACCGACCTGCGGCTGCTCTACCTCGCCTCCTTGGATCCCGAGCCAGCGCCTATACGGTTGATTCCGCTGCGAGTGCGGCATATGCGTCTGGAATGCGCGGACCCCGGCGAATCCCATTGGCTGTGCGCCATGATCGAGAACATCAGCCGCGACTTCGGCACCCGCGTCACCACACGGCCAGGCGACCTGCCCATGGTGTTCGCTCCCCTGCGTCCGTGAGTCCGGTCGGCTACGGCCGGCAGTCGGCTCGACGGAGGTGATCTTCCTGTTACGCCAGGCATAGAAACTTGATGCTTCTATGCCTGGTGTTGGCTGCGCTCTGGGTGAACCATGAAGTCCATAAGTCCGAAGAAGAAGTTCACCCGATTCGGAGGATGCGCGATGTCCACCAAAATCATGACGATCTTCGCCGCGACCGCGATGGCCTTATCACTGGGCTTCGTCGCAGCTCCTGCAGCATCCGCGAGCACGATGTCACCCCCGGCGGCCGCAGCCGTACCGACTCAGGGCTCGATTGCTCTGTGCTTCCCGCTCGGGAGCGTCGTCTGGTGCATCTGACGTCGACCGAAGCCCTTGGCGTGCAGCTGTTTCGATAGGCAACCGAGCTGCCAAGGGCTTCACTTTTCCCAGGCCCAGCTCGGCGGCGCTCGGCCGCCAGCGACGTTCGTGAGTGAGACCGGACGCCCGTCGGTGAGACCTGCTGCCGCGTAAGGCTACTGGCTGCGCCCCGGCACGACGAGTGTGCCGGGGTAGAAGGCCGAATACATCGTCCATCCCCTAGGTCGTGGGCTCCTGCCACGATCGTTCTGCCCACTCTCTGACCTGGTTCCGGGAAATTCGCACCCCTACGTCACCGTCCGCCGCCGAACCGAACCACTCGGCGGCCGTGTCGACGAGGGCACCCGTGCTGTTCGAAGGCATCTCATTGCCCTACCGAAAGCACAGTCGCGCACCCCCGGTGGCAGCGTATCGTCGCCGACGCCCCACCAAATGCGTGATGCTGACAATTTGCTGGGGTTGCTGAGAGATCTGCGGTCTGTTTCTCTCACCACAGGTGCGCGAGTGTCGGAGCGTTCGCTCGGGGGTGATCTTCCCGTTACGCCCAGCGCAGAAACTTGATGTTTCTATGCCTGGTCTTGGCTGCGCTCTGGGTGAACCATGAAGTCCATAAGTCCGAGGAAGAGTTCACCCGATTCGGAGGATGCGCGATGTCCACCAAAATCATGACGATCTTCGCCGCGACCGCGATGGCCTTATCGCTGGGCTTCGTCGCAGCTCCCGCGGCTTCCGCCAGCACGACCTCAGCGCCGGCTTCCACAGCAGCCACATCGGCCACACCAGCCCTGGGTTCGGTCATTCTGTGCTTCCCGTTCGGCAGCGTCGTTTTCTGCTTCTAGATCGCAGCGGGGGCGGTGACCGAAACCGCACATGATCTTCGCGGTCGTCCGCCGCGTAACGACGAGCGCTGCGGCAGGCGAAGGACCGGTAGGCCCTTCGCCTGCCACAGACCAAGCTGTTCGGCCCGGCGACCGCGCAGCGGCCGGTTCAGCCGACCAGCGCGTTCATAATGGCGCCGGCACTGGTGGCGATCAGCCCGCCCAGCATGCCGCCGGCGACCATCTTCGCCGATGCAAGAGGGCCGCCCTGCCACTTCTCCCAGGCGAATTTTCCTCCTGCGTAGGCGATTCCGGTGACGCCTGACAGAATCGCGAACCAGCTGAAATAGCGCACCAACTGCAGGATCTTCTCCGAGCTGGGTGGAGCTTCGGGGACGGGGTCGTATACCTGAGCCATCAGGAAACCATCGACTGCTGTAGGGATCATCATGGTGATCTGTCTCCGTCACGGTCCCACAGGGCAAGTTATACATAATCGCTATGACAATCGAAGTATCGCGACCCCCACACCATCCGTCAACCCACGGCCGATCCGAGCACGCCTGGAACAGCGGTCTTCACCGCAGACCACACCCTGGCAGCCGAGCCGATTCTCCTGTGCGCAAGCTCAGAAGAACGTCCCCGAGAACGGTGCTGTGTCCGTGCCGAACAACGCGTCGGCGGCCGTGATCGCACCAGGTCGATGCTCGGCGACCCGGCCCGCGAACGACAGGTCACGCCATGTCGTCCCGCCGAGGTATACCGCCCCGAGTTCCACGATTCCCGCCGAGATGTCCGGGGAGTGCCGTACTCGATGCACCCCGTCCGGGGAAATCCGATAGCAGCCGGAGTTGTCCGGCAGGATCGAGTCCTCGATCTCCACCACAACTGGCGATGCCTCCCGGTAGGTGCGTCGAGACAGAGCTTGAGTGACGTCGATCACTCGTAGCCAGGTCTCATCGGCGATCGACATCATCCGCACCGCACGCTCGTCGGCGAACAGGTGGCGCAACGGGCTGTCGAGTGGGGCGACCGGGAACACGACGGTATCGACCAAGTCGATCGAGAGCAGATGGCGCATCAACCCCCGGTACGCCGCGGGGGTGGTGGCGACGAAATCGTTGACCACCAGTCGTCGGTTCGGCTCGGTCAGCCACATCGGCGAGTCGGCCGGTTGGTAGCACACGAAACCGTCCTCGGCGCCGTCGGGTCCGTGTACCAGAACGAATCCGAGGTCGGAGTGCTGCGCCTGCTGTCGTAGCCACCACCGGTCCGGTCGGCTGATCGCGCCGGGCCAGCGAACATCGGCCGTGGCATAGATTCGTGGAAGCAGCTTCCACGCTACGGTGTCCTCGACGAAGCGCACCGGGCCGGCCTCGGCGACGGTGTCCCGTAGCCGCGCCGTACGGCGCTGCACCTCCAACCGCGCGAACGAACTGGCGATGCCATAGCCGAATCGCTCGTAGATCGAGCCTTCCGAGGCGCGCAACGTGGCCACCACTTCGCCGCGCTCGGCGATGTCGATCAGTTGACGACGCACCAGCGCCGAGAGCACCCCTTGGCGCGTGTGAGTGGGGAGCACGCCGACATGGCTGACCGCCGCCTGTGGGACTCGCGCCCCACCAGGGACCACCAGCCAACCGGCATAGGACTCGACAGTACCGACCAGGTCGCGATCGATATAGGCGCCCAGAACGCGTCCCGGCTCCGAAAATTCCGCAACTGTCGGCGGCAATGGCGGGAGGCCAACCATCGCCATCCGGAAAATCGTGAGAGCGGAACGGATGTCTTCCGGGGTGCGCAGGCGCTGTACGTGGATGGGCATGGGTCCGATCTTGCCGGACTCGATACCGCAACCCAGATCATTTCCCGGCCCGCGACACCGGTGTGATCACGGCTTTGCAAAGACCCGCCCCGACATCACAGCGCTGTTACGGGGACGCTGCGGGCGCAGATGGCAGCCTCGCGCGGCGACTCACTGTCGCACGCCGGCCACCGACCAGGTACGCCACGACCAACAGGACACTGAACCAGACATAAGTGTTGCCGACGATGTGCTGCCAGGGTGTCCAGTCGAACTCGCGGCTGTCATCGGCGGGCTGCCAGTTGTGCGGACCGTACACGAACACGGCCGTCGCGACAGCGGACAGCGCCCACCAGCCGACCGCCCGCTGGCGCGGAAGGCGGGTCGCGTAGGCCACGAGGGCGAACAACGCGGGTGCGATCCAAACCCAGTGGTGCGACCAGGAGATCGGCGAGATCAGCAGGGTGAACACCGCGTTGATGGCCAAAGCCAGCGCGGGCAGGTCGGCAGCTCGACGCATCGCCGCGACCGACAGCGCCAGCAACAGGGCGCCGAGTGTCAGCCATATGCCGGTGAACGCGAACTCGGGTACCTGGAACCGAGCAAATACCGCCTGAATGGATTGGTTGGTAGCAAACGGCGAGCCACTCAGGCTCGATGCACCACCGCCGCCACTGAACCAGTAGGCTATCGATTCGCTCGGTAGTAGCACGAAGGCGAGCGCAGTGGCCACCGTTCCGCTGACTGCCGCAGTACCGGCTGCCCGATAGTCGCGACGCACCAGGAAGTAGAGTACGAAAGCCGCGGGCGTCAGCTTGATTGCAGCGGCGATACCGACCAGCATTCCCCGGCGCCAACGTGGCTTGTGTGCCAGGCAGTCGGCGGCGACCAATGCCATCAGCAACAAGTTGACCTGGCCGAAGTCCAAGTTTTCGCGAACTGGCTCCAGCAGCAGCGCCACCGGAGCGGCGCACGCAGTGGCCCACACAGCCATCCTGCGCTGCGACTTCTGCGGCCAGACCCGACGCGCAACCAGGTAGAGCGTGAGCGCGAGCGCAGCCAGCGACAATACGAAGAAGCTCGGCGCGGCCACGCTCCAGGGCAGAAACGCGAACAGTCCCAAGGCAAGCGCGGCGAACGGTGGGTAGATGAACGGCAGTTTGTTTCCGATGGTGGTCGGCGGCAACTCCTCGTACATATCGCCGCCGTCGAGCATCGCCTCGACCCCCAGTCGATACACCTGCAAGTCGATGTAGGAACCGGTGATCTTTTCGATCGGCCACACTGGCATCAGCAGAACGTAAGCCGACAGTGCGACTGTGATGGCGGGCACAAGCCAGGCCACCCGCGGGAGTCGATGATTGTGGACGATCGGTCTTTCGGCTTCGACGCTGACACTACTCATCCGCTGCGACTATACCGACCGTAGTTTCCCCGATCTCCACATGGGACATCGCGCCGAGATCGCCGAGACGGCCTGCCATACTCTGCCTTTCAGAACCGTCCCATGCCAGGTGACGCTGCGGGATGACAGTCGAACGACCGAAAGGAATGGGCCGGTGACCACCGATGACATCGATCCCGAGTTGATCGCGCTGGCCGGCAAGGTGTTCGACCTGGCTCGGCACGGCGATACCGAAAGGTTGGCCGCCTACGTGGATGCGGGCGTGCCCGTGGACCTCACCAACGAGGCGGGCGACACGCTGCTCATGCTCGCCGCATACCACGGTCACCCGAGCTCCGTCGCAGTGCTGGTGGAGCGGTCGGCAGACCCGAACCGCACCAACGACAGGGGGCAAACCGCCTTGGCCGGGGCGGTGTTCAAAGGCGAGTCCGACATCGTGCGTCTGTTGGCCAGCGCAGGAGCCGATCCCGATGCAGGTACCCCGACTGCTCGTGAAGCAGCCGCGATGTTCGGGCGGGAGGACCTGCTCGAACTGTTCGACCACTGAACACCGCATCACCCCCGCAAACGGACCGCGGTAACCGCCTTGCGCGCCGCCACCAGAACTGGATCCCATACCGGTGAAAACGGCGGTGCATAGCCGAGGTCGAGTGCCGTCATCTGCTCCACGGTCATACCGGCAGTCAGCGCCACCGCAGCGACGTCGATGCGCTTGCCCGCGCCTTCGCGGCCCACGATCTGCACCCCGAGCAATCGACCACTGTGCCGCTCGGCGAGCATCTTCACGGTGATCGGCGTCGCACCCGGGTAGTAGCTCGAACGACTGGTGGACTCGATGGTGACCGTCACGTATTGCAACCCTGCTGCGCGCGCGTCCTTCTCCCGCACGCCCGTGCGCCCCACCTCCAGGTCACAGACCTTGCTGACCGCGGTACCCACGACGCCCGGGAACGACGCATACCCGCCGCCGATTCCGGTGCCGATGACCTGACCGTGTTTGTTGGCGTGGGTACCCAGTGGCATATGGCGCAGGCGACCGGAAACCAGGTCCAGTACCTCGACACAATCGCCCCCTGCCCAGATGTTCTCGTATCCACGCACGCGCATGGCGAGATCGGTGCACAATCCTGCGTGCTCGCCCAGGGGCAGGCCCGCAGCTTCGGCCAGCCGGGTTTCGGGGCGTACACCGATTCCGAGCACCACCACATCGGCTGGATACTCCATGGTGTCGGTGACCACCGCAGCGACTCGGCCATCCGGACCGGTTCGGATCGCGGACACCTCGGTATTGCCAACGATCTCGATTCCCATCCCACACATCGCCTTGCGCACCACCGCGCCCATATCCGGATCGAGCGTGGACATCGGCTCGGCGCCGCGGTCGACCACGGTGACGTCGAATCCGCGCCGGACCAGCGCCTCAGCCATTTCGACACCGATGTAGCCAGCGCCCACCACGACGGCGCGGCGACCGGTGACCCATTCCAATGTCTCCAGCAATTCTCGACCGTCATCCAACGTCTGCACGCCGTGCACACCGGCGGCGTCCATGCCGGGCAGCGGCGGCCGGATCGGGCGGGCCCCGGTAGCGATGACCAGATGGTCATAGGCCACCCAGGTCTCGGCGCCGGCGTCCGGAGGACGAACCCGCACTCGGCTGTCGTCGAGGTCGATCGCGGTCACCTCGGTCTGCATCCGCAGATCGATACCACGAGCACGGTGCTGTTCGGGTGTGCGGGCAATGAGTGCCTCGCGCTCACGAACACGACCACCGACCCAGTACGGAATACCGCATGCCGAGAACGATGCGAACCCGCCGCGTTCGAACACGACGATCTCCAATGCGCTGGCGTCTTTCATACGGCGCGCCTGCGACGCCGCCGACATCCCGGTCGCATCCGCACCGACGACCACCACTCGCTCGCCCATGATCTTCACGCTACGGCAGCGTCCGACCGGTTCCGGCACGTGCAATCGAGCACGACGGCACCCGATTGCACGCTGTCGAGTCATGCGAGGCCGATCCTGCTCTAGGCTCGAAGGACCTGGCTGCGAGGTTCGTCCGGCTCTATCGCCGAGGGCACGAAGCATCGGCTCCGGAAGAGCCCCGACCGATCGCCACCTGTGCAGAAACGTGAAAAGCGTGGTCACTGCGAAATGGTGCGGTAGGGCACGAAGCCGGCAGAAGAGCATTCTGCGCGTGGCGAAGTGAGGAGAGGTGATGACGACGTCGGTGTCCCGAGCGCCCAATACGCATCACGAGTTGGCAGTCGATGAGGTGGTATCGCTGCTGGACACCGATCGCCGCCGTGGTGTGACCAGGCGAGACGCCGCCGACCGTTTGGTTCACTTCGGGCCTAACACGTTGCCTGTCGCAGGCGACGTCGGCTGGCTGAAGCGCACTGCCCGCCAGTTCCACCATCCACTGATCTACGTGCTGCTCGCCGCCGGCGCGATCACCGCGGGATTGCACGAGTATGTCGACGCCGTGGTGATCTTCGCAGTAGTGCTGGTCAACGCGATCGTCGGCTTCGTCCAAGAGTCCAAGGCGGAGGCCGCGCTCGAAGGATTGCGCTCGATCGTGCGCACCGACGCAACCGTGGTACGTGATGGGCGCAAACAGAGCGTGCTGTCGGACGAGCTGATCCCTGGTGATCTCGTTCTTCTCGAAGCAGGCGACAAGATCCCCGCTGACCTTCGGTTGACCCAGTCGGTGGAGCTCCAGGTGGACGAGTCTGCGCTGACCGGCGAGTCCGTGCCGGTGAGCAAGGGCGAGGTGGTGCTGCCGGCAGCCACACCGATCGCCGACCGACGCAACATCTTGTACTCGGGCACGCTCGCGGTCACCGGCAGCGGCGCTGGGATCGTGATCGCAACCGGCGCAGACACCGAACTGGGTGTCATCCACCGACTGGTCGGGGCCGCCGAAACCCTGGCGACGCCGTTGACGAAGAAGCTCGCAGGCTTCAGCAAGGTCTTGACCGCCGCCATCCTCGCGTTGGCCGCAGTGACATTCGGGATAGGACTGTTGCGCGGGCAAGATGTGGTGGACACCTTCACCGCCGCGATCGCGCTTGCGGTCGGCGCCATCCCGGAGGGGTTGCCAGCTGCGGTCACCATCACATTGGCGATCGGGGTCGCCCGGATGGCGCGACGACGGGCTGTGATCCGGCAGCTGCCGGCGGTGGAGACTCTGGGCAGCACAACGGTCATCTGTTCGGACAAGACCGGCACGCTCACCGAGAACCAAATGACCGTCCGCACCGTGTGGACACCGGGCAGTCGATTCGAGGTCACCGGCGCCGGCTACGCCCCGGACGGCGCTGTGCTCGACACTGCGGGACAGCCGCTGGAATCGGTGTCCCACCAGGCGCTACGTTGGTCGCTTCTGGCCGGAGCCGGCTGCAACAATGCTGCACTCACCCACGAGAGTGGGCGTTGGGAAGTAGTCGGTGACCCGACCGAGGGCGCCATGCTCGTGGTTGCGGCCAAGGCGGGCATCACTCCGGAGCATGTGACGCGGGTCGTGCCCAGGGTGGCGACGATCCCGTTCGACTCCCACCGTCGCTACATGGCCACGCTGCATCGCGACACGGCATCCGACGGGGCCGACCACATCGCCCTGGCCAAGGGAGCTGTGGAGCGCGTACTCGACCTGTGTTCGCTGCAGATGAACTCCAGCGGCGCCACCGAGCCACTCGACCGCGACGACGTTCTTCGCGCGGCCGACGACCTGGCGGGCCAGGGACTACGGGTGCTGGCCACCGCCACCTGCCCGGTGTCCGACCCCAGCCAGTTCGAACAGACGATTCTCGCCCGCCACCTGGTGCTGACCGGATTGCAGGCGATGCTCGACCCGCCACGTGCCGCCGCACCAGCAGCCGTGGCCGCCTGCCATACCGCCGGAGTCGCGGTGAAGATGATCACCGGAGACCATGCCGAAACCGCCAAGGCGATAGCAACCCACGTCGGCCTCCTCGACACCCGCACCGAGGGGGCACTACTCACCGGAAAGGACTTCGCCGCCCTCCCCGCCGAGCAAGTTCCCGAGGCGGTCGACCGTGCCAGCGTGTTCGCCCGAGTCTCGGCGGAACAGAAGCTCCGCCTGGTCGAGGCGTTGCAGGCCCGCGGCCACGTCGTCGCCATGACCGGCGACGGTGTCAACGACGCCCCCGCCCTGCGCCAAGCCGATATCGGGGTGGCAATGGGGGAAACCGGCACCGAGGTCGCGAAGGACGCCGCCGATATGGTGCTCACCGACGACGACTTCGCCACCATCGAGGCGGCCGTCGAAGAGGGGCGCGGCGTATTCGACAATCTGGTCAAGTTCATCACCTGGACCTTGCCGACAAATATCGGTGAGGGATTGGTGATCTTGGCTGCTATCGCGGCGGGGACGAGCCTGCCGATCCTGCCCACGCAGATCCTGTGGATCAATATGACCACGGCAGTCGCTCTCGGGCTGATGTTGGCATTCGAACCGAAAGAGTCCGGGATCATGAGCCGGCCGCCCCGCAACCCCGATCAGTCATTGCTCACCCGCGCCCTCATCGTTCGGACACTCTTGGTGTCGTTTCTCCTGGTCGCGGGGTCGTGGTGGCTGTTCGAATGGGAGCTGGGGCACGACGCGAACCTGGCCGAAGCCCGAACCGCGGCATTGAACCTCTTCGTTGTGGTCGAAGCGTTCTATCTGTTCAGCTGCCGCTCACTGACTCGATCGGCGTGGTGGATCGGGCTGCTGTCCAACCGGTGGATCATCGCCGGCATTGCCCTTCAAACCGTCGGCCAGCTCGCCATCACCTACCTACCGGCAATGAACACCGTATTCGGCACGGCGCCGATCGATGGCGCGACCTGGTTGCGCATCCTGGTCATCGCGGTCGTTGTCAGCCTCATCGTCGGGGTCGACAAACGCCTGCGCCGGCCCGACTATCACGCACCGTCGCGTTTCGAGGCTAGAACAGGAGCGGTGTGACGAACTTCGGCGACTACCAGAACGAGATCTACGCGCAAGGCCTTGCGGGTAGGCCACCCGACCTGCCGATGACCTACACCGAATTGGAAACACAGGCGCGTTCCGCGCTGCCCGCCGACATCTGGGCGTACGTTGCCGGCGGCGCGGGCGACGAGCTCACCCAACGGGTCAATGTAGCGGCGTTCGGCACATTCGGCGTGGTCCCGCGCATGCTCCGATCGAGCGCGAGCCGTGATCTGTCCATCGATCTGTTCGGCATTGCCATGCCGACCCCGATCTTCTTGGCGCCCATCGGGGTGATCGGGCTCTGCGCTCGAGACGGACGTGGAGATATCGCCACCGCGCAGGCAGCCGCGCGCACCGGTGTACCCATGGTTGCGTCCACGCTCACCGAAGATCCCATGGAGGTGGTGGCCGCAGAATTCGGTGCAACCCCCGGTCTGTTCCAGCTCTACATGCCATCCAACCGGGATCTGACGCACAACCTGGTCCGGCGGGCAGAAGCTGCGGGTTTCAAGGGCATCGTCGTCACTCTGGACACGTGGCTATACGGCTGGCGACCACGCGACCTCACACTGGCCACCTTCCCCCAGCTGCGCGGACACTGTCTGGCCAACTACTTCAGCGACCCGGTGTTTCGCAGCCTGACGCCCACACCCCCCGAGCAGGACCTGCAGACCGCCGTCATGACCTGGATCTCGCTCCTCGGCAGCCCCCCGACTTGGGACGACATGATCTGGCTGCGATCGCTGACCGATTTACCACTCGTACTCAAAGGGATCTGCCATCCCGACGACGCGCGCCGCGCCAAGGACACGGGCATGGACGGAATCTACTGCTCCAACCACGGCGGTCGGCAAGCAAATGGTGGCATCCCGGCGATCGAGCACCTGCCGGACGTGGTGGTAGCCGCCGACGGACTGCCGGTTCTGGTCGACTCCGGTATTCGCACCGGCGCCGACATCGTCAAAGCGTTGGCGCTGGGTGCCACAGCTGTCGGCATCGGCCGCCCCTATGCCTACGGTCTGGCGCTGGCGGGTGTCGAGGGCATCGTGCACGTGCTTCGCTGCCTACTGGCCGAAGCCGACCTGCTGATGGCGCTCGACGGGTATCCGGCCATCGCCGACCTCTCCCCCGAGGCGATCCGGCGTATCACCTAGCCGGCCGCCTGGCGCCGACCAACCGGTGACGCATCCGGTCGCGCGCACCAAGCTCGGCGCTGAGCGGGCGATGACACCGTGCTCGGCGATATCGAGCTTCGTTCACGGTCTGACTCGACAGTGGCATGGCGTCATTGTTAAGATCCGGTTCGGCTAATTGAGTTAGTTATATAGCTAACAATGATAGCTAGATATGAGGGATATCATGCAGGAGTACCTTGCGGTCGATGGTGGCACGATCGCCTACAGCGTGGAGGGGTCTGGCGCGCTGGTCGTTCTTGCGCACGGCATGGGCGACAGTCGCGCCGCGTACCGTGCGGTGATCCCGCCACTGGTGGCTGCAGGCCATCGGGTCGCCGCGGTCGATCTACGCGGCTGTGGCGAGTCCAGCGTCGGCTGGTCGGCGTGGAGTCGCACCGCCATCGCCGGCGACCTGCTCGCCGTGATCCGCCATCTAGGCGGCCCGGCCGTGCTCGTCGGCCACTCGATCTCGGGCGGCGCCGCCACCATCGCCGCGGCGCAGGAGCCCTCGCTGATCACCAAGGTTGTCGAGTTGGCGCCGTTCACCTGCAAGCAGTCGATCCGCTTCGGCGACCTACGGATAAAACGATTCCGGCGCGGCATGCTACGACTGCTCGGCACGGGCGTGTTCGGCAGCCTGCTGCTTTGGCGCTCGTACCTCGACGTGGCCTACCCCGGCGTGAAGCCGGCCGACTGGGTCGAGCGGCTCGGCCGTATCGACTCTCTGCTACAGGAGCCGGGCCGGATGAAGGCCATGCAGAGTATGGGCCGCAGCGCCCCGACCGACGCCGGCGCGCAACTCGGCAACGTCCGCTGCCCGGTTCTGGTAGTGATGGGCACGCTCGACCCCGACTGGGCCGACCCGCACGCCGAGGGACTGGCAATCGTCGATGCCCTGCCGCCTGGCCTCGGTCGCCTCGAGATGATCGAGGGCGCTGGGCACTACCCGCATGACCAGTTCCCCGACCAGGTGGTTTCACTGGTACTCGCCTTCCTCCGGTCGGAGGCCACAGGTGCCTAGGGTCGGCCTGGACCCGGCATCGGTGGTCGTGGCTGGTGCCGCACTCGCCGACCAGGTGGGCCTTGCCAACATGACGATGGGTTTGCTGGCCGAGCGGGTGGGCGTCCGCACCCCGTCTCTGTACAAGCACGTGGGCGGACAAAAAGACCTCAACCGGCGCATCGCGACTCTAGCGTTGAACGAGGCCGCTGACGCTATCGGCTACGCGGTCCAAGGGTACGCGGGCCGTGCGGCCTTGGCGGCCGCGGCGTGCGCCTTCCGCGCTTTCGTCCTGGAACATCCCGGCCGGTACGCCGCGACGATCGGTGTGGAACCGTCCAGCCACGACGACCCGCTGGCCACCGCGGGACAGCGACTGCTCGACGCGTTCACCGCGATCCTGCGCGGCTACGACATCGGAGAGTCCGACGTGGACCACGCCCTCCGTACACTCCGTAGCCTCTTCCACGGCTTCGCCACATTACAGGTGGCGAACGCCTTCCAGTGGAGTACCGACGTCGATGAGAGCTTCGAGTGGCTGATCACCTTCGCCGATCGAGGCCTGCGCACTCTATGAGGACGCCGGTCGTGTCGGCGGGCTGAACCAGCATGTCCTCGAACTCAGCGCCATCGCCGACACTCTCTGCTACCACCACAAAAGACAACGACCCGCGCCGCTGTCCACGCGTCGAGGGTTTCGAGAATCCGGACCCGGCCATGGATGTCGGTGGCTGATGGCAGTGTCGGCTGCTGTGACTACTTCAGCTGATGACGACTCCTGGATTCATGATCATGGACCGCGGTTCCCGACGTCGAGTGAGATCAACGAACCGGAGGCGGTGTAAACACCATGACCGGTGGTCTTGGGTGGATGTACGGCAGGGATCTGCCGCTGCTCAACCTTACCTTCGCCCGTCAGATCAACGCCAGGGAGCTGTTGGAACGGATGGGTGTCGACCGAAACACCGTGGCAGTGCGCGGGCCGGATGACTTCCACTACGAGCTGGGCGGTCTACTCTACGAAGACGGCGGATACGTGGTCAGCGCAGGACATTACCGAAGCTGGGCCTGGGCTTGGGAGGAAGGAAGTTGGAAATGCATGCAGGACCGAGGATTGGTGCTGCGCGCCTCGATCGGAACCGCAGCCTTGGTGCTGTACGCCAACCCAAAATTGGTGGGGTTCCACTACGCCGAGGACGGCCGCCTCGTCACCGGATTCGGCAACAGCCTCGCCCCAGCCGACCGAACAGGTAGCGACCCGCACCGCTTCGACACCGAGATGCAGACTCTCGGCGCCCGACCCGAAGAAGACGAATACGGTCCTTTGGGGTCCCTCGGATTGTTCTACCGACTTGCGGAGAACCTCGGTGTCGGGGTGCCGGAGGACCTCCACGAGCGTCCCGTCCTCAGCGGCCGGCTCCTGCCCCCAGCCTCGCGGTAGCTGCCGAGCCACTCACGTGCGCCGCCTACCTGGGTCGGCGGGGACTACCTCAGGTTCAACGAGACGGGGCATCGGTCCGAGATCGTCCGAGCGCGCACCGCCACCGCCGACCCGTACGGACTGAATGTCCTAGGCGGTCACACCGGTCTACATGCAACGTCTGTTCACGGGGCTGACGATCGCAGCTCTGTATACCAGTGCATGGTGACGGCGAATCCGCGCCCGAATGTTCACCGCTCGAGGATTTCGTGAGCGCGGATGACGGCCTCGCCCTCGAGCACTTCGGCGGATTCCTCGCGGCCATAGGCCCATCGACCTCTGCCCGACCTCAAAATCGCCGCCACCGCCGAGCTGAACGGACTCATCGTGGTTCGCTCTCGACCAACCGGATTAACCCAGTGCGCACAAATCCGGGGTACGCCTACTATGCGCGGATGACCATCCTAGTAACCGGGGCCACCGCAAACATCGGACGCAAGGTTGTCGACCACCTACTCGCCTTGGGCATCACCGATATTCGCGCTCTCACCAGCAACCCGGAGAAGGCCGCACTACCCGCCACGGTGCACGTAGCCGAAGGCCACCTGCGGCGACCGGAAACCCTGCCCGCAGCGTTCGCCGGGGTGGACAGAATGTACTTGGCGCCCACGCCGGACAGTGTCACCGAGGTTCTCGGACTGGCCCGGGCCGCCGGCGTGCAACATGTCGTCGACCTGTCCGGTGAACCGGAAAGTTGGTGGGGTACCGTCTGCACGGCTGTCGAGGAAAGCGACTTGGCGTGGACCCACTTGTGGCCCGGTGATTTCATGGAGAACACGCTGCTCTGGTCGCACCAGATACGCGAGACCGGCGTTGTCCGGGAACCGCGGCCCGATGCCGCAAGCGCGCCCATCGCCATGGACGACATCGCTGCCGTCGCCGCTACGCTGCTCACCGACCTCCATCCGGGCCGGGCTTTCTCTCTGGCGGGGCCGCAGATCCTCACCCGTACCGACCTCGTCCGGCAACTCGCCAACGCACTCGGCCGCGACATCGCCTTCTGCCGGTCGTCGCGAGAGGACACCGTCACCGCTCTGACCCCGACGATGGGAGACTCCGCGACGTGGTACGTCGACAATGCCCTTGCCGGTTTCGACCTGACACCCCCGGTTCTGCCCCTCACCAGTGTTCAGGACATCACTGGCCGAACAGCGACGACGTTCGCTCGGTGGGCCGCAGACAACGCCCCACGCTTCGCCGCTGGCTGAATGCTCACCGCCTGGGCCTTTCGAGCCTGCGCCCACCACCTGCTGACGGATCGGCACTCGCAGCAGTCGGACGTACGACGCGCCGCCCGATCGAAGGACATGCGGCGGGTCGGTGCACTCCGAGGCGGCGGCTGTGTGTGCCGATTCCGAGACAGGTGACCTCACCACGGCTGCGCGGGAAGCTCTCACCTGTGCGGATCTCGGACTCGCGGGCCGCGACCACTACGTCCGTGTGGCCCTACGGTGTTCTCGGGGACTCACCCCACGGCGACGTTTGAAGGCGGTACTCAGGGCGAAGGAGCTGCCGTAACCCACCTGGCGGGCAACCGCAGCGACGGTGGCGTCCGGCTCGCACAGCAGGTCGGCGGCCAGAGCCAGTCGCCAGTCGGTGAGATAGGACATGGGCGGTTCGCCGACCAACGCGGTGAATCGGCGGGCCAACGCCGCACGGGAGACTCCGGTTTCGGCGGCCAGTGACGCCACGGTCCAGGGCTGGTCCGGATTGTGGTGGAGCATCCGCAGGGCCCGACCGACGACGGGATCCTGATATGCCCGGTACCAGCCGGGGGCTTCGCCCCAGGGTCGGGTGAACCATTCGCGTAGCACCGCGATGAGCAGGAGGTCGAGCAGCCGGTCGAGGATCGCTTCCTGGCCGGGGTCGTCTTTGACGATCTCGCTGGCCAGCAAGGGGATCAACGGGGAATCCCAGGAGTCGCCCGACACTACGAGCAGCGATGGCAGTGTGTTCAGCAGCCGTCGACTGACCTCGCTTTGCATGGTGTACGTGCCGGTGAGCAGCATCGTCGGGCCGTGCGTGCTGTTGCCCCAGGTCCGTACCCCACACTCGGTCATCCAGGACAGTTCCTGTCCATCCGGTCCGGTGCAGCGCTGGCCCGGATGGATCACGACCTGCGGTGTCGTGGACAGGTCGTCGGCGACCGTGTACGGATCGGGGCCGCGGATGATCGCGACATCCCCGGGGTTCAGCCGTGCCGCCGTGCCCGCGTGCGGAATGATCCAAGCGTCACCTCGGACCATGGCCACCAGGGTGAGTGGCGCCTCGTCTCTGATCGCCATCGACCACGGTGGGGTCAGGACCGAACGCAGCAGGAACGCGCCTCGGGCCCGGGGTCCGTCGAGAAGACCTACGACTGCATCCATGTAGACGATTGAACACATAATTGCGAGCATCAGCCATGTGCTGTCTCACATTGGTGTACTTCAATGGTCGGTATGACAAACGAGCGAGAGCACAAGCCCATCCTGGTCCTCGGCGGCACCGGCAAGACCGGCCGCCGAATCGTGGAACGCCTGAACGGACGTGGAGTCCCGGTCCGGATTGGTTCCCGCACCGCCCAGCAGCCTTTCGACTGGACCGACCAGACGACCTGGGCGCCGGTCCTTCGCGACATGGAGACGGTGTATGTCTCCTACTACCCCGATCTGGCAGTGCCGGGCGCGCTCGAGGCGGTCGGCGCATTCACCGAACTCGCGGTGGCGTCCGGGGTCTCGCGACTGGTGCTGCTTTCCGGCCGCGGTGAGGACGAGGCCAA
The DNA here is from genome assembly GCF_000482385.1 of Nocardia sp. CNY236. Taxonomy (GTDB): domain Bacteria; phylum Actinomycetota; class Actinomycetes; order Mycobacteriales; family Mycobacteriaceae; genus Nocardia. Next base: position 170,550 of record NZ_AXVD01000007.1, read on the forward strand.
GGCCGCCGAAGAACTCGTTCAGTCCTCCGGAGTCGAGTGGACGATCCTGCGGTCGGCTTGGTTCAACCAGAACTTCAGCGAAGACTACCTCCTGGAACCGGTGCGCGGCGGTGCGGTCGTTCTCCCAGCCGGGGCCGTGCCCGAGCCGTTCATCGACGCCGACGATATCGCCGAGGTGGCCGTGGCGGCACTGACCGAGCACGGGCACGCCGGTCGGCTCTACGAGCTGACCGGGCCCCGGTTGCTCACCTTCGGCGAGGCGATCGCCGAGATCTCCACCGCGACGGGCCGGGCCATCGACTTCGTGCAGGCTTCCCTCGAGGAGTACGCCGATGCCCTCACCGCCGAAGGCGTTCCCGCCGAGTTAATCGAGCTGCTGACGTACCTTTTCACGACCTTGTTGGACGGCCGCAACGCACAGGTGGCCGACGGCGTTCAGCGTGCGCTGGGCCGGCCACCCCGAGACTTCGCCGACTACGCCACGAACACCGCGGCCACCGGAATCTGGGGCAAGGCTTGACGCCCACCCCGCCCACACCCACGCACTCGCCGTGTGCCACTGGCGACGTCGACACCAGAACTACGCCCGACAACTCCGACATCGAAGACAATCCTTGTAACACAACGAAATACAACTGTCTTGCTTGAACCTTCCTGGACTGGCTGGAGACTCCCGATATAGCAAGGGAGACTGTCAGTCATGGCGGCACCACGGAAGTTCGACGAGGAGACCCGTGCTCGGGCGGTGCGGATGTATCAGGACCGGATCCGCGAGCACGGGGACTCGATGGCCAGCGCGCGCCGGCATGTCGGAGCACTGCTGGATATCAACCCCGCGACCCTGCGGAACTGGGTTACCCGCGCCGAACAAGGCGATACCGGCCCGGCCGCAGCGGCTGCGACCGAGTCCGACGAACTCCAAGCGCTGCGGCGTGAGGTCGTCGAATTACGCAGGGCGAACGAGATTTTGCGGACCGCGAGCGCGTTTTTCGCGGCGGCGGAGGTCGACCGCCGACTGCGGTGATCGTCGACTACATCGACGAACACCGGGACAAATTCGGGTCGACCCGATCTGCCGTGTGCTGACCGAGCACGGGCTCAAGATCGCCCCGTCCACCTACTACGCCGCGAAGCAACGCGGCATCAGCGACGCCACCTGGGCCGATGCCCACGCCGCGAACAGGTTGTTCGACCTGTGGCGCACGAATCGGGGCCTGTATGGGGTGCGCAAGCTCTGGCACACCGCCCGCCGGGCGGGCCACAATATCGGCCGTGATCAGGTAGCGCGGTTGATGCGGTTGACCGGCATCGATGGAGTTGTTCGTGCCTCGGCGCACCACCAGAACCACCGAACCGGGCCCCGCGGCCGAGCCGCGGCATCCGGATCTGATCGAGCGGGCGTGGTCGACACCGGTGCGTCCGGATCAGTGGTGGGTTGCCGATTTCACCTACTGCTGGACTTCGGCCGGGTTCTGTTACACCGCGTTCTATGTGGACGTGTATTCGCGGCGGATTCTGGGTTGGCGGGTGATGACGTCGAAGACGACACCGTTGGTGACGTCGGTGCTCGAACAAGCGTTGTTCACCCGCCGGCGAACCGATTTCCGTTTCACCGCAACAGGAGTGATACATCCTTCCGATGCGGGGTCTCAATATACGTCACTGGCCTTCACCGAGACATTACGGGATTCGGGTATCGCCGGGTCCATAGGCAGTGTCGGAGATGCCCTCGATAACGCGCTCATGGAATCGGCGATCGGGCTCTACAAGACCGAGCTGATCGACCCGAACTCGGTCTTCTCCGGGCGAGCGGAGTTGGAGCGGGAAACCGCGTCCTGGGTGCACTGGTACAACACCACGCGCCTGCACTCCGCGATCGGATACCAGCCACCGGTCGAATATGAACACATCTACCATCAACAGACCATCTCGGCCGAGGTGGCCTGAACTCGGGTCTCCAACGGATCCAGGACAGTTCATGCTACCAACGAAGGAGACGCCACATGGTGCAGGTGGAACTGTCTGCAGGCACGATCGAATACGAGGACACCGGTGGAGACAAGCCGGCTCTGGTCTTCATACATGGTCTGATCATGGACGGCACGCTGTGGCGCCACGTCGTCGACCAGCTGCGCGACGAACTCCGCTGTATCCTTCCGACCTGGCCGTTGGGCGGACACCGAATCCCGATGAACCCCGACGCTGATCTCTCGCTTGTCGGAGTAGCCGGGCTCATCGGTGAGTTCCTCGGGAAGTTGGATCTTCACGACGTCACCCTGGTTCAAAACGACTGGGGTGGGGCGCAGATTCTCATCGGCACCGGCGATACCGAACGCGTGGGTCGCGTTGTGCTGACCTCGTGCGAGGCGTTCGACAACTACCCTCCTTGGCCCGCCAAGATCATCGTGGCCTCCCGCCTGGTCCCGGGCGGGTTGCGTGCGGTGATGGCAGTGCTCGACACCCGCTTGGGCAGACGCAGTCCGGTCACCTGGGGCTCGATGAGCAAGCGGCCCGTACCCACCGCGGTGATGGATGAATGGTTCCGCCCGGCTACGGTCGACCGCAGTATTCGGCGGGACCTCGAGAAGTATCTCGGCTCCGTTCCGAAGCGTGCCCGGATGCTCGAAATCGCCAACCGTTCGGCACAATTCACGAAACCGGTCTTGATCGCCTGGGCAACCGAAGACCGGGTGATGCCCATTGCGCACGGTCGTCGCCTGGCAAAACTCTTCCCGAATGCGCGGCTGGTCGAGATTGCCGACAGCTATACATTGATCCCCGAGGATCAGCCGAAACTATTGGCCGGAGCCATCGGGGACTTCCTCGGAGATACTCGTGCTCGATGAAGGAATCGTTGCCATCCGACGCCATCCCTGCAGCGGCGGCGCCTCGCGCATGTGGCCCACACCGTGCTCGGGCGGGATCACATGCGCGAGACGAACTCGAATCAGTTCCGTAGCGGGGTGAAGTCGCGGCTACCGATGTATTCCGGCCGGCGCGCCGGAGCGGCGAACGGTTCGACAATGGTGTTCTCCACGCTGTTGAACACCACGAAAATGTTCGATCGCGGGAACGGCGTGATGTTGTTCGCCGATCCATGCATGAGATTCGAGTCGAACAACAGCGCCGAGCCCGCCGTGCCCGTGAACTGCGTGACCCCGTACTGCTTCGCCAACGTGGTGACGTCTTTGGGAGTCGGTACGCCGATCTCTTGTTCCTGCAACGACTCCCGATAGTGCTCGGCCGGGGTGCTGCCCTGACACGGCACAAAGGTGCGCTGCGAGCCCGGCATCACCATGAGGCTGCCGTTGAACGGATAGTTCTCCGTCAGTGCAATCGACAAGCTCACCGCCCGCGGGGTGGGCATGCCGTCTTCGGCGTGCCAAGTCTCGAAATCCGAATGCCAATAGAAACCGGTACCACGGAATCCTGGCATGTAATTGACGCGACTCTGGTGTATGTACACCTTCGAGCCGAGAATCGGCTCGACCAGCTCCAGCACCCGGGGTTCTCGCACCAGATCCGCGATCGCAGCACTGAGCTTGTGCACCTCGAAGATCGACCGCACCCGATTCGACGTCTTCTCCACGATGAATCGGTCGTCCTCACGCAGTTCCGGATCGGACGCGAGCCGATCGATCTCGGCACTGAACTCGGCTACCTCGGCGGGAGTGAGGAAATCGTCGAGGATGGCGAACCCGTCGGCATCGAACGATGCGATCTTCGGATTGTCGACTGTCCCCCACACCGTGGGGTCGGTGCGCTGCACATGGGCGCCCGGCGCGCCGAGACGGGTCGCATAGCGATCGTCACGATCAGTGCCGAGTCGCGTATCGGTGTGCTGCAGAACCATAGGTGCCTTTACCCTCCGATCGTCGGGGTGACTAGTGGATAGACGCCGTTGCTGTCGTGAACCTCCTGCCCCGTGACCGGCGGGTTGAACACGCACATCATTCTCATCCGGGTACGTACGTCGAGGCGATGACGTTCGTGCCCATCGAGCAGGTACATCGAGCCCGGACCCAGCTCGTAGGTGACGTCGTTGTCCAGGTCGGTCAACGTTCCCTCACCCTCGATGAGCCACACTGCCTCGATGTGGTTGAGGTAGTGGAACTCGTGCACGCCCCCGGCATCGATGGTGGTCTCATGGAAGGAGAAGCCGACCCCGTCGCCACCGAGAACGATGCGCTTGCTGCGCCAGCCCTCGCCCGCCACGTCGCGCTCGGTGTCGGTGATCCCCGAGGTGGTACGCACGATCATGCATTCGCTCCCATCCCACCGCACACCGACTCGACCGCATCGGCGAGGATGCGCAGGCCCTGGTCGAGTTCCTGCTCGGTGATGGTCAATGGTGGCAGAAGCTTCACTACTTCGTCGGTGGATCCGGATGTCTCGACCAGCAGACCGCGCTCGAAGGCGATCTGGCACACTTTGCCCGCCTGCGAGGCGTCGTCGAACACCACGCCGTGCACCATGCCGCGACCGCGGGTGGTGACACCGGAGAAATGCCCGGCCAGTTCGCCGAGGGTGCGCGCGATCTGATCGCCCTTCTTCTGGGTCGCGACTGCGAGAGCGTCGTCGGACCAGTAGTGGCGCAGTGCCGTCGTCGCGGTCACGAATGCGGGATTGTTGCCACGGAAGGTGCCGTTGTGCTCGCCGGGCGACCACTCGTCCAGCTCCGGTTTGAACAGCACCAGTGCCATCGGGAGGCCGTAGCCACTGATCGACTTCGACAACGTGACGATATCGGGCTTGATGCCGGCTGCCTCGAAGGAGAAGAACGGTCCGGTCCGGCCGCACCCCATCTGGACGTCGTCGACGATCAACAAGATCTCTCTGGAGGCGCACAGGTCTGCGAGGTGGCGCAGCCATTCGGCGCGGGCGACATTGACCCCGCCTTCACCTTGTACGGTCTCCACGATCACCGCGGCCGGGCGGTCGACGCCCGACGAGGAGTCGTCGAGCACCTTCTCCATCCATTGGAAGTCGGTGGCGCCAGCACCGAGGTACCCGTCGTAGGGCATCCGGGCGGTGTGCGCCAACGGGACGCCGGCACCGGCGCGTTTGGTGGCGTTGCCGGTGACCGACAGCGCGCCGAGCGTCATACCGTGGAAAGCATTGGTGAAGCTGACGATCGTCTGCCGGCCGGTGACCTTGCGTGCCAGCTTGAGTGCCGCCTCCACGGCATTGGCGCCGGTCGGCCCGGGAAACTGCACCTTGTATTCCAGACCGCGCGGAGTCAGCAGCGTATCGCGCAAGGTCGTGAGCAGGTCGCGCTTGGCCGCTGTGGACATATCCAGGCCGTGGGTGATGCCGTCACCGGCGATGTAGTCCAGCAGCGGCTGCTTGAGGACATCATTGTTGTGTCCATAGTTCAACGAGCCCGCACCGGCGAAGAAGTCCAGGTAGTCCTTGCCCTCCTCGTCGTGCAGCCAGCTCCCTTTGGCGGTGGTGAACACTGTGGGCCACCCGCGGCAGTAGCCTCGCACATTCGATTCGAGGCTTTCGAACACGGTGGTATTGCTGTTGATCATCGATGACTCTCCTCGATGGTGCCGGCGGTCGGTGCGATACGGTACAGCTCCTCGGATGCGTGACCGTCCGGGAAGGCGTCGGCATCGAACAAGGAACTGTTGGTGATGTCGGCCGCTCGCGCTCGCGCTACCGACGTGAACATGGCGATGGAGGCCGTGTTGTCCGACGTGATCGTCGTTTCGAGTACCGAAACACCCTGGTCGGCGACTCGGTCGAGCAAGCTGTGGAGCAGCTGCGCGGCGATTCCGCGACCGCGTTGAGAACGGTCCACCGCGATCTGCCAGACGAAGACGGTGTCGGGCGCCTGCGGGCGAACGAACCCGGTCACAAAGCCCACGACTCGGCCATCCACGTCCGCGACCACTGACGTTTCGGCGAAATCTCGACACCACAGCAGGTATGAGTAGCTCGAATTGACATCGAGCACCGCGGAATCCTTGGCGATACGCCACATCGACGCGCCATCGCCCAGGTTGGGCGCGCGCAGCACTACCGATCCGGTGTCACTCCGAGACGAAGCGCCCCCTGGAGCGGTCGCGGCGTCGTCGACGCGTCCACGCTCGATCTGCGCTGGGGGCAGGGTTGGCAATGACATACAACTCCCTCGTAGGGTCAGCAGTACTAATCCAGGCTTCCGAAGCGACTTTGAGGTGAACCTGTCGACTTCTTTACGGTCGTGTTACAGATGGATGTCACCCAACCGGGGCAGACGCATGACGAAGCGCGCGCCACCACCAGGACGTTCGGTGCATTCGACTCGCCCGCGGTGAGTGGCTACCGTTTCGGCGACCAATGCCAGACCGATGCCCGTTCCGGTGGGTGAGCGTCTGCCGCTACGGGCAGTCGCGAACCGTTCGAAAATGCGGGTTCGGTCCGCGAGTGGCACACCGGGACCGGCATCGTCGACGGTGATCACCGCGTCGCTGCTGTCGCGGCTCACGGCTACGGCGACCACCCCGCCTCCGTGCCGGTCCGCGTTGTGCAGCAGGTTGGCCACCGCGCGCTCCAGTTCCAGTTTGCGGCCACGCACGGTCACGTCCTGGTCGACGATGAGCAGATCGGCGGAATAGCGTCGGTCGGCCAAGGTGTGGGTGAGCAGATCACGCACCGACAGCGGCTCGACATCGCCGTTGTGCCGCCCGGCCTCCACCCGGGCCAACGCAAGCAGGTCATCCAGCAATCGGCGCAGATGATCGACCTCGTCGGTGACCAGTCCCAGTGCGCGTTGCGATCGTTCCGGCAGCTCGGTGCGGTGGCGATTGAGTACGTCCACGCTGGCCATCAGCGTGGTCAATGGGGTCCGCAGTTCGTGACTGACGTCGCCGAAAACGCGGTGTTCGCGCTCGATGCGCCGCTGCAACGAGTCCACCATGATGTTGAAGGCCTCGAGGGCGGCGGCCAGATCCTGGTCGCCGCCGACAGTGAGGCGCAGGTCGAGGTCGCCAGAGGTGATCTCGGCAGCACCCCGGCCGAGCTGGTGCAGCGGCACCAACACCCGCCTACTCGCCCACCAACCCAGAGCTGCGCCGAGCAGAGTCGTCACGACAGCGCAGCCGATCAAGACAGCACCCAGCACGCCGGCCGTGACCTCGCTGTCCGCGGCCGGCTCGGATCCTGCGTACGGTATCTCCACCCGGTTGCCGGCGGCAATGAACGCCGTGGTCGCCATCGTCGTCGACATCAGCGCGGTGAGCGCAGCGAACGCCGCGGTCACCTGGCCGCGCAGACCCCAGGTGTGCGGGTGCCAGCGTTTGGCACGTGCGGAGAGTTCAGCGCTGGACATCGAGCCGGTAGCCGAGACCGCGCACCGTGACCACGATGCGCGGATCGGATGGATCTTGTTCGATCTTGGTGCGCAAACGGCGCATGTGGACATCCACGATCCGCTCGTCGCCGAAAAATCCTCGGTCCCAGACACGTTCGAGCAGCACTGTGCGGCTGAGCACTCTGCCGGGCGACTCCGCCAGCTCACAGAGCAGCCGGAACTCGGTGAGCGTGAGCCGGATCTCCTCGTCGCCACGGCGCACGACGCCGCTGTCCTGCGCGAGGATCAGCGGAGCCTCCTCGTCGGCGTCGAGAACCATTTCCGGCGGCGCCTCCCGCTCGGCGGTCAAGCGGGCGCGGCGGCGCACTGCGCGCATGCGAGCAGTGATCTCCTTGATCTCGAACGGCTTGGTCACGAAATCGTCGGCGCCGGCCTCGAGCGCGGCCACCACGTCGTGGGTGTCATCGCGGGCGCTGACCACGATGATCGGTACGTCGTGGTCGCGGCGGATCTCGCGAATGCACTCGAACCCGTCCATACCGCCCAGCATGAGATCGACGATCATCACATCGGGGACGCCGTTGCTGCGCAGGTGGGTGAGCGCGTCCTCGGCTTCCTCGGCCTCGTCGACGTCGTAGCCCTCGTCTTCCATGGCGAGGCGCAACGCACCACGGACCCGGTCGTCATCTTCTACGATCATCAGGTTTGCGCTCAAGACCCTAATCCCTTGCAGACACGCGGAGGCGCGTCAAGATGCGGACACCCGCATCCACATGCCAACGAGACCCTCCGCTTCGAGCAACCTTGCTCAATTTCGGATACCCGGGAGGCTAGCTGGTAAACGTCCGGCAGACCGACATGACGGCTGCTGCCCGCCGCTGCGTGCGACCCGATTCACAGGCTTGGCGATGACCGGATCATGTGATTCTCCCGGGAATTCCGCCGCTGGACAAATTTCGGCAAGTGCCGTCCTGTCGTCGAATTACTTTCGGCCGCAGGGCATTTTACCTCTCCAGGGTATCACGTTGCCGCCTCGCGCATCATCAGCGAACGACAGAATCGAATCGACGAGCTGGTAGGTTCCAGCCGGAGGCCGATCAACTCCGGTGATGAGACTCACGGTGATGCCAGCGGCCCGCAGGCTACCCTGGCCCCTCCAGGCGGTTGAAGTTGCTCGGCACACCGTCGGCATCGGACTCCTGATACCAGAAGCGCAGGTTGCGCGCATCGAACGTGGCCAACCATTCGTCCCAATCCACCCGGCGCAACACGGCGCCGCCATATCCGGGGAAGTCGAACCGCAACGCCCCGAGCTGGCCGTTGTGTTCGCTACCCGGGGTCGTCGCCGGTCGGGCGCCACGCTGTTCGGCCCACCTGCGAATGACACCGTGATTTCTGGTGACCACAATCCCCTCGGCCCGAGTCGGCGGCCTGGTTCCACCCGGCCCGAGCTGCGGGTTCCGGGCGCCTGGTCGTCGCTGGTCTGTCATGACGAGCTCCTCGAGCCATCGGCATCTGTTGTCGGGCTGGCGTCCAACTACCCCACGGGTGTCTGACTACCCCACGGGTAACTTGTGCAAACTGGTCGACTCGGAGCCCCCTGCTCGCCGGTCATCAGGTCGTCGATGACGCTCAGTCGCGCAGCGCCTGCTCGCGCAGCGCGTGCAACGTCCGGGACAGGATACGCGACACATGCATCTGCGACACTCCGAGCCGCTCGGCGATCTGGTTCTGGGTGAGTGATTCGAAAAACCGCATGATCAGTACCTGACGCTCGCGGTCGGGCAGAGCACCGATCAGCGGCCTCACCGCCATGAAGTCTTCGACCAGGTGATACGAGGGCTCCTCGGCGCCCAGGCTGTCGAGCAGGGGCAATGTGCCGTTGTCGGTATCGTCGCCGGCCACGGTGTCGATAGATGCCGACTGGTAGGCGTTGCCTGCGATCAGAGCCTGCATCACCTCGACCACGTCGACGTCCAACTGCACCGCGATCTCACGAGCTCGCGGCATCCGCCCGAGGCGCTGGGACAATGTCTCCACCGCCGCACCGATGCTCAGCTGGATCTCCTTGGTCCGCCGCGGCACCCGCACCGCCCAGGTGTTGTCGCGAAAATGCCGCCGGACCTCGCCCATGATGGTCGGCACGGCGAACGACAGAAACGACGATCCGCGCGACACATCGAAGCGGTCGACGGCCTGTACCAGCCCCAATCGTGCAACCTGTAGCAAGTCCTCGTAGTTCTCCCCACGTCCGGAGAACTTCCGTGCGATGTGCTCGGCCAGCGGAAGACAACGCTCGATCAACTCGAGACGCATGGCCGCCCGCCGGGGGTCGTCCGTAGCCAGCGCCTCGATCTTCTCGAACAGCGGCTCGACATTGTCGTAGCTGTCGCGGCGTGATCCCGACTCCGGAACGAACCCACGGCGTCGTGCTCGGTTCACACCTCCAGCGCCATCTGCACCGACGAATAGTGCGTGAACAACGACCGCACACCGGTCACCTCGAGCGCCCGCTCGACTCCAGGGCCGCCTGCAACGATCCGCAGATCGGGACCACCGGATTCGCCGGTTCGTAGGGCGCCCAGTCGCATGGCCACGCGCAGGCTCAAAAATCTGGTCGCCTGCAGATCCACCACAACTGCCGCACACGATGTCCGCAGGGCTCGCTCGACCGTGTGGTAGAACTCGCCCGACACGGCGGCATCCAACTCGCCCTCGACCCGAACCACGACACAGTTACAGGGCCGATTCACCCGCTGGACCCACACCCGGTTGTCGCAGCGATATTCGGGTCCCGAACCGTCGAGACGCACGTCCGCGGCAGGTTCTCGGAGCAGAGAAATGGCAGACAAGTCGAACCTCCGAAGTACGAAGATTCCAGTTCCGCGCGACGGCTGGTCATGGAGGCGGCAGGTGAACGAATCGGGTATCGTGCCGCCCCATCGATCGGTTACTCCGTACGCGTCGAACCGGGGTCGGCTGTGGTCTCAACCTTTCTACAGTGTGGCACGGCCGACTCGTTCCCGGCGGCGTTCGGCAGGACAACTACGACGGCTTGCGACCCGCGGTCGGTGCGCCGGCAATCGGAGCCGCCCGATTCCCGAACCCGGGGTTCCTCACCCACGCGTGATACCGGCTTTCGACGCGACATAGCGGGTCATTGCCCAGTTCAAACCGCGCATCGCGAGGGTATACGCGGGAGGAAAGTACCGTTGGGTCCACCAACCGACGCGGATGTCGGGGGAGGTGAAGATCAGGTACCGGTCACGTTCGACACCATGCACGATGGATCGGGCTGCGGCCTCCGGCGACACCGCATGCCGGCTGAACACCGACATGCCGCGCTGCACCGCCAGGGCGGTGCGATCGACGCCCGCGATGTCGATACTGTCCACCATGGGTGTGGCCATCGCCCCCGGACACACGAGGCTGACCCCGATACGGTGCCGGGCCAGGTCGAAGCGCAAGACCTCCGATACTCCACGCAGACCGAACTTGGCCGCGCTGTAGGGTGCGTGCCAGGGCAGCCCGAACAATCCGGCGGCCGAGGACACGTTCACGATGTGACCGCCGCGACCGGTCTGGATCATCGAGGGAACGAAGGCCTCGATGACATGAATCGGGCCCATGAGGTCGATGTCGATGGTGCGCCGCCACTGTGCGTGCGCCAACCGGTCGACGGTACCCCAGGTGGCGATACCCGCCACGTTCATGACGATATCGACGGTGCCGACCCGAGAGTGCGCCTCGGCTGCCAATGCCACGACCTGGTCGTAGTCACTGACGTCCACGGCCGTGGCCAGGTGCACGGTCGCCCCCGCGGCACGGGCGTCGGCGGCGGTCCGAGCGAGTCCCTCGGGGGCGATGTCGGTCAGCACGAGCGACGCACCCTTGTCTGCGGCGGCGAGTGCCGTGCTGCGACCGAGTCCGCTGGCCGCTCCGGTGATCACACAAGTCTTACCGCCGAAACTCGTCATAGCCGACGACCCTACGCAACCGCGATCACTTGGGTCCATGAACCGATCACTCGGCATGCACCACCGTGGGCGGGTGGTTGCGCCGGCCCTGGCACCCTGACATGCGCCGGGCTCACGCTGTTCGCGAACCTTCCAACGGAGACGTCGGGGTCGAGGCCCCCTCGGCCGCGCTGAAGGTGAGTATGCCCTCGTCGATCACGTCCTCGCGCAACAACTTGCGGTCGTGGTAGTAGTTGTGGGCCATCCACCACGGTCCGTTGGTGCCTTGTCGTACCATCGCCGCATCCCCGCGCTGCACATAACCGGCGGTCAACGAGCTGCCCATGATCGAGTGCGGGCTGCGATCACTGTCGCGGGCAACGGCTTCCACCCGGGTCAGACCGTTGGCTTTCATATGGTTGAGCACACGGCAGAAGTATTCGGCCGCCAGATCTGCCTTCAGCGTCCACGAGGCGTTGATATAGCCGAACACGACCATCGCGTTCGGCACGCCGTCCAAGAGCGCACCTTTGTAGAACACCCGATCGCGGACCACCACCGGCTCACCGTCCACTTCCAGGCTCATCCCACCGAGCATCTGCAGGGTCAAGCCGGTCGCGCTGACAACCAGGTCGGCAGGTATCTCCTCCCCGGAGACCAAACGGATTCCATTCTCGGTGAACGTCTCGATGTGGTCTGTGACGATCGACGCCTTGCCGTTTCGCACTACCTTGAAGAAGTCACCATTGGGCACCATGCACAGACGTTGGTCCCACGGGTTGTAGGTGGGAGTGAAGTGGCGCATGTCGACGTTTGCGCCGACCTGCATCCGCACGGCGCCGAGCAGAACTTTCTTGACCGCCTTCGGGTTGCTGCGTGAGAGCTGATAGATCATGCGCTGCAGTGCGATATTTCGGATGCGCCCGATCCGGTAGATGATCTTGGCAGGCACCTTGGCCAGTTTCATGCCCACTGCCATGGGGTCGTCGGCGGGCAATGTGGTGGCGTAGGTCGGCGAGCGCTGCAACATGGTGACGTGAGCTGCCTTGTCGCTCATTGCCGGAAGCAGTGTGATCGCGGTGGCGCCGGAGCCGATCACCACCACGCGCTTGCCGGAGTAGTCGAGCCCTTCTGGCCAGTGCTGGGGATGCACGATCTGCCCACCGAAGTTCTCTTCGCCGGGAAACCGTGGGCGATAGCCGTTGTCGTAGTCGTAGTAACCGGTACAGCCGACCAGGAAATTGCAGGTGTAGATCTCGGTCTCACCGGTTTGTTCGTCTATCGCCTCGACTGTCCACATAGCGGTCGCGCTGGACCAGCGCGCTGTGGTCGCTCTCCGACCGAACCGGATATGTTCGGTGATGCCGTATTCGACTGCGGTCTGCTCGATGTAGTCGCGAATCCACGGCCCTTCGGCCAGCACCTTCGTGCCGTGCCACGGACGGAAGTCGTATCCGAACGTGAACATGTCGGAGTCGGACCGAATGCCGGGGTAACGGAACAGATCCCAGGTGCCGCCGATGGACGTTCTACGTTCCAGAATCGCATAGCTGCGACCTGTCTGCTGCCTGGTGAGATGGCATGCCATGCCGATTCCCGAAAGTCCAGCACCGATTATCAATACGTCGACATGCCGCGTCATGGAAGTACTCGTTTCGTTCAGTTGGCCGCGCGCACTAGCGAGTACGCGCGGAGACAGGCTACGTGTGATCACTGGTTACGTCTAGTCCGGGTCCGGCGGCATACGAGGTGCGCAAAGCCTTGTCCGCGTTCATATATCGATGAGTGGTGAACCAAACATGACATCACACCGCTGACGTTGTCTCATATGCGCCATCACTGAATGGGATATTGACTTCATTCTTGCTTTCTGATATCAAATGGCGCACAGTTGTTTCCGATGGCTGGGGTGTGCGGCCATCGGAACGATCCTCGGCCGAGGACGCGAGCGGCCCGATAGCGGCTCTGAACACCGTGACATGAGAAGAGTCGAATGAAACTTCTGCCCTTGTTCTTACGTCGACCGATGGAGGCGGTCTACGAGCGTCGACTGGCCACGACCTAGGCCGGACTGCCGCGACCACAACACATCGGAATCATGCTCGATGGCAATCGCCGGTGGGCGAGAGAAGCCGGCCACGACGATGTGCGGGAGGGATATCGCGTCGGCGGCGCCAAAGTGGCGGAGTTTCTGGAATGGTGCACGGCTGCAGACATCGCACACGTCACCCTCTTCATGCTCTCCGATGACAATCTCGGCCGCCCTGCAGCGGAACTCGAGTCGCTGGTCGAGATCATCGAAACAACTGTGTGCGACATCGCCGCCGAAGGTAGAAGTTGGGAAGTCCAGGTAATCGGATCACTCGATCTACTCCCGGCGGCCCCCACGGCGTATAGCCGAGATTCGTGAACAGTCGAGACCGAATATCGTTTGTCGCATCCACCGATCGATTCTCGACAAGGATTCGCAGCTGCCATGCCGACCTCCAGGCACTTCAGCGACCGGCTACCGCGTCGGTTGGGACTACTCGATGCGGTGGTGATCGGGTTGGGTTCCATGCTGGGCGCTGGCATTTTCGCCGCGCTGGCGCCGGCGGCGCGGGCCGCTGGGTCCGGCCTGCTGATCGGACTGGCAGTTGCGGCAGTGGTGGCCTATTGCAACGCCACGTCCTCGGCACGGTTGGCCGCACGATACCCGACCTCCGGCGGCGCCTATGTGTACGGGCGAGAACGTCTCGGCGAGTTCTGGGGGTATCTGGCCGGCTGGAGTTTCGTGGTGGGCAAAACCGCCTCCTGCGCGGCGATGGCCCTGACAGTCGGTACCTACCTGTGGCCCGAGCGACCACGCCTGGTCGCAGTCGCCTCGGTACTGGCCTTGGCGGCGATCACCTACCGAGGAGTGCAGAAGTCGGCTGTGCTCACCCGGGCGATCGTCGGCATCGTCCTGGCAGTTCTGGCAGCGGTGGTGATCGCGGCTGTCCGCTCCCCCGCCGCCGACCTCGGCCGCCTCGACATAGGACCGGATGTGTCGCTGCACGGGGTATTACAAGCCGGTGGCCTGCTGTTCTTCGCTTTCGCCGGGTACGCGCGCATCGCTACCCTGGGCGAAGAGGTGCGTGACCCCACACGCACCATTGCGCGGGCGATCCCGGTGGCTCTGACGATCACCCTTGTGGTCTACGTCACCGTCGCGACCGCCGCCTTGACCGTTCTCGGCGGGTCCGGCCTGGGTGCCGTCGCGGCGCCGCTGGTCGACGCTGTGCGCGCTGCCGACCTGCCGGCCCTGATGCCGGCCGTTCGCATCGGCGCCGCGATTGCGGCGCTGGGATCATTGCTTGCGTTGCTGCTCGGTGTCTCCCGCACTGCCTTCGCCATGGCTCGCGACGGCCACCTTCCACGCGCGCTGACGGCGATACATCCCAGCACCGGCGTACCGCATCGTGCAGAGCTCGTGGTGGGTTCGGCAGTGGTGATCCTGACCACCACCACCGACCTGCGCGGCGCAATCGGTTTCTCGTCCTTCGGCGTGCTCACCTATTACGTGATCGCCAACGTCGCGGCGTGGAATCTCCCCTACAAGGGACGACTTCGTCGGGCGGTACCCGCTCTGGGAGCTGCGGGCTGCATTGTGCTCGCGGGCACGCTGCCAATCGAATCCGTCATCGCTGGCGTCAGCGTGCTCGTCCTCGGGGCCGCGACCTACACCGCCCGCCGCGTGATCAGCTCGGGCCGCGGCCGGGTCTGACCCACGGGCCAGTATTTACTCCACTGCAGCGGAAGTGTTGCCGGGAGCACGACTGCGCCGACGACTTATGGGGTGGTACCCGCTGTTGTGGCGCAATACCGGGTAGTCGATCACTGCCTTACAGTGGATGCCAATGGTTTGCTATTTGTTGCTTCTCTACCGATCCGAGAGGACGCCACGGATGGCCGCACAGCTGAATCCGACGGTGCAGGAGTTCATCGACGCGGTCAATGCCGCCGATCAGGACCGGTTCTACGCTGTGCTCACCGACGATGCGACGATGTCCGATGACGGCGTCGAACGCAACCTTGCCCAGTGGACCGAAACAGAGATCTTCATCGGCAATGCTCGGATGCGGATCGAATCCGTCGGTGACGGCGGCACCGAATTGGTCGCCGACTACACCAATTCGCGGTGGGGCTCGATGCGTACCACCTGGCGGTTCGTAGTTCGCGACGGCAAGGTCAGCCGCTTCGAGACCGGGCAGGCCTGACGGTCACCGCCGCTCGGCACGCCTGTCGCGGAACCTGCCGCCGAGTTCTGTAGCGCCTGACCCACGGACCCGCCGCAGCACCGACGTGCCGTGGCTTTAAGGTGGGGCGACCGCGACAGCGACCAGGAGGATCGTCGATGAGGGCACTACTATCTCGGACCCGAGGGGCACGGATCCGGACGACCGGTTTCGCAGTCGCCGTGCTGGTCGCTGCCCTTGCCGGCTGCACCGATATCGAACGGGCACTCAACCGCGGCGGCGACACCCCGTGCAGCCAGTACATCGAGCAGGACCAAGATGCCAAGCGCATGACGATCACCAAGTTCGTCAAACAGCAAACTCAGAACGAAAACGAACCCTCGGGCACCGTCGTAGACGCAACTATGGTGGCGGTCGAACTGTTGTGCGGCACTCAGGCGAACGCGGACACCCCGATCAAGGACGCAGACGTCGCGGGGATCTTCTTCCACAAGTGACCGGCACAGGCGAAGTCTCGCATCACCTGTGCCGGTTCGATGCCGTGTCTCCGGATGAAACGACCATCGGGACACACGTGCCGAGGTCAGCGACCGGGTAGGAAGCGTAGGCCACGAGCCAATCGCATGATCAGCCGTTGCCACACGTGCTTCGGAAGCAGTGTGGGGCCATCGAGATTCGTCAAGCGCGTCACCACGATGGACTGCGGTTCGGTGAACTTCAGGAGTCCATCGGGACCATGGCGACGGCCCACACCGGAAATACCCATACCGCCCATCGGCGCGCCAGTGGTGGCCCACGCGGTCGCGTAGGCCTCATCGACGCACACGGTACCGGCTTGCAACCGCGCCGCGATCCGTTCACCGTCGGACTTGTTCGCCGCCCAGACCGAGGCATTGAGGCCGTAGTCGCTGTCGTTGGCCAGGCGAACGGCTTCCCCGACACTGTCGACAGGGTAGATCGACACCAGCGGACCGAAGGTTTCGTTGCGACCACATTCCATCTCGTCGGTCACCCCGGACAGGATGGTGGGCTCGTAGAACAGCGGTCCCAGATCCGGGCGCGCTTTGCCGCCGGCCAGCACTTTCGCGCCCTTGGAGGTGGCGTCCGCGACGTGCTTGGAGACGGTTTCCAGTTGCGATTCGGAGATGAGGCTGCCGATATCGGTGGAGAAATCGTAGGTCGCGCTGAGCGCCGCAGCGTTCACTTCGGCGACGAATTTCTCGGTGAATGCCGCGGCGACCTCGCGTTCGACATAGATCCGTTCGATCGAAATACACAGCTGCCCGGCGTTGGAGAAGCACGCGCGCACAGCGGCTTTGGCGGCTTTGTCGAGGTTTGCACCCTTGGTGACGATCATCGGATTCTTCCCGCCCAATTCCGCGGAAAAGCCGATCAGCCGCTGGCCGCATTGCTGGGCCAGGGTGCGGCCGGTTGCCGAAGAGCCGGTGAACATCAGATAGTCGCACGCTTCGACGATCGCGGTGCCGACCTCGGCGCCGGGACCGGGGACGACGGCGAACAGGTCACGCGGTAGTCCTGCCCGATAGAGCAATTCCGCGCCCGCCAACGTCGAATACGGCGTCTGGCTGTCCGGTTTGACCACCACGGCGTTTCCTGCCATGAGCGCCGGGATGGAGTCGCCGACCGACAGCACCAGCGGGTAATTCCATGGCGCGATGACACCGACCACGCCTTTGGGTTGTGCAGAGACGGAGGCTCGGGTGATCAACGGGAAGCCACCCTGCACCCGTTGCGAGCCCAACAAGCGAGGCCCGACCTTGGCGAAATAGCGAGCTGCCAGCATCAGGGCAACGACTTCTTCCTGCGCTGCCCACCGCGCCTTGCCGGTTTCGGCCTGGACCACGTCCATGAGGAAATCTCGGTGCTCCACCAACAATGCCCGATAGCGCTCGAGCACCGCTGCGCGTTCGGCTGCCGGCTGCGCCGCCCAGCGTTCCTGTGCAGCCCTGGCCTTCTCGAACGCGTGCGCAACATCGGCCTTCGTGCCCACCGGTACGGTACCCAGTGGTTTTCCGGTGAACGTCTCGACGATCGTCTTTTTCCGACGGTCTGCGGGCGCTTCGATTACGGCCAGCGCGCTCAGGCGCTCGAATACTTCAGCTTCCGGCGCGGGCATCCTTGCCTCCTAGTTGTCAGTAACCGGGATACACACAATCTACGCTGCGGATGGCTTCCAGGGCTCAACGGGGCACCACCTCGCAGTCCAGACAAAAGCGGCGACCGACACTGCCTCCGTCGGGTCGCCACCCCGACCTCTTCCGCCATCGCAGTCGTCGCTCACAACGACCTGCGCAGAGTCAAATCGAGTCCCACTCACCGAGACAACTTGTCCGGATAGACCGGTTTGTCGATTACGTTGTGCCGATGTTCAGAGGGCTCGGGGTCCGCACCCGGATTCTGGCGATTGCGCTCATACCGAGCCTGACCCTGCTTGTCGTCGGTGTCGGCGCGGCGGGCTACCTGGTCACCGAAGCAAACACCGCCGAGGACTGGGCAGCCGAACACCAGCAAGCCATCCCTTCGACCCGGGAATTGCTGGAAGCAGCGCAACACGAACGTCACCTGACCCTCGCACTTCTGTCGGGCGACAGCGCCGTCGCCCCCGCGCTCAGCGGCGCCCGACTGCGGCTGGATGTGGCGCTGCGGGGGCTGGTCGACGCCTACGAAGGCATCCGCGACGTGGACGAAGCCCGGCTCCGCGATGATGTCGCGGAATTCACCGCACTCATGGAAACGCTGACCGCTGTCCGTTCTGGAATCGACGCGACCGCGCTGTCGCCCGCCGACGCCTACCTGTTCTACAACCGCATGCTCGATGTGATTCCCGCGGGCACCGAAGTCGCCGAGCGCACCGCACCAGACGCTGCGATCGCCGTCCGTATCGCCACTGGCCTGCGCTTGTTCAAGGCCAGTGAGGCGATGGCACGCAGTACTGCGCTCGGCGCGTTGTACCTCGATACGGATGCGACCCCAGCGATCCCCGGCGAAGAGTACATTCGTCAGATCGGCTTCTACCACACCGAAATCGCCGCTCTCGGCCTCGAACTCGACGGCGCGGAGGGGCAACATCTGCAAGCACTGACCGTCAGCACGGCCTGGAAGCAGCTGACTTCGATGGAAAGCGCGATCGCTGCGCGAGCGACGGCATCGTTGGCGACCACATCGAATACCAGCGCACCCAGCGTACGCTCCGAGATCGCCGCCCCGTTGCCGCTGAGCACACCGGAATGGCTCAGTGCCGCAGCGGAAGTCAACCGGGGATTGACCGATGCCTGGACTGCACACAACCGGGCCTCTCAGAAACTTGCCGAGGACACCGCCGCTGCAGCCGCCCGCAAGTCCGCCCTGCTCGGTGGCGGCGTACTCGTGGTCAGCATCCTGGCCTTTCTGGTCGCGGTGGCCATCGCCAACCGCATCATTCGCCGCCTGAAGCGGCTACGTCGCCAGACACTCGCACTGGCCGACGAGCGCCTGCCGGACATGATGCGCAGGCTGCGCGAGGGCGACAGCATCGATCCCGCCGCGGAATCACCCGCCCTGGACTACGGTCGCGACGAGATCGGCCAAGTCGCCCGTGCGTTTCAGCATGCGCATTCCGCGGCCGTCGCAGCCGCGGTAGCCGAAGCCCATACTCGCGAGGGCGTCAAGACGGTGTTCCTGAACATCGCTCACCGCAGCCAGGTCGTAGCGCACCGTCAACTGGAAATTCTCGACGAGGCCGAGCGGCAACAAGAAGACCCGATCCTGCTCGACACACTCTTCCGCCTCGACCATCTCGCGACGCGGGAGCGGCGCAACGCCGAGAATCTGATCATCCTGGGTGGCGGCAAGCCGGGCAGACAGTGGCGCAACCCGGTCCCGCTGGTGGACGTGATTCGCAGCGCCATCGGCGAAACACTCGACTACGCACGGGTTCGCGTAGCCCGCCTCCCAGAGGCTCACGTGGTCGGCACCGTTGTCGCCGACCTGATTCATGTGCTCGCCGAGCTGGTGGACAACGCCACCTCCTTCTCCCCGCCGCAATCGCGGGTCGAAGTGACCGCCAATGTCGTCGGAAGAGGAGTGGCGATCGAGATCGGCGACCGAGGCATGGGCCTAGCCCCGGCAGATCGGGACGCGATGAATGCGATGCTGAGCAATCCACCCGATTTCGGAGTGGCTGCGCTGTCGGCCGACTCCCGGATGGGATTGTTCGTCGTTGCCCGACTTGCGGCCCGGCAGGGTATCTCGGTGCGGCTGTCGGAGTCGGACTATGGCGGGACCTTGGCGGTCGTCCTCGTCCCGACCGCGCTGCTCGCCGACGAATTTCTCGGCGCACCCACTCCATCGGCGGGCGCCGATCCCCAACCCGCGCATGTCCTCCCACCGGCGGCTGCCACCGCGACAGAACCTGCGAAGTCTGCCCAAGCCAATGCGTCGTCCGAGAATTCAGCGACCATCCAGCCACCGGCGCTCCCCCAGAAGGGACCACATCCGAACAGTGGCGCATCCATCGAGCGGATGGCGGACGGCCGTCCAGCGCTGCCGCGGCGCACGCGACAGCGCCCGCTGCCACGACACGCTACGCAGCCTGTGCAGAAGCCGGCCACCACCGCGCCGACACCGCGGTCGGCCGAACATGCCCGCGATCTGATGTCCGCCATCGAGACCGGGACGCGGCGAGGGCGCCGCAGCACTGTCGTCCCGGACGAACAGGAAGGCTGAGGATGTCCGATTCCTCCACAGGTGATCTCACGTGGCTACTCGATGATCTCGTCGATCGACTGGCCGGCGTCCGGTATGCGGTGGTGTTGTCCACCGACGGACTGCTCCTCGGCCGCTCCAGCGCAATGAGTAGGGACGACGCCGAGCACTTCGGTGCGATGTCTTCCACCCTGTACGGGCTGGCGCGCACCGCGGGCCAGCGGTTCGACGGTGGCGGCGTGCGACAGGCGGTCATCGAGCTCGACCGTGCCGTGCTGTTCGTGACCGCGGCGGGCGACAACGCCTGTTTGGCACTTCAGGCTGTCGAGTCCGCAAATCTCGGTATGGTCGCCTATGAAATGAATTCGACCGTCCAACGTTTGGGCAGATACCTGTCCACCACTGCGCGACAGGATCTCGTCGTGCACGTGGAGCCGAATCCGCAATGACACACCCCCTCGAATCCTGGTTCGACGAAGAGGCCGGCCCTCTGGTCCGCCCGTATGCACTCACGAACGGACGCACCACCAGCTCCGGACCAGAATTGGACATGCTCACTTCTGTGGTCGCCGACGATTCCGCGGATGCGCTGCACCGGGCAGAACCGGAGTATGCGAATATTCTTCGCCTGTGCAGAGTTTCGCAAACCGTTGCCGAACTCTCTGCACAGTTGCGGTTACCGCTGGCGGTGACCAAGGTCCTCGTCGGTGACCTGATCGGCGATCGACAATTGATCTTCCGCGTCCCCGTTCCGACGGAGACCGGACCCGACGACCTCGAGATATTGCGAGCAGTACTGGATGGAATCCACAAACTCTGACCCCAGCGGCATGCCGCAACTGGCCGCTTCGGTCAAGATCCTCGTCGCTGGCGGGCTGGGTGTCGGCAAAACCACCATGGTTTCGACGATCAGCGAAGTCCCTCCGCTTCGGACCGAGGAACTGATCACCGAGATGAGCACCGGCGTCGACGACCTCACCGGTGTCGAGCAGAAGATCACGACCACCGTCGCGCTGGACTTCGGCCGACTCACCATCGACCGCGACTTGGTGCTCTATCTGTTCGGGACACCGGGCCAGGACAGGTTCTGGTTCCTTTGGGAGGAGTTGGCGCGCGGCGCGCTCGGGGCAGTCGTGTTGGCCGACACTCGCAGACTCGACGACTCCTTCGCCGCGGTGGACTTCTTCGAACGACGTCGGCTGCCGTTCATGGTGGGAGTCAATTGTTTCGAGGGAGCCCCGCACTACACCGTGCAGGAGGTTCGTGACGCACTCGACCTCGATCCGGTCACCCCTGTGATGCTCTGCGACGTCCGTGACCGCGGATCGTGCAAGACCATGCTGCTGACTTTGGTAGAGCATCTGATCCAGCGTGTGCTGCGGGCACAGGCCACCACGTGAGCGTCCCGCGGCGGTGAGCGACACGGTGTGCCGCGGGAAATGTCGACTGTGAGTTCGGAGGCCACGACCGTGTTCTTCGATAATCCCGAAGAAGCCCAAGAATTTGCAGAGGCACTCTCCGTTGTCACATTGACTGTCGATCGGATCGACGATATCGAGATAACCGACGATACCGCGCGTGCAAAAGTATCCGGCACGGTTGTCGAGTTGGTTTCAGGAGATCGAGTCGAAACAGAAATATCCGAGACCGAGCTCCTGCGAAAGGAAGACGGCGTATGGAAGCTCTGCAATACGGGGTAGCGAGTGGATGACAGCTTCGCTCGACTCGCAACTCACTGCAGCAAACCAGCACGCGCGAGATCGTCGAAGAGCAATTGGTCTACCGGGGGCACGTGGGCGCGGTCGGCGTAGCGAAACCATGCCACTGCTTCGATCTCGCTGCTGGCGGTGAGCAGCCCCTGGTAGTCGCCGGTATAGCAACTCATCCGGACCAGCTCCGCACTCGTGGGGGTGGCAAGCGCCTCGTAGGTACCGACATGCTCGACCGTCTCGGGCAACAGGGTGACCGAGAGTTCCTCCTCGATCTCGCGCACGAGTGTCTGTCTATCGGTCTCGCCGCGCTCGCGTTTGCCGCCAGGGATGAAGAACGTATGTCGTCCACGCGGTCGCGCGCAGAGAATGCGACCCTTCTCGATCCGCACCCACGCCACGGTGTCGATCAACCGAGGCACTCGCCCGTCTGTCACCGCCGCAGCCTACGCTGCCGGCAGTGGAGCCCGCGCGGTGGCGCATCCCGTGTTGGTATGGCGCCGGCCTCCCATTCGACTCGACATGGGCGGTGAAGATCGTCAGCCGAATGGGAGAGCCGATGGGTCCTGGGCCCCGGGCCCGAGGATCGGCCGTAGATCGCGGATCCGGACATGGTCGCCGCATTCCGAGCACACCGGCTCGATCGTCGTCAGATGCCCACACTCTGTATGCATCGACTGTATGGGAGGGCCGTCCGGCGCCGCCCAGGCGTCACCCCATTGGCGCATGACCGTGACGACCAACCACAAGGATCGGCCCTTGGCCGTCAAGCGGTAGTCGTAGCGAACCGGGTTGTCCTGGTAAGGGTCTCGGGTGAGCACCCCGTGGTGAATCAGGTGTTCCAACCGTTGAGTCAGCACGTTGCGCGCGATCCCAAGGCGCGCGCGAAAGTCGTCGAAGCGGGTCACGCCGAGGAGTGCGTCCCGCACGATCAGCAGCGTCCACCACTCCCCAACCACCTCCAGACACTGGGCCACAGAGCAGTTCATGTCCGCGAAACTCGTCCTGCGCATGATGCCAGCATAGTAAGTTGCTTGATACAACTTGCTACCCTATGGTCTGTTGCATGACGCAACTCACTATGCGGACACTCGTGGAGGAATTCGCTCTGTCGGCGACCGGCACCGGTTGGAATGCACGAATCGATCGGACCTGGCGCGGCTGGACCGGGCCGCACGGGGGTGTGATCGCCGCACTACTCATCGAGGTTGCCAGCCAGCATGCCGCCGTCGAATCTCAGTCCGCGCGCGCGGTGGATCTACGCTTTCTGGGTCGTCCCGTCGATGGCGAGCTGTCGTTGCAGGAATCGGAATACGCCGTTGGTCGAAGCACGACCGTGATGACCGTCCGTGCCGAGCAATCCGGTGGCCCGATCGCCGAAGCATCCATCACGTTCGGTCGAACCGTAGCGAGCAGCGTCGACTGCCACGCGGGCGCCCCCGCACCCGATGCGCCCGCTCCGCAGGACTGTGCGACGTTCGCCTTGCCGCCCGACATCGTGCCGGTGAGTGCTCATTTCGACATCCGTCCGGCTACGGGGCCATTGCCGCTGAGCGGAGCCGACGAGCGGATGATGTGCGCCTGGATCTCCTTGGTTCCCGAACTACCGTTGTCGACCCCGACCCTCGCCATTCTCGCCGACGCGCTGCCGCCGGCCATCTTCCCCCGCTTGCGCGCACCGGTCGCGGTCCCCACCGTAGCTCAGTCGATGTACCTGCACAGTGAGCCGACCGGACGTGAACCGGTCCTGGTACAGACCACGAATGCCTCGACCGCCGGCGGCTGGTCGGTCGACGATGTCTCGATCTGGCATCGAGACGGGCGCCTGCTCGCCACGGCTCGGCAGACTCGCCGCGTCCTCGGCTGAGGCGGGCTGCTCGTGAACTCTTCCACCATGACCCCGGCGCGACCTGCACCAGACTTCCGGGGCGTGCTCGGCATCGTCTCGGTCGGTGTGTTGCTGTCGAGCCTGGACCTGTTCATCGTCAATGTCGCCCTCCCCGATATATCTGCCGGCTTCGCCGAATCGAAGCTCTCCGGACTGTCCTGGGTGCTCAATGCGTACGCGATCGTGTTCGCGGCGCTGCTCGTCCCTGCTGGGCGACTCGGTGATCGCGGTAGTATCCGCCGCACTTTCCTGCTCGGACTCACCGTTTTCGTCGTCGGTTCGGCATTGTGCGCGATCGCGTGGGATGTCGGCTCGCTGGTGATGTTCCGCGTGATCCAAGCCGTCGGTGGCGCCCTGTTGACTCCGGCGTCGTTGGGCCTGGTGTTGGCGGCGAGCCCGCCACAGAAGCGCGCGATGGCCGTGCGGTTGTGGGTCGCCTTTGCCGGAATCGGCGCGGCACTCGGCCCGGTACTCGGCGGCGTGCTCGTCGAATTCGGCTGGCGCTGGGTGTTTCTGGTCAATGTTCCGATCGGGCTGGCCGCGGTGGTCGTAGGCATGCGGAAACTGCCCAGCCCACCGGGTGATGCCGGCAAGCTGCCCGATCTTCTCGGCGCGGCGCTGCTGGTCGCAACGATCGCCACACTCGTGTTCGGATTGGTCCAGAGCGAGGAGTGGGGGTGGTCGGCCAGCGGTGTGCTGCTGGCCTTCGCGGCGGCGGCGATACTGGCTGTCGCGTTCGTCGCCTCCTCCGCATGTCACCACAGCCCTGTGGTCGATCCAGCACTGCTGCGCGCACCCAACTTCGCGGCGATGGCCGGCAATGCGGTGTTGTTCAATATCGCCTTCGGCGCGATGTTGTTGTCGGTGGTGCTGTGGGCGCAACACGTCTGGGGCTGGTCGGCGTTGCGCACGGGTTTGGCCATCGCGCCGGGTCCTCTGATGGTTCCGATCGTGGCGGTTCTGGCAGGACGTTTGATCGGCAGGATCGGCGCCGGGACGGTCATCGCGATCGGCGGGGTCACCTTCGGCGCAGGCATGGTGTGGTGGGCACAGGCGATCACGGTGCAGCCCAACTATGTCGGCGGACTATTGGGCGGCATGGTGGTCGGCGGTATCGGTATCGGGTTGACATTGCCCACTGCCTTCGCAGCCGGAACCAGCGGATTGCCGCCGCAGCGATTCGCCACCGGCTCCGCAGTTTTGAGCATGGCGCGCCAAATCGGACTGGCCGTGGGCGTCGCAGTGCTGATCGCGGTACTCGGCTCACCGGCAACCCCGCAGGCGACGCTCGAGGCCTTCCAGCGTGGATGGTATGTGACAGCCGCAGTCGCCGTCGTTGCCGGCCTGGTCGGCATGGCCACACGGATGCCGCACACCGTTGTCGCGCAACCGGCCGAGGCCACCGAACGAGCTGCGATCAGCTGACGCACCGCGAACGAATCCACGGCCCGTCACTGCATGGGCACCCGGTATGCGACTTCATGCCGGGCGCCCGTGCACTACCCAGGGCAGCAGATCAGCGGCTCAACCGCTGGAATCGCAGCACGGCCAAGGGCAGGAACACCGCGGCAATGATCGCCGGCCACACCACCGCCATCAACACCGCGTGCTGCTCGACCCAGTATTCCCCTGCGCCGGTCGGCGTCCCGAACAGTTCCCTGGTCGCGGCCACGGTGGACGAGACCGGATTCCAGGCCGCGATCACACCCAACCAGTCCGGCATCAATTGCGGCGCGACGAAGACACTCGAAATCATCGTGAGCGGAAAGGCAATCGCGAACAGGCCACCGGCCGCCTCCGGGTTGGGCACCAGCAATCCGAGCCACACGCCCACCCAGATCAGCGCGAACCGTAGCAACAGCAACAGCCCCAAGGCTGCAAGGCAACGCAGCACGCCACCTTCGGGCCGCCAACCGATCAGCACGGCAGTAAGCACAAGGATGCTCAACTCGGCGCAGGCGACGAACAGATCGGTCACACCACGCCCGGACACCACTGCCGAGGAGGCCATCGGCATCGAGCGGAAGCGGTCGATGACGCCCCTGCTGGAGTCGTAGACGACCACTGTCGCGGTGTTGACGAATCCGAATGCCATCGTCATGGCGAACATTCCGGGCATGAGAAAGCTCTGATAGTCGCCGCCGCCCGGCACGCTCATCGCGCTGCCGAACACATACCCGTACAGCAGCACCGACAGAATCGGAAGTCCGAGTTGCCAGGCAATGTTCGCCGGCTGGCGGTGGTAGTGGGTCAGTCCGCGGCGCACCATGTTCCAGCAATCGGCGACTACCCAGTATGCGCGAGAATGAGAGAGGCTTCCCGTACGGTTCGCTGTCGTCATCGAACGACCTCCTCACTGGCCGCGCGGCGTCCGGTCAACTGGAGAAACACATCGTCGAGACTGGGTCGACTCAACCTGATGTCTGCGATGTCGAGGCCCTCGTCGTGAAGGGTGCGCGTCACCTCGGTAAGCGCCGCGACGCGATCGCTCACCGACGCCGACACCCGCAGTTCGGCATCGTCGGTACTCGGCTCCCCAGCGCAGACACGGGCCAGCGCCTTGGCGACGGCAGGCAGGTCGATGGCCTCGGTGGCTTCGATCTCGAGCGTGTCTGCACCCACGGCGCGCTTGAGTCCCTCCGGGGTGTCCTCGGCAATGGCGCGGCCCTGGTCGATCACGGTGATTCTGGAAGCAAGGTTGTCTGCCTCCTCCAGATACTGCGTCGTCAGCAATACCGTGGTGCCGTCGGCCACCAGGGCACGCACAGACTCCCAGATCTCACCGCGACTGCGCGGGTCGAGGCCCGTGGTGGGTTCATCCAGAAACAGCACCTGGGGCGCGAGGATCATCGACGCCGCAAGATCGAGCCGGCGCCGCATACCCCCGCTATAGGTGCCGGCGCCACGATCGCCCGCCGCGGTCAAGTCGAATCGCTCCAGGAGTTCGGTGGCTCGCTGCTTGGCCGCTCGACCGCCGAGATGAAACAACCTGCCGAACATTTCGAGGTTCTGGCGGCCGGTGAGCACTTCGTCGACCGCCGCGTATTGGCCGGTGAGCCCGATCCGTGCCCGCACCGCGCGCGCGTGGCGCGCGATGTCCAGACCGGCGATCTCGGCACGACCACCGTCGGGTCGAACCAGCGTGGACAAGATGCGCACCGCCGTGGTCTTGCCCGACCCATTGGGTCCGAGGAGTCCGTGAACGGTGCCGCGGCGCACCGTCAGATCGAATCCGTTCAGGGCACGTTTGTCCCCGTATTTCTTTTTCAACTGTTCGACGACGACTGCGGAGTTGTTCACCGTTGTCCATCCTTTCCGGCCACAAAACTGAGTACGCTGTACTCACATAAGAGTACGATGTACTCAGTTTCTTGCCAAGCGGATATGCTGACCTCTATGAACAGCGTGGAGGCCAGCGGAAATGGAGACCTCACCCGAACACTCGATCTACTCTGGGGCGAGACCCCCCGACCCAGTCGGGGTCCCAAACCCGGGCTGATCCTGGACCGCATCGTCGACGCGGCGATCGCGGTCGCCGATGCGGAGGGTTTGGCTGCGGTGACCATGCGGCGGGTCGCGACCGAGCTGGGAGTCGGCACCATGTCGCTCTACCGGTATGTGCCGGGCAAGGCGGAACTGTTACATCTGATGCTGGACCGGGTGCGGCGAGTCGACGACCATATCGTCGAGGGTCGGGATGGGTGGCGTGCCGCTTTGGAGGCTCTCGCCAACGAATCGCTCGCGCTCTACCGGCAGCATCCATGGCTGGTCGGCGTAGACCAATCGCGCCCTGTAATCGGGCCGGGCGCGCTCGAAGGCATGGAGAAGATCCTGCGCGCGGTCCGACCGATGGGACTGCCGGACCGCGAACTCGTCTCGGTGGTTGTCATGATTGCCGGCTACGTGCTCGGCGCGGTGCAGATGCAGCTGTACGAGAACGAGATCGAAGGGGTTCCCAGCGAGGCGGGCGCAGAGATCGGGCGGGCACAGCTGTCGGTCTTGAACCGGGCCATGGCCAGCGGCCGCTACCCGACCATGGCTTCACTGTCCGACGATGCGTTTTCGGCTGATTTCGACCACTTCGACTTCGGACTACAACGCATTCTCGATGGACTGGAACATCTCGCACGGCGTGCCGGCGCGACACCAGGTGCGTCGTACGGGTCCAACCCGACTGGACCGACCGAACCACGCCAGGGCACCACCCGATGACGCGCAGCGCTGTCGAGATTTCGACAGCGCTGAACTGCGAAAAACGTTGTGAGATACAGCTATTCGAGCCTTCGAATCGGATGCGCCGGGTGAACGTCAATCGTGCAGCTGTGCGATCAGGCCGAAGGCATCCCGACGACATGTCCGCAGAGAACGAAGCGTGCGCCGGGGCGAGGCGCCCCACCGGCTCTGAGCGATCCGCCAGGACGCGAGGAAGACACCGACTTTCATATGGGTGAAAAGGTCGTTCGGTGCGCCCTCGTCGACCAGACGAGACACGATCGTGGTCTCCATGTCGATACAGTGGTCGAAGCTGTGCTTGGCCAATACCTGGCTGCGGCCGATGATGTCGAGCGAGGCCGAGAAATCTTCGGCCCATTGCTCGCCGGCAGTCGCCAGCACGTGATCGAGCGGGCCGTCGAGTGCCGTGAGGGAGTTCTGTGCTGGGTCGAACTCTTCGAGGTAGCGATTCCACAGTTCGATTTCCGGCGCCAAGAAGGCCGACTGCTTCTCTGGAAAGTAGCGAAAGAAGGTACTGGTTCCCACCCTGGCATGCGCACAGATCTGGACCACGGTGGTCGCGTCGTATCCCGCCTCGGATGCAAGCATCCGTGCAGACCGAATGATCTGCTGCCGCGACTCCGCCTTCTTGATCTCACGAAGCGATGTCGGTCGTGAGGGTCGGGAAGCCATGCGTCGATAGTACTGCGCACCACTTGGGCGTCGATACCACGTGGGCGGAGCCAGTGAGCTGCTGCCGAGGGACGGATTCGCAGGACGGCCTGCCAGCGGCCACGACGAAACCTCAGATCCACACCGCTGTGGCGCGGTCCGAGATCGACTGTGCGCAGACGAGATTCAGGTTGCGCCGTGCGCTTCGGTGCCATACGCTTCCATTCTGGAAGTCACTTCCAGTTGGAAGTCACATCCAGATGCAGCAGGTCCTTCTCTCGAGCCGGTGACTTCGTCTCGATGGACCCGACAGTTTCCGATGTCGCAGAAGGGCCGTTCGTCACTCCGATCAGGGTGCGGCTGCCGAAGGCGGTCGCAGGGTGATCCTCGGTGGTCATTCCGTCGGTGCGGCCGCAGCGATCCACTATGCCGCATGGGACTTCGATGGTGTCGCCGGCTACCGGAGTATCGATGGGTTGGCGATCATCGATGGTGGTGTGTTGGAGGCTTTCAGCGGCGCGGGAATGGAATTCGCCATCGATCTTCCGACGGCTCGGGGGTGGTTGGCGGGTATTGGAGCGGGTGGTGTCTTCGAAGACGAGACTTCGACCCGTACTGTGCTGGGTTTCGAGGGCAACCCGGAAGCGGGGGGCCGTCTTCTACAAGCTGTCCGCGCGAGCGATCCTGGAACGGCCCGACGAGCTGTCGGTGCTGACGACCCGGCTGCCTGATCGCTACCCGGTGCCGGAAGCTGCCACCAACACCGACGTCTTCCGGGCATTGATGGCGCTGGAGAACGCGAAAGGTGGGCACGGGGTCACCTCCGCGACCCGGTTGGGAATCGTCGCTCACGCCCATTCACTCGGGCCGGGTGCCTTCCAGTGGTACACCATGAACCGCACGTTGCTCGACTACATCGCCGCGGATTCCCTGCAGCACAACGAGGTCACAGATCTGCTGGGCCTACGCTGCATGCACACCAAGGGCATCGATGTGCCCCTGCTCGCCTACGCCTCAGGGTTCACCAACGGATCGGCCATCGAATCCGCCCGAAAGCTCGCCGAGCGATCATCCATTCCGCACCTGGATGTCGTGGAAGACCGTGCGCTGACTCATCACGATGTGCTGTTTGCCGACCTGCCGGCCAATAGTTTGGTGCGGGCACTGGTGGCTTTCGTGTCGTCGATCGCCGATGTCGAGAAGAGGCGCTGAACCGATGTACAGCAGATGTGCAACAGGCTGGACACGATCGTGAGTAGTACCGAATCCCTTGCCCGCGGGTTCACAGTAGGCGGTGGTTCACGGCGTCCCGCGTTGGTGCTGGCCATTGCCGCGGTGGCGGTGCTGATCGTTCCGATGGGTGTGAGTGGGACGCCGGTTCTGCTGCCCCGGATCGGCGCCGATCTGGGTGGCAGCCTCGCGCAGCTGCAGTGGGTGGTCAACGCCTACAACGTCGCCGCAGCCAGCTGCATGCTCGCCACCGGTGTACTCGCCGACCGGTACGGCCGCCGCCGCGCGTTCCGTGTAGGCGCCGGACTGTATGTCGTCTCATTGGTGGTGACGATCGCAGCACCCGCCACCGTGGTCATCGATGTGTGCCGTGGCCTGGCTGGAATCGGCGCGGCCGCGATCGTGACCTCGATGACCGCGATCGTGGCGGACGAGTTCACCGGTCCGGCGCGAGCCAGAGCTTTCGCGCTGGTCGGTGTGGTGATCGGCGCGGGGCTGGCATTGGACCCCACCATCAGCGGCGCGATCGCGCAACTATTCGACTGGCGAACGGTTTTCGGTGTCCATGCCGTGATCGTCGGTGTCGCGCTACTCGGCTCGCTGCTGCTGCGGGAGTCGCGCAACCCTAGCAGCGTGCGATTCGATGTACCGGGCGCCGCAATGTTCACCACCGGGTTGCTGTTGCTGACGATCGGCACGATCGAAGGACCACGAGCCGGTTGGCTCAGCCCGCTGACCATCGTGCTGTTCACCGGTGCGATGGCGACCCTGGCGTTGTTCGTGGGCTACGAACAACGCACCGCGAACCCGATGTTCGATCTGCGCTTGTTCGCCGACCGACAGTTCCTCACGGTGAACCTGGTGAACATCGAATTCGCCTTCGGGTTCATCGGCCTACTACTGCTGCTACCGGCGTTCCTCAGTGGCGTGGGTGGACTCGGCGACGGCGAAACCGGTGTGCGCATTCTGTTTCTGACCGCGCCGATTCTGCTCGCGCCCTTGCTGTCGGGCCGGCTGCTGGCTGCGGGTGTCGAACTGAGGTTCATCCTTGCGGGAAGTCTGGCGGTCATCGGTCTCGGCGCGTTCGGGCTCACCTTCCTGGATGCCGATCGCACGCTATGGGTGCTGGCGCTGCCGCTGATCGTGACCGGACTCGGTGTCGGCTCGCTGAACGGGGTCATGGACGGTGCGGCCGTCAGTACCGTGCCGAACCAGTCGTCGGGCATGGCGGCGGGCATGTTCAACACCAACCGCCTGGCCGCAGAAGCATCGGCCTCGGTACTGGTTGTCACATTGATCGCCTCGTTCACGCGAGCTCAACTCGAGCGCGCACCACTGCCACCAGAGGTCGACACTGCCACAGCCTCGGACAAACTGGCCTCTGGAGACGTCGGACAGCTTTTCACCGACTTCCCGGATGCAGTACCTGGCTTCATCGATGCCAACGTTTCCGCGTTCCATCAGGTGATGTGGATCTCGACTGCTCTGGCGGCGTTCTCCGTGACCGCGGTGCTGGTCCTCCTGCGGCCGAGGCGCCCGTCATGACTTACGATCGGCGTGCCAACCCGTCCGCGGTGACAGTGTCTTTTGTCAGCTCACGATAGTAGGGGCTGGTGGCCGACAACTCGTCATGGCTTCCCGCGGCCGCTATCCGCCCACCATCGAGCACGATGACCGAGTCGGAGTCTCGGATTGTCGAGTAGCGGTGGGTGGCCACGATGACGGTGCAGTGACCACGCAACTGCCGCAGCGTCTGCGAAATCGCAGCTTCGCTCAGGGGGTCGAGATTCGACGTCGGTTCGTCCAGCAGCAGCAGATGCGGTTCGCTCAACAGAGCACGTGCAATCGCCAGACGCTGGCGCTCCCCGCCGGACAAGGACCGCCCATGCTCGCCCACGGCCGCTTCGAGGCCTCCCTCGAACCGATCGACGACCTCAGCGAGTCCAGCCAATTCCACGGCGCGTACGAGCTGCTGCTCGGTGGCGTTCGGGTGCGCGTAGGCGAGGTTCTCTCGCACTGTGCCGTGCATGATCGGTGCGTCTTGCTCCACGAACGCGATCCGGCGGCGGTAGGAGCGTAGATCGGTGTATGCGGCGTCGACCTCGTCGATGACAACTGCACCGCACTCGGGTGTATAGAATCGCTCGATCAGCGCGAGCAAGGTGCTCCTCCCGGCGCCGGGCGGCCTCCCTATCCTCGGCTGCGCTGGCACGCACGGTGCGGACAGAACTCAGCGCGCGTTCGGTGTCGGCGCTCAGTGCTCCGACACCGGTCTGTATGCCCTCGGAGGCGGTTCTGATTCCAACCAGCGCACCCGCGACGAGCAGACCCGCGCCGAGGGTGGTGATCACGACCACCGCTGTCATGAAGGGGCTGAGCCAGACCATGACCGATACGGCTGCGGCTGCCGACACCATCGAGATCACGACGCCTGCGCCACGAAAAGGCCGATAAGCAATGCCACGAGCCCGACAACCGCACCGCCCGCGGACACGGCGTCGATGATCCGCATCGACATGATCGGCTGCACTATACCGAGTCCGGCGGCCACCAGCAGCAGGAGCGCGCCACCAAGATACCGCCCCCCGCGACGTTCGATATCGACCGGCCGGATCTCGGTAGCAACCATCCACCGGTTTCCACTGTTTGCGGCGGATGTCGCACATCGTGGCTCGCGGCATCCAAACGAAGCCACCGAATGGTCCTTATGCTCAATCGGTTTCAGACACCGCAGCGTTGAGCCGGTGATTCGGACGGCGACGCAGGCCCAGCGGGACAGTGGTAGGTTCGCCGGCATGCCCAGCTCGGATGAGAAGACTATCGGCCTGGTTCTGGTCACCTACCAGAGTGCGCAGGACCTGCCCGGTTTCCTGGAAACGCTTCCGGCGGCAGTGGGACCGTACGGTCTCGACGTGATCGGCGTCGACAACGTTTCCACCGACCGCAGCGCCGACATCGTCGAAGAGTTCGGCGGCCGAGTCATCCGTAACTCCCGCAATGTCGGTCTGGCCGCAGCGATCAACCAAGGCGCCGCGGCCACCAGTGCGGAGTGGATTCTCGTCGCCAACCCCGACACCGAGTTGGCGGTCGGTTCGATTGCGACGTTGGTGGAGACCGCGAAAACCGATGAGCGAATCGGGATGATCGGACCACGGATCACCCAGTTGGACGACACCCCGTACCCGAGCGGTCGGCGGTTTCCGTCGTTGGCGGTGGGTATCGCGCATGCCTTGCTCGGGCCGGTGTGGCCCGGAAACCCGGCGACGCGTCGCTATTTCGGCGAGCCGGTGACCGAGGTCAGCGATGTGGATTGGATCTCGGGCTGCTGCATGCTGTTTCGCCGCAGCGCTTTCGATGCGGTGGGCGGATTCGATGATCGCTATTTCCTCTACTTCGAAGAAACCAAGATGGCCCTGGATATGCATCGCGGCGACTGGCGAGTCGTGCTCGATCCCAGTGTCGCGATTCGCCACCGGGAGGGCGGCAGCATGCGGTCCGCGCCGCTGCGCAAGGTCCGCTCCCACCACCGTAGCGCCTTGCGCTTCTACTGCGACTACCACAAGGGTTCGCCGTGGATCGCATTCGCACCACTCGTGGCGGTCGGGCTGACGATGCGGGGGCTCGCGGCGGTGGCGCGCACAGCGTTGCTGCAACGCGAGAGAGGGCCTGCGTGAGTCGCTGGACCGATGCCGACTATCCTTCCACCTATCATTCTGGTCTACAGTCCGGCCACCAACCAATGGCTCGCCGCCGCCGAAACCACTGTCGTGGAAAGAGATTGTCCGACATCAAAGACGGCTGGATCGTCTTCGAGGCTTCCGCGTAGGGGTCCAACCGGGTCGCTGGTGTGACCCCCGCCTCATGCGTGGTTGAGGCGATAGCGCACAGTGAGATTCGGCAGCGATCGACGAATCTGATGACGAACTGGTGGATATGACTGCGAAACCGACCGCGTTGGGCTACCTGCGCCGCGATGTCTCCGGCGTGACCCAGGCCTGGCACGAGACCCAGATCCGTAGTCTGGCGAGCCGGATGGGGTATGAGTTGGCCAAAACCGTGGTGTTCGGGGCCAACACCAGCGAGCCGCTCGCTCGCCTGGTCGACGCGGTGCGCAAGATCGACGCCGATGCGGTGATCGTGCCCGATCTCCACCACATCGGCCCGGACGTGCCCACCGAACTCGTGGGTGTCTGCGAAGTGATCACCGTGCACCCACACCTTACTTACCCCCGCAACTCCCCATCGAACCCCTTCGACACATGATGCCGGGCGGCCGAGCGAGTTCCCGGCGTGGGCAGAGGCTGGCCTGTCACACAGGTATGCGAACATATGTTCGTGTCTGCTGCGTCGACACCCCGATCGGACAGACCTCGGATACAGGCGCGGGCCGAGGCGACGATCCTGCATGCCGACCTGGACTCGTTCTACGCGTCGGTGGAGCAGCGGGACGACCCGCGCCTGCGAGGCAAGCCGGTCATCGTGGGCAGTGGGGTGGTGCTCGCCGCCAGCTACGAAGCCAAAGCGTTCGGGGTGCGCACGCCGATGAACGCCAGTCAGGCGCGCCGGCTGTGTCCGCATGCGATCGCGGTGCCGGCGCGCATGTCTGCCTATGCCGAGTCGAGCGCGGCGGTATTCGAGATCTTCCGCGACACCACGCCGATCGTCGAGGGGATCTCCATCGACGAGGCGTTCTTGGACGTCGGCGGGTTGCGTCGTATCGCGGGTGAGCCGGTCGATATCGCCGCGACGTTGCGCACCACCGTGCGTGAGCGTGTCGGCCTGCCGATTTCGGTGGGGATCGCCCGCACCAAGTTCCTCGCCAAGGTGGCCAGCGCGGTGGCCAAGCCCGACGGTTTGCGGGTGGTGCCACCGGACGGTGAAATCGATTTCCTGCACCCGCTGCCGGTCGAACGACTGTGGGGTGTGGGCGAGGTCACTGCGCGGATATTGCACCAGTATGGCATCACCCGAATCGGGCAACTCGCCGACCTGGGTGAACGGTCTTTGCAGGACATGGTCGGCCTTGCGGCGGCCCGTCATCTGTCTGCCCTGTCCTGGGCGCGTGATCCGCGCCGGGTGGAGGTCGGCCGGCGGCGCCGTTCGATCGGCGCACAGCGCGCTCTCGGCCGCCGCTACCGTCCGCCCGACGAGATCGAGGCCTACCTGCACGGTCTCACCGATCGGCTCGGACAGCGCCTGCGAGCCGCCAACCGCCGATGCCGCACGGTTGTATTGCGCATTCGTTTCGACGACTTCACCCGCGCCACCCGGTCGCACACTCTCGCCGAGGCCACCGACCACACCGACACGATCCTGCACGCGGCCCGCAGCCTGCTCACCGAGGTCACCCCGCTCATCCACGAGCGGGGTCTGACCCTGATCGGCCTGGGCCTGACCAATCTGGACGACTCCGATGCCGTCCAGCTCCCACTGCCCTTCGCCGCACGGCCGACCGACACGCTCGACACCACACTGGACGATCTGCGCCGCCGCTTCGGCTCCACTGCCGTTACCCGCGCGGCGCTGCTCGACCGTGGTGTGGGAGCCTCGGTTCCGCTGCTCCCCGACTGAAACAACGCACACAACCAAACGTGGCCCCGGGCGAAACACCCTGGGCCAGGTCACATTCGAAGGCCCCGACACACTCCGGGTCTTCGCTCGGTGTGTCGCGTGGAATCTTCACGCGACACACCATAGCCGCTGGTCAGGATACCGAATCGGCGGCAGTGAGGATGATCTCGGCGACCGCCTGCGGCTGGGATGCGGGCAGGGCATGCGAAGCGCCGGAGATTTCAACAGTGTCGCGAGCTCCGGCGCGTTCGGCCATGAACCGGTGTGCAGCCACCGGAATGTTGAGGTCCGCTTCGGGGAAGACGAACCACGACGGCAGGTTCTTCCAGTTGGGTGCGCCCGACGTGCCGTTGAGGGCACGGTCGTTGAGTGGGCGTTGGGTGACCGCGTCGAGTTGGGCTCGGTCGGCCGGCAGATCCGCAGCGAACTGGCCGTGGTATTTGCCCTGCGCAATGTAGAGGTCGGTGCTGCCGTCGGGCAGCGGAACCTCGCTCAGAGTTTCACCGAGCGTGCTACCCGGGAACTTGCCGGAAAGCTCGCCGATGGTTTCGCCTTCCTCTGGCGCGAAGGCAGCGACGTACACCAGTCCCTTGATCTTCGGATCGTGGATCTGCGAGATGACCTGGCCGCCATAGGAGTGCCCGACCAGGACGACGGGACCATCGATAGAGGAAACGACGCCGCGGACTGCGTCGGCGTCGCCGTCCACGCTGCGCAGCGGGTTACCCGCGGCGATAGTCCTCAGGCCCTGCTGGTCGAGCCGGTCGATCACGGCGTTCCAGCTCGCGGACTCGGCGAAGGCACCGTGTACCAGGACGATGGTCGGCTTCTCCTCGGCGCGTCCAGGATCGGCGGCTGCACAGCCTGCGCTGGCCATGGTCGCGGCGAGTCCCAGTGCAAGGGCGGCGAGTTTGGCGGTGTTGGTGAATCTCACGACGAGTTCCTTTGCTGTACAGAACTGAGCGTGTGGGAACGCTGATGGATGGCTGGTGAATTCAGCTGTTGAGGAATTCGAGCAGGTCGGCTTCGAAGGCGGTGCGGAATTCCCCGTACAGCCCGTGTGGTGCGCCGGGATAGACGCGAAGGGTCGAATTCATGATCAGCTCGGCCGACTTCACCGCCGAGTCGTGCAGCGGGACGATCTGATCGTCATCACCGTGGGCCACGAGCACGGGAATATCGATGCGTTTCAGATCCTCGGTGAAGTCGGTTTCGGAGAACTGGGCGATGCATTCGTAGGCGGCCCGGATCCCCGCCTGCATACCCAGTCGCCAGAACGCACGACGAGCACCCTCGGAGGTCGGTACGCCTGGCCGGTTGAAGCCGTAGAAGGTCTCACTCAGATCCCAATAGAATTGGGAGCGGTCGGTGGCGACACCGGAGCGGATCGTGTCGAACACCTCCATCGGGGTGCCGTCGGGGTTGGTGTCGGATTCGACCATGACCGGCGGTACCGCACCGAGCAGGACGGCCTTGGCTACCCGAGCGCTGCCGTGGCGGCTCAGGTAGCGGGCCACCTCCCCACCGCCGGTGGAGTGGCCGACGAGCACCGCATCGTGGAGGTCGAGCGTCTCGATCAGTTCGGCGAGGTCGTCGGCGTAGCGATCCATGGTGTTGCCGTCCCAGGTCTGGCTGGATCGGCCGTGGCCGCGGCGGTCGTGGGCGATGGCGCGGAAGCCGTTCTCGGCGACCAGGCGAGCCTGCTCGTCCCAGGCGTCGGCGCTGAGCGGCCACCCGTGGCTGAACACGACCGGCCGTCCGGTGCCCCAGTCCTTGAAGAAGATCTCCGCGCCGTCTGTTGTGGTGAATGTCGAGGTCATGCCGATAAAGCTACGAGTCCGAGTACCCCCGACGAATCAGTCGAACGACTGCACCGACGACTGCACCGACGACTCAGTCCTTCCGAATCGATGACGCAGTCACCTGCCAGCTATCGAACCTTCGTGGGTGAAAGCGCAGTCAGCTGCTGCACCAGCCTCTTGCTAGTCTGCGTCGGTGGATAGTCGGATTTCGCCGCTCTCGGTCACTACCAGTGACGTGCTGACCACCACACCGAACGTTTCGCCACGTCTCGTCGGTCGCGAGCGGTATCTTTCATTGCTGCGGGGCTTACTCGATCGAGCTGTCGCGGGCGACGGATCGGCGCTGGTCCTGCATGGCGAAGCCGGCATCGGAAAATCGGCATTGCTGGCCGCTGTTCGGGATATGGCGATCGAGCGGAGACTGACCGTCCTGTCGGCAGTCGGCGTCGAGAACGAGGCGGGACTGCCCTTCGCCGGACTGCATCAGTTGCTGCGCCCGCTCATGTCCAAAGCAACGATATTGCCACCGAAACACCAGCGCACACTGAACGTCGCGCTCGGGCAGGAGGACGGCACCGCAGACCTGTACTCGTTGGCAATGGCCGTGCTCCAGTTGGTCGGCGAGGCCGCCGCACAGCACCCTGTCGTCTTGATCGTCGATGACCTGCAATGGCTCGACAGCTGTAGCGCCGAAGTGCTGAGCTTCGTCGCTCGCCGAGTCGGCAGCGACGCGGTTCTCGTCTTGTGCGCCGCTCGCGCCGGGCGGGCGGATCCGGCGCCCCTGGCGGGACTGCCCGACCTCGACGTCGACCCACTCGACGATCGCGAAGCCACCGCACTCCTCGACAGCCGTGCCCCGGCACTGACAACCACCGTTCGGCAGCGACTGCTCGAGCTGGCGTCGGGCAACCCCTTGGCGCTGCTCGAGTTGCCCCGAGCGCTGCACCAGACCAACACTGACCGGGTGGTCGAGGAGTTCCCCCTCACCCCACGTCTCGAAAACGCCTTCGCCGACCGCTACGCCGAGCTCAGTGATCCGGCCCGCGCACTCGTGGTGGTCTTGGCGGCCGACGTCACCTGCGATCTACGTCGACTGCTGCAGGCAGCCGCCGCACTCGCCGACACCGCGGTTACGACCGCACACCTGCAGGAAGCGCTGGACGTCGGCCTGGTCGAGTTATCCGGCGCGGCAGCGCGATTCCGGCATCCGTTGATGCGTTCGGCCGTCTACGTCCGCGCGTCACTGACTCAACGACTCGGTGCACATACCCGCTTGGCCGACGTACTCGCCGAATTCCCCGACAAACAACTGTGGCATCGGGCAGCAGCAACTCTCGGATTGGACGACACCCTCGCGGTGCAACTCGCAGACTACGCCCAACGCTCCGAGGCGCGGGGAGCGATGATGGCCGCAGTCAACGCATTGCAACGAGCGGCCGCTCTGTCCGAGAGCCCGGAGCGCTCCACCGCGCTGCTACTGCACGCCGCGGAAATCACCACCGAAATCGGCGCCCGCCGCGAAGCCCAGGACCTGGTCGATCGAGTAAACCTAGGCGCATTGGGTCCGATCGAACGAGCCCGGCTGGCCAATATTCAGGAAGTCATCGCCTTCAGCCGACACGACCCCGAATCTCGGATATTCGAACTTGTCGACATCGCCGCACAGGTCATGGGCAACTCCGATCTCGCCGCCGAGCTGCTGTGGCGGGCCGCTTCGCGTTGCCTGTTCCAACAAGCCTCGCTCGACGCTCGCACGGCCATCGCCAACCAACTCGACATCCTCGACCTGCCTGCACACGACCCCCGACAGCTTGCCATCGACGCCTACACCATGCCCTGCGACCGTGGTCCCGCTGTACTCGAACAGCTCGAGCGGCTGACCCCGGACCGCTCCGATGGTGACGCCATGCGCTTCCTCGGCTATGCCGCGTTGTTCCTCGGGGACTTCCGTCGTGGGTGCGCCTATATCGATACCGCCGCCGCTGTCGGACGCGATCAAGGACGCCTCGGACTGCTCGCAGGAATTCTCGGTGCCGGAAATTGGAGTCGTATCTGGCTCGGCGAGTGGGATACGGTCCTGGCCGAAACCGAGGAGTCTCGGGCCTTTGCCGAGGCAACTGGCGAAGAATTCCACCTGATCGCCGGGCGCGCCAACCTGGCCATGATCGCCGCACTGCGCGGAGAATTCGAGCTCGCCTACGATCATCTGCGCGAGATCCACGCCAGCCCCTTGGCTACCGGCATGCGGGGCATTCACGTCGCTGCTCAACAAACCCGCGGCATCATCCATCTCCTAGCGGGCCGCGCCGACGACGCCTACACGGCTCTGCACCGCGTCTACGACCCGGCCGACCCGGTCAGCCACCCCATGCGATGCTGGTGGGTCGCTCCCGAACTCGCCGACGCCGCAGTCGCCGCAGACAAAGTCGACGCCGCCCGACAGTTACTGACCGAACTACCACCCCTGGCAGTGCGATTGCCTGCCCCGATGCTCGGCGTCGTCGACGAATACACGCGAGCGGTTCTCGCCGATGATGCCGATGCAGACACCGCCTATTCCGAGGCACTCGAGCGTGGTGTGGGCTCTTGGCCGCTCTATCGCGCCCGGCTTCACCTGCATCACGGTCGCCGGTTGCGCCGCCAGCGCAGGTTGTCGGAGGCCCGCGAACCACTGCGGGCGGCCCGTGACACTTTCGATGCGCTCGGCGCCAATCCGTGGGCAGACGCCGCGCGTAACGAACTGCGTGCTGCTGGCGAGGCCAGCGCACGCCGGGCGCCCAGCGCCCGCGACCATCTCACTCCGCAAGAGCTCCAGATCGCGACGCTCGCCGCCGACGGACTCACCAACCGGCAAATCGCGGAGAAGCTCTACCTGTCGCATCGGACGATCGGTTCCCACCTGTATCGCATCTACCCTCGCCTGGGTATCAGCCGCCGGGTCGAACTCGCCGAAGCTCTCAAAGCCGCTGGCACGTCGTAGTTCGCCCGGTCGTCATGGTGAGCCGCTATCGCGGCACGTGTGCTGGTTCATCGACATACACGCTGATGCGGGTGACCTCCGCGGTGATTCGTCGCGACGGCAGCAGAGCGGGAAGTCGAGCGGTGACCGGGCGAGCAAGAGTTAGATCGATATTCGTTCCGTCAGCGTTCGGGAGGTGCAGACGGCCGTCCCTGACAGTGGGTGCGGTTTCGGTGAATCGGTGCCTGGACGTGATCGACTCGATGTCCGTCCGATCGACGACGGCCACGACAGCGCCGGATCGACGGAGCACCAGGGACGTGTCGGTCAGAAAGTGCGGGCTGGTCAGATGAATCGCCAAGTGTCCCAGCAGCGCGACCAGCGACCACACCGAGGCAACCGCGACGCTCACCCGAACCCACGTCCACGGTAGAAGCAGATGCAGGACAATGATCTCGAGGAGGGTCGCGACTGCGAACGCCACCGGCATTGCCAGCGTTCCTCGACGCGCGTCGAGAACGAGCGCACCCGCCTCGACTTCGGAGTGACGTCCACGGATCCACAGCCACAGCGCCCGGTAGGCTTTGAGTTCGGCGCGTACAAACGGCCGAAACGGCGAGTGGCCGACCATGTTCACAGCCGCATCCCGAAGCCTCGCACCTCGACGGCGCGCAACCACGATCGCGAAGACAAGCGTCACGATCATGGCGCACGCGAGAGGAATTTCCACCGCGACGAAAAGCAGCACGGCCTGATGAGCACTGACCACACCGGCCGCCAACATCGCGGCATCGATGACGAGAACGGCTGCCGCCACCACCTGCGCAGCGTGTCCCCATCGTCGAATCGACTCGAGCATCATCAGAGATCCACATCGGTCGAGGATCGGGTGATCAGATCTCGGTGCACCCGACGAACGACTTCTCGTTGCGCGAGGTCGGGGATCAGATCATCGAGCGAAATCGCGCCGATACTGCCGTCGGCCTCGGCCGCTTCCTCGGATAGCTGCATGATCGCTGTCCACTGCTGACCGAAGAACTCGAGGAACCGGGCTGCGAGCGAGTCGATCTCGGATTCCGCCGAACCCGGGCTGCGCCCTTCGAGATGCGACCATTCGGCAAGCAGGGACATATACCGCTCGCGCTGACGGTCATCGGTCATCGTTGCTTCGTAAGCGGCGAACAACGCCTTCGGAGTGCTCACCGACAGCGACACGGCCTCGACCAGGTCTCGGTCGAGTCGAACAGCCGAACCGACCGCGACCGACGTAGCCCCGTCGATAGCGTCGGACAGGGCAGCTTCCAGGGTCGTCGGCAGCGCCGAGATCCGGTTGCCGCGTTCGGCCTCGGCCAACATCGCCGCGAGCGCAGTGCGCCGGCTGGCGAGTACAGCCTGTTCCTTCTCGATGCCGACGATCAACGCCCGAAGATCCGCCACTACGTCTCGATCGTCTTCGCTCGACTTCTCCTGCGCGAGTATGGCGGCGACCGATCCGAGCGGAACCCCGTTCGTTGCCAGCCAACGAATTCGCATGAGACGGACGGCATCGCTGATCGTGTACTCGCGGTAGCCGTTGGATCGACGGTGCGGCTCGTTCAACAGACCGAGACGGTGGTAGTGACGCACCGCTCTCGTCGTTGTGCCGGCAAATTCGGCGAGCTGGCCTATTCGCATGAACCAAGTCTCGACCACGACCCAACGTCAAGGTCAACCGAGCAGGTCGCCCTCCCACAGCGAAACGGCTGAACCTGCTCGTCGTACCGAGCGCCGATCTCGACATTGCAGCTTCATCGCCACCTGCAAATGCACCCAGCAGTCGTCCGGCAGGTGCATGCGATGACTCTCCCACAGCTGCCGCGCCCGGGTATCGGTTAGCTCTAGCAAGTACGCGTAGCACATTACTTCCGCCAACGGCCCATCCGCGTGCACAGAGGTGCGATCGATCGGCTTCCGGTCACGCTCAGCTGTCATCGTGGGTCACGATGATTCCCAGAAAGCTCTGTGCCAGTTCGTCGGCGACGTTCTGCGCTTGTTCAGCGCTGGCGGTGAAATCAAGTCTCAGGGAGCCGTATTCGATGTGGATGTGCCGGACGCGGCGCGGTTGACGAGGTAAATCCCCGTGGCCTCTGGCTTCGACCGACAGATGATTCGGGATCACAGCCGCCTCCGATCACCGCGGCTTCGTGATAGCCGGTGCGACCTGTCCGGCATCGACGAGCGCTTCCAGTGCGGCGGCTCTCCCGGGCAGCGGTTGGCGCGGCAAGCGACATGGATCTGCATCACCGAGTGTGCTTGCGGGACTGTGAACGACATGGTTGGTGGCTGGTGGGCGTCGCAGCAGGTTGACGGTCGGTGAGGGATTGGGTGATGGCCATTGGATCGGAACCTCCGGGCTGGCCGACAAGGAGTTTCGGGCCGACGGGCGCGGTGATGGGTTACTGTGGGCGTATCGTAGGTGTTTGCCCAGTTCAAGCCGCAAAAATATAGGTGAGGGTGATGGTGCGAGCGCGGGAATGGACCGGCTTCGAAGCAGCCGCACTCCAAGAAGCGATGCGTAGGTCGATCCGTGAGTTCGCGGCGCACCTCGGCGTCGAGACGGCTGATCGATCCTGCCATCGTTGCTCAGCTGCGAACCAGCACGCACCTGAGCATCGCGCGGTACGAGACACTCGATCCGTCCGAACTGGTTCCGGCGCTCAGGAAGCAGCGCCAGTGGCTCGATGAACTAATCGAGCAGTGCCGCCGCCCGGCGCAGCGACGCCAGCTATTCGAGATCTGGAGTGAAACATCGGGACTGCTCGGCTACATCGCCGTTGGGTGCGCGAACTTCTCACTTGCCCGGGCCTATTGCCTGGAATCGTTTCAGCTCGGCGAGTACACAGAGGACAGAAACCTCACCGCATGGGCGCGTGGCCCTGAGCGCGAGCGCCGACCTCGACGCCGCGGCCGACATCATGCTCGAAGCCCTCGACCCATCCAGTGGCACGCCCATGATGCAAGTTCGTCGCCGTGGGCTGGAGTTTGTGCGCGACGCAGCTGCCCGGTGGGGTGACACACCTTCACTCAGGGCTATCCGCGACATGGTAGCCAGCGTGAACAGCCCGGATGCGCAGCATGAATAGTCAACGCCTGCAGCCTCTCAAAGGGCGGGTCGGCCAACTCGGCCACTACTGGTTCCTGACCTTCGAGCACGCACCGGATCTGCACGCGCTCACCGAATCGTGCCAGCAGAAGGTAGATACGACGTACTTCGAACCAACTCGTGCGGACGGCCTTCACCTCACACTGGACCGAATCGCGCACGAAGGTGCACCTACGCCGGAGCAGCTGGCATCGTTCGAAGGGCTTGCGACACAAGCAGCTGCAGCTGTCGAGCAGATAGCTGCGACCAACGGCAAGGTGGAGGTCACAGCGACCGAGGCGGTGTTGGTGGCGCTCAAACGGCGGGAATTCTCGTATTCGTGGCGGATCGTTGCACGGGTCTTACTCGACGGCGAAGTCGAGAACAAGCCGAGCAGTAGTCGTCGTTCGAGCGGGCGAGTATCCGCGGCAATCATGCTGTCCGCTTCGGCCGCTTGTCCATCAGTCGCAGGATCAGCGGGGTGAAGATCAATTGCATGGCGAGTTCCATCTTCCCGCCGGGTACCACGATGCAGTTCGGCCGCGACATGAACGAGTCGTGCAGCATCGACAGCAGATACGGGAAGTCGATGACCTTCGGGTCGGCGAACCGGATCACCACGAAACTCTCGTCTGCCGTCGGAATGGTGCGTGCGAT
The DNA here is from genome assembly GCF_000482385.1 of Nocardia sp. CNY236. Classification (GTDB taxonomy): domain Bacteria; phylum Actinomycetota; class Actinomycetes; order Mycobacteriales; family Mycobacteriaceae; genus Nocardia. The sequence goes on from NZ_AXVD01000007.1 coordinate 214,548, forward strand.
GAACGGATTGGAGGTGTCCACCGTCGGCACCCGCTGAAAGTTGACATACGTCCGGGAGAACTGCGGGCAGATGTAGGTGACGTAGTCCGGCATCCGCCGCAGGATCGTGTCGATCACTGCCTCGCTGGAATAGCCTCGCTCGGTTTTGTCCCGGATCACCTTCTGAATCCACTCCAGATTGATGATCGGAACCACGCCGACCAGAAGGTCGGTGTATCGGGCGATGTCCACCGTCGCGGTGACAGCCGCGCCGTGCAGTCCTTCGTAGAACAACAGGTCGCTGCCCGGCGCGAGCTGCTCCCACGGGGTGAATGTCCCCGGCGGTCGACCATATGGGTGGGCCTCGGCATCGTCGTGAAGGTATCGACGCACCATTCCGACGCCGGATTCGCCGTAGTCACGAAACAGCGTCTCCAATTCCGGCAGCAAGTTGGCCTCCTCACCGAAATGCGAGAACCGCAGATCGCGGTTCTGCTCGGCCTCGGCCATCGCCATCTGCATCTCGCTGCGGTCGTAGCGGTGGAACGCATCGCCTTCGACAATCGCTGCGTCGATCCCTTCCCGGCGGAATATCTCCTGGAAGGTCCGCGTCACGCTGGTCGTGCCGGCGCCGGAGGAACCGGTGATCGCGACGACCGGATGCTCGACCGACATGAGTCCTCCCGTTCAGCGTCTTACCGGGCGAAACAGCGACCGCGTGCCGAACAGCGAGGCGTCGAAACTGCGACCCTCGTCGTGTTCGCGGTGGTACCGCTCGATGCGCTCGACTTCATTGCGGGAGCCGAAGATCAATGGCACCCGCTCGTGAATGTGGCGGGGCGCCACGGCCAGCACCCGTTCGGAGCCGGTGATCGCCGCCCCGCCGGCCTGTTCGACGATGAACGCGATCGGATTCGCGCCATACAGCAGCGCGACCCGACCAGGATGTGCGGCGGGCCGAGCGTCTCGCGGATACAAATAGACACCGCCACGGGTGAGGATATGGAAGGTGTCTGCCACCAGCGACGCCACCCAGCGCATATTGAAATCACGCCCGCGCGGACCGTCCACGCCGTCCAAACATTCGTGTACGTAGCGCTGCACAGGTGGTTGCCAAAACCGTTCGTTGGCGGCGTTGATCGCGAAACCCGAGGTGTCGGCCGGGATGCGCATCTGCGGGTGGGTCAGCACGAATGCGCCGATCTCCCGGTCCAAGGTGAAGCCGTCCACCCCGCTGCCGGTGGTCAGCACCAGCATGGTCGCCGGACCGTACACGGTGAACCCTGCGCAGACCTGTTCGGTGCCCGGCCGCAGAAAGTCGTCGGCGGTCAGGATTCCGCCAGAGGTTGTGCCCTGCACACGCGCCGGGGCGCGCAGTACGCTGAAGATCGTCCCGACCGGCAGATTCACATCGATATTCGACGATCCATCCAACGGATCGAACACCAACAGGTACTTCCCGTGGCGATGCGCGGCCGGCACTGGCCGAATCCCGGTCATCTGCTCCGAGAGCAGTCCCGAGAGATGACCGGTCCATTGAGTTTCGGCGACGATGATCTCATCGGCGATCACATCCGGTGTGCGATGTAGCGCCGCATCGTCGGGCGTGACCGCCGAGATCACGGCCGGGTCGGCGAGCGCTGGGATCGGTTGCGCGATCGCACCCCGAGTGGCCTGGTTGGCGACGATCTTCGCAGCGGTGGCGATCGCATTGAGCAGCCCGGAGAATTCTCCGGACGACCCGGGGTGGCGATGCTCTTGTTCGATGGTGTAACGGGTGAGGGTCTTCAGTCCTTCGGGCATAGCGGCTCGATCTCGTCATGCGGCGGCTCGGTCATCTCGCCGGGCGGCGCCGGGAGGGTGAACACGCTGCTGCCGTAGACATCCTGGGCGGTGAGCGTGGTCACGTCGATCCTGGTCAGTGGTCGGTGCAGGTCCACCAGACGCTGCGCCTGGCGTAACCGGCACCGGTCGAGTGCGTTGCGTACGCTGCGGGCATTGGCGAAGCGCGGACGCGGCATGCGCCGGGTCAGATACTCCCCGAACGCCTCTCGTGCCGCGGCGTCGAAGCGAAAGTTCTCTGCAGCCACCATGAGTTCGGCGATGGTCAGCAGTTCCGCATGGGCGTAGTCGGCGAACTCGATGTGGTGTGCCACCCGGGAGGACAGTCCCGGGTGGGCCGAGAAGAACCGCTCCATCCGATCGCGATATCCGGCGAAGATCACCACCAGGCTCGTGCGCTCGTTCTCCATCTCCTGCAGCAGGATCTCGATCACCTCCTGCCCGTAGTCGCGCTCGTTCTCGGGCCGGAACAGGTAGTACGCCTCGTCGATGAACAACACGCCGCCCGCTGCCCTGGCCAGCGCCTCCTTCGTTTTCGGTGCGGTGTGGCCGATGAACTGGCCCACCAGATCGTCGCGCGTGACGGCGTGGACCGTCGGTGTGCGGACATAGCCCATCGCGTGCAGCATCTGTGCCATCCGCAGCGCCACTGTTGTCTTGCCGGTGCCCGGGCCGCCGGTGAAGCTCATGTGCATCGTCGGGCGCGATGCCGTCAGGCCGAACCGCTGCCGAGCGCGATCGATCAACAACAGTGCGGCGATCTGGCGAACACGTCGTTTCACGGTGGCCAGCCCGACGAGGTCGGCCTCCAGTGCGCGCAAGGTCTGCTCGACGTCGTGCCCGGCGAGATCGCTCGACAGATCCAGGACCGCGTTCTGCCCCAGCACGGCAGGCACATCCGATTCGTTCGGCGCTGACGCGACCGTGCCGACTACCTCCGCTTCCTGCCGATACAGCCGGAATCCGGTGCCACTGCTCTCAGCTGCCATATCGGGATCCCGGGCGAACGCTGGTCGCATACGAGTGCAGGCCGTACTTCTGGCGACGGTCCGGACCCTCGGTGCGGGTCAGTACGAAGCCGGGCTCGTCGGCCGGACGCTGCACGAGGAAGCTCACCGCCGTGGTCTGCCGGGTGTAGCGGGCATCATAGGCCAGTACACGCACGTAGTGCCGGGGGAAGGTGGCTCGACAGGCGGTGATCTCGGCGAGCACACCATCGGGCTCGTCGAGATCGAACAGCGGCAGCCCCCACATCTCCCAATAGGCATTGCGCGGATGCGGATCGTCGGTGTATTCGATCGAGACCGGCCAGTTGTTCAACAGCGTGTAGCGCACCTGGGCGGAGATCTGGTCGTCGGTCAGGGGCGGCAGGTAGGAAAACGTTCCGTGACGCAGGTACATGGAGGGTCTTTCTCGTGAATCTCAGCGATTGGCCGTCGGCACGGCGTCCGGGGCATCGGTGGAGGTGTAGTCGAACGTGACCTCGCCCCAGGTCGCCAACGCCACGTCGAGTGGTCGGCAGATCTCGGCAGCCTTGCGCAAGATCGCAGGTCCGTCCTGCACGAGGTCGCGGCCTTCGTTGCGGGCCTGCACGACCGCCTCCAATGCCACCCGGTTCGCTTCGGCGCCCGCGGCGATACCGAGCGGATGGCCGATGGTGCCGCCGCCGAACTGCAGGACCACGTCGTCGCCGAACAGATCGAGGAGTTGGTGCATCTGTCCGGCGTGAATACCACCCGACGCCACCGGCATCACGCCAGGCATGCTCGCCCAATACTGGTCGAAGAAGATTCCGTTGGCCGGCTGGGTGCGAATCTCGTTCTCGCGCAGTGTGTCGTAGAACCCTCGGGTGGTGGCCGGATCGCCTTCCAGTTTACCCACCACGGTTCCCGCGTGCAGGTGGTCGACGCCGATCAGCCGGCACCATTTGGCCAATACTCGGAAGCTCACCCCATGCGTCTTCTGCCGGGTATAAGTGGAATGGCCGGCCCGATGCAGATGCAACAACACTCCGTTGCGTCGCGCCCAGTGCGACATCGACTGCATCGCGGTGAATCCGACAGTGAGATCCATCATGACGACCACACTGCCGAGATCTTTGGCGAACGCGGCGCGTTCGTACATTTGCTCCATCGTCGCCGCGGTGATGTTGAGATAATGCCCTTTGATCTCACCGGTCTCGGCCATTGCCCGGTTCACGCCTTCCATGGCGAACAGATACCGGTCACGCCAACGCATGAACGGCTGCGAGTTGATGTTCTCGTCGTCCTTGGTGAAATCCAAGCCGCCCTTGCAGGCTTCATAGATCACACGACCGTAGTTGCGGGCCGACAGACCGAGTTTCGGTTTCACCGTGGCGCCCAGCAGTGGCCGACCGTACTTGTTGAGATATTCCCGTTCCATCACCGTGCCGTGCGGCGGACCCTGGAACGTCTTCACATACGCGACCGGAATGCGTATGTCTTCCAAACGCAGGGCCAACAGTGGCTTGAAGCCGAAGACATTGCCGATGATCGAGGAGGTCAAGTTGGTGATCGACCCTTCCTCGAACAGATCGAGATCGTAGGCGACATACGCGAAGTACTCCCCCGGCCGGCCGGGAACCTCGTCGATGCGGTAGCACTTGGCCTGGTACCGCGAATGCGCGGTCAATCGGTCGGTCCACACGACAGTCCATGTCGCAGTGGACGATTCGCCGGCCACCGCCGCTGCCGCTTCGATCGGATCGACCCCGCGCTGCGGGGTCACCCGGAAAACGGCGAGTACATCGGTGTGCGCCGGTTGGTAATCCGGCGCGTAATAGCCCATCGACGCATAGGATTGGACACCCGGATCCCAGCGGTCACGGTCGGTATCGTCGGCCATGGTTCCTCCTGCTGTGGCGCGGACAGACACCCGAACACCAGTGGTCGGAATGCCTGGAGATTTCCAGGATGACGGGCCGGATACCGACGAACAATTTGATTGTTCCTCGCAATACCCAATGAATTCGTCGTGTTTGTTACCGTCGGTGAATGGGTACGGTGAGCGCGGCGCGGATGGAAACCTTCGTGGCCGTGGCTCGCCGGGGAAGCATCCGTCGAGCCGCCGCCGAGCTGCACGTCACCGAAGCGGCTGTGTCCGCAGCGGTCGCGCACATCGAAAAACAGCTCGGCGCCACGCTCATCGCAAAATCCGGGCGCGGCATCGTGCTCACCGAGGCCGGCCGGATCTATGCCGACTACTGCCGCGGCATCCTCGGGCTGATGCGCGAGGCTCAGACCGCGGTCCGCCGGGCCGAAACCGGGCGACTACGGATCGGGGTGGTGGCCACCGCTGGCGAATACGTGTTGCTGCGACCGCTGGCGGCGTTCCGGCGCCGGTTCCCCGAGATCGAGCTGAGTTTGTCGGTCCAGCCTCGTGATCTGCTGTTTCTCGAACTGCAACACCACGAAACGGATCTCGTCATCGCAGGTCGTCCGCCCCGGGATGCTGGTTTGGTAGTACGCGCTCGCCGGCCCAGCTGTTTGGTCGTCGTCGGGGTGCCCGAGCTCGACCCGATGCACACCACCTGGTTGCTGCGCGGCCGCGGGTCCGGTACCCGCGAGGCCACTGTCGGCCTGCTCGACCAACTCGGCATCGAACCACCCACCCTCACCCTCGGCTCGCACGGTGCAGCCTTGGCAGCCGCGCGCGAAGGACTGGGCGTCACCCTGATACACAGCGACGCGATCTCCCACGAAGTCGGCCAAGGCGTGCTGCGGGTCCTCCCGGTGCCGGGCACCCCGCTCGATCGACCCTGGCACGCCGTCACCTCCCGCACCCCGGCTCCAGCCACCCGCCTGTTCTTGAGCCATCTGCTCGACCCCGCCGAGGTCGGCCCCGACGCCTTCCACGCGCACTGATCGTGCCGCGACCTTCACGATCTCCCCGCGCGCTTCCCCTCGCGGGCGTACCATACCGTCGTGGCCGATTCCACGCACTCCACCCCGTTGCGGGTTCTCGTCTACAGCAGCGATGCCGATACCCGGCACCAGGTGGTCTCCGCCTTGGGTACCCACCCGCACCCCGATCTACCGGAACTCGACTGCATCGAGGTGGCCACGGCCGCGGTCGTGATCGCGCGGATGGATGCCGGCGGCATCGACCTGGCTGTTCTCGATGGCGAGGCGGCGCCCGCCGGAGGGCTCGGCATCGCCAAGCAACTGAAGGACGAAGTCACCTCCTGCCCGCCGATCCTGGTTCTCACCGGCCGCGCGGACGACGCGTGGCTGGCGAGTTGGTCGCGTGCCGAAGCCGCGGTAGCCCATCCCATCGACCCGATCCGTCTCGCCGAGACCGTTGTCGGGTTGCTGCGCCGTCGGCCCGCGGCGTGAGCTCACGGCTCGGCGCCCGCCGGTTGACGCTATTCATAGCGATCATGGATTAATCTCCCGGTAGGTTCTGATGGGTGTATCCACCGCACACGCGCCGAGCCCCTGCACTGCACCCCGTCTCACGCGGATGCGCAGCGGGCAGGCACCGGCTCACCGACGGCAGTGAACGCGCCGACCACCTGCTGGTCGACGCCGAACCGGGGACGGCGAGCTGCGACATCGCCTGCGCCGAGCGGTGCGCAGCGTCGAGCCGGCTCTTCATGCGGTGAGCATCGCGCGACGATAGAGGTCGATTACCCCCGATTCGGTCATAAATCGTTGTACTGAATTCGATCAAACGAGGTCGCCAATCCGGCTGCAGTCGTCCCTTCCGGTTGTAGGCTGTGCCTTGTCTCACAAGGGAACGGATCAGGTAATGACTCCCCGGTGGCGCGCCGCGGAGCGAGCCCGACCGAGGCGGACAACGACGTCGGCCCGCCGCGGACGCTGTTACCCCAGCCGCCGCTCGCAAGGAGGGGAAGTGCAGTCGTGAATATCGAGGTGCCGATTCTCGTCCTCGGCGCGATCGCGGCGGCGTTCGCGCTGTTCTCCATTGCCGCGGCGGCATTGGTCGGCCCGAGACGCTACAACCGGGCAAAGCTGCAAGCCTACGAGTGCGGTATCGAACCCACTCCCCATGCCGTGGCCGGCGGACCGGGAAGCATTGCTGGGCAACGATTTCCGGTGAAGTACTACCTCACCGCCATGTTGTTCATCATCTTCGATATCGAGATCGTGTTCCTCTACCCATGGGCAGTCCACTTCGATGCGCTCGGTCTGTTCGGCCTCGCGGCAATGGCGCTGTTCATCGTCAACGTCTCGGTGGCCTACGCCTACGAATGGCGGCGCGGCGGGCTCAGCTGGGAGTGATCGCCGCACACCAGTTTTCGCAGCAGACGAGTGGAAGCGAGTCAGGAGAAGATGGGTCTCGAAGAACAGCTGCCCAGCGGTTTTCTGCTGAGCACTGTGGAGGATTTCGCCGGATACCTGCGTAAGGGCTCTTTGTGGCCGGCCACCTTCGGCTTGGCCTGCTGCGCCATCGAGATGATGGCCACCGGCGCAGGTCGGTTCGATATCGCCCGCTTCGGTATGGAGGCCTTCCGCGCCTCGCCACGGCAGGCCGACCTGATGATCGTCGCAGGCCGGGTGAGCCAGAAGATGGCTCCGGTACTGCGCCAGGTCTATGACCAGATGACCGAACCGAAATGGGTCCTGGCGATGGGTGTCTGCGCCTCCTCTGGAGGGATGTTCAACAACTACGCCATCGTCCAAGGCGTCGACCACGTCGTACCGGTCGACATCTATCTACCTGGGTGCCCACCACGGCCGGAGATGTTGCTCAACGCAATCGTGGCACTGCACGAGAAGATCCAGCAGATGCCGCTCGGCGTCCACCGCGCCGAAGCCATCCGCGCTGCCGAACAGGCCGCGCTGGCCTCGACACCGACCATCCGAATGGAAGGTTTGCCGCGATGACCGCCGACACCTCGGGCAATGCCGGCAGCCCGCGCGCGCACGACCCGGTCGACGCCGCAGCCACCGCCGGCCCCGAAGGCACAGTGCCCGAAGAGGTTTCCACGAGCCCGGATGCGGAAGTGGTCGGCGTACGTCATGGGATGTTCGGCGTCGCGGGCACCGGCGACACGTCCGGCTACGGCCGGCTGGTCCGTCCGGTCACGGTGCCCGGCCAGACCCGGGCACCCTACGGCGGCTACTTCGACGACCTGGTCGCCGCGCTGCGCGCTGCGCTCACCGCGACCGGCGCCCGCCCGGACGCCGCGCTGGAGAAGGTGGTCGTCTTTCGCGGCGAACTCACCGTGCACGTGCGGCGCGAGCACCTACTCGCCGTTGCCGCAGCGCTACGCGATGACGCCGCGTTGCGTTTCGAACTGTGCCTGGGTGTCAACGGCGTGCACTATCCGAAGGATTCCGGGCGCGAACTGCACGCGGTCTACCACCTCATGTCGATCACCCACAACCGCCGCCTCCGGGTGGAGGTGGCCGCACCGGACGTCGACCCGCACATTCCCTCCCTGTTCACGGTGTATCCGACCACCGACTGGCACGAACGCGAAACCTACGACTTCTTCGGCATTCGCTTCGACGGGCACCCCTCGCTCACCCGAATCACCATGCCCGACGACTGGCGCGGTCACCCCCAACGCAAGGACTACCCGCTCGGCGGGATACCGGTCGAGTACAAGGGCGCGCGGGTGCCGCCGCCCGACGAGCGGAGGACATACAGCTGATGAGCGACACCGACACCAGACCCGACACCACCGGCGACACCGGTCCGGAGCCCGCCTCGGTCACGGTTGCCGGGCAGGACTGGCAACAGGTGGCCGAGACCCTTTCCGGCGCCGGCGAAGAACGCATCGTGGTGAACATGGGTCCGCAACACCCGTCCACCCACGGCGTTCTTCGACTGATCCTGGAGATCGAAGGTGAGACGGTCACCGAGGCGCGCTGCGGGATCGGCTACCTGCACACCGGAATCGAGAAGAACCTCGAGTTCCGCACCTGGATGCAAGGGGTTACCTTCGTCACGCGCATGGACTATCTGTCGCCGTTCTTCAACGAAACCGCCTATTGCCTCGGAGTCGAGCAACTCCTCGACATCACCGAGCAGATCCCGGAACGCGCCACCGTCGTCCGCGTGATGCTCATGGAGCTCAACCGCATCTCGTCGCATCTGATCGCGCTCGCCACCGGAGGCATGGAACTCGGCGCCCTCACTCCGATGCTGTTCGGGTTTCGCGAACGCGAACTCATTCTCGATGTGTTCGAGTCGATCACCGGATTGCGGATGAATCACGCCTACATCCGTCCCGGCGGGCTGGCCCAAGACCTGCCCGACAATGCGGTCACCGCAGTGCGTGAACTACTCGCGCTGCTACCCACACGGCTGCGCGACATGGAACACCTGCTGTCGGCGAACCCGATCTGGAAAGCACGTACCCGCGGCATCGGCTACCTCGACCTGTCGGGGTGCATGGCCCTGGGTATCACCGGGCCTGTGCTGCGCGCGACCGGACTGCCACACGACCTGCGCAAGGCGCAACCCTACTGCGGGTACGAGACCTATGAATTCGATATCCCCACCACCACCGGCTGCGACTGCTACGGCCGCTACGCCATTCGGGTGGCGGAGATGAAGGAGTCGCTGAAAATCGTGGAGCAATGCCTGGACCGGCTGCGGCCGGGGCCGGTCATGGTGGACGACCGCAAGATCGCCTGGCCCGCCGACCTACAGCTCGACACCGACGGACTCGGCAACTCCTCCCGACACATCGGCAGGATCATGGGTACGTCCATGGAAGGGCTGATCCACCACTTCAAGCTGGTCACCGAAGGCATCCGCGTTCCGGCGGGCCAGGTGTACACAGCGGTGGAGTCGCCGCGCGGCGAACTCGGCGTACACATGGTCAGCGATGGCGGCACTCGCCCCTACCGCGTGCACTATCGCGACCCCTCGTTCACCAATCTGCAAGCAGTCGCCGCCATGTGCGAGGGCGGCATGGTTGCCGACGTGATCGCATCGGTCGCCAGCATCGACCCGGTCATGGGGGGAGTGGACAGATGACGGACATCCTGATCAAGCTCAGCCGCCGACCCGAACCCTACGCACCCGAGGTGCACCAGCGGCTCCAGGCCGACGCCACCCAGATCATCTCCCGCTATCCCCATCCGCGGTCGGCGCTGCTTGCGCTGCTCCACCTGGTGCAGTCCGAAGACAGCCACGTCACCGCCACCGGAATCGAATTCTGCGCCGAACAGGTGGGTCTGACCGTTGCCGAGGTCACCGCGGTCGCCACCTTCTACTCGATGTTCCGGCGCACCCCCACCGGCGATTACCACATCGGTGTATGCACCAACACACTGTGCGCCGTCCTGGGCGGCGACGCCATCCTCGCCACCCTCGAACGGCACCTGGACATCGAACCCGGCCAGACCACGCCGGACGGATCGATCACCCTCGAACACATCGAGTGCAACGCGGCCTGCGACTTCGCGCCGGTGATCATGGTCAACTGGGAGTTCTTCGACAACCAGACTCCCGAGTCGGCGCGTGCCCTGGTCGATGCACTGCGGGCCGGGAAGACCGTCACACCCACCCGAGGCGCACCATTGTGCACATTCACCCAGACCGCGCGAATCCTGGCCGGATTTCCCGATACCCGGGAGGGAGTGCTCGACGGCGCGGCCGGGGATGCGACACTCGCCGGTCTCCGAGTCGCCCACGCCCAAGGCATGCACGCACCCCGAGCGGACGAAGACCGGGAGGTCGCCGAATGACCCTCACTCCGGTCCTGAGCGCCTATTGGGACGATCCACGATCCTGGACGTTGGACGCCTACGTGCGCCACGACGGATACCAGGCGCTGCGCACCGCCCTGCAGATGCCTCCCGACCACGTGATCCAGACCGTCAAGGACGCAGGTCTGCGCGGCCGCGGCGGCGCGGGATTCCCCACGGGCATGAAATGGAGCTTCATCCCGCAAGCCCCCGGCGCGGACGGCGCCGGGGAACCCCACTACCTCGTCGTGAACGCCGATGAGTCGGAACCCGGCACCTGCAAGGACATTCCGCTCATGCTGGCAACGCCCCACGCACTGATCGAAGGCGTGGTCATCGCCGCCTACGCCATCCGCGCGGCGCACGCGTTCATCTACGTTCGCGGCGAAGTCGTTCCGGTACTGCGCCGACTGCAGGCCGCGGTCGCTCAGGCCTACGCCCACGGCTTCCTCGGCCGCGACATCCTCGGTTCCGGCTATGACCTCGAGCTGGTGGTGCACGCCGGCGCGGGCGCATACATCTGCGGCGAGGAGACCGCGCTGCTGGACTCGCTGGAGGGGCGCCGCGGGCAGCCGCGCCTGCGCCCGCCGTTCCCCGCTGTCGCCGGCCTCTACGCTCGACCGACCGTGGTGAACAATGTGGAATCGATTGCCAGCGTGCCACCGATCATCCGCAACGGCGTCTCGTGGTTTCGCTCGATGGGCACCGAGAAGTCCCCTGGCTTCACGCTCTACTCGCTGTCGGGCCACGTAGCTCGGCCCGGACAATACGAGGCGCCGCTGGGGATCACGCTGCGCGAGCTGATCGGCCATGCCGGCGGGGTGCGTGCCGGGCATCGCCTCAAGTTCTGGACCCCGGGCGGATCGTCCACCCCGCTGCTCACCGATGAGCACCTCGACGTCGCGCTCGACTACGAGGGCGTCGCGGCCGCCGGCTCGATGCTCGGCACCAAGGCATTACAGATCTTCGACGACACCACCTGTGTGGTGCGCGCAGTCCTGCGCTGGAGCGAGTTCTACGCACACGAATCCTGCGGCAAGTGCACCCCGTGCCGCGAAGGCACCTACTGGCTGGTTCAACTGTTGGATCGAATCGAAGCCGGCGATGGCACCGAACAGGACCTGGACACGCTGCTCGATATCAGCGACACCATCAACGGCAAATCGTTCTGCGCCCTCGGCGACGGCGCGGCGAGCCCGATCATCTCCTCGCTGCAGTACTTCCGCGACGAATACGCCGAGCATCTGCGGCTCGGGGGCTGCCCATTCGACCCGGAGCATGCCACCGCCTGGGCCGAGTCAGGAGAACACGTGCGATGACCGCCATCGTCAGTAACAACACCAGCGGCCTGGCTGCGGCCGACCTGGTGACCGTGACCATCGACGGCACGTCCGTCGGGGTAGCACCGGGCACCCTGCTGATCCGGGCGGCCGAGATGATCGGCATCCAGATTCCCCGCTTCTGCGACCATCCCCTGCTCGACCCGGTCGGCGCCTGCCGCCAGTGCCTGGTGGAGGTGGAAGGCCAACGCAAACCGGTCGCCTCCTGCACGGTCGCCGTCACCGACGGCATGGTGGTGCGCACCCAACTCACCTCCCCGGCCGCCGACCGCGCGCAGGAAGGCGTGATGGAGCTACTGCTGATCAACCATCCGCTCGACTGTCCGGTGTGCGACAAGGGCGGCGAGTGTCCGCTGCAGAACCAAGCGATGTCCACCGGGCGCGCCGACACCCGATTCGATGGACGCAAACGCACCTTCCCCAAACCGATTCCGCTGTCCACGGCCGTGCTGTTGGACCGCGAACGCTGCGTGCTGTGCGCCCGCTGCACCCGCTTTTCCCAGCAGATCGCAGGCGACCCGTTCATCGAACTGATGGAACGCGGCGCGCTGCAACAGGTCGGCACCGCACAGGCCGAACCATTGGATTCCTACTTCTCCGGCAACACCGTCCAGATCTGCCCGGTCGGCGCACTCACCGGAACCTCCTACCGGTTCCGAGCGCGCCCGTTCGACCTGGTGTCCAGCCCGAATGTGTGCGAACACTGCGCCTGCGGCTGCGCCCAGCGCACCGATCACCGGCGCGGCACGGTGTTGCGTCGCCTGGCGGGCGACGATCCACTGGTCAACGAAGAATGGAACTGTGACAAGGGGCGCTGGGCCTTCGCCTACGCCACCGAACCGGACAGGCTGACCACTCCGCTGGTGCGCGGCCCCGACGGCGCCCTCGCCCCCGCCTCGTGGTCGGCCGCACTCACCGCGGCCGCGGCGGGTTTGTCCGCGGCCGCGGGCAACGCCGGCGTGCTCGTCGGCGGCCGCGTCACCGAGGAAGATGCCTACGCCTACGCCAAGTTCGCACGCATCGCCCTGGGCACCAACGACATCGACTTCCGTGCTCGCCCGCACTCCGCCGAAGAGGCGCAATTCCTCGCCGCACGCGTCGCAGGCTCGGGGACAACGGTGACCTACGATGCCCTGCAGTGCGCTCCCGTGGTGCTGCTGGTCGGGTTCGAACCCGAGGAGGAGGCGCCGATCGTCTATCTGCGGCTCCGCAAAGCCGCCCGCAAGCACGGTGTGGCGATCCATGCGCTGGCGCCGTACTCCTCGCGGGGACTCGACCGCATGTCCGGCCACCTGCTACGAGCGATCCCAGGGGCCGAGCCGCAGGTGCTCGACGCCCTCTGCACCGGTGGGACCACCCCGCCCGGTGTGCATCCCGACCAGGCGGCCGACCTCGCGCGGCTGCTGCGCGCTCCAGGTGCGGTGATCATGGCAGGCGAACGCCTCGCCGGCATCTCGGGCGCCCTCTCGGCGACTGCGCGCCTGGCCGAGGAGACCGGAGCAGCTCTCGCCTGGGTTCCACGCCGGGCAGGCGAACGCGGTGCGGTCGAAGCCGGCGCGTTGCCCGGTCTGCTGCCCGGTGGTCGACCTGTTGCGGATCCTCGTGCACGTCAACAGGTTCGAACCGTATGGAACGCAGCCGAGCTGCCGACCCGAGCCGGCCGCGACACCACCGGCATCCTCGCCGCCGCCCCCGACCTCGGCGCACTGGTGATCGGCGGCGTCGACGTCACCGACCTGCCCGATCCGCAGGCCGCCTTGGCCGCCATCGATGCAGCACAGTTCGTGGTCAGCATGGAACTGCGACACAGCCCGGTCACCCACCGCGCCGACGTGGTCTTCCCGGTCGCCTCGGCGATGGAGAAGCCCGGCACCTACCGCACCTGGGAAGGACGACCGCGCCCGTTCGCCGCCGCCCTCGGCGACGACATGGTGCGCCGCCGGGCCGCACCACTGTCGGATCTACGCGTACTGCACGCCCTCGCCGAGCACATGTCGGTGCGGGCGGGCGTGACCGATGTCGAGACCGCCCGCGCCGAACTCACCGAACTCGGCGCCTGGGATGGCACCTTCATCGACGCACCCGAACACCCCGCGCCCGCGCTACCGCGACCGCGGCGCGGCAGCGCAGTATTGGCCAGCTGGCGCATGCTCCTGGACACCGGCCGCATGCAGGACGGCGAACCGAATCTCGCCGGCATCGCCCGACCGCCGGTGGCGCGCCTGTCGGCCACGACCGCCGCCGAGATCGGCGCGAGCGACGCCGATGCGGTCACCATCACCACAGACCGTGGTGCGGTCACTGTGCCGCTGATGCTCGACGACCTGCCCGACCGGGTGGTCTGGCTGCCCCAACACTCACCTGGCTGCTCCATCACCGAACACCTTGCCGCGCAGCCGGGTTCCATCGTGCGCATCCAGCGCGCGGAGGGCACTGCGAAGGAACACCGCCATGAGTGATCCAGCAACACTCCTCGTCGCCTCCTCCGAACCAGCCGGCTTCGGCCACGACCCGCTGTGGCTCGTACTGGTGAAAGCGCTCGGCATCTTCGTCTACGTCATTCTCGTTCCGCTGGTCGCCGTACTGGCCGAACGCAAGATCGTGGCCCGCATGCAGATGCGCATAGGCCCCAACCGAACCGGGCCTTTCGGTTCCCTGCAAAGCGTCGCCGACGGCGTGAAGATGGCCCTCAAAGAAGACATCGTCCCGGCGATCGTGGACAAGCCGATCTACATTCTGGCGCCGATCATCTCGGCGGTGCCGGCGTTCATGGCCTTCGCGGTGATCCCCTTCGGCCCCCAGGTGTCGATCTTCGGCGTCGACACCATGTTACAACTCACCGATCTGCCGGTGGCGGTGCTGTATATCCTGGCCATCACCTCCATCGGAGTCTATGGCATCGTGCTGGCCGGATGGTCCTCGGGTTCGACATATCCCCTGCTGGGCGGCCTACGCTCGACCGCGCAGGTGATCTCCTACGAAATCGCGATGGCGCTGTGCTTCGCCGCGGTATTCCTGCTCGGCGGCACGATGGCGACCTCAGGGCTGGTCTCGGCGCAAGAAGGCACCTGGTATGTGTTCTTGTTGCTGCCATCGTTCCTGATCTATTGCGTCGCGATGGTCGGCGAGACCAACCGGGCGCCGTTCGACCTGCCGGAGGCCGAAGGCGAACTGGTCGGCGGCTTCCACACCGAGTACTCCTCACTCAAGTTCGCAATGTTCATGCTGGCCGAATACGTCAACATGGCAACGGTCTCGGCGCTGGCGACGACATTGTTCCTCGGCGGCTGGCGTGCGCCGTGGCCATTGAACATGTGGGACGGCGCGAACTCCGGGTGGTGGCCACTGCTGTGGTTCACCGCAAAAGTCTGGATGTTCCTTTTCGTATTCATCTGGTTGCGCGGAACCCTGCCCCGGCTGCGGTACGACCAGTTCATGAATCTCGGATGGAAACTGCTCATTCCGACCTCACTCGGTTGGGTGATGGTCGTCGCCACTGCCCGGGTTCTGCAGGCCGAAGGCTACAACGTGCAGACACCGATCTTGGTGCTCGGCGGCCTGCTGGTCACGGGCCTGCTCGTTGGGCGATTCTTGTGGGCAGGCCGGGCGCCGGCGCCACCACCGCCACAGCAACCCCCGCCCACCGAATCGCCGGTCTTCCTCGGCTTCCCGGTACCGCCGCTGCCCACCGACGCCCACGCCCACGACATCACCCGCGCCAAGGCCGGGCTGCTCGACCCGTTGTCGGGCTTTGCGGTCACCGCCGCGACCATGTTCAAGAAACCGAACACCGAGTTCTACCCCGAAACCAAAACACCCACCGCGCCGCGCTACCACGGTAGGCATCAACTCAACCGACACCCCGATGGCCTGGAGAAATGCATCGGCTGCGAACTGTGCGCTTGGGCCTGCCCGGCGGACGCGATCTACGTCGAAGGCGCCGACAACACCGCCGCCGAACGCTACTCCCCGGGTGAACGCTACGGTCGCGACTACCAAATCAACTACTTGCGCTGCATCGGCTGTGGATTGTGTGTCGAGGCCTGTCCCACCCGAGCACTCACCATGACCAACGACTACGAGATGGCCGACGACAACCGCGCCGACCTGATCTACGACAAAGGTCGACTCCTGGCCCCGCTGCAACCCGGCATGACTGCACCGCCGCACGCTATGTACCCCGGCGCAGACGAGACCGACTACTACCTCGGCCGAGTTCCCGGTAGCCCGCCCAGTCACGCTGTCGCCGAGCCCGATGCCCCGGACGATGTCGCGAAACGACCCGCCACCGCCCGAGCCGAAGGAGCAGCCCAATGACCGAGTTGCTCCTCGCTGCAGCGCCGTTGACCGGAACCTCCACTGGTGAAGCCGTGCAATTCTGGCTTCTCGCTCCACTGGCGGTGCTGGGCGCATTGGGAATGGTGTTCGCCCCCAAAGCCGTGCACTCCGCGTTGTGCCTGGCCGCGACGATGATCGCGCTGGCAGTGTTCTACATCGCACAGGATGCGCTGTTCCTCGGCGTGGTGCAGATCGTGGTGTACGCCGGCGCGGTCATGATGTTGTTCCTGTTCGTGCTGATGCTCGTCGGCGTCGATTCTGCCGAATCTCTGAAAGAAACCATTCGCGGTCAACGGCTCGCCGCCATCGCCGTCGGAGTCGGCTTCGGGGTGCTGCTCGGCAGCGGCATCGCCCATGGCATCCGCGCGTCCGACATCACCTTCCCTGCCTCCGGTTTTCCTGGCCGTGACGTGCTCGGCGAGCTGGCCGAGCTGATCTTCGTGCGGTTCCTGTGGGCCTTCGAACTCACTGGCGCGCTGCTGATCACCGCAACCATTGGCGCGATGGTGCTCGCCCACCGCGAACAGTTGCTGCCGCGCGCCGGACAGCGGGAACTGTCACAGCGTCGATTCCGCGAACCCGGGCATCGGGCAACCCCGCTGCCGACCCCTGGGGTCTATGCCCGGCACAACGCGGTCGACATCCCGGCGCAACTGCCCGATGGTTCGTTCGAGGAACTGTCGGTCAGCACCGTCTTGCGGCACCGCCGCACCCGGGCGCTCACCGAATCGGCCGCCCTCTCGGTCGGCTCCCCGCGGGATCCGAGCGGGTCCGACACCCCCAGCGACGAGGAAGGCGACCGGTGAATCCCGAGAACTACCTGTACTTGTCCGCGCTGTTGTTCACCATCGGCGCGGCCGGTGTGCTACTGCGGCGAAACGCCATCGTGGTGTTCATGTGCATCGAACTGATGCTCAACGCGGTGAACCTCGCGTTCGTCACGTTCGCCCGGATGCACACCAACCTCGACGGCCAGGTGTTCGCGTTCTTCACCATGGTGGTCGCCGCCGCCGAGGTGGTCGTCGGCCTGGCGATCATCATGACGATCTTCCGCACCCGCCGCTCGACCTCGGTCGACGACGCCAACCTGCTGAAGTTCTGACGTGGATACCGCAACTCTGTGGCTGTTGCCCGCCCTCCCATTGACGGGCGCGATCATCCTGTTGCTGACCACGCGCCTGGGCAACACGTGGGGCGCCGTCCTCGGCACCGTGATGGCACTGTCCTCGTTCGCCGTCGCGACGACCGCATTCGTCACCATGCTCGGACGCGAGAGCACCGAACGTATGGTGCAGCTGGATCTGTTCAGTTGGGTTCCGGTCGCCGACCTACAGGTCGACTTCGGCCTCCAACTGGATCAGCTGTCGATCTGTTTCGTATTGCTGATCACCGGCGTCGGCTCGCTGATCCACATCTACTCGATCGGATACATGAGCCACGACCCGGCGCAGCGACGGTTCTTCGGCTACCTCAACCTGTTTCTGGCGGCGATGCTGCTGCTGGTCTTGGCGAACAACTACCTCGTGCTCTACCTCGGCTGGGAAGGTGTCGGCCTGGCCTCCTATCTGTTGATCGGCTTCTGGCACGAAAGGCCGACGGCGGCAACCGCAGCCAAGAAGGCCTTCATCGTCAACCGGGTCGGCGACATGGGCCTGGCCATCGCCATGATGGTGATGTTCGCGACCTTCGGGTCGATCGACTTCGACACCGTGTTCGGGTCCGCACCAGCCGCGAACGAGGCAACGCTCACCGCCATCGGCCTGCTGTTGCTCCTGGCCGCGTGTGGCAAATCCGCCCAAGTCCCGTTGCAGTCCTGGCTCGGCGATGCCATGGAAGGACCCACCCCGGTATCAGCGCTCATCCACGCGGCCACCATGGTCACCGCCGGCGTCTATCTGATCGCCAGATCGGGCGCGATCTTCGACCTCGCCCCGACCGCACAAGGCGCGGTCGTCGCCGTCGGCGCGGTCACATTGATGTTCGGTGCGATCATCGGCTGCGCCAAGGACGACATCAAAAAGGCGCTCGCTGCCTCCACCATGAGCCAGATCGGCTACATGATGCTGGCTGTCGGGCTCGGCCCGGCCGGCTACGCCGTTGCCATCATGCACCTGCTCACTCACGGATTCTTCAAAGCCGGACTGTTTCTCGGCGCCGGTTCGGTCATGCACGCGATGAACGACGAGACCGACATGCGCCGCTACGGCGGCCTACGCACCCTCCTACCCATCACCTACGTCACCTTCGGCCTGGGCTACCTCGCCATCATCGGGGTTCCTCCGTTCGCCGGGTTCTTCTCCAAAGACCGGATCATCGAGGCCGCGTTCAACCAAGGTGGCGCCGCTGGGGTGATCGTGGGCACGGTGGCGCTGCTCGGCGCGGGACTGACCGCGTTCTACATGACGCGAGTGATGTTGATGACCTTCTTCGGTGAACCCCGTTGGAAACCGGAAACTCGGCCACACGAGTCCCCGCCGGTGATGACCGGCCCGATGATTCTGCTCGCCGTGGGCTCGGTCGGGGCCGGCGCGATGTTGGTCACCGGCTCCGCGCTGCAGAACTGGCTCGAACCAGTGGTCGGCGCCGAACACGGCACCGAAACCCTCCCCGCGGCCATGGTCACGACACTCGCCCTCGGGGTCGTCGCCATCGGTATCGCCGTCGCATACCGGCAGTACGCGCGGCGCGAGATTCCCCAGACCGCACCCGAATCGGTGTCCGCACTGACCGTCGCAGCGCGGCGTGATCTCTACGGTGACGCGGTCAACGAAGCAGCGTTCATGCGCCCGGGCCAACATCTGACCCGAGCCCTGGTCTTCCTCGACAACCGCGGCATCGACGGGATCGTCAATGGCGCGGCCGCGCTGATCGGCGGGATGTCGGCTCGAGTCCGGCGTGTGCAGTCCGGGTTCGTGCGCTCCTATGCCTTGTCCATGTTCACCGGCGCGGCCCTGGTCGCCGCGGCCCTACTGGCGGTGAGGTTGTGGTGAGCGAATTTCCCTGGTTGACGACGCTGTGGCTGGCTCCTCTGGTCGGCGCAGCCATCGTCCTCGTACTGCCCGCGACCCGGCGTACCCTCGCTCGTGCTGTGGCACTGGGTTTCTCACTGCTCGTGCTGGTCATCGGCATTGCACTCGCCATTCGCTTCGATCCCGGCGGCGCGCAATTCCAGTTCGTCGAATCCCACCAGTGGATTCCGGCATTCGGCGCCGGGTACACCCTCGGCCTCGACGGCATTGCGCTGGTGCTGGTGCTGTTGACCGCGGCGCTGGTTCCGCTTCTGATCCTGGCAGGCTGGCACGACGAGCGCGAGGTGGGCGGCGGCCCACGCGTCGCACATATCTATGTCGCGCTCACCCTGCTGGTCGAGGCGATGGTGCTGATCTCCTTCGTCGCGTTGGACATTCTGCTGTTCTACGTGTTCTTCGAGGCGATGCTCATCCCGATGTACTTCCTCATCGGTGGATTCGGGCCACGTACCGGGGACGCCCGGCTACGCCGGCAGCGCTCGCGTGCGGCGGTGAAGTTCCTGCTGTACAACCTGTTCGGTGGTCTGATCATGTTGGCCGCGATCATCGGGCTGTATGTGCTCACCGCCCGAGAGGGTCTGGGCGAAGGATCTGCGGGGACCTTCGATTTCCGGGCTGTGGTCGCCGCCGCCAATGCCGGCGAACTCGGCGCCGGACCCGCCGTGCTCAACGCCCTGTTCCTCGGATTCATGTTCGCCTTCGCCGTCAAGGCACCCTTGTGGCCGCTCCACACGTGGCTACCGGATGCCGCGGTGGCCGCCACCCCATCCAGCGCGGTACTGATGATGGCAGTCGTGGACAAGGTGGGCACCTTCGGCATGCTGCGCTACTGCCTGCCACTGTTTCCCGATGCCGCACAAACCTATGCCCCGCTGGTGGTGACGCTCGCGGTGATCGGCATCGTCTATGGTGCGCTGCTGGCCATCGGACAAGCCGATGTGATGCGGCTGATCGCCTACACCTCGATCTCCCACTTCGGGTTCATCATCCTCGGCGTGTTCGCAATGACCAGCCAAGGCCAGACCGGCGCCACGCTGTACATGGTCAATCACGGGATCTCCACCGCCGCACTGTTCCTCGTCGCCGGGTTCCTGGTATCACGTCGCGGAACTCGACTCATCGCCGAATTCGGCGGCGTACAAAAAGTGGCGCCGGTACTGGCCGGCGCATTCTTGATCGCCGGTCTGGCTACCCTATCGCTACCTGGGCTCGCGCCGTTTGTCAGCGAATTCCTCGTGCTGGTAGGAACATTCACCCGCTATCAGGTCGCTG
The DNA here is from genome assembly GCF_000482385.1 of Nocardia sp. CNY236. Classification (GTDB taxonomy): domain Bacteria; phylum Actinomycetota; class Actinomycetes; order Mycobacteriales; family Mycobacteriaceae; genus Nocardia. The sequence goes on from NZ_AXVD01000007.1 coordinate 235,038, forward strand.
CGGTGGTCGCCGCCAGTGCACTGGTGCTCGCCGCACTGTATGTTCTGTGGCTCTACCAGCGGATGATGACCGGCCCACTCAAACGCGGCAACGAACGAATCCATGATCTCGCGCCACGCGAGCTCACGGTGGTGGCTGCTCTGATCGCCATGCTGGTGTTCCTCGGCGTCTACCCGAAAGCACTGACCGGCTTCATCGATCCCGCAGTGAACCAGACGCTCACCACGATCGGTCGCAGCGATCCCGCGCCAACACTGCCCGAGGCCGGGTCGGTCCCACCGACGGAAGGAGCCCACCGATGAGCCGGACCGGCGCGTGCACCAGCCGCTGCCACCCACTCACACGAGGACGGCCCGAGTGAACGACATCGACCATGCCGTGCTGCTCGCCGCACGCATACCCACGCCGAGCATCGAATACGGCCGCCTGTCACCTATGCTGCTGGTTTTCGGGGCCGCCGTGCTCGGTGTGCTCGTCGAGGCGTTCCTCGCTCGCCGCTTCCGCTATCCGGCACACCTGGTGCTGAGCATCGGCGGGCTGGTCGCGGCACTGGTTGCGGTCATCGCCTTGGCGGGGACCGACGCGACCGCAGTCGCCGGCGCAGTCGCTATCGACGGCGTCACGCTGTTTCTGCAAGGCACGATCCTGGTGGTGGCAATCCTCGGGGTGGCGTTCATCGCCGAACGCGGCGCCGAACCGCGAGCGCACGCGCGGTCGGGACCCGGGACCTGGAGCCGGACCGCGGCCACTGTGGGACCTGGCACCGACGCGTTCACACCGCAGGCCTCTTCGGTGCCCGGCAGCGCGACCGAAGCCACGGCACTACGTGCAGGACTGGCGACCACCGAGGTATTTCCGCTGACCCTGCTCGCAGTCGGGGGCCTGCTGTTGTTTCCGGCGTCCAACGACCTGCTGACGATGTTCGTCGCGCTCGAAGTGCTGTCGCTGCCGCTGTATCTGCTGTGCGGGCTGGCCCGACACAAGCGACTTCTCTCACAAGAAGCAGCGCTGAAGTATTTTCTGCTCGGCGCGTTCTCCTCGGCGTTCTTCCTCTACGGCGTCGCGTTGCTGTACGGCCACGCGGGCACCGTGCGGCTCGGCGGTATCGCCGACGCCATTGCCGAACGACCGGACAATTCCACCCTGGCTCTCCTCGGGGTCGCGATGTTGGCGGTCGGGTTGCTGTTCAAGATCGGCGCAGTGCCGTTCCAATCGTGGGTGCCCGACGTATATCAAGGCGCACCGACCGCAGTCACCGGTTTCATGGCCGCTGCCACCAAGATCGCGGCAGTCGGCGCGCTGGTGCGGGTGTTGTACGTCGCGGTTCCCGGCCTGCGCGACGAGTGGCGCCCGATCCTCGCCGCTGTCGTGATCGCCACCATGACAGTCGGCGTGATCATGGCGATCACACAGACCGACGTCAAACGCATGCTCGCGTATTCCGCAGTGGCTCATGCTGGTTTCTTGCTCGCTGGACCGGTCGCGGCCAACGATCGCGGCGTCTCCGCGGTTCTGTTCTACCTGGTGGCATACGGAATCGGCACCCTCGGCGCATTCGCCGTGGTCAGCCTGCTGCGTGAACCCAGCGGCGAGGAAGCCACCGGTTTGTCTCGATGGGCTGGGCTCGGCCGACGCTCTCCGTGGCTGGCCACGGTCTTCGCGATGTTCCTGTTGTCTTTCGCTGGTATCCCACTCACCAGTGGCTTCGTCGGTAAGTTCGCCGTTTTCGAGGCCGCGGCGTCCGCTGGCGCCGCCTCGCTGGTCATTGTCGGTGTGATCTGTAGCGCCATCGCGGCATTCTTCTATCTGCGGGTCATCGTGCTGATGTTCTTCACCGAACCACCGACCGAAGCCCCGATACCCGTCAGCCCACCACTGACCAGCGCCATCGTCGCGGTCACCGCGATGGTCACCCTGGTACTCGGAGTCTTCCCACAGCCGGTACTCGACCTGGCTGGTCACGCCGCGACATTCGTCCGTTGACGCACTGTCACAACCGGTGCATCTGGGGTCGCCGGTAGGGTGACCGGATGCATGTGGACGGTAATGCATCCGACAGCGGGACCGCCGACAGGATCGCCGCCGCCGAAGCCCAGCTGCGCGCACCCGCCACCTCGGATCGGCTCGACGCGGTGCAGGCACTGGCCGATATCGGTGATGAAACCGACGGGCCGAGCCGACAGCGCTGTGTGGAGGCGTTGTGCCGGTATCTGCGAGCCGCGTGTGACGGAGAGCGCAGGGGCGACTCAGATGATCGCGGCACGACCGAACAGCGCACTGACTACTGTGCACACGACCGCGAAGTACGCGACACCATCGTCGGCGTCGTCGCTGAGCGTGTGCGGCCCGATGCGGCGTGCAGTTGGTCGACCAGCGACTTCGACTTCCGCGGCGCCTGGTTGGGCGACGCCGATTTCAGTGGGGCCGTATTCTCCGGCGACGTCGTGTTCGAACGGGCCACGTTCAGCGGGGATGCCCGGTTCGACGCCGTGATGTTCTGCACAGGCGCTGATTTCAAAGACGCGACGTTCAACGGAAGCGCACGATTCGAGGGTGCTTCGTTCGGCTGTTTCACGCGGTTCTCGGACGCGACGTTCGGCGCAGAGGCCTGGTTCGAGCGAGCCAGATTCACAGGTGCTTGCTTCATGGATGCGAAATTCAGTGAAGCCGCCTGGTTCGGCCGGACGATGTTCGAACAATCCGGCCGCTTCGCCCACGCGACGTTCGGCGCAGAGGCGGATTTCTCCGAAGCAATCTTCAACGAGGAAGTTTTGTTCGGGGCAGCAACGTTCAGAGGAACTGCCGACTTCCACCGGGCGAGGTGTATCGAGGCACGGTTCGACGAAGCGATCTTCCATGCAGACGCCCGGTTCGATCGAGCAAGGTTCGAGCTGGAGGCCTGGTTCGATGACGCAGAGTTCCACGGCAACAGCACCTTCGAGAACATTGCACTTCCCTTCGCATCCAGGTTCTACGGGACCGACTTCGGCACGGCACGAATCGTTTTCGACAATCCACGACAGTGGGGACCGTGCGGACCGGTTTTCGACTGGGGCTCCGATGGCGTCGGCAAGCCGGCCAACGTCGAACCGCAGAACTGGCCCCCGGCAGCGATGCTCCCACTCCAGGACCCGCCATGGCCAGGACGGTCATGGCCACCGCCGACGGCATGATGCCGCCGACTTCTTCAGGCGATGGTCTTGTGGTGTGGTCGTGAAGTTTCGAGAATAGACAGCGATGTTGGCTCATCCAGAGACAATCGCGTTTACGGGAGTCGCAGCCGGGCTGGTCGCCGCGCCGGGCGTGGACTTTGCCGCGGTGGTGCGCAATGCGGCGTTCAGCCGGCGAGACGGGGTGTACACCGGGATCGGTGTCGTCACCGGCCTACTCGTCCACACGATGGCCGCGGTGGTGGGAGTGGCGGCAGTTCTCGCTGCGCACGACTCGCTGTTCGTCGCGCTACAGGTGGCCGGCGGCGCATACCTGGTGTATCTGGCTGTGAAGGCGTTCGGAGACCTCGCTCGGTCTCGGCAGGAGTCTGCGGCCGGGACCACGGCGGGTCTGGGATTGCCGGCTGCGGGAGCGTTGGCGAGCTATCGGCAAGGATTCCTGGTCAACGTCCTCAACCCGAAGGCGCCGGTACTGTTTTTGAGCCTGCTGCCCCAATTCATACCCGCCGGCGTCGACCCGGTGCGGCAGTCTGCCCTGCTGTCGGGGATCGTGATCGCCTGCGCCGCGGTCTGGTTTCCCAACCTCGCAGTGGTGGCCTACACCATCAGTAGCAAACTCGGCGCCGCCCGCGTTCAGCGGGTACTAGGTTTGGCCACAGCGGTGCTGTTTCTGGCTTTGGGTATCCGGATGCTGATGTCAACGTGGCTGTGAGGTCCCCAGGACCGCCGCAGGCTTCGGTGTCTCAACCGCGACACGTCGCCGTTGGATTGGTCACGCCCCAAGCGGGTCACAACAATCTTCGTTCGTAAACCGCCCGCGTCGCACCGGGACCTTTGACATCGGTGATCACCGAGACGGCGTCGATCGTCCGGTCACCGGGCAGATTTCTGAATCCGAGCGTGGTCCACGCCTTCTGCGCGTTGTGGTTGTCAGGTGCGCAGGTCAGATAGAGACGCTGACACCCCCAGAGTCGGCCGCGCTCGGCGATGGTGTCGATCAGAGCGCGGGTGATTCCGCGCCGGCGGTGGCTCGGGTGGGTGACGACGTCCTGGAGGTAGATGTCCTCGGGGTGGTCCTGGCTACGAAATGCGATCACCGCGCCCACGACCTGTCCCTCGACGACGGCCAGCGGGCACGTGGTGGAGAACAAGGTCGCATACAGCCAGTAGTCCGACCGAGTACGCGGCGCGACATAGGGAACGCCTGTGCCGACGAGGGCGATGACCTCGCCGATCCGAGGCACCGACAGCCACTCGATTGTCATGTCTCGTTCGTCGTCGGTAGTGACCATCATGCCTCCAGGATGCTACCGAGCTCGATGATATGGCGCGGGCATCTCGGCATGCCTGCGGAATCAGCGGCCTTGGATCGATGGATGAGCCATCGGCAACCGTGCGAGACTGAACTACAACGACAGATACTGATCGATACTCAATTTCGTTCCCATGACCACGACAATGGCGAGAAGTGCATACCGAATGAATTTGGTCCCATTGTTCAAAACCATGCGTGACCCGACGATCGAACCGAATATGTTCGCTACTGCCAGAACCAAACCCAATGCCCACAGGACGTTACCTTGTAGCGAGAACACGATCAGAGCACCGATATTCGTCGCAGTGTTCACCACTTTTGCAAGCGTAGCGCTGGACAAAAAGTCTCGGGCGAGTATCGCGGCAAGAGACATGATCAGAAACATCCCCGTGCCAGGGCCGAACAGCCCGTCATACAGGCCGATGACAGGGAATAGTGCGATGGCCATCGCGGTTCGAACCGTTCCTGGCCCCACACCTGCTGTATCGCCGGAACCGAACTCCGGCGCGCGCACTATGAATATCCCGACACCGATCATCAGCACGATCACCACAGGGCGCAGGAGGTCAGAATTCACCGCAGACGCCAGCAATGCCCCGCAGGACGCACCGAGGGCAGCCAAGGGGATCGCGACACCTCCGAGGCGCCAGTCGACACCATTTCTTCTGATATAGATGAAGGCAGCCGTGGCCGTCCCCCACAGTGCCGCTACCTTATTGGTCCCGAGTGCTTTTACCGGAGCAAGCCCTGGCAAAGTAATCAGCAAAATCGGAATGAGAACCAGCCCGCCGCCGCCGACCACCGCATCGATCCATCCGGCGACACTCGCCCCCGCGACCAGCGCGGCCATGAGTGGAAGATCTGGTAGATCGTGGGCGGCTGCCAGCACAATCGCCTGCACGCAGTTCTCCGTAAATAACTCTCGACTCACTCGAACCTGCCGGAGCATACCCGAAGATATGGTCGGCAACGAAGAAAGCCGCCACCGCCGAGGCCGCCGGATCTACTTTCGCGCCAGTGCGTTCGAGGAGCAAGGTCATGATCTGGCCCCCTCTGGTCACCTCTACGTGAAAAACGTCGACGAGCTTCACGCCGGGTCGAGCCAGCCCGAACCACCGCACAAGTCCGAAGAACCCTCAACTCGAACTCGGCCTGGCAAAACGCGATCGAGGTGCGCGTCGATCACGGCGATGGCGTCCTCGAGCGAGCAGTTGGGGTCCCGCATGAGCAACGGCTGGCAGAGACCGACCAACGCGATCGAAGCGATGGCTTCGCGGCGAGGTTCGGCCACGCCCGCCAACCGGAAGACCTCTGTGAAAGCCCTGTACAGCTCGTCATCGGAACGGCGTGCGTTTTCCGCGAGTTCGACGGAGTGTAGCGCGGCTGTCTCGAAGACGATGAATACCGTCATGATGCGCCTCGAGGCTTCATCGGTGGGCAGGAGCGAAAGAAGGACCGCGCGGAGGATGTCGCGCGGATCCTCCAAGTGTGCGGCGGCCGCATCGGCTCTAGCGCTCACCTCGGCGTCCGCGTGCTCATGCCCGGCCAGCAGCAAAGCCTCCTTCGTGGGGAAGTGGTACTGGACGGCGCCGATAGAAACACCAGCGGCGGTGGCGACTGCGCGTACGCTGACCGCTTTCATGCCCCGCTCGGCGATGAGGTCGCACACGACCTCGGCCAGGCGGCTGCGGGTGGCCGCAGTGTGGTCTTCGCTCGACTTCACCATACGACTGTATGGTACTGTGCCGTCCGTGGCGGGTGAACGTGGGGAGTTGGTGCGGACAACGCTGGTTGCGGGTTTGGCGCTGGCAGCCACTGGCCTCGCTGTGGCGTGGTCGGCAACCGAACCCCGACCATCATTCCCAGTCGGGGTCGTCATCCTGCTCGCCGCCGCAGCAGTGGCGCTGTTCGCTGGACGACTTGCCGGCGGGCTGGCCGGACTGGCAGCTTCAGGGCTCGTATGTCTAAAGCTGTTAGGAAGTGGCGAAATCGGCCAGTTGAGCTTCACCGACGGCGCTGCCACAGGGACCGGGCGCTGGCTTCAAACGGTTGGCTTGCTCACCGCCGCAGTGTCCGGTGCGGCGATACTTGCCGGCTGCAGGTCTGCCGAAAAGGACAAAGAGCGAACGCGGAGTGATCGCCCTGCCAGGGTAGCTCAGATCGCCGGCCTGCTCGTGCTTTCAGCGATCGGAGCGGAACTGCTGGCCGCCTATGACGACAGCACGGGTCGGCCCGCCGAGCTGTTGTTCTCCGTTGTCTTCTTTGCCGGGCTTTACGGTGCTCCTGCATTGCTGATCCGTGAGACTGCGCGGCGTAACGAATGGGGCTGGCCGGCCATCATCGCGCTGGCCTTCGCTTGGGGCATTGCCCAGGCTGCGGTGATAGACCAGTCGTTGTTCAGCCTCGAATATCGGGACATCGAAAGCTGGAACGAGTCTCTGCAACTCACTTTTATCGAGCCACTCGGGTTCAGCGTCGTCAACGCCCTGAATTTCATTCCGGGGCATGTGATCTTCAGCTTCTGCGCCCCGATCGCGATCGCCGAGGCTTGGCGACCAAGGACGGCGCACAACCCGTGGCTGGGACTGCCCGGCACCGCTGTCACAGCAGGTGCATACAGCTTGACGGCAGTACTCGTTCTCAGGGATCCCGAATCCCATAGTGCCTCACTCGGTCAGCTGATGGGATCGTTGATCGGGGTGGCGCTCTGCGCCGGGGTTGCTGTCTGGTCAGGGCGCAGACATCGGTCCCGGCAACGTGAGCAGCGCGCCCCCGGCCTGCCCCTGACCATGACGGTTTCGTTCATCCTGCTGACAGCCGCTGTAACGGGGCCGCAGAACTGGTTGGGAGCGGCCATCACGACGACTGTGTTCGCGGTGGGCACGGCTGCGCTCGTCCACGTTTCCCGGAGTCCACATTGGAGCTTCAGCCACGCAGCCGCTGTGGCAACCGGAGCGCTACTGAGCCGTGGCGTCGTTGCCTTTCTCTACTATCCGCTGGTCGGTGAAACCTCCGCCGCGCGCAAGTACTCTCACAACGTGGTGATGCTGGCCATCGTCATTGTCGCCGCGTGGCTCGCCCTCGTCCGAGCCGGACCTGTAATCACGAAGGGCAAGACCGGTCGATTCGCCAATGACGAAGGGTCCGCCTGACGCTCGCCCATCTGCAAGGATTCGACAATCTCTCGTGTGACGTCGCGATGAGCTTCACCCTCCGGTGCAGTCTGCCCTACATGGGCAGACTCATCTACGGCTTCAATGTGTCGGTGGACGGATACATCGTAGACGCACAAGGCCACATCTGGCGCGACATGCACAAGGTCGTGTTCTCGCACACCTTGGAGTCCGTCGACTGGAACTCCCGCCTGGAACGCGGCAACCCAGTCGAGGTGGTAGCGAAGCTGAAAGCCGAAACCGGCGGCCGTCTGGAGGTAGCCGGCGCGACACTGGCCGCACCGATCGTGCAGGCCGGGCTGGTGGATGAGTACCGGATCGTGGTCGCGCCCAGCGCTGTGGGCGGTGGAACACCGTTCTTCCCGACACTGCCTTCGTGGATTTCGCTGCGACTGTTGGAGAACCGCACCTTCCCGGGCGGCATGGTCCTTCTGCGCTACGAGGCGAAACGCGGCTGATCGAGCATGGACAACCGAGACCGACTCTTTGTGCTCACGCCAGGCCATCGCGAACCGGTTGGCTTGCGCGATCCATAGTTCATGGAGCATACAATAATTGTCGTTGTCAATTCCACTAAAAGAAATCTGGGTTGATCTAGCCAGCAGATCCGCCGCCGCCTCACCGAGTGTCGAACTTCGTTGTCGTCAGCACTACTTGCCGACCGCTGATGCGGAACAGGGATGAGCTGGGCCGGAAGCCGGGACACTGGGTGTTCCGCTGGCGGATCGGCTACCGGAACACCAAGCCAGCACCGAACATCCAGCCGACCGGCAATGAGCCCATCCGATAGTCGGTTCTCAACTCACCACGGCAGGCGTGTTGCGCAACCCCGCCGGCAGCGCCGCTACTTTGGGGCTGGGCCAGCTTCAGGGTTCCGGGACCGTCCTGTACCGATGCTCAGCGCAGGCTGAGTGGGGTCTCGGATTCGACGCGGGTCAGTTTCTCCGGGTTGCGAACGAAGTAGAGGCCGGTGATGCGGCCACCCTCGAGCCGGACCGCCATGATGCCGTCGATCTTGCCGTCGATCCGGAAGATCAGCGCCGGACTGCCGTTGACCATGGTGGGTTCGGTGGTGAACACGACATTGTGCTTGCGGATGCCGCCGAGCATGAAGCGAGTCACCTTGTCGGGACCGGTGATCGGCTGCGGCACGGCCTGCTTGATGCCACCTCCGTCGCCGATCAGGACGACCTCCGGGGCGAGTACGTCGAGCAGACCCTGCGGATCTCCGGTTTGCAGCGCTCGCTGGAAAGACTCCAGCACGACGCGGATTTGACTCGCGGAGACCGACGCGCGGGGACGGCGGGCATCGACGTGCTGGCGGGCGCGGTGCGCGATCTGGCGCACGGCCGCCGGGGTCTTTTCAACCGCCGCAGCGATCTCGTCATAGCTGATATCGAAGACCTCACGCAGCACGAATACGGCCCGCTCGGTCGGTGACAGCGTCTCGAGCACGAGCATCAGCGCCATCGACACACTCTCCGCGAGTTCGACATCCTCGGCGACATCCGGCGCGGTGACCAGCGGCTCGGGCAACCAGGAGCCGACGTAGGACTCCTTGCGGCGGTTCATCGTGCGCAACCGGTTGAGCGCTTGCCGAGTCGTGATTCGAACCAAATAGGCGCGTTCGTCGCTGACTTGTGCCAGGCCGACCCTGCTCCATCTCAGCCACGTCTCCTGCAGGACGTCTTCGGAGTCGGCTGCCGATCCGAGCATTTCGTAGGCGACGGTGAACAGCAGATTGCGATGGGCGAGGAATGCCTCGGTCGCTGGGTCAGTGGCGTGGTCGCCGACGGCCTTCACGCGGTGGTGCGTGTTCACTGCAATGTCCCCTTCGTTGGTAGCGGTGACTGCACGAATCTGGTCCAGGCTGCGCGTTCAGCGGGTGGGCAGCGTCTCGACACGGGCGGCTTCCGCGTCGATGACCGGCCGCACCCGCTGCGCCTCCTCGACTAGCATTCTGGCGGGATCTCGCACCTGGTGCCGCTCGGGTCAGGAGATGTGGGCGATCCGTCCCGCGGCGCGGGCATGGACAGTGGGCAGTTCGGACAGTGGCAGCCGTTCGGCCACGGCGATCTCCAGGTCTCCGATTCACATGCCGGTGCATGTTCGGCCCGACTCCGCCGCAAGAGCGGCGCGTGCGGTGGCGCACGTCACTCTGACCTGTTGTCACACAACCAGGTCCGGCGGTGTCTGATGCCCGACCGGTTACACCATCGGGAAAACCGACAGGGATGTCCACGACCGGCATCAGCCACACCCGGTCCTCCCGGACCGCTCAGAACCTTAAGGAAGCTCATGAACCTCGCCCTCTGGATCGTTGCCGGGCTGCTTGCGGCCCTGTCCCTGTTCAGCGGCGCCACCAAGGCGTTCATGCCCAAGGACAAGCTGGACGAACTGGGCAGAAAGTCCGGTGGGGGATGGACCGAGCACGCCAGCGCCGGTTTCGTCAGAACCCTCGGCGGCCTCGAGATCCTGGCCGCGGCCGGTCTGATCCTGCCCGCCGTGCTCGACATCGCACCGGTGATGGTGCCGGTGACCGCCGTGTGCTGGATTCTGTTGATGATCGGCGCGATGATCACCCATGGCCGTTACGGCCAGTACAAATATGTCGCGCTGAACTTCGTCTACCTCGCTGCGGCCGTCTTCGTGGCCTTGGGCCGCTTCGGCCCCGAGTCGTTCACCGGCTGATTCGGGTAAGCCGCCAGCGGGTCGGTTCGGCAGTGTCGACGCCAACCTGGACTCATTCTCCCAGGGAGAGCAGGGTATTCATGTTGAGTTCGACCTCGCCGTAAGGGTTGTTATCTGGACAATTTTGTCGCTGACCTCAGATTTCGTCGGGTGATCCGCAGGGTTCGCCGAGTTCGGTCAGTAGCTGTCTGATACGACGGACGATCGCTTCGTGGCGTTCGATCTCGCGGGGCCAGTTGCGTTCGATGGCGTCCTGGATCAGCTGGCGTTCGCGGGCGAGGCGATCACGGAGCCGTGGGGCGTATTCGCTGGTAGTGAAGAACTTGGAACAGCGCAGGTAGAGGTCACATTCGCAGGGACCTTCGGCGGGTAGGCGCAGGCAGTGGCCGAGTTCAAGTTCGGTTTTGAAGAAGTTGCTCTTGAGCCAGTCCACGGTGTCCTGGCTGATTTCGTTGTTGAGCAGGGCCTCGGCGGCAGGTCCGGCGATGCGTCCGCCGTTGGCGATGACCCGTTCGTACTGCTCTTTGAGGACGGGATCGCTGATGTGGGAGTAGGTGACCGACATGGCGGCGCTGCGGTGGCCGAGGATAGCCATGATCGTTTGGATGCGTGCGCCGCCCTCGGCGAGCTGCGTGCCGACCGTGTGACGGAATCGGTGGGCGGTGACGGTGGACTTGCCGTCGGCGCCGACGAGTCCTGCTGCGCGGCAAGCTGTATCGAGTGGCTCGTCGAACAGGAACTTGCTGCTCAGCGGTTGGCCGCGGCGCAGGAACACCCAGCGCACGCGCCGTCCGGTCCACTTGTCGTGTCGCGCGGCGGCTGCGGACGCTCGGGTGTGATCGATCAACTCGCGCAGCGCGTCGGCGGCCTGGGGGTGCAGCGGGATCATGCGTTCGGTGTAGGTCTTGCCGACCGGGATCCGCAGTCGTGGATATCCGTCGGGGTAGGCATCGAGGCAATCGAGCGTGAGGCGTTTGATCTCACCCCGGCGGGCGCCGCTCCATCGCAGCAGCAGCAACGCGGTGCGCTGGTAGGGATCGTCCAGTTTCTCAACAGCTTCCATCAGCCGGTCGAGTTCGGCGCGGGGAATGAACCGGGGCAACGCGGTAGGCAGTTTGGGCAGGTCCGACGAGAGCAGCAGCGGTCGGCCAGGTGTGTCGGGCCAACCCCACTGGGCTGTCTCGCGGAAGAACTGTGCCAGCGGGCTGAGATAGGTGTAGCGGCTGCGCAGGCTCAGTGGTTGGTTGGTGCGCGGGTTGATGCGATCGTGCAGGTGGATCAGGTATTCCTCGATATGGTCACGGGTCAGCTGCTCGAGGCTGGTGATCTCGGGGTGGTCGGTGGCGAGCCAGCGGATGAGGTATCGGAACGAGTCCCGCGTGTGCCGGACGGATTCGGCGCGGTCTGTGCTCTGTAGCCGCAGTTGAAGCCATCGCGTGACGGTGGCCTCGATCGTTGGCGGGATGCCGGGCGGGAGTAGCTGGTCCTTCCACTTCTCCTGTCTCCGCAATCCGAAGATCGGCTTGTCGTGGACCTGACCGATGTTGAACAGAAGGACGTGGAGGGTGTAAAGCCTTGTGCCGCAATTTTTCTCGAACCGGGCAGGCAGCTCATCTACTGGGGTCTTTCGTCGCCCGTTCGAGACGTGGGTGGCGCGGATGAACCCGGCTTCCGGGCGTGCGCAGTAGCGCCGCAACTCCTCACCGAACCTGCGGACTTCGTCGGTGGTGATCGTCGTGAAGTCCGGGTCGCCCCTCCAGAGGGTGAGGCGGGCCAGTGCCCAGGTCAGCGACGACCGCGCATGGTGTGCCGCGTAGCCCAACTGCGCCATTCGCTCAACCCAGGTGTCGAGCACGGTCAGGTCGATGCCGAGCCCGGCGGCGACCTTCGGGTTGAACATGCTGTCGAAGTTGCGGCTCAGCAGATAGTCGGCGTCCATCGGGAGGCCGTGCACGAGCGACAGGTAGACGAGGTAGGTGCCGGCTTCGTGGGAGGGGCCGAGCCGTTTACCGGTCTGCCACTGGTCACGATCGTGCAGATCCAGGCGGACCAGCAGCGGTTCGCAGAACCAACGATTCAGGTCCGGCCAGTGCCGGATGAATCGGTCATAGAAGTATCGCCGTGATTTCACCGATGACGGTGAATCGGCGAAAACCTCTCCCACCCAACGGAAATACTCGTCTCGCGCAGCGTGGTGCCGACCAGCCGTCGCCAGAGGCACCAGTGCGAGGGCGGTCACCGCGCGCCCTTCAACGCGTGCATGTAGTCGGCGAGGACCACGTCGTCGGACACTCGGGTGTAGATCTTCGTGGACTCCGTCGACGCATGGCCGAGCCGCTTTTGCAGCGTCAGTTCGCGCATGCCGCCTTCCCACATCGCGGTTGCGTGAGTGTGCCGCAATGCATGTGGCGTGGTCTCCGGACGTCGAAGCTGAAGCCGGTCCATCTTGCGTGCGAACAACCGCACGACGGCGTCGTAGCTCAGCGGCTCCAGACGGCGTTTTCCGTCGCCGCCCAACACGAACACGAAGGGAGTGGTGGCGTCGGGCGGCCGCTCATGCATCATGTAGCGGCTGACCGCATCAAGTGTTCGCGGTTCGTGCAGGTCCACCATGCGTTCGGTTCGCGACTTCCCCCGAGCTCCTCGCGGATAGTTATCACGTTTGCCGATCACGACGCGGCGGCGGCCGTAGGAGATGTCGTCGATCTGCAAGGACAGCACCTCGCCGGGCCGCAGTCCGCCGTCGAGCATCAGCAGGAAGATCGCCAGGTCCCGCAACCGAGTCAGACTGGCCAGGAACTTCTCTACATCGGCGTCATCGATAGGCCTGGGTAGTCGCAACGACTGCCGCACCGAGGCGATTCGCCGCACTGGGCGTTGACGACTGGCTCGGCCCATGAACGGACGATGCCGATCGGGCACGCGAGCCAGCGCGTGATCGTCGCGGACCTGGAACGGCGACTCGTCCCGCGTGTAGGCCTCGGTGGCGATCGCCCAGTCGTAGAAGCTGGATGCGGCGGCAACACCACGATTGACCGTTGCGGGCGACAGCAGTGTTCCCGGTGTCGATGGTCCCCCGGCCACGACAGTCAAGCCGAGACGCTGTGCCGCTCGCCTGCTGGGCAGGTTGCGCAGGTAACCGAGGAATCCCAGCGCATCGGCGGGACCGAAGTCGCGCCAGTCCAGCTGCTCTCGAGCCAGGAACGAGAACAACCGTTTGAGGTCGTAGCCATAGGCGCACATCGTGTTCGGGGACATGCCGCGATCGGCCAGGTGTTCCAGAAACCGGCATGCCGCATCGACCGGATGCCCCTGCTCGTCGACGAGCCGAACGTGCCGGACGACCCCGGCGTCGCGGACCTTGACCACCTGCACCGCGACATCATCGCCGCAGCTCGGCCCGAGAGGAGGGAGGCACGGCCCATGTTTCCCGATGTCGTCCTAAATCTGTCCAGATAAGGGAGCACGTGCGACCAGAACAGCGGGGTCAGACCATGCTCGTCCTCCGCGGCGAGCACGCCGTCCCAGTCGGCGTCGGCAAGGATGTCCTGGATCATGAGCGTATTGACGTAGACCATGGATGAATTCGGTCGGATCCAGCGGTTTGCGCAGGGCTCCGTAGTGCTCGATGCGGAGTTCCTCGAAATCGCCAGGAAGGTCTTCGGCCGGGTTGCGGCAGCGATCCGCACCGACGACCCAGATCTTCTTGCACTGCAGCTGATCTCGCAACGCCTGGAACGTGCAGATCTCGTACACCATATCTTCGGCGCGCGATATCGGCGAACACCTCACCCGGTACCCCTATCGCGCGGACCGCTTCGAGTTTGGCGATCTCGGTGAGCATCGTGTTCAGGCTGACGTTGCCCGGATCCGACCGGATCGACCCCAGCATCGCTGTGCCGTCCTCCAGCTCCCCGGTCTTCTCACCGGCCGGGACTACCAGCGCCGCCAGCTTCACCTCCACCTCGGTCGGCAGCCGGGACAGCACCCGGTCGAACAAGACGTCCTCGCCGCGGCTCAACGCCGAGCGGACGACGCGGGCGATCCGGCCGGCGGTCGGCGGCTCCAGCTTCCGGCGGCGACATTCGGACAGCAGGTGCTCGCGGACCCGCTCGCCGCCGCGCTCGGTCAAACGCGCAAGCTATACCGAGACAGTCACTGCCACAGGCGGTTTGCGGCAGATGACACGATCCTTACCGGCACCCCGTTTTCGGCGACGGTCGACTATGTCTGGGATCGATATCTCGCGGGAAAGCGCTCCGTCCAGAAATCAGCGGACCCGCTGAGCGCCCTGCGGTCTGGATGGGACAGTCGCACGGCATTCGTTGTTTTTCGAGGGCAAGGAGCAGACCACGATCGACGGGTTGTCCAAAGCTGCTCCGCTGAAACGCCTGGACACCCCCGAGGACGGTTGATCACCTGCAACCACTGTCATCGGGCTCAGCGGTCGATGACGTCGTGCGGCGGGCGTCAGCGAGGAGCTCGTCGAGTTGAGCCTCGGCGCGCTCGGCGCGAGTCCGAGTTTGTGTACGCGCCTCCTCGAGCGCCGCGAGACGCTGGGCCGCCTCGGCCCGGACCTGGTCGAGGGACGCAGTGGTTTCAGCGCGCACGGCGGCCAGTTCCGCGGTGGTTGCGCGACGGGTTTCGGCGAGTTCGGCGCGGGTGGCCTCGAGTTCGGCTCGCACCCGGCGCCATTCGGTTCGTGCCTCATTGGTCGCCTGCGCTCGCTCAGCGCTGACTTGTTCGGCACGCTCGGTGGCGCGTTCGGCGTCGGCGGCGCGCTGTTCGGCCCAATCGCGTTCGGCTTGGGCTGCCGCGACGTGCGCAGCGGCTTCACTCTGGGCACGTTCGATCGCAGATTCAGCGGACTGTTGGACCCTTTGGATCTGTGCTCTCGCGTCCTGTTCGACGCGTTCGATGTCCTGTACAGTCTGTTGGCGCACACTTCGGACTTCGGCCTCAGCAGCACTGCGTGCGGAGAACACGTCGTCAGCTGCCTGGGTGGTGACTCGCTCGACCTCGCGTAATGCGTCGGCGCGCGCTGCGTTCGCCTCGGTGATCAGTGTCTCGGCTCGATCAGCGGAATTCACGGCGTCATCCGCGGCAGATTCGGCGAGCTCCCTGGCCTCGTGTGCCTCGCGGCGAGCTTGTTCTGCCG
Source organism: Nocardia sp. CNY236 (assembly GCF_000482385.1). Lineage (GTDB taxonomy): Bacteria > Actinomycetota > Actinomycetes > Mycobacteriales > Mycobacteriaceae > Nocardia. The sequence continues at coordinate 250,545 of NZ_AXVD01000007.1, forward strand.
CCACCGCAGCGCCCTCCGCTTCGGCAATTCGTCGTGCGGCATCCGCCTGTACCGCTTGGACCTGGGCTTCTGCGATGGATGGGTCAGCCAACGTAGACAACTCCGCGACAGCAGCGTTCACCGTGGAATTCACCTGGTCGGCGAGGTGGCGGAACTGCGTGAGCAGTTCGTCGGCCCGCAACCGAGCAGCCGTCACCGGCCGTTGTTTCGTCACAGTGATGGAATCGGACGGTGCCTCGGACTCTTGCTGTTGACGTTGACGCTCCCGCCATGCTCGCCATCTGGTGTGGTCCGGACGATCGCAATACTCCGATGGTCGACCAGGACCGGGCTCGCGTTTCACAGGCCGGGAGCAGCCCGGATAGTTGCACACATTCGACACCAGACAACTATATCGTTGTTTACGTTTTGAGTGACGAATTTATACGAAACGAAACCTGCCCCGCTCGTTCGAGGCAACACCCGCAGGGAGCGTTTCTGACCTCCGATAATGTTCACTTATCGGAGGTCAGAATCAAACCGATCGGCGAGGTGAAACCTGGGTCGAACGAGTGTGGCGACACCCCACCGTCTCCGGCATGCACCGGCGCCGCGCAACACGAGGGCGGCTACACCGTCGCGTGTTGGCCAGATCTGGTGAGACGGCATGGGGCTCAGAGTCTCGGTATGTCTAGCCAACATGGAATTGGCGTGGGTGAGCATTGGAAGGTGCCGGCACCAGTCTGGATTCTTTTGCACGACATATCGTTTTCTGCGCCTGCCTGTAGCTCTGTAGCGGTGGTGGTGTTGAGTGCCGTCATCGCCCGTGAGATGGGCGGGGACCGCAGAGTGTCAATGTCGGTCGAATGTTGACCCAGCCAGTTCGCTGGAATCTTGACCCACCCTGGGTTTTCAGTCGTTGTTTTCAGTCGTTGGTCTTGGCCGCGGGGACGCGGCCGAGGTCTCGGTCTTTGAGGCGGTAGCTGTCTCCTTTCATCGAGATGACTTCAGCGTGGTGGACGAGGCGGTCGATCATCGCGGCCGCGACGACGTCGTCACCGAAGACCTCGCCCCATCGGCCGAAGGGTTTGTTGCTGGTGACGATGAGGCTGGCCCGCTCGTAGCGGGATGACACGAGCTGGAAGAACAGGTTCGCGGCCTCGGCTTCGAAGGGTATGTAGCCG
>NZ_KI519394.1:0-43886 GCF_000482385.1 Nocardia sp. CNY236
CTCGCGCGCACAACAGCGTCACGGTCGATCGGTTCGCCGATTCGGACCGCTTCCGGACGCTCGAGCAGCGAATACTCGATATGCTCGACACCGATACCAAGATCGCCTTCCCCAGCCGTCGCGGCGGCTGGCTGTACAACTTCTGGCGGGACGCGCAGCACCCGCGCGGGCTCTGGCGACGCACGACATTCGCCGAGTACACCACCGCGGCGCCGGACTGGGATGTCCTGATCGACCTGGACGCGGTGGCCGACGACGAGGACGAGAACTGGGTGTGGGGCGGAGCGGTGGTTTTGCGCCCGCAGCAGTCCAGGGCGCTGATCAGTCTGTCGCGCGGCGGGGCGGATGCCAAGGTCGTGCGCGAATTCGACCTCGACGAGCGGCGATTCGTCGACCCCTCCGACGGCGGCTACTTTCTGCCGGAGGCGAAGTCGCAGATCTGCTGGATCGATCTCGACTCGGTGTATGTCGGCACGGATTTCGGTCCGGGTTCGCTGACCGATTCGGGGTATCCGCGCATCGCCAAACGGTGGCGTCGTGGTACGTCGCTTACGGAGGCGACACCGGTTTACGAGGGAGCGGTGACCGATGTCGCGGTATCGGCCGGGTTCGACCGGACGCCGGGCTACGAACGACACTACGTCGGGCGAGCGACCGATTTCTTCAACGAAGAGGTCTACCTACTCGAAGCCGACGACACCCTACGACGTCTGGACATCCCCAGCGACGCGAACGGATTCCTGTTCGACACGAGCGGATTCCTGGACGACGCGAGAGAACCCTGGTACAAGGACTGGCTGTTGATCCGGCTGAAATCTGCCTGGGAAGTCGGCGGCGCCCGCTATCCGGCCGGTGCGCTGCTGGCCACCGACTTCGAGGAGTTTCTCGCCGGATCCCGAGAATTCACCATGATCTTCACACCCGACGCGCGCACCTCGCTACACGGGTACAGGTGGACCGAAAACCACCTGCTGCTGGTCACGCTCGAGGACGTGCAAACCACGCTGTACGTCCTCACGCCCACCGAAAACGGCTGGCACCGTGAACCGCTGGCCGACACCCCACCGATGGCGACCACCAGCGCGCTGAACCTCGACCCACTGGAAGGCGGCGACGAATTCATGCTGACCACCAGTGGGTTCACCACCCCGACCACCCTGTTGTCCAGCACCGTCGGCGGGCGCACCGAGAAACTGAAACAGGAGCCCGGGTACTTCGACGCCGACGGAATCGAGACCGAGCAGTTCTTCGCCGAGTCCAACGATGGCACGCTGGTTCCCTATTTCGTGATCCGACACCGAGACCGCGCGCACCGCCCCGGCCCGACGATCATGACCGGCTACGGCGGTTTCGAGATATCCCGAACCCCGGCCTACAATGGCACAGCCGGCATGGGCTGGCTGGAGCGCGGCGGAACCTGGGTCGCGACCAATATCCGCGGCGGAGGGGAATACGGGCCGCAGTGGCACACCGCCGTGCGCAAAGCCAACCGATACAAGGTGTACGAAGACTTTTCGTCGATCGCCAAAGACTTGGTCACTCGGGGAATCACTACGGCCGACCAACTGGGCGCGGCCGGCGCCAGCAACGGCGGTTTGCTCATGGGCGTGATGCTGACCCGCTACCCGCAACTGTTCGGTGCGATCGTCTGTCAAGTTCCTCTGCTGGACATGCGGCGCTATCACCTGCTGCTCGCCGGAGCATCGTGGATGGCCGAATACGGTGACCCTGACAATCCAGAAGAATGGGACTACATCAGCAGGTACTCCCCCTATCAGAACACCCGCGCCGACGGTCACTACCCGCCGATTCTGCTCACCACCTCGACCCGAGACGACCGGGTGCATCCCGGCCACGCCCGCAAGATGACCGCGCTGCTGAAATCCCAAGGGCATGAGGTCTGGTACCACGAGAACATCGAAGGCGGACATAGCGGCGCCGCGGACAACAAGCAGGCCGCCTTTCAAACCACCTTGCTCTTCGAGTTCTTCACCCAGATGCTCGTCGAGCGCCGATCCGGGGTTTCGAACCAACGGTGACGATGGCGCGCGACTATCGGTCGCGCAGCCACTGCTCGATGCGTTCGACCGTGCTGGAGTAGTTCGAGCATCCAGCCGTTGTGGCCCAGCGCTTGGCGCTGTAGCCAGCTGGTCACCTCGGCGTTCGGCAGTTTGTCCAACAGATGGTCGGCAATCGTGGGCGGGGCGAGATCGTCACCGCTGACCGTGATGGACAAAACCGGAAGTCGCAGCCGCGTGATCCGCTCCTCGTAGTCGATATCCGCCCCCGATGGAAGGAAACGACCGGTACGCGCCAGCCGCGCCCAATCCGAGATCAGCACCCGGGACTGGCGGCCGAAACCGTTGGCGATCTTGTCACCGGGCCAGAAGCCTGCCAGATTCGCGGTCAACGATACCGCCGCGGGTCCCACCAGCATGCGCGTTCCCGACAGTCCGCGGTATCGCCGGTAGTACGGGATGCCGGAGGCGACCAGGATCAGGCCACCCAACCGCCCCCGGGCGCGAGCGGCGTACATCACGCAGAGCTGGCCCCCCAGACTGTGTCCGAGGAGGTATGGCGTGCTGTCCGGAAACCTCTCGTGCACCACCTCGAATATCGCCGGGAAGTCGACCGCTACCAGTTCGTGGTAGCCGAAGGTACTCGCGGAGCTCGGCTTCGGTCGGCTGTCGCCGTTGCCGCGCAACTCGCCGATCGCGACGTCGAACCCGCGCTTGGCCAACGCCCCGGCGAACAGCTCGTAATAGGCGGCCGAAACGTCCAGTCCGGGCACGACCACGAGAACCGGGCGAGGTGCATCGGGCGTGACCGGATGCCGATGCGGACCGGTCGCTGAGAACAATCGCACCGTCACCCGGGTGCCGTCGGGCATCTGGATTGGTACTGCCTGCATGTTCGCACGCTACACCGTAGCGGCGGTCGTGCCCGTTCGCCAGAATGTTACGCGCGGACTGCGCCCATGATTACCCTGCTCAAGACTCGGATTACATTGTCGAGCGGTGGTCGTGGGTCCACACCGGTCCAGGAGTCCACCACATAGTTGACCGCGCCGATGACCGCGAGCATGCGCATCTCGTAGTCGCCGGCGGGGATCTCACCGCCCACGGCCGCGTCCTCGGCGGCGGTGACCAGCAGCGCACCCCATTCACGACGCATGTCGAGGCGGAACTTCTCCACCTTCGGACCCGCGCCGACCACCTCGACCAGGGCGACGCGCGCTTTGCGCGCGTCGGAGCCGATGGCCTCGATATAGGCGCGCACGGCCGCGTCGATGATCGCGGACGCGGGTGCGCCGGACTGCGCTTCCAGCGCCTTCTGCACGGCGTCCCGCGCTTGCTGGTCGATCATCTCGTAGAGCTCTAGGAGTAGAGACTCGCGGCCGGTGAACTCCTCGTAGAACTGCCGTGAGGACAGTCCCGCGTCCTTGCAGATGGCGCCGACGGAACTATTCGCGTAGCCGTCCCGCGCGAAGACTGTCAGAGCTGACTCCAGAAAACGCGCACGCCGCTGCCGTTGCCGGTCCTCCACGGGTTGCCCGGCATACATTCGACCCGTATTCGCATCCTGTGACATCGGGGCAGACAATACAGAAGCGCTCGATCGTATCGTCATGGATCGGGCCGTTCATAGAAACCCTTCAACAAAATTGAAAATAGCTGAATATTAGCCATTATGTGATCACCTCGGCATGCAAGTTGCCCACCAATAGCCACATATCGTCCAAGGTAGGCCTCCTCGCCCTGGGACGGCATCTGTTCCTCCCAGCGATCACGCTCGACCGGATGACCATCCCGTGGGATGACTGAGAATTCGCCATCCGCTCGTCGACCGCGATCACCGATGGAAGCGCACGCGATGATCGACGACCGCGTCGACAACCCATGACGCACAACAGCTGGGCTATCGACACAGCTGGGCTATCGACCTCGAGACAGCCGGGTCCTGCGCGTCGACAAGCTCGAGGCGCTGCTGGCGCAACGCACCTACACGACAGCCGCCGACCTGGCCGCAGAGCTCGGAGTCAGCACACGCACACTGCACCGTGATCTGCAGGTGCTATCGAATCCACGACCTGCAGGTGTTGCCCACCGAATTCCGCCTGCGGCGTCCCGGCCCCTTCCTGGCTGCTGGTGAAGCAGATGCGCGAGCCATATGAGCCCGTGCGATCGTGCGATGGTTGAGTTCGCCGGGCTTCACGCGAGCGTGCCGGTGTCGAGAACGACTGGCAGCGAAACCAACCCGTGCGTGCGCCACGAGTCCCGATAGGCCAGGTCGTCCACCGTCTCGGCCAGACGGGCGTGCGGCCACCGGGCCGTGAACGCGTTCACCACAGCGTCGATCATCGCCTCGCTGATCCGCGCACCCAAGCAATAGTGCGGGCCTCGGCCGAACATCAGGCTCGGCCGTTTTCCCCGCTGTGGGTCGGTATCGGCCGCAGCCAGCGACAACAGCACGGTCGCGCCCGCGGGTACGACCGTGTCACCGACAGGTACGTCCTCGATTGCGAAGCGGCGGATGGCGAATGGTGCGGGATTGGCTTGCTCCATCAGGGCCTGCCTCCTGCACGACCATGCAGCCTGCGGCTGCTCGGGTGCGCTCAGCAAGGCGGCGAAGACGTTCCCGAGCAGATGCGCCGTGTTCTCCAACCCGGCGAGCATCAGGAGAAACGCCAGCGATACCACTTCCTCATCCGACAGCGACGAGTCTCCATCGACAGCCCGCACCCACTCGCTGATCAATCCGTCGTCGATTCCCGACCCACGCTTGTCACCGACCAGTCGCTCGAAGGTGTCGGTCAAAAATCCCACCGCGGTAACCAGCCGTCGAAGCGAATCCGGTGACTCGGCGTCGAAGCACACCATCGCGGTCGCGGCATCGCGGAGCGGCGCAAACACCGACGACGGCACACCCAGCAACCGACCGATCACGGTCGCAGGCACGGGCACACACACATCGGCCAGCAGATCGACCGGTCCATCCGCGGTGAGCGTGTTCACCTGATGGGTGGCCACATCGGTCACCATCGCATCCAGCTGAGCGACCGAGCGCCGTGTGAACGCCGGTGCGGCGAGCGCCCGGACGCGCGTATGGTCGGCGCCGTCCATGTTCAACAAATTGGCATCCAGCGACGGCGGCAGCGAAAATCCCTTGTACCCGTCTCGGGAACGAACTTTGTTCAGCGCCAACCGGGAATCGGCCAGCAAGCGAGCCACATCGTCGTATCCACCCACCACCCAGGCACGGTGACCGCCTGGCAGCGCGACCATATCCACCCGGTCCCGGAACCGTGCATGTTCGCTGACGCATCTGGCCTTCGGTACGGTATTCGAATCCGCCATGGGGCCGATCCTGCTATCTGGCCCTGCAATCCCGCAATCCCGCAATCCCGCAATCCCGCAATCCCGCCCCCCGCCGCTGGCGGCAGTTTGCCACGGTTCTGATGCGTGGCGCTCAGCAATGGGACGTCGCAGCGCTATGCTGTGCAGATGAATGCCGGTCTCCCGCTTCTTGTCAGGACGTGCTGAGCAATATTCTTCAGCACGTCGACCCCTCGCACGCGAGGGGTTTTTCCATTTCTGGAGCACTGGAGACACGAACCGACTGTGAGGGGAGAGCACAGTGAGCGACGAGGACGACTTCGACCCGAAGTTTATCGACGAACGGTGGCAGCGAATCTGGCGTGAGGAGCGGTCCTGGGAGGTATCCACTACCTCCTCGGCAGAGCGGACGGCTTTCGTGCTCGAAATGCTGCCGTACACCAGCGGTGAGCCGCACGTCGGTCATCTGAAGAACTATGCGGTGGGTGATGCGGTCGCACACTTCCTGCGCCGGCACGGCTACTACGTGCTACACCCGATGGGCTTCGATGCTTTCGGCTTGCCCGCGGAAAACCACGCGATCCGCACAGGCCGGCATCCGCGCCTGTCCACCGACGAATCGATCACTGCGTTCCGCGAGCAGTTCGACAGGTGGGGCATCTCGATCGACTGGACCCGCGCGATCGCCACCCACGAACCGGAGTATTACCGCTGGACTCAGTGGATCTTCCTCCAGCTGTTCGAGGCCGGGCTCGCCTACCGTCGTGAGGCCGCGGTGAACTGGTGCCCGAAGGACGCGACAGTGCTGGCGAATGAGCAAGTTGTCGGTGGACAGTGCGAGCGTTGCGGGGCGCCGGTGGAGCAGCGGCAGCTGGAACAGTGGTTTTTCGGTATCACCGCCTATGCCGACCGTCTGCTGGATGACCTCGATGGTCTGAATTGGCCGCCGCACGTGAAACGGATGCAGCGGAACTGGATTGGCCGCTCGGACGGTGTCACCGTACGATTCGCCACCGACACCGAGCCGATCGAGGTCTTCACCACACGGCCGGATACCTTGTTCGGCGCCACGTATCTGGCCCTCGCGCCCGAACATCCGTCGGTGGACACAGTTGTTGCCGACCACTGGCCCGCCGGTATCGACAGCCGCTGGACAGCAGGATCGTCGACGCCCGACGACGCTGTCTGCGCGTACCGCGCTGCCGCGGCACTGAAGACGGAGCTGGATCGGCAGGAAAGCAAGGACAAGAGCGGTGTCTTCACCGGTACCTACGCCACCAACCCGATCAACGGTGCTCGGATTCCCGTCTTCGTCGCCGACTATGTTCTGCCGGATTACGGGACCGGCGCGATCATGGCCGTGCCCGGGCAGGACCAGCGGGACTGGGACTTCGCTGCCGAGTTCGGCCTGCCGGTGATCCGCACCGTACAGCCGGCCGAGAACTTCACTGGCGAGGCATACACAGGGGACGGACCCGCCATCAACTCGGGCTTTCTCGACGGGCTCACGGTCGGCGAGGCGAAGTGGACAGCCATCTCATGGCTGCAGGAGCACAGTCACGGCATCCCGACGGTGACCTACAAGCTGCGTGACTGGCTGCTGTCCCGCCAGCGCTACTGGGGTTGCCCGATCCCGATAGTGTATTGCGACTCCTGCGGTATGGTGCCCGTGCCCGAGCAGTCGCTACCGGTGGAACTGCCAGACGTGAGCGACTACGCGCCGAAGGGTAGATCTCCGAACCGTTCGATGCTCTGTTCACCCAGGGAATGATCACCCGCAACGGCGCGAAAATGTCGAAATCCAAGGGGAACGCGGTTTCTCCTCGGGAGATCATCGCCAGGTACGGCGCCGATGCCGCACGCTGCTATGTACTGTTCATCGGCCCGCCCGACCAGGGCGCGGACTGGTCGGACACGGGTGTCTCAGGGGCATACCGGTTCTTGCGCCGGCTGTTTCGATTCACCGTGCAGGTCTGCGGTACCGATGCGGTGACCATCGGCGTGTCCCCCGGCCGGGACAGCAGTCTCGCGTTGCAACGCAAGACTGCGAGAACGATCCAGAAGGTCACGACCGATATGTCGGGGAAGTTCGCCTTCAATACCGCGATTGCCGCTTTGATGGGACTGACCAACGACATCGGGAGGGCGCTACAGGACGGTATCGACCTAAAGACAGCGACTTTCGCACTGAGCACAACCGCATCGCTGCTCCTGCCGTTCGCTCCCCACACGGCGAGTGAGTGCTACTACCGCCTCACCGGCGAGCACGTGTGGAAGCAGCCGTGGCCCGAGCCGGACGCGAAGCTGCTGCACGCCGAGACGGTAGAGCTGGCTTGCCAGATCAATGGCACGGTCCGGGGTCGGATCACAGTGCCGCAGGGTGCCTCGGAAGAGGCCATACGCGCGGCGGCGCTGGACCTGAGCGAGATTCGGGCGGCCATGGGCGCCCGGTCGATCGAGCGCGTCGTTGTGGTGCCGGGTCGGCTGGTCAACTTCGTCGTCGGTCGATCGGCAGCTGTGTGAAGTTGGTGATTCGTTGCGCAACCGCGACCGGAGATTCGTTGCGCAACCGCCGCTGCCGGTGGGTTACTGGATCCAACGGTGTCGCCACCGCTCCGACAACCGTTGCAGGAAAACCTTTTCCCCCTTCGGAGGCCCCCGATGGCGCCCGTGCTCACTTCGCTCGACCCCGGCTTCGGTCCCGCCTCTGGCGGAAACACGGTACAGATCTTCGGCAGCGGGTTCACCGGCGCCGGACCGTTGACCGTGCGGTTCGGGGCCACGGCAACCACGTTCACCATCGTCTCCGATACCCGGATCGACGCCATCGCCCCACCCGGCACCGGCACCGTCGACGTCACCGTCACCGCACTGGGCGGCGCCAGCAATCCGCTGCCCTACACCTACAACGGCGCCGGCCTGCTATTTTTCACCGATCTCAATCCCGGCAATGTGTATTCGGTGCCGCAAACCGGTGGCGGTACACCTACCCTGTTGGCGTCCGGTCTGAGTATTTCCACAGGTCTCGTGCGGGTCGGTGGCCTGCTCTACGTGTGCGAGTTCTCAACCGGTCAGCTATTGACGGTGCCGGTCACCGGCGGCACGCCGACCCCCCTGGTGACCGGACTGTTGCTCCCCAGGAGTGTCACCGTCTCCGGTAGCACCCTGTTCATCACCAACGGAGGCACCAGTCAGGTGGTGTCGGCACCGATCACCGGCACCGCCACCCCGACCGTGGTCGCCACCAGCCCCACCGGCGTCTTCGGAATCACCGATGGGTTGGTGTCCCAGCCGGGGGTCGTCCCGGTCGCCGCAGCACTCCTGGCAGCACCGGTGCTCACCTCGCTCGATCCGAGTTTCGGTCCCGAATCCGGGGGCAACACAGTACAGATCTCGGGCACCGGGTTCACCGGCGCCGGGCCGTTGACCGTGCGGTTCGGGGCGACGACAACCACGTTCGCCATCGTCTCCGACACCCGGATCAACGCCATCGCCCCGCCCGGGACCGGCACCGTCGGTGTCACCGTCACCGGCTCGGGGGGCACCAGCAATTCGCTGCCCTACACCTACGGCGGCCTGCTGTTCTTCACCGACGCCACTCCCGACAGTGTGTATTCGGTGCCGCAAACCGGTGGCACACCAACCCTGCTGGCGTCCGGCATGAGCACGCCCGCGGGTCTCGTCCGGGTCGGTAACCTCCTCTACATTTGCGAGCTCGGGGCCAATCGGGTGGTGACGGTGCCGATCACCGGTGGCACACCGACCCCGCTGGTGACCGGACTGTCTGCCCCTAGGGACATCACCGTCACCGGCAACACCCTGTTCATCACCAACGGAGGCACCAGTCAGGTGATGTCGGCGCCGATCACCGGCACCGCTACCCCCACGGTGGTCGCCACCAGTCCCACGGGTGTCTTCGGAATCGCGAATTGAGCGGGTCTGCCCGTCGAACCCCGTGGCCTCGACCGCTGCACGGCACGTGATCTCTCCGGTCTTTTGAGCCGGAATACTTCGCGCTCAACGAGCAGGCTCACGGCGATTGTCCCGCGACTCCTGATGGTGGGGCATGGTTTTCGATGTCGCTGACGGTGACACCCGATCACCACGTAACAGCAACGTTCGACTACGACAAAGAACCCGCATAGAGCCTGTACCCCACCTACAGTAGCCATCTCACCGAGCTGAAATGCTTTCCGCGGTCGGAGGAGAACATCCCGGCATGGCTTCGGCAGCGGATGGAAGACGAACGACTGTGCAGTGAATACCGGGCGGCCGAACAAAAAACTACGTCGATACAACCGGCGAGGAACTCGACTTCGAACCCGACCGCCGCGACATCGACACCCTCATCCAAGCAGGACTCCACGCCACCACCGAACACTTCGACGCGATATACGGACCCCTCGACCACGACTCCAACGCCGCCCGCACCGCACTGGAACAGTTCGCCGCCACGATACGACACTGACCACCATCAGGGCTGCATGTCCGGGTCGACCCGCCGCAGTGCCGACGCCAGCCACTCTGTCCGACGATGCTCGAGCGGCATTCCGGTCAGGCCGTCTGTAGCTTCCTCGATCGCTTGCTCGGCGTCCCCCAGCAAGGCCAGCACACCGCCACGTTGCACGGCCCCGAAACCCGGAGTCCACCAGTACATCGCCTCCGGCGGTGTGCATTCGGCCGCCGCCGATGCTGCCATATCGGCTGCGGACAGGGCACTGTACGCGGCATGCCTCTCCCCGCGCGCTGCCAGCAACTCAGCCTGCCGCATTCGCGCGTAAGCGGTCAGGACTGGATGTGCGCCGCGCACTGCCAGCGCTGCGTCCGACAGGCCAATAACCTCGCCGTAATCCCCTGTCGCACTCCAGGCTACGTAGCCGGCGAACCCCAGGCTGTGTACGAGTCGATCAGGATTCCCGGACTTCCGCGCCAGGTCCACCGCAGTGGCCAGGCTGCGTTGTGCGGCGGCATCTGCTCCCACCGCGTGTTCCAGCCAACCTCGGTACTGCACGACCTCGGACGCGAGTGTCGCTGCTTCGGTTCGTACTGTGCGCGCCTTGCGAACGAATTGCTCGGTCATGGAGGATATCCCGCGCGCTATCGGGAGTACCGCCAGCGCCCCGATCGCGTCCTCCACTCGGCGAATGGCCGCCAGCATCGCAGCCACATCCAACAATGCGTTGGCGTCCACAGTGGCGGGGGATCTTGTGGCAGCGGAGAGCCGCCCCAGGTCTGTTGTCCCGAGCACTCGTTCATAAGCGGTGCTCACCCCGACGGGCACGGGACGTCGACCGGTCTCGATCAACCCCAGGTATGCCTTACTGTAAAAGGTCCTCTCAGCCATCTTGCGCAGAGAGATTCCCGCCGCTTCACGAGCGGCACGTAACAGCGCGCCTGATTCCACAACGTTCAGTATGCGTGCGTTGCGGTTCGACTGAAGACGGTTGTGGACAGCAAGACGGTTACCAGCCCAAATACCTATGAATAGCGTCTATCTCAGCCCCTCTGCCGGGTAGACGGCCTACCCAGTTCGTCCCCGACGGTGGTGTGTACCAACCGGACTATGAAGGGGAGGGCCATGGACGTACCCCCACAAATCGATGACGAAGACAATCGGAAACCGGCAGCGGAACCGGACAACAATCGCCCGAGCTTGCTCCAGCACAGAGACGGGTCATGGTCGTTCCTAGGTCCCGATGGATGGCCGATCGGTCCCGAAGACCTGGATGACGAAGTGGTGCTAGCGATTGCCTCGGTATCCATGCGCGTGATGAAGGCAGTACTGAACACTGCGCGGAACAACGAGAGTCGATGAACGGCGCGTGGCTCACGGTCGGGTGGGTGATCGTGTTCTGTCTGCCGCTGGCCGTGCTACTCGCGGCGATCCTCTGGCCCGAGCGCATCCCGAAGGATCGAACGGTACAAGGGATTCGGGAAAGAATCGAGGACGAAAACACCGAGAGGTGAACGGTATTTCGGCGCCGAACGCCGGAAGCCGGCCCACCGTGGAGGTGGACCGGCTTCCGGTTCGCGATATGTGCCCAGCGGCTGGACTCAGAAGTCCATGCCGCCCATGCCACCGGTCGGGTCGGCGGCCGGCGCCGGGGTCTTCTCCGGCTTGTCGGCAACCACGGCCTCGGTGGTCAGGAACAGTGCCGCGATCGACGCCGCGTTCTGCAGCGCCGAGCGGGTGACCTTGACCGGATCGGCGACGCCGACGGCCAGCAGGTCCTCGTATTCACCCGAGTCGGCGTTCAGGCCGTGGCCCGCCTTCAGGTTGCTGACCTTCTCGGCAACAACGCCCGGCTCGAGGCCGGCGTTGAGCGCGATCTGCTTCAGCGGAGCCGACAGCGCGACGTTCACGATGTTCGCGCCCGTGGACTCGTCCCCGCTCAGGTTCAGCGCAGCCAGCGCCGGGGCCGACTGCAGCAGGGCGACGCCGCCACCGGCGACAATGCCCTCCTCGACGGCGGCCTTCGCATTGCGGACCGCGTCTTCGATGCGGTGCTTGCGCTCCTTGAGCTCGACCTCGGTCGCCGCGCCCGCCTTGATCACCGCAACGCCGCCGGCCAGCTTGGCCAGCCGCTCCTGCAGCTTCTCCCGGTCGTAGTCGGAATCGGAGTTCTCGATCTCGGTACGGATCTGCGCGACCCGGCCCTTGATCGCCTCGGCATCGCCGGCACCCTCGACGATGGTGGTCTCGTCCTTGGTGACGACGACCTTGCGCGCCTGACCGAGCAGCTCGAGGCCGGCGGTCTCCAGCGACAGCCCGACCTCTTCGCTGATGACCTCGCCGCCGGTCAGGATGGCGATGTCGGCCAGCTGCGCCTTGCGACGGTCACCGAAGCCCGGCGCCTTGACCGCGACGGACTTGAAGGTGCCGCGGATCTTGTTGACCACCAGCGTGGACAGGGCCTCGCCCTCGACGTCCTCGGCGATGATCAGCAACGGCTTGCCCGCCTGGATGACCTTCTCCAGCAGCGGCAGCAGGTCCTTGACGGTGGAAATCTTCGAGCTGACCAGCAGCAGGTACGGGTCTTCGAGGACCGCTTCCTGACGCTCCGGGTCGGTGACGAAGTAGCCGGAGATGTAGCCCTTGTCGAAGCGCATACCCTCGGTCAGCTCGAGCTGCAACCCGAAGGTGTTGCTCTCCTCGACCGTGATGACGCCTTCCTTGCCGACCTTGTCCATGGCTTCGGCGATCAGCTCACCGATGGACGCGTCGCCGGCCGAAATACCGGCGGTGGCAGCGATCTGCTCCTTGGTCTCGACCTCCTTGGCGGAGTCGAGCAGCTTGGCGGTGACCGCCTCGACCGCCTTCTCGATACCGCGCTTCAGGCTCAGCGGGTTCGCCCCGGCCGCGACATTGCGCAGACCCTCGCGCACCAGTGCCTGGGCCAGCACGGTTGCGGTGGTGGTGCCGTCGCCCGCGACGTCGTCGGTCTTCTTGGCGACTTCCTTGACCAGCTCGGCGCCGATCTTCTCGTACGGGTCCTCCAGCTCGATCTCCTTGGCGATGGACACACCATCGTTGGTGATCGTGGGGGCGCCCCACTTCTTCTCCAGGACAACGTTGCGGCCCTTGGGGCCCAGCGTCACCTTGACCGCGTCGGCGAGGCTGTTCAGACCCCGCTCGAGACCCCGACGGGCCTCTTCGTCGTACGCAATTGTCTTGGCCATTGCGTTGAGATCCTCCACATGTATATGGGGCTGACACACAGAGCGACCGCAGGTTGGGTCGCCCCAGTTACGCTGGCCAGGCTCGGTGCCCGCGACGGACGACCGAGGGTGTCGACGGAACCCGGTCTCACCGTCCCGACCTAGCACTCACAGGTTGAGAGTGCCAAAAGCCTTTTTAGCACTCAGGGATACCGAGTGCAAGGTTCGCCAGCTCGTCGCGGCGGCGTGGCGCACAGATCGTCCGCCCAGCCGGCAGGTCAATGGCGGTCGTCGACACGAAGAACCAATGCCACGAACGCATCGGTACGACGTTCTTCGGGCGTACGCGGTTCGCCATCCTCGACGGTGACGAGTTCGGCATCGTGCAGCAATAGCTCGGCTTCCACTCGCATGATGGCGCGAATGAACGGCGGCGCCACATCCGGCGGCAGATCACCGTTCACCACGTAGCTGCCATCGGGTTGGGACTCGGTGGACACATACGACAGCGCACGCAGCAAATCTGCGCGACGCTCCCCCGCCACTAGGTCGGAATCCGTTTCATCCGCCATTGCTATAGCTTAGCTGTCGGCTATTCACCGCTCCGGCGGGTCGATTCATGCTCCACAACCGGATAAAGGTGCAGCTCACAGCGCTGCTGCTACAGGAATCACGGTGTCGCTGGCGCCACGGCCGATCGGCGCTCGATAGCCTCCGCACAGATATCTCACGCCGGGTCACGGTGATCGCGCCCGAGTAGCGGGATCGATCGGAATCGGGAACCATCGGCGTCGATGCCACACACCCTCGCCGATATCCTGCCCGCCGTCGCTGCGTCGTTCGGGATCGGCGGATACGACCCCCTGGACCTCACGCCGAACCGTGACGTGGTGGTGCTCCTGATCGACGGACTGGGCGCGGAGTTGCTGGCCCGGCACCCCGACATCGCGCCGACAATGACAGCGAATGTCGCCACCACACTGACCGCTGGATTCCCCTCGACCACCGCGACCAGCCTCACCAGCCTCGCCGTGGGGGCGCCCTGCGCGACACACGGCATCGTCGGATCCAGCTTCGCCATGCCCGCATCCGACGGCCCCCGGTTGCTGTATCCGCTGCGGTGGCGGCTCGACAGCACAATCGACGCCATCGAGGAGTACCCACCCGAAACGGTGCAACGGAACTCCAGCCGCCTCCAGGACCTCGCCGTCCACGGGGTGGAGATCCACTATGTGGTCCCCGCCTACCAGCGCGCCTCCGGTCTGACTCGGGCCGCATTCCGCGCGCCGGGCACGCTGCACCCGGCCGCCGATCTCGACGAGGTGCGGGCCGCAATCCTCGAGGTGAGCGCGCGGGCAGGCACTCGATCCCGGTTCACCTATGCCTATTTCCCCGACCTCGATTCCACCGGTCACCGACACGGCCCCGATTCAGCGCAAGCGCTGGAGGTGTTGCGCGACATCGACACCTGCGTGGCCGACCTGCTGACCGACCTTCCAACCACCTGCACCCTGCTCGTCACCGGCGATCACGGGATGATCCACGCGGACGAGGTGATCGACCTGGACACTCGCAGTCGGCTCCATCAAGACGTCCGGCTGATCGGAGGCGAGGCACGGGTGCGTCACATCTACCTCGAGCGCGCCGCCGCCCTGCCCGATGTGGCCGCGCAGTGGAGCGCCGAACTGTCTACGCACGCACGGGTGGTGTCGCGCGCCGAGGCATTGGACGAGCACTGGTTCGGGCGAACCGCACCCGACCCGGCGGTGCTCGATCGCATCGGAGATCTCGTCGCCGTCGCGGAAGGTCGCAGCGTGCTCGTGTGCCCGGGCCGCGAACCGGTGGAGTCGACGATGATCGGCCATCACGGCGCGTGGACTGCCGATGAACAGTTGGTTCCGCTCATCGGCGGTCGTTGAGACGCTACTGCGCTGCCTCGACCAGTGCCTCGCGTAGAAACGCGCTGGCTTGGGCGATGGCGGCGCTCGCGGCTCGAGTACCGCGCAACGCATCGAGCATCACGAAGTCGTGAATGGCGCCCGAGTAGCGCACCGCGGTGACCGCTACGCCGGCTTCCCGCAACCGCGCGGCGTAAGCTTCGCCTTCGTCGCGCAGTACATCGGCTTCAGCGGTGATCACCAGCGCGGGCGGCAGGTCGGCCAGCTGGTCGATGGTCGCGCGCAGCGGTGACGCGGTCACCTGGGCCCGATCGGTCTCGCTGGTGGTGTATTGATCCCAGAACCACTGCATGGCGTCGCGGCGCAGGAAATAGCCCTCGGCGAACTGGTGGTAGGACGGAGTGTCGAAGGCGGCATCGGTGACCGGGTAGAACAGGACCTGCGCCCGCAAGCGCACATCCCCACGCTGCTTGGCTTGCAGGGTCAGTGCCGCGGACATGTTTCCGCCTACCGAGTCGCCGGCTACGGCGATTCGGGCGCCGTCCAGACCATGTTCGTGGCCGTGTTCGCCGACCCATTGGGCAGTGGCGTAGTTCTGTTCGATGGCGACCGGGTATCGGGCTTCCGGTGACAGCGCGTAATCGGGAAAGACCACCGCGGCGCCGGTATTCACCGCCAGCTCACGCACCAGTCGGTCATGGGTGTGCGCATTGCCGAAAACCCAACCGGCCCCGTGAATGTAGAGGATCACCGGCAGCGGACCGGCAGCTGCGGCGGGAGTGACGATCCGAACTCGAACATCGCCGGTCGGCGCGGGCACAGTGACCCATTCTTCACGAATGTCCGGTTTGGCGATGTCGCCGGACTGGACCTCGTCCACCGTCTTGCGGCCCTCGATCGGACCGAGGTCGAACAGGTAGGGCGGATTCGCTGTGGCAGCGGCGAATTCGGCGGCAGCGGCTTCCAGCACTGGGCGGGTGTGCGTGTTCACGATACTCCTCGACGTTCGGGCAACTCGATGGCAGTAAAAGTAGCGCCCATTTATATTGTGCGCAACATGAATGGGCGCAATATTGTTGTGAGCTATACAACACTCTGCGGATCTCTTCGATGCGTCGGCCGCAGCGGGTGCACATCAGGGTGGCCGACCGAATGGATCGACCACCCTGTCACAGCGATTCGCCCGGCGACTTCCATGGAGCGGGCACTGGCGAGGCCACCCTCCTGGGGCGCAACCGATCAGGGCCGGCTGGCCGAGACGGTGCTACGCACCACCTGTTCCTTCACCCAGGCCGCCGTCCGTCCGGTCAGCACCATCCGGCCCGGGGTGTCGTCGGCATGCACGAATTGGATCAGTCCGTCCCGCCGTCCCAGGCTCACGCACTGGACCACATACCGGAAACGCAACTTCGGCGGCTCGGCGCCCCGCAGCCGCGCCGCCACGACATCGGCTGCGTACTTGCCCGTAGGTAGCGCAGTGGCACAGGCCATACGCAGCTCGCGGTCGCCCGGACCCGCGACGACGGCGGCGTCACCCACGGCGTAGATGTCCGGGTGCGACACCGAACGCAACGTGGCGTCGGTCGACACCCGACCCTCGAGATCGACCGCGACACCACTGCGTGCGGCCAGATCGGGTACGCGAAAACCTGTGGTCCACATCGTCGCCCGAGCCTCGACCAACGACCCGTCCGCCAACCGCACGCCCTCTTCGGTCACCTCGATGACCTTGACTCCCGAGCGGATGTCGACCCCGAGACGTTCCAGCGTCCGCCGGACGTGCGCCTGGGCACGCGGTGAGAGCCCCGCCGCCGGTTCCTCCGCACCGAGCAGCAGCACTCGCGTATCCGGGTACGATTCGGCCAGTTCCGCCGCGAGTTCGATGCCGGTCGGCCCGGCTCCGACGACCGCCACCGATCTGGGCATCACCGCCGGCCGCCGCTCGTCTTGGGTCGCAATCGAATAGGCGTGCTCGGCTACCCCGGGGACACTCTCGACATCGGCGACACTGCCGAGTGCGTAGATCAGCGTGTCGTATTCGAGCGCGGGGGACCCGGCGAGCACCACCCGTCTACCGGTGGTGTCGATGGTCGTTGCCGTGGCGTGCTCGAACCGAATATTCTTGCGTTCCAGCAGTTCCCGCAGATCTCGCACGGGAATGTCCTGGCCAGCAGCCCGCTGGTGCAGCCGCACCCGCTCGACGACCGTCGAGTGTGCGTCCACGACGGTGATCTGCGCGCTCCGTGCCTTACGGACGAGCCGGCGGGCTGCCGCCAGTCCACCGTATCCGGCGCCGAGAACGACGATCCGATGCTGTCCGGTCATGATGTGGCTCCTTTCATCGCCGATCACCCCTCAGACCGCACAGGCCCTCGAATCCTGACAGATAGCCGCCATGAAGCGCGTCACACCAGCCGGCGCAGCCGCGCCATCGCCGGGCTCGCTACGGCGTCTACTGCTACGAGCTGGCGAAATGCCTCAGCTTGTCGGGGTTGGCGATCACGTGCAGGGCCACGACTGCACCGTCGGCCACATCGACCCCCATCACCACAAGTGGCGCGCCGTGCACCCGCGCGACCACGGCGGGCGCCGCGTTCACCTCCTCGACGGTCAATCCCAACCCGGGGATCTGCCGGCGTAGCAAGCCCGTCAGGTATCGCGCCACATTGTGCGGGCCGAGCACTGGGCGTCGAGCCGCGGAGACCAATCCGCCGCCATCGGCCGTCGCGGTCACATCAGCAGCGAGCATCCGCTCGAGCGACTCGACATCGCCCTCGCGTGCCGCTGCGAGAAACCGCTCGATCAGCTCACGAGCCTGTTCGGCCGGGATGCCGAAGCGAGCCCGCCCGGCGCGCACCCGCTGGCCCGCGCGCCGAAAGACCTGCTGTGAATTGGCTTCGGTCACATCGAGTATCTCGGCGATCTCGCGATGCGCGTACCCGAATGCCTCGCGCAAAACGAAAACCGCACGTTCCAGCGGTGTCAGCCGCTCGAGCGCGGTCAGCAACGCGAGGGAGACCAGTTCGCGTTCTTCGATCGTCTCCAGCGGTCCCAACTCACCACGCGCGGTCGCCACGGGTTCGGGCAGCCACGGCCCGGTGTAGCGCTCTCGCCGCGCTCGTGCCGAAACCAGCCACGTGCGGCACACGTTCACCACTGCGGTGGTCAACCACGCCTCTGCCGACCGGATCTGGGTACGGTCGACGCCGTCCCAGCGCAGATATGTCTCCTGGACCGCGTCTTCGGCCTCGCTCGCCGAGCCGAGCATCCGGTAGGCCAGCGCGAACAACCGGGGCCGACGCGCCTCGAACTCGCGCAGTCCATCCTGCTCCATAGTCGCCTCCTACACGCCCGCCGAAATCGCCCCGACCGCGCTACGTCCGCGACCGCCGGTGGATACCGAGCGTGCCGCGATCAACCGTAACGTGGACGTCGTCGGACCCGAGTCGCCCGGCTAGAGCACGTCATCCGGCGGTGACGTCCCGTTCTGCCGTCGCTGGCCCGGTCGCCGCAACCGCAACCGGGCCGACGACCCACGAATCGCCGGCCGCCGAGCCGCTTCCAGGCGCCGGTCCGCGCGACGCTGGGCACGGCGCTCGGCAGGCTTGTGCTGCCAGGTCTCCGGACGGGCCGCCACCCAACGCTGGGAATACCAAGCGAACGGAATATGCCCGAGGTACAGCGCAACCAGCACCAACAGCAGCATGATCGGATAGGTGACCAGTGCGGCCGCCGCGAGTGCGACCAGCACCAGCAGCCCGGCCGCCGCCTGCGGCGCCACCGACACCGACTTCATCGCCAAGGTGGGAATCGTGCTCACGCACAGCGCGGCCACGAACACCGTCCATGTGACCACTCCGTAGAAGGTGACCCACCAGCCGTCCCCGAATTGCACGAACAACGCCACCGGCACCATTGCGATGAGCGCACCGGCCGGTGCGGGAACGCCGACGAAGAACTCTCGCGCCCAGTCCGGTCGGGTGTCGTCGTCGACCAGGGTGTTGAACCGGGCAAGCCGCAGCACGATGCTGACCGCGAACAGCAGCGCGACGATCCACCCCACACTGTTGCTGTCGAGCAGGCTCACATACAGAACCAAGGCGGGCGCCACGCCGAAGGAGATCGCATCCGCCAGCGAATCCAACTCCGCGCCGATCCTCGTGGTGGCGGCCAACATCCGGGCCAGTCTCCCATCGAGGGTGTCCAAGACGGCCGCAGCACCGATCATCGCCAGCGCGATATCGAACTTGCCGTCCAAACCGAACTTCACCGCCGACAACCCCGCGCACAGCGCCAGAATCGTGACGATGCTCGGCAACAGCCGGATGGTCCGCCGCCGCTGAGTGGGCATCGCCGCGTCCATTACGCGTCAGCGGTGGAGCCGAACGCGGCGAGTACGGTCTCGCCGCCGATCGTGCGCTGGCCGGGCAGCGCCAGCGGTTCGGTGCCCGGCGGGAAATAGGTGTCGACCCGGGAGCCGAAGCGGATCAGTCCATAGGTGTCGCCGATCGTGAGCACGTCGCCGACCTGCGCGTCACAGACGATCCGCCGGGCCAGCAAGCCGGCGATCTGCACCACCACGATCTGCTGTCCATCCGGGGTCTGCAGCACCATGCTGGTGCGCTCGTTCACGGTCGAGGCCTCGGGCAGATCGGCCGAGCGGAATTGCCCCGGCTGATGCAGCACCGCGCGCACGGTGCCGGAGACCGGAGTGCGCTGCACATGCACGTCCAGCACGGACAGGAAGATGCTGATCCGCGGCAGCGGTCGATCGCCGAGCCCCAACTCGGCGGGCGGGATGGCGGTATCGACCAACGCGATCTCCCCGTCGGCAGGGGCGACCACGACGCCCGGCCGGTTCGGCGGCACGCGATTCGGGTGGCGGAAGAACAGTGCGCAGACCGCCGCGATCAGCAGCCCCGCGCGACGCACCCACCGACGCTTCGAACCGACGAGCGCGATCGCGAGCGGCGCGGCGACGAAGGGGAGCCCAGCGGGATGCAGCGGTGGGACCGTGTGGCGGACCAGGTCCGCGACGTGGGCGACCCTGGTCCGTTCAGGCGTGCCGGGCGGGGTGGGACGGCGGGCCACAGGCTCCTCTTTCGTGCTCGATGCAGACGGTCGCGCCCCCTCAACGATTGAACCGGCGCTAGCGCTCACACCTTACGGGAAAGTGGCCCGAGGCAGGGGGGTCAACTTCGGACACCGCGTCCGGTGACCAACCTGACCACATACAGCAGGACGACCGCACCACCCAAGCAGGTGAAGAAGCTGAACCACAGGCCACCGCCGGCGACATCGACACCGAGCAGCTTCAACAGGAAGCCGCCGAGCAGTCCGCCGCAGATCCCGACGACGACATTGAGCAAGATGCCCTGCTGAGCGTCCGTCTTCATGATTTTGCTTGCGATCCATCCGGCAAGACCGCCGATGATGATCCATCCGATTATCCCGAGACCGAGCATGGGTGTCCTCGCATCACTGATCGGGCCACGCCGCGGGCTGCACTGGTCGAGGTACGCCGCGGGCAGCGGCGGTGTACTTCGAGGAATACCCAGCGATAGTCGAAATACGCGGGTCGGATCGGCTACTCTCAAGTTAATATGAGGGTGCCTCATGTACGTGGGCGCGTAAACATCGAGACCGGCACCCACGAATATGAATGGATGAAGGGTTCGGTGCTTCGGGAAAGACCCGGCGGCTGCGCCGCAGGTACATAGGAGACACAGATGGCTGCTCGTATCGCCCAGACTGTCGGGGCAGAGCACACGGCAATTCTCGGGCTCGGCGTGTACCGCCCCACCCGAGTGGTCACCAACGACGAGGTCGCAGGTCCGATCAACTCGAGCGACGAGTGGATTCGGACCAGGTCCGGCATCAAGACCCGGCGGTTCGCCGACGAATCGGAAACCATCCAGAGCATGAGTGTCGCGGCTGCTCGCGGCGCACTGGAGTCCTCGGCCGTTGCGGTCGACCAAGTCGATTGCGTGATCGTCGCGACATCGACGCACTTGTTGCTCACCCCCGCCGCGGCTCCACGCATCGCTACCGACCTCGGCATGAACGGTGCCGCGGCCTTCGATGTGTCGGCGGGCTGCGCGGGCTTCTGCCATGCGCTCGCACTGGCTTCGGATGCGGTTCGGACCGGTACCGCCGGGCACGTCCTGGTGATCGGGGTGGAGAAACTCACCAACACCGTCGACCCGACCGATCGCTCGACGGCATTCCTGTTCGCCGACGGCGCGGGGGCCGTGATCGTCGGCCCCTCGTCCGAACCCGGTATCGGTCCCACCGTATGGGGCTCGGACGGCACCCAGCACCACGCCATCCGGCAGAACAAGGACTGGATGGAGTTCTTCGCCGAGATAGACGAGAAGGGACTGGACGCGGTTCGGCCCTATATGGCCATGGAGGGCACCGCGGTGTTCCGTTGGGCGGCGCATTCTTTGGAGAAAGTGTGTCGCGATGCGATCGACCGCGCTGGTCTGGAGCCGGAGGACCTGGATGCATTGGTCCCCCACCAAGCCAATGGTCGCATCATCGAGATCATGGCCCGGGTATTGAAATTGCCCGAACACTGCGCACTGGCCACCGATATCGAACATACGGGCAATACCTCGGCCGCGTCGATTCCGCTGGCCATGGAATCGTTACTGCGTGAAGGAAAATCGCGGCCCGGCGACACAGCGCTGCTGATCGCCTTCGGCGCGGGTCTGTCCTACGCGGCCCAGGTCGTGCATCTGCCCAACTGGCGGTAGCGGCTCACAGCGGACGCCAGGATCAGGCAGCGGCCTCGACAGCCTGTTTGATCTTCTCGAGAGTGCGGTTCATACCGCGAGTCAGCGTGTCCTCCATGGAGGGTTCACTGCCGAACACGACCGGGGCCGTCGTGCGCGAAAACCACGAGATGCCGTTGGGCGTGTCTCGCCGTTCGATCAGCCGGGTACCGGTCTCGGTCGGCTCGAGGGTGTAGCTCCACACGGCGCGGTTCTCGTTGATCCGAAAAGCGAACGCACGGTTCGGCTCGTACCGCACGACGCGCGCGGTCGTCGGCCAGAACATTCTGCCATCGCGATTCAGATTGAGTGTCCAGGTACCTGCTTTGAGCGAACCGATCTGGACCATCCGCACGCATTGCGGACTGAATTCCGGCATCCGCTTCAGGTCGGAGACGACCGCCCACACCTGCTCGGGCGGCGCGGAAATGTCGATGGCGGCTTCGAGATTGTTCGGCAACACTGCCTCCGTGACCCAGGCGACGGACCGACGATCATCCGCCCGAACGCGATTCGATGACTCGGTCACATTCTAGCCGGGGAGACGGTTTCGTCACGTTTTCAGCGCTTGTCCGCAGGCCGATGTAATGGGCGGCGCACAATGACAGATAGATGAAGCATCAGATACTGCCTCCACTCTTTCGGTATCCCACACGAGGTGACCGGCCGTGAAATTGCTCTCCCTGCTGCATCGTCGACCTGCGAAGCAGGTTCCGCTCCTGCCCGCCATCGACCCGGACACCGGGCGACGTGCCCGCCGCAGGCCGACAGCTCCGCACGGGTCTCACTCGGCCGGCGCCGAAGAACTCTTGGAGCGACTACTCACCCCCACCGAACTCGATCTCGTCCTACACCATCGGATCTGAACTCGTCGCCGGGCGTGGACGACGGCCGGAGCCGGCCGCATGCCGACGAACAGCGCTGACGTCGCCGCCATGCGACCGGATTCGACCGACGACCGGTCCGGTGCCCGTCCTTCGGAGCACGATCGGAATTCGGTTCCCGATCAGGGCAGCACTTGAGGCACGACCTCTGGCATGAGCGTGCCGACGATGGCACCGATGACCGCGCCGCCGATCGCACCCTGAATGGCGCCCATGACAGCGAACGGCACAGCACCGATGACGAGCAACGGCAGCCCAGCAATCGCGCCGCTCAACGCACCGACCGCCGCGCCGATCCCGGCGCCCGCCGCGGCGCCGTTGGCAACCGGGTCGGAATTCACCGCATTCGGATTCGTTGCAATGTCAGCCGGGGCACTGGCAGCAATCCGTGCGGCCTGCTGAGACGGCACATGCGGCGCCGCAACGGCCGACCCCGAAGCCTCCGCCAGCACCGGCGCCAACGACACCGCCGACACCGGCGCCAACGACACTGCCGACACCGGCGCCGAAGCCACCGCCGACACGGCAACCGCTGGCTCCAACACCGTAAGGGCGGCCTCCGGCGTCGCGTCGACGAAGGGCACCTCGAAGGACGCGGGTAGGCTCGTCGTTCCGGGCGAACCGGAGGCCACCGATACCTGCGCCTCGGCGGCCAATGGCTGGGCCTGCGCCGTGCTCGCTGCAATACCGGCAGCGGCAACGGGCAACAGAACGACGATGCTCAACTTCCGCAACTTCACGTCAGAATCCCCTCGGAGAATGGGCCGGCCATTCGGAACCGGCCGTTCGGAGCCTGGTCGATACGTGCAAGCGACTAGCGCGCACGACTTCGGGGATCCGAATCCACAGTCCACACTCTCGTGGCGACCGAGTAGTACATGCCGAACCGCAGGACCGGACACCCTCGTGCGCGGGAACCACTGCGGGATCGAGCGAATACCCCACATCACAGACGATGCCGTCTGCGCGGCAGAACGTCTCGCCGACGGAGCATCATCGACCGTGGCCTGATGCCGGTCTTGCCTCGAACCGCGCGGACACCCTGATTCCGGGGAAAGACTAGCAAGACGATATCCGTCCGTCGGCGAGGCGCGCCCGAATCGATATACAACCGCTGCCAGGGTTGGGCCGAAACGTGCGCGCGTGACCTCCGGTGTGCCACGCGGCAGAATGACACCGTGGCAGAACTGGAGCTCACCGCCAGACTGAACCCTTCCGCCGCGGATGCCCGGCGTGGCGTGGTGCGGCTACACCCGGAGGCCCTGACCGCGCTCGGGCTACGCGAATGGGATGCGATCACGCTGGTGGGCTCACGACGCACGGCAGCAGTGATCGGTTTCGCGGGCCGTGGAACGCCGGCCGGAACCGCACTGCTCGACGATGTGACGCTGTCCAACGCCGGGCTCCGTGACAGTGCGCCCGTGGTGGTCGGTCCCGCAACGGTTTACGGTGCGAAACAGATCTCGGTGAGTGGATCGGTCCATGCCACCCGCACGATCCCGGCCGCGACCTTGCGACAGGCATTGCTCGGCAAGGTGGTGACGGTGGGTGACGCCGTCTCGTTGCTGCCACGCGACCTCGGCCCGGACATCGATGCCACCGCGGCGACCCAAGCGCTGTCGCGGACTTTCGGTATCGCGTGGACCACGGAACTGCTCACCGTTACCGCTACCGACCCTCCGGGATCGGTGAGCGTGCAACCGAACACCGCAGTGGTGTGGGGCGCGGGTGCGGTCGCAGCGCGAGACGCTGCCGACCGTGCGGCGGCCGGGACACCGATCCCGGTGGGCGAGGCATCGCGCGGAGCCACCGAGGCCGCCGCATTCGGCACAGCGGCGCGCACCAATGCCGCCGCAGCCGGCCGCCGAGCGGCGATCAGGGACGCCGCCCCGCGAATTTCGGTCGAGGATCTTGCTGGGGTCCGCAGCCAGGCCGCGAAACTCACCGAATGGCTCGCTCTCGCCCTGGACGAACCCGAGTTGTTGCGCACACTCGGCGCCCGGCCGCATCTCGGTGTACTGATCACCGGACCCGCCGGCGTCGGCAAGGCGACCTTGGCCCGAGCGGCCATCTCGCCACGGCGAGTGGTGGAACTGGACGGTCCGACCATCGGCGCCGCCGACAGCGGTGCACGACTGCGTGAGGTTGCCCAGGCAGTGGCCGATATCGGCTCCGGCCAGGGAGGCGTGCTGCTCGTCACCGACATCGACGCCCTGCTGCCCGCGACGGCCGAACCGGTCGCCACGCTGATCCTCGACCAGTTGCGCGCCGCGATCGCCGAACCCTGTGTGGCGCTTCTCGCCACGACCGCCCATCCCGCCGAGATCGACCAGCGACTACGAGCGCCCGACCTGTGCGACCGCGAACTCGCACTATCGCTGCCCTCGGCGGCCGTCCGGAGAGCACTTCTCGAGCAACTGCTGCGTCGGGTACCGACCGACATGCTGAAACTCGACGAGATCGCCTCGCGTACACCGGGATTCGTGGTATCCGATCTGGCAGCGTTGTGCCGGGAGGCCGCGTTGCGAGCGGCATCACGAGCCAGGGAGCAGGGTGAGCCATTGCTCACCCAACCGGATCTGCTCGGGGCACTGGAGGTGATTCGCCCGCTGTCGCGATCGGGTATGGAGGAACTCGCCGTCGGTAGTCTGAGTCTCGACGATGTCGGTGACATGGCCGCGACGAAGCAAGCGTTGACCGAGGCGGTGCTGTGGCCGTTGCGCCACCCCGATTCGTTCGCCCGCCTGGGCATCGACCCACCGCGCGGCGTGCTGCTCTACGGCCCCCCGGGCTGCGGCAAGACTTTCCTGGTGCGCGCGCTCGCCGGCAGCGGCCAACTCAGCGTGCACGCGGTCAAGGGCGCCGAGCTATTGGATCGGTGGGTGGGCTCCTCGGAACGCGCGGTACGAGAACTGTTCCAGCGGGCACGTGATTCCGCCCCGTCGCTGATCTTCTTGGACGAAGTGGACGCATTGGCGGCTCGCCGCGGCCAGAGCGGCGACAGCGGCGTCGGTGATCGGGTGGTCGCGGCGTTGCTCACCGAACTCGACGGGGTGCAACCGCTGCGCGACGTCGTGGTCCTCGGCGCGACCAATCGACCGGAACTGATCGATCCGGCGCTGCTGCGGCCCGGCAGGCTGGAACGATTGGTCTTCGTGCCGCCGCCGGATGCCAGCGCCCGACGGGAGATCTTGCGCGCCGCGGGGCGGACGGTACCGCTGGCCGACGACGTCGATCTCGACGCGCTCGCACACGAACTGGACGGATTCTCCGCCGCCGACTGCGCCGCATTGTTGCGCGAGGCGGCGCTGGCCGCCATGCGCCGAGATGTGAATGCCGCCGAAATCACCGCCGCCGATGTTCGAGCGGGCACGGCAGTCGTGCACCCGTCGCTCGATCCGCTGCAGATCGAGGCGCTGCGCCGGTACGCGCACAATCGCGGGCACACGGCCGGTACCGACAGTCACTACCTGTGAATTCTCGCTGAGAATTCACAGCGAATCAGGGGCAAACGCTGCACCGGGCATAGCCGTGAGTATGTTCGACAATCATGCGTAGGGTCGGCGAATGGGTCGACGCGATGACGGCCTTCATAGCGGCCGTGGTCGCGGGACTCACGCTGTTCCTACCCGTCACCGTTATCGATACCCGCAACACGGCGACGCCCTATCAGGTCGCCGGCCTGCTCAACAGCTTGCCGCGCAACGCGGCGATGGCCATGATCGTTACGGTCACGGTCGCCGTGTTGGTCGGAGTGAGCGCCAGGCCGGTGGTGGGCTGGGCGGCAGCAGCGCTGGCCATGCTGGTGGTGTTGATCAGTCACCTGCTCGCGCCGCAGACTCTGACCGCGGAGATGCTCACCACGCAGAACTATATCGACGCGATGGGCGCCGCGGTCGTGCTCGGTGCGCTGGGTGGTGTCCTGCTGCACCGACCCGTGCCCGGGATCGCGTTCGCGGTGGGTAGCGTCGGCTTTCTCGCTTTCGGCGATGTCGCGGCGTTGCTGCGTCTCCCGCTCGATCCCACCTCGCTGCCGAATACTCCGCCGCAATGGTTGGCCGGGATCGCAGTGACCACGGCGTTGCTGGCGTTCGGTACCCTCCGCAACTGGTCGCAGACCAACCCCACGAAGTCGCCAGGAATCGCCTTCTCACTTCCGGTACGGCCGATCCTCGCGGCCACGCTGCTCGCAGCGACGATGCTGGCGGGCACAACCTGGCTGAGCCACGAGTACGAGATGGGACCGACCGATAGTCACGCGATCGAGGTCGTCGCGTTCGTCGCCGCCACCATCGTCAGCGCAACCATCGCGGCCTTGCTGCTGCCCGGTCGCGACGGCGCCGGCATCTACCTGGCCGTGAGCTTCGCCGCCATGGTGGCCGCGGTGAACTATCCTGCCCAACCCGGTTGGGGTGCGGTGATGTTGCTCGTCCTGACCACCCTCGGCATCCGGTTCGGTTCCCGACGTCCCTCGGTCGCTCTGGCCGTCGTGCCGATCGCAGGTATCGCGGTCTTCGCCCGGTTCGCCGCGCCAATCACCAGTCCGGTCGTCAGCGGCGCACTGAGCGTGGTCGTCGCGCTGGCCGCCGGGTACTGCTGCGGCACGGCACGGCCACGCTTTGCCTCCAGCGGCGTGCTCGCCATCACCACGCTGTACCTGCCCACGGTGATCTCGGTGATGCCGACCGAGATCGATACGCTCAACACCGACGCGCGGGTACCCAATTCGGCGCCGGGCCGCGCCGCGATCGCCATCACCGTCGGCTGCGCGATCGGGCTCACGATACTGCACAAGATCCGGCAGAACGGCACACCGGGTACCGAGCAGCAACCGCATCACACCGAGTCCGATCACACCGAGTCCGACCGTGTCGGATACGAGCACGACCTGCGCACCGATCGCTAACGCGCGCGAGTCGTGGACGGTGTGAACCAGGTCGCGTGGAACAGGCAGGCCAGTGCGGCCAGCAGGCCGAGTACGACGGTGCCGGCGAGTACCGGGTAGTCGGCCATCGTCACCGCGAGGTAGCGATACGCCAGCAGCAATGCGGCCAGCAGCACCGCGCCGCCGACGACGAGCCGGACCCGGAACCATCCCCAACCCCGTTCCGGTGCGCGCAGAGCCGACTCGACCGTGAGGCACAACACCGCTCCCGCGACCAGGTCCACACCGTAGTGGTACCCGAAACCCAGGGTGGCGGCCAGCGTCGCCAGCAGCCAGAACGTGCCGCCCCACCGCAGCCACCGTGGCGCCCGACCACCATCGGTATCGCGGCGAGTGTGCAGGAACACCGACAGCGCCCACGCGGTATGCATGGACGGCATGCAGTTGCGCGGCGTCACATCGTCGAACAGCAGCGACGTCGGATTCCGATCGAGCGGTGGCACAACCGCCGGCCAGTAGTTGCCCACCTGCAGACCGTTGCCGTCGGGTCCGAAAACGAACATCGGCCCGACAACCGGGAACAACACGTAGATCAGCGGACCGGTCAACCCGAGCACGAGGAAAGTGCGTACCAGATGGTGCGACGGCCATCGTCCGGAGCGCGCCACCCTGCGCAACTGCCAGCAGGCCACGACGATCGCCGCTACCGGAAGCTCGATATAGACCCAGTGCAGCACCGCATAGACCACCGGACCGAGCGCGTCGACCGCGCGGCCGACGACCCACGCCGGATCACCCAGCGCATGGTCGGCGAGGTTCGCGTATGCGTCGAGGACCGTCGGCTTGCCGATCACCGTGATGTGCAGCCACACGTCGCCGACCTTGGTAGCCACGATGAGCAGCGCACCGAGTGCGGCGGCGCGCAACGCATCGCGACGTTCGGCGCCCGGCCACCGCCACCACGCCAGCAGCGCCAGCCCGGTGAGCACGATCACCGGACCGTTGCCGATGGCGAACGGGCCACCGGTCAGCAGCCGGAGGGCCGCCCACACCAGGTCGATGGCCACCGCCGACCCCACCGCGATCAGCCGCCGGCGGACGGAGATGCCCACCAGGGCAAGGATCAATCCGGCCCACGGCACCGACATGGATTTCGGCGTGCCCACGTAGTCTCGCCACAGACTGCCGAGCGGGCCTTCGACTCCGTGTTCCATCGCGACGAGCTGCAATCCGATCAGCACGACGACAACCGCTGTGAGCGCTGCCGTGACCCGGACCCTGGTCCGCCACCCCCGGCCGCTCGGCGCCGCTACTGCCGACTTGGCATCCGAGTCTTCGACAAGCACATCGGACATAGTAAACGGGGCATGAACGCCGACATCTGGCCAACTGAACGACAGTCGACCTGTGCTGTATGCAGCGCTAGTGGTTCAGCTCCTCGACCAGCGAGTCCACCACCGCGATCAGATCGCCTTGGGCCGCCGCGGCGACCCGGCGCTGCCTCTGGTACGAGGCACCGCGCTTGGGGATTTCGGCAACCAGGGCGAGTTCGTTGCGGCAGCCCAGCTGCACGGCCGTCGGCTCCAGGCGGTTCAGGAGATCGTCGAGGTCGTCGGTGACCAGTCGCTCATTGCTGTCGGCGTCGGTGATGATGATGGCGTCCAGACCGTAGCGGGCGGCGCGCCATTTGTTCTCCTGGACATGCCACGGTGGCAGCGCCGGCAGCGTCTCACCCTGCTCGATGCGTCGATCCAGATCGACGACCAGGCAATGGATGAGGGCGGCCATGGCGGCCAGCTCGGTACGCGTAGAGATCCCGTCGCACACCCGCACCTCGATGGTGCCCCACTTCGGTGCCGGACGAATATCCCAGTGCATCCCCCCGAGCTGCGCGAATACACCGGTCTTGAGCTGGTCATGGACGAAGTGCTCGAATTGCGTCCAGTTTTCGAATTGAAACGGCAAACCCGCGGTCGGCAGCTGTTGGAACATCAATGTCCGGTTGCTGGCGTATCCGGTATCCGACCCCGACCACATCGGCGACGACGCCGACAGCGCGAGCAGATGTGGGTAGGACAGCAACAGCGAGTTCAGAATCGGAAAGACCTTCTCGCGGTGCGACACTCCGACATGGACGTGCACTCCCCAGATCATCATCTGGCGTCCCCACCACTGCGTGCGCTCGATCAACTCGTCGTAGTGCGCCGAACGGGTCAACTGCTGCGCAGACCACTGTGCGAACGGGTGGGTACCGGCGCAGAAAAGGTCGACCCCGAGCGGATCGGCCGCCCGCCGGAGAACACGCATGGTGCCGGCCAGCTCGTCCACTGCCGAGCCGACGGTGTCGTGAACTCCGGTGACGATCTCTATGGTATTGCGCAGCAACTCCTTGGTGACCCGCGGTCTTCCGTCGTGCGAACGCAGGTCACCGACAGAATCGAAGACCGCCGCAGCAGTATTCGACAGATCTCTGGTCGCCTTGTCGACCAGCGCGATCTCCCACTCGATGCCGACGGTCGGCCGGGGCGAACCGTCGAACGGAACGTGGTCGATTCCTGCCCCGGCCATACGACACCGAACTACCCGATGATGCCGCAGGCGACGCGGCCACCCGCGTCGCCGGTCGCCAGCGTCGCCTCGTCTGGACCTGCAACGCCGTCCGCGCGCCGGTAGCGGTCGGGAATATTGCCGAAATTGTCGGCGCCTGCGTGCACGACCAGGGCCTTGCCCTCGATATCGTCCAAGGTGACCGAGTCGGTGGTGGTGACCAGTGTCGCCGCGCCGTCGTCGCGCACCTCGAGCGAGGTGAGGTCGCCGCTGGCCGGGTGCGCGTTGGCGCTACCGACCTGCAGATGGCCTCCCGCCGAGAGGAAGTCGCCGGCTGGACCGCCGGTCGGCGCGACCGAATTGGGCTGGCACTTGCCCACCTGATGGATGTGCAGACCGTGGAAACCCGGACGCAGCCCGCGCGCCTCCACGGTCACTTGGAGGTGATCGCCCGCCTCGGTGAAGTTCGCGGAGCCGACCGCGGCGCCCGAGGCGTCCTTCAACTCGACATTCATCCCAGCGGCAGGCGTCGAGCCATGACCGGTTTCCGATTCTCCCGCTGGAGCAGGAGACGAGGTCCATACCGGGGGGGTTGTTCCCTGGACGTCGCTCGACTCCTGGTTGCTCACGCAGCCAGTGAGGCCGAAGACCGCGACCGCGAGCACGGGGGTCACAGTCCGCCAAGACGGGCGACGAGTTGTGGACGGGACCATCGGGGAACTCCTTTACGAGTGCCGAGTTTACGAGCAAAGTTGAGTGGACACGTTCATTACCGGACAAGATGATGCCACGCCTGCCGTGTCGCGCCCGGAACAGGGCCGCGCGTCGCGCACCGCTCGCCGCGCGTCGCGCACCGCTCACAGCGCACGCACGACCGTGCGCCGCACAAACTCAGCTACCGGTGACGATCACGGTCACGCCCGAATCGGGGCCCGCAATCGAACTCGATTTCGGCGCTACTGCTGCGCCGAGTTCGCGCGCGATGGCCTGCGCCGCCGCCTGGTCATCGGGCGAAGTTCCATAGAACACCGTGGTTTCCGGGATGTTGGCTCCGGCGTAATTCCCGGTTTCCACGATCGTCCAGCCACGTGCGGACAATTGACTCGCCGTCCTGGCCGCGAGTCCGGCGATCAAGCTGTTGTTGAGCACACGCACCGGCACCGAGTCGAGCACGGCGGAGGTGGTCGGCGCCGCCGATGTCGACGCCACAGCCGAGGTCGGCTCCACCGACGCCGGCGGGGTGGACGCCGCAGTGGTGCTGCCTGCAACGCTGGTCGATGTGGCCGAGCTGGATACGGCGGCGCTGGATACGGCGGCGCTGGATGCTGCCGCGCTGGATGCAGCCTGCTCGGTGGCTCCCGAACCGTCGGTGTCGGAACTCGACAGCGACATCGCGCCCAGGCCCGCGCAGACGATGGCCAACGCGATCAACACCATCGCCAGTGCCCGCAACGGCGGCCCACCGGAGGTGGGGTTCGGGTTACTCACCTCCGCGAGCCTAGTCGTATCGGCCGGGTCCTGGTCGGTATCACCGGTCGGACCGGAACCCGAGTCGCCGCGCTGCCCGCGCCTTCTGTCTGCTCGCTCGCAGCCTGCGCAGTCGCTTCACCAGCATCGGATCGGCGGCCAGCGCTTCGGGCCGGTCGATCATGGTGTTGAGCACCTGGTAGTACCGCGTGGGCGACAAGCCGAACAATTCACGAATCGCCTCCTCCTTGGCTCCCGCGTACTTCCACCACTGCCGCTCGAAGGACAGGATGTCGCGCTCGCGACGATCGAGACCATCGTCGTCGCTCGCGGCGACTGCGGACTCGGCCAGCACATCATCGCTCGCGGAAGAATTCCGTGCCGCTGCGCCGTCCATCTCGCTCCCTCGCCGAGTCTCTGCCAGCCGAAATCGATACCTGTAGGTCGCGGATCATTCAACCACGCGGGTGCGCGATCACTTCCGCGCGCCGCGGCGTGTTCGCTGCTCGGACCACCGACGCGGCAGGTCGGCACAGCACAACGTGCCGCTGGATCGCGGCGTGTGCACCCGAGCCGGCACTCTTCGGTACCCGCGGCAATAATTGGTCCATGGCAATCCTCCCGATCGTGATCGTCGGCGACCAGGTTCTACACACCCCGACCGAGCAGGTCACCCAATCGCCGGAGGAGTTGGCCACGCTCGTGGCGGATATGTACGACACCCTCGATGCGGCGCACGGCGTCGGGCTCGCGGCCAACCAAGTCGGGGTGGGGCTACGGCTGTTCGTCTACGACTGTCCGGAAGTCATGGCCGACGGCACAGCCACACGCCGACGCGGGGCGGTGATCAATCCGGTGTTGCAGACCTCGGAGATCCCCGAGACCATGCCCGACCCCGATGACGAGGAGGGTTGTCTGTCGGTCCCCGGCGAGCAGTTTCCCACCGGCCGGGCCGACTGGGCGAAGGTGACCGGCACCGACGAGCACGGCGCACCGATCGAAGTGGAGGGCAAGGGCTTCTTCGCCCGCATGCTGCAACACGAGGTCGGCCACCTCGACGGGTTGCTCTATGTCGACGTGCTGATCGGCCGCAATGCGCGAGCAGCGAAGAAGGCGATCAAGCGGAACGGCTGGGGCACACCCGGTTTGAGCTGGCTGCCCGGCACCGATCCGGACCCGTTCGGCCATGACGACTGAACCCGGCGCCCGGCAACCCGACATCCCGATCGGCCGACGGGTGGTGCTGCGCTATCGACTACCCCCAGGGCAGCCGTATTCCTCGACCGACGTCATCGGTGAACTGGTCTCGGTGGACCCGCCGACAGTGCGCAGCGCCGATGGAGAGCTCGTCTCGGTGACACCCGACCGGGTCGTCGCGATCAAAGCCCTCGGTCCGCGGCCGATTCGCACCAGTGAAATCCGCGCCCTGGAGAGCGCAGCCACCGACGCCTGGCCCGGCCTCGAATACGCTCGGATCGACGGCTGGTTGCTGCGCGCAGGTGACGGCTACACTCGGCGGGCGAATTCCGCAGTGCCACTGGGCAGCTCCGATCGGCCTGCGCTCGCGTCCGCACAGACAGTGCACCGGATCGGCGAGTGGTACACCGCGCACGGCCTACCGCTCCAGCTTGCGGTGCCCGACCGGCTCGCACCAACTCCCGACGGCTGGCACAGCTTTGGGCAGACCGATGTGTTGGCCATGGATATCGAGAATTTCGTGCTGCCACAGGGACCCTCGATGGTCCGGATCATGCCCGCGCCCGACCTCGATTGGCTGGACCTGCACCGCTACCGCGGCGCCGACCCCACGACGCATACGGCATCCACTCCCAAGCCGGTTCCCGACGTGCTGACCGCAGTGCACGACGGCGAACTCGGGTTCGCCGCGCTCGGTGTACCGCGCCCCCTGGCGATCGGTCGCGGCGCGGTGACCACTGCACCGGACGGACGACGCTGGGTCGGCATCACCTGTCTCGCCGTCACCGCCGCGCATCGCAGACATGGCCTCGGGTCCCTGGTGTGCGCCGAGTTGATCCGCTGGGGCGCCGACCGTGGCGCAACGCACGCCTACCTCCAGGTGGAGACCGGCAATACGGCCGCCCGCGCGATGAGCCAACAGCTGGGCTTCCTCGAGCACCACAGCTACCGCTATGTGACGCCCGCCCCTTTCTCCGACCCCGATCCGCCGAGGTAGAACCGGTCCGCCGAGGTAGAACAGCCCTGTCACGTCTTACGAAGGAACCACCGTGCGTCTGGCCACCTGGAATGTCAACTCGATCCGTTCCCGGATCGACCGGGTTACGACCTGGCTCGATCGCCAGGACATCGATGTTCTGGCCATCCAGGAGACCAAATGTCGCGACGACCAGTTCCCGTTCGAGCGCTTCGACGAAATCGGCTACGAGGTGGCGCATGTCGGTGTGAACCAGTGGAATGGTGTGGCAATCGCCTCTCGCGTCGGTTTGGCGGACGTCGAACTCGCCTTCCCGAACCAGCCGGGGTTCGACCGGGACGCGGGCGAATCGTTGATCAGCACTCCCGTGGTCGAGTCCCGCGCGATCGGCGCCACATGCGGTGGCGTACGGGTGTGGAGCCTGTATGTGCCCAACGGCCGCGCGTTACAGGATCCGCACTACGCCTACAAACTGGAATGGCTTGCCACGCTGCGCGAAAACGGCGTCCGCTGGCTGACCGAGAATCCCGAGGCGAAAATCGCATTGATGGGTGACTGGAACATCGCGCCGACCGATGACGACGTCTGGTCGGTGGAGTACTTCACCGACAGAACACACACCTCGCCGCACGAGCGCGAGGCATTCCATGCCGTTGTCGACTCCGGGTACGCGGATGTCATGCGACCGTTCGCGCCGGGCCCGGGTGTCTATACCTACTGGGACTACACCCAGCTACGTTTCGCACGCAAAGAGGGGATGCGTATCGATTTCATCCTCGCCTCTCCCGCGCTGGCCGCCGAGGTGACCGACGCCGCCGTCGACCGCGAGGAACGCAAGGGCAAAGGCGCCAGTGACCACGCGCCGGTGATCGCCGACTTCCGCTGAGCCACGGTTGGCCGTTTCACCGCGGACGAGGGCCTCGATTACTACGATGATGTGCGACGGAGCCCGACATCGGCTGGCGGAGGTACACGGTCATGGCGTTCTATCGGCGCGTGGGTGCGGTGCCGCCGAAACGACACACACAGCATCGCGATGAGCAGGGTTGTCTCTACTACGAAGAATTGATGGGTGAGGAAGGTTTCTCCGGGGACTCCTCATTGCTCTATCACCGCAACCTGCCGCCGGCAATCGTCGATGCGACCGACTGGAACCTGCCCGACCAGACGACGATGCCGAATCATCCCTTGCGCCATCGTCATCTTCGGCTACACACCTTGTTCCCCGACGACCGTCCCCCCAGGACCGACGTGGTCACCGGACGGCGCTTGCTGCTCGGGAACATGGACGTCCGTATCGCCTATGTGGTCGCCCTACGCGCCTCGCCTCTGTACCGCAATGCCATCGGCGACGAGTTGGTCTACCTCGAATCCGGTTCGGCAGTCGTCGAAACCGTGTTCGGTCCACTGACCGCACACCAGGGTGATCACGTACTGATCCCCCGCGCCACCACCCATCGCTGGCTGCCCACCGGTCCGGAACCGCTGCGCGCGTACGTGATCGAAGCAACCGGCCACATCACTCCACCGAAGCGCTACCTGTCCAGGTTCGGCCAACTCCTCGAGCACGCGCCCTATTGCGAACGCGATCTGCGCGGACCAACCGAAACCAGTACGTCGACCGGCACCGACGTCGAGGTGCTCGTCAAACACCGTCCCGGCGGCGGACGGATCGTCGGTACCCGCATGGTGTACGCCAGCCACCCGTTCGACGTCGTCGGCTGGGACGGCTGTCTGTACCCGTTCGCCTTCGACATCGCCGACTTCGAACCGATCACCGGTCGCATCCATCAGCCGCCGCCGGTGCATCAAGCGTTCGAAGGGCACAACTTCGTGGTCTGCGACTTCGTGCCGCGCAAGGTGGACTACCATCCGCTATCGATTCCGGTGCCGTATTACCACTCCAACGTGGACTCCGACGAGGTGATGTTCTATTGCGGCGGCGACTACGCAGCACGCAAGGGATCCGGGATAGCGCTGGGCTCGGTGTCACTGCACCCCGGCGGCTATGCGCACGGCCCACACCCGGGATCGTACGAGGCCAGCATCGGTGTGCAGAGCGTCGACGAGCTCGCCGTCATGGTCGATACCTTTCACCCGCTCGAGCTCGGCGAGGGCGCCTTGGCCTGTGAAGACCCGAATTACGCCTGGACCTGGTCGGGTCGAGGCCCGGCATGAGCAGCGGAGCGGACCTGTACGCCAATCCCCTTTTCGGACCGGACAATCTGCCCTATGGGGTGTTCGCGCCGATCGGGCAGCGCTTCCGCGTGGGGGTACGGCTCGGCGATCACGTGATCGACCTGGCGGCGACCCTGCGCGACGATGTGTTCGCCGAACCTGGACTGGACGCTTTCCTTGCCCAGGGACCCGCCCGCTGGCGCGAGGTACGTCACCGGGTTCGCGCACTGGTCGACGATGAAATCGATAGCGCTGCAGTGTATCCCCTGGACGAGGTGACACTGCGACTGCCGGTGCACATCGGTGACTACGTGGATTTCTACGCGAGCATCGATCACGCAACGAATCTCGGCCGACTGCTGCGACCGAACGGCGCGGCGCTGCTGCCGAACTGGCGACACCTGCCGGTCGGATACCACGGCCGGGCAGGCACCGTGGTGGTATCCGGTACCGACGTGCGCCGACCGTGCGGACAGCGAAAAACTACCTCGGGGACACCGGATTTCGGACCCTCGCGCCGTCTGGACGTCGAGGCGGAACTCGGATTCGTCATCGGGGTCGGTTCGCGGCTCGGAGTCCCGGTGGAGATCGACGAGTTCGCCGAACGCGTCTTCGGTGTCACGCTGGTCAACGACTGGTCCGCTCGCGACATCCAAGCCTGGGAGTACCAACCGCTGGGTCCGTTCCTCGGCAAGTCGTTCGCGACCTCGATATCGCCCTGGATCACACCACTGGCCGCCCTGGAATCCGCGCGGATAGCGCTGCCCGAGCAGGACCCGACCCCGCTGCCCTACCTTCGCGGAACTCAGCAGTGGGGTCTGGACATCGACCTCACAGTGGCCTGGAACGGCCAGCCGGTGACCTGTCCGCCGTACTCTCGAATGTACTGGTCACCGGCACAGATGCTGGCCCATCTCACCGCAAACGGCGCCTCCACCCGCACCGGCGACCTGTACGCCTCCGGTACCATCTCCGGCCCCGCCCCGAACCAGCGCGGCTCGTTCATCGAATTGTCCTGGGGCGGAGCCGATCCGATCCTGGTCAACGAGAGTCGACGCACCTTCCTGGAAGACGACGACGAAGTGACGATCACGGCGACGGCTCCGGGCCCGGATACGACGCGCATCGGATTGGGTGAGGTGACCGGCCGAATCCTGCCTGCTCACCAACCCACTGCTCATTGACCACCACCTGTCCGATCGACCACCCGGCTCCACCGCACGCGGGCGCGGGCATGAGCGCACGCGAGACAGCGCGTCGCGACGCAAGCGCCTCGCACGGAACTGCCGAATCGCCCAGCGTGTGCGCCACGGGCCCGGGTATGGTCGGTGAGAAGATTTCACAACCAACGGGGGCTCGCACCAGCGGGCTGAGAGGACGGCTAGCCGGGAGGCGTCAGGGCCGTCGACCGTATGAACCTGACCGGGTAATGCCGGCGTAGGGAGGAAAAATGACACCGACCGCCGCGTCCGACGGCCACTCCGCATCGGACCGCACCACCACCACGCCCATCGAGGGCAGTGGCACAACCGGCCCCATCGAGGGCAGTGTCACAACCGGCCCCATCGAGGGCAGTGTCACAACCGGCCCCATCGAGGGTAGTGCCAAGCACTATCTCGAGGTCGATGATCTGCGCGTTCCCGTGCGACGGATCGATCTGAGCAATGGTGAGCACTTCGATGTCTACGACACCTCGGGACCCTATACCGACGACACGGCGGCTATCGATCTCGACACCGGACTACCCAAGCTCCGCGACACCTGGGCCAGGACCGAAGCCACCGGTCCGCGCACGCAACTGTCCTGGGCTCGCCAGGGCATCATCACCCCGGAGATGCGCTTCATCGCTGCACGCGAAGGGATTTCGCCGGAGTTGGTGCGGACGGAGGTAGCCGCCGGCCGCGCCGTGATCCCGGCCAACCACAAGCATCCCGAACTCGAGCCGACGATCATCGGCAAGAAGTTCCTGGTCAAGATCAACGCGAATATCGGCAACTCGGCGGTGTCCTCCTCGATCGCGGAGGAAGTGGAGAAGATGGTGTGGGCGACCCGCTGGGGTGCCGACACGGTCATGGATCTGTCCACCGGCAAGAACATCCACGAAACGCGCGAGTGGATTCTGCGCAACTCTCCAGTCCCGATCGGTACGGTGCCGCTCTATCAGGCACTGGAAAAGGTCAAAGGTGATCCGACTGCCCTGACCTGGGAAATCTACCGCGACACCGTGATCGAGCAGTGCGAGCAAGGCGTGGACTACATGACCGTTCACGCGGGAGTGTTGCTGCGCTATGTGCCGCTGACCGCCAAGCGCGTCACCGGCATCGTCTCGCGTGGCGGATCCATCATGGCCGCGTGGTGCCTGGCACACCACCAGGAATCGTTCCTGTATACGCACTTCGAAGAACTGTGTGAGATCTTCGCACGCTACGACGTCACCTTCTCTCTCGGCGACGGTCTGCGGCCGGGTTCCATCGCCGACGCCAACGACGAAGCACAGTTCGCCGAGCTGCGCACGCTCGGCGAACTGACCACGATCGCGAAATCGCATGGTGTCCAAGTGATGATCGAAGGCCCCGGCCACGTGCCGATGCACAAGATCGTCGAGAACGTGCGGCTGGAAGAGGAGTGGTGCGAGGAGGCGCCATTTTACACTCTCGGCCCACTGGCCACCGATATCGCGCCCGCCTACGACCACATCACCTCGGCTATCGGCGCGGCGATCATCGCGCAAGCGGGTACCGCCATGCTCTGCTACGTCACCCCGAAAGAGCATCTCGGTTTGCCCAACCGGGACGATGTGAAGGTGGGCGTGATCAGCTACAAGATTGCCGCTCACGCTGCCGACCTGGCCAAAGGGCATCCACATGCCCAAGATCGCGACGATGCCTTGTCGCGAGCACGTTTCGAGTTCCGGTGGCGCGACCAGTTCGCGCTGTCGCTCGATCCGGACACTGCACGCGAGTACCACGACGAGACATTGCCCGCCGAGCCCGCGAAGACCGCGCACTTTTGCTCCATGTGCGGGCCGAAATTCTGCTCCATGCGAATATCGGCCGATGTGCGTGAATACGCTGCTCGACAGGGGCTGACCGAGGACGAGGCGCTGACGGCGGGCATGGCACAGAAGTCGGCCGAGTTCGCCAGCAACGGCAACGCCGTCTATCTTCCCGTGGTCTCGTAGCGTTCGGGCCTCGAATCAGCTGGCTGCCAGGCCACCGTCGACATCGAGGACATGGCCGGTGATGAACGCAGCGTCTTCCGAAGCGAGGAACACGATCGCGGCGGCGAGTTCCTTGGTGCGACCAAGACGGCCCTGCGGGATCACCTTCATCAGGCCCTCCACCTTGTCCGGCGCGCCCGCGGTCCGGAGCAACATTCCGGTGTCGATCGGGCCGGGAGCAACAGCGTTCACTCGGATCCCCGACGAGGCAACTTCGAGCGCCACCGACTTGGTGAGGCCTTCGACGGCATGTTTGCTGCCGGCGTACATGGTGCCCTGGGTTGCGGCCACAAGACCGAAGGCCGCGTGCCCGACAGTGGAGGAAATGTTGATGATGACGCCGCTTGCCTGCTCCTTCATCACCCGCACTTCGTACTTCATGCTCAAGACCACGCCGAGCACATTGGTATCGAAGGTGTCGTGATAGGTCTGCGCGGTTTGGTCGGTGATCGGGCCGGGCACGCCTTCGGTGCCGGCATTGTTCACCGCGACATCGAGCCGACCGAACCGAGCGACGGTCTCCTCGACCATGGCCCGAACCTCGTCCTCGTTGCGCACATCGGCATGGACGAACTCCGCCTCCGAACCCAGAACGCGCAATTCCTCGGCGAGGGTCTTACCCACCTCGTCGCGCCGACCGGCCACGACAACTTTCGCACCCTTCTCGGCAAACGCGACCGCCGTGGCGCGGCCGATACCAGTGAGTCCCCCGGTGATCAAGATGACAGGCTTGCCCATGGTACGACTCCTGTGGTTTCGGTGCAGTGGCTCCTGGGGTATCAGTGCAGTTCACAAGGCCGGGCGTCCCAACAGTCAGTGGTGGCGGCGGCAGCGACCAGTCGTTCGCTCATCACGGTCGTTCGCTTATCACGCCAACGTCATGGCTGACCCAGATTATTTCCGTTGTCTCCCGTACGAAGGTCTTCCGCGCGGGAGGCAACGGTGGTATTTCCCTGTGGTCAGCTCGCCGTCAAGCCGCCGTCGACATCGAGCACATGGCCGGTGATGAACGCGGCATCCTCCGATGCGAGGAACACGATCGCAGCGGCGATCTCGTCGGCGAGACCGACGCGACCCAACGGGACCTGGGCTATCAGAGCCTCCAAGTTCTCCTTCGTACCCGTGGTACGGGTCAGCATGTCGGTGTCGATCGTGCCGGGGGCGACAGCGTTCACCCGAATGCGGGCAGGGGCCAGTTCGAGTGCCACGGACTTGGTGATGCCTTCGACGGCGTGTTTGCTGCCGACATAGATCGAGGCGCCGGCCTCACCGGCGAACCCGTAGGCCGCATGCCCGTAGGTCGAGGAAACATTGACGATGACACCGCCGCCCTGCTGCTGCATCACGCGTACTTCGTGCTTCATGCTCAGCACGGTGCCGAGTACATTCGTGTCGAATGTGTCGTGATAGGCCTGCACGGTATGGTCGGTGATCGCGCTGAGAACGCCTTCGGTACCAACGTTGTTCACCGCGATGTCGAGACGACCGAACCGACCGACGGCCCGATCGACCATCGCGCGAACCTCGTCCTCATGGCGCACGTCGGCATCGATGAACTCCACCTCTGATCCCACGGCACGCAATTTCTCGGCAAATGTTTTGGCGAGCTGGACCCGACCAGCCTCGTCCGGCCGACCGGCGACAACCACCCTCGCACCCCGCTCGCCGAAGGCCAGAGCTGTGGCCAGGCCTATACCGGTGAACCCCCCGGTGATCAAGACGACCGGATCATCCATGGTGCGTCTCCCGTGGTTGTAGAGATCTCTACCCGACACATGAGGAGTCTCTTCACGCGGCGCCGGGGTCCGGTCGCCGCCCGAATCACACCCCACGTTACCGTGACTACAAACCGACCGGACGACTCGAAACGAGGGCAACGACGTGACCGACGCCTTCTACCTGCCCGACCCACAGCGCCCGGATCGATTCCTGTCCACCGAACTCACTCGCGGCCCATGGTCACCGGACGCCCAGCACGCAGGTCCGCCGTCGGCACTGCTCGGTCACGTGATCGAGCGATGCGAGCCGCGGCCAGGATTCCAAATCGGGCGCGTCGCCGTCGAGATCCTCGGCCCGGTACCGCTGGCCCCGCTGACAGCGCAGGCCCACGTTGCCCGCCGCGGCCGCAGCGTCGAGTTGATCGAAGCCACACTGTCCACCGATCGCGGGCCGGTGATGCGGGCGAATGCCTGGCGATTCAAGTTGGCCGAGCCGGAGTTGCCGGTGCCCGAGCCCTACGTCCCCTCCGGGACACGTCCCGGTGTGGAGCAGGGGTCGACCCAGCCCTTTCCCTCTTCGGAGCCCGTCGGCTTCCACACCGCCATCGAGTATCGATTCGTCACCGGATCGTTCGTCGAACCCGGTCCCTCGATCTGCTGGATCCGGATCAAACACCCGATCGTGGCCGGAACCGATCCGAGCCCGCTCGAGCGCACGCTCGCCGCCGCCGATTCCGGCAATGGAGTCAGCTCCGTTCTGGACTGGACCCGGTACCTGTTCATCAACACCGATCTCGTGGTGTCGTTGCACCGTCAGCCAGTGGGCGAATGGGTGTGCCTCGACGCCGTCACCTACCCCCAGACTCATGGCATCGGGCTGGCCGAATCTGCGCTCTACGATGAAAAGGGTCCGCTGGGTCGCAGCACACAAACCCTGCTCCTCGGCGCTCGATAGTCTCGGCGGTATTCGCTCGCATCGCCGCCGAGCACAATCGGCGTGCATGTAACGAAATTTCGTATCCGCGGAGCTCACTTCAGGGACACGATCACAGCGCTGCCGGTATGGACACGAAAAGGTAACGCACTCAGCGATTTACACCACGTGCGTTCCACTCGACTCCGGCAGGTTCGGCTGCTGGTCATCCATCGCTGGGCGCCGCGGACCGACCGGTCACGGCGCGTACGGTCCGTCGTAGGGTTGTGAGGTGGAATTGCTGCCTTTGCCCGCGGAAGGAAGTACTCCGGTCCGCGTGCTCACGATTGCGGGGACCGATTCCGGCGGCGGCGCCGGAATCCAGGCCGATACGCGCACCATGGCGCTGTGCGGGGTGCACGCGTTGGTGGCCGTGGCGGCAGTGACGATACAGAATTCGGTGGGCGTCAGCGGCTTCCACGAAATTCCGCCCCAGATCGTGACCGATCAGGTGCGTGCGGTAGTCGGCGACATCGGCGTCGGCGCCGCGAAGACCGGGATGCTGGCTTCCGCCGCCATCGTGGAGGCGGTCGCAGCGGTGTGCCAGGAGATCGGCATCGGCCGTGACGGCCACATACCGCTGGTCGTCGATCCGGTCGCAGCCTCGATGCACGGCGACCCATTGCTCGACGCAGAAGCGCTGGACGCGCTACGCCACACCTTGATTCCACTCGCCACTGTCGTGACGCCGAATCTGGACGAGGTCGGACTGCTCACCGGCATCGAGGTCGACAGCGCCGATTCGGCACGGCGTGCAGCGCGGGCACTGCACGCCCTGGGACCACGCTGGGCGATCGTCAAGGGCGGGCACCTGCGCGCGTCCGCATCCAGTACCGATCTGCTGTTCGACGGAGAGCAGTTTCTCGAGTTCGACGCGCCACGCCTGGCGACCGGCAACGATCACGGTGGCGGCGACACCTTCGCCGCTGCGACTGCTTGCGCACTGGCACATGGGTATTCGGTTCCCGACGCGGTGCACTTCGCCAAGCAGTGGACCCACCGCTGTCTGGCCGCATCCTATGACCTCGGTGCAGGCCACGGCCCGGTTTCTCCGCTGTGGCGGCTGCATCACAATTGACGAACAAGCCACTACTGGGCATGCGCCGAGCGAGCGCCTCTCCACGGCCTCCTAGCCTCGTTGGATGCACCTGGAACTGATCGCGATCGTGGTTGCAGAGTATGACCCTGCCATCGACTTCTTCGTGAAGAAACTCGGCTTCCACCTGGTCTCCGACGTCGCGTCACTGACCAACGATGGGCGTCCGAAGCGATGGGTCGTCGTTCGCCCACCCGGCGCGCAGACCGGGATCTTGCTCGCCCGTGCCGACGGAACCCGCCAACTCGCCGCCGTCGGTGATCAGACTGCGGGCCGCGTCGGGTTCTTCCTGCGAGTGGACGACTTCGACCAGGCGTACGCCCGAATGACAGCAGCAAACGTCGAGTTCGTAACGCAGCCCCGCACCGAACCCTACGGTCGGGTCGCCGTATTCCTCGACATCGCAGGCAATCGTTGGGATCTTCTCGGCCCCGTCGACGGCTCGTCAGACGCCGAGAGCGACGAATAGTCCCAGTTCGCAGTAGTGTTGCTTCGCCAACAGTATCGAGAAGAGCGTCTGCCCGCCATGTTGCGGCGGGCAGACGCTCCACCTCGCGTCAGCTGGCTGCCAGGCCGCCGTCGACATCGAGGACATGGCCGGTGATGAACGTGGCTTCCTCCGAGGCGAGGAACAC
Source organism: Nocardia sp. CNY236 (assembly GCF_000482385.1). Classification (GTDB taxonomy): domain Bacteria; phylum Actinomycetota; class Actinomycetes; order Mycobacteriales; family Mycobacteriaceae; genus Nocardia. The sequence continues at coordinate 43,446 of NZ_KI519394.1, forward strand.
GACCGCAGCGGCGAGTTCCTCCACGCCACCCGCGCGACCCATCGGGACCAGCGTCAACAGACCTGCTTTGTTCTCGGGTGTGCCCACGAAACGGCTCAGCAACTCGGTGTCGACCGGGCCGGGAGCGACAGCGTTCACCCGGACCCCCGAGGTGGCCAGCTCGAGCGCCACCGACTTGGTGAGGCCTTCGACGGCGTACTTGCTGGCTGCGTAGATCGCACCTCCCGCCGGGCCGGCGATCCGGGCGGCCGCGTGCCCGAAGGCCGATGAGATGTTGATGATGCTGCCGCTACCCTGGCCTTTCATCACTCGCGCTTGGTGCTTCATACTCAGCACGACACCGAGGACATTGGTATCGAAGGTGTCGTGATAGGTCTGCGCGGTTTGGTCGGTGATCGGGCCGGGCACGCCTTCGGTGCCGGCATTGTTCACCGCGACATC
>NZ_KI519394.1:43971-246165 GCF_000482385.1 Nocardia sp. CNY236
CGCGCAATTCCTCGGCGAGGGTCTTACCCACCTCGTCGCGCCGACCGGCAACGACCACCGTCGCACCTTTTTCGGCGAAAGCAACCGCGGTCGCACGACCGATACCAGTGAGTCCCCCGGTGACCAAGACGACAGACTTTCCCATTATCGAACTCCTAATGATTCCACTGCAGTTCACAGGGCCGGGCGTCCGCCGTCACCAGTGAAAATGCCGGTGGCGGTGAAGTGGCTATCGGCCCGTGGGCACGGTATCAAGGGCTCCAAATCTGTCAGTGTCGGCAGTATTTTCCCTAGCTACGAACCGAATTCGACGGCGGACGCTCGCATCCGGTGTGCACCGTGCGCGCGTCCGCGGGTGTAGTAGTCGCAGAAGCAGAGCCAACTCCGCGGCGCTCGTGCAGAGCGGCCTGCAAGGTTGCTGCCCACTGCCGCACGATGAGCCCACGGCGAGCGGAATCATCGGTGAGTAGGTCGGCCAGGCCGAGCCCGCGCGCGAGATCCAGGGTCGCCTGCACGAGATGGTGGGTGACCGGGTCGGAGTCGTCCACCCCCAGGGCTTCCACGGCACGGCGGTGTGAGGCGCGTCCCAGGCGGGCCTCCAAGGGAACGATGCGTTCGCGCAGCACGGGGTCGGCCGCAGCATGGGTCCACACCTGCACCGCCGCCTTGAACAGCGGGCTGGTGTAGGACTCGACCAGCCCGGCCACCACCGCTTCGGTGCGGGCCAGACCGCTACCCAACCGCGCCAGCGTCGCCGCGTCCGGCACCGACTGCCCACTACGGCTGTGGAACATGTATTCGACAGCAGCGGTGATCAGATCCTCCCTGGTCGGGAAGTGATGCTGCGCCGCGCCACGCGACACCCCGGCCCGTTCGGCAACGACTGCGACCGTAGCGGCTGCCCAGCCCATTTCGGCCAGGCAGTCGATCGTGGCTTCGAGCAGGCGCTGCCGGGTAGCTCGGCTGCGGTCCTGCTTGGGTTCGTGGGGTGTCGCCATGACGGCTATTCTGCCCAGCTGGGCGTGCGACGTTGCAAAAAGGCCAGCATGCCTTCGTTCACCTCGGGAGTGCCGAAGAAGCTCGCCGAACGCTGCGCGAGGTCTTCGGCAGATGCGTCGAAGGCGGCGAGAATGTCCGCGTTGACCAGCCGCTTCGCTTCGGCGAGCCCTTGTGGAGCCCCCTTGCGTACCTCTGCGCACAATCGCGCCGTCTCCGCCGCCAAGTCTTCGGCAGTGATGGTGACCAGGCCGATCTGCTGCGCCACCGCAGCGCCGAACTTTTCTCCGGTCAGGTAGTACCGACTGGCCGCACGCGGGTCGAGCCGAGGCAGCAGGGTCAGCGAGATCATGAACGGCGCCAACCCGATCCGCACCTCGGTGAGTGCGAAACTACTGCTCGGGCCGGCGACGACAATGTCGCATCCAGCCACGATGCCCATGCCGCCGGCGCGCACGTTGCCGTCGATCTGCGCGATCACCGGCTTCGGAATCTCCACCAGCCGCCGCAATACGCCGATCATGGCCCGAGTGCGGTGGTCGGCCGCCACGGCCGGATCGGCGTCACTCGCCTCGCTGAGATCCGCACCCGCACAGAAAGTGGTGCCGGTGTGGGTCAGCACGATGGCGCGCACCGAATCGTCGGCCGCGGCGGCGTCGAGCCCGTCGAGCAATTCGGTGACCAGCTTCGACGACAACGCGTTGCGATTGTGCGGGGAATCGAGGGTGAGCGTCGCAATGCCGCTGCTCACCGCGTACCGGACGAACGTACCCGCCTCGGTCATGCACATTCCTCTCAGTACGACTTCGGCAGGCCCAGCGAGTACTGGGAGACGAAGTTCAGAATCATCTCTCGGCTGACCGGCGCGATACGGCTGATGCGCGCGGCCGCGAGCATGGTAGCCAACCCGACATCGCTGGTCAGACCGGAGCCACCGTGGGTTTGAATGGCTTGGTCCAGTGCATTGATACTGGCTTCCGCGGCCGCGTATTTCGCCATGTTGGCGGCCTCTGCGGCACCCATCTCATCGCCCGCGTCGTACAGGGTGGCGGCATTGCGCATCATCAGTCTCGCCATTTCCAGTTCGATCTTGACCTGGGCGAGTGGATGCGAAATACCTTGGTGCGCACCGATCGGCGTCTTCCATACCGTGCGCTCCTTGGCGTATTCCACCGCGCGGTCGATGGCATAGCGGGCGACACCGATGGCCATGGCAGCGCCCATGATGCGTTCGGGGTTCAGACCCGCGAACAGTTGCATCAGCGCCGCGTCCTCCTTGCCGACCAATGCGTTCGAGGGCAGCCGGACGTCATCGAGGAACAGGTTGAATTGGTGATCGGGCTCGATGATGTCCATCTCTTGCGCCGTCTTGGTGAACCCTTCGGCGTCGGTCGGCACGATGAACAGCGCCGGCTTGAGCTTGCCGGTCTTGTGGTCTTCGGTACGTGCCACGATCAGCACGGCGTCGGCTTGATCCACACCCGAAATGAAGTGCTTGCGGCCGTTGAGGATCCAGTCGTCGCCGTCGCGGCGCGCGGTCGTGGTGATCTGATGAGAGTTGGAACCCGCATCGGGCTCGGTGATCCCGAAAGCCATCTTCTTGGAGCCATCGGCCAGTGCGGGCAACCAGGCTTGCTTTTGCTCATCGGTGCCGTACTTGGTAAGGATGCTGCCGCAAATGGCGGGTGAGACCACCATGAGCAACAGCCCGGCACCCTGCGCGGACAACTCCTCCAGCACCAGCGAGAGCTCATAGATTCCCGCGCCGCCGCCACCGTACTCCTCGGGCAGGTTCACTCCGAGGAACCCGAGTGCGGCTGCCTGGTCCCACAACTCGCGCAACGGTTCGCCCTTACGCGCTCTCGGCAGCACGTACTCGCGGTAGCTGTGTTTCGCGGCCAACGCGGCGGTGGCCGACCGCAGCGCCTTCTGCTCTTCGGTTTCGATGAAGCTCATCAGTTCTCCTGGGTTTCGTTGTCCGCGACGGGTTCGACGACCGCGAGCACGGCGCCGACGTCGACCTGCTGGCCGACGGTGACATTGAGGGCGTCGAGCACGCCAGCGGCAGGGGCGGCAATGGCGTGCTCCATCTTCATCGCCTCCAGCCACAGGATGGGTTGGCCCTGTTCGACATGGCTACCGACCTCGGCGCCGAGCCGGATCACACTGCCCGGCATGGGCGCCAGCAGCGAACCGACGGCCACATGGTCTGCGGGATCGCTGAAGCGGGGCAGCCGGCGCACGGCCACCGGGCCGAATGCGGAGTCGACATACACCTGATCGCCGTAGCGCGCGACCTCGAACTGCCGGCGCACCGGGCCCCGGTCCCCTGGGACGGACAACACGACCCGGTCGGGTGCGGACTCGACCAGGGCGATCCCTGGGTGCCCGTCCACGGTGAGGCCCGTTCGGGCGAAACGATAGCCCACCTCGTGCGTGCCGGTGACCCGACTTTCGTAGGACTTTCGCTGCGACTGCGAAGGAAGGTTGCGCCAACCGCTGGGCAGTCCGCCGCCCGTTCGGGCGCCGGCACGGTTGTCGGCGGCATCGGCGAGCGCCGCGGCCACGATCGACAGCGCCTCGTCGGACTCCGACACCAGCGGTGCGGCCAGATCGTCCAAACCGTGTGTGGCGAAGAATGCGGTGTCGGTGTCACCGGCCAGGAACGCCGGATGACGCAGCACCCGCACCAGCAGGTCGCGGTTGGTCACCAGGCCGTGGATCTTCGCCCGCTGCAGGGATGCGGCGAGCAAGCGGGCCGCGTCACTGCGTGTTTCGGCGTAGGAGATGACCTTGGCCAGCATCGGGTCGTAGTGCACCCCCACCACCGAACCGTCGACCACTCCGGTGTCCACCCGCACGCCCGGCCGGTCGAGCAGATCGAATTCGGTCGCTCCAGCGGCGAACACGATCCGATGGAGCGTGCCGCTCTGCGGCTGCCAGTCGTGGGCCGGATCTTCCGCGTAGAGCCGGACTTCGATCGAATGCCCGTGTATTGCGGGCGGTTGCGCGGGCAAGGAACCGCCCGCGGCGACATCCAGCTGCAGCCGCACCAGATCCAGCCCGGTGGTGCACTCGGTGACCGGATGCTCCACCTGCAGGCGGGTGTTCATCTCCAGGAAGAAGAACTCCCCCTGCTCGTCGGCGAGAAATTCCACGGTGCCGGCGCCGGTGTAGTCGATCGCCTCCGCGGCGAGTCGCGCCGCCTCGAACAGCCGCGCTCGCATCCCGGTGGTGCGCTCCACCAAGGGAGACGGCGCCTCCTCGATCACCTTCTGATGCCGGCGCTGGATGGAGCACTCCCGCTCACCGACCGCCCAGATGGTGCCGTGTGTATCGGCCATCACCTGGACCTCGATATGCCTACCGGTCTCCAGGTAGCGTTCGCAGAACACGGTCGGATCGCCGAAGGCCGATTCCGCCTCTCGTCGGGCGGCATCGATCTGCGGGGCCAGGTCGGCGAGGCTGCGCACCACCCGCATACCACGACCGCCGCCGCCGGCGGAGGCTTTGATCAGCACCGGCAAGTGCGCCTCGGTGACCTCGGCCGGATCCAATTCGGCCAGCACCGGCACGCCGGCGGCGTGCATCATCTTCTTCGAGGCGACCTTGGACCCCATCTGCTCGATCGCCGCGACCGGAGGCCCGATCCATACCAGTCCGGCGTTGAGCACCGCTTTGGCGAATTCCGCATTCTCCGACAGGAATCCGTATCCGGGATGGACGGCGTCTGCGCCGGCCGCCAGCGCGGCCTCGATGATCAGCTCACCACGCAGATAGGTCTCGGCGGGCGTGTTACCGGGGAGGCGCACCGCAGCGTCCGCCTCGGCGACGTGTGGCGCCGCGGCATCCGCATCGGAGTACACCGCGACGGTACCCAACCCCATGCGCCGGCAGGTGGCGAAGACCCGACGGGCGATTTCGCCGCGATTGGCGACAAGGACAGTGGTGATGGTCATCCGCGGCCTCACATTCGGAAGACGCCGAAGCCCTCGGCGCCTTTGATCGGGGCGTTGTGAATGGCCGACAAGGACATTCCCAACACGGTGCGGGTATCACGTGGGTCGATGACCCCGTCGTCGTACAGCCGACCGGACATGAACATCGCCATCGATTCGGCTTCGATCTGGGCTTCCACCATGGCGCGCATCCCCGCGTCGGCTTCTTCGTCGAACGGTCGGCCTTTGGCTTCGGCGGCGGCCCGACCGACGATCGAGATCACACCGGCCAGCTGCGCCCCGCCCATGACGGCAGATTTCGCGCTGGGCCAAGCGAAGACGAAGCGCGGATCGTAGGCCCGACCGCACATACCGTAGTGGCCCGCGCCGTAGGAGGCGCCCATCAGCACCGAGATGTGCGGCACCTGAGAGTTGGAGACCGCGTTGATCATCATCGAGCCGTGCTTGATGATGCCGTTCTGCTCGTATTCCTTGCCCACCATGTAGCCGGTGGTGTTGTGCAGGAACAGCAGCGGGGTGTTGGACTTGTTGGCGAGTTGAATGAACTGCGTGGCCTTCTGCGACTCCTCGGAGAACAGCACACCGCGCGCGTTCGCCAGGATCCCGACCGGATACCCGTGCAGTTCGGCCCACCCGGTGACCAGGCTACTGCCGTAGAGCGGTTTGAACTCGTCGAAGTCCGACCCGTCCACGATCCGCGCGATGACTTCACGCGGATCGAAGGGAATCTTCAGATCCGACGGCACGATTCCGAGCAGATCCTCGGAGTCGTACAGCGGCTCGATCACCTCGGCCCGGGGCGCCGGGCCTTGTTTGCGCCAGTTCAAACGCTTGACGATGGAGCGTCCGAGACGAATCGCGTCCTGCTCGTCGACTGCGTAGTAGTCGGCGAGACCAGAGGTTCGCGCGTGCATATCTGCGCCGCCGAGCGATTCGTCGTCGGATTCCTCGCCGGTGGCCATCTTGACCAGAGGTGGTCCGCCGAGGAACACCTTGGAGCGTTCCTTGATCATCACCACGTGATCGGACATGCCAGGGATGTACGCGCCGCCGGCCGTGGAGTTTCCGAACACCAGCGCAATGGTCGGGATACCGGCCGCCGAGGCCCGAGTGAGATCGCGGAACATCCGGCCGCCGGGGACGAAGACCTCTTTCTGCGTAGGCAGGTCGGCGCCGCCGGACTCCACCAACGAGATGATCGGCAGCCGGTTCTCCCGCACGATGTCGTTGATACGCAGGGTCTTGCGCAGAGTCCAGGGGTTCGAGGTGCCGCCGCGCACGGTGGGGTCCGTCGCGACGATCATGCACTCGACGCCTTCCACCACGCCGATCCCTGCAATCGTGCTTCCACCGACATGGAATTCACTGCCCCAGCCGGCGAGTGCGCACAGCTCCAGGAACGGCGCGTCCTCGTCGACGAGCAACTCGATGCGTTCACGGGCGGTCATCTTGCCGCGCTTGCGGTGCCGGGCCACCTTGTCCGGCCCGCCGCCGCCCACTGCCTTGGCGAACTCGGCCTCGACCTCGCCGAGCTTGGCGACCATGGCTTCTGCAGCGGCCTCGTAGTCCGGCGAGGCGGTGTCCAGTGTGCTACGCAGCGCGGTCATGACTGGTACCCCAATCTCTTCGCTGCCAGACCGGTCAGAATCTCGGTGGTGCCGCCACCGATGCCCAGGATCCGCATGTCCCGATATTGCCTCTCTATCTCGGATTCGCGCATGTAGCCGAGGCCGCCGAACAATTGCACGGCCTGGTGGGCCACCCACTCCCCCGCCTCGACCGCGGTGTTCTTGGCGAAACACACCTCGGCGATGAGGTCGGTTTCACCGGCTGCGCTGCGCCGCACCACTTCGCGGGAGTAGACCCGGGCGACGTCGATGCGCCGTGCCATCTCGGTGACCGTGTTCTGTACGGCTTGTCGGCTTATGAGCGGCCGACCGAAGGTCTCCCGATGGCGCACCCAGTCCAATGTCAGGTCCAGGCACCGCTGGGCGCTGGCGTACGCCTGCACGGCGAGGGCGATGCGCTCGCTCACGAATGCGGCTGCGATCTGGGCGAAGCCGGAGTTCTCCGGGCCCACCAGATTCTCCACCGGCACCCGCACATCCACGTAGGACAGCTCCGCGGTGTCGGAGGCCAGCCAACCCATCTTGTCGAGCTTGCGGCCGACCGTGAAGCCGGGGGTGTCCTTGTCGACGATGAGCAAAGAGACACCTGCGGCGCCCGGACCGCCGGTGCGCACCGCGGTGACCACGAAGTCGGCGCGGACACCGGAGGTGATGTAGGTTTTGGCGCCGTTGACGATGTAGTGGTCGCCATCTCGGTGGGCGGTGGTGGTGAGATGGCCGACGTCGGAACCGCCTCCGGGCTCGGTGATCGCCAACGAACCGATCTTCTCGCCGGCCAGAGTGGGCTTCGCCCAACGCTCGATCTGCGCGGCGTTGCCGGAGGCAATGATGTGCGGCAGGGCGATGCCACAGATGAACAGCGAAGCGAACAATCCACCCGAGGCGCCGGCCAGGTGTGTCTCCTCGCAGACGATCATCGCATCGACGCTGTCACCATCGCCGCCGCCGGCGGATGCCGGAAACTGCACACCGAGCAATCCGAGGTCGCCTGCCTTCTTGTGCAATTCACGGGGGATCTCCCCGTGGCGCTCCCAGTCGTCCAGGTCGGGCAGAACATCCCGCTCGACGAATCCACGCACCGTGGCGCGCAATGCGCGACGTTCCGGCGTCTCCCACGGTTGTGTCATGACAGCAACTCCACTGGAATATCGATGTGTCGAGACCGCAGCCATTCGCCGAGTCCCTTGGCCTGTGGATCGAAGCGGGCCCGATAGGCCACGCCCTGGCCGAGTATGCCTTCGATGATGAAGTTCAGCGCCCGCAGATTGGGCAGGACGTGCCGAGTGACGGTGAGCGACGCCGCTTCCGGAAGCAATTCTTTGATCCGCGCTTCGGTCAACGTGTGCACCAGCCAGCGCCACTGCTCGTCGGTGCGTACCCACACCCCGATGTTCGCGTCCCCGCCCTTGTCGCCGCTGCGGGCCAACGCGATGGCGCCCAGCGGCACGCGGCGAGTTTCCCCGGTCGGCGCCGGCTCCGGGGCGGTCGGCTCGGCAACGGCCACGAGTTCGGTGGAATCCGAGGCTGCGGCGATGGCGACGCGCGTGCCGTCGGGCAGCACCGCGGTGTGCGCTACCTCGGCGGCGTCGACGAACCCGGGCCGGAACACGCCGTACGGAGATCCGTCACCGGGCATCGAGGTGAAGCTGCACCCCGGGTAGCTGGCCAGTGCGAGTTCGACCGCGACATTGGAGAAGGCCCGGCCGACCTTCTTCGGATCGGGGTCGCGGACCACGCACCGCAGCAGCGCGCTGGCCTGCTCCTCCGTTTCGGCGTCGGACCGGTCCAGACGAGCCAGGGTCCAGGTCATCTCGGCGGGTTCGATCGGCAACCAGGACTCCAACTGACGTTGTGCCAGTTCGGCTTTCGCCTCGATGTCCAGTCCGGTGAGGATGAATTCCATTTCGTTGCGGAAGCCGCCGAGCGTGTTCAGCGAGACCTTGAGCTGCGGCGGCGGTGCCTCACCGGTGACTGCGCTGATCGACACCCGGTCCGGTCCGTCCTGGTCGAGCCGGATCGTGTCCAGACGCGTCGTCACATCCGGTCCCGCATAGCGGGCGCCCTGGATCTCGTACATCAACTGGGCCTCGACCGTGTCGAGGGTGACCGCGCCGCCGGTGCGGGCGTGTTTGGTGATCACGCTGCTGCCGTCGGCGCGAATCTCGGCGATCGGGAAGCCGGGCCGGCCGAGATCGGCGAGCTCGGTGAAGAAGGCGTAGTTGCCGCCGGTGGCCTGTGTGCCGCATTCGATGACGTGTCCGGCCACCACGGCTCCGGCGAGCCGGTCGTAATCGGTGCGGTCCCAGCCGAAGTGTGCGGCGGCCGGGCCGACGATCACCGACGCGTCGGTGACCCGCCCGGTGACCACCACGTCGGCGCCGGCATTCAGGCATTCGGCGATCCCCCATGCACCGAGGTAGGCGTTTGCGGCCAGCGGGGAGCCGAAGCCGAGTTCGTTCGCTCGAGCGAGCAGGTCGTCGCCTTCGACGTGCGCGATCTTGGCGTCGAGTCCGAGATCGGCGGCGACCTTGCGCAACTTCTCCGCGAGACCGGCCGGATTGAGTCCGCCCGCGTTCGACACGATGCGCACATTGCGCTCCAGAGCGAGCCCGAGGCAATCCTCGATCTGCTTGACGAAGGTTTTCGCGTAGCCGAGGCTCGGGTCCTTCATCCGATCGCGCCCGAGGATCAGCATGGTCAGCTCGGCGAGATAGTCGCCGGTGAGAACGTCGAGGTCACCACCTTCGAGCATCTCCCGCATGGCGCCGAGTCGATCGCCGTAGAAGCCGGAACAGTTGCCGATCCGGAGGACATCCGGATCGGCGGCCAGCATACTCATCAGGGCACATGCCTCCAGTCCGGCGAACCGTCGAGGTGGGCCGCCTGCCACATCTCTGAAGTCCGCGTTCTGCGACCAGCATCACATCCAGTACAGAAAAAAGCAAGCATGCGTGCTTGTTAACTGTCTCGGATGCTCTGCGACGACCCGTCGCAGCCGGTCACGCCGACCCGCGAGGTGGCACTGCAACCGTATGCAGCAAGATGTGCACCGTGTCCACCGACGTCACCGTGATCGCCTTGCTCGCCCTGTCCGGATTTCTACTCGGGGGCACCTACGCGACGTGGAAAACCACCCGACCGCTGGCGGCCGCACTGGCAGTATGCGCGGTCCTCGCGGCCGGTGGCGCCCTGGCCTGGTGGCTCGGCTAGTCGGCTAGCTCGATCATGTCTTTCAGCATTCCGAAATGCACATCGGAGCGCGTCGGCCCTCAGCGGTGTCCCAGCGGCTCACATGTGTCGACGGTGTACCGCACAGCAGCGCCCGGTCGTCGGACATCAGCTGGGCGACAGTGTCGCCGAACCGTGTCCACTGACGTCCCTCCCCCACACACAATCGGCCCGGCGCGCACATGCGCACCGGGCCGATTGCTACACCGTCCGCCGGGCAGTGGCGAGCGGTGACGCACCGTCCACCGGGCAGTGACGGACGGCGGGTGCGCCGACCTCCCGACAAGGTCGGCGCTCGACCCGAGTGGCGTGGAGTGACAACTCGGGTGGCTGTAGGCGCTAAGCGTCGCGCCGGTTCACCACGATCAACGCCGCACCGAAGACGACCGCCACGAACCCGGCGAAATACAGCAGGCTGCCCCAGGCCCCCCAATGCCACTCCCCGGTCGTGGCGGAGCCCACGAAACGGTTCACATTCATGAACGGCAGAAATGGGGCGACCGTTTCGCCGAAGCTGCCGAAAGTCCCGAGCAAGGTTTCGATGAGTAGCGGCCACAGCACGATCAGCGAGATCGCCGCCGCGGACTGCCGTACCAGCACACCGACACCGACAGCGAGCACGACGCCGAGGAAGGCATAGATCGCAACGCCGTAGACAACGCGCCAGTCCTCTGCAGTGGACAGTGTCAAGCTCGCGCCCGCGTCGGGTCCACCGAACATCGTGCCCACCACATAGGCCAGGAGTACCAGCACCGCGGTCAGCAGCGCTCCGTACACCCCGACCAATCCGGCTTTGGCGAGGACGACCCGGTCGCGATGCGGGGTGGCCTGGAACGTCGACCGGATGATGCCGAAGCGGTATTCACTGGTCACGGTCAAGGTCGCCATGATCATCAGCACCAGCACCCCGAATCCACTCACCCCGAGTGCCACTTCGGCGACGGTGAACGGACCCGAGCCCTCCTCGCCGTACGTCGAGCCTGCCACCGAGGCCAGCAGCGCGGCCACTCCGAGCGAGAGGGCGATGATGATTGCCGAGCACCACCACGGCGACTTGGTCGAGGTGAGCTTGATACGTTCTGCTGCCAGTACGCCCATCACAGCGCACCCCCCATCACCTGATCGACACCCTCACCGTGGTATTGCACCGCATCACCGGTCATCCGCATGAACGCCTCCTCCAACGAAGCCAGCTGGGGAGCCAGCTCGAACAACGTGATCGCGTTGGCACCGGCCAGCTTGCCCACCGCGTCGCTGGAAGCACCGGCCACCACCAATGCGGGGTTCTCCGGGTCGACGCCATCCTCGCGCACGGCGAAGCCGTTGGCGATGAGCAAGCTGCGCATGTGGGCCAACTGAGGGCTGCGCACTCGAACCGACTGTTCCGAGGCCCGCTCGACGAAATCCTGCGTGGTCGAATCCGAGATGAGCTTGCCCCGCCCGATCACCACCAGATGCTCGGCCGTCTGCGCCATCTCCGCGAGCAGATGACTGGATACCAGCACCGTGCGTCCTTCGGCAGCCAGTCGTTGCAGGAACCGGCGAATCCACAGGATGCCTTCCGGGTCCAGACCGTTGACCGGCTCGTCGAACAACAACACCGGCGGGTCTCCCAGCAGGGCACCGGCCAGACCGAGTCGCTGCGACATACCCAGCGAGAAACCCCCCGCGGGCTTGCCCGCCACCTCCGACAACCCGACCAAACGCAGGACCTCCGCGACTCGCGATTTCGGGATGTCGTTGGAGGCGGCCATCCACGCCAGATGCGCGCGCGCCGACCGGTTGGGATGCACCCATTTGGCATCCAACAACGCACCCACGGTGCGCAACGGATGGTCCAATTCGTGGTAGGGCTTGCCCTGCACGAGCGCAGTCCCCGCAGTGGGCTTGTCCAAGCCCAGGATCATCCGCATGGTGGTCGACTTCCCCGCACCGTTGGGTCCCAGAAAACCCGTCACGATTCCCGGTCGCACCGTAAAAGTCAGATCCTGCACCGCTACGGTCTTCCCATACCGCTTCGTCAGGCCCTCCAGCTCGATCATGCTGTCCAGCATTCCTGAAATTGCGCCGCGGTGCGTCGGCCTCGAGGGAGGAAGTTCGGTCATCCTCGAGAATGACCCGACCCGCGACCGACCCCGACCGGCGGCTTCGAAAACTCCGGGGTTTCGCCCGCACGCAGCGGGCAACTCGGCGATGATGGATGCGCCGAACGCTGTCGCTCCATTCCGGCCGCACGCCACAACAGCTGCGGATCGGGCACACATTCTCGACCTTCTGTCGGTTCGCACCGACCGCCCGTGGACGTTGCTACCCTCCCTAGACGAAGGATCGACGGTATGACCGCACACGACTCGGCCGCACCGCAACCGACTCGCCCTACCTGGGTGCCCGACGAGCTCTATCCGTTCGCCGACCACTACCTCGACCTCGACGAGGCCCTCGTCCACTACATCGACGAAGGCGACGGGCCACCGCTGCTGATGCTGCACGGCAACCCGACGTGGTCGTTCCTCTATCGCAATCTGGTACTCGGCCTGCGCGATCGATTCCGTTGCATTGCGCTCGACTATCCCGGATTCGGTCTCTCCTCCGCCGCACCGGGTTACCGATTCACCCCCGGCGAACACGCCGGCGTCGTCAGCCGGCTGATCGAACGGCTCGATCTGCGCGAGATCACCCTGGTGGTGCAGGATTGGGGCGGCCCGATCGGGTTTGCCGCCGCCACCCGGCACCCAGACCGGTTCGCCGCCTTCGTCATCGGAAACACCTGGGCCTGGCCCAAAACCGATCCGGGAACACAGGTGTTCTCCCGCTTCCTCGGTGGACCGGTGGGTGGCTGGCTGATTCGGGAGCGAAATTTCTTCGTCGAACGCATACTGCCGTCCGGAGTCCGCCGTACGACGCTGAGCGACACGGTGATGAACGCGTATCGCGGGCCTTTCCCCACCCCCGCCTCACGGCGACCGGTCCACGCCTTTCCTCGCGAAATCCTGGGCAGCCGCGATCTACTCGCCGATATCGAGCGCAAGCTCCCGACAGTGGCCGACCGCCCGGCACTGATCGTGTGGGGCGACAAGGATCTCGCATTCCGCTCCAACGAACGTCGCCGGTGGGAGCAGATTTTCCGCCGACACCACACCGTCGCGCTCGAAGGCGCCAGTCATTTCGTTCAAGAAGACGCCCCGGAGGAAATCATCACCGCGATCCGATCCTGGTCATCCACCTGATCGGACGATCCCAGGCTCTGTGGGTCGTGCGATAATCCGGATCGTGGGATCTGACGCGGTTCGGATGCTGTGGCCCGCGGCGTGAATGGTCCTGGCGACGGCGGGCTGGTGGCGCGTAAGGCGCTGGTCGATCGGCTCCAGGGCTCGGCTCGGGTCGCGGTGGTGTCTGCGCTTGCGGGCAGTGGCAAGACAGTGCTGCTGCGATCTTGGGTAGCGCAGGCGAGCCTGGCGGGGCGGACCGCGTGGGTGACGGTAGCGGGCGATGAGCGGGATCCGCAACAGTTCTGGCTGGCAGTGGTGGACGCGCTGAAGCGAACGGGGCCGGGGTCGGCATCGGTCCAGGCGATGTCGGCGGCGCCGGACCTCGACGGATGGTCCATGGTGGAGCGCCTGCTGATGGACTCGGCATCGCTCGAAGACCTCGTCTGGTTGGTCGTCGACGACGTCCACGAACTGGCCACGGAAGGGCTTCAGCAGCTCGAACTGCTGATCATGCGTGCGCCACCGCACCTGCGGTTCGTCCTGGCGTCTCGGCATGATGTGCGGCTGGGGTTGCACCGACTGCGGCTCGAAGGCAACCTGTCGGAAATCCGCACACCCGACCTGCGGTTCGGCTCGGCCGAGGCGCGGCAGCTGTTTGCCGCGGCAGGTGTGGAACTTCCCGAAGCGTCGGCGCAGCTGGTGCTCGAACGAACAGAGGGGTGGGCTGCAGGGCTACGGCTGGCGGCGCTGTCGCTGACCGGGAGACCGACCCCGGGCCAGTTCGCAATCTCCGGCAGTGAGCGGACGGTCGCAGAGTACCTGCTGACCGAAGTGCTGGACCGGCAGAGCATTCAGGTGCGGCGACTGCTGTTGCGCACCAGCATCCTCGAACGGGTGAACGGGGCGCTCGCCGACCTGCTGTCCGGAGGCAGTGGCGGAGAACGGGTGCTGCACGACCTCGAAGAGAAAAACGCTTTCGTGGTCTCGCTCGACACCCAACGGTCGTGGTTTCGCTATCACACACTGTTCGCCGACCTTCTGCGGTTGGAACTTCGGCGCACCTGGCCGGATGAAATCACCGACCTGCATCGGACTGCCGCCGAATGGTTCGCGGAGCACGGTTACCCGGTGCAGGCGATACGGCACGCTCAAGCCGCGCAGAACTGGGACCTCGCCAGCGGTCTGCTCGCCGATCACTGGCCGGGCCTTCATCTCGACGGGCGCGCAACCACTGTCCATGACCTGCTCGGCGGGTTCCCCATCGAACGTATCGCCACCGATGCCGAGCTCGCCGCAATCGCCGCGACGGACGAGCTCTCGCACGGTTCGGTGGAGACGGCGAACCACTATCTGAGCCTGGCCGAGAATGCAGCGGCGTCGATGCCGGCCCACCGGGCAGGACAGGCCCCGCTACTGCTCGGGACTGCCCGGCTGCTGCTCGCCCGCCATCGTGGCGACTTGGACGTAGTAGCCAGCGAGGCGAAGAACCTGCAGGATATGACGGCGATCCCGGACCCGATGCGATTTCGTGTGGGCAGGGACCTGCACGCGCTGGCGCTGATCAGTTTGGGCACCGCCGAGCACTGGGCAACCAGGTTCGCCGATGCCGGAGCGCACCTGGAACAGGGTCGGGAGCTCGCACATCGGCTCGGACGGCCCTACCTGGAGTTCACCGGCCTGGCCTATCAGGCCTCGGCCGAGGTCTTCCAGTCCTTCGCGCTCGCGACAGAGCACGGCCGCCAAGCGATCGACTTGGCCGAGCGGCACGGCTGGACGGACACCTCGGCCGCCGGCATGGCCGACATAGCACTCGGGACCATCGCCGTCTGGCAGGGAAAGCTGGACGAAGCCGCACTCTGGTCCCAGCGCGCCGAACGCACCATCAGAGCCGAAGCCCGGCCCGGAGTGGAACTGGCAATCCACTATCTGCGCGGGGTGCTGGACTTGGCACGCGGCCGGAACGCCGCAGCGCTCGCGTCGTTCCGGACCGGCGCGCAGCTGGCCGATCTACTCGCTGCACCGAACCTGTCGGCCACAACGATGCGGTTCTTTGTTTCGCAGGCCCTGGTGCGGCTCGGCGAGATCGATGATGCCGAGCAGGCTCTTGCCGCATTCCACGACGACCACGATCGCGGAGAGTTACGCATCGCCACGGCGGTGTCGAGACTCGCCACGGGGGATCCACATACAGTGATCGCCGAACTCGCCCCGGTCCTGGACGGTTGCGCCCCGCTGCTCTGGCGAAGCTGGCAGATTCAGGCGTTCTGGCTCGAAGCGATCGCGCGGGATGCACTCGACGACCCCGGCGCCGCCGGCCGCGCACTCGAGCACGCTCTGGATCTCGCCGAACTCGACGGTGTGTTGCTGTGGTTCTTGTTGCACCCTGCGCCGGACCTGCTCGAACGACACGCTGGGCGCTCCGCCCATGCTGCGCTGATCGCCGAGATCCAGAGCCTGCTGGCCGCCGGACAACTCGCCACTCCGGTCGCCGGTCCGCCACCGGCCGAGTCGCTGAGCGCGAGTGAGCTGCGCGTGCTGCGCTATCTGCCGACCAATCTGACCGCGCCGGAGATAGCCCGCGAGTTGTCCGTCTCGCACAACACCATCAGGACCCATATGCGCAACCTGTATGCCAAGCTCGGCACCCACCGCCGCTCCGAGACCGTCACCCGCGCCCGTGGCCTGGGCTTGCTCGCCCCGTCCGCCTCCCGTTCCGGGCGCTGAACGTCGCGGTGTGTCGGCAACCGGTGCGCGACGTCGGCCCGACGACGATTTCGAGCCACGCCAGACCTGTTCAGCAGATTCCCGCAATGATGGCCGCGAGGGCCGCCGGTTGGGACAGGAATGGCGAGTGCGAGCTGTCCAGTTCGGTCACCGTCGTCGGCGTGGCCGATACAGCATCGATCTCGCGGACGAATCGCCGTTGCAGCGCCACTGGGATCGCGTTGTCCTTCGTACAGACGACGTAGGAATGCGGGACGGTGCCGAAGCGATCGGCCGTCACAGTGAAATCTTCGGCCGGAATTCCGATCGGCCCATCGGGTTGGAGCAGACCGATTGCCGCATCGGCGGTGGCCCGATCGACGTCACCGTAGAACACCTCACGGGCCGCCGAGTGCCGGCTCGGGTCGCCGATGTCCAGGCGCGCGGCCCCGACCACCATCGGGTCGGCCACCAGAAGCGTGGAGGTCATTTCACCCTCGTTCTCCGGGCTGGCCGAATACTGCGCGACTGCACCATCGACGGGTGCGAACGCACTGACGTACACGAGATGGGAGAACAATGACGGTTCCAACTCGGCTGCTGCAGTGGCGACCGCACCTCCCATGCTGTGCGCCACCACGACGACGCGCTCGCCACCACCGATGGCCCGAATCTGCTCGACGAGCGTCTGCGCGGCGGACGAAGCCGTGACAGCTGAGGTACGCGACGGCTCGACAGCGTAAACGGCCGGATCGAACGGCCGACGCCAGCGTGACTCGGGCGAGCGACTCCGCAGCCCGTGACCGTCCAGATCGACAGCCACCGACGGGATGCCGCTGGCCGCAAGCTGTTCGGTGACCAGGCTCCAGCACCAGCTCGCGTGCCAGAAACCGTGGACGAGAACGACAGGGGTCATCTGATGGCTCCTCAGGATCGATGCTGGGCCTACCTGTCCCAGACGAACCTCAGCCTGCAGATGGCCGATGTGACCCGGCAATCGCATCGTTCGGGTGAATTCCGCCGCGGAAGCACCTCGTCGGACCAGTCTCGACCGGCAAGTGCCAGGCTCAGTGCCCCGGCCACTGGGCTGGACGCCGCTCGACGAACGCCGCCACACCTTCGGCACGGTCGTCGGAGAAAACTGCTGCGCGCCACGCCGAGTCCTCGATGTCCAGGCCGGCGGCGAGATCGACGTCCAACGACCGGCGCAGGGCGTTGCGTGCATTTCGCACAGCGACCGGAGAATTGGCGGCGATCCGTTCGGCCAGTTCGAGGGCCTGCGCGCGAACGTCGTCGGCGGGCACGAGACGGTCCACCAGACCGAGGCGCTCGGCCTCGGTGGCGGGCACCTTCCGACCGGTGAACAGCAGATCGGCGGCTTTGCCGTAGCCGATCCGCTTGGCCAGCAGCTGGGTTGCGCCGCCCCCCGGAACGATGCCGAGGGTGACTTCGGGCACACCGACCACGGCATCCTCGGCAGCGACGACGAGATCGCAACAGAGCATGAGTTCCATACCCCCGCCCAGCGCCCAGCCACGCACCGCGGCGACCGTGGGTACGGGCAGCTCGCGCACGGCGTCGAACATACGACGGAACACCAGCCGCTGAGCCATGAAGTCTCGATCCCGCATTGCGGCGCGTTCCTTCAGATCCGCTCCGACGCAGAATGCTCGCGGATCGGCCGAGCTGAGCACCACAGCCCGGAGGCTGTGGTCGGTCGCGAGCTCAGCGCAGGCCGCGGCGATCCGACCTGCCAGGTGAGTCGACAGCGCGTTGCGGGCCTGCGATCGGTTGAGAACCACCTCCGCCACATGGGCTTTGCGCTGGATGAGGATGTGTTCGTCGGTCATTGTCCGAGCCTCTCCTATTCCTGAGTACACCGCTGCCCAGCAAACAGGCGGGGACTCCCAGCGCCAATCCGAGCAAGACTCCGCCGGTCGGCCGTTGCCCGAGCATCGGCCAGGACATGATGGCGGCCATCGCGGGGACCAGACAAGACACCACGCTGGTCCGCGCTGCTCCGATCCTGGCCACCGTGGCGAGCATCAGCCGTGTGCCCAGCATCGAATTGACCACCACCAGCCAGGCAATGACCAGTGCTGCCTGCGGTGCGTCGTGGATGGCGCCGCGTTCGAGAACTGCCAGCACGACCAGCGGCGGCACAGCCGCCCCGAGCTGGACCGCGCTCGCGGCCCGCAGATCCACCCCGCGACAGAACCGCTGTTGCCACACGATGCTGCCGGACAAGCCGAGGAGGCCGAGGAGCGTGAGCGCGCTACCGACGTCGAGGCGTCCGGTGCTGGCCACCTTGTGCCAGAGCGCGACCAGCACGGCGGCGACGCCGAGCACCAATCCGAGCAGCCGCAGCCAGCCCAGCCGCTCCCCGAGCAGCGCTGTGGCGAGCACGGCCGTGAGCACCGGCTGCATGCCGAAGATCAACGCGGACACCGAAGCAGGCACGCCAGCGGCCAAGCCGGCGTACAGGCTCGCGAAGTGCACACAATGTCCGAGTACACCGACCACGACACAGTGCGCCAGCACGCGCCCCCGCGGCCAGGTGGCCTTGGCGGTGAAAGCGAGCGCGGTCATGGCCGATGCAGCCACAGCGAGCCGGATCGCCGTGAGCAGCAAAGGCGAAGCGGCGGCTACCCCGAGCGCACCAACCGGATAGCCGGAGGCTGTGGCCAGCATCAGGCCGATCATGAGGCCGGGAGTCAGCCCCGACTCCGCGCTTCGGCGCTTCCGCCGCCCCAGGACGGACCCCTTCATCAGTCGACGGATTGCAGCATCACCTCATAGGGCGTCAGGCGATTCTGACCTGCCGAGTCCACGCAGCGACTGACCCAGTACCGCACCACGGCGCGCACCACGTCGTGGGCGAGCGGCTTGTCGAACAGCTGACCGGAATCGGCTTGCCGGGAGAACCATTCGATACGTGAGGTCAATGCTCCACCCAGGGTGAGGACTTGGCCGGGGAGCGCCAATACGTCGCGGTCGGCGACAGCTCGCATGAGTTCGAGGCCAGCCGGACCGCCGGGCACCGAATGATTGTGCGCCAAAAGGAGTTTGGTGCCTGGTCGCAGATGGTCCAAGTCGACGTTCGTCAGCTCGTTGCCCCAGGTATTGGTCACGATCGCGCCGCCACGAAGCAGCGTCTCGGCGGTGTAGGTGCCGAATTCGGTGGCCACCACCGGATAGCCGTCGATTGTTTCGGTTCCCTCTGGATAGGCGATGTCACCGACGGCCACATCCTGGAATCGCGCGTTGCGCAGGTAGTCGAAGAACTCCCCACCCATTGCGCCGAGCGAGCCGAGCAGAGTCAATGGTCCAGCGAAGTCGGGTTTGACTTGTTCGAAGGCGGCGATGACACCGGTTGTCGAATAGGATGATTTTCCGCCGCAACCGCCCACTCCCCGGCCGACGCCCAGGACGTGCGGTGTGTAGCGGTAGAGAACGTCGGCCAGGCCGGCAAAACGGCCGAAATCCGGCGTGAGTTTCACTCGACCGTCCAGACTGTTGAGAAGTTGGCCGATTCCTTCGAATACCGGTTCAATTGTCCCCGAGAATTTTGGGTGCGCCGGGTCGGCCAGAATTTCTGCGTCCTGCTCGGTGCGTGGCCGCATTACACACCGTCCGCCACCCACTCTGGCGGCGATAAATCCCGCAGGCAGTCGAGATTCGAATGGCTCGAGAATTCCCTCTTCGACCGCGAGATTGATGAGTTTGTTCTTCAGCTGACTTTCGTCGATGGCGAGCCGAGCCAGAATTTGGACCGCGTCCTCGTCGCTGACATCGAAGGGAACCAGGCGGGTTCCGCCATATGAATAGTCGGTACCTTCCTGTCCATCCCAGGCGACCCAGGCATCAGCATGGGGCGTCTCCACTTTTCTCCAGGACACACCTGATTGCGATTGCATGTCATCCGACATGAATTCCACCCTTTTCACCCCTTTTCGAGCGCAACAAATTAGCCAGTTCTGAGAACTAGCTATATATTTGCCACATCAACTCGATGATTTCTCCTGCGCCAAAGACGCTACTCGGGACCGGAGACAGCAGTCGATATGACCGTGATCACACTTCATAAAATCCGACAAATGCACCAATGCTGTGAATTCGCTATTGTCTACACTGCGTTCGATATCGAAACAGAATCCTCCGCCGGCATCGTGTCCAATAGGTTGCTGCAATAATCTGAGAATCGACGCCGATGTGAGTCTCCGAAGGTTGCGCACGGCCGGTGATTCACGACGCAACGAGATCGGGTTCACCGCAGTGGGCGTGGCAACCGGGTAGCTCCACCGAGCGACGTCGCGTTCGTGAGTAGCCAGAAGAGCGCGGCCTGCGCAACGGGCCATGCTCTTCTGGTGACCCGCTGTGCGGGCCGCGTGTTGCATCCGGTTTCGGCGCCAGCGCCCGACCGGTGCTGCCGAGACGACCGGTGAGCTGGGGCGTCGAGACGCGCTATCGTGCTGGAGACGAAGCGTGTGCCCAGAATCGCTTGGGGATGCGCCCGGCAAGGCGGGCCGCGTAGCCCGCGCGGACCCCGTCGGCCATAGCGGCGGCCATCAGGTCCGGACGATGCGCCCTGGTGACCGCGGTCGCCAGCAATACAGCCGAACAGCCCAGTTCCATCGCGAGCGCCGCATCGCTGGCCGTACCGATGCCCGCGTCCAAGATGACCGGTACGTTCGCCGCGGCGACGATCATTTCGATATTGTGTGGATTGCCGATTCCCAGCCCCGTGCCGATGGGCGCGCCGAGCGGCATGACCGCCGCGCAGCCGGCTTCCTCCAAGCGGCGCGCCAGGATCGGATCGTCATTCGTATAGGGCAGCACGACGAACCCGTCGTCGACGAGTCGCTCTGCGGCCGTGAGCAATTCGATGGGGTCGGGCAACAGAGTGCGCTCGTCGGCTATCACCTCGAGCTTCACCCAATTGGTGTCCAACGCCTCACGCGCCAGCTGCGCGGTCAGCACCGCGTCGGCCGCAGTGCGGCAGCCCGCGGTATTCGGTAGTGGCGCGATCCGCAATCGCTTCAGCAGGTCCAATACCCCCGTGCCACCCGCGGCATCGATTCGACGCATGGCCACGGTGGTCAACTCGGTGCCGGAGGCAACCAATGCCTCCTGTAGTACCTCGAGGTTCTCCGCACCACCGGTGCCCATGATCAGGCGAGACCCGAACTCACGGTCGGCGATCCGCAACGGAGCCTCGACCAGCGCCCGCTGCGGAGGCGTGCCCCTATCGTCAGCCACCCTGAACCGCCGTCAAAACCTCGATCTGCCAGCCCCGCTCGACCGGCTCGGTCCACCGCGACTTGGGAAACACCGCACCATCCACCGCCAGCGCCACACCCTGGCAGGGCAGGCCGAGCCGCTCCAATAGCTCGTGCACGGTCAGCGGCGCCGCGAATTCGTGGTCCACGCCGTTGACCGTGACACCGATGGGAATGGATGACAGCGTCATCGAATGTCTCCTGCTATCGTCGAAAAGCGTTGTGGATCAGCGACGTCCGCATCGGGCAGGGCCTTCCCCCCGAGTGCGCCCACCACCGCGTCCGCCGTGATCGGTACGGTGAGCATGCCATTGCGGCCATGCCCGGTGGCCGCAACGATCCGATCGGTGAGCCGACCGATCACCGGTAGGTTGTCCGGGCTGCCCGGCCGGAATCCCGCACTCGCCTCGGTGAGCTCGTACTCTCCGATGCCGGGAAGCACCGTTTCCGCATCGGAGATCAGGTCACGAACCCCGGCGACGGTGACCGTGGCGTCGAAACCCGCCTCGTAGTGCGTGGCGCCGACGACGATCCCGTCGGGACGGGGCACCAGATACAGCGGCCTGCCATGCACCCGCGCCCGCACGACCCTTCGTGGCGCCGGCGCGACACCGGGCCGCTGTCGCAGGCGCAGGATCTCACCCTTGATCGGGCGGATCGGCAACTCCGGCCACAGCTTGGCCGACGCTGCTCCCGTGGCCAGCACGATCTGGTCGTGGTCCAGTTCGGTCAGCGAATGCACGGTCCGGGCACGCACCACGACGCCGGCCGCCTGTGCCGCACTGCGTAGCGCGACCATCAACTTCCGGTTGTCGATCGCTGGCTCGGTGGGCGCGAACAGTGCCGCACGCACCGTGCGGGACAGCGTGGGTTCCAGCTCGCGAACCGCGGCGCGGTCCAACAGCCGCACCTGGTGGCCTCGTTCGGTGACCCAGTCGGCCACGGTATGCAGATCGGCGACGTCGGCCTGGTCCAGCGCGACGGTCATGGTCTGGTCGGCCACGAACACCCCGACCCCGGTCGCGGCTTCCAAGCGAGCGGCGAACCTCGGCCAGCGAGCCAACGATGCGGCGCCGAATGCCAGTACCCGGTCCTCACCGGGCCAGCCTTCCGACAGCGGCGCGAGCATACCGCCGGCTATCCATGAGGCGCCGGCCGCGACCGCTGGGTCCAGCAGCGTCACCGACCAGCCGACTTCCGCAGCGTGCCAGGCCACGGCGAGTCCGATGACGCCGCCGCCGACGACGGCCAGAGTCCGCATTCGCTCCACCTGCCTCCTGTTTCGCATCTCCACGGTAGCGCGGCTACGGTCGAACGCGTGCAACCCTCCCATCCGAATCGACCGGTCTCGCCCCGGGAGCGCCTGGCCTCCGCGCGGCTGTACCTGTGCACCGATGCCCGCCGGGACACCGGCGATCTAGCCGCATTCGCCGAGGCGGCGTTCGCCGGCGGTGTGGACATCATCCAGCTCCGAGACAAAGGGTCCATCGGCGAGGCAAAATTCGGCCCGCTGGAGGCCAAGGCGGAACTCGGCGCGTTGGCCGAGCTGAAAGCGGCCGCGCACCGCCACCAGACACTGGTCGCGGTGAACGACCGCGCGGATATCGCGCTGGCGGCGGGCGCGGACGTCCTGCATCTCGGCCAGGCCGACATTCCTCCCTGGTACGCACGCCGAATTCTCGGACCCGATGTGGTGATCGGACGGTCCACGCACAATCGTGCCCAAGCCGGCCTGGCCGTAATCGACGACCACATCGACTACTTCTCCACCGGCCCGGTGTGGGCGACGCCGACCAAACCCGGACGCCAGCCGGCCGGCCTCGACCTCGTCCGTTCGACCGCGGATGCCCATCCGACCCGGCCCTGGTTCGCGATCGGCGGAGTCGACGCGCACAATCTGCCAGAGGTCTTGCAGGCCGGAGCGACCCGTATCGTCGTGGTGCGCGCGATCACCGAGGCCAGCGATCCGGAAGCGGCGGCACGAGAACTGAAATCCGCTTTGCTCGCGAATATCTAGAGCGCCGAGGTCAGGACAGGACTTGCTGCCTGGTGAACGAGAACCCGGCCTGTCCACCCGCCATGGATCGGACACCGCACCCATCCACGATGTCGACCTCGTCGACGATCTCGACGTGGTCGCCCGGTCCATCCGGATTCGAATGCAGCCAAACGAATCCGAGTTCGCCGAGGTCGAGGGTGCGCGGCAAGACCGCGGCTACTGCATCGCCATCGGCGATCTCGGCGAGCAGGACCCGACCGGGCGCAGCGCGCAACACCGGCCACGACGCCGCGAAACCCGGGTGCAGCGCGCGCATGTCGACCTCGCACTCCGGAACCCAGACCAGATCCGTGCTCTCCAGATTGCCGCGGGTCGGCAGTGTCGTCATCGCGTCGGCGACCACGGTGGTGTAGGTCCAACCACTGCGCGCGGACGCGGTCGTTCGCTGGCTGCGCACCCGCACTTCGGCAGGGTCGATACCAGCCTCCTCCCATGCTTCGCGCACCGCGGCATGCACCGGCGTTTCGTGACTGTCGAGCGCTCCGCCAGGCAATGCCCAGGTCCCGCCTTGATGGCTCCAGGGCGCTCGGTGTTGCAGCAACACTGCCGAACCGCCGCCCGCTCGGGGGGCGCGCAACAACAGTCCGGCGGCGCCGTAGCGACCCCAGTGCCGCGACCCGTCAGGGCTTTGTCGCCAGCCGTCGCCGTCACCACGCATGTCGTAACCATCCTCGTCTCGCCGCGACGCCGCCCCGCCCCGCTACTCTCAATCGAGACAGTTCATCCGCCACAGCGCATACAACCACAATAAACTCCGCGTCGATACGCATGGAGCAGTCGGGGGACCTGGTAGGGCCGTTGGAGCACACATCGAACTGTCCGGATCGGGAGGTGGACATGGCCGATGTCGAGGCGAAGCCAGCAGCATCACAGCTATTGTTCGCACCCGCGGTGGCCGGTCACGGTGATCCCGACGGAGCGGGTGTCAGGGCGGTCGATCGAAGCCTCGGGACTACGCGACTGCGGTCGCTGGCCACCTCGTCACCCGTGCGGCTGATCGCGGTGGGCCTGCTGTTGATGAGCCTGTGCCTGGCCACGGGCGCGGTGACTGCGACGACCGTCGGTGATCGGCAACACGGTCTGCGGGTATTGCTGCACAACACCGAGCCGGACGCACACTCCGCACACCGTCTCTACACCGCACTGTCGATCGCCGACGCCGCCGCCAGTACGGCATTCATCGCCGGCGGGCTGGAACCGCAAGCAGTGCGTGATCGCTATACCCAAGCCCTCGGCGAAGCTGCCGCCGAGCTGGTGACGACATCGAACCCTGCCATCGCGCCGAACCCCGTACACGATCCGGATGCCCGACTACGTACCGCTATGGTGACCGGGCTTCCGGTGTACGCGGGTCTGGTGGAGACCGCGCGGACGAACAATCGCAGTGGGTACCCCGTCGGGGCAGCGTATTTGAGCGAAGCCTCCCACTACATGCAGACCACGCTGCTGCCCATGGCCGAAGAACTGCAGAATCTGCGTGCCGCGAGAGTAGCCGACGCGCAACACGACCACGTACGCCCACCCTGGCTCGCCATCGCCCTGTCGGTCCTGGCGCTCGGCGCATTGGCGGGAGCACAGCGGCAACTGGCCCGGCGGTGGCGACGGGTGTTCAATCCAGGGCTCGTATTCGCATCGGCGACCATGTTGATTCTGTTGGCATGGACGGTATCGGCGGGAACGATGTCTGCCGCGGCGATGAGCGAGGCGCGCGACGAGGGCGTGGTTCCCACAGCCCTCCTGACCGAAAGCCGCATTCTGGCGCAGCGGGCGCGAGCCGCGGAGACATTGAAGCTGGTGCGCCGAGACGCCACCGGCGACTACGACCGCACCTACGATGCGGATGTCGAGCGGCTGGCCGAGCTGATCGGCACCTACCCCGCTTCCGCGCCCGCCGGAGGCGAGGTCCGCACCGCCGTTGCCGCGCTACACCATTGGCAGCTGGCCCATCGACGCATGAACGACGCGCTGGCCGTGGGCGATGTCAACACCGCGGCGGCGGTAGCGACCGGCCCTGGCGCCACCGACGCCGCGGTGCACGTGGACGCGCTGGACCGTGCGCTGGAGCGGGGTATCGCACAGACACGGGACACCGTGCGCGACACGATTTCCCAGGCGGCTCGTGCGCTGAACTTCCTCGAAACCGCGGCGCTGGTGCTCGCCGTGGTCGCGGCAGGCTCGATCGGACTCGGCATCTGGCCGCGGCTTCGGGAGTACCGATGAAAGCCGATCCCAGCAGGATGGTGCTGGTCTTCCTCCTCGTCGTAGCGTTCGTGGGCGGCTGCGGGAGTGATCCGGTCGCACCGCCACCGACCGCGACCCCCGCGTACACCAACCCGCCGTTGCCCGCCAAAGCCGTTCTCGCGCCCACCGATTCGTCGAGCGCGCCGCCCAGCCCACGGCAGTGCGGCGACCCCACGGCCAGCTTGCGACCCACCGGTGCGGGCGCCGGTGCTCGCGGCTCGACGATCGATGCGATCCGGGCTCGGGGCAGGCTGCGTGTGGGCTTGGATACCGGCACCAACTTGTTCAGCTTCCGCGATCCGGTCTCCGGCGCCATCGTCGGATTCGACGCCGATATCGCACGAGAGGTGGCCTACGACCTGCTCGGTGACCGAGATCTGATCGAGTTCCGCAGCCTCGGCTCGGCCGACCGCGAGGATGCGCTGCTCGACAACGCCGTGGACCTGGTTGCGAAGACGATGACGATCACGTGTGAGCGACGCGAGAAGGTCACCTTCTCCACGGTGTACTTCCTGGCCGGCCAGCGAGTCCTTGCGGTGAAGGGCTCGGGTATCACCGGCTTGTCCGACTTGGCGGACAAACGTGTCTGTGTCGTGCGAGGTACCACATCACTGGATCACATCCGCCGCCAACAGCCCGAGGCAACCGTGCTCACGGTTCCCACCTGGGCCGACTGCCTGGTCGTCCTGCAGCAACGCCATGTCGATGCGGTCACCACCGACGACGCCATCCTCGCCGGGCTGGCCACGCAGGATCCGTACACCGAATTGGTCGGAGACAGCATAAGTCTGGAGCCGTATGGCCTCGGTATTCCCCAGGGGCACGACGACCTCGTCCGCTTCGTCAACGGCACGCTGGAGCGGATCCGACACGATGGCACCTGGAGTCGCCTCTACGAGCGATACCTCACCGTGCTCGGCCCCGCTCCTGCTCCGCCTACCCCTGCCTATCGGGATTGAGCGGCGCCGGGCACTGCGCGGACCACTCAGTCGAGGACGGCGGTGGCCTCGACCTCGACGAGCACGTCCGGCTCGAACAGTTGATCGACACCGATCAGCGATGCCGGTGGCATCGGCTGCGCAATCCCGAGTTCCTGGCTGGCCCGCTCGATCCCGGCCATGAAGTCCCCCATCTTCTCCGCACTCCACGCAGTCACGAAGAACCGCAGGTGCACCACGTCCGAGAACGTCGCACCGGCACCGGCCAAACCACGCGCCGTATTCCGCAGAGCCTGCACGACCTGACCGGCCAAATCACCCGTGGCCACCGGATTGCCCTGCTGGTCCCGCGCGATCTGACCGGCCAGATACACCTGACGACTACCGGTGCCGATCGAAACATGGTGGTAGGGCACAGGCGCGAGCATGCCTTCGGGGCTGAGCAACTGCACGGTCATCAGGAGTCCTTTCATCGACCAACAAGTAGGTATCAAATACATACCTGGTAGCCGAAAGGAACTTCAACTATACTAGGTATCATGCCGGAAACCCCCCAGGTCGCAGCCACTCAATCGCCGATCGGTCCGCAGCACCGTGAACTGCTCGACCAAATACTCGACAAATGGTCGCTGGAGATACTCGAAACGCTGTGCGAACAGCCCCGACGCTTCAACGAGCTCCGCAAGGCGATACCGGCCATCACCCAGAAGTCGCTGACCACGACGCTGCGGCGCCTCGAACGCAACGGAATGGTCGAGCGCATCGTGACCAGGACACGTCCGCTCGCCGTCGAATACCAGATCGCGCCATTGGGAAAGACCTTTCGCGACCCGGTCGACGCTCTACTGAACTGGACCACCGCCCACATGTCCGACGTCGCGCACGCACGCGAGCGTTTCGACGCCGAAACCTCCATCGAGGCGTCAGCGAGCTGACGCGCACCCGGATTCGGCCACTACCCGCTGAGCGGCGCGTCCGTCACAGTGGCGATCGGACGCCCGCTGCACAGCTCGCCTCGCCAACGGTCCGGTTGCGAAGTCGGTCCCGAATTCGCGGCGGTTCGCGTGGCCGTCGACCTCCGCCCTGGTGGTGTGCTCGGTTGCAGGCACAGGCTCGTGGGCTTGTTCGAAAATATCTGCGGCGCAGCAGTACAAGGTGCCGTCATAGTCGCAGATCACCCAGTCACCGGGGCGGGCGGCGAGGACTCGGCCAGGGGTGTCGATCCAAAGATCGAGACCGACTCTCCAGATCTGCGCAATGGCACCGACCCATCTGATGATCTCGTCGACATTGGCGCCGTTGTAGCGAATGGCGTCGATTTCGAGTGGACGGCGGCGGAACCGTTGTGGGGCGGCGTGCATATCAGCCTTCCGTTGACGTAATGAGCAGGTTTCGACCTGCGACTGCGGGGGCTTCAATCGCTCAGCGGAATCCGACGGCGATACTCTGCAGTCACGAAGAACCGCAGGTGCACCACGTCCGAGAACGTCGCACCGGCACCGGCCAAACCACGCGCCGTATTCCGCAGAGCCTGCACGACCTGACCGGCCAAATCACCCGTGGCCACCGGATTGCCCTGCTGGTCCCGTGCGATCTGACCGGCCAGATACACCCGAGGACTACCGGTGCCGATCGAAACATGGTGGTAGGGCACGGGCGCGAGCATGCCTTCGGGGCTGCGCAACTGCACGGTCATCAGGAGTCCTTTCATCGACCAACAAGTAGGTATAAATTGCATACCTGGTATCTGAAAGGAACTTCAACGATACCAAGTGTCATGTTGGAAACCGCCCTGGTCACTCCCACCGGCCCCAGCCCCTGATCGGTGCACAGCACCGTGAACTGCTCGACCGAATACTCGACAAATGGTCGCTGGAGATACTCGAAACGCTATGCGAACAGCCCCGAAATCCTCGAGGTCACCGGTCACGGCGACAAACGCGGAGTCGGCGCTGCTGCACAGGCGCTGCAATGAGACGGCGACGCCTTCTGGGTACCGGGGCGCGAAACGACGGTATCGCTGCGACCGAATGATCAGGTCAGCGGATGTCCGGTGCGAGCTGCTCGGCCAGCCCAACGATGATGCCCTCCGGGCCACGGATGTAGCACAGCCGATAGCTCTGCTCGTACTGCTCCACCGAACCGACGAGTTCGGCGCCATGGGTGCGCAGGCGAGCAACGACGTCATCGATGTCGTCGACGGCGAACATGACACGACGAATGCCCAACGTGTTCGCCGGCGTGTCTTTCGGCTCGGAACCGATCGCCTTCGGTGTGTGGAACATCGCCAGTTCGACTCGACCGTGGCCGTCCGGGGTCCGCAGCATCGCGATGTCCTGTCGGACGTCGTCGAGCCCGATGACGCGTTCCACCCAACGCCCCTCGACCGGCCCCCTGCCCTCCAGTTCCATACCGAGTTCGACGAAGAACTCGACAACAGCATCGAGGTCCTCGACAACGATGAGGACGTTGTCCATCCGCCGAATCGTCATGCCCTATCTCCTTCGTCAGCCGGCCCCCGACATAGGCGTCGTGGGCACTAAAATACCGACTCGCAGCAAGACGGAAACTCATCGCCGCGCGACCACGCCGCACCTGCGGTGCCGTCGTATTCACCTCCGGTATCGGGTCAGCGAGCCGACGCACAACCGGATTCGGCCACCACCCTCCGGGCGGCGCGAGCAATGGCCAATTCCTCGTTCGTCGGCACCACCAGCACCGCCACTGGAGCATCGGGAGGGGAAATTCGGCGCGCGGCCCGGGCTCGAGCGGCATTGGCCACCGGGTCCACCGCGATACCGAAGCGCTCGAGACCGGCCACAGCGTCGGCACGCACCCGCGGGGTGTTCTCCCCGACCCCTGCGGTGAACGTAATCGCGTCGACCGCACCGAGTTCGACCAGGTATGCCCCGAGGTAATGCCGCAGCCGATGAATGTACACGTCGTAGGCGAGCAGAGCAGCACTGTCTCCATTCGCCATCAGCCGCTGCAGTTCCCGGAAATCGTTGACCCCGGACAGCCCCTTGATACCCGAATCCCGGTTGAGCAGAGTATCGACCTGGTCGATATCCAGATGCGCCGAGCGCATCAGATGCGACACGATCCCGGGATCGAGATCACCCGGCCTGCTGCCCATCACCAGCCCCTCCAGCGGCGTGAGACCCATCGACGTGTCGACCGGCCGCCCGCCCTGCACAGCGGAAGCAGATGCGCCGTTGCCCAGGTGAAAGATGATCTGGTTCAGCTGCGCGGGATCGCGCCCGAGCAGCTCGGCCGCCTGGCCACAGACATATTCATGCGAGGTACCGTGGAAGCCGTACCTCCGAATGCCGTGAGCGGCAGCTATTTCACCATCGATGGCGTAGGTTTTCGCAGCCGCTGGCAGACCGTGGAAGAACGCAGTATCGAACACGGCGACCTGGGGCACACTCGGCAAGAGTTCGCGGACACTCTCGATCCCGGCCACATTCGCCGGATTGTGCAGGGGCGCAAGCGACGACAGCTCCGATATCGCGGTGAGCACGCCGTCATCGATCAGGGTGGGTCGATAGAACGTCTCACCACCGTGCACCACTCGGTGCCCGACCGCGAACACTCCTTCACTCAGCACGTCACGGCCGGCCGCAGACAAGGTGTCGAAGACCAGACGTAGCCCTGTCGTATGGTCGGCGACCCGCTCCGCACGGCGAGTGATCTCACCGTCGGCGCGCTGCTCGATCGCCCCGTTGCCCTCACCGATCCGTTCCACGATCCCCGACGCGTCCACGACGCCCGACACCGGTTCCAGGAGCTGATACTTGATCGATGACGAGCCGGAGTTGAGCACCAACACCCGGTCGGTGCGATCAGAAGCTACGTCACGATTCTTCATCGCATCTCCTGGGCCTGGATGGCGGTGATGGCCACCGTGTTGACGATATCGGCCACCAGCGCGCCACGGGACAAGTCGTTGACCGGCTCGCGCAAACTTTGCAATACCGGGCCGATCGCAATGGCATCCGCACTGCGCTGCACGGCCTTGTAGGTGTTGTTACCGGTATTCAGGTCGGGAAACACGAATACTGTCGCGCGCCCGGCGACATCGGAATCGGGCAACTTGGCGTTGGCGACAGTGGGTTCGATTGCGGCGTCGTACTGAATCGGGCCTTCCACCGGCAAATCCGGCGCGCGCTCGCGCACCCGTTCTGTCGCCACCCGTACTTTGTCCACGTCCGCTCCCGCGCCCGATGTCCCCGTGGAGTAGGACAGCATTGCGACTCGAGGTTCGATCCCGAAGCGTGCCGCGGTCGCCGCGGAGGAGATCGCGATGTCGGCCAACTGCTCCGCTGTCGGGTCCGGCACCACAGCGCAATCGCCGTACACGAGAACCCGATCGGCCAGGCACATGAGGAAGACACTGGACACGGTGGAGACACCGGGAATCGTCCTGATGATCTCCAACGACGGACGGATGGTGTGCGCGGTGGTGTGCGCAGCGCCGGAAACCATACCGTCGGCGATTCCCATGTGCACCATCATGGTGCCGAAATACGAGATTCCCGAGACGACTTCTCGGGCGCGCTGCAGGGTCATCCCCTTGTGCTTTCGCAACTGCGCGTATTCTGCGGCGAACTCCTCCAGATACCCCGAGTTGTTCGGGTCGAGCACCTGGGCCGCCGAAATGTCCACCCCGAGTTCCGCGGCGCGCGTGCGCACCGCGGACTCCTCACCGAGGATGACCAGGTCGGCAATCTTGCGTTGCAGAACCCGGCCCGCCGCGCGCAGGACCCGTTCGTCATTCCCTTCGGGCAACACGATTCGCTTGCGATCGACGCGCGCTCGCTCGATGAGCTGATATTCGAACATCTGGGGCGTCACCACCGAAGTATGGGGTACATCGATACGCCGCAACAGCTCGGCGGCATCGACGTGTTCCTCCATCACAGCGAGTGCGGTATCGACCTTGCGTGCGCTGCCCGCTGACATCCGACCACGGGTCCGGTAGGCGGCGCTGGCGGTCTCGTAGCTGCCCAGACCGGTGGTGAGGATCGGCAATTTCGGCTCCAGTCCGCTCATCAACCGAGCCATCGTGGGATGAGGCAGCAGGCCGCCGTTCATGATGATGCCCGACAGCGACGGAAATCCCTCCGCCTCGTGCGCGTTGAGCACACTCAACAACACGTCGGATCGGTCTCCCGGCGCGATGACCATGGCACCTTCCTCCAGCCGCTCGAGGACATGTTCGGCGGTCATACCGCCCACCATGATCTGCAGCGCCTCACGGCGCAGCAATTCCGGCTCGCCACTGTACATTTCGCCGTCGATCGCCTCGCACAGCTCAGCGACGGTCGGCGCTACCAACAGCGGGATCTCGGGCAGCGCCCAGCAGGGAGCGTCGAGTCCGCGCAGTGCGGCGCATACCTGCTCGAGTTGCCGCGGATCGCAACGGTTGGCGACAACGGCGACCAGCTGTGCATGCTCGAGGGACAATTCGCCGGCACACAGCTCGGCCAGCTGCTCGACCTGCTGCGGGCTGCGCCCGGCGCCATGCACCACCAACATGACCGGTGCACCCAGGTTCACCGCCACGCGGGCATTGAACCGCAGTTCGCTGGGGCTGGCCACGTCGGTGTAGTCGCTGCCGACCACGACCACCGCGTCGCACACCTTGGCAACCTCGTGGAAACGCTGGACGATCTCGCTGATCGCCGCGTCCGGGTCGGCATGCACCTGCTCGTAGGTGGTGCCGACGGCCTGGGTGTAGTCGATATCGGCCGTGCTGTGCTCGAGCAGCAGTTCCAAGATGTAGTCGGTCTCGGTGGTCGAGCGCGTGATCGGCCGGAAGACTCCCACCCGCGCGACCGTCGAGCACAGAATCTGGAGCACGCCGAGCGCCACCGTGGACTTCCCCGTATCGCCTTCCGGTGAGGCGATGTAGACCGCAGAGGGAGCGTTGTCGACCATGCCCGCGAGCTTAGTGAACATCGAGCGCTCGGCCTCGCCGCCGCGGCTGGGCATTCGGTCGGGCGGTGCACGCCACTGCCGACCCATAGGCAGATCCAACCGCTATAGTCCGGGCATGACTGAGGCTTTTCCGGCATGGCGGTGGGGTTCGCGCAATACACCGTTGTCGCGTGTGATGAAGAAACTTGCGGCGACGAAGGTGGGATCCAAACTCGTCCGCATCGCCGCTCCCCTGGACCGGGCCCTCTTGGAGCGTACCGACGGCAAATACACGCTGTTCGGCCCGATCGGCGAAACGGTCGTCCTACTCACCACCATCGGCCGCAAATCCGGGCAGCCCCGCACACAGCCGTTGCTGTGTCTGCACGAAGGCGACACGCTGTTCGTGATCGGCAGCAATTTCGGCAGACCGCACCATCCCGCCTGGACGGCCAACCTACTGACGAATCCGAAGGCCACTGTCGCGATCGGCGGCGAACGTATCGAGGTGACCAGCAGACTGGTGGACGAACCGGACAAGAGCGCCGTCTTCGACCGCTTCGTGGAACTCGCCCAGGCCTACGCGGTCTACCGCACCCGAACCACCCGGGACCTGCGTATCTTCGCGCTGCGTCGGGCGTGATGGTTCAGGCGAGCGCACGCAGCCGGGGCGCCAGATCACGCTGGAACAGGTCCAAGAATCGGCGCTGGTCGTGTCCCGGGGCATGAAACACCAGGTGGTTCAAGCCCGCATCGAGATAGGGCTTGATCTGTTCGACCACGTGGTCGGGGTCGCTGGCGACGATCCAACGCTTGGCGATCTGCTCGATCGGTAGTGCGTCGGCGGCGGCTTCCATCTCGATCGGGTCGGTGATGCTGTGCTTCTGCTCCGCGGTCAACGACAACGGCGCCCAGAACCGCGTGTTGTCCAGGGCTTTCTGTGGATCGGTGTCGTAGGAGATCTTGATTTCGATCATCCGGTCGAGATCTTCGGCGGTGCGGTTGGCCTTGGCTGCGCCTTCCGCAATGGCGGGCATCAATTTCTCGGTGTAGAGATCCATGCCCTTGCCCGAGGTACAGATGAAACCGTCGCCCGCGCGGCCGGCGTACCGCGCCACCAAGGGGCCACCCGCCGCGATGTAGATCGGGATTCCGCCTTTGGGTACGTCGTAGATGGATGCGCCGACCGTCCGGTAGTACTGCCCGTCGAAATCGACGCGGTCGCCGGTCCACAATGCGCGCATCAGTTCGACCGCCTCCCGCAGACGGGCGAAACGTTCCTTGAATTCGGGCCATTCGCCGACGTATCCGGTCGCGATCTCGTTGAGCGCCTCGCCCGTACCGATTCCGAGCATGACCCGGCCGGGATACAAGCACCCCATGGTCGCGAACGCCTGGGCGATCACTGCCGGGTTGTAGCGGAAGGTGGGGGTCAGCACGGAGGTCCCGAGCGTGATGCGCTCGGTGCGCTCGCCGACCGCGGCCATCCAGGCCAGGGAGAACGGTGCGTGGCCGCCTTGGTGTCGCCAGGGTTGGAAGTGATCGCTCACGGTTGCGCTGTCCATACCGTGTTCCTCGGCCAGCACCGCGATCTCGACGAGTTCACGGGGGCCGAACTGCTCCGCCGATGCCTTGTATCCGAGTTGGAGTTCACTCATCTGCCATGCTCCTCGCGTTTCGTTTCGCCGCCACCGCGATCCGCCTTCGACAGTAGCCAACCCCAACCAGACGCGTGCACCGACCTCGCAGTCCACCCATTGCCGTTGCGTCCGAAACCAGCGAGGCCGGTCCACGGGTTGTGATCGAGAACAGCCGTAGCCGCAGAGATTTTGCTGCCCATCGGCGGGCGGGGTGCTTCACCGAATGCCAGAGTGTGCATCCAGTCGGGGAGGTCGGTGAACGCCCACAGCAGGTGGAAACCGAAACCCCGCTTGAAGGTCGGTGCGGCGTCTTCATTCTCGGAGTGCGCCACTGCCACAAACATCGGACAGCCGGCCCGTTCGGCGTCCCCCACACCAAGTCCCTAAGAGTCGCGAGCGCATCGGCCGGCGGCGCCTGTGCGGTGTGCCCTCGGCCGCGGTTTCATGGTCGCGTACGCGACCATGAAACGGTCCCGTTCACCACCGACTTCCCGCGACAGCCGCCCTGTAATGAGGTCATGACAACAGCGTTGACCGAGCGGGAGCCGCTCGGATGCGGCACCAGGACACGGCACCGGGGCATTCTCTGGTTCCTCGTACTCGCCTTCGCGGGAGCGTGGATTCCGTGGGGGGTCGCCGGAGCAATCGGATACTCCCTCGACAATCCGGTGGTCCAGCTGCTGACCGGGGCTTTCGTCCCCGCACTCGCCGCGGTCTGCACCCGGAGGTGGATCACCCGCGAAGGTTTCGCCGATGCTGGTTTGCGCCTGCGGCTCGCCCGCCAGTGGCGCTCGTACCTGATCGCCGCACTGCTCCCGATCGGTGTTCTCGCCCTCGCGCTCGGACTCGCGCTGGTGCTGGGCATGTGGCGTCCCGAGGCCGGCGACTTCGATTCCGGGCATGTGCTGTTCCTGGCGCTCGCGCCGATCATCCCAGTAGTGGCCGCACCGATTTTCTTCGGCGAGGAATTCGGCTGGACCACCTACCTGCGCGACCGTCTCGTGCCCGGCCGCCCCGTGCTCACCACATTCGCAACGGGCGCGATCTGGGGCATGTGGCATTGGCCGCTGCCCTGGGTGGGCTATCTCGGCGCGGGCGGTTCCGCCGCCGACGCGTTCATCGCCATGGTGCTGTGGCTGCCGCTGTCGATCGAACTCGAGTTCGTGATCGGCTGGTTGTGGACGCACAGCGGCTCGGTGTGGCCGCCGGCCCTACTGCACGGCGGGAGCAACCTCGTGCTGGCGCTGGGACTGGAACTGTTCGCGGGCACCGCCGACCCGTCCAGCACCGCCACTACGCTGCTGATGTGCGCAGCATATTCCCCCGTGGTCGCGTGGATCGTCGTGGCGACGAAGCGCGGCGGCCCGCAGCGCGCGCGACCGGCGACGCCGGCGGGAGTCCGGCGGTGACCACGGTGGGGTCCGCACTCCGTTCCGGCCCACGTTTCCTCATCTCTCGTTGGCCGTGGTGCGCGCTGCTGTCCGTACTCTGCGGTGGTGTCCTTGCGGCGGCCGCGGCCATCGGTTTCGTGCCGGTAGTACTTCTCGGGCTCACCCGCGATCTGCGGGCCGCCCTGTGGGAGCCTATGCTGCGACTCCAATGCGCTCGGCTCCGGCTCATCGACCCCGACACCGCGGACCACGCCGCAGACCGGGTGCGAGCCGCCGCCGCCGAACGCCGGTTACCCACTGTCCGGCACGCCACCTACCTGGTCGCCACCACTGTGCTCGGGGGTGCGGTGTGCTGCCTGGCGATGCTCGGTTTCATCCTCGCCGCGGTCCTGCTCGCCGCGCCGCGCCTCGTCCGGACTGATTACTTCGACCTCGGCCTCTGGGTGGTCGATGAGCCGACGGAAGCATGGATCTGCACAGGCGCGGGGTTTGCCGCCGCGCTCCTGCTGTTGGTGCTCCTCAGCGCCTGGTCGGCGCTCGAAGCGCTGGTGGCCCGGACGCTGCTGGCCCCCGACGCCGACCGTTGGCGGCGCGAAGCCGTCCGAATCGAGAACACCCGCTCCGCGCTGCTGGAGGCAGAAGGCTTCGAGCGCGAACTCCTCGAATCAGAACTGCACGACCGGGTCCAGCATCGGCTCGTCGCCCTGTCGATGACCCTCGGCCTGGCCGAAATCCAGGACACGAACGGACCCGCCGGCCGCGTCGCCGCCGAAGCCCACCGGCAGGTCGACGAAACCGTCAGCGAACTGCGGGCCGTCCTGCGCGGCTTCTCGCCCCGGGTCCTGACCGAACGCGGCTTGGGTCCGGCTCTGATCGATCTCGCGGCCGATCTACCGCTCGATATCCGCATCGACCTCGATGACGCGTCCGGCCCGGACAGCCGGCTACCCCCGGCCGTCGAGCACATGTCCTACGTCTTCGCCGCTGAATCCCTCACCAACGTCGCCAGGCACACCGACGCCACCCGAGTCGACCTCCACGGCACCCATGCCGGTACACAGTGGATTGTGACCATCACCGACGACGGGCCGGGCGGCGCCCATATCGTGAGCGGCCACGGCCTTGATCGCCTGCAACGCCGTCTCGCGGCCCTGGACGGGCAACTCACGGTGTCCAGCCCACCCGGCGGACCGACAACCATCCGGATGGAGTGCACAGTGTGACAGTGCCACCCGCTCGACTACGGATCGTGCTGGCCGAGGACAGTGCGCTGCTACGCGCCGGGCTGGAGAGTGTGCTCACCTCGGCCGGGCACGAGGTGAGTGCGGCAGTCGGCGACGCACCGGGCCTCCTCCACGCCTACGCGGCCTACACACCCGATCTGGTGATCACCGACGTCCGGATGCCACCGAACGGCACCGACGACGGCCTCCGCGCCGCCGCCGAACTACGCCGCCGCGACCGACAGTTACCGATAGTCGTTCTGTCACAGTATGTTTCAGTCGCTTACCTCGATGACCTACTCGGCGATGATTCGACTGCCGGTGTGGGATACCTCTTGAAAGAGCGCGTCGGACACGTTCGGCAGTTCCTCGACACCGTCTCCCGGGTCGCCGCAGGCGAAACGATCATCGACCCCGAGATCGTCCGAGCCCTCGTCAAGTCGAGCCGGCACCGTACTCCCTTGGCCGAGCTCACCGCCCGCGAACGAGAAGTACTCGCACTGGTCGCGGAAGGCAAAACGAACTCCGGCATAGCGGAGGTTTTGACGGTTTCGGAAGCTGCCGTACGCAAACACATCGGCGGCATCTTCGCGAAACTCCCCCTCCTCGAGGGTGATCGACGAGTTCAAGCGACGCTCATCTATCTCCGTTCACTCGGCCAGCCCTCGATCTCCTGAGCCGCCTGTGGTAGCAACAGACAGCCCCCAATGGTCCGACCGGCGCGGAGAGCGGGTAGCTGATCTATTTCGTGGTGGTCTGGAAATTTTCCGTGAGGGTGTCGGTTGTCTCGATTGGGTCCGAGTGAGCCGAAACGGCATGCTCGGCGGCGCGGCTGACCTGCTCCCAGCCTGCCCAGGTATCCATTCGTCGGCGGGAGATGTCGAAGGCCAGATCGTAGGCGGTGCCGCCGAGTAGCAGCCGCAGCGGTGGCTCGTCGCTGTCGACCAGCTCGAGTAGGGCTTCGGCGGCGAGTCGGGGTTCGCTGTCGACCGAGCCGTCGGCCCACTGCGCCTCCAACTGGGTCCGGAGCCCATCGTAGGCGTCCATCGGTGTCGGGGTGGTCATGCTCCGGTAGAGGTCGGTCCAGTAGCCACCCGGCTGCACGATACTGACCGCGACGTCGAAAGTGGCTGCCTCCGACGCCAGGGCTTCGCTCATGCCTTCGAGCGCGAACTTGCTCGCGCTGTACATGCCTGTGCTGGCGAAGCCGCCGAGGGCCGCGATGCTGGAGATCTGCACGATGTGGCCCGCACGCCGGGCCCGCAAATGCGGCAGGACAGCCTGGCAGACCCACAGCGCGCCGAAGAAGTTGACGTCGAACTGGGCTCGCGCTTGCTCCTCGGTGAATTCCTCGATCATGCCCAGGGACAAGGCGCCGGCATTGTTGACGATGATGTCGAGCTGCCCGAAGTGCTCGATCGAGGTGGTCACCGCACCGAAGACAGCCGTGCGGTCGGTCAGGTCGAGCGCTAGGGGGAGCAGCCGTTCACCATGAGACTCGTCGAAGTCGACGGCGTCGATGGTCCGAGCGACGGCGACCACCCGATCCCCACGCTCCAGAGCGGCCCTTGTGAAGGCACGCCCCAGTCCACGACTGGCGCCGGTGATGAACCAGGTACGAGCACCGGAATCGGACAGGGCAGACATGCGGTTCTCCAACGTTCGACGGATGACACCTACAAGACGAGACGCTCCGTCTCATCGAGCGCCAACAGTACGCCATGCCCCACCCTGTAGCAAGACGATACGACTCGTCTCATATCGTATGGTGATCGCATGACACCCGACCCGAGCCGCCGAAGAGAGAGTTCCCGGCAGGCCATCCTCACGGCGGCGTTCGACCTGCTACAGGAGGTCGGCTACGCCAAACTCACCATCGAGGGCATCGCCGCGCGTGCCGGGGTCGGCAAGCAAACCATCTACCGCTGGTGGCCGTCCAAGGGCATCGTCATTTTCGACGCGGTCCTCATGCTCAACGAAGGCAGCGAGGGTGAGGCTCCCCTGCTTCCCGACACCGGTGACCTGCACGCCGACCTCACCGCGGTATTGCGTGCCACCGTCGCGGAGCTCACGGACCCGCGCTACGATCGGCCGTTGCGCGCGCTGGCCACCGAGATCACGCTCGATCCCGAACTGGCGATCGCCTACGCCGAACGCCTGGACAAACCCATGAGACAAGCCAAGCGACAACGGCTGCGCAAGGCCCAGCAGGCGGGCCAACTCGCCGAGGACCTCGATCTCGACGTGGCAGTGGACATCATCTGGGGACCAGTGCTCAACCGCTGGCTGCAACGCAGCGGACCCCTCACCATCGACTACGCCGATAGCGTCGTCACCACCGCCCTCAACGGCCTTCGCCCCGCCGTCCGGGCCACCGAGCCCGGCCCCCAAGGCTCGCCAGCCCAGCGAGCCCAACCCTCAGACGAATCACCGAAATTCGCCAAGTGATCGTTCTGGACACCAACGTCGTCAGCGAACCCGCACAACTGGAGCTTCACCCGTCACCACCCGCGACACCTCGCCGTTCGCAGCCGCTGGAGTGTCCACCATCGACCCGTGGCAATGAGACACCAAGAATTCTCGGATCAACTAGCCACTCATCCGTATGAACTATGAGGTCGTCAGCGCTCGATGGCTGGGAACGGAATCGTGTCACCGGCCCGACTGCCCGGGAGCTCGTCGCGATGCAGGCGAAGGGTCGGCGCTTCCTGGCGCGGCAGCGGCAGCGTCGACGCCGGGTCCAGGGTCTGCGCTCGCGGGCGGGCGGGAAGCCGGTAGAACTCGCGCGCGTTGTCCTCCAACACCTTGTGCATGTCGCTGCCGACCACATCGCAGAGGAGATCGACGTCCGCGTCCCGGAATGGACGCCCCGCTCGGGTACCGGGCAGGTCTGTGCCGAACATGAGGGCTTCGGGATTCACCGCGTGGATGCGGCGCAGCGTGTCGACGACATTCATCGCGACCCGGCCGAACCCGGTCGCTTTGACCCGCGCTCCACGGTCGACGAGATCGAGCAGGAACGTCAACCCCTCGGCGGACATGCCCAAATGGTCGATCGAGAGCGCGGGCAGCTTGGAGATCACCGGTTTCAGTGAGGCGAGCGTGGCGCCGTCGATGTAGACCTCGACATGCCAGCCGACCAAGTCGTACGCGCGCAGCGCCTGCAACGTCAATGCGGTGATGTCGTCCGCGGCGCGCTTGAGGTTGAACCGTAGGGCGCGTACTCCGACGCGATCGAGTTCGAGTATCTCTTCGTCCGAGGCGTCCAGATCCAGTCGGGTCACGCCGACCCAGCCCTCACCGAGTTCGGCGAGGGCTGCCTTCAGGTAGCTCTGATCCGTGCCCTGGAACGACCCGCTGACCACGGCGCCGCCAGTGACATCGAAACGGGCCATACGCTTTCGATAGTCGGCGATGGTGAACGGGGTGGGCAGATAGCCCTCGTTCTCGGCCAGCGGGAACCGCGGGTCGAAGATGTGCAAGTGGGCGTCGAACACTCGTACAGAATGCCTCAGTGTCGGGCTTTTCGCTGCCACAGCACGGCATTACCGCGACGATGCAACGGCGAGCTGCGATCTGCTCACACCTTGTGGGGTTCGCTGGCACGCAGCATGTCCTCGCGCTCGACCACCTTGACGCGTTCACGGCCCTCGGGTTCGCCGAGGGACCGTTCATGGGCGTCGAGACGGTACCAGCCGGCCCACGTGGTGAAGGGAATACCCTTGCTCTCCAGGAACTCGATGACGGCTTCGGGTTCTGGCCGTTCAGCTGGCGTGAAGCCAGAAGCGTCGTCGAGTAGACACGCGATCGTCTCGTTGGCATCGCCCTTGGTGTGGCCGATCAGGCCGACCGGGCCGCGCTTGATCCACCCGGTGACGTAGGTCGCGGGCAAGTAGCGCGCCGCGCCGTCGGCATTGTCGTCGACGACCACCCGGCCCGCTTCGTTCGGCACGGTGCCGGCCTGCTCATCGAACGGCAGATCGGTCAAGTTCTGGGACAGGTAGCCGACCGCACGGTAAACCGCCTGCACGTCCCAGTCCTTGAA
This sequence comes from Nocardia sp. CNY236, assembly GCF_000482385.1. Classification (GTDB taxonomy): domain Bacteria; phylum Actinomycetota; class Actinomycetes; order Mycobacteriales; family Mycobacteriaceae; genus Nocardia. Next base: position 84,433 of record NZ_KI519394.1, read on the forward strand.
CACGCCGGTTCCCTTGACGTTGCCGGTGCCGTCGAGTTGAGTGCGCTCGGTGCGCAGACCGACCACTTTGCCGTCCTCGCCGATGACCTCGGCCGGTGATTCGAAGAAGTGTAGGAACAGCTTGTGTGGCCGACCACCGACATCGCGAATGGCCCACTGTTCGAGAGTATTGGCGACCATGTCGACCTGCTTGGAATGACGACGCGCCGCTTCGGAACCTTCGTCGTAGTCGATGTCCTCGGGGTCGACGATGACCTCGATGGTTGGGGAATGATCCAGCTCGCGTAGCTCGAGGGGGGTGAACTTGGCCTGGGCCGGGCCGCGGCGGCCGAAAACGTGCACCTCGATGGCCTTGTTGGCCTTCAAGCCCTCGTGCACGTTCGGCGGGATCTCGGTGGGCAACAGCTCATCGCCGGTCTTGGCCAGTACGCGCGCGACATCGAGGGCGACGTTGCCGACACCGAGCACGGCGACCTTCTCCGCCTCCAGCGGCCATGTTCGTGGCACGTCGGGATGTCCGTCGTACCAGGACACGAAGTCGGCTGCGCCGAAGGAGCCCTCGAGGTCGATGCCGGGAATGGAGAGGGCGCGGTCGGCGTTGGCGCCGGTGGAGAAGATCACCGCGTCATAGAAGCAGCGCAGATCGTCGAAGGTGATGTCGGTGCCGTAGTCGATGTTGCCCAGCAGTCGTACCTGTGGCTTGTCGAGGACCTTGTGCAGGGCGGTGATGATGCCTTTGATGCGCGGGTGGTCCGGCGCCACGCCGTAGCGGATGAGACCGAACGGCGCGGGCATCCGCTCGAACAGGTCGATGCCGACCTCGGCGTCGGACTTCATCAAAGCGTCGGCCGCATAGATCCCGGCTGGTCCGGCCCCCACGATCGCGATGCGTAGTGGGCGGGTCGCTGCACTCTTTTCGGTCATCTCTTACGCGCACCCTTATGGTCGAAACAATTACAAGACGTCTGCCTTAGCTTAGGCTAAGTTGATGCACTGGCCGGTGGCACCTGTACGGCGCGACTGCCGGCCAGTGGCCACACGGTGCTCCCTCCACCGTGGCGAGGAACCGCTGATCGTGCTTCAACAGCAGGTCGCCGTGCTGTAATTCTATCCGTACACCGACAACCTCATCGCGCCGGCGCGTCCCAACCGGGCACACCAGCGGCGCCACCAGCACGACCGTTGGGCGCCTTCGTCACCGCCGCCGAGCACCCGTACCGGGTAGCGCACACGATCGTGCGCAGCGGCCGGCCCGCGGTCCACGGATCCGGGGGTCGACCGCGCGATACCTGCGCCCACCAGGGATCATTGAGCAATGACCGAGCAGCAGCCGACCTCGGACGAGGACCCGAACATCCGCATCGACCAGACCGACAAACGCACTCTGGTCCCGTTCGTCGCGGCGGGGGTGGTCGCGGTCGTCGTGCTCATCGCGATCGTGCTGACCCAGATCTTCTCCACCGCTGAGAAAAATGTCACAACATCCGATCGGATCGGTGCGGCTGTCCACAATTTCGTCGAGGGGTACAAAAGCACCGACACCATGCCGCCGCCGGACGCCGCGTGCGAGGATTTCGATGCCGGCCGTTGGCCACTGGCCCGACAGATGGAGGACGGAAAGTCCGTCGATGTCACGGAAGTGGGCGAGCCGACGGTGAACGGCGACCGGGCGGAGACGAGTGTGACAACGAAGGTGGACGGCGTGGAAGCCACCACCGTGTGGCGCCTCACGCAATCCGACGGCCGGTGGCTGGTCTGCACGTGAGCTGTACCCCCCGGTTTGACATAGCGACCCGTGTCGGTGCAATCTCAGCCGAAGGTCATGAGAACCAGCGTCAAGCCCCGGCGGTGCTGGTCGGCAACCCTCCTCCGCGGTGGGGTGCTCCGGGTGACGACCTGGCCGTGCCCCGATCCCGGGCGCGGCAAGTGCGGATTCGCAGGAGGAGCGCATGAGTTACGCCGGTGACATCACCCCCGAGCAGGCATGGGATCTATTGCACAGTCATTCCGACGCGGTGCTCGTCGACGTACGGACCGAAGCCGAATGGAGGTTCGTCGGAGTACCCGACACCAGCTCGGTCGGCCGACCGACCGTGCTGGTCGAGTGGGCCGACTCCGCCGGCGCGCGCAACGAGACCTTCCTCGAACAGTTGACCCACGCGCTCGGCGACCACGACCCCGACGCCCCGGTCGTCTTCTTGTGTCGTTCCGGCCAGCGCTCCCGCGGAGCGGCGATCACTGCGACTTCGGCCGGCTACCGCACCTGTTACAACGTGCTGGACGGTTTCGAAGGACCGCTGGACGAATTCGGTCATCGCGGCGGGGCCGGGTGGCGGCGCCTCGGATTGCCCTGGCGGCAGTCGTGATCACCGGCGGCTCGTTCGACAAGCCGCTGCCCGCCGGTGTCGGTCCCGCAACGCTGAGCGTGCGAGGCGGACTACGCCGCTCCGGGTTCGAGGAAACGGCCGAGGCGATGTACCTCACCTCCGGTTTCGTCTACGAGAGCGCGGAAGCCGCCGAGGCCGCGTTCAACGGCGACGTCGAGCATTTCGTCTACTCGCGCTATGGCAATCCGACGGTCGCGATGTTCGAGGAACGGATGCGGCACATCGAGGGCGCCGAGGCATGTTTCGCAACTGCGAGCGGCATGGCGGCGGTATTCACCGCGTTGGGTGCTCTCCTGGGCGCGAACGATCGACTCGTCGCTGCGCGGAGCCTGTTCGGCTCGTGTTTCGTGGTGTGCAACGAGATTCTGCCGCGCTGGGGTGTGGAGACCGTGTTCGTCGACGGTGACGACCTCGACCAATGGGAGCGTGCGCTGTCGGTGCCCACCACCGCGGTGTTCTTCGAGACGCCTGCCAATCCCATGCAAACGCTGGTCGATGTGCGCCGGGTGGCCGAACTGGCCCATGCGGCGGGCGCGAAAGTGGTGTTGGACAATGTGTTCGCCACGCCACTGTTGCAACGCGGCTTCGAGCTCGGGGCCGATGTGGTGGTCTACTCGGGGACCAAGCACATCGACGGGCAAGGCCGCGTACTCGGCGGCGCTATTCTCGGCGCCGAGGACTACATCGGCGGACCGGTGAAAACCCTGATGCGTCATACCGGCCCGGCCTTGAGCCCGTTCAACGCTTGGACCCTGCTCAAAGGCCTGGAAACGATGCCCCTGCGGGTGCGCCACTCGACCGACTCCGCTCTGCGGATCGCCCACTTCTTGGAAGACGATCCGGCGGTCGGCTGGGTGAGATACCCCTTCCTGCAATCGCATCCACAACACGAGCTGGCTACCGGTCAGATGAGTGCCGGCGGCACAGTGGTCACCTTCGAAGTGAAGGCGCCCGCACACGAGGCCAAGCGGCGCGCGTTCGAAGTCCTGAACCGGCTGCGCGTGATCGACATCTCCAACAACCTCGGCGATGCCAAATCCCTGATCACGCATCCGGCCACCACGACTCATCGCGCCCTCGGCCCCGAGGGCCGGGCCACCATCGGTCTGTCCGACGGCGTCGTGCGCATCTCGGTCGGTCTCGAGGACGTCGAAGACCTGCTTGCAGACCTGGACAACGCGCTGGCGTAATCACCTGGTGCGGGTCAGCGGCTTCCCGTGTCTTCGATGTCGGTCAGGTGGGCGATGTTCGCTCGATCGTCCGACGCAGCACTGGGTGTGGTGGTGAACCAGGCGTCCAGGATTTCGCGAAGCTCGGCACTGGATGTCGAGCGCAGACTGAGGGCGAGGACGTTCGCATCGTTCCAGGTGCGCGCACCTGCCGCGGTTGCGGCATCGGCGCAGAGCGCGGCACGGATGCCGGTAACCTTGTTCGCTGCGATCGAGGCGCCGGTTCCGGTCCAACAACAGACGATCGCTTGGTCGGTGCGGCCCTCGGCGACGTCCCGTGCGGCCGCTTCGCTCGACCACGCCCAATCATCGCGTTCCTCGGTGGACAAGGCGCCGTGCAGTACCGTCTCGTACCCCTGGTCTGCCAGCGCCGCGACGAGTTCTTCGGCGACGCCTGCGCGCATATCCGCTGCTACCGAGATTCTCATGATTCCAGCCTAACTGGCTGCGCACGACCGAACGGCTTGCGATGCGCGCACCCCACGTTATTGTCATACTGTCAATACAGTCCTCCCGGTCGCGTCCGGAGGCCGTTCAATGCTCCGCCCATTGCTGCAATGGCCGGCGGCCCGGTCACCGGTGCGCTGGATCAACGACGAACCGAGGTACGGCGTGCGCACTCCCTCCACCTCCCAGCACGGCCCGCTCGCGGGCATCAAGATCATCGAACTGGCCGGGATCGGGCCGGGGCCACATGCCGGGCTACTGCTCGCCGACCTGGGCGCCGACGTGGTGCGGGTACAGCGGCCAGGCCAGCTGCCCGGCGGATTCGACCGGGCACAACTGCGGGGCAGGACCATCGTCGAGGCGGATCTCAAGAACCCGACCGATATCGAGCGCGTTCTGCGACTGGCAGATCGCGCGGACGTACTGATCGAAGGCTTCCGTCCCGGAGTCACCGAACGGATGGGCCTCGGACCGGACGACGTACTCGCACGCAACCCCCGCCTCATCTACGGTCGGATGACCGGCTGGGGTCAGACGGGGCCGCTGGCCGACCGCGCCGGGCACGACATCAACTACATCTCCCTCACCGGTGTGCTGCACGCCATCGGCCGCAAAGGCGAACGCCCCGTCCCTCCGCTGAACATGGTCGGTGATTTCGGCGGCGGCTCGATGTTTCTGGTGTTCGGCATTCTCGCTGCCCTGGTGGAACGACAAACATCAGGTAAGGGCCAAGTGATCGACGCGGCCATGGTCGATGGCACCCTTGCGCTGTCGCATCTGATCTGGGGTCTGCGCGGTGCCGGCGCCTGGTCGGACGAACGCGGAGTGAACCTGCTCGACACCGGGATGTCGTTCTACGACACCTACGAGACCTCCGACGGCAAATACATGGCGGTCGGCGCGATCGAACCACAGTTCTACGCGCAGTTGCTCGCCGGCTTGGAGATCGACCCACACGGCCTGCCCCACCAACTCGACCCCGCGGGGCAAGACACCCTGAAAAAACTCTTCGCCGAACGCTTCGGCAGCAGAACCCGCGCGGAGTGGACCGAGGTGTTCGCCGGCACCGACGCCTGCGTCTCACCAGTGCTCACGTTCGAGGAGGCCACGCACAACGAACACCTCGTGGCCCGCGACTCGCTGCTGGAGTTGGACGACATCACCCAGCATGCGCCGGCGCCGCGATTCTCCCGCACACCGAGCGCCAGCCCCTCGCCACCGCCGACCACCGCGACACCCATCGAGTCGCTCTGGGCCGATTGAACCCAGCCGCCGAAGCCCGCGGCGGGAAGCCGTTGCTCAGTAGCAGGTCAGTGGTTCGGCTGCGCGCGACGACAGCGCCGAGTATGCAGATCCGATGGCCTTCACCGCGAGCCGCAAGTCGGATTCCGGGTGGGTGAACGGCAGCCGCACGAAGCGTTCGAATGCCCCCTGCACACCGAATCGCGGGCCGGCCGCGAGCAACACGCCGTGGTTGGGCGCGGTGGCGGCCAATGCCGTGGAGACCGGTGCGGGCAAGCGCGCCCATACCGACATGCCTCCCGCACCGACCCCGACGCGCCAGTCGGGCAGTTGTTCGGCGAGCGCGTCGAGCAGAGCAGCCCGCTGGGCACGCAGTTGATTCCGGCGGCGAACCAGGATCTGGTCGGCGAACTCGAGCAGATGCACGGTGGCCAACTGGTCCATGACCGGGGTACCCAGGTCGACCGCTGATCGAATGCTGAGCAGTTTGGTGATCAAGGGTTGATTGGTGCGGATCCAGCCGACGCGCAGGCCGCCCCAGAACGACTTCGACGCCGAGCCGATGGTGACGATGTCGGCGCCCCGGGAGAAGGCCGCGACCGGGGGCGGCGGATCGTCCTCGCCGAGCCCGAGATCGACCATGGATTCATCGACCACGATGGTCATCCGGGTATCTCGGGCGATGGCCGCCAGTTCGGCGCGGCCCGCGGCATCCAGCAGCAACCCGGTCGGATTGTTGTAGTCGGGCACCAGGTAGGCCAGGGTGGCCGCGGTTTGTCGGGCAGCGCTGCGAATTCCGTCGAGATCCCAACCACGTGCCGGGTCCTCGGGCCGCAACGGTACCGGCACCGGACGAGCGCCGGCGTCACGAATCGCTTCGATGGCGTGTGGGTAGGTCGGATGATCGATGAGCACGCTCGCGGCCGGTGTGACCAGAGCGTTCAACAACAGGCGCATGCCGTGCTGCGCGCCGAGGGTGACCAGGATCTGGCTCGGTTCGGTGGGTAGGCCCCGTGCGGTGTAGCGGCGGGCGATCGCCGCCCGGAGCACGAGCACACCGACCGGGTCCATGCCGTGGGTATCGAGATAGGATCTGATCCCTTCCAGCGCAGCGGAGTAGGCATCGTGCATCTGCGGGGGCGCGGCCATGGCGGCATAGGTCATGTCCACGGTGGACAGCTCGGGTGCGACCGGCATCGGCAGCATGCTTCTGGCCGGCCTGCCGTCGTAGTGCACGTCACGGGGCAGCGCCACGGTGCTGCGGGAGCCTTGTCGGCTGATCAGATACCCGTGCTCGCGCAACAATGCATAGGCAGAGGTGATCGTGGTACGACTGACTTCGAGTACAGCGGCAAGGTCGCGTTCACTGGGTAGAGCGACGCCCAACGGCGCGCGCCCGTCGTGAATCAGCAATCGAATACCTTCGGCGAGGGCCTGATACGCCGGACGCACCGACCGCCCTCCAGCGGATTGTTGGCCATCGTGGTGCCGCCACCCGCCCAGGTCGCGGGCAAGGCTCCCCGCGCCGATCACTCGCATCGCCATGAAGCCAGTATCGAGCGAGTGGTATGGATAGACAAGGCCAATTTCGAACAGTGGTCGACCATTACGACCGTGTCGGTCGCGCGGAGCAGACTTGGTGCATGAGCGATTCCTCTCGACTCGCCTCGGCGGTTTCCGATTCTCTCGCCACTCCCGAGGCGACGCGCACGGCAGACCATGCGCCCGCGCCCGCCCATGCCGCGATGACGTCGTTCGAAACCGCGATCGGCTGGTGTGCGATCGCGTGGCGCGGTGCGGCCGTGATCGTGTTTCAGCTTCCCGAGGCCGACCCGGCCGCCACCCGTGCCCGGCTCACCCGCGTCTGCACGGGAGATCACCGACACCAGCAGCTCACCGAACAGAAGCCTGCGGGCGTCATCGCGAAGGCCATTGCGGGCATCCGCGCCCATATCGCAGGCGAACTCGACGACCTGCGCTGGATTCCGGTGGACATCGATCATGTAGCACGGTTTCAGCGCGCCGTCTTCGCGGCGACCCGCGCCATCGACCCGGGGCACACCCTCAGCTACGGTCAAGTCGCCGACCGCGTCGGTGCACCCGGGGCCGCCCGAGCAGTCGGACAGGCACTGGGCCGCAATCCGATCCCGCTGGTCATTCCGTGCCATCGCGTCCTCGCCGCCGATCACGCGCTCCACGGTTTCTCCGCCCCCGGCGGCATCGACACCAAACAGCGACTGTTGGCCATCGAGCGCACGTCGGGCTTCGGCGAACCGACACTGTTCTGACCCGCAGGACCGACCGAACCACCGAGTGCGCCCAGCCGGTCCTATGGCATGTCGCGCAGTGCGGCAGCCAGCCGGTCCAGAAGCCCTACACCGGTTTCTCGTTCGGTCACCAGCGACCCCCGATCTGCGATCGTTGCTCGACGCGCCCGACGACCCTGCGCCGGACCAGGTTCGATTCTGGAAGCCGCCACCAGCAGCGAGTAAGTTCACGAGGGGTTGCGTCGTACGACCGAGGCAGTAACCGACGTGGGAAGAGCCGACGTGGACCGACGCACATTCCTCACCACTGCACCTTTCGCACTGACGGCAGCAATCGAACCTTCACGGGATCGGCTACTCGCCACCCTCGACCAGCTACCCGCCCCTGGGCAGCGGGTGCGGCTCGAAGACGTCGCCTCTGTGAAGAACATGTTCTCGCATTTCCAGCAGATGGATGTCTTTCACGGCGGCGGGTCTGGTCGGCTGATCTTGGCCGCCTATATGAACGAGCACGTCTATCCACTTCTTCGTGGTGCCCATGCTGTCGACACACACAGGGCACTGTGCAGTGCCGCGGCCGAGCAGACCTACTTGCTCGGATGGATGGCATTCGACAACGGCGAACACGGCACAGCGCAACGGTATCTGATCCAGGCCCTTCGTTTGGCGCAGGAGTCTCACGACCATGCACTCGGCGCCCATGTTCTCGCGGGGATGGCCGACCAAGCGACCTTGCTCGGCCACCCAGAGGAAGGGCGGCGGCTCGCGCAGGCCGGGCGACAGGGCCTCATGCGTGCGAGTTCTCCCGCGTGCCTGGCGGACCTGTGGACTCTCGAAGCTCGTGCTCTGGCGACGATCGGCGACAAGACCGGTACCGCCCGGGCGGTCAACGAGGCGGAACGCGCCTTCACCGACATCCGATCGGATCGAGAGCCGGAATGGGCGCGGTTCATCGATGAGGCCTATATCTGCGGTGAATGGGCCAATGCCTTTCGGGATATCGGGCAGCCGGCCGACGCGCAGCCCCATGCCCGCCGGTCGATCGCCCATGCTCGCGCTCAGAACCGTGCCCGCCGCGGCGCACTCTCCCACGCGGCCCTCGCGGCGACCCACGTCCACAATCGTGACCTGGAGGCTGCCTACGCAGCGGGGATTCGAACCCTCGACCTGTCGGGCAAGGTCGAGTCCTCGCGTTCGGTCGACGCCGTGCGCGACGTTCGCAGGCGCATCTTGTCCTTCGGCTCACATCCTCTGGTCGCGGACTACAACGAGCGCACGCGGACCGTCTTGGCGGCCTGATCTCGGCGACTCACGACCGGGACTCGCCGGAAACATCGGCCGCAGCCCGTATCGGCAGGGCTGCTGCAGCCGTACCGACGCCCCCGGGCTCAGTCGATCGGATGCTCACGGTAGAACTGGCACGCGTCCCCGGTGATATAGCCGTCGGCACAGCCGAAATACGTTTGGATACACGCGTTCGACGAACATCCGAGTTCGATCAAGGTCTGCCGGACCCTGACATTGCGTTGGGCCGGAGTCTCCGAGTTCGCCGGTGTCACTGCCGCCACAGCCGGGGTCGTGGGCAGCGTCGAGCTGTCGGCCGGCTCCGATTGGCCGCCCGAGCACCCCCCGACGAACGCTATTCCAGCCACCAGTGCGCACAGCATCATGGTCGATCGCATGAGCACCTCACCTGTTTCTGGATTCGCCCCGCATCACCGCCGCGAGAGCCTCGCGATCGGTGACATCCATCTTGCTACACGCGCGGTAGAGATGCCCCTCCACAGTGCGCACCGAAACGGTGAGCCGGTCGGCGATCTGCCGATTGGACAATCCTGCGGCAACCAGGTTCGCGATCTCGCGTTCGCGGACGGTCAACGGCAACGGTTGGGCGGCCTGCCGCAGAGCCGGGGTGCTCGCGCCGCCGCAGATCGCGGCCAGCCGGTTGGCGACCGCGGCGGACTCCACCAGTCGACGTCGATCCCCGGCCCGCTCATAGGCCACCGCGGCTTGGGCCGCGGCATCGGCGGCCGAGAGCACTGCACCGATGCGCTCGAATTCCGCCACGACGGAATCGAGTCCGGGGCCGTCACGAGCAGCCAGCGCCGCTGCGTGTCGTGCCTGGGCTTGTACCAATCGCCCGTCCACCCGAGCGGCGAGATCGGCCAATCGTTCGGCCACGGACTGCTCGCCGAAGCGAGCCGCGGTATGCAGCGCCATGGCCTCGATTGCGTGCTGATGTGCGTCGGACGCGGCGGCGGCGGCATCGATCGCGAGCTGGACGGCGGGGATGGTGGCGCCTTCTGCGGCCGCCGCCCAAGCGCGGGCGATGTCCAGCTGGGGCTCGTACACCGCACTGTGCCTGCCTCCCCTGGCTGTGGCGTGCGCGATCGACTCGGCAGCAGCGCTGGCGCGCCCGAGCGCCGAGTATGCCTCGGCCAGGCGAATTCTCGCAGGGTACATCCAGGCGGCGGCCCCTTCGGCAGCCAATGCGGCCAGCGCCTGCTCCAGATTCTCGATGCCGTCGAGGAACCGTCCCTGCGCGACGTCCACCGTGCCTTGCAGGATTTTCGACATCCCCCAGGCCAGATATTGGCCGGGCGACGAGTAGCCGAAGTATGCGCCGGCGCACTGCCGCGCGGCCTCCAGTTCGCCGGTGAAGGTCAGCGCCAGCACCTCGGCATGGGTGGACATGAAACGATTCAGTCCGTCGATATGGTGTTCCACCTCGTGGCCGCGGGCCGCATAGGCTCGGGCCGCCTCGGCTCTGCCGGTCAATGCCGAGGCAAGGCCGCCGCCGAACGAAGCCCACCACACCGCCCATGCCGGCGCGCCGGCCGTGGACATGACCGTATCTGCCGCAGCGATCGCATCGTCGAGGCGATTCTCATTGACCGCGGTCGCCGAGGCCAGCCCGGTGAGGATGACCGAGATCGTTGGATGGCGCACCTTCGCCTGTACCAGCGCCAGCACCTGATCGGCGCGATCGGCATCACCCATGGCCCACAACAGATTCGCGACCCGGGTGCTGCCCCAGCGGGCGAGTTGCACCTCGTCGAGTTGGTCGGGGTCGAAACTGGCCAGCGTGCGTTCCGCCTCGATTCGGTGGCCCTGCCACAGCAGGGCACGGGCCAGCAGATCGGCGGCTTCCACACCGCCGCCGCGCTCGACCGCGGCGCGGGCGAACCGTTCACCCAGCGGCAGATTCGCCAACCCGATCGCGTCGGCGGCTGCCGCCTCGAACAATTCCAGATCCGCGGACTTGTCACTGTCCAAGGCCAATTCGGCCAACCGAATGCGGTCGGCAGCAGAGTTGATCGGACGTTCTTTCAGCGAGGAATACAGCTGCCCCCGCAGCCGCCGCGCGGACGCGATACCGAGCCGGCGCCGAATCACCTCGCCGAACAAGGGGTGGGTGTAGCGCACCGACACCTCGTGCGCACTCTCGACCACTCGGATCACGGTGCGCGCTTCGGCGGACTCCACTGCGTGCTCGCCCACCAACTGCGCGAGCACGTCCAGATCGATGGGCTCACAGAAGGTCAACAGTTCCAGCACCCGCAGCACCGGATCGGGCAGCTGCTCGACCCGGTCCTCCAACAACGCGGCCAGCTCCGAGGTCACCGCCGCGCGCCCGCGCAACTGCCACACCCCATTGACCGGACGCAACGTGCCCGCCTCCAGAGCACCCTCGACCAAATGCCGTAGGAACAGCGCGTTTCCGGCGGAGGACTCCCACATCAGGTTCGCGGTGAACCCCTCGAGTTGGCCGCCGAGCATCGACTCCACCAACTCGACGCTTTGATGCTGTGTGAACGGGCGCAGATCGACGCGTGTCAGATGTCCGTCCTTCCACAGCGAGGTGACCGCGTCCGGCGTCGGGACTCCACTGCGCACGGTGACTACGATGCGTGCCGCTTTGTCGATGGCCAGCTGCAGCAGGAGCGTCGCCGACAGTTGATCGAGCAGGTGGGCGTCGTCCACGCCGATCACCGTGTCGCCATCGGCGAGCAGCGACTCGCGTGCCGCCGACATGAACGTCACCGGGTCGTGCGCGGTGTAGACACCGACCATGTGCGCGAACACCCCGAGCGGGATACTACGCGCCGACTCGGTGCCCGACACCCACCGAACATTGCCGCCCAGCGCGCCGGTGGCGTGCCGAGCCAGGGTGGTCTTGCCCACTCCCGCGTCACCGGTCAGAACCACTCCGACATGCTCCGACCCGGCCAAAGTCGCACGAATCGCTTCGAATTCGCTTCCCCGCTCGATCATCGGCCAGTTCCGAGCCATGTTCGTACTGTAGATCTTCACCGATCATGATCGAAGCCGAGCGAGACCGAGACAACGCACGGCTGCGCAGAGAGGCCACGAATACCGTTTCGATAGACAGCGACCCGACGCGACACCGACCACTCGGTCGCTGTGCCACCCTTCCGGAAGGAATGAGCTCTATCGGACCGACCGAACACCGCTGAGGTACTGGAAGTATCAACGCGCCTGGTTGTCGGCGCTGATGATGTATGGGGTCCAGATCTGTCCAGCCACTGCTACGGTCGTGCCATGTTCGCTCTCGTGGTGAAGTTCGACCTGTTCGACGAGGACGCCGCCGACTCGTTCGACACGCTTGTCGCCGACACCGTCCGGCAGATTGCCGAGCACGAGCCCGGCACGCTGGTCTATTCAACACACACCGTCGACGATGAGCCGCTGTCGCGAATCTTCTATGAGGTCTACGCCGACCGCGAAGCTTTTGGCGAGCACGAGCGACAACCGCATATCCGTGCCTTCCTCGACCGTCGCACCGAGTACGTCGAATCGTTTCGGGTGGAGTTCCTCGGCGACGGCCCGGCAAAGGGCCTTCCCGACTAGAGGCGCTGAGCGATTCCGCACCACATGGCGAACCCATGGACACTGTCGACCATGCGAGCCTCGGCGCGGGCCAACGCACGGACGGTCTCGTGCACCATCGGGTGGTAGCGGGTCTGTACTGGGGCGATCGACTTCGCGGTCTGTAGCGCGTCGAACGCCCGGCGTCGGTCCCCATGGAACAGGTAGGCGCGTGACAGGTCGATGTAGTGGTGGCCTGCGCGCTCCTTGGGCGCATCAGCGGGGATCACCAGGGCGCGTGCGCGGTTCAGTGCCTCCGTTGCGTCCATCGCTTCGACAGCGAGCGCTACCGACCAAATGCCGACATTCGTCGGACCAAAGCTGAGCACATGATCGCTATCGTCTCCGAGACGCTCCGCACTGGCCCGGGCTTCTGCAAGGTGTTCGTCGGCGAGGGTCCCGCGGCCGGATCGCGAAGCAGCGAGACCGGACTGCAAGTGCAATCCGCCCCACGCAATCAGGTCGTCGCGGTGACCGAGTCCGAGTCGCGGCGCAATCTCGCTTCGGCACCGTTCGAGGAAGCTGAGCGCGGTCGTCCAGTCGCCTCCGGAAGTTAGTTGCGCCGCCCTCTGAAACTGTGCCGTCGCCTTCCACAGGGGATTGTCGGCCTCTGTAGCGGCCCATGCGATCCTGTCGACAGCTACGGCGGCCAGGTCCGCATAGCCGAGCTTGTGTGCGAGTGAATGGGCCGAGTAGTACAGCTCGCACAACATCACCAGGGCGCGGATCCGGTCAGCGCCGGTCGCACGGTGGGCCGCAGCGCGCACTTCACTGAGGAGGTCGGGCAGGCGTTGGCCAAGCTTGTGAAAACTTGCGGCACGACGCCAGATGCACACCTTGTCTACATCGGTGCCCAGCCTCGCCAGCGGTCGGGGTTCGACCACGGCCGCGCTGTCGATATCGTAGGCGGCCAGTTCGGTGCGCAGCACAGCAATCGCAGAATGTACCTCGGTATCCGGACCAGGCACAGGCGTATACGGTTGCCCGGTCAAGTCGGTTACCGACAACCGCAATGCTCTGGATACCGCACCCAAGAACGCAGGCGTCGCCGGCGCCCGCCGTTGCTCAACAGCGCTCACCAGCGCAGTCGACACACACGCCTTCTCAGCGAGTTGCTTTTGTGTCAGGCCCGCCAGCCTCCGAGCCTCCGCCACTCTGGCCGCTACTGCCGCGCGATCTCCGATCATGGTCACCACCGTTTCATTGAACGCTGTGCCGAGCCCGCAGTGACAAGAGTACGAAAAACTTTCGTACTTCACATCTGAGAAGAAGGTCATGGTTGAATCCACGCCCCGACGCCGAGTGGCCGTCATTCCGACGTCGGGTGTACTCCACACCCGTGCAGCTGGAGGCATCTGCCATGGAAATTTTCGTCTCTTTGGTTCTCACCGCGTTGGTCCTATTCCTGGTCGTAGCCGCATCTCCCGGCCCCACCAGACATGAGCACGGCCTGACAGTCTCCGAAATCAAGACCCGGATCGCGGCCGAACTCGGCCGTGGAGGGACTGAAACAAGGCAGTTTCCGCGTGGTGCGCGCAAGAAACAAACGGTTTTCGCCAGTGCTGATGCACGCCACTATGAGAACGAAACGCTTGCGTGTCCTCGGGCCGTCGCGAGGCGATAGGTGTGATCACTCAAGTGAAGGGGAAGACTTGACATCGAAGCAGGTCGCTATCGGCTACATACGCCGTGATGTCTCCGGCATATCTCAGAACTGGGATGAAATTCAGATCCGCAGCCTCGCAAGTAGACTCAGATACGACCTGGCCAAGACCATTGTGTTCGAGGCGGGTACCAATGCTCCGATCGCGAAATTGATGAATGCCGTGTGGGCGGCCAACGCAGCCGCTGTGATCGTACCTAGTGTGTGGCATTTCGGCCCAACCGTGCCAGCCGAGCTTGTCACGCTTGCCGATGTGATTACTGTGCGGCCGCGGCACACATATACCAGGTAGCGACCGGGGTGTTCGACTGTGACGCACCCGCGGACAATCATGCGGTGACAATGCCCCGATTGCGGGTCCTGATCGACAACAGACCCGCGCTGCACCTCTATCGGGCATGTGGTTTCGCATTCAGCGGCCTGCATCTCGAGCGAGCGTTGTCATCGGGCTGCCGCGTCATGGTTCACGAAATGGAATTACCGCGGGCAGAGGTCATCTGAGCTCTTTCCTGACAGAGGTATCGGGATGATCGGGCCGCATGATCCCCCCACTGCGCGAGCAGAGAAGCACTGTGGCCGTGGCAGTTCGGCGCCCGATCCTGTCAGCAGGCTGACATTCTGCTGTGCCCGATGATGCCGACCGTGTTGGCTGCCAGGAGTGACACCACCGGCTCTCTAGAGAGGAATCGGCAATGACCACATCCGCTTCCAGCAGTTCGTCCAGCCCGAGTACCGGCGCCGGCCGTGCGATCGGTTTCGCCGCAGGATGGGGCGCACTCGCCGGCACTGCCGCATCCCTGGTGATGGCCATCTACGCCATGATCGCCGCAGCCACCTACCAAGACACGGGCTTCTTCACCCCGCTGTACCACATCGCGTCCACCTTCATCGCTCCGGACACGATGATGAATTCGATGCAGCAGGCAGGGGCAGGCGACAGCTTCTTCTTCTCCTTCGGCCCCGCTGCGCTCGGCGTGGTCATCCACATGGCGGTCGGCGCCGGCTACGGAGCTCTCTTCGGTGTCGGCGCCCGCGTCGCGCGCATGCACGCAGCAGCCGTACTCGCTGCCGGCCTGGGATGGGGTCTGGTCGTTTTCGCCATCAGCACCTGGATCGGACTACCGCTTGCAGCAGCGCTCTTCGATGGCGGTGACCCCATCCGCGACATGGCCGACATGGTCGGCTACCCGACCTTCGTAGGCGAGCACCTGCTCTACGGTGGCGCGCTCGGTGCGATCCTGGCCTACCGGCGCAACAGCTGACATCAGCCGCCGCGCTGACCGGGCAGGGTGTCCGGCCACGGACAGAATCTGCGAACGCCGCCGATACCGCCGCGTCGGTCTTGTGCGCGCTCAGAGCGATCCGGTCTGCCGAGCAGCCGATGGCAAGCAGCACGGCTAACCCAGGACATCGTGTCGGACGATCGTCTGGTCCCGGCCGGGTCCGACACCGATGCAGGAAACACGGGCACCGGACAGCTCCTCCAGACGCGACACGTAATCGCGAGCATGCGCCGGCAATTGTTCGTAGGTCCGAACATCGGAGATGTCTTCCCACCAGCCCGGCAAATATTCGTAAATCGGCTTCGCGTGGTGGAATTCGGTCTGTGTGGTCGGCATCTGTTCGACCCGTTCGCCATCGATTTCGTAGGCGACACAGATCGGCACCGTCTCCAGACCGGAGAGAACATCGAGTTTGGTGAGGAAAAAGTCGGTGATGCCGTTGACCCGCGTGGCATACCGGGCGATCACCGCGTCGAACCAACCGCAGCGGCGAGCCCGGCCGGTGGTGACGCCCACCTCGCCGCCGGCCTTGGCCAGGTAGGCGCCGGACTCGTCGAACAGTTCGGTCGGAAACGGACCGGAGCCCACACGGGTGGTGTAGCTCTTGAGAATGCCGAGCACCGCGGTGATCTTGTTGGGTCCGATCCCCGCGCCGACCGCCGCACCGCCCGCGGTCGGGTTCGACGAGGTGACATACGGATATGTGCCGTGGTCCACGTCCAGCAGGGTGCCCTGAGAGCCCTCCAGCAAGACGGTCTCGTCTCGCTCCAACGCCAGATTCAGCTGCAGCCGAGTGTCGGCGATGCGGTGCTTGAAGCTGTCGGCTTGGGTGAGGATTTCATCGACCACCTGATGCGGGTCCAGTGCTCGCCGGTTGTAGATCTTGACCAGCACCTGGTTCTTGAATTCCAGCGCGGCCTCGACCTTCTGCGTGAGGATCTTCTCATCGAGCACATCGGCAACGCGCACGCCCACACGGGCGACCTTGTCCTGATAACACGGACCGATACCACGGCCGGTGGTACCGATCTTCTTGCTGCCGAGGAAGCGTTCGGTGACTTTGTCGATGGCCACGTGGTAGGGCATGATCAGGTGCGCATCGGCGGACAGGAACAGGCCGGAGGTATCCACGGCACGCTCTTCCAGGCCGGCCAACTCCGCGAGCAACACGCCGGGATCGATCACGACGCCATTGCCGATCACGTTCCTCACCCCCGGGGTGAGGATCCCCGACGGAATCAGATGCAGCGCGAAATTGTCGCCGTTGGGCAGCACCACGGTGTGGCCTGCGTTGTTGCCACCCTGGTAGCGGACCACCCACTGCACCCGACCACCGAGCAGATCGGTTGCTTTACCCTTTCCCTCGTCGCCCCATTGGGCGCCGATCAGGACGATTGCCGGCATGGTCGTGTCTCCTACGGTTCGACAGGCAACACAGGCGTGTTGCAGCTACCTGCCGTACTGAGGCGGTGGCCGGAGGCACAGTGTAGCCGACGCGTTCGAAGCAGGGGCGGATCGGATCACGACGTGAGCTCGACACCCGTGCGGTCACGCCAGGACGAATGCACCCTGGGACTATGGTTGCACGGCACACCGAGCAGGAGCACGGCGTGGACAGGTGAGCCGGATCGGGCTCGCACAGATGCGGCCCGAGACCGATGTCATCGGCTCGAACCGAGGAAGGTGTACGGCGGCTTGAGTATCCATGTTCTCCGCTGCGAGCACGCACCCGTACCGCTGGCACTCTCGGCGCTGCCGACCACCCAGACGGCCGCCGTTCCCGAATCGGCAGACATCGACCAACTGCTCCCCGTCCTGGCGGTCGACAACCTACCGCGGCTGATCGTGCTGGGCGAGGATGCGGCACTGGCCGCGGTACTCACCCACCTGATGCGCACCGAGCAATTGCACGTGGAGATCGGCTATGTCCCGGTCGAGAAAACCTATGCTTCCCGCGGCTACCAGACCGGCACCGGTAACACCGCGGCTCGACGCGCCCTCGAAGGCCGCGCGGAGCCGACACCGCTGATTCGCGACGACCTCGGCAAGGTACTCGTCGGCCGAGCGATGATCACCGGCGTCGGCGAGGAAAAACTGACCGGCGAGGCCTATGTCGACGACGCCCAACTGTTCTCCGGAAAAGTCACGGTCATGATCATCTCACCGACCCTGGACCTTCCCGGGGTGCGCGCGAGCGTGCGGAAGGGGCTTCGCCAACGACCCTGGCTTCGAGGGCGGGCAGCCCAACTCGGCACCCCAGGGGCGATTGTGACCAGAGACGGCGTCCGCGCCGACCGCCCGGTGCCACGCTCGAGCTTCTATCGTCACCACGAACCCTGGCTGCTGGTGCGATGAGTTCACCGTTCCCGCTCGAGGGCAGGCGTCGCGCCGTACGACCGAGCCCGGTATTCCTCGCCGTGATCGCCATCACTGCGCTGGGCGGCGCGCTGGCCTGGGATGCGCCCCTGGACTCGATCAGGGCCAAGGTAGGCGTTTTCGTCTTCGTGGTATTCGGGTGGGTCGTCACATTGTGTCTGCACGAGTTCGCGCATGCGTTCACCGCATGGCGTGCGGGCGATCGGGAAGTCGAGTTGCGCGGCTATCTGACCTTGAACCCGCTGAAGTACAGCCATCCACTGCTCTCGATCGTCCTGCCGATGGTGTTCATCGCCCTGGGCGGCATCGGCCTGCCAGGTGGTGCGGTCTACGTGCATACCCACAACGTGGCGCCGCGCACGCAACGGATGATCAGTGCCGCCGGACCGGCCGTGAACGCGCTGTGGGCGGTGGTGCTGCTGGCGATCGTTCGGTTCCAAGGCAGCGCCGATGCCCATCCGGCGTTCTGGTTCGGTGTGAGTTTTCTTGCGTTCCTGCAGATCACGGCAACCCTGTTGAATCTGCTGCCGCTGCCGGGACTGGACGGATACGGGATCGTCGAGCCGTCGTTGAGCTATGCGACCCGCCGCTCGCTCGATCAATTCAAGCCGTTCGGAATCCTGATTCTGTTCGCGTTGATCTTCACCCCTGCGATCAATCAACTGTTCTTCGATGTGGTGTACACACTGTTCGAACTGTCCGGGGTCCCGTCGAACTGGTCGCGCTACGGCGGCTACTCGACTCGATTCTGGACCTGAATTCCGGTCCGAGGCCACCGACTCGCCGCGATCCACTCACACTTGGGGTGTTACGTATGGGTGCTGCACCGTCGGGGGCAGCAAAGCGATCGCGGAGATTCGCTGCACACCACACACCTGCATCAGATCGACCAGTATCGAACGGATCTGGGCGAATACCACGTGCGTCGAAAGCCCAGCGCCCGCAACCAGTTCCGGACGGGCTCGTCTGGCGACCGAACGCAGTACGCGCGCGGCTTCGGCCTGGTCGGGCTGCTCGCCGGGGTCGGCGAGCATCATCCGCCGCACGACGTCCACCGCTTGGCCCAGGCGCTCCACCTCGTCGATCACTCCCGGATGTAGCACTTCGTCGTCACGGACCAAGGTCAATGAACGGCGCAGCAGGACCCGCGTATTGCGAACCGCGTTGTCCAGCGGAGGCGCTGTGGCCCGGACGCGGTCGAGGCGTGCGCGCGAGTTCCAATACAGCGGCGAGATTCGGCTTATCTCGCGACCGCCTTCCAGGGTGGACTGCAACGAATCGATCTGCGGTTGCGTAGCGCGAACCGCGGTGAGCGCGCGGCGTATCTTGTCCGGGTCCTGTGCGAGCAGCCCGTCGGCGCACTCGGCCAGTGACGTGCCCATGACGCCGAGAATGTCCGCGGCCAGTGCCCTGGCCCGACGCACTGGATGCAGCGGGATCGCGGCGACCACCACCACTCCGACCAGCCCACCGACCAAGGCATCGAGGACTCGTGACGAGCCGCTGCCGGCCGAAGGCGGTAGCAACGTCGCAACCAGCACCGCGGAACCGGCTGATTGCATGGCGATGATCGAGCCACCGTCCAGGAACACCGCCGCGGACATCGCGACCGCGACCACCAACGCGATCTGCCAAACACCCGTGCCGGCATAGGAGATGAACACGCCGCCTATACCGATCCCGACCGCGACGCCCACAACCAGCTCGACCGAGCGCCGCAACCGAGCGCCGAACGAGATGCCGATCGACACCACGGCAGCTGTTGGCGCGAAGAACGGCAGCTCGTGACCCAAAACATGGTGAGCGAGGAACCACGCCAGTGCGGCGGCGACGGCGCACTGCAGGATCGGCAACGCCGATCGGCGCAGCCGTAACCATGAGGTACGTAGCCGGGCCACGCTATTGGCGCGGGCGGCATCGACGCGGGAAACCGGGTCGATCACCTATTCATTCGATGCCGAGCTCGGCAGCCGCGCGCGGGTCGCAGTCCTCCAGCAGATCCAGGCACCGCGCGTACTCGTCGGTCTCGCCGATTGCTTTGGCCGCTCGGGCCAGCACACCGACACACCGCAGAAAACCTCGATTGGGCTCGTGACTCCACGGCACCGGACCGAAACCCTTCCAACCATTGCGACGCAGCAGATCGAGGCCGCGGTGGTAGCCGGTGCGGGCGAAGGCATACGCGGCGACCACATCGTGGTTCACCGGCTCGGGCAGGGCTTCACCACGAGCCAGCGCCGCCTCGGCGAGGTGTGCCCAGGCGATCGAGGCGGCGGGGTGATCGGCCGCGGCCCGTACGGGATCGGCGCTGTCGAGCAGCAAATCCTCGACATCGGAAATTTCCGGCAGCAGTACCGGTTGCGGTCCGAGCAGGTCACCGAACGAGGTCATGCGGTTCATTGTGCACTGCGGGACGATTTGGTCGATAGGCTGGCCTTCGGTTCCAACTGTTCCACTCGAGCGAGGGGTGTGCGTGTCCGACTCCAACAATGGGAAGAATCCGGCGCATGACGACGTCGGGCCGGCCGACTCGGCCCGATCGCACGAGCCCGAGAACACAAGACCCGGAAAGGACGCCCCGACCTCCCGCGACAATGCGACGCCCGGCGGGGATGCAGCCCCCGAGAGGGGGAGCGCCGACAACGAGGAGAAGCGCGCCGCTGGCGACGTACCGCAGGTCGACACACCGAATGCCACAACCGCAGCAGCAGATCGACCGGACAAGCGCCCGGGTGAGCCGAATTCGGGCACGACCACCTCGAGCACACCGGAGGCGTCCACGCCGAGCGATCCCGACCAGCCGGCGAATACCGAGGCCGAAACCAGGCCGATCCCCCACAGCGATCCGAGTCCACCGACCGCCGCGACCGTCGTGATGCGCCGGTCCGACACCCCGAGCAGGTCCACCGAACCGTCGCCGGAAGCCTCCCTCCCGTCGAACGTGCCCAACCCGGCGAGTTCGGATGCCGCAACCGTTGCCATTCCGCGGGTCGGCGTCGACGACGCCCGGCCCGGCCCGGCCCCCGGGCAGCGTCCAACCGGTAGCGACCGAGCAAGCGGCAACCGTATGCCTCCGACAACCTCGGCGGGCCCCACGCCGAGTGCGCCGTCCGCAGATGCGCCGTTTCCCCCCTCCCGGGGGCCCGGACCGAACGATCCGACCATGCCGATACACCGCGGCCAGCAGACCGGGCAGACCAACCCGACGGCCGGGACGGCACGGCGGCTCCCCCCTCCTGCCCCCTCTCCCGCGGACACCCAGCCGACCATGTCCGTACCGGCGACGGCCGGTCGTCGCCCGGTCCCGCCGCGCACGGTCGCACAACCACAGCGCATCCCTGCGCCGGCACAGCCCGCCGGCGGCGCAGCCGCTGAGGTTTCGTCCCGGAAGAGACCCACTCGGTTGGTAATGGGCGCGGCGATCGGCCTGGTCGTCGCGCTGGCGGCGGTGGTCCTGGCGTTCGTGGCGTTCAGGGACGACAACTCGCCGCCGGCCCAGGTGCGCGCCGCCATCACCACCTATACCGATGCGTTGGCCGCCGGTGATCTGGCCGTACTTCAGCAGACCACCTGTGGTTCATTGCACCAGTTCTACCGAGACATACCGATCGAACAATTCGACGGCGTGCATCAGCTGTCGGTGGAGCGACAGGACATTCCGGTGATCGACAGCATCGATGCCATCCGAATCACCGAAGACACCGCGATCACGCAGGCCACGGTATACACCGAAGCCGATCCGGCAAATCGGTCGGCACGGACCTTCGACCTGCAGCGCACCGACGACGGATGGAAAGTCTGCGACCCACCCTCCGGGACACAATAGCCGCTAAATGTAGCGCAGCTCACACATAGTGGTCAATGGTCTAACTCGCCAGTAACATGGCCCGGACCATGAGCACGGAACAGACAATGGCACGACCGGAGACCGATTCGAGTCCGGCGTCGCTGGCCGGACACCGTTTCCGGG
The DNA here is from genome assembly GCF_000482385.1 of Nocardia sp. CNY236. Taxonomy (GTDB): domain Bacteria; phylum Actinomycetota; class Actinomycetes; order Mycobacteriales; family Mycobacteriaceae; genus Nocardia. The sequence goes on from NZ_KI519394.1 coordinate 106,187, forward strand.
TACGCGATCACTACGAGGTCGGCCGCGAGAAGATCCGCGAGTTCGCACGTGCGGTGCAGAACCACCACCCCGCACATCACCGAGACGATGCCGCCGGCGCACTCGGCCACTCCAGGATCATCGCGCCGCCGACGTTTGCGTCGGTGATCGGGGCGAGCGCGATCACCACCTTGTTCGACACCGTGCTCACCGACTACGACCTGTCGCAGGTGCTACAAACCGACCAGGTCTTCGAGATCTATCGCCCCATTGCGGCCGGCGACCAGATCCGTAGCGAGATCGCCATCGAGTCGATCCGTCGATTCGGTGACAACGACTTTCTCGTGGTCCGCTTCGCGCTGAGCAACCAGCACGGCGATATCGCGATGGTCGGGTCGACCACGATCGCGCGGCGCAACGCAGCCGCCGACGTCGATCTGACCACCGTGATCGACAACATCATGATGCAGGGGCTGCCGGCTGCCGTGGCCTCGGAGACGGGCGAGCACGCCCACAACCGCACGCTGGCTCCGCTCGGCGTCGGTCCGTTGGCCGAGCCGAACGAAGCGGACATCGCGACGGTACACACACTGCCCACCTTCGACGAGCTGACACTCGGCGACCAGTTGCCCGGCGGGCGGTTCCGGCTGGCTCGGGGCGACCTGGCCAACTACGCCGGCGTCTCGGGTGACGCCAACCCGATCCACTTCAGCGACTACGCCGCACAGCTGGTCGGGCTGCCGACAGTGGTCGCACACGGCATGCTGACCATGGGGCTGGCAGGCGGCTACCTCAGCTCGTGGCTGGGTGATCCCACCGCCGTCCGGAAATTCAGCGCACGCTTCGCCGGACTCGTTCCGGTGGCCGCCGACGTCGCGAGCACCGTGGAATTCACCGGTCGCATCAAGTCACTGGATCCCGCTACGCGCACCGCGACGATCGTGCTCGGCGGTACCTCGGCGGGACGCAAGGTGTTCGGTCGCGCGTTGGCCGAAGTCCGGCTGCGCTAGTACGGGCCGGATCATTCGGCACGCGTCGAGCGCATCAGGTAGACGTTGTAGTCGCTCCAGGTCGAGATGGTGAAGTAGAAGTCTCGCCCGGATGACCACGGGTGGATGAACCCCCCGTACAACTCGGGGTAGTCCAGCACGGTCACCGTGGGTGTGCTCTCGGACCACTCACCCTGGGGTGAGCGCGCCTCGCGGACCACGATCGCGGCCTTGCTGGTCTCGAGGTAGCTCATCTGCCAGGTTTTTCGGGCGGCGTCGTAGCGCACCGACAACTCGCCGACAGGAGCGTTCACGATCGGTGTGGCCGACGCGGAGCCCCCCACGGGTGTCCACATCCCATCCTGCCAGTACTGGTAGGCGGTGGTGTTGAGTATCTGGTCCTGCGGAACGCGGGCCAAGCCCACCGCGCCGAGGCGGGTACTGGGCGTACCGAACATATAGACGTGACCCTCGTGTGGAACCATCGCACTCACTTGGAAATTCGCGAGCCCGAAAATGTTGTCCCAGCGGGCGTGCGGGTCCTTGGTCCAGGTCTCGCCGTGGTCATCGGAGTAGGCGATCCCGCCGTAGTTGGTGAAAAACGTTCCGGGAACACTGTTCCAGGTCCGAATGGACATGTAACTCATGTACTGCCGCCCATCCAATGCGAATCCCGAGGTGGGAATGGTGGTGACCTCCACATTGTCGAGCTTGCGGCTGGAGAGCACTTCGGCGGCGTGACACCGAGAATCGGTCACCATCCGATCGAAGGTCATCCCATCGGCAAGGTCGCGATCGGAACTGAACGCCAGTACGTTGCTGCGCCAGTCCAGCCCCATCGCGCCCGGGGGGTGGAACTCGCGACCGACGGTGTCGCCGAACGCGGCGGCGACTTCCCCCGGTGCACTCTCCCACATGATGCCCAGATCCGTGCCATACACTTGCCACCGCTTGTCGGTGCGGTTCACCGAGTTCGCGCCGGTCAGCTTCGCCACTTCCCGAGCCGGACTCAGGCGCGGCGCGGGCGGCCGAGGCGACTTTCCAGCGATCTCGACGGGCGGCTGCACCGGCTCGGGCGGTGGTGTCGGGGCCGGTTGCGGGCCGGGTCCGGGAATCGCAAAGTAGAACGGCTGAGGACTCAACAGGACCTGCGGAATACGCAGCAGCGCTGCGGGATTCGAGGAGCCATCCGGAAGGTCGGTCAGATCCGGACAGGGGTCCGCACACGGGTCCGATGGCAACTGCATCCGAATCCGCTGGGGTGCAGGCTCCGGCGGCGGCGGTGGCAGCACAGTGACCACCGGATACGGTACGGGCACCTCGAGGGTCTCGGGTACGAGGGGTTCGTGCGTCGGCATGGGGTCGCTGGCGCACGGGCCGACCCCGATCGGGTGGTGAAGCGGTTCCGCAGTCGCGACGTGTCGATCGCCGCAGACGAGCATTCCCGCGCCGACAACCGCGGCGCTCGCCGCGGCCGATATTCGCATGCCCATCGCCACCCTCTCGAAATCCTTTGCGGACACGAACCTTGCGGACACGAATCAGCGACCGACCCTACCCCGTCCGACTCGCGCGATCGGCTGGATTCGCGCAACTGGTCGAGCAGCAAACTTACGCGACCGCGACTGCGGCGCCGAGTGATCTGTTGTGCCACACCGGCTCTGCGCAGTCCTTCCCACCGGCAGCGCCACAGTTGCACCCGCCGTCGGACCACCGTGGTGCAGCGACGGATGTGCGGCGCTGCACCACAACGGTCGTCCCCAGCACAGCCGGGGTTGCTCAGATGAGCTCGGTCGGTTCAGGCGCTCACCGAGCGGCCGGCAGACTTCAGATCGTTGCAGGCTTCCACGACTCGCGCGGCCATCGACAACTCGGCCCTCTTCAAGTAGCTGCGCGGATCGTAGGTCTTCTTGTTGCCCACCTCACCGTCGATCTTCAGCACCCCGTCGTAGTTGGTGAACATATGGCCGGCGACCGGCCGAGTGAACGCATATTGGGTGTCGGTGTCGACGTTCATCTTCACCACCCCGTAGCGCAACGAGTCCTCGATCTCGGACTTCAGCGAACCGGAACCGCCGTGGAAGACGAAGTCGAACGGTTGCGCGTCCGCGGACAGACCCAGCGTGGCCGCGGCGACGCGCTGGCCCTCGGCCAGGATCTCCGGCCGCAGCACCACATTGCCCGGCTTGTACACCCCGTGTACGTTGCCGAATGTCGCCGCGAGCAGGTACTTGCCGTTCTCGCCCGCGCCGAGCGCGCCGATGGTCCGCTCGAAATCCTCCGCCGAGGTGTAGAGCTTTTCGTTGATTTCGGCTTCGACGCCGTCCTCCTCGCCGCCCACCACGCCGATCTCGACCTCGAGAATGATGTCGGCTGCCCGAGCGGCCTTCAACAACTCTTTCGCGATCTCGAGGTTCTCGCCGATCGGAATCGCCGAGCCGTCCCACATATGTGACTGGAACAGCGGGTTGCGGCCGGCGTCGACCCGCTCCTGAGAAATCGCGATCAACGGGCGAACAAAGCTGTCCAGCTTGTCCTTCGGGCAATGGTCGGTGTGCAGCGCAATGGTCACGTCGTACCGGGCAGCGATCACGTGCGCGAACTCCGCCAGCGCGACCGCGCCGGCGACCATGTCCTTCACGCCCTGGCCGGAGCCGAATTCGGCTCCACCGGTGGAGAACTGGATGATTCCGTCGCTACCCGCGTCGGCGAAGCCTTTGATGGCCGCATTGATCGTCTCCGACGATGTGCAGTTGATAGCCGGGAAGGCGAAAGAATTGGCTTTGGCCCGACCGAGCATCTCGGCATAGACCTCCGGAGTCGCGATGGGCACAGTAGGACCTCCGTGTCGTTGCAGCAGTATGGTGGCGCTGGTACCTAGTCTGTCAGCCTTACCCTAAGGCAGCGATGTTTCGCCTGGTATGCAGGGACGGAATACGTGGTTGACCGGAGAGTAGCTTTCTTCACGATGCCGGCATTCTCCAGACGAGCCGCTACGATGGGGCCGGTAATTTTGCTGGCGACTTCCCTATGCGGTGGCGAGCGACCCGAGCCAGCCATCTCGGACCAGGAGAACACGTGATTCTGCAGGCAGCCACAGAATCGGTGACGAGCAACCTCGCACTAACCGAGCTTCTCGATCCCATGCACCTGCTCACCGAAACTTGGCTCAAGGACGCAGTGCTGCCGAGCATCCTGGTGATCGTCTTCATCGAGACCGGTTTGCTGTTCCCCATCCTGCCGGGGGACTCACTGCTGTTCACCGGCGGTCTGCTGGCAGCCCTCGAGAATCCCCCGGTGTCCATTTGGGTGCTGGTACCCGCCACCATCGTGGTCGCTTTCGCCGGCGACCAGTGCGCGTATTGGATCGGCCGAACGATCGGGCCTGCCCTCTTCCAGAAGGAAGACAGTCGATTCTTCAAGAAACGCTACGTTACGCAAACCCACGCATTCTTCGAGAAGCACGGGCCGAAGACGGTCGTTCTCGCCCGTTTCGTTCCGATCGTGCGCACCTTCATGCCCGTGCTGGCCGGTGCGTCGGTGATGAACTATCGCCGGTTCGTCACCTTCGACATCGTCGGCGCGCTGCTCTGGGGCGGCGGCGTCACGGTGCTCGGGTACTTCCTGGGCAATATCGCGTTCATCAGGGACCACATCGAGGCGATCTTCCTGCTCATCGTGTTCGTGTCGATCCTGCCCGGTATCACCGCGGTGGCGAAGAAGCTGCTCAACAATCGCGCGCCCGACGAGGCGCTGACCGCATCGAGCGAGACCACCCGCTGAGCCGGTGCCGGGACCGTCGATGCCCCTCGCCATGGGCAGTTTCGATCCGCTGATGTCCGCTGGCCCGACACTCGTATGGGCAGTGGTGGTGACCTTCGTCTTCCTGGAATGTGCGGTGATTTTCGGGCTTTTTCTGCCCGGCGACTCCATGCTCGTCACCGCGGGGATCGTGTTGGCTTCCCACTCCGCGGGTGAGCAACACGTGTGGGCGCTGTCTCTGGGCGCGATGGTTGCAGCCATCGCAGGCAACCAGGTCGGATATGCGATCGGACAGCGCGCCGGACAGCACCTGGTCGCTCGAAAGGGCGGCAGATACGTCAACGTACGCAATGTGCAAAGAGTGTCGGAATTTCTGTTGCGATACGGGTTCGTGGCCGTGTTGGTCGCGCGGTGGATTCCGTGGGTACGCACGTTGTGCCCGTCCGTCGCAGGGGCGGCACGGATGGACCACCGCACCTTCACCGTGGCCAGCACCATCGGTGCGATCGTCTGGGCGCCGGTGCTGTTGCTCATCGGCTACTACGCCGGTGGCTTCGTTGCGCAGGTGCCGTGGCTGATGCCGATCGTCATCGGCATCCTGGTGGCCGCTCTGATCGTCGCGACGATAGTCGGAATACGGCGCTACCAGCGGGAGATGTCACAGCCTGCCGAGGATTTCAGCCTGGCGCCCCCGCCCACACTGGCCGCGGAGACCGAGAGCTGAGCCCACGGTCACAGGCCCGCCGCACTGACTTGGTGCGCCGCCTCCATGAGCAACCATCCGGACAGCTGTACCGAGAGATCGCGTTCGGGCACCCTGGACGAGGTCACCGCGCGACCAGGGGCGATGTGTCCGACCCTGGCGACGAAGCTGGGCAACTGCGCGGGCTTGTTCCAGTCGTGCCCGAACAGCGGCTCGCCCTCGACCTCCAGTCGGTTGGCCCACGCCGACGCGGCCGACGCGCGCACGATCGCCGCCGCCATCCGGCGGTCGGCGGCCTGTTGCCGGTCCCGGCCCGGCAGCATCATCGCCACCAGCGCCAGGTAGCGAATCAAGATGCCATTGAACAACCCGCTGTCGCCGACGCCACCGCCGTGCACCACGCCACTGACGGTCAGATGTTCTTCGACCGCGCCCAGCAGGCGGTGTACTCGGTCGACGTGCCTGATCTCGCCGGTCTGCACGGCCAGCTCGGTCTCCAGCCCGAGCACGACCCCCTGACAGTAGGTGAAAATCGGACGCTCGATCGCGCCGGAGGGCAGGTGGATGCCGTCCAGCATCAAGCCGGTCTCGGGGTCGCGCAGCGTCGCGTCCAACCAGTCGGCCATCTGCTGTGCACGCTGAATCCGACCGAGCCGCAACAGCGCGATCGCGGCGGGACCATTGGTCGGCGTGTTGTAGTAGTCCGATCCCACGCGCCACGGTAAGCCACCGTCCGATCGAGACACCCACCCACTGTGCAGTGCTTTCTCCAACAGGACCAAGGCGTTGCGCACGTTGGTGCCCTGGGTGCGCTCGGCGCGTTCCAGCGCGATCGTCAGCCAGGCGATGTCATCGAAGTACCGGTTGGTCCATCCAGTCAGATTGCGAATGCGATGTGAGCGCGCCAGCGCGGCGATCCGCTTGCGCCGAGTCGCTGTCGGCATCCGGTTGGCGGCATCGGTCGCGCAATCGATCAGGTGCGCCTGCCACCAGTAGTGCCACGAACCGAAGAAACGCTCGCGCCGGGTGGCGGGCCAGCCGACTACACCCAGTTCGGTACCGGGTAGTGCCCACAACGCACGCAGATGACGGGAGATCATCGCCGATTCGGCCATGTCGGCCCGTTCGGACCAGACAGTCGACGACTCCACAGCGTGCGGGCCCCCGGACGACGAAGCCGATCGATACGGCGTCGCCTCATGCTCCACGCGCGAAGCCTCGATATCATCGCTTCGCCAGGTCATGAATCAATAGTGCCAGGATGGAACGGAATTCCGCGCCCAATTTGCTGTGCGGGCGCGGAATGCCGTGATGAACTGGGCGTCTGCAATGTGGCGGCACGTCGCTCACCATGCAGCACCGAGATCGGCGTGTCGACGGACCCACGCATGCATTGCGATCCCCGCGGCGACCCCGGCATTGATGCTACGTGTGGAGCCGAACTGGGCGATCGACACCGTCATCGTGGCGGCTCGTCTGGCCGTTTCGGTGACTCCGGGTCCTTCCTGACCGAACAGCAGCAAGCATTCGCGCGGCAGTGCGGCCGACTCCAATGGCACGGAACCGGGCACATTGTCGACTGCTACCACAGTGAGGTCCGCACGTTGGCTGAACGCCGTCAGCGCGTCGATGTCGGCATGATGTTCGATACGCTGGTAGCGATCGGTAACCATCGCGCCACGACGATTCCAGCGCCGCCGCCCCACGATATGAACGGCCGCAGCGGCGAAGGCGTTCGCGGTACGGACCACCGTTCCGATATTGGCATCGTTCCCGAAATTCTCGATGGCGACATGGAACGGGTGCCGACGCCGGTCGATGTCGGCCACGATCGCCTCGCGAGTCCAGTACCGATAGGCGTCGACCACATTGCGGCGGTCGCCGAGAGCCAGCAACTCCGGATCCAAGCGCGGATCGGGCGGCGGCGGCCCGGTGTGCTCGGCGGCCCACGGCCCCACGCCGTTCGGATGTTCCCCCCACTCGGTAGGTCCGGGCAGGTCGTGCTCCGGCGTATTCGCCGCTGGGTGACTCACGTCGACGATGCTAATCCGACATCTGTGTGGTCGACGGCTGGACTGCCTCGGTGCTCAGTTGGACACGCCCCCGCCTGCAATGACAAAGATCAAGCCGATATTGGCGTTGGTGCGGCCGTCGACAGTGCCGCCGGAGGAGTCGATCTGGGCGAGCACTCGCTTACCCATCACCCATGCGACGGGCCCCAGCAATCCGCACAGAACCAAGCTCAGTATGCCCAGGATCAGAACGGGGTTGGCCTGAGGATGGTTCGGCGGATGCCCACACGGGACATATGGGCCATTGGCCGGGTACTCGGGTGGGGGAGGTTGCGGTGGATAGTTCACGGACTGGAGCGTAATAGATATCGTTGACTACAGCATTTACTACAGCCCGACAGCGTCTTTCGAAACATCCGGCGGTGGAGGCTGAGATGAATCACGGGCGGATATTGCGCACGGTGCTCGGAGTGACAGCCGGGTACCTGACGCTGCTCGCTCTCTGGTTGGGTTGGGTGGCGCCGCACACGCCGCCGGATACGGTGCCATATCAGATCATGGCGATGGTGGGATTGTTCGGTTCCTGTGTCGGGATCGGGATGATGTGGGCGGCGCGACCTTCGAAAGCGGACCGCCGGTTGTGGCGTGATGGGCTGGAAGGCTGGGCCACTGTCGAGGGCGTCCATCCGCTCGAACCCACCGATCACCACACCGAGCTCACCGAGCTGGATCTGGAACTGACAGTGCCCGGATCGGAAAGCTACCGGGGGACGGTCGTGTTCGATGTCGCACCTGCAGATCGATCCCGGTTGGCCGTCGGTGAGATCCTGTCCATCCGCGTCGACCCCACCGACCGCGACCGCATCATCCTGGTGCTGTGACCAGCGCACCGCCGTCATCGGTCGCGAGCCCGCAGGTGAGTTGTCGGGTCGGCGAGCAGACACTGTGCGGCGGCGTAGGTCGTGACGATGATGCCTTCGGTCAGTCGGCGCGCCCGCTCACCACGAGCGAACGACCTCCGCAGCACGATGAGTCCGTCGGAGAGGGTGAACAGCAACGCCCCGAGTTCGAGCCGCCTGCAGCCGGCCCCCTCGACCGTGGCCGCATCACGCGAACCGGGACGACCCAGCGCGGGATCCGAAGCCAGTACCGCAGCGGCGCCCAGCGTAAGTCCGTAGGCCGTCAGTGGCCGCGCCACCGAGGGCGCCCGCACCCGCAGCATCCCGGCCGCAGCCGACCACGCGACTGCCCGAGGCACTGTGGTCCGAGCCGTGGGCCGGCCGCCCATCCGCCACCACAGCGCCGCATATCCAGCCTGCATCACTGCGAACGATGACGCACCCGCAACCAGTCGGCGATCGTCGTCGGGGTCGATGAGCACGATGTCGCCGACTGTGGCCGCACCGAGCGACCCGATCAGGGTGGCGCGGTGAGCCCGTGGCAGCGCGCGGCCTTCGGACGCCACGTCCGCCGCGAGCAGCGGCATCAACAGCGGCTTCGCGGCCCACTGTGCCCGTGCCCGCCCGGTGAAAGCGCCGTACCCGGCTACTGCCGCGGCAGCAAGGTACGCGGCACGGAACGGGCGCATCGGCTAGAAGCTCGCTTCCGGTGGGGCGGGCGGCAAGGTGACGACCTGCCCGGCGTAACTCAGCCCCGCACCGAAACCGAGCAGCAACGCGGTCTGACCGCCCTTGGCCTTTCCGGTGACCAGCATTTCCTCCATGGCCAGCGGAATGGAGGCCGCCGAGGTGTTGCCGGTGTTCTCGATGTCGTTGGCCATGGGAACCTCGTCGGCCAAACCGAGATTCTTCCTCATCAGCTCGCTGATCCGCGCGTTGGCCTGATGTGGGATGAAGACGTCGATGTCCTCCTTGGCCACATTGGATACCTCGAGCGCGGTGGACAGCGCCCGCGGCAGGGTGACCGCGGCCCAACGGAACACCTGCTGGCCCTCCATCCGCAGCGACATGCGCCCGACCGGCTTGGTCTGCGGGTCGAGACCTTGCATGGCCTCCGCCCGGTTCATGTATTCGACGAAGTCGATGTCCTGCGTGATCGCAGAGGCGTGCTCGCCGTCGCTGCCCCAGACCGTCGGGGAGATTCCGTTCTCCGCGCTCGGGCCGACCACCACCGCGCCCGCGCCGTCGCCGAAGATCATCGCCGTGCCGCGATCGGTGGGATCGAGCCCGACCGTCATCGTCTCGGCACCGATGAGCAGCACGTACTCGGCCGAGCCTGCGCGGATCATGTCCGCCGCGACGCCGAGGCCGTATCCGAAACCGCCACAACCGGAGGTCAGGTCGAACGCGGGGACGCCGTTCATCCCCATGTCATGGGCCACCGCGGGCGCACCGTGGGGTGTGAGGGTCAGCCAGCTGGATGTGGCCAGGATCACCACGTTGATCTTCGAGCGATCGATGCCGCTGTTGGTGATCGCCCGTTCGCCAGCCGCCGCGGCTATCGACCGCAGGGTCTCTTCGCCGCTGATCCAGCGACGGTTGCGAATGCCGGTCCGCTCGTAGATCCATTCGTCGGTGGAATCCAGTACCTTACAGACCTCGGCGTTGCTGACCACACGTCTCGGTCGGTAGGCGCCGATCCCGAGCATCGCAACATTTTCCCGATTTCCATTTACTGCAATGCTCACCACGGGTGACTCACACGACCCTTCACAATCTAAAGTCTCAGATCGGCGCCCAGGTCATCCCAGGGCGAGATCCTTCAATCCGAGGATCGACCGGTACTCCAGTCCCTCCGCCGCGATCACCTGATCGGCGCCGGTTTCCCGGTCGACGACAGTGGCGACACCTACCACCGTAGCGCCCGCGCCACGCAACGCGCGCACCGCGGTCAGTGGTGAATTTCCGGTGGTGGTGGTGTCCTCGACAACCAGCACCCGCTGACCTGCCACGTCGGGGCCTTCGATCAGACGCTGCATGCCGTGCGACTTGGCCGCTTTCCGCACCACGAACGCATCGATCGGGCGACCCGGCGCATGCATCACGGCCAACGCCACCGGGTCGGCGCCCATGGTCAGACCACCGACAGCGGCGAAATCCCAGTCCGCGACCAGCTCGCGTAGCAGCGTGCCGATCAGCGGTCCCGCACGGTGGTGCAACGTCGCACGGCGCAGATCGACGTAGTAGTCCGCCTCCTTACCGGAGGAGAGCGTGACTCGGCCGTGCACGACGGCAAGCTCACGTACCAGCGCGGCCAACCTGTCCCTGTCGTTGGCGATCACCTGATCGATCACTTCTACTTCCTTCCGCGTGCTGGGAACAACCCGCGATTCATTCGGGCCGCCAGGGTTCGCGGGATCATTCCGGCAACAGTGGTGAGTGCCTTGAACTGCCATCCGGGCACACTGAGCACTCGACCCTTCTCCAAGTCACGCAGTGAACCGTCGACCACCTGGTCGACGCTCAGCCACATCCAGTCCGGCAAGGCCATCTCGATGCCGGCTCGCTGATGGAACTCCGTGCGCACGAATCCTGGACACAGGGCCTGAACCTGCACTCCGGTTCCGACCAATCCGCCTGCCAACCCTTCGGTGAAGGATACGACGTAGGCCTTGGATGCCGAATACGTCGCGGTCCGGCCAGGGATCAGGCCGGCCACACTGGCCACGTTGACCACGCGTCCGTTCGCCGCGGCGATCATCGACGGCAGAGCGGCCCTGGTGAGTTGCACCACCGACACCACGTTGACATCCAAGACGGCCTGCAGTTGCTCGGGCGTCTGGGCGCAGAAATCTTCCGAGTAGCTGAAACCAGCGTTGTTGACCAAGAATTCGACACCCTCGCTCAACCGCGCCGCAACCCGCTCGAGGTCGGGCGCGCACCCCAGGTCTGCAACCAATACCTGCGTACGCGTGCCGAAACGATGCTCGAGGTCTGTCGCCAGACCCGCCAAGCGCTGCTCGTCGCGAGCGACCAGCACCACGTCGTATCCGAGTGCGGCCACCCGGGTCGCATAGCGACGGCCGATACCCGAGGTCGGTCCGGTCACCATCGCTACCGGGCGGACGGCGCCGGGTAACCGGAGGTGCGGGCGCTGCCTCATGACGGCGCGACGAATCGCACGGGCACGGACTCCACTGCAGTGCGCATGTACCCGGTCACCTCGGCGTCGGTCCCTGGTAGGGACGGAACCCGGGGTGAAACGGTCCGCCGGGAGGATCGGCGGGTGATCGATGCGGCGCTACACCCGGCTCCACAGCCTCACCAGCCGGCGGGGCCTGATCCGATCGCCGCTCCTCCTGCGCCGGGCGACCCTCCTCGTCGGTGACGTCGTCGTCTCGTCCCCGTGGCCGAGCATTGGGCACCACCGCGAGCGATGGACGACGAGACGGTGGCGCTTCGGTCTCGGTGTCACCCGGCGGGGACGCCGGGGGGAGGTCGTCCTCACCGGAGCCGGATGCCGCCGAACGCTCGTCGATATCGGTCTGCTCCGGGTCGGTAGCCAGTGGCCGCTCACGAACGCGCGGACGACCGAGATCGGGCCCGTCGTCATCGAATCGTGGCTCACTGACCGGTGGAAGCACGTGCAGCAGCCCGGACAGACGTAGCACTGCGTCGATCGCGGTCTCCCAATCCTTCGAGGAGGTGCCAACCGGCAGCATGCCCAAAGTCCAGTTGCCTTCGCTCCAGAGCATCTGCACGGTGTCGGTCAATGCCTCGATGAAGGCCACCATGCGTTGGTCGACGGCATGCCGGGCTATTTCGGGATTGGTCGCGAAAACAACTCGATCACCGATGGCGCCCAATAGTTCCAGGTCGTGGTCCTTGGGTGGCGTTGCCGTCTTCAACCGCATGTCCACATCGATGTCCGAGCCGATCTGGCGGCGCACCGCGACCAGAGTCGCCGCATCCTCCAGGTCGAACAGCACGAACTTCTCGCCCTTTCGAATCCCGGTGACCACATCGACCGCGGACAGATAGCCGAGTTTGGCCATCGCCCCACGCCGCCACGTGGATGCCAGCGCAGGCTCCACCGACACGTAGGTATATCCCTGAGACTTCGCCCAGTCCTGTCTCGCATGACCGGTGCGCCGCCGCTGCAGCCGATCGAAATACAGCAACACGATCGCACCCGCCAGCGCGATCGCCGCCAATCCGAACCACATTGCCGTCATCGCCGCCTAGCCTAATAGGCGGGGCTGGCGATAGTCCGGCATTGGCTGCACACCGGACCCGCCGGGTGGCGCCGACCGTCGCAGACGGCGCTCATCGTCCACCGGGTAACGACGTGGAGATGATGACCGTGGCCAGCAACGATCCGTCCTCGGTTTCGTTGCCTTGAACCAACACCAGTTCACCGGTCGGCAGATCGGCGACGGTGGTGGCGGACAGCGAGATCACCTCGGTGTCCGCGTCGGTGCGCACCGTCACGGTGTCGCCCAGCACAGTGCTCACGGTCAAGGTTTCGCCGTTGTTGGCCGTGATGGTGCCCATGGCCGCGGTCAGCCCGCCGAACTCGCCGAAGTCGGGCACAGTCGGCAGTCCGCCGCCTGGCGGTGGCTCCACGGTTCGGTCGTCGGGTAGGGAACTGGTCGGGGCCGACGCAGACGGGCCGGCAGCGGTGTCGGTGGACCCGGAATTGCCGCCGGCCAACATCACTCCCGCGGCGAGGCCGAGCACTCCGACCAACACCAGAACCGACACTCCCAGCGCGATCCACAGGCCGGTATTGCGTCGCGGGGGCTTCTGTCCGAGCGGTGTCTGTTCCGGTGGCGGCTGCACCGGTGGCATGCCGCCGCCCGGAAGTACCGCCGTGTCCGTCGGTCGATCACCAGCGCTGCCGTGGTAGGCGGCCCACGAGGGGTCGTAGGGCGGAAACTCCCGCGTAGCGTTCGGCCCCGGCGGCGCCCACGAACCCATCTGCTCGGTAGGGGGATACTCCGCAGGCGCCGCGGCATCGTACGGCGCGGCATAGTCGGTAGGCCGCGCCGGATCCCCGTAGCCGGACTTCCCCGTCGGACCGAGGTGCTCGGTCGGTGCGTCCTCCGGCCGCTGGCTCCACGGATCGTTCGGGGTGGTCATGTCATCCAGGGTAGGCCGTAACCTGTCCGGCACTCGCTTCGCCGCGCCTCTGGTGGGCATCCCGGCGCCCGGTCGGGCTCGGGCGCCGGTCGGTCAGCGTCCGACCACCAGCGAGTCGCTGTCGGGACCCACACCCACCTTCACGCTGTCGCCGTCGGTGATTTCGCCGGCGAGCAGTTCCTTCGCGAGCGCATCACCGATGGCTTGCTGAATCAGCCGACGCAGCGGACGGGCGCCGTAGACCGGGTCGTAGCCGCGTAGCGCAAGCCAGAATCGGGCCGAATCGCTGACGTCCAGTGTGAGCCGCCGCTGCGAGAGCCGCTTCTGCAGCTGGTCGAGCTGGATATCGACGATGTCTTCGAGCTGCTCTTGGTCGAGCGGGTGGAACATGACCACATCATCGAGACGGTTGAGGAACTCCGGCTTGAACGCCGACCGCACCGCGTTCATCACGAGCTCACGATCACCGCCGGCGCCCAGGTTGGAGGTGAGGATGAGGATCGTATTGCGGAAATCGACAGTTCGGCCCTGGCCATCGGTGAGCCTGCCTTCGTCCAAAACCTGCAGCAGGATGTCGAACACATCCGGATGCGCCTTCTCGATCTCGTCGAACAGCACCACCGTGTAGGGCCGCCGCCGCACCGCCTCGGTGAGCTGGCCGCCCTGGTCGTAGCCGACGTATCCGGGAGGAGCGCCGACCAACCGGGCGACCGAATGCTTTTCGCTGTATTCGCTCATGTCGATTCGGACCATGGCGCGCTCGTCGTCGAACAGGAAGTCCGCCAGCGCCTTCGCCAGCTCGGTCTTACCGACACCGGTCGGGCCGACGAACATGAACGAGCCGGTCGGACGGTTCGGGTCGGCAACCCCGGCCCGCGATCTGCGCACCGCATCGGACACCGCCTGCACGGCTTCGGCCTGGCCGACGACGCGACGACCCAACTCCTGCTCCATCCGCAGCAGTTTCTGCGTTTCACCCTCCATCATGCGACCCACGGGAATACCGGTCCAAGCGGACACGACCTCGGCGATGTCGTCGGGACCGACCTCTTCCTTGAGCATGACCTCGCCGTCTCCCGCTGCAGCGGAGGATTTCTCGGCCTCGGCGAGCTGCTTTTCCAGTACGGGGATGCGACCGTAGCGCAACTCGGCAGCCTTGCCCAGATCGCCGTCGCGCTCGGCGCGCTCGGATTCGCCGCGCAGCGATTCCAGCTCTTCCTTCAAGACGCGAACCTGGTCGATCGCATTCTTCTCGTTCTGCCACCGAGTGGTCAGCTGGTTGAGCTTCTCTCGAGAGTCGGCGAGTTCGGCGCGCAGTTTATCCAGCCGCTGCTTGGACGCTTCGTCGGTTTCCTTGCTCAGCGCCACTTCCTCGATCTCGAGCCGACGCACCGCGCGCTCGACCTCGTCGATCTCCACCGGGCGGGAGTCGATCTCCATGCGCAACCGCGAGGCCGACTCGTCCACCAGATCGATCGCCTTGTCCGGCAAGAACCGGGAGGTGATGTAGCGGTCCGACAGTGTCGCCGCAGCCACGAGTGCGGAATCGGTGATCCGCACCCCGTGGTGCACCTCGTAACGATCCTTGATGCCACGCAGGATGCCGATGGTGTCCTCGACCGATGGCTCGCCGACCAGCACCTGCTGGAAGCGGCGTTCCAGGGCGGCGTCTTTCTCGATGTGCTGTCGATACTCGTCCAGGGTGGTCGCACCGACCAAACGCAGCTCGCCACGGGCCAGCATCGGCTTGATCATGTTGCCGGCGTCCATCGCAGATTCTCCGGTGGCGCCCGCACCGACGATGGTGTGCAACTCGTCGATGAACGTGATGATCTGGCCGGCGCTGTTCTTGATGTCCTCCAGCACCGCCTTCAGTCGTTCTTCGAATTCGCCGCGATACTTCGCGCCCGCGACCATCGCACCGAGATCCAATGCCACCACAGATTTGCCACGCAGAGATTCCGGAACATCGCCTGCGACGATGCGTTGGGCGAGGCCCTCCACGATCGCCGTCTTTCCGACACCGGGCTCGCCGATCAGCACCGGGTTGTTCTTCGTGCGTCGGCTCAAAACCTGTACCACACGGCGGATTTCGGTATCTCGACCGATCACCGGATCCAGCTTGCCCGACCGAGCGGCTTCGGTGAGATCGGTGGAGTACTTCTCCAACGCCTGATAGCTACCCTCGGGGTCGGGGCTGGTCACCCGGGTGCTGCCACGCACTGCGGTGAACGCCGAACGCAGCGCGTCCGCGGTCGCGCCGTACTTGGTGAGCAGCATCGTCACGTCGGAGTCGCCCGCGGCGAGACCGACCATGACGTGCTCGGTGGAGACGTATTCGTCGCCGAGTTCGGTAGCCAGTTGCTGCGCCGCGCCGATCGCGGCCAACGCCTCGCGGCCCAGCTGTGGCGTGGTGGTGGCGCCGGTCGCCCGGGGGAGCCGGTCCACGATGTCCTGTGCCTCGCGTCGCACTGTCGCCGAATCCGTGCCGATGGCTTTCAGCAAGGGTGCGGCGATACCGTCGGTTTGATCCAACAGCGCCACCAACAGGTGCGCTGGACGAATCTCGGGATTGCCCGCGGCGGACGCCGCTTGCAACGCGGCGGTCAGCGCAGCCTGGGTCTTGGTGGTGGGGTTGAACGAGTCCACGGGTCACCTTCCTACTAGTCGGTCGTACGGCACGACCCGCAATCGGCGCGCGCCTCGTCTCGCGTGCCCGATCCCGGCTCATGCCGCTATCTCACTGTCAACGTTCGAAAGGTTGAGTCTGTTCCACTCAAGTTTGGACACCGTCGCCGGGCAGGTGACGATACTTTTCGGCCGGACAGCTCGTACGCTACGCCGCAATACCGCTGGCAGCGACGCCCCCGACACTCGATGGCCCCGACACTGCTGAATACGACGATTGCGGGCGTAGCGGCACACGGATGCCTACGATGGCCAAGGTCGTCCGTCATCGGCACGCGCTCTTGGGACGGCAGCCCACCAAAGGTGCATCTCGACTCGAACTCGTCAGTCCGAATCCCCCGACTCGTCGGCCCGAATCCCCCGACTCGTCGGCCCGAATCAAGGAGCGAACGGATGCGCGCGATCGTCGTACGGAAGTTCGGAGCGACGCCGGAGCTAGCCGAGATGCCGGTGCCCGAGCCCGGACCCGGCGCCGTGCGGGTGCAACTCGAGGCGGCGGGAGTGAACCCCTTCGATCAGCGGATGGCCTCCGGCGTCTTGGAGGGCAGATTGCCGCACGACTTCCCGATGATCCTCGGAATGGATGGCGCGGGCACCGTCGCTACGCTCGGCCCCGGCGTCGACAAGTTCGCCATCGGCGAGCGGGTGGTGGGCAGATTCCTCACCCCGCCGGTCGGGCACGGCAGCTTCGCCGAATACGCGGTGCTGCCCGAGCGCGGCACGCTGGTGTCGGTCCCGGCGGGCGTGCCGACCGTCGCGGCCGCGGCGCTGCCGACTGCGGGGATCACCGCGCAGGACCTGGTGGAAGCCACTCGGATCCAACCAGGCCAAACCGTGCTGATCGTCGGCGCGACCGGCGGTGTCGGATCGTTCCTGGTACAACTGGCGAACATCGCGGGCGCGCACGTCATCGCGACTGCCCGCAGTAGCTCGGCCGACCGCATGACTCGCCTCGGTGCGGCGGAGACGGTCGACTACACCGTGGCGCCGGTCGGCGACCAGATCGTCGCGACCCACCCCCATGGCGTCGATGTGCTGTTCGATCTGGTGAGCTCGCCGAAGGCGCTGGCCGACCTGACGGCGGTGGTCCGTGACGGCGGGACGGTGTACTCGACCGTCTTCGCCGCGGACGAGGACGCCCTGCGTGCGCGGGCCATCCGCGGCGGGAACATCGATTCCAAAGGCAGCGCACTGGAATTGGCCAGGCTCATCGAACGTGTCGCTGCCGGCGACGTGGTGGTGCCGATCGCCGCCACCGTCCCGCTCTCGGCGGGTCCCGGGGTCATCGGCGCGACAGGCGCACAGGGCAAGACCGTCCTCGAAATTTGAATCGCACCGCTCCGAGTCGACCGGTCCGCCCATCGAGCCGGGTCACCGGCGCAGCGCTACCCGGCGACGACCGTGTCCACAACGACCGACCAACGCGCCCGCCGCGGAGGGAAGGGAACTCGTGACGCGGGCCGGTCGTTGGACTCCGTAGGTCGTATCCTCGGCGCTACGGCGACGAGACCTCACCCGGCGGAAAACCAGGCCAGGTCGCCTGAAACGGAGAACGCGACCGGCGTGTCAGAGGCGATGCGTCAGGCGGTCTCGGTTCTCTCGCGACGGCCGGCACGTTCGTTTACCAGCCGCGACGACACGACCGAGACATCCTCGGGGATACTTGTGGGTGGGAGACCGCCGGCAACGGCGCGTCCCCGACAGAACTGAGGGAAAGGAAGCTCCACGTCGTGGATGCGCGTTCGGCTGCGCTGGTCCGCGCCGACTTCCGTTCGGTGGTCGAGTCACCGCATGGACCCGAGCGATTGATCAGCGCGTTCTACGGACATCTGTTCGCCGAGAACCCCGGGTTGCATGAATTGTTCCCGCCCGCCATGGAAATGCAACCCAGACGCATGGCCACCGCGATCCAGTACGTGCTCGATCATCTGGAGGACTGGGAGCGAGCACAGGGATTTCTGGAGCAGCTCGCGCGCGACCATCGCAAGTATGGCGTCGAGGCCACGCACTACGACTCGGCCGGCCGTGCGCTGCTCGCCGCGTTCCGCGCCTACCATGGCGCGAACTGGAATCAGGAGCTGGAGGACGGTTGGCGCGACATCACCATCCTGATCTCCGCGTCCATGGCCATCGGCGCCAACTCCGACACCTCCCGACCGTATTGGGACGCGACCGTGGTCGGTCACCGCCTGGTCTTGGACGACTTGGCGGTCGTGCGCCTACAGTCCGACGAACCGGTGCCCTATCAGGCGGGCCAGTATGTTCCGGTCAGCGTGCCCCAACGCCCGAAGATGTGGCGCTACCTGTCACCGGCGATCCCGTCCAACCCCTACGGCGAGATCGAGTTCCATGTGCGCAAGATTCGTGGCGGCTGGGTGAGCCCCGCGATCATCGGCGAGACCACGGTGGGCGACCGGTGGAAGATCGGGGGCCCTCTCGGTGGCCTGCGGGTCGACCGGGACAGCGGCCGCGATGTGTTGCTGATCGGCGCGGGCACCGGTATCGCCCCCCTGCGAGCTCAACTGATCGAAATGGGCCAACGCGGCATCAACCCGCGCGTCCACTTCTTCATCGGCGGGCGCTACCCCTGCGACTTGTACGATGTGGAGAACATGTGGCAGCTCTCGCAGAGCAACCCCTGGCTGACCGTCGTTCCGGTGTGCGAACAGAAGACCAACCCGTGGTGGTATCCGCATCCGGTGCAGGACGAGCCGTACGGCATGCACCGGCGTCTGATCGGTAATCTGGGCGCGGTGGTCGCGAGCTTCGGCGCGTGGGCGGATCGTCAGATTCAGATCGCGGGATCGGCGCACATGATCGCCGATACCAGGCGCGCACTGATCGCGGTCGGTACGCCGGAGCACAGCATCAGCTGCGACCCTGTGTGACGAAGGAGGCACCTGTTGGGGGACCCGAGCATGCTCGGCAACGGCGCGCAGCATCCACCGGAGTGGACCTCGACCGTTGTCGGCCATCATCGACTCCGTCACGATCTCGCGGTGATTCGATTGATCGGCGAGTTCGTACCGTTCGCCGCTGGACAGTCGGTCGAGGTGGGAATGCCACAGCATCCCCATGTGCGACGCCGGCTCTCGCCGGCGCTACCGCCCTCGTTGGACGGCAAGCTGGAGTTCCACGTGCGCGCCATACCGGGCGGCTGGTGCAGCGGCACGATGGTGGCCGACACCCGCCCGGGTGACGAATGGCGGATCGGCACTCCCCGCGGCGGATTCCATGTGGACCCGGACGGCGAGGAGGTGGTGATGGTCGCCGGCGGAACAGGTTTGGCCCCCATGCGCGCCCAAATTCTGGAACTGGCGCGCACCCCGACCCCGCCGCAGACCTACCTGTTCGTCGGCGGGCGCTCACCGCGCGACCTGTATGCCGCGGACATGCTGCATCTACTGTCCGGCGAATTACCGTGGCTCACAGTGATTCCCGTGGTCGAAGATTTGACCGACCCGAATCGAGTGGACGAGTGGTACGAGCGGTCCCGCGTCGACATCGGATTTTCCGCCGATGACTTGCTACACGGGACACTCGCCGAGGTCGTCGGATCGCATGGCGCGTTCACGAAACACCAAGTGCTGGTGTGTGGCTCGCCCGCAATGGTCGCATCCACCCTGGACGAACTGATCGAAACCGGCACGCCCGCAGAGCGTATTCAGTTCGAGGGGCTGTGAGTTGGGAGCAGCCGACCTCGCCGAGTTCCTCCACACGTAGCGAGACCGGAAATGGTCGATTTGCGGAGGGTGATTCCACGCGTTACCGATTGGGTCGAGAAGCTGAGAGGCGATCCACCGGCACAACTACGGTGGATCGCCTCTGCCTGTGACAGGCTAACTATCGACGGTCGAACTCTCCGCCCACGACGCCAGCAGTGAACGCATCCCACTCCCCAGGGGTGAACTTCAATGCCGGACCGGTCGTGTTCTTGGAGTCACGGACACCCACCACGCCGCCGTGGAATGCGACCTCCACACAATCCTTCGACCCGCTACTGCGGCTGCTCTTGAACCACTGTGCTCCGACTAGGGAAACGCTCACTACTTGTACTCCTTCGCAACATCGACGATGAGGGCTCGACTATCCGCCTCATCCAGCGCCAACCGATCCAGTTCGACGCAAGCATGACGGTACTGCCCAACTTCGTGCGCCTTTTCAAGGTACAGGTCGCCCAAGAAGCCCTGCACATACACCACAGGCGGCATCGTCAATTCTGCCGTCGGATGCGGCGGGAACTCCAACAACACAAAAGTACCGATGAGAAGTGGACGGTATGCTCCAGTCGCTGTAGGCACTATACGAACCGAAACTTTCGGGAGCTGAGCAACTTCAACCATATGGTTGAGTTGAGCTGCCATGATCCGGCAATTGCCGACCGTACGCCGGAGCGCAGACTCGTCGATCAGGGCGTTCATGCACAGTGGGTTCGCTTCACTCGTCAACCGCAGTCGCCGGTTCAGGCCAACCTGCAACATGCGCTCGACATCGGCGGTGCGCTTGTTCGGAAACTCGGTCCAGATGAGTGCTCTTTTGTATTCCTCGGTGTGCAGGAGGCCCGGTAAGAAGGTCGTCTGGTAGGAAGTGATTCGACTCGCCGCGTCTTCGAGTCTGACGAACAATCCGAAATCCTTGGGGATCGCGTCATCAGTGAACGACTGCCACCAACCCCTCGCTCCTTTCGTCTCCTTGACCAGCTCCAGTACCACCTGGGTCTCTTTTTCGCTGGCACCATACAGCTGGCAAAGTCTCTCGATGAGAACCGGGTTGAAGCGGACCGGCTGGCCGGTCTCCATCTTCCAGACCGTGGAGCGCCCCACGGCTATAGCCTTTGCAGCGTTGTCCCTGGTGAGGTCGGATCGCTCGCGC
The DNA here is from genome assembly GCF_000482385.1 of Nocardia sp. CNY236. Lineage (GTDB taxonomy): Bacteria > Actinomycetota > Actinomycetes > Mycobacteriales > Mycobacteriaceae > Nocardia. The sequence goes on from NZ_KI519394.1 coordinate 127,233, forward strand.
AGACTCTCCAGCTGCAGGCCCAGCAGTCGTCGGGCGATCGTGGAATCAGTTGCCATATCACACTTCCGATGGCGTTGTTTCAACTAGGACAGTGATCAGAACCAAACTAAAACAAGGCCCGATTTTCAGAGACGTTTTCACTGAAACAGTGGCAAGTAGGGCGGTGCGCAGTGTCTTCTTGGTATGCGCCCGGATGGAAGCACGACACCCTCACCGTGTTGCTCGTTATTCGCGTTGCCGCGCAAGGGGAATACCGGAAGCCGGACGCGCCATTCATCCCTCGGATTGGAGATGAGGACCTCATGCACTACAACAACCATGTCATTGCCGGATGCCCCGCGAGTGGCCGATTGCTCATGGTGGCGATCGGCGTGCCTATTGCGGACACCCCCTCACAATGCAGTCTGGTGGTGGCCGATGGATGAGCGCGATTCACAACCGAGTGTGTGGCTGCTGGCCCGGCTTGCGCACGCGCTGCGGGTAATGCCCTATACGCAGGTAGATTTCGAACAACAGCCATTGCCCGAACAGGCCGTCGGATGGTTGCAGCGAGACGACGGTGCATGGAGCCCGGTCTACGCGGATGGGCTGGTGGGTCCAGAGCTTTCGTGGGCGCAAATGTTAGCTGCCACAGGCGAAGACATCGGTGATGTCATCGAATCGCTTATCGAAGCCGGCCTCATCGATACGAACCCCCACCAGGACAGTACGCCCTACCCGATCATAGGCGGCATGGCCGAAAGACCAACCGATCACGACACCTCGAGGGGTTGACATGCCACTGACCCCGCCCCAAGCAGAAACACTCGCCGCGCTCGCGGCAGCGCACCCCGGGGCGTCACTGACCGTCGCGCAGCTACGCGCGCGCACCAGACGTGCGGAATCGACCCTGCGGGCAGCATTACGCGCCCTCACCGCCACCGGATTCACCAGGGCCACACCCAGCGGATGGCAGATCACCCCGCGCGGACGGGCATTGCTACGCACCCGCGCCTACCGCCGATACCGCCCGCACCCTGGACACAACCGACCCACGAGACCCACAACCATGACCACGAAACCAATCGCTATCGGCTACCTCCGCCGCGACATATCCGGCATCTCGCAGAACTGGCACGAAATCCAGATCCGCAGCCTCGCACAACGACTCGGCTACACACTGTCCAAGACGATCGTGTTCGGGACACGCACTGACGATCCCGTCACGCAATTGATCACCGCCGCGCGCAACGCCGCCGCCCGAGCAGTCATCACGCCATGCCTTCGGCATTTCTCCTCACACCTACCCACCGAACTGATCGCAGAATTCGATCTGATCACCATTACCCCCCACCACACCTACACCCGCCCGCCGCCATTTCCATTCGGCTCGTGATTACCGTCGCACGACCCCAATCGGCCCCTACGAGGATGAACAGTTTCTACCGCGTGGGCTTGGGCGACCGAACGGGAACCTCCACACCGAAACACTCGACGCTGAGCACAACGATCACGGTGCACTGGGAGGTCACTGGTCGACCTCCCGTGTTGTGGCTGTGGTAGCGGTCTGCTGCCGCAGTCACGGAGTCGCCGGAGCCAGCGATTGCAGCGACACAGATATACGACACCGGGACCAGCAGTTCGGGCAGTGGGGGTCTCACCCTCTGGAGTGTGCTGGAGCTTCTGCTCGATATCATCAGCCGTTGCTTTCCGGGCATGGTCTGTTGAGTGCTACCTAGCACGACAGTTGTATTTCGTTGTGTTACAAGGAATGTCTTCGATATCGGAGTTGTCGGGCGGAGTTCTGGTGGCGGCGGCATCGGCAGGTGGCCAGGGCGTGGGTGAGGGTGCGGGCGGGGTGGAGGACTATCGCCAGGAGACGGCGGATGTCGGCGACTGTGATTCGACCCAGCCCGCGTGGGCTTTTGGATCGGTAGCGGCGGTGACGGCGAGGAAGGCGTGGGCGAGCATGGCCAGGGTGATGTGCCGGTACCACGGTTCCCATGTGCGGACCTGGTAGTGGTCCAGGCCGCATTGGTCCTTGGCGGCCTGGAAACATTCCTCGACCGCCCTCCTGGCGCCCGCGACGGCGACGATCTGTTCGCGGGTGACGGTAGCGGGGTGAAAGCACAGGTAGTAGGCGATATCGGTGGGGTCGTCGAGGCTGCGGCGGGCCAGCAGGGTGCGGGCGAATCCGGCGGGGATGTCGCCGAAGGACGGCAGCGTGGCCCAAGCCCAGTCGTAGACGCGTTCGCCTCGCTCACCGAGCCCGGCCGACACGCGATGCCAGGCATCAGCGGGCGCGCGACCGACAAGGGTGTCCACCCGGCGACGACCATCCAGATCGTTCACGGTCTGGATGGACCGGCACTTCCAGCACGTAGGACAGCCGGCGAGCCTCGCAGAACGACCGGAACTTGCAGGTACAGCTCTCGGTCGATCAATGCGCGCCCTGCACCGGCAGCGTAGGCGAGGAACACTCCGAGCTGGGGAGTTCTCCGCACGGCCGGCGGTGCCGGAGTATTGCCGCTGCACACCGGCGGACTTGACGCCCTTCTTCAGGAACCCGGTCTCGTCGACCACCAGCACACCATCCGGGCAAGCCAGCGCGGTCGCCACATAGGAGCGCAGCCTGTCTCGCAGTTCATCGGACTTCCACCGCGACCGGTTCAGGAAATGCTGCAGCCCGTCCGGCCCCACCACACCCGCGGCATCGGAGAGCTGCCAGGAGTTCTTGCGCTCCACCGGCGCCAGCAACCCCGTCGGATACGACGAGCCCACCGCCGCGACTCCGCCCGCCCGAACATCCCCGCGATCCCCGCGAACACCTCATCGAACGCCGCCCGCTACACCGAAACATCCTCGGCAACAACATTATCCAACACAGACACGCAAACTACCGCACCACAGGCCCTGTTGCAGCACAACGAAATACAACTGTCGTGCTAAGACGCCCGCGTCCCCAGAGCGGTGCGGGCGCGGACCCGTAGTCGCAGGCCGGTGGGGCTGAGGGCGAGCGCGGGCTTCAGCACCAGGGGCGCGTCCGGGACCAGCTCGACCTGCCAGCGTGCGAAGATCCCGGCGAACGCCAGCATTGCCTCGGTCTGCCCGAAGACGTCGCCGATGCATTTACGCGCTCCCGCGCCGAACATGATCAGGTTCCGGCGGTCCGACTTCGCGCCGTCGATCCAGCGGTCCGGGTCGAAGCGGTCGGCATCGTCGTAGGTGTCGCTGCGGCGATGGATCAGGTGCGGGCAGTACGCCACCGACGTACCGGCGGGCAGGTGGTGGCCGCCCAGTTCGGTGTCGACGGTGACTACGCGGGCAAAAATCCAGGCCGGCGAGTGCAATCGCAGGGTTTCGGTGATGATTCCGCTGGTCAGCTTCAGTTCCCGCAGGCGCTCGTGACCGGGATGGCTGTCCGCGGGCACGGAGTCGACCTCGTCGTGCAATCGGTCCTGCAAGTCCGGCCGCCCGGCCACGACATAGAGGGCCCAGGACAGTGACCCGGCGACGGTCTCGGTGCCCGCGATGAAGATCGTCACCAGCTGGTCGACGACTTCCGCGTTCGTCAGGCCACGATTCTCGCAGCCAGCCGACTCTCCCTCGGCGGCTTCGGCGGTCAGAAGCGCCGAAAGGAAGTCACCGTAATCGTTTCCGCTGACTCGGCGTTCGACCACGATCTCCTCCAGCAGCGTGCGCAGCTGTCGGTTGATCTCATCGAATCGCCGATTCGCCGGAGTCGGCAGCCGAAGCAACGCGGGCGGCGTGATCGTGCGGCGAGTGGCTGCGGCCATCACGAACTCGATCAGTTCGATGATCCGAGCCCGCCGGTCGGACGAGATCGCGTTGGAGAACATCGCATTTGTCAGCACCCGGGACGTGATCACCTCCATCTCGTGCTGCACATCCAGGATCTGCCCGTCCGCCCACGTTTCCGTGACCGCGGCGATCTGCTCGTTCATCACGTCTATGTACCCGGCGAACCGCTCGGAGCGGAAGACCGGCTGAATGGCACGCCGCTGTCGCCGGTGATCCTTGTGGGCGCAGGTCGCGAGACCGTTGCCGAGGAACTCCCGGATCCGGTCGATGATCGGCCCGCCCTTGTCGAACGTCCGATCGTCCAGCAGCACCTCGCGGGTCAGATCCGGACTGCACACCAGCACAATGGGTTTCGTGGCGATACGGATCTGGACCAGGCCGTCGTGCTCGGCCAGCGACTTCACGAACGTGTACGGATCGCGCATCAGATGCGGTAGGTGACCCACGAGCGGAAGGCTGCCCGACGCAACCGGAATCGACTCTAGTGCCTTCATGTTCCCTCCGATTCGGTGGTGATTTCTTACTGGAACCGCTTCTCGATCGCCTGCGCGATCGTGTCGGATGCATACTCCTGGATGAACTGCCGCGCAGTGGGCAACTCGACCACCTCAAGATCGGTGAAGGTGTCGCGTATGCGCGGAATGCAGTCCTTCGGCCGGTACACCAGGTCCTTCATGCCCCACACCAGCAACGTCGGTTTGTCGGCGAGCAGGGCGGGCACGTCGCGGGAGAGCTGGTCCAGCAGCGGCCGGGCGTCACGAATCTGCTTGGCGATCACGCCGAGTCCCCGGCGGGCTTCGGCGCTGGGCTGCACCGCGCGATAGTGCTCGGTCTCGGCCGGACCGATCGTGCGCCCCAGTTCGCTGAGCAGCACCCGCTCCACGAGGAAGTTCCGCTCCAGGATCTGCCGCTGCATCAGGCCGGTTCGGATGACCCGGCTGAACACCTGATTCGCCAGCACCTCGGGCGGCCAGAACAGGGTGTTGCCGAGCACGATGCCGCGCACCCGGTCCACGCGGGTGGTGGCCGCGCCCAAACCGATGGGCCCACCCCAGTCGTGCCCCATCACCACGAAGTCGTCGAGCCCCAGGTGGTCGATGAGTTCGCCGAGCACGGCGGTGTGCCCGGCGACTGTGAAGCCGAACTCCGCTGGGCGTTCGGACAATCCGAAACCGAGATAGTCGACGGCGATGCAGCGGTAGCGGCCGCGCAGTTCCTTCACGATGTCGCGGTAGATGAAGCTCCAAGTCGGAACGCCGTGGCAGAACAGGATCGTCGGACCGGAGCCCTCGTCGATGTAGTGGATCCGGCCGGCAGACGAGTCGAACCACCGGGATTCGAAGGGGTACAGATTCTTGTCGGGAACGAAGTCGATCAGCATGGGAACCTCTCTACGGTTGGGGGACGGATCACATGCGCGCCGCGGCGGCAGAGTCGTCGGACCTGGGCGCCGGGTCCAGGTTCCGGACGCGGACCATGATCGCGACCACGATTGCCGCAAGCCCGAACCATGCTGTACCCCAGTAGAATACGGAGCCATAGCCATGGATCGCGGCGCGGTCGGGCAGACTCGGGTCGGACGGATGATTGCGCACGTACCGGGTGGAAGCCTGGACCGCGATGGTGGTGAGCAGCGCGGTTCCGATCGAGGCGCCGATCGCTGCACCGCGTTCAACAGACCGCTGGCCACGCCGGCGTCCTCCTCGCCGATCCCGTACAGCGCGGTGGCCTGCATGGCCACGAAGATCTGCGCCATGCCGAGCGCGATGACAACCAGCGCGGGAAGCACCGCGAACCAATAGGATTGGCCCACCCGCAACTGCGCCAGGTAGATCAGGCCACCCGCCCCGAACAGCGAGCCGACCAGCAACAGCACCCGTGGACCGGCCTTGGGCAGCAGGGCGCTAGTCACACCCGCGGACAGCACGATACCGAACGGGAACGGCAGGAGGGCGACTCCGGCCTTCAACGGCGAATACCCCAGCGTCTGCTGGAAATAGCAGCTCAGGAACAGGAACACCGCGTACATGGCGACCGGCGCCAGCAGCGCGAGCAAGAACGCGCCAGCTTGGTTGAGCGTCCCCGCAATATGCAGGGGCAGAAGTAGATTAACGACAAGGGCCTCGATCGAGAGGAAAGCCGCCAGCAGGCAGACGCCGACCGCCAGCAGCGCGACGGTGCTGGCCGCGGCCCAACCGACCTGCGCGGCGCGATTGAAGCCGTTGACGATGCTGACCAGTCCCGCGGTCACGAACACGACGCCCGGCAGGTCGTAGCCGGCTGCCTGCCGCAGCGGCACGTCCCGCACGACGACCAGCAGCGCCGCCGCGGTGGCCAGCGCGACCGGAATGTTCACCAACAGGCACCAGCGCCAGGACACGTACTGCGTCAACGCTCCGCCCGCGATGAGCCCGAGCGCGAACCCGGCCCCGGACACGCCTCCGAAGACGGCGAAAGCTTTCGCCCGCTCCTGTGCCGCGGTGAAGGTCGGTCGGACGACGCCGCATGTTGTTCGGACATGAACCTCACCCTTATCTCTCAGCTTCCTGCCACTACGCGATGGTTGGAGCCGCGCCCGGGCAGCCGGCTCGCCAAGAAATCCACGGCAGACCCCAGTGCGCCGATCACCAGGATGATGGCGACAACCTGGTTGTAGGCCAGCTGATCTCGGGCATTCAGGATCTGATACCCCAGACCTGATCTGACCCCGAGCATCTCCGCAGGCACCAGCACGATCCAGGCGGTACCCAGCCCCAGACGGAGTCCGGTCCGCACGTGATCGCGGACGGCCGGAATGATCACGACCCGCAGTAGTTCTATGCGGGTCGCATGAAACGATCGGGCCACGTCCAGGAAACCCCGATCGATGGCATGCACCCCTGAGACGGTATTGAGCAGAATCGGCCAGACGGCAGCGGCCGCGACCAGGAAGTAGACCGGTTGATTGCCGATGCCGAACACGGCGATGGCGATCGGCGTCCAGGACAACGGCGAGATCATGCGCAGGAACTGAACGACGGGCGCGGCGGCCCGCTCGACCCGCGTGCTCAGACCGATGAGCAGCCCCGCCGGCACCGCGATCACCGTCGCGACGGCCAGGCCGATCACCAAGCGCCACAGGCTGATCGCCGCATCCGAGACCAGCACCCCGCGGTGATACAGATCAGCGACGGCCGGCAGCACCCGCTGCGGGGCGGTTTGGCGCAGCAGCGAATGCTCTGGCGACAACACCGAAGTCGCCAGCCACCAGAGCAGCACGGTGAGGGCGACGGCCGCCCCCGGCGGCCAGAGCTTGGCGAGCGCCGATCGGGCCGTGTCACCGGGACTGCGGCGGGATCGAACGATGGTAGAAGTCACAGCGGTTGCACCTGTTCGGCTCTGGAGAGGTCTGCAGGCAGCCCAAAGGCTCGGTTTCCTCCTCGCGCGGCAATTGAATTCAGCACAAAGCTGTCGTCGACCAGCCCCCGGTGCGCCGTGGCCGGATCCAGGTCGTCGAGAAAGCGGCGGTCCCCGTCGACCACGGTGTCGTGCATGGACTCGACCAGCTTTCGGGTGAACCCGGGATAGGGATAGGGCTGGAATCCCACCAGCTGCGGCAACCACTCCGGGTGGCGCAACGGGCAGGGCGGCTTCGGGTAGGTCAGCGCCGTGCGCACCGCTGGAAGTTGCTGGGGCAGATACCTTCCCGCAGTCAACGCGGTCGCGGCCCGATCACGATCGGCGGTGATCCGCAGCTGCGCGGCGACCACCGCGTCCATCACCGACTGCACCGCGCTCGGCCGCTGGGCGATCACGTCGTCCCGGGTCACCAGGACACAGCAGGCGTGTTCGCGCCAGACGTCGCCCAGGAAGGTGTGGATCCGTCCGATGTTCTTGATCTGGGCGATGGCATTGAACGGATCGGCCACCACGTAGCCCGCGATCGACCGATTCGCCAGGGCGGGGACCATATCCGACGGGCTCATGACGATGAGTTCGACGGTGCGCCGGGACCGCGACGCGCTGCGCCGGACCACCGGCGTGATGTCGTGTGCCCGCAGCATCTGCTGCACGATGATGTTGTGGATCGACCACCAAAAGGGGATGGCGACCTGGGATCCGGCCAGCTGGTCGAGATCGGTGATGTCCGGGGCGACCGTGAGCGCGGAGCCATTGGTGTGATTCCAGCCCAGCATCCGCACCCCGGCGCCGAGCACACGCTGCAGTTGCAGGGCCATCGGCATCAGCAAATGCGCGACGTCGATCTGACGGGAGACGAACGCCTCCGCCAGCGCGGCCCAACTCCGGAACAGAACGGGTTTGCCGGCGCTCACCTCGGCGGAGTAGAGGCCCGCGGCGTGCGCGATCAGCAAGGGTGCGGCGTCGGTGATCGGCAGATACCCCACGCGCAGGGCACTCTCGTGCCGCCGCCCGGCGGTCGCCGCGCTGCGCGCCAGGTCCGCCGAGCCGAAAAGCCCTGCGGCGACGGTGAGTCCGGTCGCGCCGGCCAGCAGGTGCCGCCTCGAGATCTCGGTCAAGGAACTGCCATCTCGTCCGGGTGGTACTGCTGGAGGATGTCGTCCCGAAGCGCCAGCGCGTCGCCGGAGCGCACGTCCCGCCATCCCCGGCGGATCCGGCCTCGGTCGAGCAGCACGATTCGGTCCGCGAGAGCGACCGCCTCGTCGACGTCGTGGGTGATGAGCACGACCGTCGCCCCGAGCTCGGCGACGAGCTCGGACAGCCACTGCCGCGAGTCGATTCGGGTCGCCGGGTCCAGCGCGCTGAAGGGTTCGTCGAGCAGCAGCAGCCGCGGCCGGGTCGCTGCCGCGCGCAGCACGGCCACGCGCTGCGCCTGACCACCCGACAGCTCGTTCGGGTATCGGCCCGCGAGGCCGTCCAATCCGAACCGGCGCAGCAGGGTCAGTGGATACTCGCGGTCGAAAACGTCGCGGTGAGCAGCGAATCGTCCTGCGAGCGACACGTTCTCGAGCACGGTGAGCCATGGCAGCAGCAGCGATTGCTGGAACACCACCCCGGTGCGCGGCCGTTCACCGTCCGCACTACAGCGCACCGTTCCCGCGGTCAACTCTGCCAATCCCGCCAGTACCCGCAGCAGGGTGGACTTGCCGCTGCCACTGGGGCCCAGCACGGCGAGGAACTCACCACGATCGATCGAGAGGCACACGCTGTCCAGCACGACGGTGTCGCCGAACTGCTTCGTGCCGCCGTCAACTGTCAATTCGGTTCGCAAACGAGGACACCTTCGTGAGGGGAATCGGGTGGGCAGAACGAGTACCGACCACATCCGCCCGCTTCTGAGAGTCTGCGACGACTAGGCTTTGACGCCGGTCAGTCGCGTGTACATGCCGCCGTGCACGCTGTCGACGACTACGTTGCTCAACCGCTCACGGAACACTCGCTCGAACGGCTCCAGCTTCTTGTAGTGCGACCCCACGATGAAGGACTTCAGGAAGTTGTAGCCGTTGATCGCCCGGAATCCGAAGCCCCTGGTGCGTGGCAGCGCGTCGATGATGCGCACCACGGTGCCCGGCTTCAGGTTCCCGAGCAGCTCGTCCAGCTTCTCCGACGGATCCGGAACACAGCTCATCGCAATGCAACTGAACACCACGTCGATGTCCGGCAGCAGCGGCGTGGTTGCGATGTCATCGACCACGAGCTTCACGTTGTTCCACCCGTGCTCGGTCACCCGCTTCTCCGCCTTGGCGAGAATGGCCGCGTTGTTGTCCAAGCCGATCACCCGGCCCGAGGGTCCGATTGCCTCAATCAGAGCCGGGAAGGCCAGGCCGGTACCGCATCCGAGATCGGCCACCGTTTTGCCCGACAGCTCGAGTCCGGCCACCAGCGCGGGGTGCAGCTTGTCGATGCCACCCAGCGACAGGACCCACGCGGTCCGGTCGTAGATGGGCGCTGCAATGTCATACCGCTCTGCCAATTTCATTCCCCTTGTACTCGGATTCGGTTCAGCCGAAGCTTTTCAACGCCGCGTCAGTCGAACGCGGAAGCCACCCTTGATCGTCGGGGCCAGACCGGTCTCCTCACGGAAGGTCCAGTTCGGCGGGATCTCCACCCGGTACCGGCTCAGGATCAACCCAACCAGGTAGGGCGCGATCAGGTATCCCAGCTGGGCGCCGGTGCATCGGTGCGGGCCGGCGCCCCAGGCCAGGAAGTGCAGCAGGCGCGGCTGATCCACCCGCTTGCTGTTGTCGTAGAACCGGTTCGGATCGAAGGTGTCGGGATCGGTCCACCACCGCAGATCCCGGTGGATCGCCGAGATGGGAGCGCCCAGCATCGTGTTCGGTGCGATGTCGAGTCCCTGGAGGTTCCCTCCGACCGCGGTGAAGCGCAGTAGCAGCGGGAACCCCTGCATCCGAATCGATTCCTCGAAACACGCGCGCACCCACCGCAGGCTGCGCACCGAATCGACCGAGGGCTGCGACAGATCGATGGTGCCGCATTCCTCCACCACGCGATCGGTCGCCTCGGCGTCGAGCAGCGTGCGCACTACGGTCTGGGTGATGGCGCCGGCGGTGGTGCCGTACGACGCGCTGGTCATCGTCGCCACGTCGAAGCAGAGGTCCCAGAACGTCATCGGGGTCTTGAGCTTCTTGTACCCGAGCACCATGCCGTCCAGCACATCGCCGTAGGTGCCCAGGGCCGGCGAATTCTGGCGCTCGACAACCCGATCCTTGACGATCTTCGCGGCGGACAACACCGTCCACGGCCGGATCTTGTACGGGCCCCAGGGGCGAACCAGATTCGGCGGATCGGCGATCTTCAGCGTCGAGCCGAGGAGCTTGGTGAACGTCGCCATGCCCTCGTGCAGCTCACGCATTTCCTTGGCCGTGAACGACTCGGTGTAGGTCTGTTTGAGCACGCCGCGCAGCAGCGTCTGGAAGATCGCTTCTTGCAGATCGGTGACGCCGTCGGCATCGGTCGCCTCACCGATGTTCGCGTCGAGGGTATCCAGGTAGGCGTCGACATTCGCCTGGAACGTGCTCTTCAGGCCGTCACGGGTGACCAGGGGGCTGACGATGCGGCGTCGCTCACGGAAGATCTCGCCCTCGATGAACGACAGACCGTTCTGCCGCTTCGCCATTGCGGGATGGTAGTTGCCGAACTTGCTGTAGTCGCCGGACGTATCGTCCATCACCCGGTGCACGTCTTCCGGGTTACCCAGGACGATCAGGTCCCGCAGCGGCAGCTGGATCCGGCAGACGTCGCCGTACCGCCGGATCGCCTCCCGCAGGAACTTATTGCGGTCCTTGGCGAACTCGGGGTACGAGCCCATGATGCGGTGCCCCGGAGGGCCCGGCAGATGTTTGTTCGAGAGGCGACGGCTGGTGATGCTGGTGGCGGAGTGTATCTTCGTGGCCGCCCCGGCATGCGGGCATTGATTGTCCATCGAAAATCCTTCTACTTGCGGAAGACGTGCGCGCGGACCATGCCGCCGTGGTATCGCGCTTGGGACTCCAAGGTCAGACCGACGCTCTCACAACGAGACAGCGTGAATTCCACGCCGCGATCCGACTCCACTTCTTTGGTCATGTGTGCGACGGGATCCAGGCCGAACAGCCCGGCGATCCGGCGAATCAGGAGCAGACGGAGCTTCAGCACAGTCAGCAGCAGCTCGTTGTCGGGCAGTGCGAGTTCGATCAGCAGGAAGCGCCCGCCGTCGCGCAGCACCCGGGTGACCTCTAACAGCGCCGCCGCGGAGTCGTCCATGTCGTCGAGCGCGAAGCACATGACGACCGCGTCGAAACTCTCCGAGTCGAATTCGAGCGCCTCCGCGCTGCCGCGCATCAGGCTCCATTCGGTTCCCGGCCGTTCCCGGCGCAGCCGCGCCAGCTTGGGCTCGGCGACCTCGAGCATCTCCTCGTTGAGGTCGACCGCGTGGTAGGAGATCGGAACGCGATACTCGGCGGCCAGCGCGGACGCGATAGCGGCGGTGCCCGCCGCGACATCCAGTACTCGGGCACCGGATTCGAGCCGCAGCAGCCGTACCGCCGCGCGGCGCAGCCTGGCGTCGCCGCCGAATGTCATGACCGTGTTGACCAGGTCATAGCGCGGAGCGATCTTGGTGAACATTGCCTGAGGTGTGGCAGGACGTGTCCCGACCATTCAAGAACCTCTTCTCTCTGAGACCGGACACTTCATTCGTGTCGCCCTATCCGGCGCAGCACCTGACCCGCCGCGTCCTCGCCGACCGCCTTCACCATCGACCAGGCGCCGGCCCGCGCGGACCGACCGTCCCGCAGCCAGCCCGATACCAGCCCCACGACCTGGCGCAGGTGGATCTGCCCAGCCAGCGCGGGAGCCTCCACCGCGGGAATGCGCGCGTCGATCAGCGTCGGGCCGTCGGTACGGAGCGCCGCCCGGAACGCGTCGCCGAATTCCCCGGCCGTGCGGGCCGTCACCGCGGACAGCCCGCAGTGCCGCGCGAAGCTCGCGAAATCAAAGGCCGCGAATTCCGAGGAGGTGTCGGGCCACCCCATGATCCAGCTCTCGAACTTGATGGCCGCCAGCGCGCCGTTGTTGAAGACCACGATCACTGCGGTCGAGTCGAGCTGCGCGGCATTCCGCAACTCGGCCAGGGTGATTCCGATACCGCCGTCGCCGACGATCGCCACCGAGATGTCCGCCGGATTGCGCACCGCGACGTCCACCGCCGCCGGCACCGCGAACCCCATCGTGGCGAACGAGGCGGTCCACAGGTAGCGGGTGGCTGACCGCACATGGCGGTAGGCCCACAGCGTGTTGATGCCGACATCCACGCTCAGGGTCGAGGAGCGCTCGGCGCACGCGAGCTCGTGGTCGATAATCTGCGCGGCCGTGACCGCCCGCAGTTCGCGCGTCCCTTCCCGCGGCGCCTTGCGCGCGGCCGCACGGGAAGCGGGCAGGCGGCTAACGGCGCCGCGCTCGGCCGAACAGGCGAGCAGCGCCTCCAGCAGCTCCCGGGCCTCACCGAGCAATCCGATCGAATCCTGGGGCAGGCGAAGAAAAGTCAGCGTATCGGTATTGAGCGAGATCACCGGGCCGGTACCGACCAGCTCGAACGCTGAACCGCGCCACGAGACACCGACCAGCACGACGACCTGACTCTGACGGATGGTCTGCATCGCCACGTCGTGCCCGGAGGTGCCCACCAGGCCGTCGCAGCGATCCCCCAGCACATCCGCGGCCAGCGCGCCCATCGTGCAGTACAGCGGAGCGCCGATGCACGCGGCCAATTCGATCAGTTCCCGGCGGGCGCCCGCGGCGCCACGACCGACGACGATCGAGACGCTCGGCGCCGCCGAGAGCAGCTCCGCGGCCCGGGCGATCTCCTCGTGCCCGGCCATCATGCTGCCGGGCATGCCGATCAGAGATTCCGGAATATCGAATGCGCCGGCGGCTTCGACCAATGCGGCACCGGTGACCGACGCCAGCGCGGCGCCGGTCACATGGATGTGCGTCACTCCCCTACCGCCGCCCGCGACAGTCAGCAGAGCGTCGCGCAGGCGGATCGTGTCCCCGGCTGTGCCGTCCAGCACGACAGAGATCGCCGAGATCTCGCCCAGCACGTCGACCGGGTCCAGGAACCAGCGGTCGATCTCGAACGAGATCAGCAGTACCGTCGCGCTGTCGAATGCGGCGTCGTAGAGGCCGTTCAACTGCCCGAGCAGCTCGGCCGACGAGGTAACCACCGCAGCGGCGGGCTTGCCCGTCGCCTTGAACACCGCGGTCGCCCGCATCGCGGCCGCCTGTGTGTCGGCGACCACGTGCACGTTCAGATCGGCCCGGTCGCTTCGCATATCGAGGCGGCGACGGCTGGTCGGCGACAGATACACCGAGTCGATTCCCCGGACCGACAGCGCCGCGAGCAGATCGCTCGCGAAACCGGCGACTTGCGCGTCGGGAGCTGCGGGCGAGGACTCCAGCTCCACCGCGCCGGTGAGGATCACGACCGGTCCGGTCTCGCGGCCCGCCTGCTCGATGGCCGAATCCAGTTCCGCCGGCGTGGCCGCCCACAGCACCGGGATGCCGAACGCCCGCGCCAAGTCCCGGATCGTCGCACCCGAAGCTGCGGCGCACACCACGGTCACCGGAACTGAATACCTTGCGGACGTGGATAACTCGGAGATGTACTGGTCCAGCGACGCGAGTTCGGTCAGCGCGTAGCAGCGCCTGCCCGCCGCGAGGGCGAGGCCCATCGCCATCGGGAGCGCCGAACCCTCGGCCTCCAGGTTCCAGGCGCTGTGGACATCGGCGTGCCCGCTCAAGAATCTGCGCGAAAGTCGTTGTACGGTACCGGGATCCACGGCCAGGGTCGCGCCCGCTAACCGCCGCGCGAGCACCTCCCACCCGGCGGGCGGTTGCTGGTCTCGCGATTTTCCGGCCGGGCGCTCCGCGGTGTCGGCCGACGCCCCGGTGCGGCTCGCGACGGCGGAGACCAGGGATTCGAGGATGCCCGCGATATCGCCCGCGACACCAATCCGGCGGCTGCCCGCGTCGAACCCGGAGGTCGCCAGATCGGTGATTTCGATGAGGGTGTCCGCGGCGGGAAAGTACTTCCGCACACCGGTGGTGGGACGGCCGATCAGCAGCACACTGTCCGCAGTGGCCGGCGCGGCGCTGCCATCGTTGACCGGGGTGACCAGCGTCTCGGGTATTCCCGATTCCGGCAGAGCCCACAGCCGGACATCCAACGCGTCCGCGAGCGTCCGTGCGCGATCGGCCGCTTCCCGGCTGCCCACGCCGAGAACGATCGGCGCCGGATGCGAGCACAGGTAGTCGGCGAGATCGTCGATTCGCTTCTTGTCGACCTTCGTGGCGCTGCGGCAATCCAGCCGGTATGGACTCGGCTGTTCGGTCTCCTGCACCGGCGTGTGCAGCAGGTCGGACGGAATGGCGACGTGCGCCGAGGTCCGTTCGAGGCGGATGCCCAGCATGATCTGGTCGAAGACGCCTATCTGGTCGGCCGACATGATGTCCGACGACCGCCACGCGCCGTCGCGGAAAAGCCGCGAGGAATCGATCTCCTGGAACGAACTGGTGCCGATTCCGGCGAGGGCGACCTGACCCGAGATCGCCAGCACCGGCACGCGATCGTACTGCCCGTCGTAGACCCCGGGCAGCAGATGCGTCGCTCCGGGTCCGGCCGTGCCGAAGCACACGCCGACCGTGCCCGAACCCCGGGCATAGCCGACCGCCATCCACGAAGCCGCGCTCTCGTGGCGGACCGCGATCAGTCCGATCTCGTCACGCCGCCCGACCGCGTCGACGAGACAGTTCACCGACTCGGCGGGCATTCCGAAGATGTAGCGCACATCATTTCGGACCAGTCGATCCACGATCGCGTCCGCGAACCGCGGATGCCCCAACAGATCGGCACCCAAGTGGGGATTCATCTGTGGCACGCGCTTGCCTCCATTCGGCTGTAACCCTCCGCGAGTACGCCGACCACGTCGGCTGTGTGTTCCGGCGCGGGAACGGTGATCCGGACGCCGAGGGCCGGATACTCACGCACCGCAATCGCCGAGCGGGTGAAGAAATCTACGAGAGATGCCGGATGCCGCGTCGGCACCCAGACGAAGTTGCCGCACGATTCGGGGACCACCAGGCCGTTCTCGCGAATCGAGGTAAGGAACGCCGTGCGGCTGCGCACTACCTCGTCGACCTGGGCGGCGAGTTCGTCGCTCACATCCAGCGAGGCGACGGCCGCGGCCACCGCCAGCCGATTCACGCCGAAGGGCATGGCGGCCGTGCGGCAGGCGCCGATCAGCTCGCCGTCGCCGACCGCGAATCCCACCCGGAGACCCGCCAGACCGTAAGCCTTGGAGAAGGTCCGCATCACGACCAGGTTTCGGTGCGCGCGTGTGAGCCGGAGCACGGCCGAGGCATCGGCGGTGCGGTCGAAGTCGATGTACGCCTCGTCCACCACGACGACCGTGTGCCGCGGCACCGCGGATAGCACCCGGTCGATCTCGTCAGGGCGCACGGGCTCCCCGGTCGGGTTGTGCGGCGAGCAGATCAGCAGGGCGGCCGCGTCGTCCCCGGCCGCAGCCACCATCCGATCCAGCGTCTGCCAGCGAATCATACTGCCCCGCAACGGAACCGGCGTTCCACCGGCGTCCACCACGACCCGCTCGTAGGCGTCGAACGCCGGAACCGCGTAGACAACCCGACGGCCTGCGCCGGCGACCCGCCGCAGAATGTAGCCGAGCACGCCCACGCTGCCCGGCCCAACGATGACCTGGTCGGGGCCGCAGCCCACGAACTCGGCGATGGCGCCGCGCAGCGCACCGTAGGAGGCGGCGGGGTACTCCGCCGCGCGATCCACTTCGGCCTCGATCGCCTTGCGGACAGACGGCAGCGGAGTGAACGGCAGAGCATTGTTCGAAAGGTCCAGCCGGACAGTCGAATGATCACGGTCCTCGCCCGCGCGATACTCGTCCCACACGACACCCACGGGCGCCCGCAGGACCGTCTCCAGCGCATCCATCACACAACATCCTTATTTCGGCGGGTATCGAGTTTCAGCGCGTCCATGAGGAAGATGACGACCAGCGACCCGGCCACGATGCCGACCGACGAAAGAGAGGGATCCACCAGCAGGATCCAGGTCGACAGGTAACCCGTCGACACCACCATGTCGAAGCGAAGCATGTTGTTCGCCGAGTGGTTGTCGTCGCGAAGGATCATCCGGGCGGCCTGCACGCAGACAATCGGGAACCACACCAGAGTCAGCAGGAATTTGACGGCGAATTGCCCACTGGCCACCAGAAATACCGGACCCAGATAGACCAGGATCGTTCCGGTCGCGGCCACGATGGCCGCCTGCCTGCGAGTACTGCTGAGCGTCGCCGAGGTGACCAGCCCGGCGCTCTTGTCGCCGTGATAGTCGGGCAGGTTCTTCACCAGCCCCTTGGCTACGAACCAGATGAAGAGATAGGCGGCCATCAGCATGAACGCCCAATTGCCGAGCACCGACGGTCCATGCTTCGCCACCGCAGCTGCCATCACGAACGGAAACGCGACGTCCAGCGCGAAGAGCCCGAGGGAGGGCAAAGGCCGTGCCTTCACCCGAAAGGGCGGCAGCGAGTACTGATGGGCGATGACGATGCAGATCAGCGTCATCCCGACGAACACCGGACCGACCGGAACCGACAGGGCCAGCATGAGCAGGCACACCACATAGGCGCTCTTCAGCAGCTTGCGGCGGCCGTACAGGCCGAGCAGGTACAGCCGGGCCGGGAGGTTCTCGTTGTCCTCCTCGACATCCGAGTAGCCGTTGAACAGATTGGCGACCGCGCTGTACAGGAAGGTAATCGCGAAGCCTAAGAATACGTTCGGGCCGATTTCCAGACCTTGCATCTTGCAGGAAAGGCAGAAGGCCAGCATCCCGGGCAGGCAGGTGCGCGGGCGGGCGAAGGAAAGGAAGAGTTCGATTCGCTCCCGAATTCCCTTCGCGAATCCCTCGGACGAGTTCACCCAGTCAATTCGCTTGTCTGCCGATTTGCTCAGAAACTCGTCAAGTGTAGGTATAGAAATTGTTCCAACCACGATCACAGCTCACTTGTCATATGCATTGCAAATTGACCCGCTCCAGGATTTGACGTTCATCACCTCGAAGCTATGACACGAACTTACCCCGAAAACTGTTGCAGCCAAGTGAATGTCCAACTGCAACCTTCATCAGTTGAACACGGCAGCGATTTCGCATACGAAAGGGCCCGAGCTAAGCGTTCGCGTTCGCGACCAGCAGCTGGCCGAGGGCGATGCCGCCGTCGTTGGGGGGTACCTGGCGGTGGGTGTGGACCTCGAATCCGTCGCGGCGGAGCGTCAGCAGGCAGTTGATCAACAGGAACTCGTTGAGGAATACGCCACCGGAGAGCACCACCTGACGGATGCCGGTGTCGCGGGAGACCTCGCGGCACCGGTGTCGCACCATCGCGACCACGCCGGAATGGAAGCGGCGGGCGATGGTCGCGATCGGCGCCCCCGCGGTGAGATCGTCGGCCATCGCACGGATCGCCGGCCGGAAGTCGACCTCGGTCGCGGTGTCGTCGAACGGGTATCCGTCGGCCATCGCGAGGTCGCGATCGAGCAGGCCCTCCAGCTCGATCGGTCCCTGGGCTTCGTATTCGGCGTATGAGCAGACGCTCAGCAGGGCGGCCACCCCGTCGAACAGGCGCCCCATGCTCGAGACCTCGGGCGAATTGATGCCGCGCGCCCGCATCGTCGAATACACGTGGCGGCGGTCGGGTTCGAGCGCGGCGATGGCTGGAAAGGTCCTGGCTGCCAGGTCGATATCGCCGAACGCGTCCAACGCGATCGACACCCCGGTCCGGATCGGTTCGTGGACCGCGCGATCGCCGCCGATCAGCGCCAGGCTCCGCAGATGCGCTACCCGCTCGACGCGGTCGAAGCCGCCGACCAGGAACTCCCCGCCCCAGGTGGTGCCGTCGGTGCCGTATCCTGCCCCGTCGAAGACCACCCCGATGGCCTGTCCGGTGAGCTGATTCTCGGCCATGCACGCGGCCATGTGCGCGTGATGGTGCTGGACGAACACCGGATCGCCGGGTTCTCCGATGCCCTCCCGCATACTGCTGCTGCGGAATTGGGGATGCAGGTCGTAGACGCCGGCCTTTGGGCGCAGGTCGTAGAGCGCCGCCAGGTGCGCCGCCGTCTTGCGGTGCGAGGCGAAGGTTTCGTCGTTCTTCAGATCGCCGATGTGCTGGCTGAGGTACACCCGGGAACCGGCGGACAGGGCCACCGTCGTCTTGAGTTCGGCGCCGTAGGCCACCAGGGGAGCAAGCGGGCGGCCCACCTCGACCGGGTATGGCGCGTACCCGCGCGCCCGGCGCAGGAAAGTCGTTACGCGACTGTCCAATTCGGGATGGAAGGACATCCGCACCACGGAATCGTCGACCCTGATCTCGATGTCGCGGTCGTGGTAGAGGATCACGTCGGCGATATCAAGCAGCTGCGTGAGGGCGTCCTCGTTGCGGTGCACGATGGGGTAGCCGGAGATGTTGCCGCTTGTCATGACGACCATGTCCAGGCCGGACTCGTCGAGGAGCAGGTGATGGTGCGGCGCCGAGGGCAGCATCAGGCCCAGATTCGGATTCCGCGGGGCGACGCTCTCCGGTACCGCTCCGGAACGCTTGCGGGCCAGCAGGATCGGCCGTGCGGGGGACCGCAGCATCGCTGCTTCCGCCTCGGACAATTCGGCGATCCGATGGGCGGTGGCCAGATCCCGGACCATGACGGCGAAGGGTTTCGAATCCCGGCGTTTGCGTGCACGTAGCAGCGCCACCGACGCGCCGCTGCTCGCGTCGACGGCGAGATGGAAACCTCCGACGCTCTTGACGGCCGCGACCTGGCCCGCGACCAATTCCGTTGCGCACCTGTGTAATGCGTCCTCGCCCTGGAGGACCCTGCCGTCGCGGTCGGCCAGGAACAGACTCGGCCCGCAGTCCGCGCAGGCATTCGGCTGCGCGTGGAAGCGCCGGCTCAGCGGATCCCGATACTCTCGATCGCAGTGCTCGCACATCGCGAAGGAGTGCATGGTGGTCTGCGACCGGTCGTAGGGCAGCGCCCGGACGATCGAATACCGCGGACCGCAGTTCGTACAGTTGATGAACGGGTAGCGGTACCGGCGGTCGGCCGGGTCGCGCAACTCGGCCAGGCAGTCGGCGCACACGTGCGTATCCGCTGGCACAACAGTAAGTTTCGCTCCGGCATCCGCACTGCGCACGATCTCGAAATCGGTGGCGCCCGACGGTCCCGCCGACTTGTCGAGGGCCATCACACCGTCGACTCGGGCCAGCTCCGGGGCCTTGCCGTGCAGCTCCGCGCTGAACAGCCGCAGCGTGGACTCGTCGCCGCTCGCCTTGATGAGCACGCCCTCGGGATCGTTGCGCACCCAGCCGGTCAGCCCGTGCGCACGGGCGAGCTTGTAGACGAACGGCCGGAAGCCCACTCCCTGAACGACACCGGTGACCCGGATCGTCCAGGTCGCTCGGTCGGTCGGCCGAGTCAGCACAGCCGGGGCAGCTCTGCGCCGCGCAGGGGTTGCAGCGAGGATTCGCGGCCGGCGGCATCCCGCAGGAACACCTCGCCGCCATCGAGGGCGGTGACCGTGCCGATGACGGTGGCTTGCTGTCCGTACTCGTGCCCGCGCAGTGCGGTGAGTACGTCCTCGGCCACCGCGGGGTCGAGGAAGATCGCCAGGCACCCCTCGTTGGCGCAGTGCAGGGGATTGATCCCCAGCATGTCCGCCGCCATCGCGGTCTCGTGCTGGATGGGCAGGGCCGGGGCGTCGATCACGATGTTCTTGTCCAACTTGGTTGCGTACTCGTGCAATACGGCCGCGAGCCCGCCGCGCGTGACATCGCGCATCGAGCGGATCGCCCCGGCCGGAGCTGCGGCGAAGAGGTGATCGATCATCGTGTTGAGCGGTGCGCAGTCGCTGAGCACCCGGCTCTCGAAGCCGAGCCCGTCCCGGATCGACAGCAGGTGCACGGTGTGGTTGCCCAGCGGGCCGGACAGGATGACCGTGTCGCCGGGGCGCACGGCGCCCATCCGCAACGGCTCGCGTCCAAAGAATCCGACGCCACTCGTGTTGAGGTACAGCTGATCCGCTTCCCCAGCGCGGACCACCTTGGTATCGCCGCACACGATCTGCACTCCGGCCTCGCGTGCGGTCTCCCGGATCGAGGTAAGCACCTGGGCCAGCCGGTCCAGGGGCAGTCCCGTCTCGAGGATCAGCCCGAGCGTGAGATAGCGGGGGGTCGCTCCGGAGACCGCGAGATCGTTGACGGTCCCGCACACCGCGATCTTCCCGATATCGCCGTTGCCGAAGTACGGCGGATCGACGACGAAGCTGTCGGTGGTCATCGCGAGCTGGTTGCCCTCCGCGGGCAGGATCGCGCTGTCCTCCATTTCGCCCACGTAGACCTCGCCCAGGGTCTCGGCGATGAATGCCACCAGCTCGCCCGACAGCAGGGCGCCGGTGCCGTGGTCGAGCTGGATCTGCTGGGCCGCGAGCGTCACGGTGTCTTCGTCTCTTTCCGGGGGATGCCGCCGGTCTCGTCCAGCGTCCGAATAATCTCTTCGGAGTCCGCGACTGTGGCGCAATAACTTTCGAGCCATTCGAGGGCGCGCTCCCGGTCGGCTTCGAGGGCCGAGAACACGCAGTCGCTCGGCACCGCGACGATGTAGCCGCGGAAGAACGCGTCGGCGGCCGTGGTCTGGACACAGATCTGGGTTTGCAGGCCGATGAGGATCAGCGTCTCGATCCCGATCTGCTGGAGCCGGTCGTGCAGATCGGTCTCGTAGAAACCGCTGTCCTTGCTGCGCTCCTGGATGATGTCGTCCGAGGCCAGGAACTCGCGAACGACCTCGGCTCCCGAGGTGCCGCGCACCGCGGGGACCCGGCCGTCGTACCGTTCGGCGAGCGGATCGTCCGGCTCGTTCAGCAGCTGTAAATGGAAAATGGGATAGTCGCGCTTGCGCATGGCGGACAGGAATTCCGTGACATGCGGTGTCGCAGCGGCGATCGCAGCCTGCCGTTCCGGGTTCTTCCCGACGATATCGTATTGCAAACCGCTTGTTATCACTGCAATTTTGGACATGACGAACTACTCCAGTATCTCGGTTAGAACCTGTTTGTGAATCTCAGGCCCACTTGCAGTCCGAGGGCTGTCTTGCTCGGTGATCGCGTGGCATTGTAGTTCCTGGGCGATGCTCGACCAATTCGCCGCGCATTGCTGCGCGAATTCGAGGATGTGATCCACCGTATGGGGAAGAATGGCTTTGGATATCTTCTCGATATCGCTGCCCTTCACGGCCCGATGATGCATCCAGCGCAGGAGATCGCGTCCACTGGTGCTCATCCGGAGTGCGGGATCTCGGGACAGCAACGCCAGCAGGGTGTCGAGATCTGTGGGCTTGCGGGAGTCCGGGGGAGTGAGTCGATCGGTGATGTACCCGGGGTTGTTCTCCCGTACCGATACAGGCTGGTCGGTTTTGTTCTGGTCGGGGCGGAGGAACGGGTACTCCCCGCGTTTGAGCTTGGTGCGGACATCGCGAATGGTCGACGGGGACAAGCCCACTTCCTGGGCGATGCTCCGCAGCGACGCGTGCGGGCGGGCCATGATCAACTCGGCGGCGGTGCGCCGGGCCGAGTTGGTGTCGACGGGCCGCAGGCGGCCGTCACTGCCCAGTCGATGGCTCGACGGCTGATCACCGTCGAGCCGGCTCCGGATCGACGCGACGGTCTTCGCTGACAGGCCTGCGGTGGCTGCGATCGAGCGATCCGACCAGTGCGGGTGGGTCTGCACGATCCGTTCGGCGGCCGCGCGCCGATCGGTCAGGGGCAACGGCAGGCCGTGTGTGGTGTTCTCCCGGACTCCGACGATGAACGCGAGTTTCTCGGAACCGTCCATCAGATACGCGTCGATATGCGTGAATCCCTTGAGCCGCGCGGCAAATGTGCGGTGGAATCCGTCGATAACGCGCATTGTCGGCCGATGGACGAGAATGGGCGGCAAGGGCCACTGCGCCTCGACCAGGCGTTCAATGTGTGAATAGTCTTCCCCCTTGGATCG
Source organism: Nocardia sp. CNY236 (assembly GCF_000482385.1). GTDB lineage: Bacteria > Actinomycetota > Actinomycetes > Mycobacteriales > Mycobacteriaceae > Nocardia. Next base: position 149,627 of record NZ_KI519394.1, read on the forward strand.
GGGGGACCCCACCGTTACCAGCGATGCAATTTCCACGGAGGTCTTGACGCGTTTCAAATTCGAATACTGATTCAAGTCTATCGTGCCTCCCCCTCTGGAGCCTCAAGATCAGATTCTGACTTTAGCGCCGTGTGTGGCCATCCGGCAAGCGCCCTGGATGGCGGTGGTGAGGCGATGTCGATCCGTCGCTGGTGGCGGCCGGTCCGGGTGTCCAACTGAGCGAAAGTCGCAGTTGCACACCATGATACTGGGTATCACGAGTGGGACGTCGTTCCGGATCGGGCGCTTGTCGAAGGGATTCGGCGTGTGTGGTAATACCCCGGCCCAGCGTATTACCAGTCGAAGCCATCGTTCGAAATGTCGACATTGAGGTGATTTCAGCAAGGTAGGCGCCAGGTTTCGGGCACTGTGACAGAAATCCCTGGGCGACACGATCATCGAGTCCCGGATAGGGACGTGAAGTCCAGGTAACGAGGGTCCTGCTACGAAACGCTCCATTACAAGGACTCCACGTGATCGCCTATCCTGCCATGCTCGACGTCCCCGTAAACTGGTGGATTACGTGTTGCGATTGCTGGCTGCCGAACGACGAGACCGGGGCACCCGCCGCGGCAGCCGGACGCTGAGCTGCTGGAAACAGGTATTGTTCCTGGTGGCGTGGTTCCGCAAGCAGGAGGACATCGCCGTGCTCGGGGGCGGGATTCGGTATCAGCCGCGCCACCTCCTACCGCTACCACGGCGAAGGCATCACCGTACTCGCCGCCCAGGCCCCCGACCTGCAGGAAGCCTTGCTACGCGCCCACGCCGAAGGTCTCACGCACCCGATCCTGGATGGGAAGGTGTTCGACGCGGACCGCAGCAGCGAGAAGATCACGAGCGTGAAAGGCGAGCAGATCGACCTCTGGTATTCCGGAAAAGCCCACACCTTCGGCGGCAACATCCAAGCTCTCTCGGCCCCCACGGGATTGCCGTTGTGGGTCTCCGACGTCGAGTCCGGCTCGGTGCACAACCTGGTCGCCGCACGCGAGCACGTTCTCGGCCAATTATATTGGGCAGCATCGTATCTGGCTCTACCGACGCTGGCCGAGGGTGGCTACGAGAGCGCCGGCATCGGCGTGCACACCCCGATCAAGCAACCGCCGACGGCCGGGCTCTCGACGTGAACACCCGCACCCGCAACGCGCTACTGCGCGGGCTGCGCTGCCTGAGCGAACGCGGATTCGCGATCCTCACCGGCCGCTGGCATGCCCTGCGGCACTTCACCGCCAGCCCCGAGAATATCGGCGACATCGTCAAGGCCGCACTCGTCCTCACCCATTTCGAATACAAACGGATCGCATGAAACTTACTGAGATCACTTCATTCACTCACCGCCGGCAATCGCGGTGTCAGAGGAAAAGGAACATCGGGTGAACTATGCCAGCCGCAAGGACGATCACGTCCGTCTGGCCGTCGCGCAGCATCAGCGGTCAGCTACCGCGCACGACCTGTCACCGTTCGACGAAATCGCCTTCGTCCACCACGCCCTCCGGGGTACCGCGGAACACGCGGTCTCTCTCGCGACGGAGGTGAGCGGCGCGAGTTGGCCTGTGCCGCTGTACATCAACGCCATGACCGGCGGCAGCGCCCGCACCGGCGAGGTGAACCGCGAGCTGGCGATCGCGGCGCGCGAGACCGGACTGGCGATCGCGTCGGGCTCGATGAGCGCCTACCTGGCCGACAGCGCGGTGGCTCACACGTATCGCGTGCTGCGCGAAGAGAATCCGGACGGTTACGTCATCGCGAACGTCAATGCCAACGCCACGCCCGACATGGCGGCACAGGTGGTCGAGTTGCTGGGGGCCGATGCACTGCAGGTGCACGTCAACGCGGTCCAAGAGATCGTGATGCCGGAGGGGGATCGGGACTTCTCGGCCTGGCCGCGCAATATCGCCCGCCTCGCGGAGTCGCTCGGCATCCCGGTGATCGTCAAGGAGGTCGGGTTCGGGATCAGTGCCGACACCGTCACGCAGCTGGCCGACCTGGGTGTATCGATTGTCGACGTATCGGGCAGCGGTGGAACGAATTTTGCGTTGATCGAGAATGCCAGGAGGCGACAGGACGACTTCGGCTTGCTCGCCGGCTGGGGCCTGTCCACCCCGGCCTGCCTGCTCGACGGCGCCGAGGTGGCCGTCGCGCGCGGGGTGACGCTGCTGGCCTCCGGTGGGGTGCGCACTCCGCTCGACGCTGTACGCGGCCTCGCCCTCGGCGCCCGGGCCGTGGGGATATCCGGGCATTTCCTGTCGATCCTTCAGGGTGAGGGCCTCGACGCGCTGATCGCGGCCATCGACACCTGGATCACTCAGATCCGTCAGCTCATGGTGCTGCTCGGCGCGGACAACGTGCGCGCGCTGACCTGCACGGATCTGCTGCTGGCGGGTGGGCTCGCCGAGACGTGCAGGCTGCGTGGCATCGACCCTGGGCACTACGCCCGGCGGTCCCGGAAACCGGTTGCGGTGCACCCTGTCCGATGATCGCGGGAGGGTCGCGAATTCCCGGGCGATTGGTTACCGGTGAGAAACTTGGCTCGGGTTATGATGCGGCGAGCGACGAAAAACATTGTGTTCCTTAGTAAGTGAAAGGTCACCGCATGAGCCCCCTGCAAATAACGCTGGGCGCCATCTCGATCCTGATCGGTGTCCCCGCGTGGGCCGGGTTTGTGCTGGCCGTGCGCCGGATGGTGCGCACCATCCGGCTGGGGCAGCCCGCACCGGACCGGTGGCGGCCCTTCGGCCCCCGCTTGGCCACCGTGATCAAGGAATTCGCCGCGCACACCCGGATGGTGAAGTTCCGGACCGTCGGCTGGGCGCATTGGCTGGTGATGGTCGGGTTCCTGATCGGGTTCGTCACCGTATTCCAGGCCCAGGGGCAGATCTTCGACCCCATGTTCACCTGGCCGTGGATCGGTCACACCCGCTTCTATCACCTGCTCGACGAATTGTTGGGCCTGGGGACGATTGTCGGCGGCCTGGTGCTGATCACCATCCGGCAGTTGAACCATCCGCGGCGCCCGGCGCGGCTGTCGCGGTTCTCGGGCTCCAATTTCCTGGCGGCGTACTTCGTCGAAGCCGTCGTGGTGGTCGAGGGCATCTCCATGGTCGGCGTGAAGGCGTTGGTCGTGGCCTACACCGGCGAACATGACGCGATCAGCGACTTCGTGAGCATGCAGATCGCCAAGGTGGTGCCCGCCAGCGCCTCGGCGGTGTCGGTCTTTGCCTTCTTCAAGCTGATGGCGGCGCTGGTGTGGGTGGTCGTGGTCAGCCGCAATATCGACTGGGGTGTGGCGTGGCACCGCTTCGCCGCGTTCTTCAACATCTACTTCAAGCGTGAGAAGGACGGCGGCGTCGCTCTCGGCGCTGCCAAGCCGATGATGTCCAACGGCAAGGCACTCGACATGGAGAACGTCGACGTCGACACCGACATCCTGGGTGTGGGTAAGTTCGAGGACTTCTCCTGGAAGGACATCCTCGACGTCACCACCTGCACCGAATGTGGCCGCTGCCAGTCCCAGTGCCCCGCTTGGAACACCGGTAAGCCGCTGTCGCCGAAGCTGCTGATCATGTCGCTGCGTGACCACGGCTACGCCAAAGCCCCCTACCTGCTCGCCGGTGGCCGCACCGACACCGGCGGTGACGAGGTCGGCCTGGTCGACGCCGACGGCAAACCCGACGAGCCCGCCCTGGCCAAGATCTCGGCCGACGCCCGCGCCGAGGCCGAGCGTCCGCTGGTCAGTGGCGAGGACATGAACGGGATCATCGATCCCGAGGTGCTGTGGTCCTGCACGACCTGTGGTGCGTGTGTGGAGCAGTGCCCAGTCGATATCGAGCACGTCGACCACATCATCGACATGCGCCGCTACCAGGTGCTGATCGAGTCGGAGTTCCCCTCCGAGCTGGCCGGGTTGTTCAAGAACCTGGAGAACAAGGGCAACCCCTGGGGCCAGAACGCCAAGGACCGCATCAACTGGATCTCCGAGCTCGACTTCGACATCCCGGTGTTCCAGCAGGACGCTGACTCGTTCGACGGTTACGAGTACCTGTTCTGGGTCGGTTGCGCCGGCGCCTACGAGGACCGCGCGAAGAAGACCACCAAGGCGGTCGCGGAGCTGCTGGCGACCGCGGGTGTGAAGTTCATGGTCCTGGGCCAGGGCGAGACCTGTACCGGTGACTCGGCGCGGCGTGCGGGTAACGAGTTCCTGTTCCAGCAGCTCGCGCAGCAGAACATCGAGATGCTGAACGAGGTGTTCGACGGTGTGCCGCAGGCGCGCAAGAAGATCGTCGTCACCTGCGCGCACTGCTTCAACACACTCAACAACGAGTACCCGCAGGTCGGTGGCACCTACGAGGTGGTGCACCACACCCAGCTGCTGAACCGTTTGGTGCGGGCCAAGAAGCTGGTGCCGGTGTCGCCGGTGACCGAGAAGGTCACCTACCACGATCCCTGTTATCTCGGTCGTCACAACAAGGTCTACAACGCCCCGCGTGAGCTGATGGAAGGCGCGGGGGCGGTGTTGACCGAGATGCCGCGGCACGGGGAACGGTCGATGTGTTGTGGTGCCGGTGGCGCGCGGATGTGGATGGAGGAGAACCTCGGTAAGCGCATCAACATTGACCGGGTCGACGAAGCGTTGTCCACGCTGGATGGTGGGAATTCGGCGGCGATGATCGCGACGGGTTGCCCGTTCTGCCGGGTGATGCTGACCGATGGTGTGACCGCGCGTAAGGATTCCGGTGAGATCGGCCAGGCGGTCGAGGTCGTGGATGTGGCGCAGTTGATGCTGCAGTCGATCGAGAAACTCGCCCCGGAGACCCTGTCGGCGAACCTGACGGTGATCCAGACCCCGAAGGCCGCACCCGAGCCCGAAGTGATCGCCGAAGCCGCTCCGGCTGCACCGGCGGCGAAGCCGACCGGTGGCGGCCTGGGTATGAAGGGTGCCGCGAAGGCACCCGGTGGCGGACTCGGCATGAAGGGCGGAGCGAAGGCCCCGGGCGCCAAGCCCGCCGCAGCTCCGGCCGCGCCTGCCGAATCGGCCGCTCCTGCGGCTGAATCGGCTGCTCCGGCAACGGAATCTGCTGCCCCGTCTGTCGAATCCGCTGCGACGGAGACCAAGCCGACGCTCCCCGCCAAGGGCCTGGCCATGAAGTCGGGCTTCAAGCGCCCCGGCGTGAAGGCCCCCGGCGCTGCGGCACCGGCAGCCCCGGCAGCGGAACCCGCCGCTGCCCCTGCAGTCGAATCTTCCTCGTCCGCCACAACCTCAGCTGCCGAAGCACCTTCTCCGGCTGCGAAGGTCCCGGCAGCCGAAGCCTCCGCCGAGGGCAACGGCACCGCGGCCGCGCCACCGGCCGCCAAGCCGGGCGGCCTGGGCTTCAAATCGGGGACGAAGGCTCCCGGCCGGAAGAGCTAGGTGTTGCGGGTCGTGACGTTGGTGTCGCTGGCCGTGGGGTGAGCTGAAAGGGGCGGTTCTTTCAGCGGCAGGATGTGAAGCGCCAACTCACACATCAGCCACGAACCGAAAGAACCGCCGTGTCCCACCGTAATGCCCCGCTCACCGTCGAGGGCCGCCACCGCCTCGTCCAACGATGCCAGTCCCGCCCGATCGCCCACATCGCCGCGGAGATGGGCATCTCACGCCAATGCGCCTCGAAGTGGGTCGACCGATTCCGCTGCCACGGTGAACTGGGCCTACTCGACCGCTCCAGCGCTCCTCACCGATCGCCGAACGCGATTCCGCTTCCGGTGGTGGCCCGGATCGAAGTGCTGCGGCGGACCCGAAAATGGTCGGCCCGCCGCATCGCGCTCGAACAGGCCAGCGAGGGCACCGTGGTCTCGGTCCGGACGGTGGGTCGGCATCTGGTCTCGCTCGGGCCGAATCGCCGCCGGTTCCTGGACCCGGCCGGCGACGCGAACCGGGCCCCGCACCGGATCGTTGCCCGCCGCCCCGGGCACATGGTCCATGTCGATATCAAGAAAGTCGGAACGAAGGGTCGATCCACAGATAGTCGTGGGACTGCTCGTCGATCGCAACGGATTCCCGCTGGACATCGGATGTTTCGAAGGCAACACCGCCGAAACCACCACCATCATTCCGATCATCACCGCCTTCCGGGACCGCCACGACCTGACCAACACCGAACTCGTGGTCGCCGCAGACGCCGGAATGCTGTCGGTGGCCAACCTGACCGCACTCGACGAGGCCGGCTGCGGGTTCATCGTCGGATCACGCCAAGTCAAAGCGCCCGGTGTCCTGGCATCCCATTTCCATTGGCACGGCGATTATTTCATCGACGGGCAGCTCATCGACACCGTCACGCCCCGACGCGCCGGAACCCCCGTCAACACCACGAACACCCGCGCCGAACCCGTCTGGACACGCGACAACGAAAAAGCGTGGCGGGCGGTCTGGCACTACAGCATCGCACGCGCCCGCCGCGACACGATCACCCTCAACGCCCAAGAAACACGCGCCAGAGCCGCAGTCGACGGCAGCAAACCCGCGAAATCGACCCGATTCGTGAAAATCGCCGGCACAGACCGATCCGTAGACGAAGTGTCCCTGGCCCAGGCACGGTCGCTGGTCGGGTTGAAAGGCTACGTCACCAACATTCCCGCCGACGTGATGACCGCAGGCGAGGTGATCGGCAAGTATCACGACCAGTGGCAGGTCGAGCGGTCATTCCGCATGTCGAAAACCGATCTCCGCACCCATGACAACCCGACGTGGGTCACTAAACCTGTGCAACTCAGGTCGGGCTGCGCCGAGCGCTGGCCGGCGTCCTGGCCGCGCCCGCCCCTCCTGGCTGCTGGGGCGCAATGGACCCGACGCGAGAGGCGGCGTGCTGCCGGGGTTGTCCGCCCGAGGCGGGGCAGACTGTCAGACGGGTTCGCCGAAGACTGTCTCGACCAGGGTGTCCAATGCCGGTGGGAGGGCTTCGGCCGGGTTGATCGCGGCGTCCCCGGTGGTCAGCCCGGCGGTCATGGTCCGGCGGCCGTCGGGGGTGCTGTACATCAGCGCACCGTAGCCGCCGGGCGCGCCACCGTTGTGGTGGTAGATGATGCCCGCCGGACCCAGGTCCTGCACGAATACACCGAGGCCGTAGTCGATCGGGCCGACCGGCTTGCGCATCTCGGCCAGCAGCTGGGCGGGCAGCAGCGCGCCGGCGTTGAGGGCGGCGAAAAAGACGTTCAGATCCCGCGTGGTCGAGATGGCGCCGCCGGCGCCGAGCAGCATGGATAGGTTCTGCCGGGAGACGTCGGCCACCGTCCAAGCATCGGCATCCTGGTAGCGGTAGTAGCCGTGGGCGTGCGGCTCGGGCAGGTCGGTGATGTTGCCGGCCAGCACGGTGTCGTGCAGGCCGAGCGGGTCGAGGATCCGCTGTTGCAACCATTGGCCGAACGACCGGCCGGTGACCTCTTCGACGAGCAGGGCGGCCACGGTGTAGTTGGTGTTGGAGTAGCTCCAGTCGGCGCCGGGTTCGAAGCGAGCTGGCTTGGACAGTGCCAGTCGTACCAGATCCCGGGGCTGGTAGGCGGTCAGCCGGGTGTCCACCCACTCCTTGCCGGCAGCCGGGATGCCCGGCACGACGGTGCCATCGGGCAGGTACTCGCCGGTGTAGTTGAACAGGCCGCTGGTGTGTTGCAGCAGCATGCGCGGGGTGATCCGGGAGGCCAGCCCGAGATCGGTGAGGTGGTCGGCCGCGGGGGCGTCCAGCCCGACCTTTCCCTCGGCGACCAGTTGTAGGACGGCGGTGGCGGTGAAGGTCTTGGCCACGCTGCCGGCCCAGAACCGGCCGTTCGTGGGTGGGCGGGTGGCTTCGCCGAGTTTGCGGACGCCGGCGCTGCCCACCCATTCGCCGTGATCGTCGTGCACGCGCATCTGCAGTCCGGCAAAGCCTGCGTCGACGAACGCCTCGATGGCCTTCTGCAGGTCCGGCCGGCACGGCCCGGTGATGGTCGAATTGGCCATGGTGGACGCTCCTCAGAGGCTGGTGGCGGTGATGTCGCCGTGGACGGTGGTGGCGTGGATCTCGAGGCTGGCGACAGCCCCGTCGGTGTTGCGAAGCGCGTTGTGGACCCGGCCCGAGCTGGTGCCGGCGTCCAGGGTCGCAGACGAGTCGCGGGCGGCCGCAACGGTGATGTCGCCCTGGACGGTTCGCAGCGTGACGGCGCCGTCGGTGGCCTCGGCGATCCGCAGGTCACCCTTGTGGGTGCTGATCTGTCCCGAACCGCTCAGCCGGCCGACCGTGATGTCACCGCTGGCGAGGATCAGCCGGGCACTCGCGGTCTCGTCGACCTTGATCGAGCCGGCCGCGCCCTCGAGGGTGACGTCGCCGAGCCGCCCGACGCCGCGGAACTCGGCGCTGGCCGCCGTGCCCACGACGTTCGACCCGGCCGGCAGCTGGACGGTCACCTCCACGGAGCCAAACGGACCGAAGACCGGGTTGAAGACCGGATTGCTGGGCTTCCTGGCCTCGATGTGCAGCACGCCGTCGGCGTAGCTGACCTCGACCCGTTCGGCCGCTTTCACGTCACGAGGCTTGGCGGCGTCCGTGGGCAGGACCTCGACCGTGGTGTCGGCCCGGTCGGCGGCGATGATCTGAATGCGTCCGGCGGGGATGTCGAACATCGCGGAAACGGGCGTGGGGGTGTCGAACTTCGGCATGATCAGCTCCTTCACTTGCTGTTTCTGATACCGGAAACGCTACGTTGCCTTCACGAATACAGCAACAATAGTGTTGCAATTATTCTCGATAAACGCAGTTCATAGCCTATAAATCGTTGCAATGAGTCTGTGGTCAACGCAACACTCGAGGGAGTTTTCGTTGCAATGAATGAGGAGTGAACGCTATGGTGGCGGCATCGACGACAAAGGAGGCCGCGATGCCGGGTGGCAGGCTCACGCAGCAGGAACGCCAGCAGATCGCCGCCGGCCTGGCCGACGGCCTCGCCTACGCGGAGATCGCCCGGCGCCTCGACCGGCCGACCTCGACCATCACCCGGGAGGTCATGCGCAACGGCGGCGCGATGGCCTATCGTGGCGACCTCGCACACCATGCCACCGAGCGTCGTGCGCGCCGGCGCCGGACGGCCTCGCCGATTCGCCCGGGAAAGCCGCCGACAGCGCGCGGGCGCGACGCGGGCGCGGTACTGGAATACGAGGAGACCTTCGCCGGAGTGTTCATCGCGTCCGGGCTGCCGAGGATGACCGCGCGGACGCTGGCCTGCCTCTACACCACCGATGCCGGCAGCCTCACCGCCTCACAGATCGCCGGGCATCTGCAGGTCAGTCCGGCTTCGGTCTCCAAGGCGATTGCGTATCTGGAGAACCAGGGGCTCGTCCGGCGTGAGCGCGACGAGCGGCGCCGGGAACGCTACGTGGTCGATGACGACGTGATGTACCAGTCCACGATGGCCAGCGCGAAGGCTACCGCTCACCTGGGCGAGATCGCCCGGCAGGGAGTGAGCGTTCTGGGCCCGGGCAGCCCGGCCGCCGCCCGGCTGGAAAACATCGCCCGCTTCGTCGACTTCGTCTCTGAGAGCATCTCCCGCGCCGCCGAGCAGGCGCGCGAGATACTGCATACCAGGATCGAGGCCGCTCCGGAGGACACGCGCTGAGTCACCGACCTGTTTGGCGACCAGGTGGCAGAACTCCACCTTCTGCGGCGCCGGTGACGTCGCCGGCCTGCTCCGCTTCGTCGGCACGAACCCGGCCGGAAACTTGCGGGCGCCGGTGGCGTCGGGCCGGGACGTCGTCGCGCCGCTCGCGACGTCGGTCCAGACCCGCGAACAGCCCGCGACGCCGCGTGCGTCGCTCTGCAGATCGAGAGTCTGCTCCCCGTGTATCGACGCTGGACACCGACGGTCCATACACCCTGCTTCAGGTCACCGGTCTCATCCACCACAAGGGGCGCGTCGGTGTCACCGAGATGGGAGACCACGTAATCACGCAGGTCATCCCGTAGCCCGTCTTCATCGATCACGAAGTCCGGATGGAGTACTAGAGCTTCCCATCATTGGGAACCAGCTATTGCCAAACGAATCTGCTTCTGTTTGCATTTCAACGTACAACTGAAACAATCAATTTGAGATGTAGGTGATCACATAAATACTCTCCGTCCAGTCATGGCCGGCGTCACCGCACTTGTCATGACTATCGCTCTCGCCGGTGGATCTGCTGCCGCAGTCACGGAGTCGCCGGAGCCAGCGATTGCAGCGACACAGATATACGACACCGGGACCAGCAGTTCGGGCAGTGCGGGTCTCAGCCTCTGGGATGTGCTGGAGCTTCTGCTCGATATCGTCAGCGGTTGCTGGCCGGGCATGGTCTGTTGAGTGCTATCTAGGCACTGTTTCAACGGTGGTGTGGTTGGGGGCGCCGCCAGCGGCGCCCCCAACTGTTGCCTGTGACCGAAAACGCTTGCCTGCGAGGGCATGTCGACAGCCGGACGCGGAGAGGTCTCCAGTGGATCGGTTGGCGACAAGCGAACCTGACATACCGGAGACCTCGTGCCCAGCGTAGGGGTGACGACGCGGGCAGACCTGACCGACGCCGAATGAGTGCGGCTGGTCCCGTCGCTGCCTCGGGCAAAAGCGGGCCGACCGCCGAAATGGTCGAAACGGCAGCTCATCTGATCTGTGACAACTACGGCACTCACAAGGCGCCGATCGTCATGAAATGGCCTGCGGCACACCGTCGAACGCTGGTTCGGGCTGCTCACCGACAAGAAACTCCGCCGCTGTGGCCGCAGAAGCGTTGGCGCGCTCTAGTAATCGCGATCCGCGACTGGATCGCTGCCTGGAATAAGACCAACGGTGTGACTCACAAATCGTCCGGACCGATTGAGCGTGGTGACACCGGAGTGCCGGTGGCGCTGTGGAGTCTGCTCGCGAGCTTGTCGAATGCGAGCGACAATTCGTCTCCTTCGAGGATTTCGAGGTCGGTGTCGAGCTGTACCAACCAGAGTGCGAGTCGCGCCGGATCTCCCGAGTCGATCTCGATGATGCACGTGGAGTTGCCAACGCTCTCGACGGTGATTGGAATGGGAATCTTCGCGGCGACGGTGGCGGCAGGAGCATGAACGAGTACTCGGGCGTGGTAGATGTGGCCTGCTGTGGCGATGTGTCTGGTGACGTATCCGATGACGTCGCGGTCAGGGTCTGCGCGGGGCCGGAATGTTACGCCGGTTGGTGGGCGTGCGGTCATGCGGTCCAGACGGAAGATTCGCCAGTCGTCGCGGTCCAGGTCCCACGCCAGCAAGTACCAGAGGTCTCCCCAATTGATGAGACGTTGCGGTTCCGTATGGCGTGCTTGTTCGCTGCGTTCGTGTTTGGTGTATCCGAACCGGAGCCGCTGGTGGCCGCGAATCGCGGAAGCGACGACGCTGAGTGCTGCGAGGTCCAGGGGCGGTGCAGTTCCGGGGACTGTGTTCGTCGCCTCCCGGACTGCGCCGACGCGTTGGCGTAAACGTCCCGGGAGCACCTGCTCCAACTTCGCGAGCGCGGTGAGCGATTCCTCTTCAGCTCCAGCTGTTCCTGTTGCGAGTGCGCTGAGTCCGACCGCCACAGCAACGGCTTCGTCGTCGTTGAGCAGGAGGGGAGGCATCACAGCTCCCGGTGCGAGACGGTACCCACCCGCGACGCCAGGGCGTGCTTCTACGAGATAGCCGAGTGAACGCAGCTTGCCGATATCTGCGCGCACAGTCCTGGTGCTCACCTCCAAGCGGTCGGCGATCTCGGAGCTCGTCCAGTCGCGTCTGAGCTGGAGAAGCGAGAGCAACTCGAGCAAGCGGGCCGAGGTTTTCAACATGCCATCCATTATTCTCCTAAATGCGGAAGCTATCCTGCCGCAATCTCTGCAATGTTGGGTGTCGTGACCGAGAACAAGACACTCACACCGTTCCGCATCAACGTCCCCCAAGCCGATATCGACGACCTGCGAGACCGGCTGGCGCGAGCCCGCTGGCCGCACCCGGTGCCCGGCCGAGACGATCGCGCTGATTTCAGCCGCGGTATCCCGATGGCATACCTGAGAGAGCTCACCGAGTACTGGCGCGATGACTTCGACTGGCGCGCGCAGGAAGCTCGCCTCAACGAGATCGAACAAGTCACGACGATGATCGACGGTCAGGCCTTCCATATCGTCCATGCGCGGTCGTCGAACCCGCACGCAACCCCGCTGCTGTTGCACCACGGCTGGCCGGGCTCATTCGTCGAGTACCAGCGACTCCTCCCGCTACTGACCGACGAATTCCATGTCGTCATCCCGTCGCTGCCGGGCTTCGGCTTCTCCACCCCTCTTGCAGGTACGGGCTGGGAGCTGGCGCGGACGGCCGAAGCCTTTGCGGAGATCATGACCCGACTCGGGTATCAGCGGTTCGCGGCGCATGGCACCGATACCGGCACCGGGGTCATGGCGCGCCTGGCAACTATCTACCCGGAGCGCGTGATCGGCACGCACTACGGCAGTGAGCGCCGACTGCTCGGCTTGATCGGAGCGCTTTTCCCTGCGCCCGCTGACCTTTCCGGCGAGGAGAGTAGCGAACTCGCTGTGATGCAGACTGAGGCTGCCTCCGAGCGCGGGTACCTCGAGATGCAGAACCACAAGCCGGACACGATCGGGGTGGCTCTCACCGATTCGCCGGTCGCCTTGCTCGCGTGGATCGCTGAGAAGTTCAAGGCTAGGGACAACAGCTATCGCACCCCGGACGAGTCGGTCGACCGCGACCAACTCCTGGCGAACGTCACCTTGTACTGGTTCACGCGCAGCGGCGAGTCGAGCGCCCAGTTCTACTACGAGGCGCAGCATTCCACGGTCGAACGCGCTATGTTCGCGCCCGTCCCCACCGGGTGGGCGGTCTTCGACACCCACCCGCTCATGCGCCGCGTCATGAACCCCACTGGAGCAATCGCCCACTGGAGCGAGTACGCCGAAGGTGGCCACTTCCCCGCCATGGAACAACCGACCTTGCTCGCAGACGACATCCGCACCTTCTTCCGCAGCATCCCCTGACCAGAACTGCAAGCAGCGACGTGGCCGACGCTTCTCTCGTTCGGAAACGGCGGCCACGCCAAGAGCCTCGCTGTGGACCAACAGTAGTCGCGCGGAAAACAACGTGTCGATGCCTTGCGGCGTTGAAGGAGTACGGGGCGATGCGGCGCGCCATCTACGCCGCGAAATATCTGTCGAACCCGGTATATCGGCGCAAGATCGCCTGCGAACTCAACAAGGGCGAGTCGATCCACGCCCTCAAACGCGACCTCATCTACGCCCACGAGGACGCATTCCGCGCCCGGAACCTGGAAGCGTAGACCGAGCAAGCCAATGGGCCTCCGAACTACCGTCGACGGTGGCCGTGGTCTCGACGATTGCGCGGCTGCCAGACCACCAACGCGGTACTGCGTTGCGTCGGTGCGAGTTCGGCGCGGTAGGCGGCCCGCATCCGTTCCGCTTCGGCCGACAACTCGGCAACCTGCTGACGCAGCTCCTCCACCTGATTGGTCAACTCGATGACCCGCTTGATACCCGCCAGGTTGACGCCCTCGTCCTGAGACAGCCGCTGCACTTCACGCAGCAGTTCGACGTCCCGAGCCGAATAGCGACGCCCGCCACCCGAGGTACGTTGCGGAGTGACCAACCCCAAACGGTCGTACGTGCGCAATGTCTGCGCATGCATGCCCGCCAGTTCGGCGGCGACCGAGATCATGAAGAACTCGGCACGCGCCCCCGCGGAGGGGTTCTTCGGCTCTGCGGACATCACGCACCTGCCCATCCCGCACGTGGATCGAAACCACTGGATCGCTCTGCCTGCTGATAACGCTCGAGCGCCTCGACGGCATCGCCATCCAACTTCTGCGGTATCGCGACCTTGACTGTCACCAGCAGGTCACCCGCCCCGCCATCGCGTTTGGGCACACCTCGACCGCGCACCCGGAGAATACGACCGTCGGCAGTGCCCGGCGGCACTTTCACGCCGACTCGGCCGTCCAGTGTCGGCACCGAAACCGTCGTACCCAACACCAGCTCACTGTAACTGACCGGCAGCACGACGGTCAGGTCGTCGCCATTGCGGCCGAAGACCTTGTCCTGGCTGACATGAACGGTCACATACAGATCGCCCGACGGTGCACCGCGCAGCCCGGCCTCGCCCTGTCCGGCCAACCGAATTCGCTGCCCGTCACCGACTCCCGGAGGAATCCGCACGGTGATGGTGCGGGTGCGATTCTGGATGCCGCTGCCCCGGCAGTCGGCACACGGGTCGTCGATGATCGATCCGCTGCCACGGCACTCGTCACACGGCTCGCTGAAGCCGAATGCGCCCTGATTGCGACTGACGACACCGGTTCCATTGCAAATGGGGCAGACTCGCGGACTCGTCCCCGGCTTGGCGCCGCTGCCATGGCATGTCGTGCACGGCGAGGGGCTGGTCATCCGCAGCGGAACCGTGACCCCTTGCGCCGCCTCCCGGAAGCCGAGCGTCGTCTCGGTTTCCACGTCGGCGCCGCGCCGCGGACGGCTGGCGGTCCGAGTGCCGCCACGGTTGAACAGACCACCGAGCAGATCGCCGAGGCCGCTGTCGCCGGCATTGGCGCCACCGAAGATGTCACCGACGTTGAACTCCTGCGAGAAGCCGCCACCGGCGCCGGGAGCGAACCCGCCGCGACCGTACCCGCCGCCGGCGAAGAGCTTGCGGGTCTCGTCGTACTCTTTGCGCTTGGCGGTATCCGACAGCACCGCATGCGCCTCGCTGACCGCCTTGAATCGCTCTTCGGCCTTGGTGTCACCAGGATTGGCATCCGGGTGCAGGTCGCGGGCGAGCTTACGGTAGGCCTTCTTGACCTCGTCCTGCGAGGCGCTGGAGGAAATACCCAGCTCCTTGTAGAAGTCTTTTTCGACCCACTCCCGTTGGCTCACCGAGCATCTCCTCCTCTCGCGTCCCTATCGTTCCTGCGCGCCGGCATCAACGTCCGATGCCTCTTCCGCTGCCCGATCGGCGTCATCGGCCAGATCGGATACGCCATCGGTGACCCCGACGAGCGCGTGCCGCAGCACCCGATCGCCGAAGCGATAGCCCTTACGCATGACGATACCGATCACCGGATCATGGCCGGAGCCCTCGTGCTGCACCGCCTCGTGCACCGTCGGATCGAAAGGCTCGCCCTCCGAACCGAACTCGGTGAGACCCTGCTTGACCAGCGCGGCCGACAACTTGTCGGCCACCGACTTCAAGGGGCCGGATTCCAGATCGCCATGCGACCGTGCGCGGTCGAGATCGTCGAGCACACCGAGCAATTCGGTGACGATCGCCGCCTTGGCGGAGTCGATCGTGGCCTGACGATCGCGCTCGACCCGGCGCCGATAGTTGGCGTACTCCGCGGTCAACCGTTGCAGATCGGCAGTACGTTCGGCGAGCTCGCTACTGATGGTGTCGGCGAGTTGCCGAGCATCGCTCCCGACGCCCGCGTCGCTCTCGATATCCGCATCGACCCCGGTATCCACACCGACCTCGGCATTCGAGGCCGGTGCGGCCGCGACGCCATTGTCCGCGGACGGTTGGCGCAACTCGTTGCTATCCGGATCGATCTTGCGGTTGTCGACGATGGTGATCGGTTCCTTGTCGGCGTTGTCCTCGGTCACTTCTTCTCCGTGTCGACCGGCTCGTCCACAACCTCGGCGTCCACGACCTGATCATCCGAGGCCGCGCCGGCAGCGCCATTGCCCGACGCAGCGGCGTCGGCGGCGGAAGCCTCGTAGATGGCCTGGCCGAGCGCCTGCGATTCGGTCGCCAGCTTCTCGACGGCCGCCTTGACCGCGGCGATGTCGGTGCCCTCGAGCGCCTTGTTCGCCTCGGCGATGGCCGCCTCGACCTTGGACTTGACCTCTGCGGAGACCTTGTCCTCGTTGTCCTTGATGAACTTCTCGGTCTGGTGGACCAGCGACTCCGCCTGGTTGCGGGTCTCGGCCTCCTCACGGCGGGCCTTGTCCTCGGCGGCGTGCGCCTCGGCGTCCTTGACCATCCGGTCGATCTCTTCCTTGGACAGGCCGGAGCCTTCCTGGATCTTGATCGTGTTCTCCTTGCCGGTGCCCTTGTCCTTCGCGGTCACGTGCACGATGCCATTGGCATCGATGTCGAAGGTGACCTCGATCTGCGGCACACCGCGCGGAGCCGGCGGGATGCCGGTCAGCTCGAAGGAGCCGAGCAGCTTGTTGTGCGAGGCGATCTCGCGCTCACCCTGGAACACCTGGATCTGTACGGACGGCTGATTGTCGTCGGCGGTGGTGAAGGTCTCCGAGCGCTTGGTCGGAATGGTGGTGTTGCGTTCGATGAGCCTGGTCATCACCCCGCCCTTGGTCTCGATACCCAGCGACAGCGGGGTCACATCGAGCAGCAGGACATCTTTGACCTCGCCCTTGAGCACACCGGCCTGTAGGGCGGCGCCGATCGCGACGACCTCGTCGGGGTTCACGCCCTTGTTGGGCTCCTTGCCACCGGTCAGCTCACGCACGAGGTCGGTGACCGCGGGCATGCGGGTGGAGCCGCCGACGAGCACGACGTGGTCGATGTCGGCCACCTTGATGCCGGCGTCCTTGATCACGGACTGGAACGGCGCACGGGTGCGGTCGAGTAGATCCGAGGTGATCTTCTGGAATTCCGCGCGGGTCAACTGCTCGTCGAGGAACAGGGGGTTCTTGTCCGCGTCGACCGTGATGTAGGGCAGGTTGATCGAGGTGCTCTGCGAGGAGCTCAGCTCGATCTTGGCCTTCTCGGCAGCCTCACGCAGGCGCTGCATGGCCATCTTGTCCTTGGTCAGGTCGATGCCCGAGCTGGCCTTGAACTTGTCGACCAGCCACTGCACGACCCGCTCGTCCCAGTCGTCGCCGCCGAGATGGTTGTCACCCGAGGTGGCGCGGACCTCGACGACGCCCTCGCCGATTTCGAGCAGCGAGACGTCGAAGGTGCCGCCACCGAGGTCGAACACCAGGATGGTCTGTTCCTTGTCACCCTTGTCCAAGCCGTAGGCGAGGGCGGCGGCCGTGGGCTCGTTGACGATGCGCAGCACGTTCATGCCTGCGATCTGACCGGCCTCTTTGGTGGCCTGGCGCTGGGCGTCTTCGAAGTACGCGGGCACGGTGATCACCGCGTCGGTGATCTCCTCGCCGAGGTAGGCCTCGGCGTCGCGCTTCAGCTTCATCAGCACCCGCGCGCTGATCTCCTGCGGGGTGTACTTCTTGTCGTCGATGTCCACCGACCAATCGGTGCCGATGTGCCGCTTGACCGATCGGATGGTGCGATCGACATTGGTGACCGCCTGGTTCTTGGCCGGCTGGCCGACCAGTACTTCACCGTTCTTCGCGAACGCGACGATCGAGGGAGTCGTACGCGCCCCCTCCGAGTTGGCAACGACGACCGGCTCGCCACCTTCGAGAACGGCGACAACCGAGTTCGTGGTCCCGAGGTCGATTCCGACCGCACGAGCCATGGTAATTCCTCCTGATTCAACGTACCGATATGTGTCGGTGCCGGGCGGACGACCGCCCTGTGGCGCCCCGACGAGCGCCGCGAGGTCTCGCCCCACTCACCTCACGGAGCACGACCCCAGCAACACTGAGTGTGGTCGGCTCAATCCTGCATCAGCACGACAGTCGACGTCAAGCCAAACTTGAGCTGACTGCACTCAACATTGTTCGATTGTCTCAACGCGGACCCGCAGCGATTGATTCCCGACGATCATCCGGCGCGTTCACGGAACCGCGTCGAGGATCTCCTCGGCGATCTTCTCGTCGAGCGTCACCCGCACCAGCGCCGCCGCCAGATCGGCAATGTGGCGCTCCGGTGCGAGATCGGCCAGCCGGTCCGGGTCCTGCGGCAGTCGAACGCGCCCGGCGCCGCGTAGGGCGCGTTCGTCGAAATGCGGCCGAACCCACGTCCAGATGTCCTGGACCTCGCGCAGGAAAATATCGCTTCCGGTGGGCCCGATGCCCTGAAATTCCTGCAACAACGTCGCGGCACGCTTGGGATCACGCCCTGCCGTCACGGCCAGTTCGCGCAGGTCACCGTGGTACCGGTCGAGCACGCGCGAGGCATTGGCGCCCAGCCGGGTCGCGGCGCTCTCGTCGTATCGGCGATAGTTCGCCTGGTCGAGCGCCTCGACCAACTCGTGCCAATTCGCATCCGCGACCCGATGCGGGGTGCGGTAGCCGCGTCCGATCAACTCTCGGGTGGCCGCCACCGCGGTCCGGGCCGCGATCCGGGTACTGAGCAACTGAGTGAGTACCAACAATTGGAACAGCGAAGCAGGCTGATCCTCGAGCGTAATGCCCGCTTCCTCGGCATAACCCGTGCCTGCACGGACGAGCAGTTCGTGGACGACATCCTCGTGGCTCATCATCGCCTCCTATCGGTACCGACCGCCTACCCGATGCCTCGTTGCATACCCCGGACCGAAACCGTCCCGACGTACCGATACAAACCCCAACCGTGCGGCGGGGGAATGCATTTTCTGCCGGATTCCATTACCTTACGCCGAAACGATGTCGTCCCCATCCGCCCCGCGGCAATCGTCCATCCAGCCGATCCGGCACACACCGAAGGAGACATTCGGTGGAGAATCCGGCGAAATTCCAAGAATTTCCCTAATCTTCCCTGGAGCAGTAAACACATCGCATCCCACAGCCGAACCAGACGTTGTGGCGAAGCGCCGTAAGGCGCCACGCGCCGACACCTGATGACCCACCGGACCAGAGAACATGCGTGGACGGGGCCTCGAATGACACAGCGCCTGGCGCTCGACAACACTATCGCCGCATCGAATTCCGCCGCACCGACAACCGTCGACAGCCGCGACGACAGCAATGCATACGCCACCGGTTTCTCCCGAGACCTCCGAACCGAAGTCGAAACAACAATCATCGGTGCCGCACACATGCAGAACAAAAACGGAGCCGGCGACCGCCGGTTGTGTCGGGAGTGTTGACCGTGACCGATATCGCTTTCGACACACTCCCATACGCGCGAGATATCTTCCGCGACCTGGACTCTGCGAACAAACGACCAGCCGTATATCTGATTCGAGGACGATCGCAGACCGGGAAGTCGACCCTGCTGGCAGAGATCCGCACCCGTCTGCGCGCTCACGGCGTCCCGGTGCACGACGACACGACCCTGCGCCACGACATGCGCAACGGCGCGGTCACCGCGACCGATCTGCCGAGGGCGACTGGCAACCGCCCGGCAGATCGCCCCGCCGATACCCTCGTCCCGGTCCTGGTGGTCGACAACGGGCACCTGCTCAGCGCGGGTGAACTCGAATACCTGCGCGCCGCTGTCGCGTCGGGGCATCGCAGCGTGATCGTCGCCGCCCAGCCCCGTCCCCACGACAAGTCGCTGCGGATGCTCGCCGACACGATCGCCCGACACGGTCGAATCGTGCGCCTGCGCCCCTTGGGCATCGCCGACATCCCCCCGTTCGCCAGAGAACTGGGCCTGATGGTGCCGCGTCCGGTCATCCAACACATCCACACGCAGACCGCAGGTATTCGCGGCGGCGTGGTCGCCGCCCTGGCCGCCGCCTGCTCGGCCCGTCTGCGGGCGGGCACAGCCGCCGTCGACGCCGCCGTCGCCACGTGGGTGCGCGGACTCTTGGACGATCTGGAACTCGACCTGATGGATACCCTCGTCGTCGCCACCACCGGCACAGGCCTGGACACCAGCGAACTCGCCGTTGTGCTCGGCGTGGAACACGCCACCGCCCAAGACCTCATCGACCGCGCACGGGCCAGTGCATTGGTCACCGACGCCGACCTCCTGCTCGAGCCTGCGGTCGCGCCACTGCGCACACTGTTGGGTGAACGCAGATTCGTCGCGGTCGCGCGCAGGTTGCTCGGCGCTCGTCTCGAAGCGGGCCTGCTGCGCAACCGCACCGCAGTGCAGCTGGCCGAGTCCGGCGTGCGCGATCCACGCCTTGCCGAGTTCCTCATCACGGCTGCGGAAGAGTCCGAGCGGGATGCGGTCGGCTATTACAACGCCGCCGCGGCGGCCGGGGCCGATCGCGATCCGATCACGCTGCGCTGGGCCGAGGCCGCGGCGCGCACAGGCGACAGTGAGACCGCGATGCGACTGGCCGAGCCGATGTTGGCGCGGTCGGGCATCGCCGGCGCAGACCTCGCGACTGCGGTACGCATCTGCGCGGTGGTGCTGACTCGCCGCGGTCTGACCGGTCGTGCCGCACAGCTGTACACCTGGCTCGGCCCAGACCGGGTCGGCCCGGACTGGGCCGTCGCCGCCACTGTGCTGCGCGTGGCCGGCGACGCTGCCGGCGCCGAGGCGATGTCCCGGTCGGCGGCACAATGGCCGCCCACCGAGGCGAGCGCGCAAGCGAGTCTGATCGCGGCTGCACTGGCCGACAGCCTCGAATCCGGCGACGGCTCCGGCGCGGCGGTATCGACGCTGATGCAAGCAGCGCGCGCCGACGGGGATTCCGACCACTTCCTTGCATGTACCGCGGTGGCGATTGCCACTCTGCTCTCGCTCGGTTCCGGCGAGCCATACCGGGCCGCGGACGCCCTGCGACGGGCCAGCGCCCGCGGGCTGCGCTGTGGTCACCTCGACGTGCTCGCGGCGTGGACGGCGATGTACGGCGGCGACGAGCGTGCGGCCGCGGCCACCCTGGCCACACTGAACCAGGAAGAACTGGACGTACGAGTCCAGCTCCTTGCACATGGCGTCGCGGCCGGGCTCGCTCGGCGCAACGACAACCACATAGCCCTGGCGCGCATCTGGCAGGCGGCTCGGCCGTTGTTCGATGACGTGCAGGCCGACCTGCTGTTGCTGCTACCGATCGGCGAGCTGTGGCTCGCCGGCATCCGGATACGGGACGAACAGCGAATCGCGTCCCTGGTGGACGCCGCGCGCGAGATGTTGCGCCAGATCGCCGAACCACCCGCCTGGTCCAACATCTTCCATTGGTATGGCGCACAGGCCGCGATCGCACACGGAAACCTCGACGAACTCCGTACGGCGACGCGCCCGTTGCAGGCCGCCGCCGAGGCAGGAAACCGCCACGCGGCCACCCTCACCGATGCCAGCCGCGCCTGGACGCAGGTGCTCGGCGGCGACGTCCCGACTGCGCCGGTCCAAGCGGCCGCCGCGGCGCTCGCCGGAATCGGCATGCATTGGGACGGCGCGCAATTGGCTACCGAGGCGGCGCGCACCGTACCCGATACTGCGATGGCGCATATGCTGGTCGACCTGGCGCGCACGATTCACCCCGACACGAGCCTCGACGGCACATCGCCTCGGCCGGCTGCGTCCTCGGTCGGTGACGGCGGCATACCCGGCTCGACATCGCCGATACCACGGCGCACCACACTGCTCAGCGACCGCGAGCGCGAAGTAGCCGAACTGGTCTTGCTCGGACTCACCTATCGAGAGATCGGCGCTCGATTGTATATTTCCGCAAAGACGGTCGAGCACCACGTTGCCCGAATCCGACGCCGGGTCGGTGCCCGCTCTCGTTCGGAGCTATTGTCAATGCTCCGCGCCATGGGACACGGCCCGCTGCCGGTGTAACCGGGGCGCGATTCGTCAGCGGGAACGCCGAAGCGAGGTATCGAGGATGGCCACTGGGGTCGGCCTGCGCGTCGCCGAGGACATGTGTACGGCCGTCGTCATCACCGACAACGAGGCCGAACCGCACTGCATCGTCCGGGAATCAGTGCTGCACATGTCCGATGACGGCAACACCGAACTGGGCGGCGTGGCGCCGACCGGATACTCCCATTCGATCAGCGGATTCTTTTCCGCTATCGGTGACCCCGCTGGGATCTCCGTCGACGACGGTGCGCCGTACCGCGCCGAAGACCTGTTCGCGACCGCACTTTTCTGCTTGATCGACCTCGCCGCCGAACACCTCAGCGGTCCTGCCGAGTTCTACGCGACGCACCCAGCGGGCTGGCCTGACACCCGAGTGCATTCGCTTCGGGAGGCGCTGAACTACCTCGGCCTGCGCTCGGTACTGCTCATCAGCGAAGGCACGCTGCCCAGTGGGGGAACCTCTGGGACCGAAGGCGATGCACCGGCCCACGACGCAGCCCACGCGGCATTGGCGGCGGTGCTGGCCACACCCGCCGGTACGGCGCCACCGGATCCACTGACCGCGGAGAACCCGACGGCGGACACCGATGTCATCCCGTCGGTACCGGCGCCTGCCGAGCTGCCGCAGGCTTATTCGGAGACCCTCCCTTCCGCACTCGCCGAAGCGCCCCTTGCCGAAGCGACTCCGGTTGCCGAAACGACCGCGCGCGCCGTGACGACATCGGACACCTCGAAAGCGACCTCGGATAGGGCGCGGGCAGCCGCCGCGGCGTCGAAAGGCGCCAAACGAACGCCAGTGCTGGTCGCCGCGGCGGCGGTACTCGGGTTGCTGCTCGGCGGCATCGTCGTGGCCGCGGCGCCACGCGGCGAGGAAGGATCACCGGCTGTACCGCACGAGGCCAAAGCCGAGCGGACCTCGGTGGTCGGTCCGCCGCCCCAGGTCACGTCATCCGTCCCGCTTCCTCCCGCCATGGCGCCCGAACCGCCGATCGTGATCACCGAGGCCGCCGCGCCGGAGACGCCACCGGCGCCCGTGCCGACCAACACCCCGACGACCACAGCGCCCGTAACGACCACCACAACGACCACCATCGGACCGACGACCACAGCGCCCGTAACGACCACCACGCCGACCGACACCCCGACGACCACGACCGGACCGACGACCACGACCGGACCGACGACCACAGCGTCCGTGACGACCACGACCGGACCGACGACCACCACCACAATGCCGCCGGTCACCGGAACCACCGTCCCGATGAGCACCCGTAGCGCCACGACCACCCCGAAATCGCGTCCAGCTGCACCGGATACCGACGATTCCGGACTGCAAACGTCTAGCGACAGCTGGTTATCGATAGCGCCCCTTCCAGGTTTGTGGCCTAAAATGTTGCGCTGACCGTACAGTGAGGCCGAGCCTTTACGCAGCGGTCCCCCGCTGGACGAAGACTGTGTGCCAAGGGTTTCCGCCCACGGCCACGGATGTAGCTGGCACCTGCGTGCCAACGAAGGGAATTCATGCGCAAGTTGGTGGCGCGTCGCGCCGCGGTCAAAGTTGTCGCCCTCGCCTCGACCGTTTTCCTGGCTCCCTTGTTCGGCATCACGACCGCTGCGGCGGCGCCCGACGCGCCCGCGCAGCTCGGTGCGGATACCCTGCCAGCAGAATTGGTAGAGGCGGTTTCTCGCGACCTGAACATGACCCCGACGGAGTACCTGGATCGCGCCGCGCGTGCCCAGCAACTTCGTGACTACGCCCATGAATTCCGCGCGGAACGACCGGATGCCTTCGCGGGCGCCTGGATCGGCAGCGACGGCAAACCCGTTGTCGCGGTCACGTCTCCGAATGCCGCGAAAATCGCCGCAGCCGACGGATACCACACGCGGTTGGCGCCGATCTCGGCCGACAATTTGGAAACCGCTTTGATGCAACTCAACCAGTGGATTTCCAACCTGCCTCGCGAGATTTCACAAGCGGTCAACTCGGTGGCCATCGATCTCCTGAACAGTCGGCTGGTGCTCAGCATTGCCAACACCCCCGTGGGGCACCTGCTCAACTTGCCTACCCTGCTGGCAAATATCACGGTGATCTTGTCTCCGGATGCCGGTGGCCCGGTCGAACGGCGGCCGATGGGCGGCGACACATACATCACCGCTCCTACTTCGCTGAGAGATTCGTCACTGCGTGGAGTCGACATCTGTTCGTTCGGGTTCAACAGCGTCGACGCGGCCGGAAATGCGTTGAACATCAGTGCGGGCCACTGTGATCCGAACCTCGACAAGAGCAACCAAGAGGCCACCGTCTACCTGCCCGACATCCGGGACCTGCCCGCCAGCCCGGCGCTGGGCACGTTCGTACGTGCTTCGTTGGGCGGCGGTCCCGCGCTGGACTACTCGGTGATCGAACTGAACGAGCGCGCGGTACGGGCGGGCATGGATCAGCCTTCGGTGCGTGGCGCCAACGGCAGCACGCTGTCGATCACCGGCACCGCCGAACCGATCACCGGCGCCCCGGTGTGCAAATCGGGTCAATCGTCGACGTTCACATGCGGCTTCGTGGTGGCCGACCGGGTAGAAACCCAGCTCTACACCGCGGAGGGCGAAGCCAGGACGATCCGAGGGTTCGCAACGTCGGCGTGCACGCTCGGCGGCGACAGCGGCGGCGCGATCGTATCGGGTACCTTGGCGTTGGGCATTACCAGTGGTTCCAACGCCGCGGACGCACCGAACTGTGACGAGGCCAATATAGCTCTCGCGCACTACGGTGGCACCGCATCGCTGGGCATTCCGATCCGTGCGATTCTGGCCGACATCGATGCCACCTCCGGTGGCGGGATCGGCAGCGGCATCCGGCTGCGCACCCGACAGAATGTCAGCTGAGCTTTCCCGGCAACGGGTGGTCGCACCCGCGGACAATCCGCGGGTGCGAGAGTAGAAATCGAGAGTGGGAATACTGTGCTGAACCCCATATAGTCTGGGCATGCTCCCGCCACGTTTAAGCCCGCTCCGATCGGCAACACGAAAGACCGGAATCCGACGAACAGCACTGGCCGCCGCAGCGGCCATTCTGTTGTGCGTCCCCACGGCGGCGGTAGCGACCGCGGAGCCCGACCAGTCCCCGGATCTGCCCGCAGGACTGGCGGCCGCCGTGGCACGTGATCTGCATATCTCGCCCGAAGAGTATCTACAGCGCGCAGACCTCGCGCAGGAGGTGGCCACGTTCACCACCACGGCCCAGCGAGACTATCCGGACGTATTCGCCGGTTCTTGGCTCGACGCGGGTAGGGCGGTCGTGGCCGTGGCCCAGGGCTCCAGCGCCGACACGGTGAAACAGGCCGCGGAGTCTTCCGGTTTCACCGTGCGCAACGTCGCCAAGAGCGAGGCCGCGCTGCGCGAGGAGAAGAGCGCGTTCGAACGTTGGCTGGAGGGTCAACCCGAAGCAGTGCGGTCGCTGGTGCGTGGCGCGGTGATCGACACGGTGAACAACACCGTCGCGGTCCGGGTCGACCAAGCGGGCTTGCCGATGCCGAGTTTCATCGACCCGGCGCGAGTCATCGTGACGGCGCCGCCGATGGCGAACGAGAATGCGCCCATACCCGCCGGTGAAATCGCTGGAACCAACCGCGCCTTCACAGCAGGTGACGGATACGCATCCGGCTCCGACGGGGTCTCGCTCCGGTGCTCGCTCGGTTTCAACGGCATCGATCATCGCACTGGCGATACCGTGAACATCACCGCCGGCCACTGCAACCCGGACATCCCCTCGGCCGGCCACGGGAACGCCGCCGGAATCTACGAACTCAACGGCAACCAGCCCGGCCCCCTGCTGGGTGTGTTCGAGAAGTCGGTACTCGGCGAGCAGGACTACTCGATCGTTCGGATCAGCGATCGGGCCGAAGGCCAATTCAGCAACAGCGGCGTGCGGATACCCGGCTCGGCGCCGATGGTGATCGAAGGGGTGGGGACTCCGGTGGTCGGGGCGCCGGTGTGCAAATCCGGCATGCGCACCGGTTTCAGTTGTGGCGTGATCAATGCCGTCGACCAAACGGTGCGGGTGGGTGACCACATGCTCTCTCAGAGCTTCTCGGCCAATATCTGTGCACTACCCGGCGACAGCGGCGGACCGATTGTGACCGGCCGGCTTGCACTCGGCATTTCCAGTGCCTCCTCGGTGGCGGATTTCTCCTTCTGCGTGATCCCGAATCTGATCGGCGCGATCACCGGTGACGCGCCCCAGTTGTTCGGACAGCCGCTCGATGTCGTGTTCTCCGACAACCCCGGTCTCGCCGTGTTCACCAACTCGCCATAGCCACCTGGTGGGGGCTCCTTTCCGCTGCTAAAACTGTCCTTTCCCCTGCTATTACACAGCCCGACGTGGTCTGTACCGACTATCCGAGCACATATGGTCCGGCATGCTGGACCATATGTGTTTGGTTTTGATCGGCTGGCGCGCGCACCCGGACTACCGGTTGATCGTGGCCGCCAACCGAGACGAGTTCTATTCCCGCCCTACTGAGTCCATGCGCGCGTGGCCAGAAGTTCCAGGCTTGATCGCTGGGCGGGACACCGGGGCTGCCGGACGAGCAGCCGGCGAACCCCCAGGCACCTGGCTGGGGCTCGTCACGCAGCCGCAGGACAACGGTCGATTCGGGACGGTCACCAATGTGCGCAATCGCAACGCTCGGGTCATCGACGGCCGATCGCGGGGCGCTCTGCTCATGGATTTCTTGCACACCGACCCCGACCACCCGAGCAGCGAGCGGCCCGCCCCGGAAGAGTACACACACGACATCGCCACAGGACGCGACGACTACGACGGCTACAACCTGGTGGTTTCCGACCTGCGCACGCTGTGGTGGCATTCCAACCGTAGCGCGGGCATGCCTCAGCAATTGGCTGCCGGCTTCCACGGAGTCTCCAACAGCGCGTTCGTCACTTCCGCACGCCCTATCGACACCGATCTGGAACTGTCTGCGCCACAGCCCATTTGGCCCAAAGTGCGCACTGGGTTGACCGAGTTGAATGCCGTCGTGCGGTCCGACCCCGAAGCGCTCGATCGCTATTTTTCAGTGCTCACCGACCGTACCGAGACCCTGGATCAGCAGGCGCCGCCCACGGGTTTGCCCCTCGATCTGGAGCGAGCGCTCTCGGCCAGGTTTGTCGCACACAGCCTGTACGGCACTCGGGCCAGCACCGTGCTGCTCGTGCGTGAGGACGGAACGTTCGACCTGGTGGAGCGCTCATTCGGCACACTGGGTCAGGAGTTGGGCACGGTCGCCAGGCAGGGCAGGCTCGATCTGGCCCGATGAACGACAGGCGGCCCGCCCTCCGCAGAAGACGGGCCGCCTGAGGCCGAATGGCCGAGCGTCCAGCTGTGAACGACTACTTATTTCCCCCCATTTGCCCACTTCGAGGTGCCGGGCGGCGCCTGCAAGGTGTTGAGCAGGTCAATACCTGCCACAATCAGGGCAGGGCCACCCACAGCGATGCTCCCGAGGATGCCACCGATACCCGCGCCGGCGGCCACACCAGGGATACACACGGGCAAGCTCAGGACGCACCCGATCGCCGCTCCGGCAGCGGTGCCGACGAAACCGCCGATCGTGGTGGCGAGGCCGAACTGACTCTTGAAGTCGTTCGTCGCGCGCTGATTCTCTACCGGCGAGGCGATAGGCTGCGCCACGACGTTCACGGAGTTGACCGGCGCGTCCTCGACGACGGCGACGTCCCGCTCCGGGGTCAACTCGAGCACGGCGCCGCCTTCTGCGACCTCTGCCTTCACCGGGACCACCGTATCGCCGACATTGAACGCGATCGGCG
The DNA here is from genome assembly GCF_000482385.1 of Nocardia sp. CNY236. Taxonomy (GTDB): domain Bacteria; phylum Actinomycetota; class Actinomycetes; order Mycobacteriales; family Mycobacteriaceae; genus Nocardia. The sequence continues at coordinate 177,073 of NZ_KI519394.1, forward strand.
CCGACAGGATCGTGTCACCGTTGGAGTCCTTGACGCTGTAGACGTCGTTCTCCTCGACGTCCTCGGAAGACTTCGTCAGCTCGAACGTGCCCCCCTCGAGCGTGGTCACGACAGTTTTGTGCTCGAGCTTGACCGAGTACTGAATGGACTCGTCGGGCGTCGGAGTAGGCGCCGGCTCGGCATACGCGGTCCCGAGACCAATAGTCATCGCGCCGCTGACCGCCGCGGCCGCGGCGGCGATTCTACGGAGTTTCATTGTTTTCCAATCATCAGGTCGGTGTCACTGTCCGGTCTCCAGCACGCGAGAGCCACTCCAATCAAGTTCGGACGTTGGCTCCGAACCCTCCCCGAGCGGTGCAAAACGGAGATTGGACATAACGCCGCGAGTCTAATAGATCCCGTGTGGTAGGCGAAGCTTCCTAGCGAACAGTACAACTAAGCCCATCCTTACCAACTGAGCGGCTCGTTCCGGTGTTTACGGTGGTGGACGAGCGATACGTGTCGCATCGACGCCGATGTTGTGATGTAAATCACGGCATATCCGGACATGCCCACTTCGCGCGAGACTCTTACGGAGCCAACCCGCGATGTACGGCTTTGTTACCGACGGGTAACTTACCGACGGTTAAGATACGAGCCATGCGAAGGCGGCGACCGCGCCACTTTCGCTCGTGTTGCCTCTAAAGAAAGGTCGCGACATGAATGCCCTGACAGTGACGCTGGGCACATTTGGGGCTGCGCTGAGCCTTCTGTGTTGGGCGTCGTTCTTCGGTGGTGTGAACAGAGTTGTGCGGACCATCATGGTCGGCCAGCCCGCACCGGACCGATTGCGGCCGTTCTTCCCGCGTTTCAAGCAAATGCTGATCGAGTTCGTCGCGCACACGCGCATGGTCAAGTTCCGCACCGTCGGCTGGGCGCACTGGATCTTCATGGTCGGCTTCATGGGCGGCTTCATACTGTGGTTCGAAGCGTACGGCCAAACGTTCGACCCCGAATTCCATTGGCCGATCATCGGCGACACCGCGATCTACCACCTGTGGGACGAGATCCTCGGAATCGGCACGGTCGTCGGCATCATCACCCTGATCACCATCCGGCAGCTGAACCATCCGCGCGTCCCGGAACGCCTGTCGCGCTTCAGCGGCTCGAACTTCGCCGCCGCATATTTCATCGAGTCCGTCGGCCTCATCGAGGGCCTGGGCATGATCTTCGTGAAGGCCGGGAAGATCGCGACCTACGGGCATGCGAACCCCGCGACCGACTTCTTCACCATGCGAGTCGCCACGTTGCTACCGGCCAGCCCGACCATGGTGTCGATCTTCGCCTTCATCAAGCTGATGTCGGGTATGGCGTTCCTGTGGTACCTGGGCCGCAATGTCACCTGGGGTGTTATCACCCACCGGTTCTCTGCGTTCCCGAACATCTACTTCAAGCGTGAGGACGATGGCAGCGTCGCCCTGGGCGCGGCCAAGCCGATGATGTCGGGCGGCAAGCCGATCGACATGGAGACGGCGGACCCGGATGTCGATACCTTCGGCGCAGGGCGAGTCGAGGACTTCTCCTGGAAGGGCTGGCTGGACTTCACCACCTGCACCGAATGCGGGCGGTGCCAAAGCCAGTGCCCGGCGTGGAACACCGGCAAGCCGCTGTCGCCGAAATTGCTGATCATGTCGCTGCGTGACCACGGCTATGCCAAGGCGCCCTACCTTTTGGCCGGTGGCCGCAAGGACGCGGGTGGCGACGAGGTCGGGCTGGTCGATGCCCAGGGCGCGGTCAACGAGTCCGCGCTGGCGAAAATCCCCGAGGCCGCGCGAGCCGAGGCCGAACGTCCGCTGGTCGGCGACATGGACGTCAGCGGCATCATCGATCCCGAGGTGCTGTGGAGCTGCACCACCTGCGGCGCGTGCGTCGAGCAGTGTCCAGTGGACATCGAGCACGTCGACCACATCATCGACATGCGCCGTTACCAGGTGCTGATCGAGTCCGAGTTCCCCTCCGAGCTCGCCGGCCTGTTCAAGAACCTGGAGAACAAGGGCAACCCCTGGGGGCAGAACGCCAAGGACCGGCTCAACTGGATCAACGAACTGAACTTCGAGATCCCGGTCTTCGGCCAGCCCGCCGCGAACGGGGAAGAGATCAGCAGCTTCGACGGCTACGACTACCTGTTCTGGGTCGGCTGCGCCGGCGCATACGAGGACCGTGCCAAGAAGACCACCAAAGCGGTCGCCGAACTGCTCGCCACCGCGGGCGTGAAGTTCATGGTGCTCGGCGCCGAAGAGACCTGCACCGGTGACTCGGCGCGCCGCGCGGGCAACGAATTCTTGTTCCAGCAGCTGGCGCAGCAGAACATCGAGCTGCTGAACTCGGTCTTCGAAGGCGTCGAGGATCGCCGCAAGAAGATCGTCGTCACCTGTGCGCACTGCTTCAACGCGCTGAACAACGAATACCCGCAGGTGGGCGGGAGTTACGAGGTCGTGCACCACACCCAGTTGCTCAATCGTCTGGTGCGCCGCAAGCAGCTGATCCCGGTGACCTCGGTGTCGCGGAATGTCACCTACCACGATCCGTGCTACCTCGGACGGCACAACAAGGTCTACAACGCGCCTCGCGAGCTGATGGCCGCCTCCGGCTCGAATCTGGTCGAGATGCCCCGACACGGCGAACGGGCCATGTGCTGTGGCGCCGGCGGCGCCCGGATGTGGATGGAAGAGCAGCTCGGCAAGCGCATCAACGTCGACCGCGTGGACGAAGGGTTGAATACTCTGGCCGGGTCGTCGAACGGTTCCGGCACCCCGGGCAAGATCGCGACCGGATGTCCCTTCTGCCGCGTTATGCTGACCGACGGCGTCACCGCCCGACAGGAGAACGGCGAGGGCGAGGGCGTCGAGGTGGTGGACGTCGCCCAGCTGATGCTCGACGCTATCGAGCGGGTGGATCCCGCCGAGCTGACCGAAAAGATCACCGTCGTTCAACAACCCAAAGCACCCGCCGCGAAACCGGAACCGGAGCCGGAACTTGCCCCGGCGTCCGCCACGCCCACGCCGGCCACAACCGCGCCCGCCGGCGGCGGTCTGGCCATGAAGGGCCCGGCCAAAGCACCAGGTGGTCTCGGGATGAAGGGCGCCGCCAAAGCACCCGGCGCCAAAACACCCGGCGGCCTGGGCATGAAAGGCGGAGCCAAAGCACCCGGAGCCAAAGCACCCGGCGCGCAGGCGACCGAACCAACGCAGACCGACGCCACCTCGGCGCCAGCCGCACCGGTCAAAGGCCTTGCTATGAAAGGCCCGGCCAAAGCACCGGGTGGTCTCGGGATGAAGGGCGGCGCCAAAGCACCGGGAGCGAAAGCACCCGGCGCGAAGGCACCCGGCCTGGCGATGAAGGGCGCGGCCAAGGCGCCGGGCGCGAAGGCTCCGGGCGCAAAGGCTCCGGCGACGGACGCACCCACGGCAGGCCCCTCGGGTGAGGCAACACCTGACGCTGATTCAGCGGCTGTGGCTCAGACCGAAACTGCGCCGACCGAAACCAAGCCGACCGAAACCAAGCCGACGGTTCCAGCCAAGGGCCTGGCCATGAAGTCCGGCTTCAAGCGGCCCGGCCCCAAGGCTCCCGGCGCTCCTGTCTCCACCCGGCGACAGGAGCCCGAAACTGCGGCGACACAGACCGAACCCGCTGTCGAGTCCGAGCCGACCGGCAACGGCGCCAGCGGCGACGGGGCGCCCGACGTCGCGCCGCCGACCGCCAAACCCGGTGGTCTCGGCTTCAAGTCCGGTGCCAAGGCGCCGGGACGGAAGAACTGAGCGCAGCCTCCGACACACGGCCGACACCCGGGTCCCGCTCCAGGGACTCGAGCGTCGGCCGTTCTCCTGCCCTGGCGAGTCCCGCGTCACCCACGAATGCGCAGTAGCTGACGTCTCCGCTTGTACATCTGCCGTTGCCCGGCCTCTTGCCTCGGTGACGCGGCGCCGCCATCGGCAGGGCATACCAATCTTTTATGCGATGCACAGTCTTCGGTACCGGGTATCTCGGAGCCACGCACGCGGCGTGCATGGCCGAACTCGGACACGATGTCGTCGGGGTGGACGTCGACCCAGGAAAGGTCGCGAAATTGTCCGACGGGGTGGCGCCGTTCTACGAACCCGGCTTGGAGGAGGTGCTGCGCCGCAACCTCGCCGCAGGTCGGTTGCGGTTCACCACCTCCTACGCCGAGGCGGCCGCGCACGCACAGGTGCATTTCCTCGGCGTGGGCACCCCGCAGAAGCGGGGTGAGTACGCCGCAGACCTGCGACATGTCCACTCCGTGGTCGACACGCTCACACCCATGTTGGAGCGCCCTTCGGTGATCGTCGGCAAATCGACGGTTCCGGTCGGCACAGCCGCGGCGCTCGGCGCTCGCGCCCGCGCATCGAGTGCCACCGACGTCGAGGTGGCGTGGAACCCGGAGTTTCTGCGCGAAGGCTTCGCGGTCTCCGACACGCTACGTCCGGATCGGCTGGTCCTTGGCGTAGACCAGGGTCGCGACGCCGCCGCGTGGGTCGAGGCGCTGATCCGGGAGATCTATGCCGAGCCGATCGCCGCCGATGTCCCTTTCTTGCTGACCGACCTGGCCACTGCGGAATTGACCAAAGTTTCCGCGAACGCGTTTCTGGCGACGAAGATTTCGTTCATCAATGCCGTGTCGGATGTTTGCGAGGCGACCGGCGCCGACGTCACCGTGCTGGCCGACGCTCTCGGTTACGACGCCCGGATCGGCCGCCGATTCCTGGACGCGGGTGTGGGTTTCGGCGGCGGATGTCTACCGAAGGATATTCGGGCGTTCATGGCGCGTGCCGGTGAACTCGGCGCCGATCACGCCGTAGCCTTTCTTCGTGAGGTAGACCACATCAATACCCGCCGCCGCACCACGGTCGTGGACATGGCCGCTCGCGCCTGTGGCGGCACACTGCGCGGCGCCGACGTCGCTGTACTCGGCACAGCCTTCAAACCGGAATCCGACGATGTCCGCGACTCGCCCGCGCTCCATGTGGCAGGGATGATTCGACTCCGGGGCGCGGAGGTGACCGTGTACGACCCCAAGGCGCTGGAGAATTCACGCCGGGTATTCCCGACACTGAATTACGCGACGTCGGTCACCGAGGCGTGCGAATTCGCCGATGTCGTGCTGGTGCTCACCGAATGGGACGAGTTCACCGCGCTGCGCCCCCAGGACTTGGACCAGGTGGTGCGTGTGCGTTCGATCATCGACGGTCGGAACTGTCTCAATCGTGCCACGTGGCGGGCTGCCGGATGGGTGTACGCGGGACTCGGCACGCCGTAGAGTTGCGCTGCGAGGCAGTCCCAGCTGGATGGACGAGCCTGCCTCGAGCACAGTTGATCACCGGCGGTAGGGTCCGTCCAGTGGGCCGCGGCCGAAAGACGGAGCAGGCTCGCATGTCGTGACGCGTGAAACGAGATGGGCAGCTGATGAGTTCGGTACTGGGAGTTTCGGTGGGGGTTGGCGCCATTCGCATGGCGCGACCACATGCCGGTAGCTCTGCCGGGCATGTTTCGCCCCACTCCTTCGACGTACAGACCATTCCGGTCGTGGACCGGAGTGTAGAAGAGTTCACTGCCGAAGCCATCGGGGTCACGCTGGAGTCCTCGCCGGATATAGGCGCCGTTGCGATTGCCTACCGCAGCGAGCAACACGCTCACACGATTCGGGCAGCGATGGCACGCCAGCAGTTGACCAATTACGAACTGGTGCCGGAAGTCGCAGCCGCACTGGACTTCGCCTACGCGACGCATTCGGTCGGCGACCAATCCTCGCTGCTCGTCTACGATCTGGGTAGCTCTGGTCTGTCGGTGAGTGTGATCGACGCCCGGACTCGAAGGGTCCACTACAGCGAACGCTCCAGCGACATCAGCGGCGACTATCTCGATTCACTCATCCGCGAGCAGCAGATCGCGTCGGGTCGCATCGCCCATCCGCCGGATATCGCCGGCCTCGGCGCACTCGACGCTCTGTGCCGGGAGGCGAAAGAACAGCTGACGACCAATACCGCCGTGGCTCTGCCCAGCAAGCAGGGGCTGGTGCTGTTGGCACAGGAGAATTTCGAATCGCTGATCACCCTGGCCATCGAGTCGTCGGCGCGCATGGCCCACAATGCGGTCCTGCGTACCAACTGTCCGGTCGACGGTGTCCTCGCCATCGGTGGATGCGCCCGAATCCCGTTGATCGCCGCGGTGCTCGAACGCTCGATGGGGGTGCCGGTCATCGTTCCGGACTGCCCGGAGACCGTGACCGCGCGCGGCGCTGCACTTCTGGCCAGGCCGACCCACCCGAGACCTCCTATTCCGAGGACGGCGCTCGATGACGAGCGGCTGTCGCCGGCATGGCTGTCCGCGCCCGCCACCCGTGGCAAACGCGAGATCAATGGAGCGGTGTTGACCGTCAGCGCCTTGGTGGTGGTCGCCGCGATCGGGCTCGGCCTCGGCTACGGGCCAGAGGTGCTGGAACGCGATTCACATACCCAAGAGGCGCCGCCCACGGGACCGCAGACGAGCGCGCCGCGAACCACCGACCTCGATCCCCAGATCGCGGCCGTGCCGAGCGCCACAGAACCATTGGTGCAGGAATCGTTGTTGGTGCCGCCACCCAACCGGTCCCAGACTCCGAGCGAGGCACCACCGCCACCGCCGCCCGGCCCGAACACCATTGTGGTTCCTGGACTTCCGCCGATCGTGCTGCCCACCATCCCGCCGGAACTCTTCCCTTTCCCTCCTCCGCCGCCACCCTGAACCGGGCTCGTGCGCACCGCCCGGCGTCACGATGCGCAAGCAGGTGCTCTGGAAACCGACCTGGAATCGTTGTTCGAGAAGACCGAGGCCCCAGTCGGCACTGCGCCGGCCGATCCGATTCAGACCCGCGCGTGACGCGCGTGACGCGGCCGCACCGGAGGGCTGGCATCCTTGCCCCCGAGCGGGCGAGCCAGCAAGACGGCAATACCTGTTGTCAACGGCACCGACAGCGCCAGCGCAATACCGCCGACCGCAGAGCGTGCGATCTCGATAGCGACGGCATCTCCGACCAGGACATCGCGGATGGACCGTCCCGCGACACTGAACAGCAGCAACAGTGGCAGTGCTCCACCGGCGTAGGCCAGCACCAAGGTGTAGACCGTGCTGGCAATATGGTCTCGTCCCACGCGCATTGCTGCGGCGAAGATCTCCCGCCGCGATGCCGATTCGTCGATCGCGGCCAACTCGAACGCGGCAGACGCCTGGGTGATGGTGACGTCGTTGAGCACACCGAGTGAGCCGATGATGAACCCGGCCAACAGCAGCCCAGTGATACTGACGTGCGCGATATACGTCGCCACGTTGGTGTTCTGTTCCTCGGAAAGCCCGGTCACAGTGGTCAACTCGATGGTCAGCCACGACAGGGCCGCCGCGAGCGCCATCGAGGTCAGTGTTCCGAGCAACGCCGAACTGGTGCGAAGGTTCACCCCATGCGCCAAATACAGCACCGCGTAGAGGATCAACGAGCCGGCGACCAGCGCCACCGGGATCGCGGGTTTGCCATCCAGCAAGGCAGGCAACAAGAAGAACACGAGCACCGCGAAGGCGAACACCAGCCCCAGTAGTGCACGAACCCCGCGCCAGCGCGCCACGACGATGATCACGAGCACGAATGCCAGTGCAATCAGAGCGAGCGGCAGCCCGCGAGCGTAGTCGTCGAAGGAATACAGCGGCATGCCGCTCGGGTCGGCTTGTCGCACCAGCCGGATCCGGTCACCGGCGTGCAGGTCGGGTTGCCCTGGTCCGGGAGCGATTTCGAACAAGGTGCGGTTGCCCTCGTGCGGGCCGGACTCGATCGCGATCAGATTGCGCTGACAGGTGTAGGCAGTGTTGCGCGGCTGCATGGGCTCGTCGACGAACACCTTGCCCAATGACGGGCTGCCGCAGGGGCCGACATCTTGGCGCAATACTGTCCCCGCCTCGGTGCGCACTGCGCCGCCGCCCGCGTTCTGCAGCGGTGCGGGAATGTCGACATGCTGTTCACTCGGCCACAGCGCGATCGCACCGATGACGACGAGACCGCCGATCGCGACCAGCAGCCCGATGACCACCCGCGCCGCAGTCGCGCCGATGGCGATCGGTCCAGAATGATCGTGATGATGATGGTCGCTCACCGCGCTCCTACCTGTCCGGCGTGATGCTGTCCGCAGTGAGCATAAGGGATTTCATTTTCAAGATCGGGTCAGTGCCCACAACGCACAGCGGATACGCAGCCAACACGAACTGATCGCGAGACGGTAGCAGGTGCGGGAAGGGGCGGCGGAGAGCAGGGGGACGTCTCCGCCGCCCGCGGGCAGGCCGCCCAGGGGGGTAGGCGGCCCAACCCGGGGCCGAATATACCCAAGGGGGATAGGCAATCCGGCCGGGCACTTCGAGGTGCCGAGGACTACTGTACACAAAAGTCGTTCTTTTGCGCTACTAGGTCGCGAACTTCGGCGAGTATCCGTACGTAAGGTTTGTTTTTGGCCTGTAAGCGGGGCAGCAACGTGACAACGGCGACAGCGCTACTGGCGGTAGCTGCTGAGGAAGTTGCCGAAGCGTTCGATGGCAACCGCGAGGTCCCGCGCCCACGGCAAGGTCACGATCCGGAGATGGTCGTGGTGAGGCCAATTGAAACCGGTGCCTTGGACCATCAAGATCCGTTCCTGCAGTAGCAGGTCCAGGATCAGCTTGGCGTCGTCGTAGATCTCATAGACGTTCGGATCCAGCCTCGGGAACGCATACAGGGCGCCCTTCGGCTTCACACAAGACACTCCGGGAATCATGTTCAGCCGCTCCCAGGCGACATCGCGCTGTTCGAGCAACCGACCGCCGGGCAGAATCAAGTCCTCGATGCTCTGATGGCCACCGAGCGCGACCTGAATCGCGTGCTGCGCGGGAACATTCGGACACAGCCGGGAAGAGGCAAGCAGGTCGACGCCCTCCAGAAATCCGGCGGCGTGGTCCTTGGGCCCGGTGATCGCCAACCAGCCCGACCGGTATCCGGCGACCCGGTATGCCTTGGACAACCCATTGAACGTCAGACACAACAGATCGGGCGCCATACTCGCCAGCGAGATGTGCTTCGCGTCATCGTAGAGGATCTTGTCGTAGATCTCGTCGGCGAGCAGCAGCAACTGGTGTTTGCGCGCGAGGTCGACCAAGTGCTGCAGCACCTCGGCGGAGTAGACCGCACCGGTGGGATTGTTCGGATTGATCACCAGCAGCGCCTTCGTCTTGGAGGTGATCTTCGATTCGATATCGGCGATGTCGGGCTGCCACCCGTTGGCCTCGTCACACAAGTAGTGCACCGGAGTACCGCCGGCCAGGCTGGTCATAGCGGTCCACAACGGGTAGTCCGGGGCGGGAATCAGCACCTCGTCGCCATTGTCCAACAACGCTTGCATGGTGATGGTGATCAGTTCGGAGACGCCGTTGCCGAGGTATACGTCGTTGACGTCGAGCTCGGGGAAACCGGGCACGAGTTCGTACCGGGTCACGATCGCGCGCCGGGCCGAGAGGACACCCTTGGATTCCGAATAGCCTTGGGCATACGGCAGTGCCGCAATGATGTCACGCATGATCACGTCCGGCGCTTCGAACCCGAACGGCGCGGGATTGCCGATATTGAGTTTGAGGATGCGATGTCCCTCGGCCTCCAGCCGTGCCGCGTGCGCGAGTACTGGTCCACGAATTTCGTAGACGACATCCTGCAGCTTCGTGGACTGCTCCAGGACACGCGGGGCGCGGTGCGGATGATGACTCACCCGTCCCATGGTGCCATCCGGCGCAACTCGATTACCGGCACGGCGCGGTGGGGCACGCCAGGTAGCCCGACGATCACTCTGTAGCGGCGGTGGAACCGCAGAACTCTTCGATCCGCTCGTCCAATTGCCGCGCTGCGACCGCGCCACGGAAAGCCGGGGCCGCGATCCGCCGCCGCACGCCGCTCAGCCGTGCCTCGAGTTGCGCGATCCGCATGTCCTCGTGCAATCCGAGTACCGGATGCAAGGCCTCGGCTGCGCCGTCCAGGCACCCATTGATCAGGTGAGCGGCCGCGCAGTCCACCCGGGCCAGGGCTTCCGCACCATAGGAGCGCGCTTCGGACGGCCCGTTCGAATACAGTGCGATCGCCCGCTGCGTCGCAGCCAGTGCGGGCTGCGCCTCACCGAGGTGGATGTAGGTCGCGCCGGCATAGTAGCTCGCCTTGGCATCGGTGAACCCGAAAACCCCGCCGACCGCATCGTGCAGCGTGTCGGTCGCGCTCAGCTCGCGGGCATGGGCGGCCGCGCGCAGACATCGACCGGTGTCGGCGGCGCTGCCCAGAGCAGACCAGATTCGAGCCTCGACATTGAGCAGACGCACAGTCGCTGTGGCGGACTCGGCGAACTCCTGCCCGTTGCGTGCGAGCGCAACCGCCCGGCGTGGGCGACCCGACCAGTACTCGATCAGCGCATGCATGCCACGAGTCCAGGCCCGCAACCCGTTGTGCCCGCACAGTTCCGCATACGCCCAGGCGGCCCGCGCTTGTTCACCCGCCGCGTCGTAATGACCGAGATCGGTGCTCGCATTGGCGAGCAGCCCCGACAACGTGCCTGCCAGCAAATACAGATGGCTGGTATCGACAGGACGCTGATGGCCCTCCAGCAGCCGATACACCCGGCGTCGAACCCGCAGCATCTCCACCATCATCGGAACCGGCGGAATACGCACGTAGTCGTTGGCGATGCGCGCGACATCGGCGTCGAGTTGCTCCAATGTGGTCGAACCGACATTCGTGCTCTCGGCCCTGCCGACGTGCTCGCTGGCCTCATGGGCAGCCGCCATGATCAGATCCCTCTCCGAAATCGCTGCCAATGCAGCGCCTCTCATCGCACCTGCGTCTATGAGAGCCAACAGGTCCGCTTCGCTCGAAAAGTGCACGGGCATCGGGGTATCGGTCGACGGATCGAGTCCCGGCGCAGCGGTTCGATCGATCACCGGCTGATCGACCAGCGCCGCGAACCGTGCCCGAACCACCTCGTCGGACCTGGCCAACGACGTATCGAGAGCCGCCTGATTGATCGGTCGCGGATGAACTCGCGCTCCCCCGGACTCCCATTTGGACACCAGCCGCTCGTGCACACCCAGATGAGCAGCGAATTCCCTGATGCTCATTCGTTTGGCATCGCGAAGGGCCCGGACTTCTCTACCTGACCAATGCCTGACCACGGTGTCATCCCTTCCGCACGCACTCCCCCAAGGGTACGAGTGAATTATGAGCATGGCCACAGTTCGAACTCCCCTGCTATCACAGGCAGCAGAAGGGCAGTGGAAGACGGGCGTGCGGGCGATGCCGAACCACCGAGACCACCGGAACCATGGAAGCAGAAGGCAAGGAGTTCTCCATGGCGGACGAGGACGTCGAGACGGTGGACGAATGGGTGGCGTTCTATCGAGACGAGTTCGGGCTGCCCGTTCGTAGGCGCGGCGGTTTCGCCATGCTTGCGGTGACCGGCCGCATCGGCGTTGTCCACCTGCCGAAGGTGCGGGCCGAAAAAGTATGTGCCGCATTGGGGCGCCACGGTGTGCGAGTTCCTGTGCTGGCCAGAAACATCCGATGGAGCTTCTTCGCCCGACCGGACAGTCGACCGGAACCCCAGCTGCTGGCGGCATTCGATCGTCTGGATATCGGACTGCCCACCGTGGGCAGTGCCGTGATGTTGCCGACCGGTCTCGGCCGCTGGACCCGGGAAGGGTGCTTCTGGGCCAACCCGCCGAACCGCGGTGACACGCTCCCACCGTTGTCCGGCATTCTCGCCGCGGCTCTCGTGGTGGGGGCGGGCACCGGGTACTGATCACCTCCGCGATCGGTACCCGTTGCCGCCCGCCCGGTCGGCGTGGCAGGCTGCCTCCCAGCGCGATTCGGTTCAGCGCGATTCGGCGGCGTCGATCACAGCCGTCGGAATGGGGAAGTTGAGATACGACCGCGAAGGTGTCGGTCCGCGTTGCCCCTGATACTTCGAGCCTGCTGCCGCACTGCCATACGGATGCTCGGCGGGGCTGGTCAGTCGGAACAGGCACAGCTGCCCGATTTTCATTCCGGGCCACAGCGTGATCGGCAGGTTCGCCACATTGGACAGTTCCAGCGTGATGTGACCACTGAAACCCGGGTCGATGAACCCTGCTGTCGAGTGGGTCAACAGGCCCAGCCGACCCAAGCTCGACTTACCTTCCAACCGGCCGGCCAAATCGTCCGGCAACGAGCACAGCTCGAGTGTCGAACCGAGCACGAATTCGCCGGGGTGCAGTACGAACGGCTCGCCCTCGTTCGGTTCCACCAGACTGGTCAGTTCATCCTGCCGCTGTGCGGGGTCGATATGGGTGTAGCGGGTGTTGTTGAACACCCGGAACATCCGATCCAGGCGTACGTCGATACTCGACGGCTGGATCAGGTCCGCCAGCAACGGATCCACGCCCAGACGCCCAGCAGCGATCTCCGCACGGATGTCACGATCGGAAAGCAGCACGTGACGAGCGTAGCGTCCAGCTGGTACGCCGGTTCAGCCGCCGGTTGTCCACGGCCACGTGCCAGGCGCAGCGGTTGCTCCGGCCACCTCGAACGCCGTGCGAATCACCGACGAATCGCATCGCGCGGTCAGCAGGGTGTGTAGCAGAATTCTGGCTTTCAGCGCGTCGAGGTAGCCTGCGCAGACAAGGCCGCGGGCAAGGAGATCCCGTTCGGAGCCGGCGAACTCGTAGGTGGATCGCAGCACCGAGCCCGCTGCGGTGCGGGACGCGAGCACAACGGGGATGCGTGCGGCGAGGGCCTCCAGATCCTCGACGAGCGGCGGCGGGACGTGTCCCCCACCGAGGCCGGCGATCACCAGGCCATCGACATGGTCGGCGACAGCGCGCACCGTTGTGCCGTCGTCGCCGAGGACGATCGGCACCAGCGCCACGCGAATATCGTCGCCGGGGTCGGCCGGAACGACGGTGCGGTGAGCGAGTCGGTTGAGAAAACGAGGCACGCCCTCGACGAGATAGCCCAGTGGCCCGCCATTGGGCGATCGGAACGTGGCGGTCGAGATGGTATGGGTCTTTCGGACCCGGCGGGCGGCGTGGATCTCGTCGTTGAACACGACCAGACATCCCTGTCCGCGCGCATCGGGATGAGCCGCGGTGTGGATCGCGGCGAGGATGTTCGCCGGGCCATCGGCTCCGGCGAGGGTGGGGTTGCGCATGGCGCCGGTCACCACGATCGGTTCGACCCCCGCGTGCAGCAGGTCGAGCAGGTACGCGGTCTCTTCGATCGTATCGGTGCCCTGGATGACGACGACCCCATCGGTGTCGCGCGCACGGTCACGGATTGCCGCGGCGAGCGCGCTGATATCGGAAACGCGCAGCGCCGCGCTGGGCACCCGACGAAAATCGACGACATCCACGCCGACACCGGTGTCGGCCGAACCCGGGACAGCGGCCAGCAATTGCTCGGCCGACAGCGAGAGCGCGGCACCACCGGTCTCGGCGGTGGCTCCCATGGCGATCGTGCCGCCGAGGGCGAATACGGTCACTCGGCGAGGAGGTTCGGCTGTGGGCATTCGGGCAGCCTAGCGAGCCGGAGTAGGGGCGTCCATCGGGAAACGGCGGACGACTCGTCCGCCGTGTCGCGGGTGTCGCACTCATGGCGCTCGCCCCGCCACGAGCACTGGAGACAATATGCCAGAACGACAAACAATCTTGCCGATTCCGGGATAACATTGGTTTACTGGGGTCATGGACGAGCAACCCGGTGTCGGGGCCGTACTCGAGCAGGTCGCTCCACGGCTACGGCGCGCCCGCGAGAAGAAGGGCCTCAGCCTGGCCGACCTGACCCGGGCCACCGGCATCTCGACCAGCACGTTGTCCCGATTGGAATCGGGACAACGCAAACCGAGCCTCGAACTCCTGCTGCCGATCACCGCGGCGCTCGGCATACCGCTCGACGAAATCGTCGCCGCGCCGCGCATCGTCGATCCGCGTATACCGCAGCACGCCACCAAACGAGAGGGCCGGGTACTGATCCCGCTCTCGCGCCAGCAGACCGAACCACGCGCCTACAAGATCCTCATCCACCCCCATGAGGGGCGGCCGCACCTGCGCACACATGAAGGCTACGAATGGCTCTATGTGCTGCACGGGCAGCTGCGGGTCAAACTCGGTGACCACGACTTCGTCATGACCCCTGGGGAAGCAGCAGAATTCGACTGCCAGACTCCGCATTGGTTCGGCGCCGCCGGGCGCAGCAGCGTGGAAGTACTCAGCCTGTTCGGCAAGCACGGGGAACGCATTCACGTACGAGCCAGGACCACTGGCCGCTGATGAGTGGTGAAGTGGCTGGTCATGGCTCTGGCGTGGTGGTGGCGTCGGCGGGACGCCCGCCACCCGAGAGAGCCTGGGCACCAGCCGGATCGGTTTCGCGCTGACGGGCCAGGAACGCCTCGATACGAGCCAGCACACCGTCCCACCCCTCGTCGACGAAGAAGTCACGGACCTCCGGAGTTGGGAAGCCGCTGTGGACGACGGTCATCAGGGTGCCGCCGTCGTCCTCTTCGAACGTCACCTCGATACGAGTCGTCATGGTCATACCATCCGGGCCGGCGCCGGTGGACTCGGTGACGAGCCGGTGCGGGCGGTCGATCTCGACGAATGTCTGCGTCTCCCGAAACAACGTGTCGGGATTGGGTCCCCACACCGCGGTCTGCTGTCCACCAATCCGAAGATCGACCTCGATCTCCACGATGCCGGGCTGCTCGTCGAGGATGGTGAACCAGGCCTGCTGCTTCTCGGCGTCGGTGTAGGCGTCGAAGACTTCCTCGGGTGTCGCAGGCAGTTGCCGTGTCATCCGCAGGTCGAGCGTCATAGATCCTGTCCTTTCGGGTCGGGTTGGAGAGTGAGGTAGGCATCGAGCCCGTCGAGGCGGCGAGCCCAGAGTTGTTGGTAGAAGCCGATCCAGGCCATCGCCTCGTCCAGCGGCGCAACGCCGAGGCGGCACTGGCGTGACCGGCCGACCTTCTCGGTGACGACGAGTCCGGCGTCTTCGAGCACCTGAACGTGCTTCTTCATGCCGGTCAAACTCATCCCAGTGGGCTCGGCGAGCTCGCCGATGCTGGCCGGGCCGGCGCCGAGTCGGATCAGAATGCCTCGACGGGTCGAATCGGCCAGCGAGGCGAACACCCGGTCCAGACCATGTTGGTGAACCATGCAGTTCACCTTACAACACTGAACCTTTGAGTTCAATGAATACGTGGGGTCGCGCTGCGCTCCCCAGTGTGTCACCTGACCTAGAAGATCCGCTGGTGTCCAATTTCGATTGCCCCTACCGATGTGACCAGATATTTGGGAGTAGATATGGGCATACAGAACAATATCGATCGTCTACAGAAACACGACAGAGTGAAAATGATGCTGTCACGCCGAACGAATGGAGGACACCAAGGTTTCTCGCATGTCCTTCGCGACGGCCGAATCCGGGAAGTGCTCGGCGAGTAACCCTTCCAATTGGGTCAGGCGCATACGTACCCACGAGAAGTGGGCACTGATCGGGTTGGCGAGTACCGGCATGACCGCAGCAATACTGCGGTCGACATCGCCGAGACGCGCACTCGCGGAAGCCAGATAGATGTGCGAGAGCATCTCGTCTCCCGGAGACCGCTGCCGTCGCCAGGCCGCGATGGCTTCCTCCGAGGCCTGGACCGACTTACGCAGGGTCTTCGCATCCTCTGCCCACATGAGCGAAAATCCCCGGTAGTAGGTCTGTTTCGCTGATGTGAAGGTGAACAGGCCAGGTATCGAGTCCGGTCTCGCCGCATCACGCGCACGCTCTGCTCGGTCGAGCAACTCCACGGCTCGCGCCGAGTCCCCCAGGTTCGCGACCGAGGCGGCCAAACCGCACAACAATCGGGACTCGGCGGTGCCGGTGGATCGCGTGGCGTACCTCAAGCCGTCCGTCGCCGCGTCCCGCGCGTGCTCGAAGTCCTTGCCGAACCGAAAGGCGAGAGCTTGCGTGCCCCGCGCCCATGCCCGCAACTGATCGTGCTCTGCTCGCTCACCCAAGTGGAACGATGCTCGTGCGTGCGTGAGTGCGGTGTCGGCTTGCCCCAAATCCAGCGTCACATAGGACAACACACCGCACACGCGCCCGAGGGCAATCCACAACTGGCGTATCTCGTCCGGTCGGTGTGCACCCAGCGTGAGGCGGCGCATCAACTCCGCGCGGATGTCCATCGCGCGACCGAGGGTGCGATCATAGGATTCGAACCGAGCATTTTGCGCGATTTCGACAATGCCCTCCTGTATGTCGTCCAGCGCAGCCACGTCCGGGGTCGCGAGCAGTGCTTCCGATTCCCGCCGCGCTCGGTCCACCATCCGCATTGTGTCATTGCGCCGCGCGTGCTCCGCCTGATCGGCATCCCATGCGGCTATCAGCGCTCCGCGCCCGTCGAGTACACGGTCGACCCGTTCGGCCCACCCGCGATCCTTGGGCCACCGACGGCCCGCTTCGATATTCGCCAGCTGCGAGTAGTCACAGAAGGTCTGCCCTGCGAGTTCCCGCAGACTGATTCCGCGTTCGGTTCGTAGCCGCCTCAGCGTTCGACCCGTCCTGTCTGGTTCCATCCCACACGATCGTTCCCTCGTCGACGGCATTCCGCACCCCCCTATGTGTTTTCAAATGAGGACCTGGCGCTTCGAAAACAGCTTAGCCCTGCACAGGTGCATTTCCGTGTGCTGATCTCGAATAGCACCCGGTTCCCGCTGCTGTCGTCTCGGCACCATCACTCGGCCACACGCGGGGACCGAGGGCCTTCCCGCGCAACCCTCCGATACGAACCGAGGACCTCATGGGCCACAACGTCCGTGCCACTACCCATTCGCCTCCATACCGCTTGACCCAACAGCAGGATTCACCACCGAGCGTGTGGCTGCTGGCCAGGCTGGCACGCGCACTGCGAATACTGCCCGATACGCCGACAGGCTTCGAACAACCACCACCATCCGAACAGGCCGTCGGATGGTTGCAGCGAGACAACGGCGTATGGAGCCCGGTGTACTCGGATGGCCTGGTCGGTCCAGAATTTTCGTGGACACAAATGCTCGCTGCCACAGGCGAAGACCTCGGTGACGTCATCGAATCGGTGATAGAAGCCGGACTCATCGAAACGCACGCGAGGCGGGACAGAAGGCGCTGTGCCACCGATTTCCACCGAACACAACCGGACCTGCCGTCATGACCACGAAACCAACCGCCATCGGCTACCTACGCCGCGACATATCCGGCATCTCGCAGAACTGGCATGAAACCCAGATCCGCAGCCTCGCACAACGACTCGGCTACACCCTGTCGAAAACGATCGTCTTCGGGCCACGCACCCACGACCCGATCGCGCGATTGATCACCGCTGCACGCAACGCCGCCGCCCGAGCGGTGATCACCCCATGCCTATGGCATTTCTCGTCACACCTACCCGCCGAACTGATCGCAGAATGCGACCTGATCACCATTACCCCTCACCACACCTACACACGCCGTCCGCCACCACCTGTTGGCGATAGTCTCGGGAGTCGCACCCCCATGGCATAGAAACCGTCTATGGGCGAATTCGTGCCAGACTGGTCGAATGAGGCACGTGGTGGCACTCGCTCTGGACGGTGTCATGACCTTCGACCTGGCCTGTGCCGTGCAAGCGTTTCGGCACGGGCCAGGCCGCAACGGCGAGCCGAGCGGGTTCGAGATGCGTACGTGTGGGGTACGGCCGGGACCGGTGTGGACGCCGAACGGTTTCGATTTGCAGGTGGAATACGGAATCGAAGCGCTCACCGAGGCAGACATCGTCGTCGTGCCCGGGACCGGTATTCCGACCTTGCCTGTTCCACCGCAAGCCTCGGCCGCGTTGCAGGCCGCGGCGGACCGCGGAGCGACCATCGTGAGTATCTGTATCGGTGCGTTCATCCTCGCCGAGGCCGGTCTGCTGGACGGGCGTCCGGCAACGACGCACTGGGCCTACTGCGACGAGTTCGCCGCACGGTACCCGGCAGTGAAACTGGACCCGACGGCACTGTACGTGGACGACGGTGACGTGCTCACCTCGGCGGGGTTGTCGGCCGGCCTCGATCTGTGCCTGCACCTCGTCCGTCGCGAGCTGGGTGCGCGGGCGGCGGCGGAATTGGCCCGGTGGAACGTGACCGCGCCACACCGCGAGGGCGGCCAAGCCCAGTACATCCCGGATCATTCCAGCGCACACGAGGTCGCCAGCGGTCTCGCCGCCACGCTGGCCTGGGCTATCGCCGAACCCGAGGCAGCGGTGGATGTTTCGGCACTGGCGGCGCACGCGCTCATGAGCGAGCGTACGTTCATTCGGCGGTTCAAGGCCGAGGTGGGTATCACCCCACGGCGCTGGCTGGATGCCCAACGCACCACCCGTGCCCGTGAGCTACTGGAAACCACACAGTTGCCGGTCGAGGTCGTCGCGGCACGATCCGGATTCGGCAGCGTCACCGCGCTGCGAGTGCACCTGCGCGCGACGACCGGGACCACTCCCGCGGCCTATCGCCGATCATTGGGGCGGTGACACTCGCGTCGTCACCGCCCGAGTATTTTCGGAGCCACACCGATGAATTCGGAGTGCATCGGGAAAAGTCCGATATCCAGCCCGATATGTCCGCCCCATCCGCGTCGGATATCGGCACATACCACTGTGTTGTGTGCAGGTGATGACCTTTCATCGAACTATGAACTATGATCGGCGTAACCTTCATTCGAACATCTCGAATCCGACTGCTGACCGATTTTCGATCGACTGAACGACTCCCCTTCGATATCGCACTCCGCGAATGTTCGCGGTGTCCGTCGAGATCGACGCGCGAGAGGTGGTTGGAACATGGCCGATCCGAATACCGAGGCGTCTACCGACCTCGAATTCGTGGCCGCGACGGTGAGCACGCCGCTCCAACGGGCCGCCGGGCGGCTGCGGGCGGTGCTGCCGCCGGGGTGGCGCGTCGAGATCGTCGACGCGCCCGAGCGACGCTACGGCCGGCGCGAGCCGATCCTGCGAGCCGTCATGCCCACCGACTGATCATTCTGTCCAACCGAGTGGCATGAGCAGCGACTTCTGCTCGCAGAAGGAATCGAGCCCCTCGGGACCGTTCTCCCGGCCGATCCCGGACGACTTGTACCCGCCGAACGGCGCAGTGGGATCGAACGCGTACCAATTGATCGCGTAGGTGCCCGTCCGCACCCGCGCCGCGATGTCGGCGCCGTGCTCGACGTCGGTGGTCCACACCGAACCCGCGAGACCGTACACCGAGTCGTTGGCGATGGCGACCGCGTCGTCCTCGGTCTGGTAGGGGATGACCGAAAGCACCGGACCGAAGATCTCCTCCTGCGCGATGGTCGACTTGTTGTCGACATCTGCGAAGATCGTCGGCTCGACGAACCAGCCCCGGTCCAGGCCCGCCGGCCTGCCGCCACCCAGCGCCAGCCGCGCGCCTTCGGCCTTGCCCTTGGCGATATATCCTTCGACCCGGTCGCGTTGGCGTTCGGAAATCAGCGGCCCCAACTGCACACTGGGGTCGTTCGGGTCGCCGACCGTCATCGTTGTCACATGCTCGACGAGCGCATCGAGAACTTCGTCGTAACGACTGCGGGGCACGAGAATGCGCGTCTGCGCGACACAACCCTGTCCACTGTTCATCAGTCCCGAGAACGCCAGCATCCCGACACTCGCCGCCACGTCCACATCGGGCAACACGATGGCCGCGGATTTCCCGCCCAGTTCGAGCGAGACGCTCTTGAGTTGGCCGGTGGCCAGCGCACCGATCCGCTTGCCGACCGCGGTGCTCCCGGTAAAGGTCAGCTTGTCGACCCCGGGGTGCCCGACGAGGTACTCCGCCGCGTCGGGCTCGGCGGGCAGCACCGAAAGCACGCCTTCGGGCAGGCCGGCCTCGACGAAGATGTCCGCGAGCATATTGGCGGTGATCGGCGTGAGCGGGGCGGGCTTCAACACCACCGAGCAGCCGGCGAGCAGAGCAGGCGCAAGCTTGTTGGCCGCGAGAAACAGCGGGACGTTCCACGCGGTGATCGCCGCGACGACGCCACGCGGCTCCCGGGTGACTCGGCTGGTGCCGAACCCGCCGACCCGGGTCTCCCGCCACGGGAACGACTCGGCCAGGGCCGCGTAGGAATCCAGCGCGGCGACCGCAGGGATTTGGTTGAGTGTCATGGCGGTCGTCTGCGGAGCGCCGACCTCGGCCGTCAACGCGGCGATCAGGTCGGCGGAGCGCTGCTCCATCAAGCGAGCAGCGCGGGTGAGCACCTCGGCACGCTCACGCGGCGGTGTAGCCGGCCACGGGCCGTGATCGAAAGCATGCCTGGCCGCGGTGACCGCGGCGTCCACATCGGCACGGCTCACCGCGGGGACGCTGCCCACCGGCTCGACCGTGAACGGTGAGAGGACCGGGACGCGCTCGGCGGTGGCTGGCGCGGTCCAGCGGCCGCCGATGAACAAGCTGTCGTAGAACATGAGAACACGTTACAGTTTTGCGCCACATTTGTCTGTAACTCGTTCCAGTTCCACCCATGGGATCCACTACCGTCGGTGTGAATCCCGACCTCTCGGTACGGTTTTCGTCGAACGCACTATTGCGTTCTCTTGCCGAAAAGGGGATGCTGGAGCAGCATATCTGCGCGCTCCATTCCCGAACCGATTCCGCAAACTGGGGAGTCCGAGTCATGGCGGTGCAAGTAATCGACCGGTCGCTGATGACCAGCGATCGGACCGAGCATCAGGCGAAGTGTGTCGGCAGTGGCGGGTGGGTGGTGTCGTTCCTACCCGGCCGCACCTTGACCATCGAACAGGCTACCGCGGCCATTCAGGCCGCCGAGGCGGTCGCGGCGGTCGGAGCACTGGCCGACTTGGTCGGGCTGACCACACTGGAGACCGTGGGGCTGGCGATACGAGAATCGCCGTGGAGCGAGCCGGTGCATGCACCGTGCGGAAAGCGGCACTGGCGCCGCGGGTGGCTGGAGCCCTAGCGCGACTCACGCTTGGCGGCCACGACAACCAGGTTGCTCACGAGTACCTCGCGCACCACCGGCAGCCGTACCAGCCACCACGCCCAGCGCGGGTGGTAACGCGGGAAGACCGCGGCCACCTCGGCCGGAGTACCTGCCGCCCAGCGCAACCCGTCCACAGCACGCACCGCGAACAGCGACCTGCCGAACCGGTTCTTCGGTTCCCGCCCGTGCTTGCGACGAAAACGGCGTGCGGCATACTCCCCGCCGAAGTAGTGCCATGGTCCGGTCTCGTGCCCACCGAACGGTCCGTGCCACACCGTGTACGACAGCACGATCAACCCACCCGGCCTGGTCACCCGCACCATCTCATCTGCCATGACCCACGGTTTGCCGACATGTTCGGCAACGTTCGAGGAGAAGCAGATGTCGACCGCATCGTCGCGGAACGGAAGGGACATCCCGGACCCGCGCACCGCCCCCGCCACCATACGTCCTGCCGCGTGCATCTCCACGGAGTCCGGTTCCACCGGTATGTAGCGCGCCCCGGTCCGGACGAACTCGTCGGCGAAGTACCCCGGCCCACCGCCGACATCGAGAATCGTCGCGCCGTGCAACGACCGGCCGGTCAGGTCTGCATAGAAGTCGGCGATCATCGCCGCGCTGTCGGCCGCCAGGCCCCCGTAGAACAGTGCAGGATCGGTTTGCTCGAACCGGAAACTACCGAGCAGACGCAAGGAGCGGCGCAGCGTAGCCCGACGCGCGAAGCGGGGCGAGCCCCCGCGCGCGGGCGTGGTTTCGACGTCGAGCACGGCGCCGAGTCTGGCACAACCACGAAGCTCACCGTGCCGGGCGGGTGTTCGAGTTAGGGTGTACCGCGGTATTCGACCGATGCCTTACCGACCGAAAGAGCTCCACCGTGCGCGAAGTTCTCCTCCTGTGCTGGCGCGACACCGGGCACCCGCAAGGCGGAGGAAGCGAGCGCTATCTCGAACAGGTCGGCGCGCGGCTCGCGGCACGCGGGATCAAGGTGACGCTGCGCACCGCCCGTTATCCAGGATCGCCCCGGCGTGAACGCATCGATGGCGTCGACCTCGATCGGGCAGGCGGGCGCTTCACCGTGTATCCGCGGGCCCTCGGCGCCCTGCTGCTCGGTCGGATCGGCCTCGGTTCCTTGCGCGGTGTGCACCCGGACGCGGTCATCGACACCCAGAACGGCATCCCATTCTTCGCGACCACCGTCACCAGCGCGGCATCGGTGGTGCTCGTACACCACGGACATCGTGAACAATGGCCGGTCGCCGGCAAACTGGTCGGCCGGGTCGGTTGGTGGATCGAATCCTGGCTCTCCCCCCGCGTCCATCGGCACAATCAGTATCTGACCGTCTCGCTGCCCTCGGCCGAAGAATTGGCAGCCCTCGGTGTCGATCCGGCACGGATCGCCGTGGTGCGCAATGGAGCAGAACCTGTTCCAGTCGACGCCCCGACCGGCGCCGCCGAAACCCGGGCCGAGGCGCCCACGGTCGTGGTGCTGTCCCGACTGGTGCCGCACAAGCAGATCGAGGATGCGCTGGAGGTGGTCGCACGGTTGCACGACCGCCTGCCGAACCTGCGCCTCGAGGTGATCGGCGATGGCTGGTGGGCTGCAAAACTGCGTGACCACGCGCGCGAGCTCGGCATCGCCGACGCCGTCACCTTCCACGGCCACGTGGACGAGCGCCGCAAACACGAACTGCTGGCCCGCGCATGGGTGCACGTACTGCCCTCCCGCAAAGAGGGCTGGGGACTGGCGGTGATCGAGGCCGCGCAGCACGGGGTACCCACTGTCGGCTATCGGAGCTCACGCGGGCTCACCGATTCCATTGTCGACGGCGCCACCGGCCTTTTGGTGGACGATGTCGCTCACCTGTCCGACGCCGTGGGCGAGCTACTCGACGATCCGGTGGGCCGCACCGTCATGGGAGAGAAGGCGCGCGCCCGTGCGCGCGAATTCTCCTGGGAACAAACCGGAAACGGCGTCTACGAGGTGCTGGCCGCCGCTGCCCGGGGCGAGCACCTCCCGGGCTTGATCGCACCGCGGTCGATCGACTGACCCCAGCGCGGTGGTCTCGTACACGCGACACCGCCCGGCGTCGCGCTGTCTTCACCGTGACCGCCCGAACCGAGACCGTACACGTGTGCCGAGCACGAGGCATGGACCGGTGAGCAGGGCCACCGCCCACACGATGTGCGCCGCCCAGACCAATGCGCGGTGCGTCGATGCAGACCCGTGCCATTCGATCGGACCCGGAACGCGATACAGCGCGAAATCGGTGTCCTGGTAGACCAACTCGAGTCGAGCCAGACTTCCAGCCGAATCGCCGAGTGGGCCCGGAGTGGTTCGTTCGACCAATACCCAGCCGACACCGAGATCGGCCAACCGCGTGGCCGAAGCACCGCGGTGTAGCAGATCTTCCACCTCTCGGGCGCGAGCGCCCTCACCGGCCACCCTCGACCCACGCACCGGCAGTTCGCCTGTCTGCAGAACGTCGTTGGGCAGCATCCGCGGCGCCGGGTCCAGCACCGGAACCGCTCCGCTGTAGTGGAATACGCGAAACATGCCCCCCGGCAGCACCGCGACGTCGCCGCCACTGGTCATCCGTTCGGCGACCCGCTGCCACCCATCCGGATAGTGCACCGCTCGGACAGCTCCGCTCACACCCCACGCCAGATCGTAGAGCGGCAGGATCAGCACAGCGGCGAAGACGGCAGCGACCGTGGATATCGCCGCCTGCCGCGGCGCATCGCGCCGACCGCCGGTCCCGGTCGACAACCGACGCGCCAGCACCACGCACCCGGTTGCGGCGCACATGGCGTAGGCCGGCATGGCCAGAGCAACGAACTTCTGGGTGTCGCGCAGGAGACCGGCGCCCGGTACACGGGTCACCAATTGCTCCAGCAAAGTCGTGCCCCACGGGGTCGCACCGAGCGCGGGAAACGCGATCGCGATCGCCGCGAGGAGCAGCAGCACTCGCCGAACACGGCGATCGTCGGAGTCGGCGCCCCCGACAGCGAAGGCCCGGACACCCAGCGCGACGATCGCCAGCAATGCACAGGTTCCGATCACGGCGAGCGGCGTGGTGCGCGAATACGGCACCGCCTCCGCATTCCAGATACCGCCGAGGCCCGCGACGGCACCCAGGGTGCCGAGACCGGGTTCGGCGCGGGCAGCGAACGCCGCGACCCCCGCGGGGTCCGAGGGCTCGCTGCCAGCGCCCGACAGCATGGTCGCGGCCAGCCACGGCGCCGACGTCGCGAGCCAGAGGGCCAGCGTCGCGAGCAGGTGTCGGCGACGAGCGAGTGCCAGCGCGGTGCTCCCGGCCAACAACGCCCCGGTCGGCGTGAGGCCCGCCCCGGCGAGCGCGGCCGACAGCGCAGCCCAGGCCGACACCGTTGCACCGGTCCGCTTCCCGAAGGGCACGACGGTCGATCGGAGTCGGTTGGCGGCCAGCACCGTCCACGGCAGCGCGCCATACCCGGCCAACAAGCTCCAGTGCCCCTGTAACAGCCGCTCGGCTACATACGGATTCCACAGCGCGACCGCGGCGGCGACCAGTTGCGCCCCGATCGGCGCCCGCAGAAATTCGCGGGCCAGGACCGCCGCGCCGTAGGCCGCACCCCACAGCGCGAGCACCAGGATCGCCTTGACGACCAGTCCACCGTCCACGATCGTCGACAGCGCCGCGAGCGCAGCATCCTGCGGTACCGCCCGCGGGGCGGCGTCGCCCAGTCCGAGCGCGGAATCGGTGGGATAGCTGCGCGGGGTACTCACCGCGTCCCGCACCAGCAGGTAGCCCGGCCGCAGCAGCGGCCCGGCCACCAGCAGCGCTCCCGCAGCGCTGGCTCCCGCAGTCACCACTCGCTCCCGGCCGCTCACGCTCACGCCTGAGCACTGTACGTTCCACTCACGTCGACGCCACAGTCACGGCGACCGGCAGTCGACCTCGGCGGGGCGCAGCGTCGGAGCACGCGGCGAGATGCGACGATGAGCCGCGTGCCCGCTATCCGTCGGTTCCTGGTGATGGCGGACCTCACGTGGGTGTCCGGTGGGGCGATGACCGCCAACGTGACCGGATACCTGTTGCAAGTCCTGGCCGGTCGATGGTTGGGAGTTTCCGGCGGCTTCAGCGAGTTCGCAAGTCTGCTCGCGCTGCAGCTGCTGTGCGCGGTTCCCGCGCTGGCATTGCAGAACGTGGTGGCCAGGGATGTGGTTGGGGGCGCGGGCGTCGCGCAACTGCGCGGATTGCAGTGGCGCTGCGCGGCGGTCGTCGCCGTGGCGGCGGCGCTGGTGACGCCGCTGGTGGCCGGCATGCTACAGGTCGGTGTCGCCGCCGCGGCGGCAGCTCTGGCCGCCGCGCCCGCGCTGGTGCTCCTGGCTGGTGAGCAGGGAATTCTGCAGGGGAACAAACAGTTCCGCGCCTTGGGGGTGGTGCTGGGGACGGCGGGCATCGCCCGGGTCGGGCCCGCGTTGGTGATCCTGGCTCTGGGTGGCGGCGTGCCGCTCACGTTGCTGGCGGCGACGTGCGGGATCGTCGCAGCGGCGGTGTGCGCCCGGATGATCGCCGGTGAGCCGGCCACCCGAGCGCGCGGCGAACTCGACCGCGACGATGTCCCGGTCGCCCGCGTACGGCCGGTCCTCTGGGCCGCGCAGGTACAGGCGGCTCTGATGGCGCTGTCGTCGGCGGATCTCCTCGTGGTCCGGATCGTGCTCGAGGAAGCGGATGCCAGCCGCTACGCATTCGGCACCATTGCCACCAAGATCGCGTTCTGGCTGCCACAGGCCGTCGGCGTCGTGCTGTATCCGCGGATGGCGCAGCCGACGCAGTCGGCGAGCGCCATCCGCGTGGCGTTGGCGGTACTCAGCGGGATCGGCCTGACCGCGGTGCTCGGCGCAGCGCTGGCCGCTCCTTTGGCCCCACTGCTGGCCGGGCCGGGCTATGCCCCCGTCCAGGACCTGCTGTGGTTGTTCGCCCTACACGGTGCGGTGCTGGCGGTGTTGCAAGGCGCCGTACTCTCCGCGATCGCTATCGGCCGCACATCGCTCGCCGCGTTCGCCTGGCTGGGCTTGGCCGTCGAAATCGTGGCCATGGTGGTGCTGGCCCGCTCGATCCCCGCGGTGCTCGTGACGGCGGTATCGGTCGCGGCTTGCACAACTGTCGTGGTCGCCGCGGTCGTCGTGCGTGCCGCCGACACCACAGCCGGTCCCGACCCGCTGCGTCCGGTGAGTTGACCTCCGGTGGGTCGACCCCTGCCACCGTCACGCGAATTCGGCTCCCCCACCGGCGGGCAGGACAGCCGGTGGAGGAGCCGAATTCATCAGTGCGCGAAGTGGATCAGGGCTGTTTGTGGATCGGGATCTGTTCGGTGGGCATATCGTCGGCGCCCGGACCCACCCGTTCGGGCGGGGCGCCGCCGATGGGCGCGGTTCCGCCGGGTCGGCTCGGCCCACCGCCCGGGCGAGCGGGCATCGGGCCGGGTCCACCGCCTCGAATGCCCAGCAGCACACCGGCGATCACCGCGATCGCGCCGAGTATCCCGGCCACGATCGGCAGGATCCGCCCGTACAGCGACAGCTGATCGACGTACTTCTTGGCCGTCGACATCTGCGATTCCACGGTCTTGTCGTCCATCACCAGATGCGACTTCAGCGCGGTGACCTCGACCTCGTCCGCAGTACGCGAGTAGTACAGGTGCGGTTTTTCGCTCCCCTTGATCAGCGCACCGGTCTGGGGCTCGACGAACAGGTCACGGGTGTTGGTGTAGTACCGGATCATCGTCACCGGAGCGTCGCCCTCGAGACCCCATTTGGCGGCCGGCAGAGTCACGCGATTCCTCGGTGACTGCACCACATCCCACAAACTGGTGGGCGGCACCGACATCCGGAAGTGATAGACCGTGAGGTTGTTGATCTCGGTCTCTTCGAGGAATTCGATGTCGAAGGTCTTGCGCACGTTGAAATCGAAGTACGGATAGGTCTTCTTCTCCGTGCCGATGGGGAATCGGTACTGCAAACCCGTGTGTTGCACCGGCTCGGCGATGGTCTGACCCTGGCTGTTCACCGTGAGCGCGATGGAGCCGTTCGGTTCGGTGTCGACCGGCATGCCGGTGGTGCGGCTGATCGTGACGCGGTCGATCGCCGCGCTCAGCAGTCCGGTGTCGAGTTGCTTGTCGGTCCGTCGCAGCGTCTGGCCCATTTGCACGGTCATCTTGTCGGCATCGGCCGGATCCTCCACCGTGACGAAACGCTGGGAGACCAGCGGAACATTGCGATCGATCGTGGGCGGGCCGTCCACAGCCAGCGACGTAGCGTCGAGCACGAGGCTGTCTTCCCCTGGCGGGTTGGTCGCGATGGTGGTGATCTCCAGATCGAGAGGAGTCTTGGCAACTTTGTCGACGGTGTAGCTCGGGATCAGCACTGCGGCGACGATGAGAAATGCGCCGAGACCGATGAGCGAGCAGGCCACTGTCCTTCTTGTACCGGCACTCGGTGCCATGCAAACTCTCCTCGTCGTAGAACACAGGCCGTTGCGGAGATGCCGCGGGCAGCCCGCGGCATCTCGTGAGCCCAGACACTACAGTCCTATGTGGCATCGCGCGGTGGCGATGGCAGAAACGGTGGAGAAATCGCAGGGCGCTGCGCACGCAAAGGGGCTGTCGGATCATCGACGACGGGTCGGCAAGGCACACTGAATCACGATGACTTCGACCGCGCCCCCTGTGACACCTCCGGCCTCACGAAGGCTCTCGTCGTTCGTTCCCGCGCTGGAGGGCATGCGCGGGATGGCTGCGCTCGGAGTGTTGGTAACCCACGCGGCATTCCAGACCGCAGCTGTGGACACACCGATCATCGGCCGGGTGTGGCAGCGATTCGACATGGCGGTCGCGGTGTTCTTCGCCTTGTCCGGATTCCTGCTCTGGCGCCCGCACGCCGCGGCGGCGCGCGGGCTCGGCCCGGCTCCGGCGGTCGGTCACTACCTGTGGCATCGCGCCGCGCGCATTCTGCCCGCCTACTGGGTGGTGGTGTGCGTGGTTCTCGTGCTGTTGCCGGGGGCCGCGCGGACGGCCGGAGGGCAGGTGTGGTTGTCGAATCTCGCCCTGTTGCAGGTATTCGTCCCACTGACCTTGACCGAGGGCCTGACCCATATGTGGAGCCTGTCGGTGGAGGTCGCCTTCTACCTCGTGCTACCGGTGGTGGCGTTCGCGCTGATTCGGTTGCGCGGGCGCGCAGCCCGGCTGCGGGCTCCGACGCTCCTGGCCGCCGCGGTGATCTGCTTGGGATGGAACCTGATTCCGGTGCCGACGCCCGAGGCCATCCACGCCGACAACTGGCTGCCCAGCTACCTTCCCTGGTTTCTGGCGGGCATGGTGCTCGCCGAACTCGTCAGCGATACGGTCCACCCCTCGGTGTGGCGCCGGGCCGTGGGGAACCAGCGGCTGATGTGGACGGTCGCTGTGGTCGCCTTCGCGGTATCGGCGACCGATCTGGCAGGGCCGGACGGACTCACTCGGGCCGAGCCTTGGCAGTACGTGACAAAAGTTGCGCTGGGTTCCATCATCGGGTTCACATTGCTGGCGCCACTGGTGCTGCGAGATACGGGCGCGCGCACTCACCGGTGGTTGGAATCGCCGGTGGCAGCGATGCTGGGACGCTGGTCGTTCGGAATCTTCCTCTGGCATCTCGCGGTGCTGTCGATCGTCTTTCCGGTGTTCGGCATTCTGCCTTTCCACGGACAGTTCGGCACGGTGCTCGTGCTGACGATCGCTCTCACCATCCCGGCTGCAGCGGCCAGCTATGCGCTGGTGGAGGAGCCGGCGCGCCGCTGGTCCCGACGCGGCAGCGCCGCAAGTCCCACCGCGACGACCGCAACCAGCGCGGGCAGCTGCACCAGCGGCGAACCACCCAGATAGCCGTCGGGCGAACGCCAAGGCCCGGTCGACAACGCGGCCATGGACACCGCCGTGCCCACGCCCGCCACCACGACGAGCGCACGGGCGGCCACCCGCGGCCGGAACCGGACGGCAGCCACACCGATCGTTGTCGTGATCGCACCCACCGGACCGGCGATCACCGTCGTGGTCGCGAGTAGTCCCGCCACGCCCATCCACCGCCGCCCCCAGGTGACCGGCGCTGCCGCTGGAGCCGGGTCCGCCCGTGCGTCCACCGAATTCGCCAGCGGGTCGGCCACCTCGTCGGTGTCGGAGGCCTCGGGTCTCGACCCGCGGCCGGGGCGGCGGAGCGCGACGACGACCAGCGGTATCAACAGCAGCAGGCCACCGAAGATGCCCAGGCGATACCAGCGATCGATCGGAAAGGCGACCGTGACCGGTCCCATGGCCTCGGCCGGCAGGAGCCAGCCCTGCTGCCAACCGTCGACGACCACCGGCTCCAGCTGCCGGCCGTCCACGGCGGTTGCGCGCCAACCGGCGTTGGTGCTCGCGGGCAGCACCAACAGGCGAGCGTCGCTACGGGCGACGTGAGCCACGGACGCCGGCATGTCGGTGCGGGTCATGCGCACACGGTCGACGGAGAACAGCTCGGTCGGCCCGACCGCCACCCCGACCCGACCTGCGGGTACCGCGAACTGCCCCGCCGCTTCGGAACCGAGACACAGACGCGCGGATACCGGTGCGCTGGAACGCAATTCCGCGGCCGTGGCGGTGATCGTGGTGGACAGGGACCGGCCACCGATTTCGATCGTCGGCCCCAGCGCGCACGGCACTGTGAGCACCCGATCCAACGGCGCGGCTGCAGGGTAGTCGGGTCCGAGCACGACCACCTCCGCCAGGCCGGGGGGCTGAGCTTGTACGAAGCCGAGTGCGGTCTTGTCCAATACCGGTTCCCAGGTGCGCATGCTGACCTCCACCCGGTCGGTCACAGTCGACAACAACTCGATGCGCGTGGGTTCGCCCGGCGAATCCTGGTCCAGCTCGCGCACCTGCGGGCCGGCGCCGAGGTCCACCGTCACCGAGGTCGGCGCCGCGGGCAGGCCGCCGAGCGAGGCAGTGAGTTCGAGACCGGTCACCACCACCGGTTCGGGCAGTTCGATCGTGAGGGTCGGTCGCCCAGCGGTCGGATGACGCACGGAGTCTTCCGGAGCGGTCCAACTGGTGCGCGGGTCACCGTCGGTCGCTGCGAAGGCGGCCCCACGCAGATCGCCGACGTCGGCTGCACCCCGGGCGACGGGACGGCTGTGGTCGGTGAGCAGAGCCTCCAACGCCGGGCCCTGCCTGGTGCGAACGGTGAGTTCCGGGGTGACGGTCATCGGATTCGGGACCGCGAGCGTGCGCTCGAACGGACCCGGCTCCTCCGGCGCCAGCGCGAGGCCTTTGCCGCATCGGACCCGGTCGGGGGCGTCGAAACAGGCGCTGCGGCCAGGAAATTCTTGACCGAGATCCCAGGCGCGCACCTGTGTTCCCGATGGTGGCGGCGGCAATACGGTGCGACGTCGAATGTCGAGCTCGACCGGTGCGTCACGCTGGGAGTAGTCGACGAGCGTGAGTTCGCTGATACCGAATTGATCTCCACGGGTACCGTTTTCGGTGCGGATGGCGGTGATGGTCAGCCAGTCGGTGGTACCGGCCGGCAGTGAAACCGACACCGATGCACCGGGTTCGGCAATGCGCGCCGATACCGTGCCGTGCGCGGTGCGCACCTCGATCCATTTGACCGGATCTCCGATGGCTGCCGAACTGGTGGTCAGACTCAGCTGTCCCGAGGCGATCGGACGATCCAGATCCAGTCGAAGCCACTGCCCCAATGCGTGTTCGGTCCCGTTGCTGATCCACGCAGTGGCGAGATCGCCATCGACGACGGCCGCGGTCGAACTCCCCGGCGCCACCCCGCCGAGCTGGGTGGCGTCCGCGGCGGAACTGGACGCGGTGATCGTCGCGCCGGACCATTCGCCGTGGACCAGTTCGGCGCCCGGCACCGGATAGTCGGCTACCAGGTTGTGGGTGCGGCGTGCGTCGTCGGGCGCGCGCAGCGCCGAATTGTGGTTGTCCACCCGCCCGAAGTCGGCCTCTCGATCCATCGGCGTATCGGTGACCGTCACCGGACCGATGGGCAGCCCGGCCCGCACGGCATCGGCGGCGAGCACAGTGGGGGTTTCGGTCGGGCCCGGATCTCGGCGCAATCGCTCGAGCACCTCCGGGCCTCCCTGCACGATCGGGACATCGGCCAGCGGGATCGTATACGCGCCGGGGAAGCTCTCCGGCGCGCCGAGGCCGCCTCGCACCGTCGTGGGTGTTCCCGGCCCGGGCGCCTCCACCCGGTAGATCTCGATCGCGGGGTAGGGCGGGCGCAGATCGCCATCGACCACCAATCCGTCGGCGATCACCGAGGTTTCGATCCGACCACCGAACTCGGCCACTCGGCGCAGGCCAGGGGAATCCTCGAGAGCTTGATGCGCCAGCATCGGCCGAGACGAGCGGGAGGTCTCCGGGTCGAGGTCGTTGCGCAACACCACCACGCCGATGCCCTGGGCGGCGAGGGTTTCGGCCAGGCCGTCCGAGGGCCGGCCATCGGCGATCAGCCGTTGCACGGAATCCAGTGCGCGGATGGCGCCCGGTGGATTCAGCGGCACCGCGTCACGAACCGCCCACGGGGTCTCGGCCAGTGCCTGCAGCGGTTCGTCGCGGGTCAGGCCCCAGACTTGATTGCCGAATGGGACGCCGGGCACGACCAGAGCACGGGTGTCGGCGGCGTGACGGCGCAGCCAGTCCGCTGTCTGCTGCCAATAGGCCGGGACCTGGTCGTAGGCACCGCGCGGCGCCAGCTTGCCGGTCCAGGCCAGCGAAGTGGATACGGTCAATGCGGCGAGGATCAGCGCGGCGACCGCGACCGGACGGTTGTGCTCTGGATGCACGAACGCGCGCCGCCACACCGGCATCGGTACCGATCCGGGCAACGGTATCCGGGCGAGCAGCTGGGCCAGCCCGAGCACCAAGGGGATCCGGATCAACGGCTCCAGCTTGTGCACGTTGCGCAGCGGAGCGCCCTCGGAATCCAAGAACACTCGCACCGACTCCGCGAACGGCCCACCGATCTCACCGACGAACCCGGCGCACAGGCCGGCCAGGCCGACACACAGGATCAGAGTGAGTCTGCCGCGGTAGGGCATGGATCGCAGCGCCAGGCCCGCCATGCCCGCCGCCGCGACCAGCCCGGTCGCGAGTACCGCAGCGGGTTGGGTCACCAACACCGCGCCGGCGATGCGTTCGGGCGAAACGAACGGCGTCCAACTACTCGTACCGCGCAACACTTCGGCGAGTGAGGCCCATTGCGTGGTCACGCCCGAGGATTCGATGTAGTCCAGAAACGGCGGACTCACCGCGCCGAGCAACAGCAGCGGCACCACCCACCACAGGGTGGCCAACACCAGCAGGGGAATCCAGGCCGCGGTGAAACGCCACCAACGCCGGGTCGGCCGATACGACGCCCACCACAGCAACGCGGGCAGGAAAGCCGCCACCGTCGCCACCGCATTGACCGCACCCATCAGGGCCAGGGCCAGGGCGCTGCCGGCCGGCGTCCGGGCCCGGCTCCGACGCCGCTGCGCCCGGGCGACACCCAGCGCCGCGGGGGCCAGCAGCACCCACGGCGCGAGCATCATCGGCAGCGCCTCCGACGAGATCGACCCGAGCGTGGTCAACACCCGCGGAGACAACGCGAAGGCGAGCGCTGCAACGACTCGGGAGCCGCGCGTGCCGATGCCGAGCGTCTCGCACAGCCGGATGATCCCCCAGAATCCGGCCAGCAGGAGCAACGCCCACCAGATGCGTTGGGTGACCCAGGCGGGTAGACCCAACGCGTGCCCGACGGTGAAGAAGGCGCCGTGGGGAAAGAAATACCCATAGGCCTGGTTCTGCACTTGGCCCAGCGGCGCCTGGCTGCTCCACAGATGGCTCGCGCGCTCGAGAAAGCCGAACGGATTCTGGGCCAGGTCGTATTTCGTGTCCGCGACCGTCAGCGCCGGCGCCTGAGCGAACGCCAGCGCGCAAGCGACGACGACGCTGGCGAAGAACCAGCCTCTGCCCAGTGGTGTGGTGTCGAACTGCCTCGGCGAATCGGTCGGTGCTGCGGAGGTCAGCGTTGACCGTACTCGACGTTGTTCAGCAGCGAGGAGTCCTTGTTACCGCTACGGTCGATGTCCGGGCGGGAGTTCTGCTGCATCGCCGTGGTGATGACGAGCACGCCGACCACACCCAGAAAAGCGCCGGCAACCGCACTCGCGACACCAGGGACGGCAAATTTCATCGCGGCACTCCAATACGTCGAGACAAGCACGTTCCCGGCCAACCTAGCAGGCTGACCGCGCGCGGGAGGCGTTTAGGCCGCACGAACTCTGCCGCCGGCCTCATTCCACGGGCAGCGCACAGTGCAGACCGCCGAGCAGGGTGCGCAGCTTGGCGGTGGTCTCATCGAGTTCTGCCCGAGGTTCGGACGCCGCGACGATGCCCCCGCCGGCATGCGCGCGCACGGTGCGGCCATCCGCCGACAACTCCGCGCACCGAATCGCGACCACCCAGACGCCGTCCCCATCGGCATCGCACCAGCCGACGGCTCCGCCGTAGAACCCGCGATCTTCTTCCAGGTGGGTGATGACGTCCAACGCAAGATCGGTGGGTGTGCCGCAGACCGCGGGGGTCGGGTGCAGCAACACGGCCAGGTCGAGCGCGGTGATCGCAGGGTCGCGCAAACGTCCGGTGATCGGCGTCGCCAGATGCCACACCTCGGAGGCGCTGACCAACTCGGGCCCGTCCGGGATCGACAACTGGGCGCACACCGGGCTCAGCCGCTGGCGAATCCACTCGATGACGAAAGCGTGCTCGTCGCGGTTCTTGGCGCTGGCCAGCAGGTCCCGCGCGTGGGCGGCGTCGACGTCCGGGTCGGCCCCGCGCGGCATGGTGCCGGCGAGCGGGCGCAGCGTCACGGTGTCGCCGCGCCGGGCGATCAGCACTTCCGGTGTCGCGCCCACCAGCGCCGCACCCGTCCGTCCGGCGGGCGTCAGGTCGACTGCGAAGACGTTCGCGCGCGGATGCCTGGTCAGCAGGTGGGCCGCGACCAGTTCCGGATCGAGCGCGGACTCCGCTTCGGCCAGGACCGACCTAGCCGCCACCACCTTGCGCAGCGGTTGTGCTGGATCGTTGAGCTGTTCGACCAGTTTGGTCACCCGCGCCACGTGTTCGGCCGGGTTCGGAATTTCGGTCACCGCCCGCACCGCGGGAAGATCGGGAAGTGCCGCAGGACGCCACGGACCGCTGGTGTGTTCCACACGCTCGGGAGCCGTCAGCGCGGCGGGCTGGCTCGGGTCGAAGGGCAGCGCGCCCACCACGCATTCCGCGTGTCCGGTGCGCAGCGCCGCACTCGCCTGCTGGGCGTCGTCGAAATCCATCCGGCTCCCGTAGCCCCGAACTACGCTGTCGGCGCGAGCGAGCAGGAACCCATCCATGTCCCCAACCTAACGCGGTCGGGGCGACCACTCCGGTCGAGGTCCCCGTCCGCGGCGAGCGACCCCGATCGCGCCCTGGCACGCGGAGCACGCGACACCATCGGGGTCAGGGTGTCTTACCGGGGGGAACCAGCAGGACGGGACGGTGGCAGTGTTTGAGCACGGCGTCGGCGACGCTGCTGTGCAACAGCGCGCGGATGCCGGTCGCTCCCCGAGTTCCCGCGACGATGATGTCGACATCGAGTTCGTCGGCACAGTCGACGATGGCGTTCCAGATGGTCGTGGAACATTCGGCGGTGCGCGCCTCGGCGTTCAAGCCCGCCAGTTCGGCCAGTCGCACCCCTTCGGCGTTGATGGTCCGGGCGTCGAGGTAGGCCACATCCTCGAGTTCCTCGTCGGGCACCCACTCCTGTTGCACCACACCCGAAAGCCCTGCCAAGCGCGCTGCTTGGCGTACCAAGGGTTCCCATGCGGTCAGCACGACAGCGCGATCGGCACTGAGGAATCGCCCAGCGTATTCGATAGCACGCTTGGCGTTCTCGGAGCCGTCGTAGGCGATGAGCATCAGATCGCAGGGCACGTTGACCTCTCGGTGGGCACGACCGCACGGTAGGAACGACCGGCGAAGCACAGCCGCACTTCGAGCCTACCCTCGGGCGGCCCCACGAAACGCCATGGCAACAGGTGTGACCTGTGGGAATGGCGCTCGATCCGGTTCGGGCGGCCGTGGACGCCGGTCCCGGGTGGCGGCGCCGCGAGGAGTACCGTCGACCATTGTGCGCAAGACGCTGTTCGCTGTGTTCGCTGTGTTCGCTGTGTCGGCTGCCGGCTGTTCGAGCGGCGGTGACGCCGAATCGGCCCCACCGAGTACCCCTTCCGATACACCGGGGGCCGCGGCTGCGGTCACCACCCAGGCGCAACAGGACTGCGCTACCGAGTACCTGGAGCGTTTCACCCCCCGGGAAAAACTCGCCCAACTACTGACAGTGGGCGTGACCGGCGCCGAGGACGCGGCGGCGATCGTGCGAGCCGAACAGGTCGGGGGCATCTTCGTCGGCGGCTGGACCGACCGGTCGCTGCTCGAATCCGGAGGAATCACCGGAGTCGAACAGGAAGCCAAGGCTCCGCTGATGGTGACCATCGACGAGGAGGGCGGCCGGGTGTCTCGGGTCGGCGATGTGATCGGCGTGGCTCCGTCCGCACGGGTCACGGCGCAAACCATGACTCCGGACCAGTTCTACGACGCGACGCTGGCGCGTGGTCGCGCACTGCGCGAACTGGGGGTGACCGTGGACTTCGCCCCCGATATCGATGTCAGTGCTCAACCCGACGACACCGTCATCGGCGACCGCTCCTTCTCCGACGATCCCGCTGTGGTCGTGCAGTACGCCGATGCTTTCATTCGGGCGATGCGAGAAGCGGGCGTCGGCACGGTGATGAAGCACTTCCCCGGCCATG
Organism: Nocardia sp. CNY236; assembly: GCF_000482385.1. Taxonomy (GTDB): domain Bacteria; phylum Actinomycetota; class Actinomycetes; order Mycobacteriales; family Mycobacteriaceae; genus Nocardia. The sequence continues at coordinate 213,085 of NZ_KI519394.1, forward strand.
GCTCCGCCTCCGGTGATTCCCATACCGGTACGGTCCGCACGCCACCGCTGGACCAACTCCAGGCAGTGGACCTGGCGCCCTTTCGCGAACTGATCGACTCCGGAGCGGGCGTGATGGTCGGTCATCTGGATGTGCCCGGCTTGACCACCCCGGATGTTCCCGCCAGCATCAGCCCAGAGGCGATGGCACTGCTGCGTGACGGCAGCGGGTACGGCGCCGCACCGTTCGACGGACCGATCTTCACCGACGATCTGGGTGGGATGGCGGCGATCACCACCCGACTGTCGATCGCCGACGCTGTGGAGGCCGCCTTGGTTGCCGGAGCGGACAACGCCTTGTGGATCACCACCGACGCGGTACCGCAGGTGCTCGACCAGTTGGAGCAGGCGGTGGCGAGCAACCGCTTGCCAATGGCTCAGGTCGATGCTTCGGTACTGCGCATGGCCACGTTCAAGGGCGCAGTGCCACAGTGCTGAACCCCGCCGAGGCGGCGAATCGGGCGAGCAGCGAGAATGTCGCACCGGAACTTACTTTGGAGTAATATATGGGGCTCACCTGTAGTAGGAGTGTGGATGGCGGGCGGCACGAAGCGACTTCCGCGGGCGATACGCGAGCAACAGATGCTCGACGCCGCTGTGGAGGTTTTCTCGCGCAAAGGCTTCCATGACACCTCGATGGACGCGATCGCCGCCAAGGCGAAGATCTCCAAGCCCATGCTCTACCTGTACTACGGCTCCAAGGACGAATTGTTCCGCGCGTGCATTCAACGCGAAGGAATCCGGTTCATCGAATCGGTCGCACCCGCGGGTGATCCGCGGCTGACGCCGCACGAGCAGTTACGGACCGCTTTGGAGGGCTTCCTCGGCTTCGTCGACCGCAATCGTCGGTCCTGGCAGGTGATCTACCGGCAGGCTATCGGGCAGCAAGCGTTCGCAACCGAGATCGAGAATGCCCGCGAGCAGGTCATCGAGCTCACCGCCAAGCTGCTGGAATCCAGTGCCAAGTATGCCGAGCCCGGGACGAACTTCGATATCGTCGCGGTCGCCGTGATCGGGGCCGGGGAAGCCATCGCCGACCGTTTGGCCAGCGGCCAGATCGAGGTCGCGGAGGCGGTGGATCTGCTCGACGACCTCGCGTGGCGCGGCCTGGCGGGCCGGAAGAAGGCCGAGTAGTCCACCACGTAAACGCTGCTCGGCGCCGTATCCCGTGTGCAACGAGATACGGCGCCGATCGCTCAGCGCAGGGTGCCCGTCAGGTGCGGGAATCCCTTCTTCGGGTGGCGTAGCGCCACATCCCACCCGGTCGCGACCTGGTCGGCATACACATTCACCGTCGCCGGCAACAGAATCGGCTTGCCGAATTTGACCGAGTACTCGACCTTGCCCGGTATACGGCCCTCGATGGCGCCGAGCACGGCCGCCGCCGACCACATGCCATGCGCGATCGGCTTCGGGAATCCGAAGGCCTTGGCGCCCAATCCGGACGTGTGAATCGGGTTGTGGTCACCGGATGCGGCCGCGTACCGCGTGATCATCTTCTGCTCGACCCGCAGCGTGCGCAGCGGCGGCGGCGGAACCTCGTCCGGCTTCGGCTCCGGCTTCGGCCCACCCGACAGGGAGGTGCGCTGCTGGTGCAGAAATGTGGTGACCTGCCGCCACACCAGCTCGCGGCCGACCTTGATCTCGCTGACCGCATCGACGAGCAGGCCCTTGGGGTGCTCACGCAGATTCTCGATATGCGTATGGATATCCAGTGGCTCGCTCACCGAGATGTCACGGCTGCGCTCGATGAGATTCTGCGCGTGCACCGCGCCGACCGCGACGAACGGAAAGTCCCGCGCCACCACCAGTTGCATCGCCAGCGGGAAGGTGAGCACGAACGGATAGGTCAACGGGAGCGCGTCGCCGAAGCGCAGACCGGTCGCCCGGCAGTAGGCCGCCAGATGATCCGGGTCGACTGTCAATCCGTCGAGCTGAACAGCCCGGTTGGGCAGCGTCGGTTTGCGTGCCGACAGCAGCGGCACGGCTCCCACCGCCGCCTTGGCGAACAGGCGACTGTTCTGCGGCGGTTCGGTCAGAGTGATGACCTGAGTTCTGTTTTGCCCGGGTACCGCGGTCATCATGCTCCGATCAGACTCTGCCCGCAGACCCGAACGATATTGCCGGTAACCGCATTCGAGGCCGGGCTGGCGAAGTAGGCGATGGTCTCGGCAACGTCGATGGTCTGACCGCCCTGCGACAACGAACTCATCAACCGTCCGGCTTCGCGGGTGCCCAGCGGGACGGCGGCGGTCATCGCGGTTTCGATGAAACCGGGCGCCACGGCATTGATCGTGATGTCGTGCTCCGCCAGCTTCGGCGCCTCGGCATTCACCATGCCGATCACGCCGGCCTTGGAGGCGCCATAGTTGGTCTGACCGCGGTTACCCGCGATCCCCGCGATCGAGGACACATCGATCACCCGACCGCCGGGCTTCAGGGCACCCCGAGCCACCAGGCCTTCGGTGATCCGATGCGGTGCGGCGAGATTCACCCCGAGCACCGCGTTCCACCGGCCTTCATCCATGTTCGCCAACAGTTTGTCGCGGGTGATGCCGGCGTTGTGCACGATGATGTCGATGCCGCCGAAACGTTCGGTGGCGAAGGCGGCCAGCTTCTCCGCAGCATCGGCAGCAGTCACGTCGAGGGCGAGTGCAGTACCGCCGACCGCGTTCGCCGTCTGGGACAGCGCCTCACCGGCGGCCGGGATGTCGGCCACGATCACCTGGGCGCCGTCCCGGGCGAACACCTCGGCGATGGTCGCGCCGATGCCTCGCGCCGCACCGGTGACCACGGCGACCTTGCCCTCCAACGGGCGATCCCAGTCGGCGGGAGCGCTCGCGTCGTCCTTGCCCACGCGAATCACCTGGCCATCGACGAATGCCGATTTGGCCGAGAGCAGGAAGCGCAGCGTCGATTCCAGGCCGGTCGCGGCGGGCGAGGCCTCCGGGTGCAGGTACACCAGTTGTGCCGTCGCGCCGCGGCGCAGCTCCTTGGCCACCGAACGGGTGAACCCCTCCAGCGCGCGCTGCGCGATCTGTTCTTCCACGTTCGCGGCGAACTCTGGCGTGGTGCCGATGACCACGAGGCGACCGGACGGAGCGATGCTGCGCATGACCGGTTGGAAGAAGTCGAACAGTTGGGAAAGATCCTCGATGGCGCCGATGCCGGTGGCGTCGAACACGAGGGCGCCGTATTTGGCTCCAGCACTCGGTGCGTCGGCGAAGGTGTAGTCCGACAACAGCGCGCGGACCGGCTCGGCGACGCGGCCCTTACCGCCGAGCAGCACCGCACCCGGCAGTGGGTCCGCGCCCTTGCGGTAGCGACGCAGTGTCTCCGGCTTCGGCAAGCCGAGCTTGTCGGCCAAGAACGCGCCGGGGACGGAGTGCACGAACGATCCGTAGAGGTTGGGAGCACCCTTGCTCTTGCTGGCTGCCACTATTCCTACCTTTTCTGAGTTTTGTCTCACGGGTTCGGGGGTCGCCCCGGAATGATCTGCTAGCACAATGTGCGGGTCCGTATCGACACCAAACTTACTCCAGAGTAAGTTTGTTTGGCAAGGACGCCGCAGCTCATGCGTGCAACCCATGGTGCGCCGGCCGAGTCCTTTGGACTTCCCGCACGGCGGGCGATCAGCCACGCGAGTGTGTTCACATCGTCCACGACTCGCCGCTTGCCGGCCTCTGGCGGATTGCCGGAGTACGGAGTACGGCATCGTCGAGGCCGAAGTCCGCAGCGCTCATCAGGATCTCATCAATGGCGCCCTGTGGCCGTTCGAGGATTCGGTTTCCGAAGCTACACAGCGGCTTGCCGGGCAAGCACTCGAACTCAGTTCGGCTGGTGACCTTCTCGGGTCGAACTTGGATGTTCGCAATGCCGACACTCAGGCCGAGCGTTTCGGTAGAGACGACGGCACGATGCATCGCGGATGCAGCCCGAGCAGATCGCGCAGATCCTGCTGCTGCACGCAGCCGTGCTCGGTCAGTTCGAGATGGATGCGTTGGCCGAGGGCAAAAGAGGTGAGCACCATGCCCGCCTGAACCCAGGACTATCACAGAACTTTCTTCCAGCATGCGGGCAAGGACGGAATCCTCGGCCGGAACGAGCACGTGCTCACCAATGAAAAGGCCGGCGACCCGGTCGCCGCAGCCCAACGCGCCGATCTCGCCAACAGAATCCTTGCGATATCGAACGAGCTGCACGAACGGGGGTTTCTTACGACAAGTTCGATCCATGTACCGATATTCGGACGAATATCTCGTCGAACCATGAATTGACCGGTTCCAAATCGTTCGAAATACCTGCCATAGATACGAGATACTGGAACGAAGGATGTGAGCCTCTCCAACCGTCCGGTCATGTTGTGCTGGATGGTTGCCACACGCTTCGGGCGGGTGATGCATCTCACGATCGGCCAATAGATCGCCGAGACGTGTCCGGGAATACCGATGTAGCCCTCGGACTTACTCCAGAGTAAGTTATAGGTAGACAACCGCGACGGGGCACGGAGCTGCGCGGATTCCTGCGCTGGACCGGGTCGCCGAAACACCCATCCATCAGACCTTGGAGACTCGAGTGACTAGCAAAGCCCGTTCAGCGAAGACCACCGCCAAAACCGGCAGGACCGTCCGCCCGGTCGCCGTCGTCGGCGGCAACCGGATTCCCTTCGCTCGCTCGGACAAGGCGTACGCACACGCCTCCAACCAGGACATGTTCACCGCCGCACTGGACGGGCTGGTCAGCCGGTTCGGCCTGCAGGGCGAACGGCTCGGCATGGTCGCCGGCGGCACGGTGATGAAGCGGATCGGCGAACACAGCCTGATCCGCGAAAGCGTCCTCGGCAGCACGCTCAGCCCATACACCCCGGCGCACGATCTGCAGCTGGCCTGCGGCACCGGCCTGCAGGCGATCGTCACCGTCGGTGACGCGATCGCCGCCGGACGCATCGAAGCCGGGATCGGCGGCGGCACCGACACCACCTCCGATGCCCCGATCGGCGTCAGCGAGGACCTGCGCGAGTGGATGCTGCAGGCCAACCGCGCCAAGACCAATGCCGACCGGGTCAAACTGTTCGGCCAGTTGCGCCCGAGCATGCTGGGCATCGAGATCCCGCGCAATGCCGAGCCGCGCACCGGGTTGTCGATGGGCGATCATCAGGCCCTGACCACCAAGGAGTTCGGCGTCACGCGGGAGGCCCAGGACGAGCTGGCCTACCTGTCGCACAAGAACATGGCCGCCGCCTACGACCGCGGCTTCTTCGATGACCTGATCACCCCGTTCCTCGGTTTGACCCGCGACGACAACCTGCGCCCGAACTCCTCGGTCGAGAAGCTGGCCACGCTGAAGCCGGTGTTCGGCGTGAAGTCGGGCGGTGCGACCATGACGGCGGGCAACTCCACCCCGCTCACCGATGGCGCCTCGACGGTGCTGCTGTCGAGCGACGAATGGGCAGCCGAACGCAAACTGCCGGTCCTGGCCCACCTGGTCGACAGCGAGGTCGCGGCGGTCGACTACATCCATGGCCCGGATGGCCTGCTGATGGCCCCGACCTACGCGGTGCCGCGCATGCTCGCCCGCAACGGCTTGACCCTGCAGGACTTCGACTACTACGAGATCCACGAGGCTTTCGCCGCCACGGTGCTGTCCACCTTGCAGGCCTGGGAATCGGATCAGTACTGCAAAGAGCGCCTCGGACTGGACGGCGCGCTGGGGGCGATCGACCGCAGCAAGCTGAATGTCAACGGCTCTTCGCTCGCCGCGGGTCACCCATTCGCCGCCACCGGCGGGCGCATCGTCGCCTCCGCGGCGAAGATGCTGGCAGAGAAGGGATCCGGTCGTACTCTGATTTCCATCTGCGCCGCCGGCGGCCTGGGCGTCGTGGCGATTCTGGAGCGCTGAGTCCACAGCGGCGATCTCGTCCACACGGCCCCTGGGGGCGACATCTGCACCCAGGGGCAATGGCGGTTGCCGACGGCCGTCGGCAACGCGCCCGTCATCGGTCGGACAATTCGTCGTGACCGCCGAACGCCTTGCGCATGGCCGAGAGCATCTTGTCCGCGTACTCGGACTCACCTCGTGAGGAGAACCGCGCGAACAGGGCGGCCGAGAGCACCGGTACCGGCACACCCTCGTCGACTGCGGCGTCGATGGTCCAGCGACCCTCGCCGGAGTCGGATACCTGTCCATCGAAGGAATCCAGATTCGGATCGGTGAACAGAGCGCCGGCGGTGAGGTCGAGCAGCCAGGAGGCGACGACCGATCCGCGCCGCCACACCTCGGTGACCTCGGGCACGTCGATGTCGTATCGGTAGTACTCCGGGTGGTCCAGCGGCGTGCGCTCCGCCGAGTGTGCGTCGGCGCGCCGCACCCCGACATCGGCCTTGCGCAGGATGTTCAGGCCTTCGGCGTACGCGGCCATGGCACCGTATTCGATACCGTTGTGCACCATCTTCACGAAGTGGCCCGCACCGGCCGGCCCACAGTGCAGGTAGCCCTGTTCGGCGGTGGACGGTGCACCGCTGCGCCCCGGCGTGCGGGGGGCGGCATCAACGCCGGGGGCGATCGACCGCAGCAGCGGATCGAGGTGCTCGACCTGCTGCTTCTCCCCACCGATCATCAGGCAGTAGCCGCGTTCCAGGCCCCAGATGCCGCCGGAGACGCCGATATCCAGGTAGTGGATGCCCAGGGGGCGCAGCTGGGCGGCTCGGGCGATGTCGTCGTGATAGCGGCTGTTTCCGCCGTCGATGACGATATCGCCGGGGTCGAGTAGTTCGGCCAGCTCGTCGACGACCGCGCCGGTGGCGCCGGCCGGGATCATCACCCACACGATGCGCGGTCGCCGCAACAACGCCACGAACCCGGGCAGAGTCGTCGCACCCTGGAAATGGTCGCCGAGTTCTTCGCCGATTCGGGCGATCTGGTCGTGGTCGTTCGCGTAGCCGACAGCAGTGTGCCCGTCCTGGACGATACGGCGCACGATATTGCCGCCCATCCGCCCCAGGCCGATCATTCCCAGCTGCATACCATCCCTCTCCCTCATTGGTTCGCGTCGTCGTGGCGATCGTCGGCGTCGATTCTCCTCGCGGTCCTCGAAAAGAGTTTCACCACACGGTTAACGCATCGCGAGCCGGCGCGATACACCAGATGGCTCCGCGCAGTTGCCAGACCCCCGACCCGGCAACTGCGCGGGTCCTTGCGCGTTTGCTCGGGTCGGTCCTCGATCGGTGAGCGACCCGCACGCAACCACGTCGAGGCCACTAGTGTTGGCGCAGTAGCCCGCGTCGGCGGGCGGCCACGACCAACCGAACGGGGAGGACGGTTAGTGACGAGCGAGTCGACTGCTGGCCGGGGTGTGCCCGGCCGGGCAATCCGCCCTGAGGACGGACTCCGGCGACTCCTCGAATTCAGCCGGGATACGGGGGTGGACCCCGAGGCGCCCACCGATGCGTTCCCCCGTGCGGAAGACGAGCCGGCCGCGCCGCGCGCCCAGACCGGCGGGACCGGGCCGGGAGAGGTGGATTCGCAGCCGACCGTGCCGCTGGCCGTGCCGGGTCGCGCAGCGGCCTCCCGGACCGCGACGCCGGAGGTCACAGCTGATACCAGCGGCGCGGGCCGATCGAGCGCAGGCGGTCGCTGGGATGCCGCGCACGCTCGCACACCCATGCCACCGGGGAAATCCCCACTCTCCACACCATTGGCCAAACGGATCGGTATCGCCTTCGGCGCTGTGGTGGCGCTGACCGGTCTCGCCTACCTGACCGACCTGCTGTTGTCCTCCGGCCAGGTGCCGCGCGGCACGGTGGTCGCCGGTATCGATATCGGCGGAATGAACCCCGAGGCCGCCGACGCTCGGTTGCGCGCCGAGATCGACCCGCGGGCCACGACGCCCTTGCCGGTCACCATCGGGCAGGAACAGACCACCATCGTGCCCAGCGCCGCCGGCCTCCATGCGGACTGGGCTGCCACGTGGTCACGCATCGGCGGCCAGCCGCTCGATCCGATCACCAGGCTGACCTCGCTGTGGCATACCCACGAGGTAGTGGTGGCCAGTACGGTCGACGAGGCGGCGCTGGATCGTGAGTTCACGACGCTACGCCGTTACGACCGGCCGACCGTCGAGGGCACGATCGTGTTCGAGAACGCCAGACCGGTCGGGGTGCCTCCGGTTCCAGGACGCATCCTGGATGTAGCCGCCGCCCGAACGATACTGCTCGACAACTGGGCGCTCGGCCGCCCGCTCGACCTTCCGGAAACCACGGCGCCGATGACCGTACGCCCGGAGGCGGTGGATCACGCGCTGCGTACCGTCGCCGAGCCTGCGGTGTCCGCGCCGATCACCCTCATGGGCAAGGGTGTGTCGGCCACCCTCGACCCGGAGCAGCTCGCGTCGGTGCTCTCCTTCGAGCCCGATGAGCACGGCGGCCTCGCACCCGTCATCGACCACGAGATAGCAATCGGATTGCTGGCTCCGCAACTGGCCGAGTCGGAGGTGGAACCGAAAGACGCCGCCTTCACCGTGACCGGGAGCACGATAGCCGTGGTACCCGCCGTCATCGGCGAAACGATAGATTGGCCGAAAACACTCGACCAATTGTCCGCACTGATCATCGCCACCGGCGAACGTGCCGGCGAGGTCGCCTACGAGAAGCGAGAGCCCGAACTCACCACCGAGGCAGCGCAGGCGCTCAATATCACCGAGGTAATGGGCAAATTCACCACCAGCGGATTCAGTGGCCCTTCAGGGGTCAATATCCGCACCGTCGCCGACAAGGTGAACGGCGCGGTCGTGGCGCCGGGAGATATCTTCTCGCTCAACGACTTCACCGGACCACGCGGCGTCGCGGAAGGCTATGTCGAATCCGGCATCATCGACCACGGGCGGCCGAGCACCGCGGTGGGCGGAGGCATCAGCCAATTCGCCACCACGCTGTTCAATGCCGCGTACTTCGCCGGCCTGGAAGACGCAGGACACACCGAACACAGCTACTACATCTCGCGCTATCCTGCGGCACGCGAGGCCACGGTATTCGACGGCGTCATCGACCTGCGGTTCCGCAACAACACCGCCAACGGCGTCTACATCGAAGCGTTCGCCAACTCCTCTACGGTCACAGTGCGCATGTGGGGGGTCAAGACGGTGGACGTGGAATCGGTTACCGGCGAACGCACCAGGCCGACCGAGCCCGCCACGGTCACCCTCCCCGAGGGTGAAGACTGCATCGCGACCGAAGGCGCTCCAGGCTTCACCGTCTCCGATACCCGTATCGTCACCGACCACTACACCGGTCGGGAAATCACCCGCACCAGACACACGGTCACCTACGATCCGATACCGGTCGTCGAATGCGAATGAGCGCGAAAACCTTTCGCAGGCAAACACTCGGCGATTGCTGAGGTGCACCCGTTTTGGTTTGCACTACCGCGAATCCCACTGCCGTGGGGTCTCTTTAGTACGCGATCCGTTGATGGATGCGATATAACTACGCCAGGTTCTAGGACGCGCGTTCGAGTTCCATCCAGGATGAGGGGCGCGAGTCGGAGCGAGTGAAGGGGCATAGTGGTCGTGGACCGTACGGACTCGATGGCAGAGTCTTTGCAGGCGCATAGTTGGAGTGCGGCAGGCTTGCTGGAGGTGGCTATCGGCGATGAAGCCGTGCAGCGGTTGATACAGGGGGGCGGCACTCTCTGCGATGTCGTTCTCGCCGCATGGGCGACCGATGTGGATCCTGCCGACGCGGTGGTCCAGTACGCCGAGGCAGCTGATGAGCCGATACTCTCGGGCCGACGAACCGACCAGTGCGCGTGACGGCGCGGCGACCGCCCCCGGTGACAGGGGAGAAATCGACCTGATTCGAGGTGGCGGCCGCGACCATGACGATCGCGGCGTGCGCGATGCTCTGCCTACTCCTCTGGGCGTTCCACATCGCGCAGTGCCAGCCCGACGAACTCCCGCATGGGAATATCGAGCGCCGTGCACAAGGCATGCAGTTGCTGCATGTCCGGAGACCGTTCGCCGTTCTCGAAGCGTTGAATCGTACTGACCCCCAATCCGGTTAGTTCCGCCAAGCGGGGACGCGTCAGATTCCTCCGCGCCCGCGCTGCGCGCAGTTCGTTGCCCACCGCTCGGTTGATGTCCGAGGCCACCCTTTTCACACCCATACGGACTATTTTGAGGTCCGAACGGCCATGCAGCAAACGGCTGTCGCAATTCAGCCCAACCCGCTCGGCCGTCGATCGTCATAGCGGCCGCTAATCACTCCGAGTTGAAACAAGTCCGTTCGGACCTTATGGTGCTCCGTATGGAACATCTGGACCGCATGGTTGCCGATCTGGTGCGGCTCGCCATGTCCTCGGCCGGGTTGACCCAGGTCGAATTGGCACGACTATCCGATATCCCCCCCGGGACACTGGCCGACAGGCTCGACTCCCGAGGCTCGTTCGATCTGCACGAACTCGTTCGCCTCGCGGCCGCTCTGGGTTGCCGGGTGACCGATCTGGTACCCGAGTCTGGAGCATCCGAGTGAGCAACCAGCCCTCCCGCACGGCCCACCTATCCCCCTCACGACAATTTGTGGTACAAATCACTCCGCCCGCCGGGCGTGGAATCAGCTAATGAGCGAACTTATAGCTACCGCAGAAATCGCTCTGGACGAGCAGCCGGTCGCATGACGACGGCTCGAAATTACACGACCCGAATCGATCCCGAAGTGGAATCGTTGCGCGCCCGCATCGGTGACCGGGTCGTGTGCGTTCCCCCCGCTGCCGCGTCCGAGCGCGGAGCGGTCGAATACGGTGTGATCACCGCGATCGACCACCGAATGGTGTATGTCGACTACGGATACCGCAATCCGGTGTGGCCCGAACTCGGCCAGTCCATCGCAACGCACCCAGCCAACTTGCGGCCGGAGTCCACGACCGAACTGTGGGCGAGGACCGACACCCGCGATGTGGCCGATACCCCCGACAGCGCGCCACCCTCCGCCGCGGATCCGATGCGCTGCCTACGCCGCTCCGCATCCTGACCGGGCACACCTCCTCGAATTCCCTTGACCGACGGCGCCGTTTCGGTGTCCGTCCGATCTCGCACGTCTGGCGAAAGGACATCAGTCATGACCAACTCCCGACCATTGCGCCGCCGCGTAACCTGGCCACCTCGCGCCGCGGACGAAGTGTTCGACGTACTCATCGTCGGCGGTACCTGGAATTCCGACGGAGCGGGAGCCTGCCAGGTCTTCGCCGATGCGCTCGATCCGAAACGCTTTGCGCCGCGCATGGTGGCCTACCCCGCCGACTACGGCCGCCAGCTGTCCTATGCCGACAGCGTCGCCGTAGGCCGGCGCGCACTGCTCGAAGCTGCCGAAGCGGCGGAACGCAGAGTGGTGCTCGCCGGCTTTTCGCAAGGCGCCGCGATCGCGGGGGACCTCGCAGCGGCGGCCGGACACGGTGCGTTGCCACAGCTCGAAGTGGTCGCGTGTGCGCTCATCGCCGATCCGCTGCGTCCAGCGGGCGCGGGGATCGACGGCGACCCCGGCGGTTATGGGATCGCCGGGCAGCGACCGATCACCGACATCCCCGCGTATTGGGCAGCCGCACCGGGCGATCCCATCACCGCCCTACCCGCTGGAAACCCGCTGCGCTCGATTGCCGACCTGTCCGCCTACTTCGGTCTCGGTAGCCCGGAGGCGATGCTGCGCTGGGGTCAGAGCCTGCTCGAGGTAGCGACCCGACGACGCCTCCAACGCTGGTGGTCGCCGCGAAATTGGCGCACCTGGGGCGGCGCCATCGCCTATGCCCGCGGCTACCTATTCGACGGTCGGCACACCGACGACTACCTCCGGCACGGCCATGCACGCCGACTCGCCGAGGCGCTCAACCGTGGGGTGGCCGAGGAGGTGCGCTGATGCCCTGGTTCCAGGTGGACGATCAGCTCGGCTTCCATCCCAAGGTGGTCGCTGCCGGCAATGCCGCCATGGGGTTGTGGGTGCGCGCCGGCTCGTGGTCCATGCAGCAGCTCACCGAGGGATTCGTGCCCGCCGCCATCGTGCGTGGTCTCGGCTCGACGACACAAGCGAAAAAGTTGGTGGACGTGGGACTGTGGACCGCGGAGGCCGACGGCTATCGGTTTCACGGTTGGGACGAGCGGCAGATGTCCAAGGCCGAGATCGAGGAGCGCCGGCGCAAGCGCGCAGCCGCGGGCCGCAAGGGCGGACAGGTTTCCGGACGCGCGCGACGGGCGCAAGCACATGCTTCGGCAGTCGCCACCGGATCGGTGCGACAGACGCGAACCCCTGCCCCTGGCCCCGACCCTGGCCGTGAAAAAGTCACGGGGCAGCCACAAACCGAAGGCGACGCGCCACCTCGGCGATGTTCGACGCACCGAGATCACCCGGCCCCACCGCCGTGTGGCGCGTGTGCCGACGCTCGTCGCGCCCGGGAGCGCTGGGAAGTCCAGCACGGCGTCGATCGCCGGGCCGAGGCGATCGCGCGCCGCGACGCCACCCGTCGATGCCCGATGTGTGACGACGCCGGGTGGCGGCATGCGCCCCCCGAACTGCTCGCGGCGAACCCCGATCCACCGGTGCTCCGTTGCGATCACATCACCATCACCACGCTCGACCACTGGCATACCGCCGGAGAGGACACGGCACCATGACAACCTTCGTCACGACTCGGCGCGCCGCGGCGGTCGCGTGATGACCGCCGACCCGAACCACCTATACCTCGATCGGGCCGAGCTATCCGCGCTCATCGCGCTTCTACGTGAGATCCCGCATTTAGCAGAAGAACTCGACATCTCACTCACCAAACAAGACCGACAGGGAACTACCGGTGACTACCGCATGCACCGTCGGCCGAGCCAGCAGCCGCTGCCGTACAACCCGGCCGCGGCGCGAGCCACCGACGAGTTGCATGCTGTACTCACATCGTGGGTGCGCCTGGTCTGCGAGCAACGCAGATTCGAATACTCGGGTGCACCCACCACTCCCGGCCTAGCCCGTTGGCTGGACCGCAATGTGATCGCGTTGGCGATGACCGAAGGAGCTCAGGCCGCACCCGCGGACATTCGCGCCGCCGTGCAAGCGGCGAACCGAGTGATCTGTCCGCCAGCAACGCGAATCATCGTGGATGAAGCCAAATTCGAGCAGGCGCGCCAGCAGCGGCTGAATGCCTCCGGAATCGTTACGCTGGCGCGAGAACTGGGCGACAGCTACCGAAGCCTCACCGCACGTCGAGTACAGACTTTGCGTGACGCGGGCAGAATCGCGCCGGTGCCCGGCCCGTGGGCGCCGAAATTGCCGGATCTGTATGTCGTGGGCGAGGTTCTAGACGCACATCTGGCGCATCCGTTCCGGACCCGGACCCGAGAATCGTGAACCGATCCCGAGGGCAGACACCCCGGCATCCGACCAGCGACCACGTCCGACAACTCCAGCACACAATCTGCCATATCCGCAGAGTGCATTGGAAACGAGTGCAGCTCAGGGAAGGTTGAACCTGAGCGGTCGGAGGAAGGAAGAGACTCGAGATGAGCGACTGTCACAATGCGAACGCGAAGGCGACGGGCCCTTGCGCACCTGAGATGGAGGAGGGCGGGCCGAGCCGCAGCACCCGCTGGCCGGGTTTGCCCATGTCGACCATCTGCGGGGTATATCGCGAGGGCCGAGGGTTGGTCCACACTTGGTCGTTCCCGTTGGCATCGAGGTAGAAGGTATCGGGAAGGCCCACTCCCACAATCACGTACGTGTCCGTCGACGGCATACCCGCATTCACATGCGGCACCCGCTCGACCTCGAGCCAGCGATCGGAGCCGTGCCGAAGGTCCGTCGTCATCGCAGAGAAGTGCTTGACCGAACTCATCTCGTACACCGCGAACTCGTCCTCAGTGTTTACCCAAAAGCAGTTTCTATCAGCATATTTGAGGTCATGCGCGATTCGGGTGTTGACATCGGAGATCGCTTAGGTGAAGATATCTGCAGCGCCAGATCTGCGCCCAAATCTCGAAATTGCACTACACCAATTACTTTCGACTATGGCTCCGCCGCCCACGGCGGAGCCATAGTCTTTCCACTGCCGGGCAGTCAGAACGCCCGGCCGCATACGTGGCAGGCCCCCGAACACCCTCTCGGTAACGACGATCGCGGGGCCGAGCCTGCCACGACCTGCTCCGACCCCGCCGCCGTCCTCCGCTGCCTCTTTCCGACCGCGGATGAACGCCGGGTCCGGAGCGCCCGCCCCCGGTCACCCCTACCGGGGGCGGGCCCATTATCGACCGGAAAGTAGGGGCCGCCCATGGACGAGACAGTGCATCAGCTGTTGGAGCTGACCGATCATCGTGCCCGACCGCAACCACTCACCCCGGACCAAGCCCATGCCGCAATGCGGACTCACCGTCACTGTACGACCGAGGATTGCCGGCGTAAGCGGCAAGCATTCCAAACCTTGGTCGGCCTTGGTCATATCGTGCCGGATTCCTTCCGCGGCTACTGATCTTTCGACCGAGAGGAGGTGAATCCATGGGTGCCATCATTATTGCCCTGCTAGAACTGGCGATCGAGGTCGCTCCGCTGATTCTGCCGCTACTTGGACTCTGACCGCTTCCAGGTTCGCTCGCAACGACTTCAAGGGTGGTGACCACAAACTTTGTCCAACAAGGAAATCATCGAATCCGTTCAGTTCGCCAACCATCAGCCTCCGCCGCAGTACGTCCAGACCGATGCCGGTCAGCTGGTGACGCCGGAATTCTTGGCTTTCATCCAGCAGGCGCTCAGTGGAAAGCTTGCCGAGAATGCCGACACCGAGGCACTGGACCCCGAGGTCAAGGCCTTGGCCGAGGAACTGTCGGTGATTCATCTACCGGCCTGGAGTAGCACCACCTCGCCCAGAACCGCCGAGCCGACAGTGACGGGTATGAAGCAGGCGACGCGGGTCGCGGAGTATCTGGTCAAGCGTGGCGTGCGGGTGCATCCCGACCTGGAGGAAATCCGGTGGGTAGCCACCCCCGGCGGTCCTCCCGGCGCGTTCGACACCGGGATTCATGTCACCAAGGACGAGAACGGCCAGTGGCCGTCACCGGATCCGGAGTCGTTCTACGACTTCGACGATATCGAGGTCACGCAGACCGACGACGGCGCCTGGTGCGCTGTCCATCCCCGCGGCTTGTCTTTCGAGGCCGCGACCAAGACCGAAGCCTACGCGGGCGTGGTCGATCAGCTGCGTCAGCGGATCGAACAGGCCCGCGGACAGCAGTAGCCCACGAAAGGCGGTGGCGCGATGACCGAACGAATCGTGTTTCCCGACATCGAGAAGACGCTGGTCGACTACCTGAGCGCGGAACTCGCCGCGCTGTCGGACACCGCGGCGGTCGTGACCCGGGTGCCGGATCCGGCTCCGGCGCGAATGGTGCGGGTGGTCCGTGACGACCGCAAGCCGCGGCTCGATCGCGAAGACGAGCAAGGCCAGCGTGGTCCGCACCTGATCCTGGACCGTCCCCGCGTGCAATTCGAATGCACCGACGACTCCGACGACGCGGCAGGACTGGCCAGTGTGGTCCGCGCGATCCTCGCCGGCGCGTCACCTGGCTACCTGGGCGCGGTGTGGTGCGACTACATCGCCGAGGCCGGCGTCGAGAACGACACCGACCCCGCGACCGACGCCCCACGACAGGTGATCACCGCGGATTTGACCGTCCGCGGTTCTGTGCTCGCCTGACTCACGCCCAGCGCTGTTGGCCAGCCGTCTGGTCATAGCCCGGCGGTGACGTGGTTTCGTGACCGCCTTCGACACGTGCGGGGCGACGTCCTCGCCCGACTCCCGTACGGGAGCAACAACCGAATAACCGAATCCCGAGGGGCCTGCGCAACGATCCCAAAGGGAGAAAACGACAATGGCTCTGCCTTCCAGCAACTACATCGGCGCCGGCACCCCGATCTCGGTCACCGGCGGTGTGCTGGTCGCCCCGTTGGGCACCACGCTGCCGGTCGGCGCCTCCGAGGCCCCCGACGCCGCGTTCAAGCCGCTCGGCTACGTCTCCGAAGACGGTATCGAGTCCATGGGTGAACGCAAGATCGAGATGATCAAGGACTGGAACGCCGACATCATCGCGAATCTGCAGACCGAGCATTCGGTCCGTTTCGGCCTCACCTTGTACGCGGTGTGGGATGAGGATGTCCTCAACGAGGTGTTCGGCAACGTCACCCCGACCGATGCCTCGGCCGACCACGGCAAGCTGTACACGATCGAGGAGACCGGTTCGGTGCTGCCGACCCGCTCGTGGGTCTTCGATATGCAGAACGAGAGCAAGAAGCTGCGGATCGTGCTGCCGAACGCCAAGATCTCGCAGGTCCAGGAGCGGAAGTTCGTCTCCCGCGAGCTGGCCGGTTTCACCATCACCGTCGAAGCGTTCAAGAACGACGTCGGTGTGAAGGCCTACCGCTACCTCGACGACGGCATGAAGAACGCCTGATAAAGCCCCCAGTGGCGGCGGGACACTCACCTACGCGCAGGCCCGCCCGCCGCCGCTGGGCCCTTCCTCGAAACCGCCTGCGCATCACTAGATATCGCGAAAGGGTCTGTGCGCCATGACTTCTCCGAAAGCCCCGATCACACTCGACCGTCCGGTTCAGGTGAAGGACGAATTCGTCCGCCAGGTTGCTGGCGCCGAGCTCCGTCTACCGTCCCTGTCATATCTCAAGCCCGGCCTGATCCGGCGTATCCGCCGGCTCAACGACGTCGATGCCATGTACACCCTGCTGGAGCTGACCCTCTCGCCCAGAGCTCTCGCCGTGCTCGATGACATGGACCCGGACGAATACCAAGAGCTGTTGGACGAGTGGCGCACCCACTCGGGGGTCACCTTGGGGGAATCCTGAGCCTCGATGCTCTACTCGAAGAGCATGTCGAGGCCATTCGATACGACCTGATCACCCTGAGCCTGCGGTTGCACCAGCTGGGCACTGAACTGCTCGGCTGGCACGACCTGAAGGCCATCGTCAAGTGGCTGCCCGCCGATTCCGCACTGCAGCGATCGATGCATCCCGACACCCACGTGTGGCAATTGAACCAACAGTTGCTCGCCGACATGACCGATTCGTTGCGGTGGCTCGTGTGGTCGAAAACCGATGATGCCCGCAATGGCCGCAACCGACCCGAGCGAATACCACGGCCCGGCGTGCGGTCCGACCGCGAGCGCATCGGCACGGCCGTCGGCATCGATCAGATAAACGACTTCCTCGGCTGGCGCACATAACCCGTCGGGTGCACGTGGCCGAGAAAGTAGATGTGAATGTGGAGAAAATGATGAACTCCGATACGCGGCTTTCGTCAAGTGGCCAGCCCGCGCACCGCCGCAAGGTACAGCTACCCAGCGGAACTGTATGGAAAGGCGGCGCAGCCACCGGGGCCTCGGCCATCACACTGCCCGACGATGACTCGGTACCCGTCGCAGGAACCGCTGCTGCGAACGACATCACGAACACCACCGTCGGGATCAATTCGCTCGCCCGCGCGATTCACGCGATCCTGGACATAACGCCGAAGTTCTTCGTCCGAATCATTTCACGAGCCACCATAACCAATCCAGCTGAACACCAGGTAAACCGGACCCCTCCTGTTCGTCGTGCCTCTGGCGGGATGGTGTCCGGGCCGGGCGGGCCGCGCGACGATTCGATCCTGACCCGACTGTCCAATGGCGAGTACGTGGTCAACGCGGCGGCTACGGCCAAAACCTTGCCCCTGCTGGAGGCGATCAACGCGGGGTGGGTGCCATCACCACGCTTCCTGGCTGGCATGCTACCGGGTTTCGCGATGGGCGGACTGATCGGCGATGCCGCCTCCAAAGAGTGGCGCAATCTGCTCGCGGGCAGTCTGGAGGCGCCGACTAGTCCGGCCACCACAGGCTTCCGACCGGAAGATTTCGGCATCTACGGCTGGGTCGGGGATGCGTTGAGTGGACTCGGGAACGCTGCCGCAGATGCTGGGGGTGCGGCCGGAGCCGCACTGGGTTCGGCGATCGCACCATTGTTCGCGTCGAACGGAATTCTTGGCACACTCTTTGGCGGATCAACCGATTCGTCCCAGCCTATGGCCGCACTGAAGCAACGGCCGGGACCGGGCGTCGACGGAGCCCCGGACCCGCTGACCGCGAGCCTGCGCATCGAACCCCGGGGGATTCCGTGGGATCCCAGTCGCCCCGGTGAGTTCTCTACCCCGGTGGGCAAACTTTCAGACCTGTATCGGCGAGACCTGCCCCCGAACACCCAGAGCGAAGGGCTCGCTCACTTGGGCAAGCTGGCAGATTCTTTCGGGTACGGCCTGGAGGACGCCGCCACGAAAGCCGGCAGTAGAGTAGGCGCCGCACTCGGCACCGCCATCGGCCCAGCGCTCGGACCCGCGGGCGCATTGGCGCCGGAAATCGGCGCCCAGCTGGGCAGCCTGGTCGGCTCCCGGTTCGGCGGAAGCCTCCGCGCGTCGATGACCGTCAGCGGCGAAGCCAGGACGACTCCCGAGACCTTGGGCGGGGCACCGGCCCCCAGTACTCAGCCGGGAAGCTCCCCGCGTGCACCGGGCGGAAGCGGTGGCGTCCAGACCGGCGGAGCCGGCGGTTTCCAGACCGGCGGAGGCGGCCCGGCCAGCGGTCAGCCGAAGCGGTACGTGCCGAGCGGCGGGAGCGAGACCAACGACGAGTGGTGGGAATATCTGCCAGCTGGCGCGGATGGGGCCAGTGACCCAGTGTGGGCGTACTACCCTGGCGGCGGATCGACTGGGATTACCTATCCGGCAGATCCAGCTGGTCCGCTCGTCGTGCCGGAAGCAACCGATCCCGGGCTCTTCTCCTCGATTCTCGATGGCTTGCGCAAGCAGCCGAAGCTACCTCTCGATAGCCCAGGCGAGACTCTCGACAGCCCGGGTACAGATCCGCACGTACCTATATACAGCGGGGGCAGTGCTACCTATCGCCTGCGGCAGCCGAGACCAGAACAAGAAAGCCGCAACACCCATGGCCCGCAGCCGACACCGAATGCTGGTGGCCACGGCCTGCGTCTACCCGCTTTCGACAGTGGTCAGAGCAGCGAGGACGCGGCTTGGAGGGATATCCCCGAAGCCGACACGCTCGAACAACAGATCGAGTTGTACAACCCGTTCACAGGCGACTTCACGGGCCTGACCAAGCTCGCCGGAGGCCAAGTCGGCGCAGACCTGGGCGGTGCGCTCGATGCCGCACTCGGCGGAAACGGCGGGGCCTTCGGCGCCTTGGGTAGACAACTCGGCGTCGACCTCGGAGCCACGGTCGGCACGGCTTACGAGAACGCCGACCCAGAAAATCAATGGCTGGGGACCATCGGCGCAATGATCGGTAATGCCACGAACATCGAGTGGACGCCACTCGATGTGAAGCCGCCGCCGGACCCCACGTGGGATCAGCAAGTCGGTATGGCCGCCCTACAGTCCGGTATCGCTGGTGCGCAGCAGCACGGCCTCGTCGGCGGTATTACGGGTGCCATTCGTGGCGCCGCGTCGGGCCTCGGTGGCTTCGCGGGCGGTGCGATCGGCACGCTGGTGGCCCCGGCCCTTGGTCCTTTGGGTGTGTTTGCCCCGAAAATCGGCGAAATGCTCGGCTCCATGGTCGCCTCGACTGCTGCCGATTTCGTCGCCAAACCGATCGAGCTCGCGGCCAGCGCGGCCAAAGAGGAGATCGGCAGCGGCTTCGGCTTGGTCGACCTCGCCCGTGGCGCCGGCGGACGCACAGCCCGCGGCGACATCTACAACTTCAACGGCATGGACCCCAAGAGCGCCGCCATCGCGGTGGAACGGGTCCGTCGACGCCGCACGGTGGCGCAACAACGCGGAGGAGGACTCGGCAGATGACCCGCCAACTACTCGATGCCCCGGACACGAAGATCGTGGTTTGGGATGTGAACGGCAGGGTGTGGCACCTTTCCGGCGCGAACGCCGGACGAGAAGGGGTACGGCTGTCAAGCCAACGCGGGTTCATGTTCGCTCCAACGCAACTGCTGGTATCGGAGGGTGCGCGCCAGGACGGCGCGACCTTCCTGCGCTCGGTGCGCGCCAAGAAGGAATGGGACTTTCTCGTTGTCGTCTCACCCTCCGCGCAAGGCCGCGGCGCTGGATCGCTGCGAGACTTCCACGCTGTTCACGACGCCTGGTTCCGCGGATGGTCCACCGACACTCCCTGCACCATAGGGTATTTCACCCGCCATCAAGGATGGCGATTCCAACGGGCTCAGCTCGATTCCGCGCCCGAGTCGGTCAGCGAAGTAGATCCAGCGCGCAACGCCCTCGCTGTGTACCGTATGTCGGCCACAGCCATGGATCCGTTGGAACAGCACTTCGAGGAAACCTCGGTGTGGACCAACAGCGTTGGGCTCAACGAGGGTGTCGTGCGCGCCCGTAATGCCGCCGACCAGCCCGCTTGGCCTCGCTACACGATGAATGGGCCTGGGCGTTGGCAGATTATGGACCCGACCGGCGGTGATGAACTACGCATGGTGCAGACGCCGTTGTTGGTCGAAGGGCAAACACTGCGTATCGACACGCATCCGCGCCACCGAACCGCACGGTTGTATTCGGGTTCCGTTGCTGGCCAGCATGTCTGGGGCCAGTTGGCCGGTCGTCGCTGGATTGCTTCATTGCCGCCGTGGAGTTCCACCGAGATCACCGTCCGGATCGAGGGCGGCACCCTGCAGTCGAGCCTGATCGCGGCGGTGACGCCGCGGTCGTCGAGGCCGTTCTGATGGGCGCGCCGACGTGGGACCCGCAGGCCGAATCGCTGCGCATGGACCGTGAGCACTTGGCCGAGCAAGCCGAGCGTCGCAATCCTACAGTACTGGTCCGCTATTGGGACAAGTTCATGCGCGAAGTGGGCGAAGAACACAACTATCTATCCTTGGAATTCACCTACCCACGCAATTCCGCGGGTGGGCTGAAGATGACCTGCCCGCGCGACATGGTCCACTTCGACCACCTGTTCAACAATGCGGACGAAGAAGACGCGACCATTCCGATCACGGTGAACACCAGTGGTTTCCGCTGGGACGGTTACATCACCAAGGCCGCGATCGTGCGGGACGAGCACGGCGTGGAGACCGTCGACATCGAGGCCATCCACTGCTGGAACCATGTTTCCACGATCTGCTGCTGGGCCAGCCCTTTCGCTCCGATCCTGGCGCAGTTCCCACGGCACATGATCCAGTTCGGCCCGGTGCGCACCATAGTCACCAACTACCTCACCGCGAACCTGATGCGCCTCCAGGCGCCTGGCTGGGCACCACCAGGTGCGGCCGACGACCCGAATTGGGCCGGGGTCGGCAACACGTTGTTCCCGATCGCGGTGGTGCCGGTCGATCCATTGACCGACACCAGCGGCTGGAGCGCGGCCTCGGCCCGGTTCGACATGGCCGACAAGCTGTTCGCGCCCATGCTCGAGGATTCGGGCGTGATGCTCACCGCCCGCTTCTTCCTGCCCGACGAGGACGAACAGCCCGCGCCCGAGTGGTTCTATCTGGACCGTCCGACAGTGGTGTTGGAGACGGTGGACAAATCGGGTGTAACCGGCAACACCGGCTCCCTGCTCACCGGAATACAGTCGTGGATAGAGGAATTCAGTGATGATGGCACAACGCCGGTTCGCTACCCGAATTTCAATTCCACGACCGCCTACGAGGCAGTGTACGGAGAGCCCGGCACGCACGGAACCTTCAAGAACTACCCGTGGGTGTGGTATTTCGAGGGCGAGTATTCCGGTATCGGGCGCTCGGAGATCGCGCTGCACAAACCCACCGCCACCGACGTCATCATCGGCGGCCGTTCCCCGGGTTGGGTGAACGCGGGCATCGAGTTCGTGCTCAAGGGTTTGCTCTCGCTCATCGGCCTGGGCTGGCTCTATCGCGGACAGCTCAACGACGTGTTTCTGGCCTGGAACGTCTACCGGAACATGGAACGGGTCGAACGAGCGGGTCCATATGCTTTCCGCGAGATGTATATCTCGGGTAGTGACAAGGCATTCAACCTCGACGGCTTGGTCGCCGCCCGGCAAGGTCTGCACCTGACCCGCGGATACACCAGCAAACGGGTCTCGGTCGAAGACGGCTCACCGTACATCCTCGGTAGGGATTTCCATCTGGGTGACCAGATCGGGTTTGCGCTCGACAACCACGTTTTCACCGACTATGTGACCGAGCTTACCTTCGTCGACGATCGCGAGACCGCCGCACGGTGGCAGATCGTCGTCGGCGACGGCTCCGACGAGGAGGACTCGATCGTCAAGGCATGGCAGCGGCTCGGCCGCGTCGCCGCCGCGGTCAAGGATCTGGCGACCGACGTGGGCGCCGATCTGGACCTGCTCATCTTCTGACTCAGGCGTGAGGAGTAGAACATTGGCCGACATCACTTTCCCGGCCCACATCAGATTGCGCCGGACACCGGACCCCACCGGGCTCCCCGCGCTGACCGCGGACGTCGAGGTCGCCGACGACATCGCCGAGCTGACCTTGCCCACAGGACCACACGGCCCGTCGGGTCGGCAGGGTAAGCCGCGCACCACCTTTCGAAAGATGGGTGAGATTCCCAATGCCACCGGCCGCCCTACCGACCTCGGTCCGGACGACCGCGGCAAATGGTGGCACCGGCTCGATGACAACGGCATGGACGTATGGACCGGAACGCAATGGCGGCACTCGCCGCAAGCGGTCGGCCCGCAGGGGCCATTGGCCGTGGCCAACGCGATCACCGTCACCTCGACCGAGCACGAGAAACATCTGACCATGCCCGCGGTCGAATTTTCCGGCATAGGTGCGCAACAGCAGCTGCACGTGACCGCACCGGCCGGACCGCAGGGTCCGCAGGGGCCTCCGGGTGTCTCCGCACCGATCGCCGACGCTGAGGATTACGACGCCGCAGCGGACCTGACTCCCGGATCCATACTCGCCTACAATCCAGGCACCCAGAAGTTCCGACCGATGCCGACACCGCTCGGTACCGGGCCGTGGTCGTGGTACCAGGAGGATTTCAATCCCGATGCCACAGGAGACGACGGCATCGACCAGTTGATCGCAGGAAGCTTCACCATTCCCGCGCAACCGTTCGCGTGGCGACCACTGGTACAGGGCCATATTTCGACTCGCGGTGGTAGCAAGCCCACCGAGGCCACGGTCCGACTGGGCGGGGCATACGGTGATGTAGTCGCCGCGACGGCGCCTGCCGTGGGCGGCATGCTGATGCTGCCGTTGATCCCCTGGTATCGGGACGACCGGGCCAGCAAGTCACTCTCGCCAACTTCTGCCTTTGCCACTGTGCCCGCACAGCAGGAGGCGATTCTGCTGGTGACCGTGCAGCGCACCGAGCCCGGCGGCACGATCAGCTTCAGCCGAACGAGGGCTTCGCTGGTGGTTCACGCACATCCCATCGGAATGAGGTGACATGTCCTCCGTAGGTGAATATTTCGACAGCACACTGCTGCGTGGCATCGATGAGAACGCAGGCGCTGCGGGTTTGGTGCAGTCCCTGCACGGTACACCTCGAAACGGCACGCTGGAACTGATGACCGGTGCCCCCGGAGACGCGGGGTCGCGCGGTGAACCTGGAGCCACCTTCCGCTGGGAGGGTGATATCGCCGACCAAACAGCGCTGGCCGCCATGTCTTCGAAGTTGACCACTGTTCACGCCGGCAAGGCCTGGCGGCTGCGGTCTACCAATACCCTGATGTATTGGAACGGGACCTCGTTCGATACATTCTCCGACGCGTTCGGCGCCGCCGGGCCCGACGGCGAGTCATACCCCATGACCATTGGAACTGTCGATACCGGCCCACCCGGATCCGACCTGGAGGTCACCGTCACTGGCAGTCCGCCGAACCTGGTGCTGAACCTGACTGTGCCACGAGGCATCGAGGGCAGCAAAGGCGCCCCCGGTGGACCGGGCCCGATCCGAGACGCGCCGGACTACGCCGACGGTGCGCACGTCGATCGCGCCGTCCCAACGTGGGATGAGTCGGCGCAGAAGTGGAAACCGGCGCCGCATCCAGGCTTGCGCGGCCCCTGGTCGATACTCGAAACCCAAGCATGGGACGGCGCGCCGGGCTTCGAACCGGCGAAGAGCAATGTCGATGGATCGCTCACCGTCGCTAGGCTGAACATTCCTGCGCAAGAAACCGATTGGCGTCCGGTCATCGCAGGAGGCGTCACCGTGGCGACGAACGAAGCCAACGGCAACTTCACTACTCGCGTCGACGCCGAGGTCTTGATCGGCTCGGACTCTGGGCAGATCGTCGCGCTCGGCGCCGGATTCCCCTTCGGTGCGTACGGACACTGCTATTTCCAACCGCATTTCGCCACGCGGGCAATGACTCCAGACAGCCCGGTCGGGGTGATCCCGGCCGGGCAGCCGGAAACGCTGTTCGTGGTGCTGCATCGCCACCAAGGCAGTGCGAAGTACAGCTACGTCCGCTCCAACGCCCAGATCGTCTGCTGGGCCCGGCCGGTGACAGCGCCCTGAGACGGAGAAGAAGATGACCGACGAACAGAACATCGTCGTGGACGACGACATCATGATCACCATGCGCGCCGTCTCCGATTCGATCGGGCTGCCATATACGGTGAACCCGATGGAGCTGGTCGACCGCGAAGCGGTGATCGAGCTGCGGGAGGGGCCGGCAGGTCCACCCGGTGCGGAGGGCGACCCGGCGTGGCCGTGGCGGTGGCAGGGGGATGTCGCCGATTTGGCGGCGCTGTACGCAGTGCAACCGACTGTCGCCGATGCCCGCAAGGCATGGCGGGTCGTCTCGGAGAATGCGGTCTATCTCTGGACCGGACTCGAATTCATCGCTTTCGAGGAGGCTTTCGGCCAGGCGGGCAAACCTGGCGCAGCCAATGCGCTCACCGGCGCCGCGGTGACCGGCGCGGCCGACTCCTCCGCGACAGCCCGGATCACCGGGAACAGTCCCGGACAGCGACTCGAAATCACCTTCCCCCAGGGCGAGACGGGTGAACCCGGCGATCCAGGCGGTGTGGGCCGTTTGCAGGACGCCGCCGACGTACTGGTCGACGCCGACCATCAACTCGGCAGGGATTTCATCTTGACGTGGAGTTCCACGGAAGGCAAGTTCGTACCCGCGCCGAGCCCGCGCCCGCAGGGGCCGTGGGTCATCGGCGAAAGTCAGTTCAGTGGCGGCTCGAATCTCACCGAGCCGAAGACGATCGCGGCGATCACTGTGCCCGGTCAGCCGACGGCTTGGCGGCCGAGGGTTGTCGGTTCGGTGCGGGTCAGCGCGGGTACCGGTTCTCGTGCCGATCTGGAAGTGCGTATCGGGGGACCGGACGGGGCGCTCGTCGGGTACGGTGTCGGCCTGGATATCAGCAACTGGACCTGGACCCTGATCGGTCCGAGGTTCAGCTTCCCGATGACACCGGATTCCGATCTCGGTGTCGTGGCGCCCAATCAGACCATCACCTTGTACGTGATCGCCAAGCGGGTAGCGGGCAGCAACTCGTTCAAGGTTGTCACCACCGACGCCCAACTCATGGTCTTCGCCGAACACGTGTGAGCCGCTGCGACCTTCCTTGCTCGCGCTTCTCGTTTTGCGCTGCGCGACTGTTCCCTCACCGCAGGCCGGCGCCTTCGTCTCCGGCCCATCCGATCTCGCATGCCGTATCCGGCTGCTGCTGCACGAAAGGCATAGATCCATGGCTGATCTGCCCCCGTTGAAGTACGGAAAAGTCGTCGGACGATTCCTCGCCAATATCATCGACGGCCCCGGTGTCGACGACCTGCCGGCCTTCCCACCGCTCGGTGGCACGGTCACCTTCACCGCTAATGCACCGAAGGTGCTGGTCGCTGACGCCGAGCCGGATCCAGCTACCTATGTGCAGCTTCCCCAGCACTACGAATGCGTGCTCGACGAGTACGGATACCTCACTTGGCGCGGAAAGCGCGGCGTTCGCTTGGTCGCGCCCAGTGAGGCGACGAATCCGTCCGAGTGGACCTGGCGGGTGTCGTTCGAGGTGTTCTACGACGGTGACCGCATCCCCATGGAACCGTTCAGTTTCGTCGTACCCGAATACATTCCAGGGCCCGACGACAACGACCCGGACACGGGCGCGCTCGGGCTGGTCGATCTCACCCTCGCCTCACCCGTGCCCGCCTCCGCGGGCAATGCGGTGGTCACCGGCCCACCCGGTGCGGGCATCCAGATCGACGGCCAAGTCGCCACCTACGATCAGCTGCCAGCGGCCCCGCGGGAAGGCGTGCAATACATCGTGGCCGCTGATGGGCTGTTGTACGTGCATCACGCCGCGGCCGGCGGCTGGCCGCCCCAAGGACAGGGCATCGAGGTTCGCGGGCCTGCGGGCGCCAGTGACTGGGCCGGTATCTCCGGCAAGCCGGCGACCTTCCCGCCGACCATCGGCGCGACCTCGACCACCGCGGTCGCGGGCGACGACCCGCGACTGTGGGATGCTCGGACTCCGACCACCCACACCCACACCACCAGCCAACTCAGCGATTCGACCACCATCGGCCGGTCTTTGGTCACCGCCGCCGACGCCCCTGCCGCGCGCTCGGCAGTCGGCGCCGTCGCAGAGGACGACCCTCGACTCACCGATGAGCGCACCCCCACCGCGGCCGGACAGATCTACGACATCGTGTTCAAGTCCCACAGCGGAACCCGCCAGCCGGGTGCGGGCAATGTGATGCCCGAAGGTATCCCCATCCAGCGCAAAATCGCCGTAAGCGCGGTCACCTACCGCTGCGAGACCGCCGGCGGCGGCGATCTCGCCGTCGAACTCCGCGGGGACGGGCAGACTGTCGCCGGTTCCTCGGCGACCATCTCCATCGGAGATCAAACCGGTGACACCACGATCACCCCGGCGACTGCCTGGGTTTTCGACACCGGTGCGCGGATCAGTGTGCACATTACCGCGGTCGACACCGACGCCGGCGATGGCCTGCAAGTCAGCCTGAAGGGCAGCACCCTCGCATGACACTACTCATCGTGGGCGGCACGGAAGCTGTGTCGCCGATGGGCATGAACAAAGCCGGGAATCAAAGGGCGGGAGACGGACTTTCCACTGTGGTAGCTCCAATCACCGATTGGACTGAACGCAGCGGTTACCCGGACAGCGTCATCGGTGGGAGTGGACTGATCGCCAGACAAGCGGGTCAGGTCATGGTGTATTGGGGTCTGAACGTCACCGTCTCCACAACCGTGACATCCACGTTCGAACTCATGCTCAACGACGATTCTTTGCAATCACTTCCGATCGATGACGATGGCGTCGTCACATCGCAGCTCAATTCACCGCTGTCTCTGACGCCGGGGGACGAGCTGTGGATGCGTGTGACCGTACCTCCAACATGGACGTCGACGTACGTCCTGGACGGTCCGGATACCTACATCTACTTCGAGGCTGCCTAGCAGGCCGCGATGGTCCGTTACCAACAGCGAGGAGGACAGGGCATCGTGTCGTGGACTGGTGATCCGATGTGGTTGGCGGATGTTCTTCGTGCCGAGAGGTTGGCGGTGGTGGAGCATCCTGGGTGGCGGCATCGTGGGCACGGTGATTTCGAGGCGATCTGGGGTGTGATGGTCCATCACACCGGTAGCTCGAACACCCCCGCCAACGAGGTCGCCGACGGACACCCATCGTTGGCTGGCCCGTTGTCGCAGCTACACCTCGCGCGGGATGGCACGGTCACCGTGGTGGCTGCGGGTGTGGCGTGGCACGCCGGTGTCGGGCGCTGGCCTGGGCTGCCCGAGGACAACGCGAACTGGCACACCATCGGTATCGAAGCGGCCAACAACGGCACCGAAGGCTGGAGCGACGTCCAATACGACGCGTACGTCGCCTGTTGTGCGGCGATCCTGCGCCGCCTCGGACGCGGCGCCGAGCGGGTGATCGGACACAAGGAATGGGCCGGGGCCAAGCAAGGCAAATGGGATCCCGGTGGCATGGATATGGACCGGTTTCGCGCCGATATCGCGGTCCGATTGAAAGGTGGTGCCCTGATGGCGCTTTCAGATCACGAGCAACGAGAACTACTGGACAAGGTGCGGGGAGTGCATCGAGAACTCACCCATGACCTTCCCACGCGAGTGGCCGATTCCGACTACAGCGACACCATCGCCGGGTATGTGCTCAACTCCGATGCCGCCGACTATCGGAACGAGCAGCGTTTGCGGGCATTGGAGTTGAAACTCGACCAGCTACTCACCGAGGTCGGGTTGGAGCGTCGACGATGAATCCGACCCGTGTGCCCGAACCCGCCCTGGTGCGTTCGGTGTTGGTCGCGGCCACCGGTGTGGTGGCATTCCTACTCGGCCGAGAACTCGACACCGCCTGGATCGAAGCCGCGCTCACCGTGTATGGACTGTTGACCCCGATCATCACCGGTGCGCTCATCCGCCCCGTGGTCACTCCCGCCGCCCGTGCGAACGGTGGGAGCTGATGTGGAGTCACTACTGCAGCCGGAATTGGTTCAGGCCACCGGAGTCGCGCTCGCGTCGGTGATCGGCGCCGTCACCGCATGGCAGGCGCGTGAGGTAGCCAAACTGCGTGCCCGAGTGCAGTCTTTGGAGCAGCAAGCAGTCACCGACAAACGGCGGTTCCGCGAAGCCATCGTGCTGATCCGCGCCCTGCAACGCCACATCGACGAACTGCGCGGTTTTCTGCGTACCCATCTGCCCGGGCAGGAGCCACCCACACCCGGCTTCCGCATCCCGGCGTCTTTGCAGGAAGAAATCTGATATGACAAGCATCTACCGGCTCCCGGTCGACGTCGGCGCGGATTGGACCGACATCACCGTTCCCGCCGGCGCCGAGCTCATCGATGTTCGCAGACAATTCGGCTACGACATAACCTTCTGGTGTCACGAAGGACCTCCAGACACCCCTGCGGACGAAACCCGCCGTCTACGAATGGACTTCCTACCGTTCCCCCCAGGCGGCTCCGACATCCGTTACGGGGATTCCGGACTCGCCGGGTGCGCACCACACGTGATCGACGACCAAGTGTTGTGGGTGCACACACCACCACCAGACCCAGACCCAGACCCAGACCCAGACCCAGACCCAGACCCAGAGGGGGATCATCCTTTGCCGGAGGCGAGCACCTGAGTCGAGTCGATCGACCGAATACGAAACCGTCAGCGGCCCGGAATAGTTCCGGGCCGCTTCTTTCTGTCCGAACCCCTGTGAGCGGTCTGGTCCGTTGGTGGGGTCGGTTGTCAATCGAATAGTGATCTGTGAGGTGGTGACCGCGATGGCGAACACCGGCATCGTCCCCAACAACCCCGCCAATTCCCTGGACTGGGTTACAGGGCGAAGCGCTCACCTGGCCACCCTCACCCCCACCTTCGACGACACCCCCGACACCACAGCCGCACCGGGTGGGCGGGTACACACCTTCCACGGCATGACCCCGGCATCCGCCGCCCGCATGGTCGAACGCATCGACACCCGCCGCGACCTGTCAGCCACAGCCGAACAAACAACAACTACCGCCCCAATCCCAGCCACAGCGGTGGAAATACCGCTGCTGCGACCAGTGTCGAACGATGAAGACCCGCCGGGTTACAACCCGCTCGAGTGGAAGCTGAACGATGACTGGAGTCGTTCGGAGCGGGACGAGATGCGGGAGGACTATTTCGGTAGCCCGGATATAACGGGCCCGATCCCGGAGGATTGGCAGGACCTGTGGCGGAGCGATTCGGAGGCGGCAAAGCAGCAGGCACAAGAACAGCGTCGAGAGTCTACTGAGAATTCGAAATCCGCCGAGGACGACAATTCCTCCTCGGGAAGCGGCGGGAATTCCAGCCCGGGTACTGGTTCGGTGCCGGCGAAACCGTCCCAATCCTCACCCTCAGCTCCGTCATCGCCAGGTGGTGCGGCTGATACTCCTGCGCAGGCATCCCCAACACCGGCGAAGGAAGAACAGGGCCAGCAGAGTGATGGGCAGGAGTCCGACGAGTCCGCAACTGTTGTTCCGAGCACGTTGTTGGATATGCCGGATACGACCGGTCGCAGTCCGGGTGATGTGTGGACCGGTAGGTTGCTCGATGGCCGCACGGTGCAGTATTCGATCCCGGAGGGCAACGGCAACAACACTGTTGACCTACGGATCGAGAATCCCGGTGGTAAACCCGATCACTGGCGTATCGCCAGTGATGGTAACGGTCAGCTGCAGCACTGGCACGACGACGGGGATGGGAACTCCTCTTACGGGATCCAGGCCAGTGCTGAGAGTGACTGGGAGATCAGCAGTTGGGATCCGGGTACATCGACTTCGGATGCGCCTGATTCTCGGACGCGCGGGTCAGCGGACCTGAGCCTTGTCGGCAGTGACGTCTACGACGAGGACGGGACCTATCTCGGTACCAATACCGGTGTCCTGAACGAGGACACCGGACTGTATGACAACGTCTTCACCGATACCGAGGGCAACATTCTCGGTACCAGGACGGTGAACACCGCCGATGGCGGGTATGCCAGCGTTCCCGTCACGCAGCTCGACAGCAATGGTATCGGATGGCAAATCGATGATCAGGACTTCCGTCACGAAACCATCCTGGAGGGATCGAATCGTGTAGCGACGGTCCATGACCCGTCCGGGGTGTTGGTGGACTCGAAGATCTTCGATCCCGACGGGAACCTGTTGTCGTCTTTCGAACGTCGCGGTGATTTCACCCTCGTAGGACACCGAGATACCGACGGCGAACTCGCATACGCCTTCGAGCAACGACGAGACGACGACACCACTATCCGAGGCGAGGTCGAAAACCTCCCCGACGGTGGTACACGCCTGACCTACGAAGACGGTGAGGTCGTCGAATACGACCGAGACGGAAACGAAACCGGACGCCATGATCCCTCACGCGGTGCGTGGGACACCGTGTGGGATACCACCAAGAGTGTCGGGCGACTGGTGCTCGATGGCCTGACCTTCCCCATCGAAGGAATCAGCACCGGCCTGCATCAGATGTCCTCGGCGCGGGCGGGCATTGATGCTTCTGGCCGTGCGGTGTTGGTCATCCCCGCATCCTCACGTGAAGAGAACCTCACCAGTAGGGCGATCATCGACACTACTAGCAGTGCGGTGAGCGGTTTCGGTTCCTGGGCGGCGGACGCGGCCAGCATCGTGAACCCATACCCACTGGCCCCCGCAGCACTCAATCCCATGGACCCGGCCGCGGCCGCGGCCGCGGCAGCGCACCGTCAACGCGGCCGCGATGCAATTGCCACCGCCGTCGATCTCACCGTGGTCCCGGTCGGTGAAGCGTTGGTCGTTCTCGGCGACACTGCCTACAACCTGACATTCGCCCACATCAGAGCAGGCTTCTACACCCGCGTCACCCCCTACGGCACCATCTACACCCCCGACCTGCGCCGCCCCCAACACAGTCCAGCAGATATCGCGCTCGCCGCGATCACCGTTGCCACCCTCTCCTTCCCCGCGACCACCGCCCAACGCACCGCGGCGACCGCCATCGGTAGACACGCCGCCCACACCGCCCTCGCCCGCGGAGCCACCACCGAACAAGCCATCACCATCGGCCGAAACGCCGCCCGCGCCAACCTCGCCCGGCGCAGCCACACACCACCCCCGAAACCTCCACAACACCCGAAACCCCAGCCACCACGCAGAACCCAAACCCCGTCCCACCGCAATGAACCTGTTGCGGTGCCCTACGCCGGGCATGGAAAGCCACCACGGCCCAATACGGCAGCGACACTCCCCGATCGTCAACCCTCGTCGAGTCGTTCCGTGGCTGTGCGTGCCGCGGTCGAGGCCGAACTCGCATGGTGGGCCGACATCCCCGCCCGAGCAGCCAAGAACCTGGGTCGTCTACCGATCCTCGATGACATAGCACGCCTTGGGATCCCACAACCAGCCCTCGCGGGTCCCCGCTCTGCACAAAGAACGTCCTCCTGGACACCAACTGCGATCTTCCGAAGCCGCAGCGGAGATGACGTTGGCAGAACCGACAAACCCTCCGGCAGCACCCGCGAACCACAGACAGCAGACGAATATTACGAACAACTGGCAAAGCAACAGAAAGAGCGACGGAAGAGGGAAATCGCTGAGGCCTACGCCTCGCAAAATGAGAAGGAGAAAATCGCTGCGGCCGACAACCCGAAAGGGGATTCACCAGACTATACGCGCCAAAAGGCCGAGGATAGGAACGATAGAAGCAGCAAGTGGAACTCGGAGAAGATGGATAAAATATCCAGAGAAAATATTCCGAATCTCGATGACGTCAAGTTTACGCACATGAGCGCTACCCACACAATTCATGGTGATCCCGGAAAGCTGGACGGCGGCGGTCACATGTACGGCACAGGAAACCCCGACAAGACCGAATTCCCTATAGAATGGAATGAGCGCGATATCTTCGAAATGGCCGACGATCTGGTCAAGACCACGCGGGACGGCGACAGGAAACCCGTATGGCAGCCAAAGAGGGGGTCTTGGCTCGTCAAGGGTTGGCGCACTCACAAGGGTAGACGGGTGTTGTTCGAGGCGTATGTGCAGAAAAAAGATGATGTGATTCTCTCCGCCGCACCGAAAGGTGGCGACGGTGTCACCAAGAACGACGGACAAGGTCGGAAGATACCTGGCTGGGATCCCTATAGTGGTCTATGATCGAATCCAGCTCGCACAATCGATCGGGGAGGGTAACCCGCGTATGGCATCCAATGACAGCTTCCTGAAATTCCGCGCCGATATACGACAGTTGGCTGCTGGGATTTCCGGTCGATTACCGGAACATGTGAACGCGATGATCCGTGACGAACTGGAGTATGGCCTATACGATATGGCAACCACTGATATCGCGGCCACTCTTATGCGGGAAAAGGTGCCGGTAACGCGCGAGGAGCGGGATACTCTGCAGCGGGTGCTATTCTGCTTCCGGACACCGATGGAGTACTACCCTTTCATCACTCATCGGGAGGATGTGCTGGCTTCGTTGGTGGTGCGGGATGCCCCGGACCGGGGGACGCCATTGGCGTCGATCGCGGCGCACCTTCCGGGGTGG
>NZ_AXVD01000010.1 GCF_000482385.1 Nocardia sp. CNY236
GTCTGGTGTCCAGTTGACCAGGTCTCCGGTCCGGTAGAGTCGGGAGCCTTTGTCGTCGAAGGGGTTGGCGACGAAGCGGGTAGCGGTCAGCGCGCGGCGGTTGTGGTAGCCGCGTGCGAGCGCGGCTCCACCGATGTACAACTCACCGGTAACACCGGTCGGGACCGGTGCCAGTCGTTGGTCGAGCACGTATTCGGTGACCGCTCGAATCGGTGCGCCGATGGTCACCGCATCCCCCTCGGTCAGGGGTGGGCTGATGTTCGTCACCATCGTCGTTTCGGTCGGCCCGTAGACGTTGAAGAACGCGCGCTCGCCGCCGGATACCGGCCTCGCCCAGCGACGGACCAGGTCGGGTGGACATGACTCACCACCGGTGATCACCACACCCAACTCGTCCAAGCCGTCCGGGTTCATCGAGGCGAGCGCTGCGGTTGTGATGAACGCGTGGGTTACGCCTTCCCGACGAAGCAGCGCGACCAGTTCGTCGCCGCCGTAGACCTGTGGCGCGGCCACGATCATCGTCGCCGCGCCGCCCACCGCAAGCAGCAACTCCAACACCGACGCATCGAATGAAGGGGACGCGAAATGCAACGTGCGTGCGGTGCTCGTGACTCGATATCGATCACGCTGCTCGGCGCAGAAACTTGCCAAACCCGCGTGAGTCACCACCACGCCCTTCGGTGTACCGGTCGACCCCGAGGTGTAGATGACATAGGCAGGGTGCTCCGCCCGCAGCGGACGCACTCGATCGGCGTAGGTCACCGCCTCGCCCGAAACCTGCTGCAGCCGCTGCGCGTATTCGGCGGTGTCGATCGTCAACCACTCGATTTCCGCGGGCAAGTCCTCTGCCACATGCGCAACGGTGAGCCCGAGCACCGGGTTCGAGTCCCTCACCATGTGCTGTACCCGTTCGGCGGGATAGTTCGGATCCACCGGAACGAATCCCGCTCCGGTCTTGGCGATCGCCCATACCGCGACCACGGACTCGATCGAGCGTGGTATGCCCACCGCGACCAAATCTTCCGGCCCGACACCACGATCGATGAGCAACCACGCCAGCCGCGACGATTCGGCATCCAGTTGCGCATAGGTCAACCGCTGCCCAGACCCGAGCGCGTCAGCCCAACAGACAGCAACACCAGTGGGATTTGCTTCGACTGCCATCGTCATCAACTGCGGCAATGTCGTAACCCCGGACCGCCGCGCACGCGTGGGTCGCACTCGCACCGGCCGCGTCACCGCAGCCTCTGCTCCCCCAACCGCGTCATACTGCTGCCCAACCGCCCGAACCATCGAAACTTCCTCACCTTGCCATCGCTACCGAACGCATCCCCCGACCCCAAGATCATCGAACCTGCGTTCCTACTGTTACGCAATCCATCATTTCTCGACCGCTCACGCCGGACCGATTGAACTCCACCGAACAAACAGGCCGATCGAAAACGCCAACTGGATAGCCTAGCCGTACGAACTGGGGTCGTAGGCCGCTACTTGGGGTCACACAATTCAGTGAGTGTGACCAGCGTCGCAATATTCGTCCTGGGGCTATCGCCAGCGTCGACGCAATCGTCGAGCACCACAGCGCGGAGATCCTCCAACTTCAGTGGGTCGAGCCCATCCAACCCGGCTTGATCGGTGACCAAATGGCTTACCCACTCGTCAGCGAGCGATTCGGTCAGATCACGACCTTGTTCGACCAGAACGATCGAGGCACCGACCGATCCGGCGGCGACCACCTCGACCAGAGCGGCTAGCGACGCCGGACTGCCGTGCTGAAAAGTACGCGACTCATAGGTCAAGTCCGTACGTAGGCACAATCGCCTGGCAGCTGTCGCCAGGTCGTCGTAGCTGACCGCCGAAGCTCCGACGTACGCGGATGTGTTGCCGCGGAGAGCCCCTATACGGTGCGCGTATGTTACTGGGCGCGGTGATTCGGCGGCAATCATGGAAACGACCTCGGGATCATCGAGAGCCAGCCAGTTGAGCGTGCGAGTCGGCCGTGACCCGACGAATGTCAGCCCCACATCGACCACCAGGCCTTGCGGATATGCCACGTCGTGCTCACCGAACGGCACTACCGCGGCCCCTGACTTGAGCACCGCCCAGACAGCGACGACTGCCTCGACGCCGCGATCGAGCCATATGGCGACACCTGTCCCCGGCCCGCAGCCGTGCGCGATGAGCACCCGCGCCAATCGCGACGAACGAACGTCGAGATCCCGATAGGAAAACTCGGTCTCACCCATGACCACTGCAGGGCCATCCGGATCGTCTTCGACCACGGCGGACAACGCCTGGGCCAACGCGGTGCCCGCAGACGGTACGGACTCTTCGACGCGCACCGATTCTGCCGGGGCTACCACCCGCTGCTCGGCATGTTCGAGGATTTCGATGTCACCAGCCAGGATCTGCGGATCGGACGCCACAGACTCCAGGATGCGCGCCAGTCTCCGGCCGAACGACTGCACCGTGGACTCGTCGAAAATGTCGACAGCATAGGTGACGCTGGTGATCAGTTCACCGATCGAACCGTCGGGATGATGATCGGGATGCACGTTGATCTGAAGGTCGAACTTCGCCGCGACCGCATCCGCGTCCAAAGACGTGATGGTGAGTCCGGGCAATTCCAGCGTCGGCTGCTCGTTGTTCTGGAACGACAGCACCACGCCGAATAGCGGGGTACGCATGGTCGCCCGACCCGGCGCCACCACTTCGACCACCCGCTCGAACGGAATGTCCGCATTGGCAAAGGCCGTCAGGTCGGTATCCCGCGCCCGAGTGACCAACTCTGTGAAAGTCATACTCGGCTCGACCGTTGTGCGCAATACCAGAGTGTTCACGAACATGCCGACCAGATCATCGAGTACGCGCTCGCCACGCCCCACAATCGGGGTGCCGATGGCTACGTCGGTGTCACCGGACAGTCTGGCCAGCAATACGGCCAGCGCGGCATGAACGACCATGAACAGCGTCGAGTTGTGCTGGCGCCCCAGCCTGATCAGTGCCTCGTGTACTTCCGAGGACACAGCGAAATCCGTTGTAGCGCCTCGCATTGTGGGAACTGCCGGACGTGGGCGGTCCAGCGGCAGTTCCAGTCCGCCCGACAGTCCGTCGAGTTGGTCGCGCCAGTAAGCCAACTGCTGGGCAGCGATCGAGTGCTCGTCGTCGTCCGCGCCGATCACGGTGCGCTGCCAGATCGCGAAGTCCGCGTACTGCACTTCCAGTGGCGACCAACGCGGCGAGTTGCCACCGATTCTGGCCAGGTAGGCCGTCATCAGGTCACGAGCCAAGGGAGCCATAGATGCTCCGTCGGCCGCGATATGGTGGGCAACGAGGGCCAGCAGATGCTCTTCCGGACCGGACTCCAGCAACAGCACACGCACCGGAACCTGATCGGTCACGTCGAAGCCGGAGACCATCAACTCGGTGATTCGGCCGATCGGGTCGTCTGTGGCGGTCACCTCCACACCCTTGGGCAGTGTGTCGGCGACAGACAAAATCTCCTGGTACGGAAGGGCGCTCGAGCCGTCCGCCGGGTAGCGCGTACGCAACGTCTCGTGGCGCTCCAACACATCTGCCATTGCATAGCGCAGCGCAGCGACATCCAACACACCGGTCAACCGGATGGCCAGCGGAATGTTGTAAGCCGACGAGGTCGGATCGAACTGGTTGAGCACCCACATCCGCTGCTGCGCCAACGACAGCGGAACCTGCTCCGGCCGTTCGGTACGCACCAACTCGGGCCGCTTGGAGTGACCGCCCGCGCCGGGCACGACGAGTGCCGCCAGCGCTTCGACCATAGGCGCCTCGAACAACTCGCGCACAGTGAGATGCGCATCCAGCGCCGTGTTGATCCGCGCAATCACTTTGGTGGCCAACAACGAGTTGCCACCGAGCGCGAAGAAGTCGTCATCGAGACCGACTTCGGTGGCGTCGAGCAACTCAGCGAACACGTCGGCCACCGCCTGCTCGACTGGTGAGCTCGGCGCGCGGAAAGCCGCCGCACCGATGAATTCCGGTGCGGGCAGAGCCGCGCGATCCAGCTTCCCGTTCGCCGTGAGCGGCAGCGCATCCAACAGCACGATGGCATCCGGAACCATGTGGCCTGCCAGGAACTGTGCCGCCTGCGCGCGAATCAGTGCAGGATCCAAAACAGCGCCGGTGTCGGGAACGACATAGCCGAGCAGACGGTCACCGACGTGCTCCTGGGAGCGAACCAACGCGACGGACCTGCCCACGCCGGAACACCGCGCCAGCGCCGACTCGACCTCGCCGAGTTCGATACGGAAGCCACGCAACTGGACCTGGTGGTCACTGCGGCCCACGTATTCGAGCGTCGCTCGACCGCCGAAACCGACCCATCGACCCATGTCACCGGTACGGTACATCCGAGTCCCGTCCGCGGCGAAAGGATTCGTGACGAAGCGTCCCGCTGTCAGTCCAGCGCTGCCGAGATAGCCGCGAGACAACTGCGCACCGGCGACATAGATTTCGCCCGCCACGCCCACCGGTGCGGGATGCAGCCGGTCGTCGAGTACATAGGCCTCCAAGCCCGGCAGTGCCCGGCCGATCACGCTGGCGGTATTCTCGGCCAGCTGCTCATCCAGAGACAAGAACGACACATGCACCGTCGTCTCGGTGATCCCGTACATGTTCACCAACCACGGAGCATCAACCGGATGACGCGCATACCAGCGCCGCAGCTGGTGTAGTTCCAGCGCCTCGCCTCCGAACACCACATACCGCAGAGCGAGCTTTCCCTGGTCGTTCGGATCGGCAGCCTGATCGACTTCGGCCAGTTGATAGAACGCCGACGGTGTCTGGTTGAGCACCGTGACCTGTTCGCGAATCAGCAGATCACGGAACTGTTCCGGGGAACGGGAGGTCATGTAGTCGACCACGACCACCGTGCCGCCATTCGCCAACGCGCACCACAGCTCCCATACCGAGAAGTCGAACGCGAAGGAATGGAACAAGGTCCATACGTCGGTCTCGTCGAATTCGAACAGCAGCTGAGTGTTGGCGAACAGCTCGACGACGTTGCGGTGCGCTACGCCGACCCCTTTGGGGACGCCGGTAGAACCAGAGGTATATATCACATATGCCAGGTTGTCCGGGCGAAGCGGTGCGACACGTTCGTCATCCCGGATCGGAGCATCGCTGAAGCCCGGAGCCTGTTCCAGAGTCGCCTCCAGCGAGATCACCGGAACAGCCACCGGCGGTAAGGCTTCCTGCTCCGCGGCGGTGGCCAGGATGCAGGCAGGCGCCGCATCGGTGAGCAGAAACTCCAACCGCTGTACGGGATAGGTGGTGTCGATCGGTAAGTACGCAGCACCCGCGGTCAACACCGCCAACAACGCGATCGGCAACTCCTCGGTACGGGCAACCGCCACCGCCACCAGTGAATCTGGACCCACGCCCTGCGCGATCAGAGCACGAGCTACGCGATTCGCTCGGGCCTGCAACTCACCGAAGGTGAGGGTCGTATCGCCGAAACGGACCGCTGCCGCGTCCGGACGCCTGCGCGCCTGCGCGGCGAGTAGATCCACCAGCGTCATCTCCGGGATCGTGGCGCCAGGGATGTTCCACTCGTGGAGCACCAATTCTCGCTCGCCGGGCGCCAACACGTCGATGTCGCCGACAGCCACGGTGGCATCGGCGGCCACTACCCGCAGGATTCGGCCGAACCGATCGACGAAGTCCTGGACGGTTGCCTCATCGAACAAATCGGTAGCGTAGGTGAACGCTGCCGCGATGCCCTGGGCATCGCCATGCCGATCGGGATTCTCCATCAACGACAGCTGGAGGTCGAATTTCGCCAACGGCAGTGCAAGATCCACCGCAGCCACCGTGAGCCCGGGAAGTTCCAGATCGGTACGCGCCAAGTTCTGGAAGGTCAGCATCACCTGGAACAGCGGGTGCCGTGCCGTCGAACGCACCGGATCGAGAAGCTCGACCAAACGCTCGAAGGGGACATCGGCATGACCGAAGGCCTCGATGTCGATCGTGCGAACCCTGCCCAACAACTCGTCGAAGCGCACCGCGGGATCGATCTGCGTGCGCAACACGAGTGTGTTGACGAACATGCCGATCAGATCGTCCAGAGCCGCCTCGCCACGACCCGCGACCGGTGCGCCGACGGCGATGTCCCGAGTACCCGACAAGCGGGCGAGCAACACAGCCAACGCGGCATGCATCACCATGAACAACGTCGCGTCGTGCTGCTGGGCGAGGCGACTCAGTGCGAGGTGCACCTCCGGGTCGATATCGAAACCGAGAGTCGCGCCGCGATGAGACGCGACCACGGGACGGCTGCGATCCGCTGGCAATTCCAATTGCTCCGGCAGTGAAGCCAACTCGGCTCGCCAAAAGGCAATCTGCTGCGCGATGATCGAGTCGGGATCGTCTTCTGCCCCGAGGACCGCGCGCTGCCAGAGTGCGAAGTCGGCGTACTGCACCTCGAGCGCAGACCACTGCGGCACACCACCCCGCGACCGATCCATATATGCGCTCATCAGATCGCGAGTCAGTGGGCCCATGGAGAAACCATCGCCTGCGATATGGTGGACCACACAAACCAGCACGTACTCGGCGTCACTCAGCGCGAGCAGGCGTACCCGCACCGGCGGCGCGGCGGTCACGTCGAACCCCTGGGTCACCGTGGCGACGACGAGCGCGGACACCTCGGATTCGTCGGCCTGCTCGACGACCAATTCCGGCACGGCACGCGGATCGGTCGCAGGCAATATCACCTGGTACCCTTCGCCGTCGACGTCGGGGTAACGGGTGCGAAGCACCTCGTGCCGCTCGGCGAGATCACCGATCGCGGCCCGCAGCGCGTCGATGTCGAGTCGCCCGGACAGTCGCACCGCAACCGGGATATTGTCGACCGCACTGGTCTGGTCGAATCGGTTCAGGAACCACATCCGCCGCTGCGCGTAGGACAACGGCACTCGTCCAGGACGCGGCCCTGCACGCAGCGCCCGGCCCGCGGAAGAGCCCGCCTGCTGCTCGATGTGTGCGGCTAGAGCGGCCACAGTGGTCGCTTCGAACAGCAGTTGCACCGGCACTCGCACATCCAGCGCAGACCCGATCCGCGCGGCGGCCTGCGCAGCCAACAACGAATTGCCGCCCAGTTCGAAGAAGTCGTCGTCCGCGCCCACTCGGCCGTCGTCCGCGGGTACCAGCAGCGCGCCGAACACTTGGGCGATGATCTCC
This sequence comes from Nocardia sp. CNY236, assembly GCF_000482385.1. GTDB lineage: Bacteria > Actinomycetota > Actinomycetes > Mycobacteriales > Mycobacteriaceae > Nocardia. Next base: position 7,219 of record NZ_AXVD01000010.1, read on the forward strand.
TCGACCAGCGTGGTGGGTGCGCGGAATTCGCGTGTGATGACGCCCGGATCCGGCAGCGCGGTGCGGTCGAGCTTGCCAATCGGCGTGAGCGGAATCTCGTCCAACTCGATGATGGCGACAGGCAGCATGTATGCGGGCAATGCCTCCGCGAGAAACTCGGTGAGCGTGGCGGTGTCGACCTCGACCCCCGACCGCGGCAGCACATAGGACACCAACACAGCCGCTCCCGACGGCAGCGTTTTCCCGATGGTGGCCGCGAAGTCGATATCCGGGTGAGCGCCGAGCGCGTTGTCGATCTCGCCGAGTTCGATCCGGAAACCACGGATCTTCACTTGGAAATCCGAGCGCCCCAGGTATTCGATGTCACCGCCGTCCTGGCCACCGGACTCACTGCGGCGCACCAGATCCCCAGTGCGGTAGAGACGTCCGCTGGAGAGGCCGCGGTCCGCGCCGAACGGACTGGCCACGAACCGCGCAGCGGTGAGCCCGGGCCGGTTCAGGTAGCCTTGCGCCAGCCCAGGACCGGATAGATACAGTTCGCCGGTCACTCCCGCGGGCACCGGCCGCATCCGCGAATCCAGAACGAAAGCACCGGTTCCCGGGATGGCCGTGCCGATAGTGATCGGATCGCCCGGTTTCATCGCGGATGTGCCGGTAGCGAGAATCGTTGCCTCGGTAGGCCCGTAGCAGTTGTGTAACTTGCACTCCCCAGCCCAACGACCGATTAAGTCCGGGCCGGACTTTTCGCCGAGCACCGTGACGAACTGGAGATCGGCCAAACCCGTTGCATCCACCGACTGCAGCGCCCCCGGAGTGATGAGTAGATGGGTGACGCGTTCTCTGCGCAGAAGGTCGGCCAACTCGACACCACCGAACACCTCTGGCGGCGCGATCACTAGCATCGCACCCGAGGAGAAGGCCAGCAGCATCTCGAGTACGGACACATCGAAGCTCGGCGAGCAGACATGCAGTACCCGCGATTCCTCTGTCACTTCGCAGCGTTCACGTTCCGCTGCCACCACGGCGGCCAAGCCAGTGTGCGAGACCACGACCCCCTTGGGCTTCCCCGTCGACCCGGAGGTATAGATGACATAGGCGGGATGGCGCTCATCGAGCGCGCGGACGCGATCGGCATAGGAGATGGGATGACCTGGACGCACGGCTATCCGCGCGGACTGCACGGGGTCGTCCAGCTCGATCCAGTAGACGCCGGTGCCGAGCGCTCCACGATGTGCTGTGGTGGTGAGACCCATAATGGCGCCGGAATCACCCACGATGTGTGCAATCCGGTCGATCGGGTATGTCGGATCCACCGGGACATAGGCGGCGCCGGTCTTCGCAATTGCCCAGACCGCGACCACCGAGTCCATACTGCGAGAGATTCCGACGGCGACCACGTCACCCGGCCCGATACCGCGCTCGATCAGTTCCCGAGCCAGTCGCGAGGACGTAGCGTCCAATTCGGCGTAGGTGAGTTCTCGATCGTCGGCAGGATTCCCCGTCGGGTTGAACCGGATCGCGACCTCAGTGGCGGCGGACTCGACCGCGGCGGTGAGCAGTTGGCCGAAAAGCGGGCTACCCGACCTGCGGCGACGGCTACCACGCGCGGATCGACGGACGGTTTCCATCAGACTGCATTCACCTCTCGCATCGAGCCAGGACCCGGACTCCCCTGCCGAGGACGTGAATCCGGGACCGGCGCGGACCGCGCAATCATATAGGGGATCGATCGGCAAGCCCGCACGCTGTATTGGATTTTCGCGGCTGCCGCGAGCACGGCCCACGACCTCCTGGTTCACTGACGCCGCGGCTTCACACTTCCTCCCCCGATTCCCGCATGCGGAGACCGGACTGGGAGCCGATGCCACAGGAGTACGAGGATTCGTCACACAGCAGCCGGATCCGAATCGGTGATGTCACTCACAACCATCCCCGACGTCCGGCCTGCACCCCCGCCTGGAATCTGGTGCTCGCCCCGAGCCGCTCCAGCAGCCGAGCAGTGCGGCGAACCACCGTGCGCCGGGACATCCCCAGTCTGCGCGCGATGGTGTCGTCGGTGGCGCCCAGTCCCATCAGAGTCAGGATTGCGCGGTCCCGGTCGTCCAATACTTCTGCGGTCGGGTTGACCGATATGGGCGCCGCCATCGACCACAATACGTCGAAGGTCTTGACCAGCACATCGAGTGCCGGCGAGCCCACGATGCGCAGGCCCATCGGGTCGGGTCTGCGTTCGTCGGCGTGCAGCACCAAGCTGGCCCGTTCGTCATCGCTGATGATCAGTTTGAACGGCGGCTCGGGCAATGTCCTGGCCTGTGCACCACTGGCATTGGTGGACAGCACGTACCGTAGGCGCTCGGAATCCTGATAGACGGTGTCCTGATACAGCGTCTGGTAGCGGATACCTTGGCCCAGCTTTGCTCGCTTGAGCTGGAACAACTGACGCTCGCTGTCCATATCTCCGAGGTAGGGTCCACGCTCGACCAGTTTGACGCCCACTCGTGCGCCGGACTGCATCTCCTCGTAGTCGGCAAGCATTTGCACACGCTCGTACACCGGCACCACGGCGCCCCCGCCACCACGCGACGAGCGGCGCACCGAGCGAAATGTCTCACTCAGCCGCAGCGCGACAGTGTGCATCTGGCTGATCGCTTCTTGCTTTCGCCGAGCTTCGGCTTCCGACAACGCCTCCGGCGCATGGGCATCCCACACCGGCTCACCATCGGCCGACTCGATACACACCGCAGCGCGCAGCTCACACAAGACATTCAGCGAGTCCGCAGCGAGGCGTTCGGAAATCCCTAGATGGTCGGCAATATCAGCGAGACTCGACCGCGGATGATGCACCAGCACCGCATATACACGACTGTGCGGTGACCCGGACTCGAAAATACTGTCCAACTCGGTCACGGGGCGATCCTCGTGATCCAGAGGCGCCCAGGACGAGGCTGTGCGAGACGCACGAACCGAACTCCTCCTACCTGGCGTGTGCACCGGACAACCGGCAGTAGACACGCGTACAACAGTCGGAATACCAAGCCAGGCAGATGAAGTCAGTGCTCGGAGGGACCCCACTGCAATGGCACACCCTTGGCCGCCATATATGGCATCGGATCGATCTTGGTGCCGGCCTGATCCCAGATCTCCAGGTGCAGATGCGGGCCGGTGGATTGCCCTCGATTGCCGACGGTCGCGATCACGTCGCCTGCGTTGACTCGCTGACCTGCGTGGACGAACATCTCGTTCACGTGACCGTAGACCGCAGTGGTGCCGTCGTCCTGTAGTACACGCACCCATAGACCGAAACCCGAAGCGGGACCAGCCTCGACCACGGTACCGCTACTCACCGAGTGGATGGGCGCACCGAGCGCGTCGGCAAAGTCCACGCCGTAGTGCATACCACCCCAACGGCTGCCGAATCCGGAACTGATCGCTCCGGCTACCGGACGCACCGCAGGTGCTGGCGCAGCTTTCGGTTGCATGCCCTGGAGAAACTGTTCCGCCTGGGCCAGTGGTCCAGCGATCTCAGGGGGGACGTTCGGAATACCGAATGGCGCAGCAATCGGCTCGGCAACTGGCTCCACGGTCGCAGCCGGCGCCGGGACGCTGTCGGTGATCTGATCGACCATGGCCTGCACCTGTGCAACCGGCATGATATCCGCGCCGCCCAGGGCCGGCATCACAACCGTTGCTTCGTTGGCGTCGGGCGCACTGTGGCTCGGCGAAGCCTGAGCCATCGCCGGAGCCAGCTGCCCGGCGGTACCGATCAGTGCACCGGTCGCGACGGCGACGCCAGCAGCAACCTTCGCCCGATCGGTGGAGGACGGCTCGGCGCGGTGCCGCGTCGGCCGGCCGGTGGCGCCATCGCCGACAAGGCTGCTGACGGTAATGGAATCGGGGCCTACGTGGTGCTGCGACAAAACTTCGTCCTTGTGTCGAAGAACAGGGCCGGGATGCCGTCCTCGGGGCCCGACCTGCTCGATAACGATCTTGTGAAGCCGAACCAAATTACGGTTTGACATCCGCTGCAGTGGGAACACTACTCTTTCGTGACCATTTCGCAACCTGGCGAGAAATTTTCTGGGTGAGACCCAGATCATGGGTCCGAATGAGCCAGACTGGGACCGTGATCCTCGACCACCTCGACGTCCCGATCGCATTGGCCCCGATGGCGGGCGGACCCTCCACACCCGAGCTGACCCTGGCGGTCACCGAGGCAGGCGGCTTCGGCCAGTTGGCAGCCGGATATCTGAGCGTTGCCGACACAGCCGCTCGAATCGCGACCACCCGGGCGGCCACGACCAAGCCGTTCGGAGTGAATCTCTTCGTACCGGGCCCCCCGACTCCAGTCGCCGATCTCGCCGACTATCTCGCCGAACTCGGCGCCGAGCACGATCTCGGCGAGGCGAGGTTCGACGACGACGACTGGGAGGCCAAACTCGACCTCCTGGTCAGCGACCCGGTTGCAGCGGTGTCGTTCACCTTCGGGTGTCCGAGCGCCGCGGAGATCGCGCGCCTGCACACGGCGGGGTCCGAGGTCTGGGTCACGATCACCTCTCCCGCCGAAGCACGCATCGCAGTGGACTCGGGCGCCGATGTCCTCATCGCTCAAGGAGCGGAAGCAGGTGGGCACCGAGCCACGTTCGTGGACCGAACCGCCGACGACCAGACGGACCCACTGAGCTTGTTGGCGCTGCTGCAGTTGTTGACCACCACCGTCGATGCGCCGCTGGTGGCTACCGGCGGCATCGCCACGGGCGCGGGAATCGCCGCGACGCTCGCGGCCGGAGCGGCGGCTGCACAACTGGGCACCGTGTTCCTACGCTGCCCCGAGGCTGGGACCCATTCGGTCCATCGGAGCGCCCTGACCACGGATACCCCCACAATGCTCACTCGCGCGTTCACCGGCCGCAGGGCACGCGGACTACGCAACCGCTTCACACTGGAGCACAGCGCTACCGCACCCACGGGTTACCCCGAGATCCATTACGCCACAGCCGCACTGCGGGCCGCCGCGCGGTCGGCGGGCAATTTCGACGAGGTCAACCTCTGGGCAGGTCAAACGCACACGCTGGCAACCGACAGACCCGCGGGCGAACTGGTGCGCATACTGGCCAGCGATACGAAAACCGCACTGGAAAAGGCACTTTCACGTCGAATCCAGTCTTGTTGACAACGAATTTCGATTAGACTCGGCTGACGTTGCACCGACATCACCTGGAGGTGAGTGCCATGTCCCTCGACGTCCCCACCGCACTGCTCGAGCGCGCCGAGCGCGGCGAGGTCGATGACGCCGATTTCATCGAAGTCGTGCGCACATCACTGCCCTACGCCTGGGAAGTGGTCAGCCGTGTCGCCGATGAACTCCATTCCGGCACTGGCGAATTTGCTGACAATGTGGTTCCTCCGCCGGACGAAGCGGCCCGTGGTCAGCTACTGCGCGCGATGGCCTCGGACGCTATTCGCGCTGGGTTGGAACGACACTTCGGTGTCAAGATCGCCTTTCAAAACTGCCATCGCGTGGCCGCGTTCCCTTTGTCCGCGGTCGGCGGTGAGACCTACACCACGTTCATCGGCACCAGGGCTCAGCTGCTCAACCAGAGCCCCGAACTGCGCAACTGCTGACCGGCTGGCGTCGGGCCGAGCGCGGCCCATCGCGATGACCGTGCCGAACATGCTGTGGGAGGGCGCGGCGCCCTCCCACAGCCGCCTCAGTCGAGCGTGACGATGTCCAGACCACCGTCGGCATACTGCGCGCGCAGCCGCTTCTTGTCGAACTTGCCCACGCTGGTCTTGGGCACCTCGGGGACGAATGTCCAACGTTCCGGCAGTTGCCACTTCGCGAACTTGTCGGTCAAGAATTCTCGCAGTTGTTCCGGGGTACTCTGCGCACCCTCGGCCAAGACGATCGCCACCAACGGCCGTTCGTCCCATTTCTCGTCCGGTACTCCGATCACAGCAGCCTCGGCGACGGCCGGGTGGCCCATGACCGCGTTTTCCAGATCCACCGACGATATCCATTCGCCTCCGGACTTGATCACGTCCTTGGACCGGTCGACCAAGGTGAGGTAGCCATCCGGGCTGATCTTGCCGACGTCACCGGTGCGCAACCAGCCATCGTGGAACTTGTCCGGGTCGACCGCCGCACCGTCGGGCGAATAGTAGGAGCCGGTGATCCACGGGCCGCGCACCTCCAGTTCACCCAAGGACTTCCCATCGTTGGGCACGATGTTCCCGTCGTCGGCGATCAGGCGCGCCTGCACACCAGCCGGAAACCGACCTTGCGTCACTCGGTAGGACCACTTTTCTTCGTCGGTGCGAGCGCTCGCGGGTGGATGGGCCACGCTGCCCAGCGGCGAGGTCTCGGTCATGCCCCACGCGTGCAGCACCCGCGTGCCGTGCTCGTCCTGGAATGTGCGCATCATCGCCGGCGGGACAGCGGCGCCGCCCACCACGACCGTTCGTAGGTGGGTGATGTCTTGCGGCTTGGCGGCCAGGCCTGCCAGCACACCTCCCCAAATCGTGGGCACCGCGGCGGCGAAGGTCGGACGTTGCGCAGCCATGCATTCGAGCAGCGGACCCGGCTGCAGGAATCTGTCCGGCATGAGCAGGTCCGCTCCGCACATCAGGGCCGCGTACGGTAGGCCCCAGGCGTTGGCGTGGAAGAGAGGGACAATGGTCAGGATGCTGTCGTTACCGAACAGACCCATGCCGTCGTTGGCCGCGACCTGCATCGCGTGCAGCCAGTTGGAGCGGTGCGAATACACCACGCCTTTGGGATCGCCCGTGGTGCCGGAGGTATAGCACATCGCAGCGGCGGAGCGTTCGTCGATCACCGGGAAGTCGTAGGTATCCGGCTGCGCGGCGAGCAATTCGCTGTAGGAGTGCACCTGGACACCATCGGGTGCGGTGATGGCCGCGGCGTCACCGTTGACCACGATGACGTGACGAACGGTGGTCAAATTCGGCAGCAGCTTGGCGAACAACGGAACCAACGTCGCATCGACCAGTACCACGCGGTCCTCGGCGTGACCGGCGACATACGTGAGTTGATCGGGGAACAGTCGAATGTTCAGCGCGTGCAGGACCGCCCCCATCGCGGGCACGGCGACGTAGGCGACCATGTGCTCGTTGTTGTTCCACATGAACGTGCCGACCCGGTCACCGATCCGGATTCCCAACCCATGCAGCGCGTTCGCCAGCCGCGCCGACTCTGCGCCGAGCTCTCGATAGGTCATGGTGCGCACACCAGTCCCTGTCCAGGTGGACACGGTGGAATCAGCGAAGAACGTCGACGCATGCCGTAGCAACGTGGCAAGCGACAATGGCTCGTCCTGCATGGTGCTCAACATCGGAACTCCTTCTTTTCTGCGACTTCCCTCGGAAGCCAGGTCCTCGTTCGGCCACTTTCGGAAGCCTCCGACGCGAGCCACTCGTGCACGAGACCGAGCGCGAGCCGGGGTTCTGAGCCGTCGCATGGGCGTCGACGACCCGGCGACGTCCGCAGGCGCACCTCGACAGCGACCCGAAAGCCACGGTGGACAGCCGAGCCACCGAGTCGAGTCGATGAAATCTGCCAACAGTCGGGCCTCGTGCGACTTCGGCAGGGGCGGTGCACGCGCATCGGCATGGTTCTGTCACACGCCGATCATGAGCCACATCACATCGGCGATGTTACCGAACTGATAGACCGTACCGACCAAGGGGGAGTCACGACTTCCGCAGCCGCGGTTCTACCCAAGTTTGAGCTGGTCTGCGCGGTGCCGTACGCACTATCGGAACCGGCGCACCCGAGCATGCATCCGAGGCGGCCGACACAGAGAAGCGACCCGCTTCGCGAAGTCCGTATACGCTGCGCGGCGCCTTCCTCCACGGTAGAGCCTGGATGCGCTCCGCCCACCGGCGTGCCGGCGGCACCCCCTGCGTTGCCGCCGACACGCCTGCACACCACTACCTGACAGCAATTTGTTTTAGTCGACGGCAGCGCCGGTGCGCTAGCCGATCAACCGGATGCACACCCGAATGAGACAAACGAATCCCTCAGGCATAAAAATGCTTTCGACTTCGACACTCTGTGAACCGAATTGACCAGCATGAACCAAACCACGTGTCAGCCGAGAAAGCACCTGTGCCGTGCACACAGTTGCACGTGCAATTGTGTGAGATCCCCAGGGGTGCGGCATCGACCCTCACTCGCTCAACCGAGGCGGGTCGGTCGATTTCTAGCGATCAGTTGTGACCGAAAACATGCCATATGTAGCAGAAATTATCTGTTACATCGCGTCTCTAGTACCTACAGTCGGTCGAGTGGCGACGCCATCCATCATCATCATCGGAGCCGGGTTCGGCGGACTCGGCGTTGCCATGGAGCTCCGACGAGCCGGGGTGCATACCTTCACCATCCTGGAGCGGGCCGACGATCTCGGCGGCGTGTGGCGCGACAACACCTACCCCGGCGCGGTATGTGATGTGCAGTCCCCGCTGTACTGCTGGTCGTTCGCGCCGAAAACGTGGGCACGACGCTACGCCCCGCACCAGGACATCACCGCGTACATGCGCGACACCGCCGAACGATTCGACCTGCTGCGCCGCATCCGCTTCGGCACCGAGGTAACCGATGCGGAATTCGATGAGCGTAGTGGCACATGGTCCGTCCACACGGCCGACGGTGCACAGCTGTGTGCCGATATCCTCATCCCGGCCGTAGGCCAACTGACGCGCCCTGCCCTGCCGAGCATCCCCGGCGTCGACACCTTCACCGGGCCGGCCTTCCACTCCGCCGAGTGGAACCACGATGTCGATCTGGCCGGCAAGCGCATCGCCAGCATCGGCACCGGCGCCAGCGCGGTTCAGTACCTCCCGCGCATCCAGCCGCGGGCCGCACACCTCACCGTCTTCCAACGCTCGGCGGCATGGGTACTGCCGAAGCGGGACGTCGCACTGTTCGATCGTGGGTACGCGGCGTTTCCCCGCGGCGAACTCGGCCTCCGCATCTTGCGCTTGGGCATCTGGCTGTTCAACGAGGCGCTCGCCCCTTCGCTGGGCGGCCGGCCAGTGGCCGCGCTGGCCAATCGACACCGGGCCACCCAAATCCCCGACGCCGGTCTGCGCGCCAAGCTGACGCCCGACTACGTCACCGGCTGCAAACGCGTCTTGTTCTCCAACGACTATTTTCCCGCGCTGACCAAACCGAACGTCACAGTCGAGACCTGCGCTATCGAGTCCATCACACCGACTGGGATTCGCACGATCGACGGCGTAGAGCACCGGGCGGACGTGATCATCTACGGTACCGGTTTCAAAGCCACCGAGTTCCTCGCACCGATAACCATTCGCGGCCTCGGCGGGCGCGCATTGACCGACGTCTGGAATGCAACCCCCCACGCCTACCTCGGCATGTGTGTACCCGAGTTCCCGAATATGTTCATCGTCTATGGACCGAACACCAACCTCGGCGCCGGCTCGGTGATCTACATGCTCGAGTCGCAAGCCCGCTACATCCGCCAAGGCGTGCGGTACCTCACCGACCGTCCCGGGCGCCACCTCGCCGTCCGCGCCGACACCGAACAGCGTTGGGACGACTGGTTGCAGCGACGGATGAAAAGCAGTGCGTGGAACTTCTGTTCCAACTGGTACCAGAACCATAGTGGTCGGATCGTCAACAACTGGCCGTGCCGATCGTTGATCTACCGTCTGAAAACAAGGACGTTCGACATCGCCGACTATGACGAGGCACAGGCTCCCTACCCATGGCTGCGCGCCGAAGACTCGCCGGCGCGCGCGGCGAACGCAGCTGCCCATGACCTACCGGTCCAATACCCCCCAGGGACATACAAAGCCTCGGCCTCCCTGCATCTCGAGTAGGCCACCGAGTGTTCACTGCCCGCCGAGCACCCACCATCTCGACCTACGACCCGCTCCGATCGACGCGATGCGGCCCACGTGCCTGTGAACCGGTAGACTAGCCACGACCCGGGTAGGTCACCAACCCACCCAGCCTTCGTAGCTCAGGGGATAGAGCACCGCTCTCCTAAAGCGGGTGTCGCAGGTTCGAATCCTGCCGAGGGCACAACAAAATGCCAGGTCAAAGGCTGAAAGCGCGCTGATTACCGAGCCGCCCGAAGCGTTTTGCCCACACCTTGCCCACACTCGGCCTCGGTCACGGCTCGGTGATGCGCGTTCAACCGATCGGCCACGGTGTCCAACTCGTCCTCGAAAAGGTGCCCGTAGAGATCCAACGTCATGGACGCCTTGGCGTGGCCGAGCATCCGTTTGTACAGCCTTGACCGACGCCCCGGCACGGATCGCCAACGACGCTGCGGTATGCCGGAGTTCGTGTGGCGTGAGCTCGGCCGGTACATCCGACGCCGCGCACTCCTTGATGGCGCGGTTCCACCACCGTTGATCTGGGTCACCGAGGAGTGGACCCGCCGCCGAGACCGGAGCACGTTCACATCCCATCCGAGACCCGCAGTGCCGCAGCCTCACCGAATCGCAATCCGGCATAGGCCAGCAGGTAGACCAGGACGCTCCGTGGGTGCGCGGCGTCAGTGAGCTTGGCGTATCGCCATTCGCCCACCACCGCAGCGTCGGCGGTGACCCTGCTCGCGGCCTTCGCCGGCGCGGCCACTTGGACGGAGGAAAGATAACGCTTCTCCGCCTGGATCGACTGCGGTAGTTCCACATTCTTGGCCGGGTCGATCGCGATGCGTCGACGCTGGACCGCTTCGGTGAGTATCTGATTCAGCACGGCGACGTTCTTGCGCACGGTCGCTGGGCCTTGGTCTTGGCGCTGGTGGCAATCCAGAGCTGGACCCGTTCGTGGGTGATATCACCCAACCGCGAGAGCGGTCACACGGACTCCAGTTTGCGATGCCACCGGACGCGCCGGTCCCTGCCGTCGACCTCGCGCAACGCGTAGGTCGCCGCCGTGACCGCGGCCCGCGCGTACCCGATCATCTCGACGGCGGACCGGCTGTCGGGCTCGCGCAGGATGCCCACGGCCTCGATAGCGCATTCGACGAGCCTGGTCACCGCGGCCGACAACGGCTCGTCGGCGCGAGATGTGGTCAGTTTCCCGTGAGCTACCCGCAGCAGCGACTCTATTTCGGAGTGGGGGAAATCCGTCATCTTCGACCTCGTCAATCGGGAATCAGCTTGGGGTGGGTGCGTTCGTCAGAACGTTGCTTCATCGATCTGCATGATGTCGTCGTCGAGCTTCGCCAGCACCGCACAGGTGGCGGCCAGCTCGGGCAGGGTGGCCGAGACCTTCAGACCCATCTTGTTCTCGACACCGGTCACGAAGACACCGTTGCGGTCGCCGAGGTCCCCTGTCGTGAAGAACAGCGACAGTCCCTCCGAACCGGGCGCGGCTCCGACCGGACGAGCCAGCACCAGATGCATGGTGTTGGGAAACAGGTCATCCGAATCGCCCGAGGTGATGAATCTCGCCTCGGGCAGCCGGACCCCGGCCATCGCCGGATCGAATACCAGCGAATTACGGTCGGACTCCGCGAAGCTCTCCCCCAGTGGCCCGGTCGCCAGCGAGTCGACCTCGGCCAGCATCGCTCGGACCGTCTCGGTGTCCAGTTCGTCGAACGCACCGGACGCCAAGACTGCGTCGAGGCCGAGAACATCGAACAGATTGAATTCGAGATCGCGGACGTTGCTCAGGTAGTGCCCCATGACCAGCTCACCCGATCTAGCGGGTCGCGGTGGTCACCAGCGCGTTGCTGATCACTTCCGCCACCTTGACGAGATCGTCCGAGCTGTGCGCCGCGGAGATACACACGCGCAGCAGGGCCCTGTCTCGCGGCACCGCCGGATGCAGGGCCACGCCGACATACGCACCGCCACGCAGGATCTCGTTCCAGATCTCGACGGTGCGGTCGTCGTCACCGATGACGATCGGGATGATCGGGGACCAGTGACCGGTCGCCCCCTCCACGTTGACGCCCTTGTCGACGAGCAGCCCGGTGAGCGTTCGCGCAGACTCCTCGACCCGGGCCGCGAGAATCTTGCCTTCCTCGCCCATCACGATCCGCACCGCTTCGTTCGCCGCGGCTACACTGGCCGGAGTCGCCGACGTGCTGAAGATGAGACTGCGCGCCGCCCCACGCAGCCCCGCGATGAGTTCGGCGTTGCCCGCGATGAATCCGCCGGTGCTGCCGAGGCCCTTCGACAAGGAGCCCATCAGGACATCGACCTCATCCAGCACACCACACTCTTCGGCCCACCCACGACGGTTGGGCCCGTAGATGCCCAGCGAATGCGCCTCGTCCACCATCAGCAGCGCACCGGCGCCCTTGGTGACGCTGACAATGTCGGCGAGCGGTGAGAGGCTGCCCTCCATCGAGTACAGCCCGTCCACGATGACCATGGTCTCGCTGGTGTCACCCACTTCGGCGATCGCAGCGCGCAGGCTGTCGACGCTGTTGTGCTCGAACCACTTCAGCCGGGCGCCGGACTGCCGCACGCCGTCGATGATCGACGCGTGCGCGTACGCGTCGACGACGGCAGTGCTCTCGCGGCCGAGCAGCGCACCGATGGCGCCCACGTTGGCGGTGTAGCCGGAGGTGAAGACCAGAGCACCGTCGGTGCCGTACCACTGGGCGAGTCGCTCTTCGATGTCGACGTGCAACTGCACCGAACCGTTGAGGAGGCGGCTGCCCGTCGTCGCACTGCCGAACTGGTGGATGCCGGTGTTGGCCGAATGCAACACCCGCGCTTCCGATGCCAGGCCGAGGTAGTTGTTGGAACCGAACATCATCACCTGGCGGTCCTCGAGCTGCACCGAGGAGCCTACGGCGGACTGCATTGTGCGGTAGAAGGGCGAGATCGACTTCGATTCGAGCTCGCTAATCAAGCGCGGGATGTATTTGGTGGCGAGTCGTTCGATCAATCTATGCGACATCTCAGATCAGCTTTCATTCGATCGTGGTGTTCTACGTGACGGCGGTCGACGCTCAGATGAAGGCGAATTCGCGTTCTTTGCGCAACCACGCGACAAGGTTCGCGCCGGAATCGCGCATCGACGGCGGATGGAATCGATGCACTGCGCACACCTCGGCGAGGTAGCCGATGTCGGCATTTCGCATGTAGGCGATACCGCCGGCGGCCGTTTTCACTCTTCCGACGAGTGAATCGACACAGTCATCGAATGCTTCACGCAGCGCGAGCAATTCGGCCGCGGTATCCGGCGACACCGATTTTGCGTCGAACTCGGCGGCGAGCTTCAGCAGGGCGTTCTCCATCGCGGCGAGGAACCCGGACATCCCGGCAACGCGTGTCGCGTCGACACTGCCCTCCCGTGCCAGGGCCGCATCGAGCAGCGCGTACGCGGCGCCGAGATAGGTGCCGAGGATCAGCAGGCCGAACCACTGGTAGCCGATCATCTCGCTGGTGCCGTCAGGGTCCTCGAGCAGGCTCTCGACGACGAGCCCCTCGGGGCAGAACACTTCGTCGAGTTCGACCGAACCGGACTCGGCGCCGCGTAGCGTGGTGGCCTGCCAGAACGGGCCGACGGTGAGGTTGTCCGAGCTGGCGGGCACAAGCGCGACGGCACGCTCACCCGATTCCAGTTCCACGCTCGCGACCAGCACGTCCATCGATTCCGCCAGCGAACACGGCGCCTTGCGGCCCGTGAGCAGATACCCGTTCTCGCACTTGGCCGCCCGCATGGTCGGTCGGAAGATCGAACCGCCCGGCTTGCCCTCGGAGAAGCCGGAGGCCAGCACCTGACGGTCCACCGCGAGCTGACGGATGAGCGCGCGCTCCTCGTCGGTGGCCTGCTCGGCGAACACCGCGAGGGTAGCGATCGAGAGATGGTGCATCGTGGTCGCAGCGCCGAGTGCGGGCGCGACGGCACCGATCGCGATGTGGACCTGCACGGCCTCGACCGCCGAGGCGCCGAGCCCACCCAAGTCCCGCGGTGCCACCAGCCGCGGTCCGTTATGGCGAACCCACACGGGAACCAGACTGTGCTGATCGCGCTCGGCGATCGTCGCCGCGGTGCCGGCCAACTCGTCGAGCAGGCCGGGCAACAGACGTTCGAGTGTTTCCCGAGCCACCTCGAGGGCAGACTTCACAACCATTCCGATTCCCTTCTCGAATCGACGATATTTCGCATGCGCCTATTTCGGATCGGGCGCGCATTTCCAGGCCGGATATTTCGGCGACGGCAGTCGATGGATTGTTTCCGATCGGCGATCATGGCCAATGTTACGTCGACTACGCTGCGCCACAAGATAATCGGCGGTCCGCACCCGACCACCGGCGTGGACGAAGGCAATCACGCCGACCGAACCCGGATACGCGAATTCCCTGATACCGCCGTGTGCCAGTACCAGGAAATCCGGGAATTGTTCAGTGGGCGATGTCGAGCGTTTTCTCGGTAGTTTCCGGTTCGGGCGCGCCCGGGCGGCGAGCCAGCAGTGGCACGACGACAGCCAGCATCGCCATGGTCGCGGCCGCCGCAACGGCGGCGACCGAGAACCCTTGCGAGAAAGACGATCTCGCACTCTCCAGCAGCGCGCCACCCAGCTCGGCAGGCAACCCCGCCGCGGCCTGGTGCGCCCCGGCGAGAGTTTCCCCGGCCGCGTGCGTAACCTCGTCGGGCAGTGCCGCCGGGACATCCACCGACACCCGGTACACCGCGGCACCGATCGAGCCGAGAACGGCGATCCCGAGCGCGCCACCGAGTTCGGAGCCGGTCTCCGAAATCGCCGAGGCCGCCCCCGCCCGATCCTCCGGCGCTTGGGAAACAACGGACTCGGTGGCGGGCGTGATGACGATCGTGGCGCCGAGGCCGAGCAGCATACCGCCGGCCAGCAGGATCCAGACCCCGTCCACAGACCGGCTGAACGCAACGACCAGCAGGCCGACCGCGCAGATCAGGAAACCGATGCCGAGCGTGCGCCCGAAACCGGTCCGAGCCAACAGCGCGGGCGCCGCCGTGGCGCCGAGTCCGGCGGCCACCGTCATCGGCAGCATCCACAGCGCCGACTCGAACGGACCCATGTCCAGCACCAACTGCAGGTACTGCGCGAAGAAGAGGTTCGGCCCCATCATCGCCAGCATGCCGACGGTCACCGCGACCACACCCGCCACGAAGACCGGGTTGCGGAACAACCCGCGGTCGATCAGCGGGGCGGCGCTACGCCGTTGCTGCACGACGAAACCGATCACCAGCAGCACGCCGGCCAGTAGCGACAGGACCGAGGGGCGGTCGAATCCGGCGATCTCGGCACAGCGTTTCATTGCGTAGACGATCGAGAGGATCGCGGCCAGCAGGAGCACGGCGCCGACGAGGTCGAACTTGGAGTTGACGGGGTTGTAGTGCTCGGGAACCAGGATGGGCGTGAGCACGAGCAGGACGAGGATCACGGGCACATTGATCAGGAAGACCGAGCCCCAGCTGAAGAAGTCGAGCAGCACACCACCGAGGACCGGGCCGAGCGCGCCACCGCCGGCGAAGGCGGCGGTCCAGACACCGATGGCCTTGGTGCGGTCGCCAGGGTCCTCGAAGATGTTGCGGATCAAAGCTAGTGTGGAAGGCATCAGGGTCGCGCCACCGATGCCCATGACCGCGCGCGCGCCGATCAGGATCTCGGTGTTCGGCGCGAAGGCCGCGACCGCAGAGGCGATGCCGAAGGCCGCCGCACCGATCATCAACAGCTTACGGCGGCCGATGCGGTCACCCACGTTTCCCATGACGATCAGCAGGCTGGCCAGCACGAAGCCGTAACTGTCCAGGATCCACAGCATTTGACTGCCACTGGGCGCGAGGTCCTTGCCGATCGAAGGGATCGCCAGGTAGAGCACCGACATGTCCATGGCCACCAGCACGACGGGCAACACGAGGATCGACAGGGCGATCCATCGTGCCGAACCGGCCCGCTGCGGTGGCGGTGTGTCGTGTTCCGTCGAGCCGAGCATTGTGACGCGCTCCAATTCGTTGAGATGGCGAAAATTAGATCATTGTTCTAATTTAGCTCGTCCGCGGCACCCCGTAAAGCACGATCCCGACCTCACCGTGCCCGTCCCGTCGGTTCAGACCAGCCGCACATTCGGCACGTACAGCAACCATCGGCCGCCGCGCTCGGCGAACGCCTGCTCCTTGGCCAGGATCTCCTCGGCGTGATTCCACGCGAACAGCACGGCGCAGTCGGCCTCGTAGTCGGCGAACCCGGCGGCCGGCACCACGGGAATGTGCGAGCCCGGCATCTGCCGCCCGGTCTTGGCTGGAGTGGAGTCGAACACACAGGTCACCAGCTCGGGCCCGATGCCCGCGTAGTTGATCACCGTCGCGCTCTTGGCGGTAGCGCCGTACCCGACCACGTGCATGCCGCCTGCCCGCAACTCGACGAGGGTGCGCTCGAGGTCGCGGCAGATCTGATCCACCTCGGCGGCGAACTTGCGCAGAGTGGGCAGCTCGGCCAGACCACGCGTCCGCTCGTCGGCGACGAGTTCGGCCACCGCCGCGCTGGGCGTGCGCGCACCGGCCCTGGCGATCGTGTACCGCACTTCTCCTCCGTGCACCGGCAGGCGCCGGACGTCGACGAGCTCGAAGTCGAAGCGTCGAGCCATCGCGGCCACCGACGTCGCCGAGAACAGGTAGAAGTGCTCGTCGTAGATCTGGTCGAAAGAGACCTTGTCCACGACGTCGCCGAGGTAGGGGTCCTCGAAGACAAAGACACCGTCCGACGCCAGCAGCGCGTCGATGCCGCGGAAGATCGAATCCAGGTACGGAATATGGCACATCGTGTTGGCCGCGAAGACGACCTCGGCCCGGCCGTGTTCGGCGGCGATCTCGGCGCCGACCGACTCCTCGAAGAAGTCCGAGCGCACCCGGATGCCCGCGGCTCGCGCCACGTCCGCGACGCCGCTGCACGGCTCGACACCGAGATGGCGCACCCCGGCGGCATGCACGGTGCCGAGCATGCTGCCGTCGTTGGAGCCGATCTCGACGATGAAGGGGTCCTGCCCGGTCAGCTCGGTGTCGAGGAATTCCCGTGCGGTGGAGGCGAAGTGCTCCCGCATCCGGACCGAACCGGCGGAGACGTAGGGGTAGGCGGCGTGAAACATCCGCTCGCGCGGCACCTCGTCGAGCTGCTGGACCATCGAGCACGACTCACAGACGCCGACGCGCAGCCGATAGAAGAACTCGTCGGCGATCTCCGCCGGAGTCAGGAAGGCATCGGAGAGCGGCTGGCGGCCGAGATCTATGAACTCCTGGACGTTTCCACCACAGATACGGCACATGATTCCTCTATCGATCGTCGAATTGTGTTCTTGTACTTGGTTGTTCATCGATGCTCACCGGCTTGCGGCGAAGTGGGCGACCGTGCGGCGCAAGGCCTCGTCAAGGTCGACGGCGGGCGACCAGCCGGTGACCGCGCGAAACTCCGCAGAATCCACGATGACGCTGCGGAAATCGCCCGGCTCGGCGTAGCCGGGCGCCGGGACCGTCATCACCGGCACGGTGACGCCGGTTCTCGCGGCCGCCAGCTCGGCGATTCGGGTGAAGACCGCGCCCAGCGGCTCGCCGGTACCGGATCCGAGCACCCACGCACGGCCGCAGAGCTCATCGACGTGGTCGCATGCGGCGACCAGCGCCCGGGCGACGTCGTCGACGAACACCAGGTCCCGGCGCACCGATCCGTCGTGCCACATGGTCAGCGGCTCGCCCGCGAGCGCCCGTCGTGCCATCGTCGCGACCACGCCGCGCACCCTCTCCGGTGCGTGCGGGGCATAGCCGAAGACCGTCGGCAAGCGCAACGAGGTCGCCGTGAGCACGCCGTCGTCGGTGGCCGCGAGCAGCACCTGCTCGGCGGCGAGCTTCTGGCGGTCGTAGGCGCAGGCCGGGCGATCGGGCTCGGAACCGTCGAGGATGTCACGCCCGATCGGACCGACCTGGGTGACGCTGCCGGTGAAGACCACCCGCAGCAGCCGATGTGCGCCCGGCCGCTCGGCCGCGGCGACGACGAGTTCGCGCGCGAGTCCGACATTGACCCGCTCGGCCGCGGTGTCGTCGTCCTCGACGCGCCACGAGGAGGCGCCACCGATATGAGCGACGGCGTGCACGACCACATCCGCATCGGCAATCGCCACCCGCACGGAGTTCGCGTCGGTGAGATCCATCGGGCTGACCTCGACCTCGGCGATGGCGCCTGCGGGCACCGGCACCGGCGTACGCGACACCGCGCGGATCCGCAGCGGACGCGCGCTCAGTTCCCGCAGCACCGCCGAACCGACAAAGCCGGACGCGCCGAGGATCACCACCCGCTCCGATGTCACGCCCATAGCGCCGACTCCGCGGTGCGGCACGCCTGATAGCCGGGCAACAAGGCGAGCTCCGCGGCCTCGGCCAGAGTCGGCGCGGACCGGTCCCGGTCGGATTGCAGAAGTGGCAGGTCACGGGGCAGAGGAAGGCCGAGCGCGGGATCGGTCGGCGACACGGCCAGTTCCTGTTCCGGCACGTACTCCTGGGACATCAGGTAGACGATCACCGCGTCATCGGTCTCGGCGAGGAACGCGTGCCCGATGCCGATCGGCAGATAGACCGCGCGTCCCAGCTCAGCGCCGAGTTCCACGGCGTCCCAGTGCCCGAAAGTCGGAGAGCCGACCCTCAGATCGACGAAAAAGTCGGTGACCCGCCCGTGCGGGCAGCAGACATACTTCGCCCGGCCCGGCGGCGTCGCGGTGTAGTGGATGCCGCGCAGCACACCCCGCGCGGAGACATTGAAGCTGACATCGCGCACCGGGAACATCGGCCGCCCGGCCGCCGCAAGGAACCGCGACGCGCGCAGGGGCGTGCTGAACAGGCCACGGCTGTCGTGATGAACGTGGCTATCGAACACGACGGCGCCCTCGATCCCACAGGCCCGGAAGGTTGGCTCCCCGACGCCGTTGCGACCGCCGCTCACAGCGCCGCGATCACGGACCGTAGCGCCTCGACAACGCGGGCCTGCTCGGCCTCCGGCAGGCAGGGATACATCGGCAGCGAGAAGATCTCGTTGGCCAACCGCTCGGTGACCGTCAGCGAACCGGGGCGCCAACCGAGATGGGCGAAGCCGCTCATCGTGTGTACCGGCCACGGATAGCTGATGTTGAGCGCGATGTCGTGGGCCCGCATCGCCTCGACGATGGCGTCGCGGGCCGGATGCCGGACGACGTAGACGTAATAGACGTGGGTGTTGCCCTGGTTGGTCGCAGGCAGGCTCAGCCCGTCGATGTCGCCGAGGCCCTGCTCGTATCGGCGCGCCACCCGATTGCGGCCCGCGATGTAGGCGTCGAGCCTGCGCAGCTTCCGGCGCAGGATCTCGGCCTGCAGTTCGTCGAGCCGGGAATTGTGGGCAGGCGTCTGGACCACGTAGTAGACCTCCTCCATGCCGTAGTAGCGCAAGCGCCGCAGGTTCTGGTGGACCGCCTTGTCACGAGTGATCACGGCGCCGCCGTCGCCGTAGGCACCGAGAACCTTGGTCGGATAGAAAGAGAAGGCCGCCGCGTCCGACATCGTGCCCGCGATCTGCCCGCCCTGGCGCGCACCGTGCGCCTGCGCGCAGTCCTCGAGGATCATCAGGTCGTGGTCGACGGCCAACTGCCGCACCGGCGCCATGTCGACGCACTGACCGTAGAGGTGGACCGGCACGATCGCCGTGGTCCGTGGTGTCACGGCGGCGGCGAGCTGGTCGGTGTCCATGAGGAAGTCCTCCTCGCGCACATCGATGAAGACCGGGGTGGCGCCTGCCTCGACGATCGCGACCACCGTCGGTGCCGCGGTGTTGGCGACGGTGATCACCTCGTCGCCGGGGCCGACGCCGAGCGCCTCGAGGCCGAGCTTGATCGCGTTGGTGCCGTTGTCGACTCCGGTCGCGAACGGCAGACCGTGGTAGGCCGCGAACTCGTTCTCGAACCCGAGCACGCTGTTCCCCAGGATCAGCCGCCCCGAGTCGAACACTGTATTCACGGCGTCGAGGATGTCGGTGCGTTCTTCGGCATATTCGCCGAGGTAGTCCCATACGCGCGTGGTCATCGTGTTGCCTCCTGCGGGATCAGGTCGGTCATGCAGCTGAGCAGGCAGCGCGCGCCGACGTTCACGTGGTTCCCGTACCGGACGAAGCCGGTGAGCTGCTCGATGGTCATCCAGCAGTAGTCCTGCGGTAGGGCGACGGGAAAGTCGTCGCCGACGGCGACGACGAGGTAACGGTTCTCCGCGTGGTAGAAGCGGCCGCCCTCCTCGGAATGGACGACGTCGACCAAGATCTGGTCGACGGGAGCTTCGAGTACGCGGTCGAGATAACGCGGCCGCGGCGGGCCGACCGCGGCGGCGTAGTTGTCCGGGATGCAGGCCACCGTGGGACCCATCTCCACGATGTCGGTGGTGCCTGCCTCAGTGCGGGCGTGCACCAGCACATGCACCACCCCGTCGAAATCCTTGGCCAAGAACGCGATCACGCCGCGCCCGACCGGGCGCAACATGGGTTGCGACCATTGCCGCACCTCACGGTTGCTCGCCCGGACATCGACCCCGATCACCGAGAAGTGCCTGCCGTCTGGGCGCCGGATCACCCCGTCGACGCGCTCCCACTCGGGCAGGCCACCCAGCGGCACGATCCTGCGATCGAGCTGATTGCGCGACTTGACCTCGGTGAACCAACTCAGCACCGCGCCGAGCGGATGCAGTGCGTCGCCGTCGGGCCTGCCCGGAGCCCCGGTCAAGAAGGGCACCCCGGACAGCACCGTCCTGGCGTCCATATTCACCAGATTGGGCACCCGGGTCAGGTCGGCGATCTGGTCCACACTCAGCCAGCAGAAATCGGCCAGCACCGGCACCTCGTCGTCGACCTCGACGATCATGTTGCGATTGCGCTTGCCGAGGAACCACGAACCCTGTTCCGACTGCAGCGAATCGAACACCGGCCTGCCGCGGTGCGGCTGCAGGAAGTACTCCAGGTAGGGCACCGAGGCGCCGCGGTGGACCCGGGTGAAGTTGCTTCGCGTGGCCTGCACGGTCGGCGAGAGCTGCAGCAGGTTGACGTTGCCCGGCTCCATCTTGGCCTGCATGAGCAGGTACACCGTGCCGTTCATCCGCTTGGCGATGATGCCGAGGATCCCGATCTCCGGCTGCCGGATGATGGGTTGCGACCACGCCGCAGGCGTGCGTGAAGCGGTACTGGCGTGTACCCCGACGACGGAGAAGAACCGCCCGCTCTGGTGGTACACATCGCCGGTGCGTGGATCCGCGTACCAGCCGTCCATCTTGTCGAGCGAGATGAGTTCGACTAGGTAGTCGTTGGCGTGCGCACGGGCCGCGAACCATTCGTGGAACTGGGTCAGAACATCGAACACGGCGCTACCCCTCGCCCGCGCTACTCGGTGCTCACCGTGAGCGCGGATTCCAGCGCATCCAGGGCCGCGCTGGTGTACTCCGCGATCCGCTCGATCCCGGGCACGGTGTCCGGACAGCAGTGGAACCCGATCCCGAACGCACCCGAGATGGTCAGCGCGGCGACGATCAGGCCGCTGCCGTGGTAGAGCGGTCCGATGGGGAACATCGCGTCCAGGTGGGTCCCGGCGAAGTACAGATCGGTATCGGGGCCCGGGATACAGGACACGATGGCGCTGAACGGCGGCGAGGTCCGCCCGGCCAGTCCGGTCAGCTGGTTGAGCGCGAACGTACCGCCGATCAGCGGCGAGTACATCACCGCGACCTCCGGGGTGCGGCTGCGGATATCGTCCTTGGCGATGGTGCTCGATCTGGCCACCGCGCGCAGGCGCTCGACCGGATGGGCGATGTCGGTAAACATCGTGATCAGGATCGTGCTGTAGGCGTTGAGGGTGGCGTCGTCGCCGGGTGCCCGGACGTTGAACGGCACGCTCGCCACCAACGGCTGCGGCGGCAGGTCGCCGCGTTGGCGCAGGTATTCGCGGAGCCCTCCGGCCACACTGCTCACCAGCACGTCGTTGACGGTGACACCGGCCCGCTTGGCGATGCGCCGGATCCGGTCGACCGGGTAGCTCACCGTGGTGGCTCGTCGACGACTGGTCAGCCTGCCGTTGAGCAGCGTCTTCGGTACCCGGTAGGGCGCGGCCACCTCGCGCGGTGCGTGTTTCGCGTTGTACTTCATCTGGTTCCGGGCCTCCAGCACATCGCGCAGCGGGGCGGAGCGCGGCGGCTGCGGCCGCTCCGAGGTAGGACCCACTGTCCAGATCGGGCGCAGTGTCTCGGGCACCGGGTCTTGCGACATCGACTGGACGAAGCGCTGATTCCAGCCGACGCCGTCCATCACTGCGTGATGGAACTTCACGTAGGTGGCGAAGCGCCCGCCCGTCATACCGTCGATCAGGTGGTACTCCCACAGCGGGCGGCGGAAATCCAATCGCGGTGAATGCAGTTCGGCGATCAGGTCGTCCAGCTCGGCCTGTCCGCCGGGGGCGGGCAGGCGGTGGTATCGCAGGTGATGGTCGAGGTCGACGGCGGCGTCGGGGAGCATGCTCATCGACGCGGTGATCTTGCGCAGGGCCGGCCGATCGAGCACGTAGTTGAAGGGCGGCGCGAAGGTGCGGATTTTCCGCAGCCGTCCACACAGCCGGGTGACGTAATCGGCGTCGGCGTCCGCCGGTGGGGTGAACACCGCGAGCATGGCGACATGCTGACCCGCGGTGGCCGAGTCGACGAAGAAGAAGAACTTCTCACTCGTCGCGATCGTCGGCTTGTCGTTGACGTTCGTGTGATTCATTGCGGCGACCTACCTTTCGCGTGGGTGGCGAGCACCATGTCAACGCTGCGTTCGAAATGGGGTGTACGGAGGGCGACGGTCAGCCGGTTGGCGGCGCACAACGCCCGGTACCCGCCCGCCAGACTCGTCACCAGGCCGACGCCTGTGCCGCGCAACGTGGCGGCGACGGCCGCGGCCCGGCGGCCGGACGAACTCACCAGAATCCAGGCGCCGGTGTGCAGGCGCGCCCAGGAGATGCAGGTGGCGCCTGCCGGATCCAGCCTGCGCCCGACGATCTCGGAATCGATCGCGAGCGCCCCGAGCAGCGGACCGTCGGCGGTGCGCTGCCACTGTGCGCGAATATCGACGACTACACCGCCGAGCGCGATCGCCCGCGGCAACTCGTCGACACTCACGCACTCGTCGAGCAGTTGGTGGTCGAGCATGTCGAGCCGTCAGCCGCCCACGACGGCGGTGCCCTTGAACGGGTTGAAGTCGCGCCCGAACCGGTACATCACATTCGCCGACATCGGCCGGGTCAGGTAGGCGAAGACCTTGTTCGCCACGCCGGGAATGCACACCGGGGTCCCCGCCGACACCGCCTTCCAGCCCGCGGCGGCCACAGCGTCGGCGGTTTGCCACAAGAACGTCGGCATCTTGTCCGCGATCTCCCTGACGCCCATCACGTCGTGGAATTCGGTTCTGGTCTGTCCGGGGCACAGCGCGGTGACCTGGATGCCCTGCGGCGCGAGTTCCATGTTCAGCGACTGCGACATGTGCAGGACATACGTCTTGATCCCGGTGTAGAGCAGGCTTTCCCCAGGTGGCCCGAACGCCGAGATCGACGACACGTTGACGATGCGGCCCCAGCCCCGCTCGCGCATGTGCGGCAGGACACGGTGCGTCAGCTCGGTGACCGAAGTCATCATCAGCTGGATTTCCCCTGCGAGGGACTCCCACGTCGCGTCGGCGAAGGTGTGGTTGGGGCACTGGCCTGCGTTGTTGATCAGCACGTCCACGCCGAGCCCGAATTCCTGCAGCGTCGACATGATCTTCTCGGCGGCACCGGTCTCGGCCAGATCGACGGTGATCGGCACGCTGTGCACCCCGTGCTGGTTCCTCAACTCGGTGGCCAGCTCGGCCAGCCGGTCGGCGCGCCGGGCGACCAGGACCGGGGTGTAGCCCTCGGCGGCGAGCAAACGCGCGAACGCGGCTCCGATCCCGGACGATGCGCCGGTGATGAGCGCGGTCTTCGATGTCGACATCCTGTGCCTCTCTGATGGATTCGTTCGTCTCGGGCACGGTCTCACCGCGACGCCGAGATCCCGCCGTCGACGGGGATGACAGTGCCTGTGACATAGGTGGATGCGCGGGAGCCGAGGAAGCCGACGATGCCGGCGATGTCGTCGATGCCGCCGTGTCTGCGCATGGCCGAGCGGGACCCGATCTCGACCGCCAGATCGCGCTCGAGCATCTCGGAGACGAAAGGCCCGAGCGCCATGGCGTTGACGGTGATCCGCGGTGCCAACCTGGTCGCCAGGTGCCGGGTCAGGTGATGCATGGCGGCTTTGCTCGCCCCGTAGGAATAGGTCTCCGCGGCAGGGACATTCAGGCCGTCGATGGATCCGACATTGATGATGCGCGCCGGGTCCGTCGCCGTGGCGGCCGCGTTCAGCAGCGGCCGCAGGAACTTCGTCAGGTAGAACACCGCTTCGAGGTTGACCGCGATGGTGTCGCGCCAGCCGTCTTCGCCGAATTCGTCGATCGGCGCCGCGTGCAACACACCCGCGTTGTTGACCAGCAGGTGCAGCTGCGCCGAGTGCTTGCCGAACTCCATTGCCAGCGTGCGGCATCCGGCTTCGGTCGAGACGTCGGCCGCCAGCGCCCTGCAGTCGCCGAGCAACGCCAGCTCGGCGGCCGCCTTCTCCGCGGCGACGCCGGCGCGGGCGGTGAGGTAGACCTGCGCGCCCGCTTCGACCAACGCCTGCGCGATCAGCGCGCCGACCCCGCGTGCTCCGCCGGTCACCAGGGCCACTTTCCCCCGCACCGAGAACAGGTCATCGGTCATGGCAATCATTGCTTCCCTCGTTCACGGCGCGCAGACGCAGCACCTTCTTGTCGACCTTGCCGACCGCTGTCAGTGGGAACTCCTCGATGAATTCGACGTGATCGGGAATCTTGTAGGTGGCCACACCGCGCGCCCGCAGAAACTTGACGAGTTCGGCCTTCGTCAGCGAATCGCGTGGAATCACGAAGGCGCACAACCGCTCGCCGAGGAGCTCGTCGGGCAGCCCGATCACCGTGACGCTGTGGATCAGCGGATGGTCGCCGAGGATCTCCTCGATCTCCTCGCACGCGACCTTCTCGCCGCCGCGGTTGACGATGTCCTTGGCCCGGTCGACGACGATGAGGTGGCCGGAGGCAAGTCGGCGGACGACATCACCGGTGCGATAGAAGCCGTCGGGGGTGAAGGCGCGCCGATTGTGCTCGTCGGCACGGTAGTACCCGCGTATGGTGTACGGACCGCGGGTGAGCAGGTGCCCCGGAGTGCCGTCGGGCACCGGCCAATCCTCGTCGTCGACCACCCGGATCTCGTCGGCAGGCGACATCGGTGTGCCCTGGGTACCGACGATCAGCTCGTTGGCATCGTCGAGGCCCGTGTAGCAGATCAGCCCCTCCGCCATACCGAACACCTGCTGCAAGGCGCAGCCGAGCAGGGGACCGACGCGCCGCGCGACCGCGGGCTTCAGACGCGCCCCGCCGACCTGGAGCACCCGCAGACTCGTCAGGTCGAAGGTGGTATCGGACGCGGCATCCAGCCAGCGCAGCGCCACCGGGGGCACGACGGCAGTGACCGTCACCCCGTGCCGCTCGATCAACGGAAACACGCTGTCCACACTGGGGCTCGGCGACAGCACCACGGTGGCGCCGACGGTGAGCGCACCGAGCACCCCCGGCGCGCACAAGGTGAAGTTGTGGGCCACCGGCAGGGCGGCGAGGTAGACATCGTCCGGGCCGAGCGGGCAGGCGCCAAGACCCGCCCGCGCGTTGTAGGCGTAGTCGTCGTGGGTGCGCGGGATGAGTTTCGGCACAGCGGTCGACCCGCCCGACAACTGCAGCAGTGCGATGTCGCTGGCGGCGGGGCCTGCCTGAGACACCGCAGCGCGTGGCAGCTCGGCCAGCGCCACATGCGCGCCGGGAACGCCGTGCACGATCGTCGTCCGCACGCTTGGGCACGCGGCGGCGACCCGCTCGGACATGGCGCGATAGTCGAATACGCCGTGCTGATCGGCGACCACGTGCGCGACGGCCTCGCTCTGCGCGGCCAGCTGCGTGATCTCGTGTTCGCGATGCGCTGGCTGGGCCAGGACGGGGACGGCGCCGATCCGGAAGAGCGCGAAGCACAGCACGACGAACTCGCCGACGTTGGGCAACTGGACGACGACTCGGTCACCACGCTCGATGCCGTGCGCGGACAGACCGGCTGCCAAGCGGTCCGCGTCCTGGTCCAGCTGCCGGTAGGTCCACTCACGCATCGTGTCGACGAGCGCGGTCCGGTCGGCGTGGCGCCGCGCGGAGTCGGCGAGCACCGCGCCGAGAGTGTGGCCCGCCCAATAGCCCGCGCTGCGGTAGCGGGCCGCGTCCGCGTCGGGCCAGGCGGTGAAGTCGAGGCCGGTGTGCGCCACGGCCAGATCGCTGCTCATCGGCGCACCCCCGGCGCGCTCGGGTCGAGAGTGACCGCGTCGTCGAGTCCGATCGCGGTCAGGAAGGTCCGGAACTTGGCGGTGGTCTCGGCCAGTTCGCTCGCCGAATCCGACCCGGCCACCAGACCCGCGCCCGCGTACAGCCGCAGTCTGGTGGCCGCGACTTCGGCGCAGCGCAGCGCCAGCACCCATTCGCCGTCACCCGATTCGTTCATCCAGCCGGTCAGCCCGCTGTAGTACTGGCGGTCGAACGATTCCGATTCGGCGATCAGCTTGCGCGCGAAATCGGACGGCCAGCCGCACACGGCCGGGGTGGGATGCAGGGCGGCGGCGAGTTCGAGTACGTTCGGCAAAGGGTCGGCCAGTATGCCGCGGACCTGCGTCGACAGGTGCCACATGGTGGTGGTGCCGATCACCGACGGCTGCTGAGGAACCTCGATGGCCGCGCAGTACGGCCGTAACGCGTCGGCGACCGCGTCGACAACGATCCGGTGTTCGCGCTGATCCTTCGTCGATCGTCGCAGCTCGACGGCCCGCCGGTGGTCCTCGACCGGGTCGCTGCTGCGCGGCGCCGACCCGGCGAGCGGATTGGACACCACGCTGCGTCCGCCCCGGCGGACCACCAGTTCCGGGCTCGCGCCCACCAGCATCCGACGGTCAGCGTTGCGCACTGTCCCCACAGGGACGGCGAAGACGGTCGCATCCGGTTCGCCGCGCAGCAGGCCGCGCACCAGATCACGCGCCGACGCCGGCTCGGCGGTAATGACATCCACGGCTCTGGCTAGTACGACTTTGTACTGGTCAGACCCTGCCATGCGCGCGACAGCACGTTCGACGCCGGTACGGTACCGGTGCGGCCACGGCACCAGATCCACGCGCACCGCACGCGGAATGTCCGGCGCCGCACCGGCGGCGGACCGCACGAGGGCGGGTCCGCGACGGATGTCGCGGGCGACGACGAGTCGGGCGGGTGCCTCCGAGGCGAACGGCACGGCGCCGACCAGCAACGGTCCGCCGCAGGCCCGGTCCATAGCGCTGAGATTCTCGGCGCATCTGGCGAGCAAGGCGCTGCCGTAGCGGCCGGCCTCGGCCAGGGGGGCTGTGTCGCTGACCGCGATCGGGTCCCGGGCGACGAGCGTGGCGGTGGGGCTGGCAAAGAAGAGTTCGGCGTCGTCGGCGACGGCGGTCGGGTCGAAGACGTCCGGCCCGGATGCCTCGGTGAGGTCTGCGGTCATTGCGCTTCCTTTCGGTTCGTCACGGCGTCGACGGCCAGGACAACTCGGCGGTCGGCAGCAGCGTGGCGAGCCAGCCGATGAACTCGTGCGGCCGCTCGACCAGCGCGAAGTGGTTGCCGGGCATGGCGTGCAGGTCGAATCCGGCCACAGTGCAGTCCTGCCACGACCGTGCCTCGTCCTCGCTGATCTCCGGGTCGTCGAGGCTGATCACCGCGGTGATCGGGATGGGCAGCGGGGTGAGGGGACCGGGCAGGTACCGCTCGATCAGGCGGTAGTCGGCGCGGATCATCGGCAGCATCAGCTCCCGGATCTCGGCGTGCTCGAACAACGCGGCCGACACTCCACCCAGACTGTGCAACTCGGCCAGCAGACCGGCCCCCGAGCGCAGGTGAACATCGTTGGGCCGCAATCGATGCGGCGGCGGGTGTCCGGAGACGATCAGCCGCTGCGGCGTCCGGGCGCACCGGCGTGCCACCTCGAAGGCCACGGCCGCGCCCATGCTGTGCCCGAGCAGGACGGTCGGGACGCCCTGCGGCATCGCCGCGGCGAACTCCTCGGCCAGCGCTTGCAGCGTCTCCGGGTGCGCGTCGACCAGCCGGTCCTCGCGGCCGGGATAGATCGCGATGGCCAATTCCGTACCGTCGGGCAGATGTTCGATCCAGGAGCGGTAGAAGCTGGCCGAGCCGCCCGCGTGCGGGAAGCACACCAGCCGCAGCTGGGGCATCGGGTCCGGGCGATAGACCCGGAACCTGGACTGATCGGTGGTTCTCATAGTGATCCTTCGTCGGGCGCGATCAGCGCGTCGAGGGCGACGTCGTGCTCGGACAGGTGGACGATGGCCGGGGCGGCGGCGAGGTCGTCGACGACGCGGCCGGGGTCGAGCACCTCGGCCGCGAAGTGGACGCCCGGTGCCACCGCCCCGGCCAGCACCGCTTCGATCGCGGGCAGCGCGGCCGCGGCGACCAGCACGGTTGCCCCTTCCGCGCGCACGACCAGCGAGCGGGTGATCGCCCGGTCGTCGCGTCTGCCGTCCAGCTGGAACAGCAGGGTGGCGTGCCTGGTGCGGCCGAGCAGATCGAATTCGGCTGCCCGCCGGACTTTTTCGGTCAATGCCGCGACCTCGTCGGGTCTGCTGCCCGCGACCTGTTGGAGCACGACAGGCAGTCGTTCGCCCTCCAGCACCGAGTACCAGGTGCCGGTGGACAGCCCCAAGTCCGCGGCTGTCCGACGAGCCTCGGGCGACAGGTACGGCTGCCCGGTGACCGGTTCGGGGAAATGCGGCAGCCGCAGGTCGACGACGCGGCGGGCCGCGTCCTCGCTCGGTCCGTCGCGCCAGGCCGCCATCGGAATGTCGTCACCGTCACCGATGCCGACCACATAGTCGTAGGCGGAGGAGTAACCGAAGGTGTCGCGGGCGCCGTGGTACACCGTGAGCGACTGCACCGAGGTGCAGTCGCGGGCGAGATACCGGGGCAGCAGAGCGCTCAGCCCGGGAATCATGCCCGCGGAAAGGATTGCGGGCCAGTCGTTTCCCGGTGCCAGCCGGGCGTGGACCGGATGATCGCCACCGATGTCGATATACGGCACCCCCGCGTCGCGCGCCGCGACCGCGACCCGGTCCAGGATCCGCCGCGTCGGCCCCGCGCAGTTGACCACCAGATCGCACCGGTCGCAGAACTGTGCCAGCGCGTCCGCGTCGTACAGGTCGAGTTCGGTGAATTCCCCCGCACCGTTGAGACGCTCGGCGATGAGCACCTGCCCGGCCCGCGCGTCGCGACCGGCGATGGACAGTGCACCGAGCCCACGCTGGGCGACCCGCTCCGCGATCAGCGCGCCGACCGCGCCGTAGCCGCCGAGCAGCCCTATCCGCGCGCTCATACCCTCGTCCCGTTCAGCAGCGCCGCGAGGACCTTCATCGTCGCGCCGTCGGACGGCTGGACGACGAGATCGCCCAGTAAACCGGACAATTCGTCGACCAGCCCGGCCAGCTGGGGTTCCGGCGCTGAGCCGATGACGACGACCTCGCCCGCATAGGGTTCGACGCGGTGCTCGCGCAGCGCCTCGACGGTGGCACAGAAGATGTCGTAGCGGCGGGCCGTGGTGATGTCGGTGGCGATCCGCACCGACGCACCGATCGCCGCGAGCCGCTCGGCCGAGGTGCTCGTCCACCGATGGCCTGCCACCTGTGCGAGCGTCGACGGATAGCCCACCGACTCGGGGTCCACCCCGATCTCCTTCGCGAACAGGTACTCGAGTTCCGCGTCGTCGCGCACCGTGTCGGTGATCCGGTACGGGTCGACGAGCACGACGCGCTCGACAGCCGTTCCCGCCGTGGTGAGTTCGAGCGCCAGTTCCAGCGCAAGCAGCGCGGTCGAGCCGTAGCCCGCCACCTGCACCCGCTCGGTGCCCTCGGCCCGGATCAAGCGCGCGTACGCCGCGGCGCGGCGCTCGATCAGCTGGTCGGCGCCGGTACGCAGGTAGGTGTCGGCGTCGCCTGCGGTGAGGCCGACCGCCTTGCGGTTTGGGTCGAGCAGGGTGGGCAGCTCGGCGAAGTTGTAGAACTTGCCGGTGCCGTCGTGCACGAGCACGACCACCGGCTCCTCGACCCCCTTGCCGAGCACCACCAGCGGCGAGACAATCTTGCGGCTCGCCTGTTCGGCGACCACGGTCTCGGCAGTACTCGCCAGGTAGCGGGCCATGGCCGCGACCGTCGGCTCCGGCAGCAGTTCGCGCACCAGGGTGTCGAAGTACATTCCCGCCGCCTCGGGCACCCGATCCCGCATCGTGGCCACCAGCTGGGTGGATAGCAGCGAGTTGCCGCCGAGGGCGAAGAAGTCGTCGGTCCGGCCGACCCGCTCGACCCCGAGAACCTCCGTCCACAGTTGCGCGAGCGTGGCTTCCAGCCCGGCCTTCGGCTGATCGTCGCCGACCGGTTCGACGGTGGCCTGCCCACGCAGCCGGGTGGCGAGCGCGGCCCGGTCGACCTTGCCGTTGGCCGTGACCGGGATCGCCTCCAGCGAGTGGATCTCCGACGGGCACATGTACCCGGGCAACAGGTCTCGCAGATAGCCCGCCAGGCCCAGCTCGTCCACTGGCTCGGTCACCGCGACGAACGCCACCAGCCTGCGCCGCACCGTCTCGGTGCCGTCGACGAGCACGACCGCCCCGGACACCGCCGGATGCGACAGGACCGCCGCCTCCACTTCCGCGAGCTCGATGCGATGGCCTCTGATCTTGATCTGATCGTCCTCGCGACCGAGGAACTCGATCGCGCCCGAGGGCAGGTATCGGCCGTAATCACCGGTGCGGTAGAGCGTTGCGCCGGTGACCGGATGCCGGGGGAAGCGCTGTTCGGTGCGCTCGGGATCGTTGCGGTAGCCGAGGGCGACGCCGATACCGCCGATGTACAGCTCGCCGGGCACCCAGTCGGGCCGGTCGCGGAGCTCCTGGTCGTAGACGTGGAAAGTCTGGTTCCGCAGGGGGAAACCGTAGGGGATGCTGGTGGCGGCCGGGTCGACGTCCTCGATCGGATAGTGGATCGACCAGATCGCCGCCTCGGTCGCGCCGCCGAGACTGATCAGCCGCAACCCGGGGATGCGGGACCGGATCTCGTCGGGCAGCGTCACCGGGATCCAGTCGCCGGACAACAGGGCCAGCCGCAGCGAAGACAGCTCGATGCCGGGGTTCGACGACAGGTAGTGGCTCACCATCTGCAACTGTGCGGGCACCGAGTTCCACACCGTGATGCCGTAGTGCTCGACCAGCTCGACCCAGTGCCCGGGGTCACCGCGCCGCGCCGGGTCGGGCAACACCAGGGTGGCGCCGACGCCGAGAGCGCCGACGATGTCGTAGACCGACAGGTCGAAGCCAAGATTGGCCAGCCCGAGCACCCGGTCCTCGGCCGTGACGGCGAACCGCTCGCAGATGTCGGCGACGGTGTTGGCCGCCGCGCGATGACTCACCATGACGCCCTTGGGCGTTCCGGTCGACCCCGAGGTGTAGATGACGTAGGCCAGCTGGTCGGGTTCGCGCCAGGTGACCGGTTGGATGGGCGCCGCCGCCGCGACGGCATCGGCGCCGAGGTAGACGACCGAATCCGGCACCTCGCCCGCGGCCCGCGCGCCCAGCACGAAACAGGCACCGGAGTCGATCAGGATGCGGTCCCGGCGCACCTGCGGGTTCCCTCGGTCGAGGGGCAGGTACGCGCCACCGGCCACCAACGCGCCGAGCACCGCGGCGATCTGGTCGAAGCCCTTGTCCAACTCGACGGCGACGATGTCACCCGGTGCCAGCCCGGCACCGGTGAGCGCCGCGGCGAACGCGCCCGCACGTTCGGCCAGTTCGCGATAGGTGTGGCCACCGGCCGAATCGACCACGGCCACCCGGTCCGCGTGCCGCCGCGCCGCGGCGAGCACAGGTTCGTGCAGCAGCTGGTTCGGGATCGGCCCCATGGTCGCGTTCGCCTCGGCGCGGCGGCGCGCCTGCGCGCGCGGCAGCGTGACCGGCGCGGCCGACTGCCATGCGCCGTCCTCGCGGGCGAGCCTGCCGAGCAGCTCCTCGAAGGCGACGAACATGTCGTCGACCATGCCGTCGGGGAACACTTCCGTACGGACGTCCCAGTTCAGTTGCAATGCGTTGTCGCGTTCCAGCGCCTGACAGTCGATCCACACCTGCGGGGTCTGGCTGATGCCGTACCCGAGACGGCCACGCGACGGTTCGGCTGTCCCACTCTCCAGTCCGATCGACCCAGTGAAGACCACCGGCATCAGGGCTTCGTCCTGCCTGCGCCTGCGCGCGACCTCGCGGATCACCTCGATTCCCGAGAACAGCCGGTGGTCCAGATCGTCGAACAGTTGCGTGCCGAGCCGCTGCGCCCGTTCGGCGAAGGTCACCGCCGCACCGGGGCGCACCTCGAGCAGGGTGACCGAGGTGAAGTCACCGATCAGGGCGGGCACGTCCGCGTGCAGCGGCAGGCGGTTCAGCAGGGTCAGGTTCAGGGTGAAATCCGTTCGCCTCGACCACATTCCGATGACCTCGGCGTAAGCGGCGAGCACGGCACCCGACGCGGTGACCCCGGCCACGCCCGCGCGTTGCTTGAACGCCGCCCAGTCCGCGGGCGCCAGATGCAACACCCGGCGGGCGAAGGTGGGGCGCGCGTCCTCGTGCGAGGACACAGGCAGCTCGGGGGCCGGTGGCAGGTCATCGACCCGGTTCAGCCAGTAGTCCCGGTCCTGCTGATACTTCGCCGTGTCGCGGATGCCGCGTTCGGCGACGACGTAGTCACGGAACGAGATCTCGGTCTCGGACAGCGGATAATCCGGGTCGCGCTCGAGCAGTTCGATCTGGTCGAGCAGCATCGAGATGCTCGCCCAGTCGGCGAGCAGGAAGTCCACCGATACGTGCAGTACGGCCCCATCGGGTGTGCGGGTCAGGCGCAACTCGAACAGCGGCCACCGGCTGGTGTCGATCTGCTGATGCCCCAGCTCGTCCCGGACCGTGGTGAGAAAGCGCTCCACGCTCGTGGCCTCGCTCATCCGCAGATCGGTGTAGGCGATCCGGTAGGGCGGGACCTCGGGCAGCACCCGCTGGGAGCCGTCCTCGTCGATGACCGCGCGCAGCATGTCGTGCCGGGCGATCAGGCGGTTCCAGGCCCGCTCGAGCCGCACCGGGTCGAGGTCGTCGTACTCGACCTCGACATACATGTGGCACGCGATGCCGCCGTAGGCGTATCGATGCCGACGGCCCATCAGGTAAGCGGTCTGTACGTCGGTGAGCGGGAACGGCTCGTGTGCGTTCGCGGCGTCGGCCGTCACGACGGGCAAGCCGGTGCTGCGCAGCACGTCCAGGATCGCGGGCTTGTGCGCGCGCAGCACGGCCACGCGCTCACCGGTCATCACGCCCTTCGGCGCCCGGAACCGGAGAACGCCGGATTCCTCCCACAACTGGACCCCGGCCTTGCTCAACTCGGCGATCAGTTCCTGTGGGCTCCGCTGCGCGGTGGTCAGTGTCGTCTCGCTCATATCGTGCCGTCCTCCATGGAATCGTCGAGTTGGGCCGAGATCAGGTCGGCGACCGCTGCCACGGTCGGCTCCGCGAACATCTGCCGCAGCGCCAGGATCACGCCGAACCTGCGGCGCACCGCCTCGGCGAAATGTGTTGCCGTCAAACTGTCGCCGCCGATCGCGAAGAAATTCGTCCGTCTGCTGAGGTCGGCGCCCGCAGCGGGCAGCAGTGCCGTCCACAGCTCGACCACCGCGGCCTCGACGTCGGTGCGTGGCGGTTCGCCCGACTGTTCGTCGGACTGTCCCGCCGAATCGAGCAGCCGGCTCACCCGGGCACGGTCGACCTTGTCGCGCGCGCTCAGCGGCAGCAGCGGCAGCACGGTCAATTGCTCGGGCACCATGTAGCCGGGTACCGCAGCGCGCAGCCCGGCCAGTACCTGCTCGACATCGAGCACCGGCCGGTCGGCGGTGGTGCGCGCGGCGAGCAGCAGTAGCGCAGAGTCGTCGCGCTCGACGATCTCGAGCTCGGCCAGGTCGGCCGCGGTGAGTACCTCGGTCCACCGGTCCCGGTCGAGCATCGGACTCCGCCGGGTGCCGCCGAAGCCACGCTCGAGCACCGCGGCGGTCAGCAGCCCGATCGGCGCCAGCTCGCTGTGCTCGAGGCCGAGCAGCAGCCCGCGCGGTGCGAGCAGTTCGGCCGCTTCCAGCGCACCGTCGATCGGGTCGCGGTACCGGTGCAGCGCGACGACCGTGACCACGACGTCGAACTGGTTGCGCAGGTCGGCGGGCAACAATCCACCCGACATCATGCGGAACGACCGCGGGTGCGCGAACCCGTCGAGCCGCTGTTCGGCGAGCTGCAGCAACCGCGGCGAGGCGTCGAGGAGAGTCAGCTCGACATCGTCCGCGCCGAGACCGCTCAGCAGGTGCCAGGCGGCCATACCGGTCCGGCAGCCGAGTTCGGCCACTCGGACAGGCCGGCCGAGCTGGGCAACCAGCGCGCTGATCGAGCGCGCGATCCGCGCGATCGCGGCCGCGACATCCGGCTGACCGGACACCAGCGCCTCCGGCGCCAGCACCGGATCCTCGATCAGTGACAGCGGCGAGCGGTCCCCGCATAGGATCTCCGCGAGATCGGCTTCGGCGGCCACCAGGCGCTGTGCCACCGGATGCAACACCGTCCCCTCGGCGGCGGCCACGTTCGCCGTCCAGGTGGCCGGATCGATGACCTCGCCCCAGCGTGCGCCCGGCGCGAAACGTCCCGCGTCCGCGGTGATCACGTCCCGCTCGACGAGCCAGTCCAGCCACAGCCGCAGCAGGTCACCGAAGTCCTCGGCGATCCCGGCGGTGGCCGCGATCTCGTCCACCGAGGCGGGCCCGGTCAGACCGGCGGCGAGCAGAGCCGCGATCCGCGCCTCCACGATCGCCGCCTCGACCCCGAGGCCGGGCATGCGCACGTCGTTGTCCAGCTCCTCGGCGAGCACCCGCTCCACCGCGGCCATCCCGTCGACCGCGACCGGAGCTCCCCGGTGCGTGGCGGTGATCGCCGCGGCAAGCCTGCGGTGTGCGCCGGTCCCGATCGTGGTCACCACGGCATCATCGACGTGCGGATGCGCCGCCAGCGCGGATTCGATCTCGCCCAGCTCGATCCGGTGCCCACGCACCTTGACCTGGTGATCGCTGCGGCCGAGAAACTCGAGCGTGCCGTCCGGCCGGAACCGGGCGATGTCACCGCTGCGGTACCAGCGCCTGCCCTGCCACGTCACGAATTTGTCCGCGGTCTTCGCCGGGTCGCCCCGGTAGCCCGCTGCCAGGCAGACCCCGCCGACCCACAGTTCGCCAGGCACCCAGTCGGGGCAGTCGCGTCCCCGCGCGTCGACCACCCGGTGACACTGGTTGCGCAGGGCCCTGCCGTAGGGGATGGACTTCCAGTCCGGGTCCATCTCGGTGACTTCGTAGGCGTTGGACCAGATCGCGGTCTCCGTCGGACCGCCCAGCGCGACGAACCGGCCTTCGGTGCTGCGGGCGCGATAGCGCACCGGCAGGTCCATCCCGATCCAGTCGCCCGCGAGCAGCACCAGTCGGATCGAATCCGGTTCCCCGTCGGCCTCGGCGGCGGTCAGGTACATGTCGAACAGAGCGGGCACGCTGTTCCACACCGTCACCCCGTGCTGACTGACCAGTTCCACCCAGCGGCGCGCCTCGCGCCGGTCCTGCTCATCGAGCATGACCAGCGAGCCGCCGAAGGAGATCAACCCGAACAGGTCGTAGACCGACAGATCGAAATCGGCCGCCGACAGCGCCAGTGCCCGGTCCGCAGGTCCGACGCCGAAACGTTCGTTGATGTCCTCGATCGTGTTGACCGCCGCCCGGTGCCCGACCTCGACCCCCTTGGGGCGCCCGGTCGACCCGGAGGTGAAGATCACGTACGCGGACGCATCCGAGGCGAGGTCGACCGGACCTGCCAGCGCTTCGCCCCCGGGCGACCTCGGCGAGATCGTGCGCGTTCCGGCCGGCCAGTCCGGCTCGTCGGTCACTACCCAGCACACCCCGACCGAGTCGTACATCCCGGCCCGGCGCAGCACCGGCTGGTCGACACCGACAGGCACATAGATCCCGCCCGCCGCCAGCACACCGAGGATCGCCGCCACCTGGTCGACCCCCTTGGGCATGGTCACCCCGACCAGCTCGCCGCGCGCCACCCCCTCGGCGACCAGTCCCCCGGCGATCCGCAGCGCCCGCTGCGCCAGGTCCGCGTAGGACACCTGGTCACCGTCGGCGGTCACCAGGGCCACCCGGTCCGGCTCTCGCCGGGCCCAGTCGAAGAAGCCGCCGTGTAGCGGCCTGCCGCTCTCCACACGCGGCACCGGCGCCGAGGCACGAACCGGTAGGGCGACCGGAATCGCCGCGGCCCAATCCCCGGTGACGAGCCAGTCCAGCGCGGCGCGGTAGGTGGCGAACATCTGGTCGATCACGCCGTCGGCGAAGAGTCCTTCGACGAAATCCCAGCTCACCCCGACACCGTCGGCGTATTCACGCACCTGCAGGTCCAGTGACACCTGCGGGGTGTGCGAGATGTCCCACGAGGTGTCGCCGTAGGGGGTTCTGCTGCCGGTGTTCACCCCGTCCAGCACGCCGAGGGCGCTGGTGAAGACCACCGGCCTGCTCGCCTCGGCCGCACCGGCGCGGCGCGCGAGTTCACGCAGCGCCCAGGTCGCGGAGACGGCCTGATGATCGAGACCGCGCCACATCTGTTCCTGCACGCCGCGGGCCCGCACGACCAGCCCGGACCCGGGTTCGGGGTCGTAGGCCACCAGCAGCAGTGAGGTGAACTCGCCGAGGATGCTGTCGACGTCGGGATGCACGGGACTGCGCTGGAACGTGGTCAGCGTGAGGGTCATGTCCGGCCGCGCGCACCAAGCCCCGAGAACCTCGGCGTAGCAGGCGAGCAACAGCGCCGAGGGGGTGACCTCGTGTGCCCTGGCCCGCTCGGTGATCCGTGCCCAACTCACCTGGTCTACGAAGGTCTCGCGGCGGGCGAATCGCGGCTCCTCGATACGCGCGGGATCGACCGCCATCGGCAGCTCGGGCGGCGGTGGCAGCCGGTCGATCAGCGCCAGCCAGTACTCCCGGGCCGCGGCCACGGCCGCCGGGCTCGGGCAGGTATTGCGCTCGTAGTCGCGGAAGCTGATCCCGACAGGCCGCAACGCCGCCGCCGGATCCTGGTATAGCGTCTCGATTTCCGCGAGCAGGATGAAGATGCTGAGTGCGTCGACGATCAGGTTGTCGAGATTGACACCGACCCGCACGCGGCCGCCGTAGCGCACGGCCCGCACATCGAACAGCGGCCACACCGTCGGATCGAAGGTGTGGTGCGCCATCTCCTCGCGCATCGCGGCCAGGACCGCCTCCGCCTCGACCTCCTCGGGTTCGGCCACCGGGATGACGAAGCGACCGACCTCGGGCAGCACCCATTGCCGCTCGTTGCCGTCGAAGACCGTCCGCATCATGTCGTGCCGCGCGATGACGGTGTTCCAGGCCTGCTCGAGCCGCCCGAGATCGATGTTCTCGCCGTCGAATTCGGTGTAGTAGTGACAGCCGATACCGCCGAGGGTGAATTCCGGTCTGCGGCCGATGAGATAGGCGCGCTGCACGTCGGTCACCGGAAAGGGCTCGAAGCGGCCGTCCGGGTCAGGCGCGAAACCGGTCAGCAGGGTATCGGCGAAGTGCAGGGTCTCGGCGAAGTCGGCCAACGTGGGGTTGGCGAACAGGCCACGCAGCTCCGCGCCGGCGATCCCCGCCGCGCTCAGCCGCGCGACCAGCCGCGTTCCGATGAGACTGTCACCGCCGCACCGGAAGAAGTTGTCCGCTCGAGTAGCCTGCTCGACCGGCAACAGCTCGGTCCACAGCTCGGCCAGAGCCTTCTCCATCGCGCTGCGCGGCGGCTCGCCCGGCTCCTCGGCAGTCTGTCGCAGCCGGGCCAGGTCGGCGGCCACCGCGGCCCGGTCCACCTTGCCGTTGGCCGTCAGCGGCAGCGCGCCGATCACCGCGAAGCGCTCGGGAATCATGTGCGCGGGCAGGCGGTCGGCGAGCCATCCCGAGAGGGTGTCGGCACCGAGCTGCGTCGCGCCGACGAGAGTGACGGCCGCCGCGAGCCTGCGGTGCGCGCCCGCGCCGATCGTCGTCGCAATCGCCCGCTCGATCCCCGGGTGCGCTTCCAGCGCGGTCTCGATCTCGCCCAGCTCGATGCGATGCCCACGCACCTTGACCTGATGGTCGGTGCGGCCGAGGAATTCCAGGCAGCCGTCCGGCCGGAACCGGCCGAGGTCGCCGGTCCGGTACCAGCGGGCGCTGTGCGCCCACACGAACTTCTCGGCAGTCTTGGCCGCGTCTGCGAGATAGCCGTCGGCGAGCCCGACGCCACCGATCCACAGTTCACCCACGACCCAGTCCGGGCAGTCGCGCCCCGCCGCGTCGACCACGCGATAGCACTGGTTGCGCAGCGCGAATCCGTACGGGATCGACCGCCAGTCCGGCTCGATCCGGTCGACCTCGAATGCGTTCGACCAGATCGCGGCTTCGGTGGCCCCGCCGAGCGCGACGAATCGGCCGTCCGGGCGCCGCTCGCGGTAGCGCCCCGGCAGATCCAGGCCGACCCAGTCGCCCGACACCAGCACCAGCCGGATGGATTCGGGCTCCGGATCGGTTTGCGCCACTGTAAGATACATGTCGAACAGAGCGGGCACACTGTTCCAGACCGTCACGTGATGACGGCGGCACAGCCGCACCCAACGACGTGCTTCCCTGCGGTCGGCCTCCTCGATCAGCACCAGCGCACCGCCGACCCCGAGCAGTCCGAACATGTCGAACACCGAGAGGTCGAAATCCGCCGCCGACACCGCGAGCGCCCGGTCCCCGGCACCGATCCCGTAGCACTCGGTGATGTCGTGCACGGTGTTGGCCGCGGCCTGGTGCGAGATCTGCACGCCCTTGGGCTGTCCCGTCGATCCGGAGGTGAAGATCACGTACGCCGCGACGCCGACACCGATGTCCACCGGCGCGGCCAGCGGCGGCAGATGCGCCGCCGCCGACGGTGTCAGCACCTCGACCCCGGACGGCAGGCCCTCGCCCGCGTCCTCGGCGAGCACCAAGCGCACCTGGGCCGAGCCGAAGATCTGCGCGCGCCGGGCGGCCGGCTGATCGACACCCACCGGCACATAGGCGGCGCCTGCCGCGAGCACGCCCAGGATCGCGGTGATCTGGCCTGGCCCCTTTGGCATCGTCACGCCGACGAGATCTCCGGGGCGCACACCACCTGCGACCAATGCCGCGGCGATCCGCAGGGCCGACTCGGCCAGCACGCCGTAGGTCAACTCCCCGTCGGTATCCCAGAGCAGCGCGGGCCGGTCCGGCTCGACCGCGGCCCGGCGGAAGAACTCCGTGTGCAGCAACGTGCCCGGCTCTGGCCCGTCCGTTGCCCCCACCACGCCCCGTACCACCTGCTGGAACTGCGGCAGCTCGATCGGCACCGGTGTCGACCAGTCGGCGGTACCCAGCCAGTCCAGCACCGCGCAGTAGGCGTCGAACATGCTCTCCACGACGCCTTCGGGGAACAGCTCAGAGACGAAGTCCCAGTTCAGATAGAGCCCGCCGTCCATCTCCATGAGCTGGTGGTCGAGCCACACCTGCGGCGTCTGCGACACCATGAAGCCCAGTTCGCCGAAGGCGTCGCGGAATTGCGCGCCGAGTAGATCCCCACTGTTGAGGTTGCTGGCGAAAACCACGGGCGCGCCGGCATGTCCGTCACCGTGACGGGCGAGCTCGCGCAGGACGTCCAGGCCGGAGTACGCGGTATGGGAGACGTCGGACTGGAATCGGCGCTGGGTATCGCGGACCCGCTCGGCGAATCCGGCCGCGCCCAGGTCGACATCGAGCAGGATCAGGTTGGTGAAGTCGGCGATCATCCCGGACACCTCGGGGTGCAGGGTCTGGCGATCGAAGATCGGGACGTTGAGCAGCATCCGGGAGGTACCGCTCCATCGGCCGAGCACCTCGGCGAACGCGGTCGCGAGCATCATCGACACGGTGACCGCGTGCTCGCGCGCGCGGGCGGCAAGCAGCTGGTAGGCCTCCGGATCGAGCCAGCGGGCGATCCGACGGAAGTGCGGACGTGTTATCCGGTTGGGTTCGACCGCGAGCGGAAGCGGCGGGGCGGCAGGCAGTTCCGCCAGCTTCGACAGCCAGTATGCGCGGTCGCGCTCGACGCTGCCTGCGCGCCGCGTCGTCAGCTCCGCGCGGTAGCGCGAGAACGAGTAGCCCGGCGCCGGCAGTGCTCCGGCACCGTCCCGATATGCCCGTGCGAGGTCGTCGAGGAAGATGTTGAAACTCAACACATCCGCGACCAGCAGGTCGAGTTCGATGTGCAGTCTGCTCGCGCCGTCGGGCAGCAGCGAGAGCTGGACGTCGAACACCTCGCCCTGCTCGACCGCCAGCTTGCGATGGGAGAGCGTCTCACGCAGGCGGATCAGCTCGGTGGTGGCATCGTCGGTCGCGCGCAGGTCGTGGACCCGCAGGCTGTGCCCGGTGGGAGGCGGGGTGATCTGCTGGGTTCCGTCACTCTGGATCCGCACCCGCAGCATTGCGTGCCGGTCAGCCACCGCGCAGATCGCGGCCGCCAGCAGCGTGGGATCGACTCCGGTGCCGTCGATTTCGAGGTAGACGTGGCAGCCGACGCCGCCCAGCGGCTGATCGTCGCCACGACCGACCCAGTAGGCGTGCTGAATCGGGCTCAGTTCGAACGGAGCGGTCTCGTCGACGACGACGACCGCGTGCGCCACGGCATCGACCCTTCGGCTCGACACCAGCTCCCACCAGTCGTGGACCGTCGGGCGTTCGAACAGGTCCGCGAACCTCACGCCGAGGCCCTTGCGGTTCCACGACTCGACCACCCGCATCACCCGCAGCGAGTCGATGCCCGCCTCGATCAGGTTCTCCGCCGCGTCGATGTCGGCCGGCACTTCGCCGAGCAGCTGAGCGACGAGCAGCACGAGATCGTGCTCGCTGTCGGGAATCCTCGTATCGGCTGTCACATCGACGGCTACCTGCGGTACAGATCCGTGCAACACCATGCTTCTCCCACCAATGGATCGTTGTCGAGCATCAACTGGCTTGTTCGCCGCTACGGCTGGCCAGCGTGTCGGCGAACCGCTGCCAGTCCGCGGCGCACAGCCGCGCGAGGTCGGCGATGACGGGGGTGCAGTGCCGTGGCACGTTGTCGGCCAGCGCTTCCCATTCGGCACCGTCGGCACCGACCGCCTCTAGCCAGCGCAACAGCATGCGGCCGGACTCGGAGAAGCGCATCGACGGATCCGAGCGCAGCCTGCGCACGACCGCACGCCGGTCGAGGGTCGGCAGCACCGGAATCGGCGTGAGGACGGTGTCGGCCGAGGTCCGCGACCGCTGCTGCACCGGCACAGGATTCTCGCCGCGGCGGATCCTGGCCCGCACGTCCTTGGCGGTAGTGGCCGAAATGCCTGCCTCTCTCGCCACTTCGCGGGCGGAGGCCTGCGGGTTCTCGGCGAAGATCTCGCTCGCGCGGATGCGGCCGGCGACCCGGTCGCGGGTGTGATAGCGGCCGTCGCGGCCCAGCCGCTCCGACGGTGCGACCCCGCCGGACTCCTCGCGCAGCGAGCCGACCGTCTTGTCGGAAATCCCCGCGATGCTCGCGATCGCGCGGTCGGACCACTCCGGCCGGTAACCGATGATCCGGGCGGCGGCGGCCTTGCGGTCGGCCAGGGTGAGCGGCAGTCCGTGCGCGCTGTTCAGGCGGACGGCGAGGACGAAGGCATCGCGCTCGTCGCCGTCGAAATAGAGCACACCGATGGTCTCGTCGCCACGTAGCTGCGCCGCCCGTAGCCGATGCCCACCGTCGATGACCCGCATCGACGGGCGGTGGACGACGATCGGCGGCAGCTCGGTCTTCACCGCGGCCAGCGACTGGATATGCGCGGTGTCCTCTGCCTTGCGCGGTGAATCACCCAGCACCAACTCCGAAAGAGAGACTTCGGCCCGTTCACTTTTCCCCGGGACGTGGGACGAATCAAGGTGCGCTATGGAATACATCACACTCCCCCCTTCTTGCCGCACTCAATTGAAATGATTTAGCGACAAGCATGCCCAAAATACCGATCTCGGAGCAATAAGAGATGCGCCGAATAGGCCCATCGAACACGCAAACAACCCCTTATGGGACACGGAATTACTACCTTTGGCTCATTAACCAAGAAGAGCTTTCCCTGCAACCTCGGAACTTTCCCCAGAGGAACGCGACGGCCAAATTCCGGCGGCGCCGAAGCGTCTCGGAGGTGAACTATCGATGCGTTGAAGCCCCGTTCAGATGAACAGTTACAGGTTCGAGACGGGACGCCTTCCGCAAGCCCCTAATTTTCCAGGCCACCGTAACTATGAAAATTTCAAACTAATTAGTTCAAATTTTTCGCGAGTTCACTATTCCCGATTCCGACTTGTCGAATACCGCGACTTGCAAGAGCCGCACAGGGCGGACACGACAAAATCGCGATTGCGGGATCATCCGAAGCGGCGGATTCGCAATCGCGATTTCGCTGTGGAACAGGCTACCGCAACACTGCGGACTCGGATGCCCTGGCGGCGCCGATATCCTGATATCCGCGTGCGGCGACCCCGACACCCAGCAGCGCGATTAGGGCGCCGCCACTCAGCGCGGTCGCGTATCCCAGGGGTTCGGCGGCCGCGGTCGCGACAATGCCTCCGACGATCCCGATCAGCAGGACGAAGCTGGTGACGACCGTGAAGTCGGTGCCAGCGCTGTCGGTTTCACACAGATCCATGGTGATCGTGAAGACAATCGTCATGGTGCCGGCCATCGCCATCTGCACCGCTATCGCGGCCACCAGCACCACCGGGGTGGACGAGGTCAGCCAGGCGATCGTGAGCAAGGCGAGGGCAGGCACCTGCAGACACTGCGTCCACACCAGCATCGAACGGCGAGAGGTGCGCGAGATCAGCGCACCCGCCGCGAGGCCGGCGGCGATACCGGCCGCCCCCCCGAGCGCGTTGGTAGTGACCCCCACTGAGGTCAACGACCAGTCCATGTCCACGAGAATCGGCGAGATCAGCGCGTAGCCACCGTTGAGCCCGACGATCAACGGCGGCAACACGAG
The DNA here is from genome assembly GCF_000482385.1 of Nocardia sp. CNY236. Taxonomy (GTDB): domain Bacteria; phylum Actinomycetota; class Actinomycetes; order Mycobacteriales; family Mycobacteriaceae; genus Nocardia. The sequence goes on from NZ_AXVD01000010.1 coordinate 50,579, forward strand.
CAGCATCCAGCGCAGCATCCCCGGCCGCCGGAACACCGCCCGCAACGTCGCCCGGTGTACCGCGGGGCCTGCCGGCGGCTCGGGGAATCGCAGGATCTGGATCATCGGCAGGACTGTCGCCACGGCGAGAGTCACCACCGCCGCCACCCAGCCGAACCGGTCGTAGACCACCAAGGTCAGGCCGCCGCCGAGCACGCCGCCGAGGTAGCCGCCCGCGGTCTGCACGCCGTTTCCGAAGCCGCGCTGGTCGGTGGCCAGGATCCGGACCGCGAGCGCGTCGGTCGCTATGTCCTGGGTTGCCGACAACAGCGCGACCACGCCAACGATCACCATAAGCAACCCGAGATCATCGATCGGATCCAGCGGCGTCGCCAGCAGCAAGACGGCGGCCAAGGCGGGTTGCAGGACGAGCAGCCACTTGCGGTACGAGCCGACCCGATCGATGAGCGGCGCCCACAGCGGTTTGAAGACCCAGATCAGCGCCACCGACTCGACCAGCGCGATCTCGTCCAGCGACGCGCCGCGTTCGCGCAGGATCGCGATCAGCGCGATGCCGAAGAAGGAGAATCCGAGGTACTGACTGACATACAGGGCCGCGAGCAGACCGTACTTGTGCCTCATACCGTCAACCGCCAGCCCTTCGATCGTTCGCGCTCGCGCCAGAAGTCCTGGTAGCGACCGTCTGTGGCAATGAGTTCGTCGTGGGTGCCGACCTGCACGATCCGGCCCTCGTCCAGGACGAGGATCTGATCGGCCGAGGCGACCGTGTGTAGCCGGTGTGCGACCACGAGCAACGTCCGCTGGTCGGCGAGCACGCGCATCGCGGCCGCGACCGCCGCTTCGTTGTCCGGATCGAGGGCGGCCGTCGCCTCGTCGAGCAGCACGATCGGCGCCTGCTTTATCAGTGCCCTGGCGATCGACACCCGCTGCCGCTCACCGCCGGACAGGCTGGTGCCGCCCTCGCCGACGCGCGTCTGCCATCCGTCCGGCAGCCGGTCCACGATCTCGTCCACCCAGGCCAGCCTGGCCGCCTCGCGTACCTCGGCGTCGGTGGCATCGGGACGCCCGAGCCGGATATTGGCCTCGATCGTGTCGTCGAACAGGTACACGTCCTGGAACACCATCGCCAGCTGGCCGGTCAGCGCCTCGGTGCTCAGTTCGCGGACGTCGACACCGCCGACCCGCACCGCGCCCGCGTCGGCATCCCAGAACCGCGCGGCCAGCCGCAGCAGCGTCGACTTGCCGGACCCGGAGCGGCCGACGATGGCGGTCAAGGTACCGGGGCGAGCCTGGAAGCTGACCTCGCGCAGCACCGGGCGGTCGTCGTAGCCGAAGGCCACCTTGTCGAAGCTGATCGCGCCGGGCTCGGTGACGCGCTGCACGGAGCCCTCCGGCAGCGGCTCGACGGCCAGCACGTCATCGATCCGATCGATGTCCTCGGCAGCCATCCGCAGGGCCGCCGCGTGATCGATGACCTCGATCAGCGGCCCGACGAACCGGGCGACCAGCACCAACAGCGCGACCAACTCCGGCGCATCGAGCGTCCCGCCCAGCGCGAGAGCGACCCCGACCGCGATCAATGCGACGAAGGCCGCCTGCACGACTACCGAGAACGCCAGCAGCGCCGAGACCGCGTTGCGGTTCATCTCGTCGTAAGCGCGGCGCTGCCCGAGCAACGCGTTGTCGAGCAGCGGGTTGTCGGCACAGTGCCTGCCGAACGCCCGCAGCACCGGCTGGGTCTGGGCGAACTCGACGACGCGGCCCGCGGATTCGACCGCGGCCAGGTCGATCGCCCCGAAACTGCGGGCGATGGCCGACTGTGCCCAGTTGTGGGTGGCGAGCAGTACCAGCCCGGCGACGATCAGTGCCGCGCCGAGCCGCCAGTCGAACAGGAAGGTGCCGACGGTCACCACCGCCGGGGTCACCACCGCGCTGACGACAGGTTGCATCAGGTGCGCGGGCACGCCGATGATGTTCGCCGTCCCCTGCGACATCGACTGCGTAAGACGACCGGTCCGGTCGGTGCCGAACCAGCTCAGCGGCAGTCGGGCCAGGTGGTCTCCGACCCGGTGATGCATGCCGAGCAACAGATCGTCGGCGATCTGCTGGCCGTACATCGCCTGGCCGTAGAACAGCGCGCAGGCGGCCGCCGTGGCCGCCGCGAGCGCCGCCAGCCACGGCATCGCCGCGTCGCGGTCACCGTCGAACAGCGCGCGCAGCACCGGAACGACCAGCAGCACGCAGATGCCCTGCAGCACCGAGAACGCGACGATCAGCGCCATCCACCGGATGAACCGCGGCTGATCCTGCGGATCGACGATGCGGAAAAGCTTGCGGATCATGCCGATTCCCCAGTGACCACTGATTGTGATTGCCACAACCGCTGGTACCGGCCGCCCTGGGCCAGCAGTTCTTCGTGCTGGCCCGCTTCGGCGATCCGGCCCTCGGACAGCAGCACGATGCGGTCGGCGCCGCGGATGGTGTGCAAGCGGTGCGCGATCACCAGCAGAGTGCGCCCCGCGGTCAGCCGTGAGAGCGCATCCTGCACGGCCGCTTCGGATTCCGGGTCGGCGAAGGCCGTGGCCTCGTCGAGGACGAGCACCGGGGTGTTAGCCAGGATCGCTCGTGCGATCGAGATGCGCTGTGCCTCACCGCCGGACAGGTGCGCATCGGCACCGATCTCGCTGTCGTAACCGCGGGGCAGGGCGAGTATCCGATCGTGGATCTGCGCGGCTCTGGCCGCCGACTCGATCTCGGCGATGTCGGCCTCCGGCCTGCCGAGTGCGATGTTGTCGCGGATGCTGGTCCGAAGTAGCAAGGTCTCCTGGAAGACGAAACCCACGTGCCGGTACAGGTCCCGCTCGGCGATGTTGCGAACGTCGACCCCGCCGATCAGCACCGCGCCCTCCTCGACGTCCCAGAAGCGCGGAAGCATCCGCGCCAGTGTCGATTTGCCCGACCCGGACGGTCCGACCAGTGCCGTCACCGTTCCCGGCTCCAGCACCAGGTCGATGCCGTCGAGCACCGTCGTGCTGCCGTCGTAGGAGAAGCGCACTGAGTCGAACACGACCCGCGCACCCCGCGGCGTCGACGGCTCGGCGGGCCTAGGTAATTCAGCCGTCGCGAGCAGTTCGGCGACCCGACCCGCGGCGTCGGTGGCGACCTGCATCGCCGCCGCGCCGAATCCCAGGGCGAGCACGGGGGCACCGAGCCCCACCGCGAGCATCACGAACGCGATGATCTCGGCGGGGTCGGCGTCGAGCAGCACGCCACCGCCGAGCGCGACGAGCAGCATCACCGGCGCCGAGATGAGCAGGGAGGCGATCGCGTCGAGCCGCCGCATCGGACCGGCCCATTCGGCGAGGAACCGGGCCAGGTCGTCGCCTGCCTTGCGGTAGCGATCCTGAGCGCGGCCGGTCTGGCCGAACGCTTTGACCACCGCGATGCCGTCGATGAATTCGACGACCGCGGAGTTGACCTTGTCGAGTTCGGCACTCCAGCGGGCGGTACGCGCACCCTCGTCGCGCATCATGTAGGCGACCAGGCCGAACCACAGGACCAGCGGCACCAGGCAGAACAGCGCCAGCCGCCAGTCCAGCCAGAAGAGATAGCCCAGTGCGACGGTCGGCGTCACAACCGCGGCGACCAGATCGTTGACCACGTGCGCGACCGCGTGATGCACCGAGGCGACGTCGTCGGAGAGTACCCGCTTCACCCGGCCTGAGCTGCGGTCGGTGAACCAGCCGAGCGGAACCCGGCCGAGACGTTCGACCATCTGCCTGCGGATCTGCAAACCGACGTCGGCGTCGGCGACGTGACTGATGGTGTAGGCCACGGCCGCGAGTGCCGTGTGCACGAGGAAACCTGCCGCCGCGACCGCGACCCAGATCCAGACCGTGGCGCGGTCGCCTTGTTCGGCGGCCAGGAATTCGCGGGCGATCTCGACCATGGCGACATAAGGTGCTAGCCCGGCCAGCGCGCCGACCAGCTGCAACGCCGCCGCGACCGACAGCTGGACGCGGACGGGACGCAGGAGTACACCGAGTCCGCCCGGCTTCTCCGCCTCGTCATCCTCCGCCGGTACCGAATCCAGAACCGCTGTAGTACTCATGGTCCCCCTACGGACAGGTTGGATCGCTGTTCTAATTTCGACTCTACTCGATCATCAGGCGACCGCAACGGCAGGCGCATCGTCAGCCCGGGACCAGGCGCTGCCGCAGCTGCTTCTTACTCACCTTGCCGACGGCGGTGAGCGGCAAGGAGTCGACGAACTCGTAGCGCTCCGGGATCTTGTACCCGGCCAGACCACGATTCCGCAGAAACGACTTGAGCGCCTTGGGTTTCGGCGGATCCGCCGTCGGCACGACGAAGGCGCACACCCGCTCTCCGAGATCATCGTCGGCCGCGCCGACGATGGCGACCTCGCGGACGGCGGGATGCGCGGCCAGCTGTTCCTCCACCTCTTCGCTCGCTACCTTCTCGCCGCCACGATTCACGACGTCCTTGGCGCGATCCACCACCACCAGATGCCCGGTCGGCGTAACGCGGACGATGTCACCGGTGCGATAGAAGCCGTCGGTGGTGAAGGCTCGGGCATTGTGTTCCGGCGCGAGGTAGTAGCCGCGAATCGTGTACGGTCCCCGAGTCAGCAGGTGCCCCGGTGTGCCCTCGGGGACGTCGTCGTCGTTGTCGTCGACGATGCGGATCTCGTCCAGTGGCGACATCGGCAGCCCCTGAGTGGTGCCGACGAGTTCGGCGGGATCGTCGAGCCGAGTGTAGTTGACCAGCCCTTCGGCCATCCCGAACACCTGCTGCAGCGTGCAGCCGAGCGCGCCGGGCAGCGCCGCGGCGATGGCAGGCTTGAGCCGCGCCCCACCGACCTGCAGCACGCGCAGGCTGGACAGGTCGTGCTCGGTGTTCGCTGCGGCGGCCAGCCACAGGCTCGCGATCGGCGGCACCACCGCGGTGACAGTAACCCGGTGCCGTTCGATCAGCGCGAAGGCGTCGTCCACGCTGGGGCTCGGCGAAAGCACCACGGTCGCACCGGCATACAGTGCGCCGAGGATGCCCGGCGAACTCAGCGGAAAGTTGTGCGCCACCGGCAGCACGGCCAGGTAGACATCGTCGGCGCTCAGCGGGCACGCAGACAGGCTCGCCCGGACGCTGTAGGCGTAGTCGTCGTGGGTGCGCGGGATGAGTTTCGGCATCGATGTCGTGCCGCCGGACAGCTGCAGGAGCGCGACGTCGGCGGGGTCGGCGTCCGGGCGTGCCACCGGCTCGGCGTAGAGATCGGCCAGCGCCACGTGCTCACCCGCCGCACCGAGCACGATGAGGTGACGCAGACTCGGGCACCGTGCCCGGACATGTTCAGCCATACCGACGAAGTCGAAGCCGAAATGGCGGTGCGCCACGATGTGCGCGACGGCTTCGCTGTGCGCACACAGGTGCGTGAGCTCGAGCTCGCGATGCATGGGTTGCGCCAGCACCGGTAGCGCGCCGAGCCGGAACAGCGCGAAGCACACGACGACGAATTCACCCACATTCGGCAGTTGCACCACCACCCGGTCGCCGCGCCCGATACCGAGAGCGGCCAGCCCGGCGGCCAGCCGATGCGCGTCGACGTCGAGGCGGCGGTAGGTCCATGCGCCTGTCACGTCGAGCACGGCGAGGCGATCACTGTGCACCGCAGCGCATTCGGTGAGCATTCGCCCGAAGGTGGTGCCTGCCCACACGCCGGATTCGCGGTAGCGGGTGGCCAGATCGGCGGGCCAGGCGGTATAGGGAATGTTCGTCATTACCGACTCGAATTCGATCGCGTCAACGCAGCGAAGCGCCACCGTCGACGTAGATGTTCTGCATGGTGAGGTGCCTGGCGTCTTCGGAGACGAGGAAGGCGACCAGGCGCGCGACGTCGTCCGGCTCGGCGAGCCGGCCCAACGGAATCCCGACCCGGAACACCGACAGGTCGCCCGCGATCGCCGCCGTCGATCCGTCGGTGTCGCGCCACAGCGCCCGCTGCATGTCGGTGTCCGTCGAACCGGGTGACACCACATTGCACCGGATGTTGTAAGGGGCCAGTTCGAGCCCGAGACACTTGGTGAGCTGGGTGGCCGCCGCCTTCGACGCGGCGTAGGCGGCCATCCCCACGCGCGGGGTCTGCGCGGCGTTGGACCCGACGGTGACGATTGCGCCTGCCCGGCGCAGGCGCATGCTCCTGGCCGCGAACCGGCACATGTGAAACACGCCCGCCGCGTTGGCAGCGAACGTCGCGGCCCAGTCCGCCGTGGTCAGGTCGGCGACCTCGCCCGGGTAGAGCACTCCGGCCACATTGACCAGCGCGTCCACCGGTCCCAGCTCGGCTTCGACGGTCCCCCCGACCTGCTCCACGGCATGCTCGTCGGCGACATCGAGCCCATAGCCGACGACGCAGCAGCCCGAGTCGCGCAGCCGCGCCGCGGTCGCGGCGACGGCCTCGGCGTCGCGGTCCACCGCGGCCACGGTCGCCCCGGCCCTGCTCAGCGTCTCGGTGACCGCAGCGCCGATGCCGCGCGCCGCGCCCGTCACGACGGCGATCTGGCCCGGCCTCATCGGGTACCGGCCAGGACGTCGCGCACGGCGGCCGCACTCACCACCGAACCGCAACGGGTGGCGATGTGTTCGAGCGCGCCCATGTGGTGGCGCAGCGAGAAGTCCCCCATCGCGTCGGCAACCGCGAACGGCTCGATGTCGTTCATGAACGCGTCGACAATCGTAGCCAGGCAACCGATATGCGCATAGACACCGCAGACCAGCAGTTGATCGCGTCCCCGTTCTGCCAGGACACCGAGCAGATCGGTCCGGTGGAACGCGCTGTAGCGGCGCTTGGTCAGCACGACCGCGTCCTCGGTCGGCAACTCCGCCGGGATTTCGACGCGGGTGTCCGGCCCGGTACCCCAGAAGTCCAGCAGCAGGCCGCGTTCGGCGCGCTCCTGGTGCCCGGGCTGCACCGTGAAGATCACCGGTACACCGGCCTCGATACAGAAATTCCGCAGCATCGCAATGCGCTCGATGAGGATCGATTTCGAATCCGCGAACGGATCTAGAAAGTACTGCTGCATGTCGTGGATCAATAAGGCGCATCGAGCCGGATCGAGACGCCAGGAAACGGTATTTGCCGGGAGTTGCTGTTCGCCGGGGATCGCATAGGGAGCAATTGCGCGAATCGCCATGGTTCAGGCGTTCCTATTCCTCGATATTCACAATGAAGACGCACGTGACTCTCGGTGTTCGGCCACGCGAGAAGCGATATTCGGATCGTACGATGCGCGCATTGGCTGCCCAAGCGGTCGCCGACCCGTCCGCCGCCGACCGCGGAAAATCCGCACGCGGCCCCCGCGATTCGCTATCGCGGAGCGACCGGACCGCTCGTCAGCTGATCGAGGCGCACCTGCAGCCCGTCGAGGACACGCTCGAGCGCGTACCGGCAGTACTCGCGCCGGGTGGCTTCGCGTTCGGCGTCGGTGGTGAACCGCTCGACCATCTGTTGCATCTGCTTGGCGCCCGGCCCGGCCGAGGAGTCCGCATCGAGCATGTCCAGCAGCCCGGACAGGCCCGGATCAGCGGCGCCGATCTGCTGGTCGCCGAGCGCGATGAGGCCGAGGCAGGTGTTGAACGCCACCGAGTAGGCCGCCGCGGATTCCTCGCCCCAGCCGGCTTCGAGCATCAGGGTCACCCCGGCGTCGAGCACCGGCAACAGCGCCTCGGTCTGCGGACCGTTACGCAGCAACCAGGTGGCGACGCCCGGGTACCCGGAGAGATGGTCGATCATCGACGTCAGCACGCCGTGCAGCAACTCCCGCCAGTTCGTGGTGTCCAGCTGTAGATCCATCTCGGCGTAGACCCGGTCGACGACCGCCGCGCACACCGCGTCCCGGTCGCCGACGTGGTGATATATCACCGACAAGGAAGTGTCAAGGCGTGCGGCGACGTCGCGCATACCCCACCCCGCTAGACCGCGCTCGACCGTGAGCGCCTGCGCCGCATCGACGATCAGTGCACGCGACAACCCGGTTCGGTACGCCCGTCTGGAACGAGTGGACATCGATGACCCTCAACTACCCGGCAACGATTGGAACACTGACCCAATCATAGGTCGCACCGGTAGCGGGCTCGTCGCGCCGCCGACAGGACGCGACGCGGCGTGACCGCTGTCGGCAGGGTCGCACAGGGAGCTTCGCCCGCTGCCGTCGCTCGAATTACTTTCGTATTCTTCGGCAATGGGACATTTTATTCTCGGCTGCTCACCGATTGTCGGACATCTGGCCCCGCTTGTGCCCATCGGAACCGAACTCGTGCGCCGTGGTCATCGCGTACGAGTTCTCACCGGAAGCAGGTTTTCGGAGCAAGTCACCAGTGCCGGACTGGAGCATGTGGCATTGCCGTCCGAATGCGACTTCGACGCGAGTGATCTCGATACCGCATTTCCGGATCGAACAACCAAAAAGGGCATCGCGCAGCTGCGCTACGACATCAACGCGCTTTTCGCGGACCCGATGCCGCACCAGTACCGGGCGATCCGCGCACTGCTGGCCGAAGACACTGTCGACGCCGTACTGGTCGACTCCGCCTTCTGCGGTGTGCTCCCGCTGGCCCTGCAACCGAGGGACCGGCGACCGGCGGTCTACACCGCCGGTGTGGTGCCGGTCTACGTCTCCAGCAGACATACGCCACCGATCGGGCTCGGCTTGCAGCCGGGCGGTACCCCGCTCAGCCGATTCCGGGACGCCCTGCTCAACACCCTGGTCCGCCGGGTGGTATTCGCACCCTGCCATCAGGTCTTCGCCGAGCGGCTGCGCGAGGCCGGCGGCGCCGAGCTGCCGGTGTACTTCATGGACGGGTCGACCCGCACCGACGGCATACTGCAGCTGACCTGCCCGTCGTTCGAGTTTCCCCGCCCCGACCTGCGCGACGGGCTGATCAGCTTCGTCGGACCCGTACTCCCACCGCCCCCACCGGTATTCGAGCCGCCAGCCTGGTGGCCGGAACTGGATTCCGGGAAGCCGGTGGTACTGGTGACCCAGGGCACCGTCGACAACAACGACTCCTCGCGGCTGCTGCTGCCGACTCTGCGCGCGCTCGCCGAAGCCGATGTCCTCACCGTCGCGACCACCGGCGGCAAGCCACTGACCGGCGAGGTCCCCGCCAATGCCCGTGTCGCGGAGTTCATTCCGTACGCTCATCTGCTGCCGAAGGTCGACGTGATGGTCTCCAACGGCGGCTACGGCGGAATCCACTTCGCGCTGTCCAACGGGGTCCCGCTGGTCGTCGGCGGGGACAGCGAAGGCAAGCAGGATGCCGCCGCGCTCGTGGCCTGGTCGGGAACCGGGATCAATCTGCGCACCGGATCGCCGAAAGAGCGGGCAATCCGCAAGGCCGTCGATCAGGTGCTCGGCACTCCGTCCTATCGGGCCAGGGCCCGTGCGCTCCAGCACGAACTCGAAGGCCTTTCCGCCGTAGCCACCGTCGCCGACCGCATGGAAGCGTCGATGCGCGAAGCGAGGTCGTGAGCACGCTGTCCGGGACAGACGACAGGCCGGGTGTGATCCGCGAACGCGGTCACACCCGGCCTGTCGTCCGGTGCTAGTTCGCGGTCTTGCGCAGCAGCAGCCGACCCAGCACGAGGTAGTCGATCTCGGTGCCGAGGAAGCAACTGATGGCATCGGTCGGCGAGCACACAATCGGCTCACCGGCGACGTTGAACGATGTGTTGATCAGGCACGCGATCCCGGTGGCCTGCTCGACCTCCCGCAGCAACTCGGCGACGAGCGGGTTCTGCTCGTCGTTGACCGTCTGCACCCGCGAGGTGCCGTCGACGTGACAGGCGCCGGGGATCTTGTCCACGAATTCCTGGCGAAGCGGGACAACGAAGGTCATGTACGGCGAGGTCGGCAACTTGCCCATCTCGAACAGCTTGTCCGCCGACGATTCCAGCACCATCGGGGCGAAGGGCCGGAAGGGTTCCCGGTGCTTGACCCGCAGGTTGATGATGTCCTTGATGTCGTCGAACATCGGGTTGGCCAGGATGCTGCGCGCACCGAGCGCCCTTGGGCCGTACTCGGCGGCACCCTGGAACCAGCCGATGACGACTTTTTCCGACAGCAGCGTCGCTGTGGTCGACGCGACGGCACCCGGCTCGATCTCGGTCACGCTGATCCGGTCCGTGAAGGGCTTGGTCGCCTCGATCATCTCCTCGTGGGTATACTCCGGCCCGAGGTAGGTCCCGGTGGCCTGGGGCGTGACCTTTCCATACCGCTGGCCGACGAAGGCCGCCGCGCCGATGGCCAGGCCGCTGTCGCTGGCGCCGTAGCTGACATCCACGCGGTCGAATCCGTTGTTCTCCAGCAGCTTCGTATTGTTGACGCAGTTCAGCGCGACGCCGCCCTCGACGATCAGGTTCGGCAACTGGGCGGCCGCGGCCAAGGTGGCGACCTGGTGCCGGGTCGCGATCTCGGTCAGGTCCTGCGCCGCCCGGGCCACCCTGGCACGGTACTCGAAGGTCTCCCGAATGCTGTCGTCGCCACCGAAGACGCCGTCGAAGTAGTCGCGGTACGGGTGCTCACCGCGGGCGTTGTCGGTAGTGACGGCGAACTCGATCTTCCCGTCATCGTGCAGGGTGACCAGGCGGTCGATGAGGGCGCGGTCGGTGGGCTCCGGGCAGTACGCCGACAACCCCATGACCTTGTACTCGTCGTTGTTCGGCAGGAAGCCGAGGTAGCGGGTGATGTTGTTGTAGAACAGGCCGACGGAGTTCGAGCTGTCCATCGTCATCTGGTCGAAGAGCGTGATCTCACCGCCGACGATCTGGCCCGCGATCGCCGATTCGCGCTCGCCACGCCCGTCGCTGACGAAGAACGCCGCGTCGCCTCCGCCGCGTATCTGGTACCCGCACATCAGATGTGCCAGGTGGTGCGGCACCAGGATCAGCTTCTCGGCGGGCACGTCGAAGCCCGTCCGCGCGCGGAAGTCCTCGGCGATCGACTCCGGCGCGAGCAGCTTCGAGTAGAGCTCGCCGATCTCCGCGGTCAGCGCGAAGCCGATTGTCGGGTTCGGCGACATGGTGAAGATGTCGAGTACCAGCGACCTGATCACCTCGTCGGTGACCGCCCACGGGAACGCAAAGTAATCCACGTCGGCCAGCCCGATGCCTGCCTTCGCCAGGCACCACTCGATGGCGCCGACCGGGAATTGCGAGGTCTTCTTCTCGCGGTTGAGCCGCTCTTCCTCGACTGCCGCGACGACCTTTCCGTCGAAGATGACGGCCGCCGCGGCGTCATGGCCGAGCACATTATAGCGGTCGATATCCTGCGTGCCGTGGTCAGAAATTCTGATATCCCGACTGTGGGTGAATCCATTGTAACCCAGGACGATCATCGAAAACTCTCCTACATACTCTGCTGCTGATGCTGAAACTGATTACGGCGCAATCACATACGGATGACGCTTTTCTGAACTACCCGATCACCGCTCGGCGGGCAATGCGTGCGGCCGCCCGAACCGACCGTCGTGATAAATCAGCGGGTCGAATTCCCCGTCGCCGCCGGCGATGACGCTACGCACCATTCCCACGACGATGAAGTGGTCGCCGACCGGAAGGAGGCGCGCGACATCGGCATGGAGGACCAGTGGCGTACCCGCCAGGATAGGTGATCCGGTTTCACCTGTGCGCCAACAGAAGCAGTCGGCGTAGCGGTCGGCGGCCGCACCCGAGAACTGCCGAGCCAGCGCCTCCTGATGGGCACCGAGAACGTGCGCGGCGATGGGGCCGGCTGCCCGGATCGCCGCGATACTTGATGAATAGTTAGAGATATTGAAAGAAACCCGCGGCGGCCGTATCGATACCGCGGTAAATGAACCCGCGGTGAATCCCACCGGACCGTCGCCGGACATCGTGGTGATAATGGTGACGCCCGCGGAGTGTCAGCGCATAGCCCGCCGGAAGCTATCGGCCAGCGGCTCAGCATGATCGATCCTGAAAACCGTACTCAATTTCAATGACCCTCCCTCACGCGCAGCCCGTTTCACCGAGCCAGATCAAGCATGCACAACCGTTTCCGGCTGGACAAGGGAGGGTCAGGCGAATTGCGGCGCGCTAATGCGAGGTTGCGCCGGGTGCGGCGATGAGCCCGACGGCGACAGCCCGATGCACCGCATCGATCCGGGAGCGGGCTTTCAGTTTCTTGTATATCCTGGTCAGATGCCGTTTGACGGTGGACTCGCTGATATACAGCTGCGCCGCAATCTCGGAGTTCCCGAGCGCGTGGGACACCAGCTTGAGTATCTCCAGTTCGCGCATCGACAGAGTCGGGCCCTCGGTCGCGCGCGAGCTCGGCACAGCCGACCTCGGCACGTAGCACATCACCATGTGATCGTCGCCGACGACGGAGCGGATGCCGACGCACAGCTCTTCACGGCCGGAGGTTTTTGCGACGTAGGCCGAGGCGCCCGCCGAGGTCAGCTCCCGCACCAGATCGCTGCTGGCGTGCATCGACAGAACGACGATGCGGGTGCACGGCGAGACACTCTGCACCCGTCGGATCGTCGGCACGGGGCCCTCACCGGGCATTTCCACATCGAGAAGCAGGACCTCGGGCTGGTGCTCGGCGGCCAGTTCCACCGCCTCGCTACCGCTTGCGCAGTCTCCCACCATGACGAAATCGTCCTCCGCCGCCAAGATCTGGCAGACGCCGTGCCGAAACAGCGTGTGGTCGTCTGCGATCACGATCCGATGCTGCCCAGGCTTGGCCATAATTCCCCCCACGTAGACTACAACCGGACCTGTGCGGTGATCCTGGTCCCCAAGCCAGGCGAGCTGACGATCTTCAACGTGCCGCCGAGGATCTCCATCCGTTCCCGCATGGAGGTCAGTCCGCTGCGAGTGCCGCGCTCGTCGTTCGCTTCCTTCTCTGGGTCAAATCCTTCACCGAAGTCCTCGACCACGGCTTCGAAAACGCTGTCCGACATGACCACGTGGGCCAGGATCTCGCCGGACCGCGAATGTATCACCGCGTTGCGGATCGCCTCGCGGACAACGAAATACAATTCGTCGCGCACCTCGAGCGCGATCGATTCCAGATCGCCGTCGATTCCCACCCGGATGTCGGTGCCCTTGACTGCCACGGTGTCGGCGTACCGGTGCAGGGCGACGCCGAAACCGTCCCTCGTCGGTGTCCGGCGCAGATCGCCCGCCAGTTCCCTGACGATGACCAGCGCCTCGACCAGGGATTCGCGCAGGGTTTCCAGCCGATCGTCGGCGCGGTCACCGTCACGCCGCGACAGGTCGATCGACCGCAGATCCAGCTGCTGCATGCCCACCGCGATCGTATGGGCGACCTGATCGTGGAGTTCGCGCGCGATCCGTCGACGCTCCATGAAGTGTGACTCATAGATTTGAGTGAGCAGCAGATTCACGTAGGACACCGCCGCGGCGAGGACGCGGCCGTAGATGGCATCGTGCAGAACCGAGACGACACCGACGAATTCGTCGAGCGCGTCGTGTTCGATCAGGACATCACGAACAACCGGCAGCGTGGTATCGAACAGCAGGGCCGCCGCCCGAAGCGAATCCGCAGGCCGAACGCCCCCCACCGCCCTGGCATGACCGATGCGCCGGCTCAGCTCGGCGGCTTCGGCCGATCGGTTCTCCGCCAGGCTCTGCAGAATGGAATGCGCCTGACGCACCACACTGTCGACCACCTCCGGCTGGACCAGCGGACTGTCTATCTCTTTCAGCCGTGCCACGTAGTCGGCGACGATCGAGTCGGCACGTCGCGCGATTTCCGTACAGAGAGTCGTGTTACGACAATCTTCCACATCCGCCCGTTTCTACCCCAGGTGCACTCGCTTCATCGTACACCCAGCCGAAGACGTTGCCGGACAATAACAGTGCGATCGTCATGCAGCTAGCCCGAGCTCTACGAGACAACCCAGATGAGCAGCATACTGAGTGTGCATGAACGCGCGGTACGGCCGCCGCCTGCCCGCCGGTGTATTCGCGGTGAATCCGCGCCACGGACACACCCACAGCGCGAGAGAACCGACGATCGAACCGACGGCCGCCGCCTTCAGCGGCACCCCGCTCACCAACGCGACATAGGCAATGCCCGCCGACGGAACCACAGCGCCGCATGCCACGCCTACGCTGCCGCGCGGATACCCGACCCTAGCGAAGAAGGGACGCCTGCCTGCCGCGATATCGCCCGGCAAATGGTCGAGATCCTTGACCGCACCGCCAATGACCAGCCACAACGTCAACCCGGCGGTGAAGGTGACGAACTCGGCGGTGATCGTTCCGCCGAACGCCACCCGCCCGGCGTCGAAACTCAGCACACCAATTGCGACTGCCGTGAAGGTCACGCCGACCGCGCCACGTTTGAGCGCATGCCTGCCGAACGAGTACGCGTAGCCGAGCAGCAGGGCGCCGATCGTATGCAGCAGCAGACCGACCGACACCAGCGCGCTCAGGACCAGGCTCGCGGCCGCCGTGGCCGCGGCGACCCGGAACGCGACCGCGCGCTCCAGCATGCCCGTCGCCAGCGGCCTGCCCGACCCGTTGATCCGATCCGAGACCAGGTCGGAGCACCCGTTCCAGATGTAGGAGCTCGCGATGGCCAGCAGCCATGCGATACCACAGCGCACGATATCGGCGGTGAACCGCACTGTGTCGCAGAGCATTCCGCCGACGACCAACCGCAGGACGAACATCGATTGCACCGTGGGGCGGGCTTCGACGAAACAGAGCCACAGGGCTTGGCCCGCACCGGCCACTCGTACCGCCAGGGGCGTCGACGTGGGGCGCGTGCGGAAAGTCCGCAGGCGTCCGGGCCGTATCCCCTGTGTCATTCCGCACACGCCAAGGGTTTCCTGATAAATCGAAATACTTTGCGAAAAAAAGTATTTCACAGAAATGACCGCGTCACACGGGTGCGCGGAATAGGCCAGCGAATCCGCCGCCGCCGCGGCGTGGGGCAGTCGTCACCCCCTTGGAGCACCGTGTCAACCACCTTAAGATTTCGTCCGGCGTACCGTTTTGTCGCCGACTCGAGGGGAGTCATGGTGAACCCAACATTCGAAACGAGCTCTCAGGAGCTCTCCGTTCCGTTACCCGACGAACCGCTCGCCGCGATCGCGCGGCTGGCCGCGGCCGCAGCGCAAGACGAGTTCGTCGCTTACGAGTCCGGTCAGGAATGGACGTTCGCCCGCGGGTGCCGCGCCGAGGTCATCGGTGATCGGCACGGCCTGCGGCTGCGCGGTCCGGTGCGGGCCGAACGCTCCTGGGGTGATTCGCCGCTGGCCGCGGTCCAGGAGCTGCTCGACAGCGTCGGGGTGCCGGGGTGGCGGGCCTACGGCTGGGCCGCCTTCGAGCTCGCCGATGCCATCGCCGGGATCACCACCGACGACGACCGACCCCTGCTCCACCTGTCGATTCCGCATGTGTTGGTGCACCTGACCCAGGGTTCGGCGCACATCCGATCGACGGATACGGCCGCGGCCGCGGCGGCCGCCGCGGCTGTACTCGACGCCACCCCGACCACTGCTGCCCAGTGGACGCCGATCCGGGTGCCCGAACATGGCGCGCAGGCCTACCGGCGGCAGGTCGAGCGCGCGATCGCGGCAATCGGCGAACACGACCTCGAGAAAGTCGTGCTGTCGCGGCGGATCACAGTCGACGACGAGATCGACCTGATAGATACCTGCCTCGCCGGCCGTCGTGGCAACACCCCGGCCAGGTCGTTCCTGCTGCGGCTCGGTGGGGTCGAGGCGACTGGATTCAGCCCAGAGATCGTCCTGACGGTCGCCGCCGACGGACGCGTGGTCACCCGAACCCTGGCCGGCACCCGCGCGCTGACCGCGGGCAACGACGCGCACAACGAACGGCTGCGACTGAATCTGCTCCGCGATCCCAAGGAGATCTACGAGCACGCGATCTCGGTGAAGATCGCGGTCGAGGACCTCACCCGGGTCTGCCGGCCGGACACCGTCGCCGTGGAGGACTTCATGACAGTGCGCGAGCGAGGCTCGGTCCAGCACCTGTGCTCCAGGGTCTCGGGAAAGCTCGCCCCGAACCGCAACGCGTGGGACGCATTCGAGGCGACCTTTCCCGCCGTCACCGCGACCGGCGCGCCCAAGCTGGCCGCCCGCAGGCATATTCGCGCCGCCGAGGACGGGCCGCGCCGGCTCTACGGCGGGTCCGTGCTCACGGTCGGCCACGACGGCACGATGGACGCGGCCCTAGTCCTGCGCGGGGTCTACCGCGAGGCCGGCGCCACCTGGTTGCAGGCGGGGGCGGGCATTGTGGCGCAGTCGACGCCCGATCGCGAATTCGAGGAGACCTGCGAGAAACTCGGCAGCGTCGCCCGCTTCCTTATTCCCGTCGCGCGGTCCACCGCCGTGGTCGACACGTCGAGTCGATCAAGCTGGTGATCCAGGCGAACCTGGTGCGGGCCATGATCGAGCACGCACGGCAGGACCATCCCGACGAGGCGTGTGGTGTGATCGCGGGTCCTGCCGGATCGGATCGGCCGCATCGGTTCGTGCCGATGCTCAATGAGGAACCGGTGGTCATCTACCACTCCCACACCGCCACGTACGTGCACTCAGAAATCGGTCGATCAAACACCGCGGTTGGGAGGGCGCACTACTGTTCGGCCACTTCTTGGGGGTTGTTGGACCAGATCTGGCGCCAGATCTGTTTCGGGAACGCGGTGAAGGCCAGCAGGTCCACGCGGGCGGTGTCGAGGTGCTCGACGACCTTCGGGAGTTTCTCGGCCAAGGCATCGAGCATCCGATCGTATTGTGCGTGAACGGATTCGGAGTCTGCCTGATCGAACACCGAGTGCACGAAGTCCGCACCCACGGCCACGAGGTTTTCGGGCAGATGCTTATGAGGTTGACGGTGCAGTGGGTGCGGCAGCGTTGCCACGCCGCGCCGGGCAGGGTGGCCCCGATCGCGGCGACCAGACCGCGGTGAGCATCGGAGGTGACCAGGTGAACACCGTCAGGCCGCGGGCGACCAGATCGCGGAAGAACGCCAGCCAGCCGGCGCCGTCCTCGCTCGAGGTGACCTGCACTCCGAGGATCTCGCGGTAGCCATCGGCGTTGACGCCGGTCGCGACCAGGCAGTGGACGTTGACCACGCGCCCGTTCTCCCCGACTTTCAGCACCAGGGCATCAGCGGCAACGAACGTGTACGGCCCTTGATCGAGGGCGCGGGTACGGAACGCTTCGACCTGGGCATCCAGGTCGGCGGCCATCACCGATACCTGAGACTTCGACAGCGAGGTGATACCGAGGGATTCGACGAGTTTCTCCATCCGTCGCGTCGAGACCCCGAGCAGACAACAGGTCGCCACCACCGAGGTCAGTGCCCGTTCCGCGCGTTTGCGGCGCTCCAGCAGCCAGTCGGGAAAGCAGCTGCCATGGCGGAGTTTCGGGATCGCGACATCGATCGTGCCCACCCGGGTGTCGAAGTCGCGGTGCCGGTATCCGTTGCGGGAGTTGACGCGTTCGGTGCTGCGTTCGCGATAGTCCGCGCCGCATATCGCGTCGGCTTCGGCGTTCATCACGCTCAGACTCGGCCCAGCGTCGGTCGTACACCACTCTGCCGGACGCAGCCCTCGATCACCCGCCGATATCCACTGGATCGAGTGCACTGGGCGATACTCGCTACAGCCGGGGCCGTGGAACCGCTTACGCCGCTGCGAATCTCCTGGGAAGAAGTCGCCGGACTCGATGATCACGGCCTTGCGCAGTTGCTGGGGCGCACGCACCGATGGGAAGCCGACACCGATCCCGACGGCGTTCGGCTGCCGCGATCGAAGCGCCACGACGACAAGACCATAGCCATCGTCCGGCCGCACCAGGCGAAGTAAGCACGGCGCGGTTCGTATCGACAGCCGGGAGTTTCAGCCGTTCTATTCAGCCTCCCCGGTTCCCAACGCGGTCGGCTGCCGAATTTAGCGATATAGGATCAAGGGCGGCGCGTGCGCGCCGCCGCCGGGAATCCTATTGAGGCACTTCAAGCAACGGACAGGATCGGAAGAGCGAGGACAGCTCGGGCACCGCGCTTGGTCGGCCGTCCTGACCTCCGATGAGAATCGGCCGGCGCATCCAGCCGCGGAGTCCGAAGGCAGCCGACTCGATCACCGGTGTCACCGTCTCGGAGGCCGGAACTCCTCACGATGGCAACTCCCCGCCTCCTCATCGGCCCAATTGCCTCGCTCCAGGAAGCCGCATCAAGGGCGCTCCTTCGTCGCGTTGGCACGCCGATGGGCATCCGCCCACCCTTGACCCGACTCCCTTCCACAGAGGGCGGCCAGTATGAGGAAGCAGGGAGAAGAACAGTCCCCGGGCGGGTGGGATGCGCGCGGTATGCGGCAATGTAGTGCGTTCGGTTGAGCCCAAGTCGGCGGGGGCAGTAGGTGCGGACATACCTCATCCGTTCGAGCGAATCCGCTCCAGCGAGGCATCCAGCACGTGTCGATCGGGGCTCCACAGGATGGCCGTCTCGGCGCGGTGCGGGAGGTCGATGAGCAACGTGACACCGATACCCTCCATGGCGGCCCTTCGCGATCGGCCTTCCTTGTGGCTCAGCACCAAGTCCCGAGGAGGCTCGGTGGGTACCTGCCACGCGTAGAGCCAGCCCTGGTCGCTGTCGTCCAGCTCCGGTCCGGCTTGGATGACTTCCTGGGGACTCATGCATATGTCGAAGCGGATTCGCCGAACCGTTCGTGTTCGAATCGATTCGTTCTTATCGGTCAAGGCCATTGGAAGACGGTGCCATCCGGGGGTGACCGGGGAATGACCTTCGATCACCACATACCGCAGCTCCGGATCGAAGGCTCGCACCAACTCGGTCGGTCGCGCACCGTGGACGGCGACCGACCAGCCCCCGTCCGGCCGTTCGGCGGGCGAATCAATATGCACGTGCGCAATCTACCGAGCGCGTTCGGCACAGCCAAAGCACGCGGGTCGCGGCATTACAGGACATCAGGGCGCAGTGACCGCTTCAGCCTGCTGTTTGAGCGGTTACTCAGTGACAAGATCCAGTGAGCCCAGATCTGCCGCTTTGCTGGACCAGTCGATCCACGCCTCAACCTGTAGTTCCAGCGGCTCCGCGACATGGAGATTCCAATCGCGACTCGTCATCGGCAGTCATCCTGAACCGGTCGTCGATCTCGACGTTCGGAGCTACGTTGCACCGCAACTCGACACCACGCTTGGCCGACTGGACATACTCGAATCGAACGAACCTTCCTCCCGAGGCCTTGAACGTAACCACTTGGTGGATGGGCATTCCGGACAGAGTGGCGGCCAGCCCCGCCGACAGGTGTCCCCACGATGCGGAGGCCAGTCGTGCTCTCCTGACGCGTGGAGTGTCTTCCTCGCCCTGCTGCTCATCGTCGTCATACTCGTCGTCTTCGTCGTCTTCGTCGTCTTCGTCGTCCGCGTCGGCTTCGGCTTCGGCTTCCTCTGCATCGTCCAACCACTCCTGGTAGACCGGGTTCCGGAACCACAGCACAATCTCCTCGCCATCGACCTCCAGGCTCACCACGAGATTCCGGAGACCGAGCCACGTCAGCGCTGGAACCGAGCCAACCGTATGGCGATCCGGGTTACCGAGTAGACGCACCAGTTGCTTAGCAATGGCAGCGAAAGCGTCACCGGAGAACTCGAACCACCCCGCCCCGGAACCTGTCGGGAGACCTGCCACCGGGACCGAAATCAGAAGCAGCCCAGACTTGGAGATGCTCGAGCGCGCGCGTTGTCGGTGAGCGTGACGGACCTGACCGAGCAGCCCTATGGCGTCCGCAATGCCTCGCCAGCGTCCGAGCAGGCCGGGGTTCCGGCGCTGCGGCAAGCACTGGTCGAGGGCGATGACCCGGAGCTGGACACCGACCCGCTCAGCCTGTCCGACCTCCGCCACGCCGTTGCCGAGGTCAAGGAATATGACCGCCGAACCAAACACGCCGAAGCGGTGCGCACCCTGCCCGATGTGTTGAGGCACCTGCACCGCGCGGTGTCCGATCTTCCGACCGCCGACCGGCCCGCCGCGCACGAACTCCTTTCGGCCGCGTATTCCTTCGCCGTTGTGTCGCTGTATGGGTTGGGGCATTTGGACCTGGCGCACCTGGCCGACGAACGGGCGCGCGCGCTTGGGCAGCCCGTGGTGATGACCCCCTGCGCGCCGCTGTCGCGGAATGGAACCACTCGCTGATCCTGCTGTTCGACGGCTCCTATCAGGTTGGGCTGCGATCCATCGACCGAGCAACAACTTTCGTGGATCTCGCACCGACAGCTGCGGCGGGCGCGGCTGTACAGGGCGCGCTGCATCTCCGCGCTGCCATCCTGGCTGCCCGCACATGCGATGCCGACCTGGCCGACGCGCACCTGGCCGAGGCAGCGGCCTCGACCGCGCCGGGACAGGAACGCGCCAACTGCTACGGAACCAAGTTCAGCTCAGCCAACGTCGATATTCACCGAGTTGCCGTGCCGGTCGAACTGGCGGATGGCACAACAGCAGTCACCCGGGCCGCCGAGATCCGGTTACCGAACGGCACCGCACCCAGCCGCGCCGGTCACTACTGGATCGACCTGTCTCGAGCGTGGTTGCTACACGGCGACCGTCGTCACGCGCTCGACGCGCTCCACACCGCGCGACGGATCGCGCCACAGCTGACGCGCTACCACCCGCAGGTGCACGAAACCGTGCGCGCACTCGCGGCCAACGATGCCCGGTCCGCGCACAGCCTGGCGAACTTCGCCGCGTGGTGCGGAGTCCGCAGCTGACACCATGGGAGCCATGAACGACAACGGCGCGCCTGTGCTGTACGCGATCGTCACCGGATCTCCGGCAGCACGGGATATCGGCAAACTGGTGGATCTGGCCCAGACCGACGGGTGGGACGTGTGCGTGATCGCGTCCCCCGACGGCCAACGCTTCATCGACACCGAAGCACTGACGGCCAAGACCGGGCATGTGGTGCGCAGCCGGTACAAGGAACCAGACGCACCCGATGTGCTACCACCAGCGGACGCGATGATCGTTGCGCCGATAACCTGCAACTCCCTGGCCAAATGGGCAGCCGGCATCTCCGACACCCTTCCGCTCGGGCTGCTGGTCGAAGCGGTCGGCAAGGGCCTGCCCGTGGTGGCTATGCCGTTCTCCAACCGGGGGCAGATCCGCTTTCCCGCCATCCAGGACGCGATGCGCAACCTCTCGGAATGGGGCGTCACCGTGCTCGTCGGAGACGACGTTTACGAGCAGCACGAACCGGGAACCGGTGCGGACCACATCCATCGGTTCCCCTGGGCGCTGGCCTGGCGCTCCCTGCTCGATCACCCACGATTGGTGCTACCGAAGTAGGCGAGAGACCCTTCGTATATGCCACCGACCGGTGTGCACAGGCCAACGAGCGCGGTTGCTCAGAAATGGACGTTCCTCGCCCGCACCACGATCCAGGAGTTCCGGATTGGGGCGTGTGTCGAGGTTGGTCATCGAATGATCTTCCCTTCGAATCGCGGGAACAACTGTGTGCCGCCCGAGGATCGAGAGCATTCGAACGCGAGTAGCGTGACCGCCACCCACTCGGCGGAGCTGGGCGCACGCTGGCGAAGGGAGATCCTGCAACACGCGCCCGTCACCATGAAGCTGGTCGGCGGCGAGCACATCCTGCATCCGGGTCGCAACCGTCGCGGTGAGGTTTGTTTTCGCCCGCTCCACGTTCGTTCGATCAGCGGTCTGATATCACCCCAGGGTCCGACTTCATTTCATACCAGAGGGTTACGGGCAACGAGAATCCAGCCGATAGCTTCGGGGTATCGAAATCGGCGCCCCGATCCGGCATCGACCGGCCGACACAGCCGGCGAACGGAGGTGGCGTCTCCGACTCAGCTCTCGGGAAGGTCTATGACGACACCTGCCTTGGTCCCCCAGCCACCCGCCCGGCCACCACGGCGCGGCGCCCACGGCGACTACGCCCGTCTGTTGCGCCGGATCTCCGACGCGGGGCTGATGAACCGGCGTCCGTTCTACTACGCTGTCCGGCTCGGCCTCGCCGGAGTCGCGTTCGCAGCCGGCTGGGCGGCATTCGTGCTCATCGGCGATTCGTGGTGGACGCTGCTGGTCGCGGGGTTCATGGCCGTGGTGTTCGCTCAAATCGCGCTTTTGATGCACGATGTCGCACACCGCCAAGTCTTTCGGCAACGGCGCGCGGCGGAGCTCGTGGGACGGCTCGTCGGCAACGCCGGGATCGGACTGGGCTACGGCTGGTGGCAGGACAAGCACACCCGGCATCACGCCAACCCGAACCACGAAGCGCTCGACCCCGATGTCGCGCCCGAGATTCTGGTCTGGTCACAACAGCAGGCACGGGCCAGCCGCGGTCTGCCTCGTCTCATCGGGAGGGCACAAGCATTCCTGTTCTTCCCCCTCTTGCTGCTGGAGGGCCTGAATCTCCATGTCGCCGGGGTACGTGCGCTCAGAAATCGGTCGATCAAACACCGCGGTTGGGAGGGCGCACTACTGTTCGGCCACTTCGCCACCTACCTGGCCGCACTGTTCGCGGTTCTGCCCGCCGACAAGGCCTTCGCGTTCCTTGCGGTCCACCAGGGCCTCTTCGGCCTGTACATGGGATGCATCTTCGCCCCGAACCACAAGGGCATGCCGACCTTGACCGGCCATGAACGGCCCGACTACCTCCGTCGCCAGGTGATGACCTCCCGCAACGTGCGGGGTGGTGTGTTGACCGACCTCGCCCTGGGCGGGCTCAACTATCAGATCGAGCATCATTTGTTCCCCAGCATGCCGACGCCTCACCTGCGTCACGCCCAGGTGATCGTCCGCGAATACTGCACCGAAATCGGTGTGCCTTACCACGAAACCGGGCTGATCGCCTCCTACCGCGAAGCGCTGAGACACTTGCATCGTGTCGGTGCTCCTCTGCGCACCTCCGACAGCCGACGTCGATAATCACCGAGTTGCCGTGCCGGTCGAACTGGCTGATGGCACAACAGCAGTCACCCAGGCCGCCGAGATCCGCTGACCGAACGGCACCGCACCGAGCCGCGACGGTCACTACTGGATCGACGCGTCTCGAACGTGGTCGCTACACGGCGACCGTCGTCACGCGCTCGCACCTCGACGTCCGGGCACTGCTCGAACGCCGAAGTCCGATCGGTCGATACCGGCAGGAACTGACGGCGGAACCCGGAGCGGAATCCGCGTGGTTCTAGTGATCTCGGGCGTACTGTCCTCAGGTTGCGAGGGGACCACCACCGCACCCGCTGGTGATTACCCCTCGCGGTGGCGAGCACGAAATTGCGCAGCCCGGGGATCGCCCTTATCGCGACACCTCGAGTCCCGGATTCAGGGCTATCTCCTCCAGCATCGCACACGGCAGAGGCTCATCGGAGGCACCGGTGGAACTGACCTCGATCTGCACTCCCGACCGGCGAGTGACAGTGACGTTGCGGTACAACGAGCTTCGCTGTTCCTTGGACTCGACTACCGCCCCGTCCGGCAACCGCCGCGTAGCGCCGTCGTACGAGGAAGTATCGGGCTGCTGCGGCAGGGGTTGCCCGGTGCTGATCTCGGCGAAACGCGGCTTCCATCCCCGATGTCTACGATCTCGCCGACCAGCTCAATGCGACCGGGCTTCCGACACGGTCTGGGACTGGCGCGCCGTGTCCGAGGGCATCGGGCTGCTATGACCGCGGGAGCGCTACAGCGCGTGGCAACGCGAAGAACTGGGCCAGTATCCGGGCTATCTGGGTGGGCAATGCCCGGATTGCCTGCTGGGGGTACCGGCACTCGTGACACCGAGCACAGCATCATCGACTTGCATTGAATACTGGCCCGTTAGGTCGAGGACGAGATGCCCAAGACCCGCAACAGGAGTTCGACCGGGTGCTGGCTGTTCTGTTCGACGAACCGCATGATCACCGCCGGGTCTGGCCGAGCTCCGAGGCGAAATACGCACTCGCAGAGCGCAATATGTCGTTGACACGCTCCAACTGCGCGACCTTCTTCTTCAGGGCACGGTTCTCGGCCAGCATATCGGTCGTCGGCCGATCGTCGCGTTCGCCGGCCTCGGCCTGACGGATCCACAGCCGCAACGCCTCGTGATGCACCCCGAGCCGAGAGGCCAGCTTCCGGATCGTCGGCTTCGGGTCGGACTCCCGATACAGCCGCACTGCCCGCGCCTTCAACTCGTCCGGGTACTTCTTCGGTGCTGCCACGAATGACTCTTTCCGATCCTATCGGACTACAATCAGAGCCCTCCGAGAAAGCGGGGGAACCTCACCCTGACTCCTCGGCGGCAAGTCGGGAATTCCTCTCCCCCAGTGTCCGCGCCGCTGCAGCTGGCGATATGGGGTCCTACCCCAACGGGCGTTGCCCGGCGCCACTGGTTACTCCGGCTTCGCTCACCAGGAGCGCAATGCGCCGCTCAGCCTGGTCAGTGCCTCCTCCATCACACATTCCCGGTGCACGAGCGCAATGCGGATATGGTTCTCACCGGGATTCCCACCGGCGGTATCCGGGCTGGCCAGATAGCGTCCCGGCATTACCTTCAGCCCATGCTCACACCACAGGTACCTGGTGACCTGATCATCTCCGGCCACCGGCAACCAGAGGAACACCCCGGCGGGCGGCCGCCGGTAACCCTGGTGGTATCCGAGGATCTCGCCGGCCAGATCCCAGTTCCTCCGCAGCGCCTGCCGGGCGCGGGCCACGTGATGGTCATCGGACCACAACCTGGCTGCGATCACCGAGGCCGTTTCCGATGGCGACACCCCGCACACGCGGTTGTAGGCAGCATATCGGCCCACCGATCCCGGATCACCGGCGATGAATCCGCTGCGCAATCCCGGGGCGGCCGATCTTTTGGACAGGGAGTGTGCCGCAACGAACCGCAATCCGGCCATATCTGGACAACTCGCGAGCTCGATCACGCCCGGGACGGGGTAGTCCAGGTATAGGTCGATAGAGCACTCGTCGGCAATCAAGACGGCCCCAGCCGATTTCGCCAGCTGCCCGATCGCCTCGAGATCGACGCGAGATATGGTCTCCCCGCCGGGTGAGCCCGGGTTGCAGACGACGATCGCAGCGGCCCGCCGGCAAGCACTGATGGCAGCTTGCAGTGAGGTGATGCCCACGCCACCCGGCCGATAGAACACCGGCCATGCTCCGGCGGCAGTGACCGCGTGCAGATACGCCGGATGGCAGGGGTTGGGCAGGACGACCGTCTGCCCCGGGGCACTCACCGCCTGCTGGATTGCCACCGAAACTGCCTGTTTCGAACCGGGTGTCGGCTCGATGGCCAGCAGGCCTTGTTGCGCCGCGCCATCGATACCGAACCGGCGTTCCAGCCATTGCTCGTAGGCATCTCGGAGTTCGTCGCTGCCGCCGGGCCGCGGATACAGGTTCCAGTCACCGGGCAATGCCGGGTCCAGCAAGGGCGGAGCAGGGGTGATCAGCGAAGGCTGGCCGAGATGCAGCTCGATCGTTTCGGTCGCCGCGGGCGGGCGGGCTGCTCCGAGCAGCCTGTGCAGCTGGGAGAAAGCGCTCTCGCCGGCAACCTGTTCAGCGACGGACCAGTGCATCGAGCACAGCCTCCCCCTGCGGGCCTGCATCGGCGCGTCGCGGATGAAACTCTCTCCATGTGGCAGCATCCGGAATCGGCGGTGCCAGTGCCGGCGCACCCGTGACGCGGCTCATCCTATACCGACCCCATTTTCGCCGGCTGCCGCTTCGAACAGCCCATTCACCCACCATGGCACTTCACTTCCCAGCAGGTGTTCCAGCAGAATCAACCAGCACCTCCGATTCCTATAGAAGCCCCACAAGAAATCGCCAGCACCGATTCCTCCTGACAGTTGCGATCACGAGCAGTACGAAACCCACCCGCTGCGTTTCTGCGCTTCGCTTCGATCACAGTCGTGCGATATGTGCGCCGATCGATACGGAATTGCAGACTATGGGAGAGATTGCTCTCGGTGAACAAGATAGAAACCCCGACCGACAGAGAAGCATGAAGCTATTTCCACAGCATCGGGCACCCGGCGATCCAGCCGGCATCCCGGTCACCGTCGGCCGATTTCCCGAAAGGCCATGCACTTCATGCATTTTCACAGAGCACTTCCCAGTTCCGGAGACAACCTTGCGAAATTGAAGCAAGAATTACCGGAATGCCTTCCGCATATCCGGGCAAACCCGGTGTCGCACCGTTGGCTACCTGCATCCGGCGGGAGATGATCCGGAAACCAGTGCCACCATGGGGTGTTGTCTGCGTGTTCATACATGCACTCCCCCTGCATCGATCACCCGGTCGTTCTGGGCGCTGACTGAAAGGTACAGCGCCGAGCATTTCTTAGCAACGCTCTGGATGCAGATTCCGGCTAGGGAGCCCGGCGCGGCAGCATCCCTGGCGGCCGTGCGGGCACCTGCTGATCAGGCACAACGAAGCACCTCCTCTGATCACGGGATAGCTGCGTCATGTAGATCACATTCTGTAAACTTCTGTCCCGCACCAAGTTCGACATGGAATGCACAAACGCGGCTCCGCGGGTGCCTGGGAAGGTACTACCTACCGAACGGCAGTGCGCTGCATGCCGTTGCAGCCATGCCGCGAAGAGTCTCGTGATCGGCCCCGTCCCGGGCGCGCTGAGACATACCCTGGATGACCGCACCTACGAATTCTGCAACGGCGCGCGGGTCGACCTCTTCCGGAATCCGCTGCCCAGCGCGATCGGCCGCGAGCCGTTCCCGGAGCAGATCGATGTTGGCATTGCGCATGGTGCGCAGACGGTCGGCGACATGCTGATTGCCGTCACTGACGGTTACTGCGCTGTTGATTATCAGGCAACCTCCAGGGCAACCGTCCGGTGCATAGGCCCGTGCAGCGCCGAACAACAGGCGGCGGATGAGTGCCGGGGAGTGTTCGATCTCGTCGAAGGCGCGCCGCAGAAAGCTACCGCGGGTGGCGTTGTACCTGTCGATTGCGGCGAAGAAGATGTCCTCCTTGCCGCCGAACGAGGCATACAGGCTTGGCGGGTTGATGCCCATCTCCCTGGTGAGTTGGGCTATGGAGGTGCCTTCGTAGCCGGACTGCCAGAAAGCGTGCATTGCCCGGTCCAATGCGGTGTCGTAGTCGAATTTGCGGCCCTGGCCCGGTCTTCCCGGCACAGTACTCCTCCCGGATCGAATGTGCACGTGACAGATGTCACTGCGTGGCACCCCGATACTACTCGTGTAGTGATCGATAAATGAATGTATGGTGCCTAGTGGGGGCCAAGCATCCTCGCCATCCGGTCACAGCAGGCCCGGACCGAGGGCGGCGATAAATGACTTCGTGGTCGTTTTGCAGGGCTACCAGAGGAATTCAGCTTCTTTGGACTCGATTGGATGCACCATGCGCAGTGTTGCAATGCTCAAAAATGGTCTGAGTCAGAGCTTCTCGATACAACCCACATGGACGGTCGAGTCGGTCAAACAGGTCAGATATCACGTGATCGCTGTGAACGATCTGTTCGACCCGTCCGAAACCGCCTTGCTCAGAGCATGTCCCGAGGCGCCGCTGGCAGCTGGGGATCGACGTCTGGTCGTCATCGATTCCAATGTCGCCACCCTGCATGGCGACCGCATAGCGGCGTGGTTCACCGCGAACGGGGTCGACGCCACGATCCTCGTGGTGCATGCCGACGAAACCGTCAAGGATTGGGAGTCGGTCACCAGAGTGGTCGACAAGATGAACGAATTCGGCATCGACCGTAGGCGGGAACCGGTCATCGCCATCGGCGGCGGGGTCCTGCTAGATGTGGTCGGCTTCGCCACCAGCCTGTACCGGCGCGGGACGCCCTACATCCGGATTCCGACCACCCTGGTCGGGCTGGTCGACGCCGGAGTGGGGGTGAAAACCGGGGTCAACTACGAGCGAGGCAAGAACCGGATCGGGACCTATGCCCCCGCGATCGCCACCTTCGCCGACCGGACCTTCCTACGTACTCTCGATGACCGGCATCTGGCCAACGGTCTCGCCGAGATTCTCAAGCTGGCACTGGTGAAGTCAGCGGAATTGTTTACCCTACTTCAGAAATTCGGCCCGGAACTGATTGCCGACCATTTCCAGGGAACCACCCCGCAAACCGATCAGGCGGCCAGGCAGGTCGTCACCGAGGCGATCCATCTGATGCTCGAGGAGCTGCAGCCGAATCTATGGGAAACCACCCTGGAACGCTGCGTCGACTACGGCCATACCTTCAGTCCCGTGCTGGAGATCACGGCACTACCCGGTCTACTACATGGGGAGGCGGTTTGCATCGATATGGCTCTCACGAGTGTGCTGGGGTTCCGCCGGGGCGATGTCAGCGGGGCCGAACTGGACCAGATCCTTTCGGTGATGACCCAGCTGCGCCTTCCGATCTGGGACGAGGTACTCACCCGCCCCGGTATCCTCGATGCCGCACTGGCCGATACGGTGCGCCACCGAGACGGTCAGCAGCGGCTGCCGCTACCGCTCGGGATCGGACGGCACCGGTTCGTCAACGATGTCACCCCCGCCGAACTCGCCGCCGGGCTCGATCATCTCGCTGCCGCCGCGGCACAGCGTATCGGCGACAAGTTCGCGGATGCGGGGTGAGCCGGAATGCGCTGGGATGATTTCTATATCGAGGGTTTCGGATCATATCTGCCTCAGCAGCGTGAATTCGCCACGGAAATGGTTGCAGCAGGCCGCTACGACGAAATCGAACATCAGAAGACGAAGCAGATCTCAGCCGTCGTGGCCGACCCCGATCGCGGTGAAACTGCGCCGGAAATGGCGGTACTGGCCGGCCGGGCCGCCCTCTGCGACGCGGGGACCGACCCCGGGGACATCGATCTACTCGTCCATGCGGTGGTGTTGCACAACGGTCTCGAAGCCTGGAACTGCGGCTCCTATATCCAGGACCAGCTCGGCATCGGCGATTGCATACCGATCGAGATCCGTACTGCCTGCGCCGGCGGGATAGTGGGCATGGAGATGGTCGGACGCTGGTGTGCGGGCAAAGGTAAGGGCGTGGTGACCGCGTCCGATGCCTGGCAGCTCCCGATGTTCGATCGCTGGAGCTCCGATAGCGGACTGGTCTACGGCGACGGGGCCGGTGCAGCGGTACTCGGGTACGACGGCGGCCCCTTCCGTATCCGGTCGACGTCAGTGGTCAGCGATCCCGCGTTGGAGCAGATGCACCGGGGATCGGAGCCGACATCCATGCCCCAGTACGGTGCCGACTCGCCGATCGATCTGCGCGCCCGGGTCGCCGCCTTCACAGCAACCCGGGATATCGATGAGTTCTGGACCCGCAATGGCGCGGCCCTGTCCCGCTGCGCGGAAACAGCGCTGGCAGATTCGGGCAGCGAGCACTCCGATATCAGCACCTGGATCCTGCCGAACTTCGGCAGTGTGCTGTTGCGCAAGCAGTGTCTGGAACCACTGAAGCTGCATCCGGAACAGACACTGGCGGCCCGGGGGCGCGAGATCGGCCACACCGGCGCCGCCGATCCGTTCATCGGTCTGGACTATATGCACCGCTCCGGACAGCTCGATGCGGGAGACCGACTGCTGCTCACCGGAATCGGCGTGGGCTTCACCTGGGGGTGCGCCGTCGTGGAATACACCGGCGCCGACGACGACAAGGAGGACATCCGGGATGGTCGGTAAGAAGACCACCGTGGGCGCCGCACCCGCACGCGGCGTCGATGCCGACAAGGCGATCCTACTGATGCTGCTCGCCGTGTTCGGAGTGGGCACGGTCGAATACCTGGTCGCCGGTGTGCTGCAGGACATCTCGGGCGATGTCGATGTATCCGACTCCACGGCCGGGCTACTGGTCACCATCTACGCGGCAACCGTGACCATCGGCGGCCCACTCCTGACCATCGCAACCGCACGTATCCGGCGTACCCCGCTCATTGCCGGGTCGATGGCGGCGTTCATCATCGGCAATGTCGGCACTGCGCTGGCGCCGAACTTCGCGGTGCTGGTCGTGTTCCGCGTCCTCACCGCGCTACCGCATGCCACGTTCTTTGCATTGTGCCTGGTGCTGGCGACCTCGCTGGTGGCGCCCGAATTCCAGGGCAGGGTCATCGCCCGGGTTGCATTGGGCCTCAACCTGGCCACCGTGCTCGGTGTACCGCTCGGCACACTGGTCGGCAACCAGCTGGGCTGGCGCTGGTCGTTCGTGCTCGTGGCGGTCTTCCAGACGATCGTCACGGTCGCGCTCTTGCTGGCGACACGCCGGGCTCCATCACATCCGGCAGGCAGTATCTCCTCCGAGATATCGGTGTTCACCAAAGGGCCGGTGCTGTGGGCGCTCGGGCTGACCGCGCTCAGCCAGGCGGCACTGTTCGTCGTCTTCACCTATATCCAGCCGTTCCTCGTCGATCATTCCGGCTTTTCGCCGGCGACCATGACGCTGCTGCTGTTCGTATTCGGCGCTGGATCGGTGGTCGGAAACCAGCTCGGCGGCCACTTCGCCGACAAGTCGATCGACCGCACTCTCTACTGCTCACTGGCGGCGCTGGTGGTGGCACTGGCCCTACTGGGTGTTTTCGGCGGGCAGCGCTGGTTCGTGGCACCGTGGTTGTTCGTCCTCGGCGCAGCCGGTTTCTCCATCATCCCGCCGCTGGCCTCCAAACTGATCAGTGCCGCCAGCGAAGCACCACACCTCGCCGCAACGGTGAACATCGCCGGCTTTCAGCTGGCCAATGCCGTAGGGGCATGGATCGGATCGGAAATGCTCTCCCGCGGGGCATCGGTATCGGTGCTGCCATTCGCCGGGGCGGCGCTCGGTGCGGTCGGTGTCGCACTGCTAGCGGTGAGCACGCAAAGTACCCGGCGGGCACTGGCGGCGACGCCGGCGCCCGCCGAATAGGCGGTGACGATGCGCGCCGCTGTGATAGACCGGCCGCATTCGGCAACGGTCATCGATGTACCGCCCCCGGAATGCGGGTTATCGGAAGTACTAATCGCCGTCGGCTATGTCGGGTTGTGCGGCACGGACCTCGAACTGCTGCACGGCACCGCGCAGTATCTCGCCGACGGGCGCGCCGGCTTTCCACACCGGTTCGGCCACGAATGGGTCGGCACCGTGCGATCGGCTGGAGCACAGGTGACCGATCTGGCACCCGGCGAGATCGTCACCGGCAGCACCATGCTGTGCTGCCAATCGTGCCGGGAATGCCTCTCCGGGAGGCGCAATCTGTGCTCGGCGCTGAAAGAGGTGGGACTCTACGGATGGACCGGCGCCGCCGCCGAGCTGCTCACGATGCCACGGCACGCGGTGATCTCGCTCGGGAGCGGGCGGGCGCGGCCGCTCCCGGCCCATGTGCTGATCGAACCATTGGTCACGGTCCTGGAGGCGATCGAGGCCGCAGATCTGGAGCCTGGTGACGAAGTACTCGTCATCGGTGCCGGAACCATGGGCAGCCTCGCCGCGGCGGTGCTGTCCCGGTATCCGGTGACCGCCGATATCGCCGAACCAGGTTCGAACACAGCGCATCTGGTCGCCGGGTCGTATCGGACCCGATTCCTCAGCGCCGAGGCCGCGGGCAGCAGCTACGACGTGGTACTCGAATGTTCGGGCGCGCCAGGGGCACTCGGCACGGCAGTACGGCGACTACGGCCGGGCGGGCGCTGCCTCGTGGTAGGAGTCTCCCCGCAACCGGAAGCCGTACTGCCGGCGTCGATCGCGCTCAATGGCATCCAAATCGCCGGGGTGCGCCATGGAGTCGACCAGTATGCCCGCGCGGTCGCTTTGTTCGACGATCTATCCGGCATGCTTACACCGATGATCGATGCCGTCGTCCCGCTGGCGGAAGTCGGCCGCGCCTTCGAACTCCTCGCCGGCCGCCGCGCCCGGCCGAAGGTGGTGATCGGCATTGGCTGAACCAGCAACAGCGCTCATCACCGGGGCGAGCAGCGGCATCGGCCGGGCCGCCGCCGCCGCATTGGCGGAACGCGGCTACCGGCTGCTGCTCGGCTATTCCTCGGGCAGCGACCGGATCGCCAGAGTGGCCGCGGATCTCACCACACGGTTCGGGGTGAGGTGCGTGCCGGTACGAGCAGACCTGCGCGACCATTCCACCGCGACCGGCGCCATCATGGCAGCGATCGATGCTACGGGGCCGGTGAGCTGCCTGGTCAACAATGCAGGGGTCAACGACCGTACCCCGGCCACCGCATTGGATGCCGATCGGGCGCACGAGGTGTTCGCGGTGAACGCCTTCGCGCCGATCGCGCTGGCCTCGGCTGTCGGCAGGCACATGATCGGCGCCGGGATACCCGGAAGCATCATCAATGTCACCTCCATCCACGAGACAGTGCCGATCACCGGTGGCGCACTGTACTGCGCGAGCAAAGCCGCCCTGGGCATGGCCACGAAAGTCCTCGCACTGGAGTTCGCCACACATGGTGTCCGGGTGAATGCGGTCGCACCGGGCGAAACCGCGACCGCCATGAACGGTGTCGCAGACGAGCAGCGCTACCGAGAGATCGCCCGCCCCGCGATTCCGCTGGGCCGTCCGGGTGGCACCGCCGAAATCGCCTCGCTGATCGCCTATCTGGCTGGTCCGGATTCCAGCTACATCACCGGGGCCTCGATCACCGCCGATGGCGGCCTGATCCTGACCGCCGCGGAAGCGAACGCACGACATGCCGGGCACTCCGGCGGTGAACCGAACAGGAGGGCGATATGAAAGCTGCCATGATCGACCGGACCGGCGGACCGGATGTGCTGCGTATAGGCCAGATCGACGAGCCCGAGACCGGACCCGACGATATCCGGATCCGTGTGGCCGCCGCCGCGGTGAATCCCGTGGATCTCAAAACCCGCTCCGGATTCCTCCCCATCGGACTGTCCTTTCCCACCGTCCTCGGCTGGGACGTCGCCGGGGTGATTTCCGAAACCGGCAGCTCCGTAACCGGATTCGCACCCGGGGATCGGGTTGTCGGGATGATCGCCCAGCCGGTCCGCGGCCACGGCACCTACGCCGAGTCGGTCACGGCACCCGCTTCATTGTTCGCCCCGGCACCCACCGGGATTCCACTCACGGATTCGGCGGCACTTCCGCTCGCCGGACTCACCGCCTTGCAGCTTCTGGACAAGCTGGCGCTGCCGGACGGATCCGCGGTACTGGTTACCGGCGCGGCAGGTGCGGTCGGCCGCATCGTGGTGCAGCTGCTGCGATCCGGGGGGCACGATGTCGACGGCCTCGCCCGCGCCTCCGACGCCGGGGAGCTGCCCCTCCTCGGCGCTGGGCGGATGTTCACCACCGTCGCGGGGCTCCCGGAAGCCAGCTACGCCGCGGTCGTCGATACCGCCGGAATTGCTGCTTCGATCCGATCGGTGCGCGACGGTGGTCGGTTCATTGCCATCGACGACAACGAGCAACCCGCCGCCACCCGCGGAATCACTCCACGTAAGAGCTATGTCGCCGAAAGCGGCGAACAACTGGCCGTACTCACCGCCGCCGTGAGTGACAAGCAGCTCGATGTGGCGGTCGGCCGGCGGTATCCGTTGGAAGAAGCCGCCACCGCGCACAAGGACTTCGGTGCCGGTGGCATGCGTGGAAAGGTTTTGCTGATCCCATGAACACCACGGACCCGCTGCACCGCATCGGTATAGCCGTACCAGACCCCGCTCGGGCCCTGCGTTTCTTCGATGATCTGGTCGGCACGGCCTCACTGGACCACACCGCGGCGACGGTGCGTTTCGAGCCGGGTATCGAAGTTTCCCTGTACACCTCGACCTCGGAAGATCCACCGAGCATCATCGACATCGGCACGAACCATCTGTGCTTCCGGGTCGCCGATATCGATGCTGCGGTGACGTATCTACACCAGCTGCCGGACCTCGATGTGCTCGGTGACGTCATCACGGTCCCGGACGGCCCCATCCGCGGCAACCGGTGGATCTACTTCCGTGCTCCCTGGGGAACGCTGTTCGAGCTCCAGCAGTGGCCGGAGACTCCCGGCTACTTCGCCGGCACATCCGAACGGCTTTTCCACGGCCATCATGCACCTGGTGATGCTGCCCTCCCCACCCTGCTCGGCCTCGACCACAGCGGATACAGCGTGTCCGACCTCGAAGCTGCCGTGAGCTACCTGGCACGCGCGCATCGGGGCCGGCTCGTGCTGCGCACCGAGATCGCTGCGGATCGCGCCTTCATGAGAGCACAGTTCGGAGCGGAGGCCGAGGGCACCTCGGTCATGGCCATGGTGGCCGCCGGCGGGCTCAATCTCGAACTATTCCAGCATCGTGCCGGGCCGCAGCGCCCAGCCAGGCCGCTGAACCGGCTCGGTGGTAACTACCTCGCCCTCGATGATCGCGCCGAAACCTCCCAGGAATCCGGGAATGCGCTGGCACGTACCGATTTCGGCATCTACGTATCAGCGGCGGCGGTGCGGTGAAGTACGGGATCAACCTGCCCAATTTCGGCCCGCAGATCACACCCGCGGGGATGGTGACCTGGGCTACGGAGGCCGAGCGGGCCGGGTTCGATGCGGTCCTGGTCT
Source organism: Nocardia sp. CNY236 (assembly GCF_000482385.1). GTDB lineage: Bacteria > Actinomycetota > Actinomycetes > Mycobacteriales > Mycobacteriaceae > Nocardia. The sequence goes on from NZ_AXVD01000010.1 coordinate 85,165, forward strand.
CCGATCATGTCGCCCTGACCGATGATGCCCACCGTCGCTCGCCGGCTCCGTTCTTCGACAGCCTGGCCACACTGGCCTGGTTGGCCGGGCAGACCAGCACCATCCGGCTCGGTGCAGGTGTCCTGATCGGTACCCATCGGCATCCGATCGCCCTTGCACGCGCCACAGCGACGATCGATCAGCTCAGCGGTGGGCGGTTCATCGCCGGAGTCGGCGCCGGCTGGGCCCCGGCGGCCTTCGACGTGCTCGGTGTGCCGTTTGACGAACGCGGCCGGCTCACCGATGGTGTTCTCGATATTCTCGTCGCCGCGTGGACCTCGGCCACGATCGAATATCCGGGCATGCAGGCAGCGCATCGGATACACACGGGCCCAAAGCCAGCCCAGCTACCTCATCCGCCACTATGGATCGGCGGCAATGGCGCTGCCGCACTCGCCCGGGTGAACCGGATCGGCACCGCCTGGCATCCCTTGCATCCCAGTCGCAAGACCTGCGCGGCCGGGACGCAGAGACTGTTGAAGGGAAAGCTGTTTGCCCCGCGGGTGTTCTTCCTCCCAGCGGCCGATCCGATCCCCGACGCGATACGCCCGCTCGGGTACGGAACGCCGGGCCAGATCCGGGCCGACATGAAATTCCTCGGCGATCTCGGCGCGGACACGATCGTGCTCGACACCGACCCGGGTGATCAGCGATTACGCCGTTCGTGGCAAGAGGACCTGGAATTGCTCCGGCTGGCGGCAGAAGTATTGGAGATGCAATGAGCGAGACCGGCACGACCCTGCTGGCCGAGGCACTGCTTTTCGACATGGATGGAACCCTCGTCGACTCGGCTGCGGCAATCGATGCGGTATGGCTGCAATTCGCTGCCCGGCACGGTATTTCACCCGACGCGGTACGGGCCGCGCTGCCCGGGCGGGTGGCCCGGGACATCATTTCCATGGTGCTGCCCGCTGGAGGTGATCTCGATGCGGAACTCGCCTGGCTGCGGACCCTCGAGGAATCGCCGGTACCGAATGTCACCGAAATCCCTGGAGCCCGCAGGTTGCTGGCTGGGCTTCCCGCCCGGCGATGGGCGGTAGTGACCTCCGCATCGCGGGCAATGGCCCGGCGCAGGCTCGCCGCCGCCGGGCTGCCCCAGCCGGCGGTGCTGATCTGCTCCGAAGACGTGCGGGCCGGGAAACCCGATCCCGAGGGCTTCCTCGCGGCGGCCGCCGGGCTGGGCGCCGGCATCGACCGGTGCGTGGCGTTCGAGGATTCCCCCACGGGACTCGATGCGGCCCGCCGCTCCGGCGCAATCCCCGTGGCGGTCGGCGGTGGTGCTGCGGCGTATGCGGTCACCGACCTGACCAGGGTCACCGTGCGCGTAGCCGGCAGCCGCCTGGAAGTACAGGTGAGCCGATGACCACCGTCCACCCGAAGGCATCGGTCGATCTCGGCGGCACCTGGCTGCGGATCCGTACCGGCAGCGAGCTCACCAAGCTTGCGGCACCGAGCGTGCTCAACCGCCCTGGAGCACAACCTGCGGAACTGATCGACGACCTGCTCGACACCTTGTGCACGGCAATACCCGAAGGCGCGGTCGTCACCATGTCCTGCGGTGCGGCCATGGACGAGCAATACGGGATCGTGCACGGTTCGGGTCCCCTTTGGGGAGGCGAACTCACCGAACCACTCCAGCTGGCCGGACTGTTGCGGCAGCGGCGGCCGGATGCCGCGTGGCAGGTGATCAATGACGTCACTGCCGGATTGGCCAGTTTCGTCGAACGTTTCTCCCGGCCCGACGACCGACGTGTCGCCTACTTCACCATCAGCAGCGGGATCGCTGTGCGAATCGCGGATCTGACCGAGCGATCGGTGCCGGTCGACGCCCATGGCATGCAGGGCGAGGTCGGGCATCTGCCCGCCGTCAGCTCCGCGGCCGAGATCGTCCGTGAACTGCCCTGCCCATGCGGCGGATCCGGACACGTTGCTGCGGTATCTGCCGGGCCCGCATTGCCCCGGCTGGCCGAAGCTCTCGGCGTCGCTGGTGCGCCCGTGTTGCGTTCGGAACTCAGTGCCCGGGTTCTGGCGGGTGACACGCTGGCACAACGGGTCTTGACGCTGGTGGTGGAACCGATTGCGGAGCTGATCCGGTCGCTGCGATGTTTCGATCCGCGCATCGATCTGTTCGGTCTGGGTGGAGGATATGTCGAGGGCCTGGGCTCGGTGTATCGCGACGAGCTGGCCCGCCAACTCGGGATTGCACGTTCCTATGCGGACGCCGGATACGGCGCGCAATGGTTCGGCGACCATGTCCGGGTCTGCCGCCCGGGCGATATCGACAGCCTGGATGGCGCGGCAGCTATGGCCCAGGGCACGCTCACCGTCACCAAACACTGAGGGACCGAATCCATGACGACGACTCATCGCGCCATCCTCCGCCACGGCGCCACGTGTGTGCTGGCCGACCGGCCGACCCCGGAACCGGCGGACGGCGAACTCACCGTGGCCCCGGAACGAGTCAGCCTGTGCGGCACCGATATCCAGATCCTGCGCGGTGACCGGGACGATCCTTCACCCATCGTTGGTCACGAGGGTGCTGCTCGGATCGTCGGCATCGGGCCGGGGGCCGATGATTTCGCGATCGGGGACCGGGTGGTGATCAATCCGACCCATCCGTCGGATCCGTCGTTTCTGCTGGGGCACAATGTCGAGGGCCTGTTCCAGGAGCGGGTCGTCATCGGTGCCTCCGCAGTCGCCAGCGGCCTCGTGGGGAAGCTGCCGCACGACCTGTCCCCGGAACGCGCTACTCTCGTCGAGCCGTTCGCCGTGGTGCGCTACGCACTCGGCTGCCTGGCCGCCTCACGCCCCGATACGCTCGTGGTCCACGGTGACGGTCTCATCGGCAATCTGGCCGCTGTGCTGGCACCGCACTACCTCGCCCCTGGTATCCGCATCGCCGTCGTACACCGGACCGCACACGGGCTGCGCTGGACCCGCACGAACATCCCAGCAGCCGCGAATGTGCTCTCCGGCCGCGACGACCTGGCTGCCCACACCGGCGACCGAGTAGCGGTGCTGGTGGCCACCCACCGCGCCGGAACAGTGCCGGCGATCGAGGACGTACTCGGACAGCTCGGCTCCCGAGTGGTGGCGCTGCATCTACTCGGCGGACTGGCCCCGGATGCCCGGTCGGCACAATTGCCTGGCGTCGATCTGCCCGGAGTGCGCCAGGCGAATACCGGGGGGCCATGGCCACCGGCGTCCGTTACCGTCGATACCGGGACACACCGGCTGACACTCACCGGCAACCGAGGTACCGCTACCGCCCAACTCACCGCTGCGGCCGAAGCGCTGCGCCGCTGGGATGATTCGGTCGACATGCTGCTCACCCATATCGTCGGCATGGTAGAAGGAGTCCGGTACATCAACGAGATCATCACCACCCGAACCCGGATCATCGGCGGCGAGCTCGTCATGCGGCTGGTGGTGAATCTGCACGAATAGCAGCAGGACTCCCAGCCAGCCGGCGAACCGGGACGTCGACGCAGGTACCCGCCCTCGCGGCAATATGGTTGCGGAGGCGAAGTTCTGCACCCCATCGATCCCCTGGATCGGGTACTACGAGCGGATCTTCGCCGACGGTGGGGTGGATCGCCGCGCGTGGCCGGCTCGATGGATCGGTTCCGCCTCGAAGCGAGGGAGGATCCGATCCAGCCACGGCGGGAGCTCCCACGTTCGGTTTCCCAGCAACGCGATCGCCGCGGGCAGCACGATCAGACGAACAATCGTGGCATCGAACAGGACCGCCGCCGCGAGGCCGAGCCCGAGCAGCTTGAGCACCGGCTCGGGCGCGAAGGCGAACGCGGTGAACACACTGATCATGATCACTGCGGCGGAGCTGATCACTTTGGCGGTGGTGGTCATGCCCACGATCAATCCGCGGGTGGTGTCACCGCCGGCACGTATCGTCTCCTCACGTATCCGCGCGATGAGAAACACCTCGTAATCCATGCTCAGTCCGAAGACCACCGCAAACATCAGCAGCGGCACGAACACGGCGATCGGCGTCGGCTCGTCCATCCCGAACAATGCACTTGCCCAGCCCCATTGGAAGACAACCACCACCACACCGAAGGCGGCTGCGATCGACAGGATGTTGACCAATGCAGCGCGCAGCGCCACGGCGATGGACCGAAACACGATCAACAGCAGTATCGTGCAGAAGGCGACCACCACCGCGACCACGACAACGGTCGACCCACGCACCTGCTCGGAGAAGTCGACGTACGTCGCGGTCGCACCGGTCACGGCGGCATTCGGTACGAATGCGGCGAATTCGGCCCGCAGTCGCTCGACGGTCGCCTCGGTCGCCGGATCCCTCGGCGCCTCATTCGGAATAGCCTGGACCAGTACGGCCCCGCCGTCCCGCGATGTGAGCGCCGGAGTCACCGAGGCGATTCCGGGGTCTGCCCCGACCAGTTCTCGAAGACGACGCCCCACCTCGCCGGCGCTGCCCTCGGCCACTTCGGCGACGACGAACAATGGCCCGGAATTTCCGGCCCCGAACTCGGCAGCGACCAGATCGTAGGCTCGACGAACCTCGGAACCCTGTGCGGTGCTACCCGCGTCGGGCATGGTCAACTCGATAGTGGTCGCCGGAGCGGCGAACACGGCGAGCACTGCGATTGCCCCGGCCAGCCACCAGCCGGGACGCCGGGCTACCCGGATCGTCGCTCTGGCCCACCAGGTGTGCTCGGGCTCCGCGACGTTTCGGCGCTTCGGCATCAGCCGAGCTCCGGCGATGCTCATCAGCGCGGGCAGTAATGTCACAGCCGCGACAACCGCGACGCCGACGACGAGCGCCGCCGCCGCGCCCAGGCTCATCACCAGCGGCAGGCCGGTCAGGAACAATGCACAGACCGCGATGACGACCGTGCCGCCTGCGAACAGAATCGAACGACCTGCGGTCGCGGTAGATACCGCAATCGACTCTCGAATCTCGACCCCACGCGCCAACTCCTCACGATGGCGCGTCACCAGGATCAGCGCATAGTCGATTCCGACACCCAGTCCGATCATCGCCGCGACCTGCGGCGCCTCCGTTGCAACATCGGAGACCGTGGCGAACAGCACAACGGCCGCAAAGGTGAATGCCAACGCACACGCTGCGGTGACCAACGGCAAGCCGGCCGCGACGACGCTGCCGAAGATGAGCACCAAGACCACGAGTGCGACACCGATGCCAATGGTCTCCGCGCCCCCCGTCTGCGCGCCACTGGTCACGAAACCCAAATCCCCGCCGACCACGGCTTCCACGCCCACCGACCGTGCCGGTTGCACTGCCGCGCTGACCTCGGCGGCACCTTCCGCCCCCAACTCGCCGACCGTTCGATCGAAGATCACGGTGGCGTATGCGGTTTGGCGGCTCGCGGATACTTGCGAAGGAAACTGCCATGGATCGATGACCGACGATACGCCGTCGAGCGCCGCCACCTCGGCCAACGATTGCCGAATCACCGCCGTCCCCGGACCGGCGAGCACGTCGGCGCCCGGTCGATGGAAGACCACCTGCGCTGTCGCACCGTCGGCGCCGGGAAAGTGGTCGCCGATCACGCCGGTCCCGCGTTCGGACTCCGAGCCGGGGACCCGAATGTCGTCGGTGGTCTCGCCGCCGACGCCGATTGCGAGGCCGATAACGGCTGTCGATGCCGCCGACCACAATGCGAGCACGACGATCGGATGTCCCGCACAAAAACGACCCAGCAGGTACAACTTCGATGAGTGCATTGTCTCGATCCTCCGGAGAGGCCCTTGGGTGTCCGTTGCCGCCCGCGAGGGCGAGGGCGGCGGTATTCCCTGGGCCCGCCCGGTTCGGAGCCACAGCAACTCGATTCCGAACGCTACCCGATCCTCCGTTGCGCCCCCGCGGGTAACCAACCGACTGGGTATCGCAGCACTACTCAGCGACACCGCGGCCACAACGCGAGACTACCTTTCGCCGCGCCCGCGGGCGATGTTCAGCCGGCACGCTCGACCAACGCTGTGACGGGACCGTCTACCGGCGTGCGGCGGACCCGTCGAGGGAGCTCGGGACCGGTCGAGACGTTGTCGTGGATTCGCACATCGCTTTCGAAAACGAGAACGGCGCCGCCCATACCGGGCGGCGCCGTTCTCGGCGATTCAGACAATCACTTGATGATCTTCGTGACGCGGCCGGCGCCGACGGTGCGGCCACCCTCGCGGATCGCGAAACGCAGACCCTCGTCCATGGCGACCGGCTGGATCAGCTTGACCGACATCTCGGTGTTGTCACCGGGCATGACCATCTCGGTGCCCTCGGGCAGGCTCACTACGCCCGTCACGTCCGTGGTACGGAAGTAGAACTGCGGACGGTAGTTGTTGAAGAACGGGGTGTGGCGACCACCCTCGTCCTTCGACAGGATGTAGGCCTGACCTTCGAACTCGGTGTGCGGGGTGGTGGTGCCCGGCTTCACGACGACCTGGCCGCGCTCCACATCCTCACGCTTGATACCACGGACCAGCAGACCGACATTGTCGCCCGCCTGACCCTGGTCGAGCAGCTTGCGGAACATCTCGATACCGGTGACCGTGGTCTTGGTCTTGTCCGGACGGATGCCGACGATCTCGACTTCCTCGTTCACGTTGATCACGCCGCGCTCGACGCGACCGGTGACGACCGTGCCACGACCGGTGATGGTGAACACGTCCTCGACCGGCATCAGGAACGGCTTGTCGGTCTCACGCACGGGGTCCGGAATGGACTCGTCGACCGCGGACATCAGCTCGAGCACCGACTCGGTCCACTTCTCGTCGCCCTCGAGCGCCTTCAGACCGGAGACCCGCACCACCGGCGCGTCTTCGTCGAACTCCTGCGAGCCGAGCAGCTCACGGACCTCCATCTCGACAAGCTCGAGGATCTCCTCGTCGTCGACCATGTCGGCCTTGTTCAGCGCGACCAAGATGTAGGGCACACCGACCTGACGCGCGAGCAGCACGTGCTCACGCGTCTGCGGCATCGGGCCGTCGGTGGCGGCGACCACGAGGATGGCGCCGTCCATCTGCGCCGCGCCGGTGATCATATTCTTGATGTAGTCGGCGTGACCCGGCGCGTCGACGTGCGCGTAGTGGCGCTTCTCCGTCTGGTATTCGACGTGGGAGATGTTGATCGTGATACCACGAGCCTTCTCCTCGGGCGCCTTGTCGATCTGATCGAACGCGAAGCTCTCGTTCAGCTCCGGGTACTTGTCAGCCAGCACCTTGGTGATCGCCGCGGTCAGCGTGGTCTTGCCGTGGTCGACGTGACCGATGGTGCCGATGTTGACGTGCGGCTTCGTCCGCTCGAACTTCGCCTTCGCCACTTCTTTGTCCTCCTGGACTTGTTGGTGCGTGCAGTTGCAGCAGTGCGGGTACTTGAATTGGGGTCGTGCTGACGCCCGGCTGCCGGGACAAGTGTGGCACTTGCCCCGGCGGTGTCACTCGCCGGTCGCCTTGGCGATGATCTCCTTCGACACGTTGGCCGGAACCTCCGCGTACGAGTCGAACACCATGGAGTAGTTCGCCCGGCCCTGCGTCTTCGATCGCAGGTCACCGATGTAGCCGAACATCTCCGAGAGCGGAACCAGCGCCTTGACGACACGGGCACCACTGCGTTCCTCCATGGCCTGAATCTGACCACGGCGGGAGTTCAGGTCGCCGATCACGTCGCCCATGTAGTCCTCGGGCGTGGTGACCTCGACCGCGACAATCGGTTCGAGAATCACCGGACCGGCCTTGCGCGCCGCCTCTTTGAGGGCCTGCGCGCCAGCGATCTTGAACGCCATCTCCGAGGAGTCGACGTCGTGGTAGGCGCCATCGAGCAGCACAACCTTCAGATTCACCAGCGGAAAGCCGGCGAGCACGCCGTACTGCATGGCGTCCTGGGCACCGGCATCCACCGAAGGGATGTACTCCTTCGGTACGCGGCCACCGGTGACCTTGTTCTCGAACTCGTAGTGTGCGCCGTCCTCACCGACAAAAGGTTCGAGACCGATGATGACCTTCGCGAACTGACCGGAGCCACCCGTCTGCTTCTTGTGGGTGAACTCGAGCTTCTCGACTCGCTTGGTGATCGTCTCCCGGTAGGCCACCTGCGGCTTGCCGACATTGGCCTCGACCTTGAACTCGCGCTTCATCCGGTCGACCAGGACATCGAGGTGCAACTCACCCATACCGCCGATGACGGTCTGACCGGTCTCGGCATCCAGCTTCACCGAGAAGGTCGGGTCCTCTTCGGAGAGCCGCTGAATCGCGGTGCCCAGCTTCTCCTGGTCTGACTTGGTCTTCGGCTCGATGGAAACCTCGATGACCGGGTCCGGGAAGGTCATCGACTCCAGCACGATCTGGTTCTGCGGGTCGCACAGGGTGTCGCCGGTCGTGGTGTCCTTGAGGCCGATGACCGCGTAGATGTGTCCCGCCGAGGCCGCAGGAACCGGGTTCTCCTTGTTGGAGTGCATCTGGAACAGTTTGCCCAGACGCTCCTTCTTTCCCTTGACCGAATTGATGACCTGGGCGCCGGAGTCGACCTTGCCGGAATACACCCGGATGTAGGTCAACTTCCCGAAGAACGGGTGCACCGCGATCTTGAACGCCAAGGCCGCGAACGGCTCGTCCGCGCTCTGCGCGCGAGTGAGCTCTTGACTTTCCTTGCCGGGAACATGCCCTGTGGTCGCCTCCACGTCCAGGGGTGAGGGCAAGTAGTCGATGACGGCGTCGAGCATGGGCTGCACACCCTTGTTCTTGAACGCCGAACCACACAGCACAGGGTAGATTTCGGAGGACACCGTCATCTTGCGGATGGCGCCCTTGATCTCCTCGATGGTCAGTTCGTCGCCGGCGAAGAACTTCTCCAGCAGCGCCTCATCGGATTCCGCGACGGCCTCGAGCAGTTCCTGACGGTACTGCTCGGCCTTCTCCTTCAGCTCCGCGGGAATTTCGACGACCTCGTACTGTTCGCCGAGCTTGGTCTCGCCCCGCCAGACCTTGGCATTGTTCTCGATCAGATCGACGATGCCCTCGAAGGTGTCTTCCGCGCCGATCGGCAGCTGCAGCACCAGCGGTTTGGCGCCGAGCCGCTCCTTGATGGTCTGCACGGTGAAGTAGAAGTCCGCACCGAGCTTGTCCATCTTGTTGACGAAGCAGATCCGCGGCACGTCGTACTTGTCGGCCTGACGCCACACCTGCTCGGACTGCGGTTCGACGCCTTCCTTGCCGTCGAACACCGCAACGGCACCGTCCAGCACCCGCAGTGACCGCTCCACCTCCACGGTGAAGTCGACGTGCCCGGGCGTGTCGATGATGTTGATCTGGTTGTCGTTCCAGAAACACGTGGTGGCCGCGGAGGTGATGGTGATACCACGCTCCTGCTCTTGTGCCATCCAGTCCATCGTGGCGGCGCCGTCGTGGACCTCACCGATCTTGTAGGTGATACCGGTATAGAAGAGGATGCGTTCGGTCGTGGTCGTCTTGCCCGCGTCGATGTGGGCCATGATGCCGATGTTGCGGACCTTGTTCAGGTCGGTGAGCACGTCCTGTGCCACGGAAATCTTCCCCGCTCGTAGCTAGTTGGGATTATCGGGGACGACCCTGTGGTCGCCACTATGTCAACGCAGGAAGCGGCCGGTGAGTGCCGCATTCCGGCTGTGCCTCCCGACCCAGGCGACGGGCCGGGCAGAGATCACCAGCGGTAGTGCGCGAAGGCTCGGTTGGACTCGGCCATCTTGTGGGTGTCCTCGCGGCGTTTCACCGAGGCGCCGAGGCCGTTGCTGGCGTCGAGCAACTCGTTGGCAAGCCGCTCGACCATGGTCTTCTCTCGGCGCGCGCGGGAGAAGTTGACCAGCCAGCGCAATGCCAGAGTGTTCGCGCGGCCCGGACGAACCTCGACCGGGACCTGGTAGGTGGCACCACCGACACGACGGGGCTTCACCTCCAGGGAGGGCTTGACATTGTCCAGCGCGCGTTTCAGCGTGACGACCGGGTCGGTGCCGGTCTTCTCGCGCGCCTGTTCCAGCGCGCCGTAGACGATACGCTCGGCGGTGGACTTCTTACCGTCCAGCAGGATCTTGTTGACCAACTGGGTGACCAGCGGCGAACCATAGACCGGGTCGTTGATCAGCGGACGCTTGGGTGCGGGGCCCTTGCGTGGCATATCAGCTCTTCTCCTTCTTGGCGCCGTAGCGGCTGCGGGCCTGCTTGCGGTTCTTCACACCCTGCGTATCCAGCGAGCCGCGGATGATCTTGTAGCGGACACCGGGGAGATCCTTCACACGACCGCCACGGACCAGCACCATGGAGTGCTCCTGCAGATTGTGGCCCTCGCCCGGGATGTAGGCTGTGACCTCGACCGCGCTGGTCAGGCGAACACGCGCGACCTTGCGCAGCGCAGAGTTCGGCTTCTTCGGGGTCGTGGTGTACACGCGGGTGCACACCCCACGACGCTGCGGGCTCCCCTTGAGGGCCGCAGTCTTCGTCTTGGCGACCTTGTCGCGGCGACCCTTGCGGACCAGCTGGTTGATGGTTGGCATAGACCGGCTTCCTTGTTGATTAACGCGGTGTCTGGAATTTCATGTCGGTGTTCAATTGGCGGCGCCCCTGGCTGGTCGCGGTCGAACGACCGTCTCCGAGCCTGGCCTTCACGCCGCTGTCATCGAGCTCGCGCTCGCACGTCCGGCCAGGTTTCTCGCGTCCCGAGGTCGGGCGTGTCGCACACGCCGCAGCGCCCGAATTCCGGGCACGCTGAACTTCTCAGCCGCTTTCGCTGGCCTACGGTCGCGCACGAACCTGCCCGCATGCTTCCGGGCACAGCGCTCCACGATACCCGCGGTCGGGACACAGGGTCAAAGTGGGCCGGAACCGGCGCGGTCTACCTGGCCAGGTTCAATGTCATCTCCATCAGTTTCACGGCCGCACCGCACGGATCAGTGTGGTTGGAGCCTGGTTCGTAGTTGACCCACCAACCGATCACCCCTCTGTCCGGCGCACTCGCGGTCACACCACAGGAATCGGGATCGTTCGGACGTTGGGTCCGAAGCGCGAGTGAACCCTCGACAGTAATGTTCGTCGTGTGGTAGCCGAGCTTGTTGTTCGTCTGCTTCTCGTTGCTCAATGTGCCGTTCTCGTACCAATTGAGCGTGACCATCCCGCGGCCGCTGGGTCCGCCGCGCAGGTCCCACATGCAGACCGCACCGAAGAACGAGTCATCGACGGCAGTGCCCTTGCCGACTGCCGTTTCGATCTGCTTCGGGGACAGAATGTCGCACTCCCTCAGCAACTTGTCCAGCTTGTCCAGCCGAGAGTTCACCTCGTCCGGCCGGGTATTGGCTCGATCACTTCCGCCGGCGGGCTGCGCGGAGCCGGAGACGACCCGACCACAGCTGGTCAGGAACAACGCGATGACCGCGCCGAGGACAACGGCAACGACCCGACGGCTCGGGCCTCGACTCAGGTTCATCCCGCCCCCTATTGCAGCCGCTGCACTGTCAACTCGGCCAAAGCGCGACTCCGATCACACGGGTTCTCGGGCTGCATGGAGAGGTTGGAGAAACCCAAGGCGGTCGACCACTCGAAGAAATCGTCGCCGAGTTGCACAGCCAGGTCGCATATCCTCCCGTCCGGACCCATCGCCGCGAAGCCCTCCCGCCCAGCTACCGTGATCGACTCGGGCGGTCGACCGTTGATGATGACCCACTCCCGTTCCCGTTCGATCGGACTGGCCCGGTAGGACGCGAAAGTGATACTGCGGGAATCGATTCCCGCCGACACCCAGTTACAGCCGACGGCGTTCCTGAATACGGACGAGAATTCTGCGAACCCACCGAGATCGCGTACCTCGTCATCGGTCACATGGCCGCACTCCCCGACGAATGGTCCCAAGGGCAGCACTTTCGGCGCTGGAGGCGACGAGCCCGGAATCTCCTGCTCGCCGCCGGAACCACAGGCCGCCAGCGTGAGCAACGAGGCTGCCGCGAGGGCGACCGCCGACTTGATCCGCATGGGAGGAACTCTACCGACGCCCCGGTCGCGGCGGTACGACCAGCAGGCGCGCCGGATGACCGATCAAAGGTTTCCGCGGCTGCTCTGCTCGCGTTCGATCGCCTCGAACAGCGCTTTGAAGTTTCCTTTGCCGAAACCGAGGGAACCGTGGCGTTCGATGAGTTCGAAGAAGACGGTGGGCCTATCGGTGAGCGGCCTGGTGAAGATCTGCAGCAGATAGCCGTCCTCGTCCCGGTCGACCAGGATGCCGCGGCGCTGGAGCTCCTCGACCGATACCCGGACCTGTCCGATACGAGCCCGTAATTCGGGGTCTTCGTAGTAGGTCGCGGGCGTCTCGAGGAATTCGACGCCCTCGCGCCGGAGTGCGTCGACGCAGGCGAGAATGTCGCTCGTGGCAAGCGCAATGTGCTGGACTCCGGGACCTCGATAGAACTCCAGGTATTCATCGATCTGCGAGCGCTTCTTCCCCGCTGCCGGCTCGTTGAGCGGGAATTTCACTCGGTGGTTCCCATTGGCGACGACCTTGCTCATCAGTGCCGAATACTCGGTGGCGATATCGTCGCCCACGAATTCGGCCATGTTCGTGAAACCCATGACACGCCGGTAGAACTCGACCCATTCCTCCATGCGACCGAGTTCCACGTTGCCGACGACATGATCGATCGCCTGAAACAAGCGACGGGGTGCGCCATCTCGCGGCTGATAGCTCGAACTCCGCGCGACGTAGCCGGGCAGATACGGCCCCCGATAGCCGGAACGATCGACCAGCGTGTGCCGGGTCTCGCCGTAGGTCGCCAGTGCGGCCGATCGGACAGTACCGAAATCGTCTGTGTCGTCGTGCGGTTCGACCAAGACGGTGGCGCCCTGCTCGCGCGCCCAGGCGACACAGCGATCGACGTCCGCCACCTCGAGCCCGATGTCGAGCACACCGTCGCCGTGCCGATCGTGGTGCGCGACCATCGGACTGTGCGGGTCCACTGCCCCAGCGACGACGAAACGCGCTGCACCGCTGCGCAGAACGAAGGCCTTGTGATCACGATTGCCGGTCTCGGGGCCGGAGTAGGCCTCCAATCGCATACCGAACGCGGATTCCAAGAAGTGGGTGGTCTGGGTGGCGTTGCCCACCACCCAGACCACGGCGTCCCATCCGATGACAGGGAACGGATCGTTTCGAGAGTCGTGTTCGACCAGTCCCACGAGAGTGCGCATGTCACTGTCTCCGGCAGCCGCCGCGGACCAAGCATCGGGCAGGTGTTCGATGGTCATGCCTCAAGGAAATAGCCGGCCGTCCGGGATAGGCAACAGCCCGGATTTACAGTAGGCAGTATGGCCAATTCGGCTAGGTGAGAGCCCGGAATGCTGGACCATTTGAATAGCATCAGCCGGACAGGCAGCCGGCCTGGCCGGTGCCCGAACGGAGGCATCATGCCGCGTACTCCAGCGAAAATCGACGAACTCGACCTCGCCATACTCACCGCGATGCACGAGCATCAGCGGGCCGGAATTCTCGAGCTGTCGCGTCGTACCAAGGTCGCCCGCGCCACAGTGCAGTCCCGAATCGCCCGCATGGAGGACTCCGGTGTGATCGCTTCGTACGACCCTCAGATCGATGTCACCGCGGCAGGGTTCGATGTGCAGGCGTTCGTCACGCTGGAGATCGCCCAGGGCGCGTTGGACGCGGTGACTGCCGAGCTCGATGCGATCCCCAGCGTGCTCGAGGCCTACGCCACCACCGGATCGGGGGATGTGTTGTGCCGGATCGGAGCCGACTCGCACGCCGGGTTGCAAGCGGTGCTGCTGAGCATCGACCGAACGTCGTCGGTCGTGCGCTCGCACAGCGTCATCGTGCTGTCGACGGTGGTGGCGCGGCGCGCACTGCCACTGTTGCGTTCGCTGGGCCCGACCGGAACCAGCAAAGCACCCGCATATCGCTCGCCGCGCGAAGACGGCCTCCGCGAACCACACCCACGTGCGCACCGGCCGCGCACGTCGTGACCCCGGTGTCGTCGGAGCGCCTCGGCGCAGCGCCACCACGACAAACCACAGCGCAGCGCCACCACGACAAACCACAGCGCAGCGCCACCACGACGACCTCAGCGCAGCGCCACCACGACCTTTCCGGTTGCGGTGCGGTTGTCCAACGAGGCGACCGCCTCCGCGGCCTTGTCCAGGGGGTAGACGACCGGATCGGGCGGCGCGATTGCGCCGGAGACCAGCAACGGCTCCACCTCGGCCCATTGCTGCTGCAGATAGCCTGGATGCGACATCGCCCAGGCACCCCACGCCGCGCCGACCACCTCGACATTGTTCAGCAGCAACCGATTGACCTTGACTGTGGGGATATCCCCGGCGGTGAACCCCACGACCAACAGTCGGCCCGCGGGAGCAAGGCAACGAATGCTGTCGGTGAAGCGGTTTCCCCCGACCGGGTCGAGCACGATGTCGACACCGCGACCGTCGGTCAACTCTCGGACCGCGTGCAGCCAACCATCGGTCGACACCACATCGGTGGCCCCGTTGGCGCGGGCTACCGTGGCCTTTTCCTCGGTGCTCACCACGGCGACGACTCGCCCCGCGCCGAGAGCTGCGGCCATGCGCAGTGTCGACGTGCCGATCCCGCCCGCGGCACCGTGCACCAGCACCGTCTCACCGGCCGCCAACCTGCCACGAGTGCGCAGGCAGAAGTGCACTGTCAGATCGTTGAACAGCACCCCGGCGCCCGCCTCCAACGACACGTTGTCCGGAAGAGCGAACACCATCTGTGCGGGCACGACTGCGGTCTCTGCCATGGCGTTACCGAGCAGTGTCAGCGCGACCACCCGGTCACCGGCACGCACGTGTGCATCGTGGGGTGCTTCACGCACGATGCCCGCGAGCTCACCCCCGAGAACGAACGGCACCTCCGGCTTCATCTGATAGAGACCCCGGGTCATCAACACATCCGGGAAGGCGACGCCCGCCGCGTGGACGTCGACCACGACGCCCCCCGGGTCCGATGCCGGCTCCGGGATATCCACGATCCGGATCGCCTCCGGTCCTTCCAGTGTGCCGATCTGGGCTGCGCGCATGTGCTGACCTCTCTGTCGTCGCAACGGCGTGCACGTGCCGATGCCTCATCGACAACCTAGCCGGCTTCTTCGTCCCCTGTTCGGAGCACCTGATTTTGTTATGCTGACCACGACCTCACGGTCCAGGAGGGAAGGGGGACGATGACCGAGAACGATCAACGGTCACCTGCACCGACGACGTTGGAAGTCGATCCAGCGGCGCTGCAGGCATTCGCTCGTACGCTGCGCGAGGAAGCTGCGGCGATCGGTGATCTGAACACGGGGAACGCGGCAGCGGGCACCGAGCTGGTCGCGGCGGCCGCCGCACTACCGGGCACCGACTTCGCGCCGGTTGCCCAGCACGCGGCCGATGCCGTCGACCGAAGTCTGCACCGGATCGGCGCACGACTCACCACCATCGCCGACAACCTGCGCAATGCCGCCGGCGCCTACGAACTGGCCGAGGACGACTTCGCGGCGAGGCTGCGCGGCGTCGGTCTGCTGCAATGATCCTCACCGTCCCGGACGTGGCGAACTGGCAACCACAGCAACTGTCCGCGGCCGGCATCTCGGTCGAGACCTTGTCGCAGGGGCTCGATGCCGCGGTCGATACTGGCGCCGCCGCGACCCGGGCGCTCGCCGAGGAGAACAAATGGTCCGGTTCCGCGGGTGAAGCGGCGCAAGCACGAATGCACACCGAGAAGGTCCGCGCATCGACAGTGAGCGCTGCACTGTTGGACCTGAGCACCGCGCTCACTGTGCATGTACAGCACGTGGCCGAGGCGAAGGCCACGGTGGTGCGCCTGCGCGATGATGCGCTCGGACAGACTCCGCCCTTCGAGGTCGCACCCGATGGCACTGTGACCGCCGAGGCGCGGATCGCCAATCTGCGCGCCCACTCGGACAAGGCCGACGTCGAGCTACTCGTCATCCAGGAAGCGCTGCAGGCGGCCTCCCGAAGCTGGGAGCTGACCATGGCGCTGAAAACCGCCCAAGAGGTGGCCGAACACGCCACAGCACAGCTCGGCGTTGCAGTCGATGCGCTGGAGGTCGCATTCGCCGCACTCGGCGAGCCGACCTCGAACCTGCCAACAGATACCCCGGCGACCGCACCGGCGAGCAGCTCGAGCGTGCCGACGAGCTCCTTCGGATCGCCGACGAGCATTTCGTCGGGGGCGCCCGCCATCAGCCCAGCACCGGAGGCAGCGAGCCGCGTGATGGGCGGCGGATACACCGACAGCTCCGGATCGCAGCCGGGCGCCTCGTACGGCGCCGGCCCAGGACCGTCCGCGCCGGCCGGCCCGCTACCCAGCGGCGACGTCGGGCGCTGGGTCGAGGAGGCCAAACAGAAGCTCATCGCCATGGGCTACGATCCCGCGGCCATCGATGAGCGGGCGATCGCGATGATCATCCAGCACGAGTCCGCCGGCAATCCGTACGCCGAGAATCGTTGGGACAGCAACTGGATAGCCGGACATCCGTCGAAGGGGTTGATGCAGACCATCGACAGCACCTTCAACGCCTACAAAGCACCCGGCCACGACGACATCTGGAACCCGGTCGACAACATCATCGCCGGCGTGCGGTACGCGATCGACCGGTATGGGTCTCTCGGCAACGTCCCCGGTGTGGCGGCGGTGAACTCCGGAGGTGCATACCAGGGATATTGATTCATTCGTCGTTCTCGCAACGGTGCGCCCTGCCCGGTGGTTCCCTCGGTGCGTCGATCCGATACGACGCCTTCCTCGCCGACGCGCCAGCGAACGGACTATGAATGAGATACGACGACTCGACGTGAGGTGACAAGATTCGCCCCGTAAAGTCGTCACCACAGCACCGTATGAAGAAACGCGGCACACCGTGCAGCGCGAGGAGCACAAGTGTCACTCGATCAGCCACTCGCCCCGCTTTCCCAGGAGGGCATGGGCTTTGCTTCGGCGTGGCCCGTCCGGGCTGGCGACGTGGACCCCTACAACCGGTTGCGATTCGACGCCATCGCCCGCTACCTGCAAGATATCGCCTGGGAGAACCTGCACCAGACATTCTTTCAGCAGACCGATCCGAATTGGATCGTCCGTCGAACGGTCATCGATGTCGTCCGTCCCATCCTGTGGCCGGACGAGGTGCAACTGCTGCGGTGGTGCTCGGCGATGTCCACGCGCTGGACCAATATGCGGGTGCGAATCACCAGTGGAAGCGGCGGTCTGATCGAGACCGAGGCTTTCTGGATCAATATCAGCGAGTCCACCGGGATGCCCGCCCGGATCAGCGACCGAGGACTCGCCCACTTGGCCCGCACGTCCAGCGAGCACCGCCTGCGGTGGCGCCCCTATCTGACCGACAGCACGCCGCCGGAGTCGGATACCGACCTGCCGTATCCGGTGCGTGCCACCGATATCGACCAATACAACCATGTCAACAATGCCAGCTATTGGCAGGCAGTAGAGCAGTTCTTGGTCGAGTACCCCAAGCTGATCGCGGCGCCACACCGCGCTGTGATCGAGTACGTGACGCCGGTGCTGGCCCGCCAGCATGTGACCGTGCGTAGCCGATACGAACCCGGTGACCGGACCGGACAACCGGTATTACGGCTGTGGTTCGTGGTCGGCGAGACCACCACGACGGTGGTTCGCCTCATGCCGCTCCCTGCCTGAAGTACGCGACCGCCCCTGCGAACGGACTCGCCGGCTGTCGGTCGGAAGCGCGAACCGACCGACCTCCACAGCGATCAGTCGCGCGCGGCCTTCAGCAGCTCGTCGCGAGTCGCGAATTTGACCCGGGGCCGCCCGGCGACCTTGCCGGCCGCCCGCTCTGCCTCATCGATCGCGCGCCACCCCGCTCGGTCCACCATGTTCGGTTGACGCTGTTCGAGCAACCTCTGCAACGCAGCCCGGTCGCCGGTCGGGGTGCCGAGCTTGCCCGCTGTGAGGTCGGCGATCAACGCCTCGATGGTCTCTTCGGCATCGGTTCGGTTCGAGCCGATCACCCCGCGCGGCCCTCGCTTGATCCAGCCACTGACATACACTCCGGGCAATGGCGTGCCGGCGTCGCCGATCACGCGACCGTTCTCGTTGGGCACGACGCCACGGCGTTCGTCGAACGGCACGCCGCCGATCGGCGTACCGCGGTAGCCGATGGATCGCAGCACCAACGTCGTGTCGATGCTCTCGGTACGGTCGGTGGGCCTGGCCACCAGCTCGCCACCCACGTTCGACAATTCGTTGTGGACGAGTTCGACCGACTCCACCCGCTCGACGCCGGTGAGCGCGGTGGGCGAGGCCGAGTAGCGAAACACGATCCGCTTGTTGCCGGCAACACGGCGACCATGGGCGTACTCCTCGGCGAGAGTGTGCTTCAAAGCCAGCGCCGGCTCGATCTCGGGGTCGTCCAGGATCGCCCGACTGGCCGGGTCGAGTGCGATGTCGGCCTCGTTCACGATGACGTCGACGCCGTCGAGGTGGGCCAGGGCGAGGAATTCCGGCGAGGTATAGGCCGCCTGCAACGGACCCCGACGGCCGAGCACCACGACCTCACGGATTGCGCTGTGCCGCAAGGCCGCCAGCGCGTGGTCGGCGATATCGGTCTGCGCGAGTTGCTCCGGGTCGGTGGTCAGCACGCGGGCGACATCCAACGCGACATTGCCGTTGCCGACGATCACGGCTCGTTCGCCGGACAGGTCGAATGTGCGGTCCGCATAGTCGGGGTGGCCGTTGTACCACGCAACGAACTCGGTGGCGGAGTGGCTGCCGGCCAGGGTTTCGCCAGGGATACCGAGTTTGCGGTCGGTTGCGGCACCCACCGCGTAGATCACTGCATGGTGGTGGCGCAGGAGCTCCTCGTGCGATATGTGCGTGCCCACGTCGACATTGAGGTAGTACTGCACCGCCTCACGACGAAACGCGGATTCGAACATGTCCGACACCCCTTTGGTGGCCGGATGGTCCGGCGCGACGCCAGCGCGCACCAGCCCGCCTGGGGTCGGTAGGCGGTCGAACATCTCGATCTCGACATCCGCCCGGCGCAAGAGTTCGTCGGCCGCGTAGCACGCCGCAGGTCCTGCGCCGACGATTGCGACCCGCAAGGTACCCAGTTCCTTCGGCGCCCGCGCGGGCGTAACGATCGGATCGAAGTTCGACTCCAACGGGTGCCGCCGAAAGTACGCCGCGTTGATGTCGATGAATCGGGCCTGAGTGTCCGGGAGGTCGTCTTCGGAGAAGATGGCGTCCACCGGACACACGTCGACGCAGGCGCCGCAGTCGATACAGGTGTCCGGGTCGATGTAGAGCATCTCGGTTGTCGCGAACTCCGGCTGGTCCGGAGCCGGGCGGATGCAGTCGACCGGGCACTCTGGGACGCAGCTGGCGTCGTTGCAACAACGCTGCGTGATTACGTAGGCCATATCGTATTGATCCTCGAAAGTACGTGGGCTGTGGCCGCTCCTGGTGTTGTGGCGGTGGCTCGTCGTGCCACTGGAGCGCCGGCTTCAGCCCAAATGTGATGCCGCTTTCAGTGTGCCTCGAGTATGGTCGAAATCTCGCTTCCGGAGCCTCTACGGTATCTGCATGGCACGCACCCTGATCCTCATGCGGCACGGCAAGTCGGCCTACCCCGATGGCGTGGACGATCACCAGCGACCGTTGGCACCGCGGGGCCGACGGCAAGCCGGGATGGCCGGTCGGTGGTTGCAGGAAACTCAACCTCCGATCGACGCGGTGCGCTGCTCCACGGCCACCCGTACCCGCGAGACTCTCGCCGCCCTGGGAGTGACCGCTCCGGTCGTGTTCGACGCCGCGATCTACGAAGCCAGGCCGGCCACACTGATCGAACTGATCCAACTCGCCGATGACGACGTCGCGACCCTGCTACTGATCGGGCATGCGCCCGGCATGCCACAGACGGCATGGGAACTGGCGAGCAATCGCGACTGCGCACCCGCCATCGAACTCAGCGGGAAGTTCCCCACCTCCGCGCTGGCCATTCTTCGATTCGACGGCTCGTGGTCCGATGTCGCCCCGGCAGCCGGGGAACTGCTTCACTTCCACATCCCGCGCTGACTGCTCGGCGATGCCAGGACGGCGTGACCGGGTACCTGTCGACCAACCGTCTCGCACAGACCTCGAAAGGTGCCCGGTCGGCCCTACCGGCCAGCGAGCTAAGATCGATGCGCTTCGTCAGGGCCGAGGCCCGCTCCGGGACTCCGACATCACCCGAAGACAGATATTGGGCAGGCCAGCAGACCACTGTCGTCCGCTGGAACCCGGCCAGACCACAGGGTGTCGCAAACGGCTACGGCTCCGCTCACGGCGAGGAAGTCCTCAGCGGCGATTCGACAATTGTGAATGCAAACAGTAGGAGACGCTCATGTCGACATTGGTGCTCAATGTCCGCTTCATCGCCAAGCCGGGCAAGGAGAAGGAAGTACGAGAGGTGCTGGAAGCGGCTCTCGAACCGACTCGTGCCGAGGAAGGCTGCATCAGCTACGAGCTGTATCAGCATTACGCCGACCCGACCCGGATGGCGCTGTTGGAGGAGTGGGTCGACGCCGACGCGCTGGCAACGCACTTCGAAACGCCCCACCTGAAGGCAGTCATCGCCGGGCTGGAGAACATTCTGGTCGAGCCGTTCGACCTGCGGAAGTACAACGAGATCAAGTGACTGCGCCGGCCTGACGCCGCACGACGCACGGCCCCCACTCCCTGACGGGAGCGGGGGCCGTGCGCGTTGTGATCGAGCGAGCAGCGACTAGCGGTAGTCGCTGAAGCCGTAATCGTCCAGCGGGACCGCGGCACCGGTGGGCTGACCGAAGCTGTCCGGGCTGTAGTAGGTGTCGTCGTACGACGGCACCGCGTACGCAGCGGCGCGAGCCTCTTCGGTGGGCTGAACCTGGATATTGCGGTAACGGTTGATACCGGTACCGGCCGGGATCAACTTGCCGATGATCACGTTCTCCTTGAGGCCGATGAGCTTGTCGGAGCGGCTGTTGATCGCCGCATCCGTCAGAACTCGTGTGGTCTCCATGAACGATGCCGCCGACAACCACGAATCAGTGGCCAGCGACGCCTTGGTGATACCCATCAGCACCGGGCGACCCGACGCAGGCTCCCCGCCCTCGGCGACCACTCGACGATTGGCGGCCTCGAACTCGGCGCGCTCGGTGAGCGAGCCGGGCAGGAACTCCGTCGAACCCGAGTCGATGATCGTCACGCGGCGCAGCATCTGGCGCACGATGACCTCGATGTGCTTGTCGTGGATCGACACACCCTGCGAGCGGTAGACCTCCTGGACCTCGTGGACCAGGTGGACCTGAACCTGCCGGGGGCCCATCACGCGCAGCACCTCGTGCGGGTCCGCCGCGCCTTCCAACAACTGCTGGCCGACCTCGACGTGATCGCCATCCGAGAGCAAACGTTCGGTGCCGTCATCGTGCTTGAACACCCGCAACCGCTGCCGCTTGGACAGCTTGTCGTAGACCACGTCTTCGCCACCGTCATCCGGGATGATGGTGATCTTGTAGAAGCGGTCGTCGTCTTCCAGCCGCACGCGACCGGATACCTCGGCAATGGGCGCCTTCCCCTTCGGTACCCGAGCCTCGAACAGCTCCTGGACTCGCGGCAGACCGCCGGTGATGTCGTCGCCGGCGACACCGCCTTGGTGGAAGGTGCGCATCGTCAGCTGGGTACCCGGCTCACCGATGGACTGAGCGGCGACGATACCAACGGCCTCACCGATATCGACCAGCTTGCCGGTCGCCATGGAACGGCCGTAACAGGTGGCGCAGACGCCGGTGCCGGTGGTGCAGGTCAACACCGACCGGACCTTCACTGCGGAAATCCCGGCCTCGAGCAACGCCTCGA
The DNA here is from genome assembly GCF_000482385.1 of Nocardia sp. CNY236. Classification (GTDB taxonomy): domain Bacteria; phylum Actinomycetota; class Actinomycetes; order Mycobacteriales; family Mycobacteriaceae; genus Nocardia. The sequence goes on from NZ_AXVD01000010.1 coordinate 107,096, forward strand.
GCGCAGGGTCACCGAGATCGGCGCCTTTCGCCACGATCACTGCGCCCTGCTCGTCGACCGCGTCGGCGGCGAGCGTGCGCGCATAGGTCGAGGTCTCCACATGCGCGTCGCGAATGAGCGAGCCATCGAGCTGCTTCTCCGCGATCGGCACCACGATGCCGCGCTCGGTGGCACAGTCGTGCTCACGCACGATGACGTCCTGCGAGACATCGACCAGACGTCGGGTCAGATAGCCCGAGTCGGCGGTGCGCAGCGCGGTGTCGGCCAGACCCTTCCGGGCACCGTGAGTATTGATGAAGTACTCCAGAACCGTGAGGCCCTCACGGAACGACGACTTGATCGGCCGTGGGATGAACTCACCCTTGGGGCTGGTCACCAGGCCCTTCATCCCGGCGAGCGTCCGAGTCTGGGTGAAGTTGCCCGTCGCGCCGGAGTCGACGATCGTAATGATCGGGTTGTCGGCCGGGTAATGCGAGCGCAGCGCCTTGCCGACCTCCTCGGTCGCCTCCTGCCAGATCTTGACCAGGGCGTTGTTCCGTTCCTGGTGATCGAGCGCACCGCGCTGGTACTTCTTCTCGATCTGATCCGACTGCGCCTCGTAGCGCTCCATGATCTCGGCCTTCTCCGGCGGCACGAGCACGTCGGACATCGAGACCGTCACGCCCGAGCGGGTGGCCCAGTAGAAGCCAGCGTCCTTGAGCTTGTCGACGGTCTGTGCGACCACGATCATCGGGTAGCGTTCGGCGAGATCGTTGATGATCGTCGCTTGACGCTTCTTCGGCATCTGCTCGTTGATGAACGCATAGTCCACCGGCAGCAGATCGTTGAACAACACCCGGCCCAAGGTGGTCTCGATGGTCCAGGCGTCGCCTCGGCGCCATCCCTCGGGGAATACCTCGTCCTCGATGTGCTTGGGCGGACGCTGATCGGACAAACGGACCTTGATCAGCGAACGCACCGTGAGCTCGCCGCGATCCACGGCCATCTGCGCCTCGGCTGGTGAGGAGTACACACCCTGCTCCGGAGCGTCCTTGGCAGCCGGCCGATACGAGCCCCGCGCACCCTCTTCATGGCGGGTCAAGTAGTACAAGCCGGTCACCATGTCCAGGCGTGGCATGGCCAACGGTCGACCCGATGCCGGCGACAGGATGTTGTTGGACGACAGCATCAGAATGCGCGCTTCGGCCTGCGCTTCGGCCGACAACGGCAGGTGCACGGCCATCTGGTCGCCGTCGAAGTCGGCATTGAACGCTTCACAGACCAGCGGGTGCAGCTGGATGGCCTTGCCTTCCACCAGCTGCGGCTCGAAGGCCTGGATGCCGAGACGGTGCAGGGTAGGTGCCCGGTTGAGCAATACCGGGTGTTCGGCGATGACCTCTTCGAGGACATCCCACACCTGCGGCCGCTGCCGCTCGACCATCCGCTTGGCCGACTTGATGTTCTGCGCATGGTTCAGGTCGACCAGGCGCTTCATCACGAACGGCTTGAACAGCTCCAAGGCCATGAGTTTGGGCAGACCGCACTGGTGCAATTTCAGCTGCGGACCCACGACGATGACCGATCGACCGGAGTAGTCCACGCGCTTACCGAGCAGATTCTGCCGGAACCGGCCCTGCTTGCCTTTGAGCAGATCCGACAGCGACTTCAACGGACGGTTGCCCGGCCCGGTGACCGGACGACCGCGGCGCCCGTTGTCGAACAATGCGTCGACGGACTCCTGCAGCATCCGCTTCTCGTTGTTGACGATGATCTCGGGTGCGCCGAGGTCGATCAGTCGCTTGAGGCGGTTGTTGCGGTTGATCACGCGACGGTACAGGTCGTTCAAATCGGACGTGGCGAAACGACCGCCGTCGAGCTGCACCATCGGGCGCAGCTCCGGCGGGATCACCGGAACCGCGTCGAGCACCATGCCCATCGGCGAGTTGCCATTGGCCTGGAAGGCTGCGACGACCTTGAGCCGCTTGAGCGCCCGCAACTTCTTCTGGCCCTTACCGCTGCGGATGGTCTCCCGCAGCAGGTCGGCTTCGGCCTCGATATCGAAGTTCTCCATCAGCTTCTGGATGGATTCCGCGCCCATCGCACCGGTGAAGTACTCGCCATACCGATCGACCAACTCGCGGTAGAGCACCTCGTCGACGATCAACTGTTTGGTCGCCAACTTGGTGAAGGTGTTCCAGATCTCCTCGAGCCGGTCCAGCTCCCGCTGGGCGCGGTCGCGCAGCTGGCGCATCTCGCGCTCGCCGCCGTCTTTGACCTTGCGGCGCACGTCGGACTTCGCGCCTTCGGCCTCCAGCTCGGCGAGATCGGCCTCCAGTTTCTGCGCGCGAGCCTCGAGATCGGCGTCGCGCTGATCGGCGACAGCCTTCTTCTCGACGTCCATTTCGGCCTCGAGAGTGGACAGCTCGTTGTGTCGCAGATCTTCGTCGACGGCCACGATGACGTACGCGGCGAAATAGATGATCTTCTCGAGATCCTTCGGCGCCAGGTCCAGCAAGTACCCCAACCGAGACGGCACGCCCTTGAAGTACCAGATGTGCGTGACCGGAGCGGCGAGTTCGATGTGGCCCATCCGCTCACGACGCACCTTGGCGCGAGTCACTTCGACGCCGCAGCGCTCACAGATGATGCCCTTGAAACGAACGCGCTTGTATTTGCCGCAGTAGCATTCCCAGTCGCGAGTGGGGCCGAAGATCTTCTCGCAGAACAGGCCGTCCTTCTCCGGCTTGAGCGTGCGGTAGTTGATGGTCTCCGGCTTCTTCACCTCGCCATATGACCACTGGCGAATATCTTCGGCGGTGGCCAGGCCGATCCGAAGTTCATCGAAGAAGTTGACGTCTAGCACGTAACTTCCTTTCCCCTGTGCGGGTCGAATTCGAGCAAAAGTTCATTAGTGAGTGCCTGCCGAGAGTGCATTCGACCGACGCTCCGGTAATGCGCCTGCGACCGGATGCCGTGTTGTGGCGACATCCGGTCGATCAGCTAGTTCGCCAGATCGTCCACGGTGGCTGCTTCGTTCCTCGACAAGTTGATGCCCAGGTTCGCCGCCGCACGCTCCAGGTCCTCGTCGTCACCATCACGCATCTCGATCGCGGCGCCGTCGGAGGACAGCACCTCGACATTGAGGCACAGCGACTGGAGTTCCTTGAGCAAGACCTTGAACGACTCCGGAATACCCGGCTCCGGAATGTTCTCGCCCTTGACGATCGCCTCATAGACCTTCACGCGACCGACCACATCGTCGGACTTGATGGTCAGCAGCTCCTGCAGCGTGTACGCCGCACCGTAGGCCTGCATGGCCCAGCATTCCATTTCCCCGAAGCGCTGACCGCCGAATTGCGCCTTACCGCCGAGCGGCTGCTGGGTGATCATCGAGTACGGGCCGGTCGAACGCGCGTGGATCTTGTCGTCGACCAAGTGGTGCAGCTTCAGGATGTACATGTAGCCGACCGCGACCGGGTACGGGAAGGGCTCACCCGAGCGGCCGTCGAACAGCGTGGCCTTGCCGTCGTCGTCGACCATGCGCTCGCCGTCCCGATTGGGCAGTGTGGAGCCCAACAGTCCGGTCAACTCCTCCTCGCGCGCACCGTCGAACACCGGCGTCGCGATGTTCGATTCCGCCGGAGCGCCCAGCATGTGCTCCGGCAGCGCCCGCGCCCAGTCCGGGCGGGCGCCGTCGACGAGGTCGACATTCCATCCGGCCCGACCGATCCAGCCCAGGTGGGTCTCGAGGATCTGTCCGATATTCATTCGCCGCGGCACGCCATGCGTGTTCAAGATGATGTCGACCGGAGTGCCGTCCGGGAGGAACGGCATGTCCTCGGTGGGCAGGATCTTTCCGATCACGCCCTTGTTGCCGTGCCGTCCGGCCAGCTTGTCGCCGTCCTGGATTTTGCGCTTCTGCGCAACGTACACCCGGACCAACTCGTTGACGCCGGGCGGCAGATCGTCGTCGTCGTCGCGAGAGAACACGCGAATGCCGATGACCTTGCCGGACTCGCCGTGTGGCACCTTCAGCGAAGTATCGCGGACCTCTCGGGCCTTCTCCCCGAAAATCGCGCGCAGCAGCCGCTCCTCGGGAGTCAGCTCGGTCTCGCCCTTCGGGGTGACCTTGCCAACCAGGATGTCGCCGTCGCGCACCTCGGCGCCGATGCGCACGATGCCCCGCTCGTCCAGGTCCGCGAGGACCTCGTCGGAGACGTTCGGGATGTCTCGAGTGATCTCCTCGGCGCCCAGCTTGGTGTCGCGCGCATCGATCTCGTGCTCCTCGATGTGAATCGAGGTGAGCACGTCCTCCTCCACGAGGCGCTGCGACAGAATGATCGCGTCCTCGTAGTTGTGACCCTCCCAGGGCATGATCGCGACGAGCAGGTTCTTGCCGAGCGCCATCTCACCGTTCTGGGTGCAGGGTCCGTCGGCCAGAACCTGGCCCTGTTCCACCCGCTGTCCCTCGTCGACGATGGGGCGCTGGTTCGAGCAGGTGCCCTGGTTCGATCGGTTGAACTTGCGCATCCGGTAGCTCTTGCGCGACCCGTCGTCGGCCATGACGGTCACGTAGTCCGCCGAGACCTCCTCGACCACGCCGGCATTGTCGTTCACCACGACGTCACCCGCATCGACCGCCGCGCGCAGTTCCATGCCGGTACCGACGATCGGCGCCTCCGAGCGGATCAGGGGAACCGCCTGACGCTGCATGTTCGCACCCATCAGGGCACGGTTGGCATCGTCGTGTTCGAGGAACGGGATCATGGCGGTGGCAACCGACACCATCTGCCGCGGCGAGACGTCCATGTAGTCGACGTCGGTCGCTGCGACGAGTTCGTTCTCCTCGGTACCGCGGCGGCACAGCACCCGGTCTTCGAGGAAACGTCCGTCGGCATCTACCGGCGAGTTGGCCTGGGCACGCACATGGCGGTCTTCCTCGTCCGCGGTGAGGTAGACGACATCGTCGGTGACCCGGCCGTCGACCACCTTGCGGTAGGGCGTCTCGATGAATCCGAACGGATTCACCCTCGCATAGACCGACAACGAGCCGATCAAGCCGATGTTCGGCCCCTCCGGCGTCTCGATCGGACACATGCGGCCGTAGTGCGACGGGTGAACGTCACGAACCTCCAGTCCCGCGCGCTCTCGGGACAGGCCGCCCGGGCCCAGTGCCGAAAGCCGACGCTTGTGGGTCAGACCCGACAGCGGGTTGTTCTGGTCCATGAACTGCGACAGCTGGGAGGTTCCGAAGAACTCCTTGATCGCAGCCACAACGGGACGAATGTTGATCAGGGTCTGCGGTGTGATCGCCTCGACGTCCTGGGTGGTCATCCGCTCGCGAACCACCCGCTCCATCCGGGACAGGCCGACCCGGATCTGGTTCTGGATCAGTTCGCCGACCGTGCGTAGGCGACGATTGCCGAAGTGGTCGATGTCATCGACTTCCACCGGGACTTCCGACCCTCCGGGGGCGGTCATGCTCTTGTCGCCCGCGTGCAGGCGAACGAGATATTCGATGGTGTTGACGATGTCTTCCCTGGTCAACACCGAGCCGGCTATCTGCTCGCCGAGGTGGATGCCCAGCTTCTTGTTGATCTTGTAGCGACCCACGCGCGCCAGGTCGTAGCGCTTCTCCTTGAAGAAGAGGTTCTCCAGCAGGGTCTGTGCCGACTCTTTGGTCGGCGGTTCGCCCGGGCGCAGCTTGCGGTAGATGTCCAGCAGCGCCTCGTCCTGACCCGTGGTGTTGTCCTTCTCCAGGGTCGACATCATGATCTCGGAGAAGCCGAAGCGTTCGACGATCTCCTCGGTGGTCCACCCCAGCGCCTTCAACAACACGGTGACCGGCTGGCGACGTTTGCGGTCGATGCGCACACCCACGGTGTCGCGCTTGTCCACGTCGAATTCCAGCCATGCCCCACGGCTCGGAATGACGCGCACGCTGTGCAGATCTTTCTCGGTGCTCTTGTCGACCGCGTGATCGAAGTAGACGCCCGGCGACCGCACCAACTGCGAGACGACGACTCGCTCGGTGCCGTTGATGATGAATGTGCCCTTGTCGGTCATCATCGGGAAGTCGCCCATGAAGACCGTCTGGCTCTTGATCTCACCGGTGTTGTTGTTGATGAACTCCGCAGTCACGAACAGCGGAGCCGCGTAGGTCATGTCCTTGTCTTTGCATTCATCGATCGAGGCTTTGACCTCTTCGAAGCGCGGGTCGGAGAAGGACAGAGACATGGAGCCGGAGAAGTCCTCGATCGGGGAGAGTTCCTCGAGCACCTCCTCGAGGCCACCGACTAGGCCCACATCGCCGCGAGCGGCAGCCCGCCCGCGCCATTCCGGCGAACCGATCAACCAGGCGAACGATTCCGTTTGTAGATCGAGAAGCCCGGGCACCTCCAAGGGCTCGCGGATCTTCGCGAAAGACACCCGCAACGGGGCTCCGGGTATTCCGGCAACTGCCTTGGTCTGGGTGGAGACTGCCAAGATGCGTCCTTCCAGCACCTCACGCGCGTCGCGTGGTGGTCCGCGACCGTCGCTTGTCTGCTACGAATTCCGCTGGTCACAACCCGAACGAAACTCGAACAGGCACCATCGAAAGCAACACCGGAAGGGTGAACTTACGTGTGCAAATCGAGGAATGGACAGGAGGCAGCCAGCGCAACGTCCAAAACTACACCTCTATCGGCGGAGGTGTCAAAGTACCACCCAGGCAATGGCCTGCCCGCCTGGCGCGCCGGACCGGATTCGCTGGCTGAATCCCGTCCGCGGTGGCGCTATGGCCGCTGTGCGGCTGCCGCTACTGTGAATAGCGTGACGGGTCGGGAGAAACTCGTCAAGTGGCAGCCCTACCCGAAGCGCCGACGAGATCCCCTGGCGCGCTGCGCCTTCCCGAGGCGATGACCACGTCACGGGTCGATGATGTCGCTCACCAGCCAGCGTCCGTCCACCTTCTGCATGTGCACGACGCCGGGGTTGTAGCTACTCTGTTGCGCAACGCCGTCCTTGGTGGTACTCACGATCAGGTTCACGAGCAGTTCCGCGCGATCATCTGTGAGCAACGACACAGCAATTGGATCGGCGACGGCATCGGCACCGGCTTGGGCCCGCTCGAATTGCGCGAGTGTATAACCGGTGAATTCGTCTTGCGCCTCGAACATCTCCTCCGTCAACACCTGCTCGACATTGCCTCGGTAGGCTTCGATGTTCTCCTGATCCACGCTGTAGATGGTCCCCAGCGCATGCGCCGCAGCCGCCCGCACTTCCTGCGTGGCCGCGTCGTTCACGAACGCCTGATTCGACGGGTCGGCCGGCGAGTCGACCCCGGGCCTTTGCGCCGCGATCCATGCGAATCCTCCCAGGAGGACAGCAGCGACCAGCAATCCGGCCGTAACACCCCGACGCGGGCGACGCACGTCGGATTCCGATGAGCGATCCGGGGCTGCAGGAGCCGCGCGCCCCCGAGACGCCGGCATCGACCTGGCACGCTGCTCGGTAGCGTTCGTCGACGCTGCGGACCGGGACACCCTGCTTCCACGAGACTTGCGCGATGACGCAGAACGTTCGGTACGAACGGACCGAACACCAGTGGACGCCTCGGTGTCGGTGCGACGCTTCGCAGTGACTCGGTTGACCGGTCGGCGCGATGTCATGAGTGGCCCCTCCTACGGTCCCGGTTCCGGCACTGCCGGCGGTTCGTCCACCGCCGGAGCAGGTGGCGAGCCGGCCGAAGGACCAGCGCTCGCCGATATCGGTGTGCCCACCACAGCGATCTGCTCGGCCTTCCACACCTCGCCGTCCTTGATCACATCGACGGCCAGGGTATGGATTTGCACGATGGGCGCCTGAGCTTCGTCGCTCCCGGTCTGTTGGACGACGAGCAACGTGGACGCACTGTTTTGCTCACTGTCCAGCGAAATGAGAGCACCGCTGAGCACTTTCGAAGTCCAGTCACCTTCGCGTTGTGCCTGCTCTTCGAGCTGGTCGGCGATCTCGTTCGTATGTTCCAGCAGAGCGCCGGTCATCGAAGACCTGGCCAGTTCGAGCGAACCGGGCACGTCATCGGCATCCATAGCCATCAAGTTCAACACCGCTTGGCGCGCGCCATTCAGCGCCGCGTCTCGCGCATCGCCGCGGGAATCGGAAGTCGACGCGGAGTACCCCCACCTCGCGCCGAACGCCACCGCGGCGACCAACGCGACGAGCAGTACAGCAACCGAACCGACGAACACCACTCTGGCGAGCGTCGATGCCTTCGCCGGCTCCAACTCCTCCTGTGATAGAGCTGGATCGGATCGCTCGGATACATCGGGTGTCATCACGACGCCTCGCCGGCGCACGGCACGGGCGTACCCCACGCTGCCACGTCGCCGACTTGCGCGTTGCGGTCACTCACGCCGGACACTCCACTGTCATCACTCCTGTTCACCGCTTCGGCGTGACCCCGAGCAAGAACGCCAACTGTTGCGCGGCCGGAGTCAGGTTCAACTTCTCCGGATCGGTCTTGGGATTCGAATCCCACGGCTGGACGATGGCTGGATCAGCCAAATCGGCACGTTCGCCACCTCGCACGGCTGTCGGATTACCGAATGGAACCAGACATTTGGCGTCTTTGTTGAACGGAAAATCGTCGCGCGTGTCGTCGAAATCGGGGTTCTGCGCCTTCATCTGTTCGAGGATCCGATAGGTGCCCTCGTAGCCCACCGTACAGGCCGGCGGATTGTTGGTCTCCAGCACCAGGCCGAAATGGCTGGTCCCATCGCCCGGCGCCGTGGAAGACCCGCCGATCGACAACTGCGGAAGCATCTGCAACAACGGTCTCAGCGCGAAGAACTTCGGCGAAGCCGCCTGCAAGACCAGCCGCACGTTGGCCAGATCTTCGGTGAGCGTGCCAGCACTCTCGTCGAGCAGTGCGCCGACTTGCTCCCCCGCGTCGGTTCCAGTACCGATCAGCCTGCGAATATCCGGATCGCTGGAGCGCAATTGGGCGGTGAGCTTGTCCAGACCGTCGCCGAACTGGCGAATGGCGCTCGACTGTTCGGCCTGGGTGCCGAATGCGATTCGACCGTCCTGGATGAGCCGAACGGTTTGCGGCAGCGTCGCGTGGAGCGATTCACTGAACGTGTTGAGCGAATCGACCAGAACCTGCAGATCGTCGCCCTTGCCGTCGAAGGCTGTGCCGAGCTCACGGACGGTGGTGCCCAATGCGGTCAAGTCCACCGAGCTGGCGAACCCGTCCACGCTGGCGATCAACTCATCGACCGGCACCGGCAACGTCGCCGAGGTGATCACCGAATCGTTCCGCAGGTACGGGCCCGAGTCGGACTCGGGCTGCAGGTCGACGTACTGCTCACCGATCGCGGAGCGATTGGCCACCACCGCCTTCGTCGACGCCGGAATCTTCGGGGCGCCCGTATCGACCAGAAGGTCCATCACCACACCGTCCCCGGTGATCTCCGACTCGCCGACCCTGCCCACCGGAACGCCCCGGTAGGTTACTTCGGCACCCTTGTAGATGCCGCCCGTATGCGCAGCCCGCAACTTCACCGTGTATTCGCCGAATCCGAGCATGTGATCGAGTCGGATGTATTTAGCACCGACGAAAACGACCCCCACCACTGCGATCACCACGAAGGCGACCAACTGCCACCGGACCAGACGTGTCACTGCGGACCACTCCCTACACCGAGTTGCTCGAGGATCGTGCCCAACGGATCGGGCGCCACCGCTGGCGCGGGCGGCGCATCCGGAGCCGGCGGCGGCCCTGCGGCAGGTGGCGGTGGAATGATCGGGGGCAAGGGGAACAGCGAGACCGTCGGCCAGCCCGGCCGCGGGCCATTACCGTTGTAATAGGGGTTGGTCGGGTTCACCGGAACCTCCGGACCGACGGGCGGTATGTATACCGGGTCGGGTTTGCCCACGCCGAGATTGCCGAGGGTGACACCGATCTGCTGGTCCACCGACAGCCAGGCGTTGACCTGTCCGCCGAACGTTCCCTCCAGCGAGGAGTCCGGGAACGGATAGGTCGGGATCAGCGGAAAGGCGGTCACCAGATCCGGCGCGGCGCGACCGAGTTCTTGCAACGTGGGCCGCAGCGAGGTGAGGTCGCGAATCAGATCGTCCTTCGCGGTATTCAGGACATCGAAGCCGGCTTGGCCGAGGCGATCCAGCTGGCCGAGCAGACCGACCAGTTGCGGACGCTGCTCCTCCAGGATCGTGATGCCCTCGGGCAGTTGCTCCAGAACCTTGCCGATCTGGTCGGTCTGGCCGCTGAGCCTGCTGCTGAGCGTGTCGAGGCCGTCCAACGCCCTGGTGATGTCATCCACCTGCTGGTTCAGACCACCGATCAGCGTGTTCGCTTGCTCGATCAGGGAACGCACTCGGTCCTCGCGACCGCCGAGGGTCTTGTTCAATTCGGTGACGATCGGCTTCAACTGAGCGACGCCACCACCATTGAGCAGCAGCGAGAACGCACCGAGTACTTGCTCCACCTCGGTCGCGTGTCTGGTGCGTTCGAGCGAGATCACCGAGCCGTCACGCAGCCGCTGCGGATCCGGATCGGCCGTGGGCGGGGATAGCTCGATGAACTTCTCACCGAGCAGATTCGACTGCCTGACCTCGGCATGCGCATTGGCCGGCAACTCCACCGAGGAGTTCACCAACGTCCGTACGGTAGCGGTCCATTGGTCGGCACCGAGAGTGATCTCCTCGACCCGGCCGACCGGTACTCCTTCGAGTTTGACCGCCGACTGGGGCACCAAGTCGAGGACGTCTTCGAACTGGATATCGATGTGCATCGGGGTGGCGCCGACATCGGCGCCACCGGGCAACGGCACAGCATAGATGCCGTTGCCGCCGCATGAGGTGACCAGGACCGCGGAGACACCGAGCACCAGCGCGGCGCCGAGTCCGCGGGTGGCGGTACGGATTCGTGCGGTCATCGGTTCCCCTCCTGCGACGGCGGAAGCCGATCCGACGGTGTGCCGGGCACGGAGCCCGGCACCGGATCGCGTTGCTCGTTCTCACCGCTGAGAATGCCGAACGGCAAGATCAGTGTCGGCGTCTTCACTCCGGCGGTGATCTGGTCGGTGATCTCCTTGCAGTGATCGAGCACGGGCCGCATTTGCCGACCGAGCGCCTCGAACTGGGGATCACCGGGCCGCAATTTGGACAGATCGAGCAACTTGCACACAACCCCGAACGGGTCTTGCAACTCCGGGAAGTTCGCGCGCATATCGAGCGTGCCCGACTCGGCATTGTGGATATTGACCAGGTTGCTCAGCGCCACGGGTAACACCGGTAAGGCGGCAGCGAGCTCATCACGCTGGTCGGCCAGCGTTTTGGTGAGTGTGACCAAAGCGTCGGCATTGCTGGCAACCAGATCCCGGTTGTCGTCGATGAATCGAGCCACGTCACCGAGCGCGATCGACAGCAGATTCAATGTGGCGCCGAGATTTTCGCGCTCGCTGGCCAGAAAGGTCGATGCGTCGGCCAATTGCGTATTGAATTGCCGCACCTGCTGATCACTCTGCGCCAACATACTGACGAAAGTCTGTAGATTCTCGATGGTGTCGAAGATGTCGCCGCGTGATTCCGACAGATATCGCGCCGCGCGCGACAACTGGGTGAAACTGTTGGCCAACGCTTCGCCATTGCCCGCCAGGTTCGCAGCGCCTGTGCGCACCAACTCGTTCACTGCGCCTTCGGCATTGGCTCCGTTGGGTCCCAACGCCTCCGACAGCTCGGTGATGCTCTTGTACATCTCGTCGATCTCAACCGGGGTGACGGTGCGATCACGGGAGATCGTGGCGTTGCGAGGCATCTTGGGCCCCTCGGTGTAGACCGGTGTCAGCTGAATGTAGCGGTCCGACACCACCGAGGGAGTGATCTGCGCTGCCCGCGCATCGGCGGGCACGTCGAACCTGCGGTTCACGGACATCACGATTTCGACTTGGTCGCCTTGTGGCCGCACCGAATCCACCGAGCCGACCGGGACTCCGAGGATGCGCACATCCGAACCCTCGTAGATGCCGACCGAACGATCGAAGTACGCGGTGATCTTGGTAGTGTTCATCCGGTTGAACAACCACCAGAGCACTCCGGCCACCAGAACTGCAAGGACGACCACCAGCACCATGGTCGCCTTGGCGCCCCGGCTGGAATGTCGCACCGCCCCAAGGGGATCGCTGCGCCAGTTCTCCGCCACGTCATCTACCTCCCATGGTGCGGACCGGCGGACGATCACCGGGAATCTCGGGCAGGCCGGGCGGTGCCACGTTGACGATCACAGCGTCGAACCAGCGACCGGTGCCCAACACGTTTGCGTACAAGCCGTAGAACGGCGCCGCCAGTTCCAAGGTCTTGGAAATGTTCTGCTGGTTGGCATTGAGTAGATCGATCGCGGCACGCAGATTCGTCAGTGCCGGTCCGATCTGCTCCTCGTTGTCCTGCACCAACGCGGTCAACTCCGCAGACACCGTTTGGGCGGTGGACAACAGTTGCGCGATGGACTGCTGCCGGAAGTTCAGTTCGGCCAGTAGCTGACCACCCGAGGCGAGCAATCGCTCGAACTCGGCGCTGCGGTCGGCGAGAACCTGGGTGGTCTGCCTGGTCGCGGCAAACAGCTTCTTCAGCTCTTCGTCCCGCTTGGCCAGCGTCTCCGACAACCGGGCTACTCCGTCGATGGAGGCACGAATCTCCGGCGGCGTCGTGGCGAATGCTTCGGAGAGCACCTGCATGCTGGTGGCGAGCTGGTCGGTGTCGATCTGGTCGATATTGCGTGCTGCATCGCTGAACGCATCCACCACATCGTAGGGCGACACGGTGCGCGACAACGGAATCCGCGTTCCCGGGTCCGCAGGATCCGATCCACGAGGGTCCAATGCCAGGTACTTCTGGCCGAGCAGTGTCTTGATCTGGATGGAGGCGGTGGTTTCATTGCCGATCCAGGCGTCCCGTGTACGGAAGTCGACCACCACGCGGTCCCCGTCGAGCCGGACGTCGGATACCGCGCCCACCTTCACGCCGGCGATCCGAACCTCGTTGCCCTTTTTGAGGCCCGCGGCCTCGGAGAACTCGGCGGTGTACTTGGTACCGGCCCCCACGATGGGCAGCTGATCCAGATAGAACGCCGACACTGTCACCAACAGCACCATGGTCAGGCCCAGCACGCCCATGAACGCTGGGCTGCGCCTGCCGAGCAGGATGCGATCGTCCATCAACGAGCCTTTCCGTGGCAGCGTGGCGCCGCATTGGTGTAGAGCGGTTGGTTGATCGTCGGCATTCCCGCGGGCAGGTTGAGCGCAGGCGCGTCGGCCACTCCTGGACCGACGACGATGTCGATGCCGCACAGATAGAACTGGAACCACGAGCCATAGCTGCCCACTCGGCCGAGTTTCTCCATCTTGAGCGGCAAGTTGTACAGCGCCTCGTTCACCTCGTCCTGGCGTTCGACCAGGGTGCCGGTGAGCTCTCTGAGTCCGGCGATCGACCCCTGGAGCGTGGGACGGACCGGCACGAGCAGATCGGCGGTGGCCGAGGTCAAGTCGGCCAGCGAAGTCACCGATCGACCGATGGTGTCGCGGTCCGCGGCAAGGCCACTGATCAGGGCCTCGGTATTCACGATCATTTGATCGAACTGGTCGCCACGGTCGTTGATCGTGTCCAGAACAGCAGTCAGATTCCGGGTCAGTTCACCGATCACGGCGTCCTTGTCCGCGATCTTGTTGGTGAGATTCGCCGTGGTTGCGACCAAATCGTGAATGGTGCCCTGCTCCCCTTGGAACACCTGGATGATCTCGAAGGACAGTTTGTTCACGTCCTCCGCGGTCAACGTGCGAAACAACGGTCGGAAGCCATTGAACAGCGTGGTGAGGTCCAGGGCCGGCCGGGTCTGCTCCAAGGGAATGGTGGCGCCCGCGTTCAACTTACGACCTTGTTCTCCGACCCCTTGCTCCAGCGCGATATAGCGCTGGCCGACCAAGTTGCGGTATCGGATCATTGCGGTGGTCGAGGCGGGTAGCCAATCTCGGTCGGTGAGGTCGAACTCCACCTCCGCCAAGCGGGTATCGACGATCGAGACCTTGGTGACCTTGCCGACCCGTACACCCGCGATACGAACCTCGTCGCCGGGGTTGAGCGAGGTGACATCGGTGAACCGAGCCTTGAACCCCGAGCCGGAACCGCTGTAATTGGCGATGGACAGCGCGAGCACGACGGTCACGAACAGCGTTACCACGATGAAGACGATCAGTTTGCTCAGCGGCCCTCCCAAGCCGCGCAGCTGCTGTCGCATGGCATTCATCGCACACTCACCTCGCTTCCCCGGAACGCCGGCGCACCGACCTGGGTCACCCAACTCGGTACTTCGTCCGGCGGGACACCGTTGGCCGCGCCATAGATGGTGGCCAGCACCTGCTGCTCCATCGGCGAGCCTGCGATCGACGGTGTTGCACTCGCCGGGAACGTCCCGTACTGCGGCGGTGACAGATGGCCGATGTTCTGGTCACCGGGGTTACGGCTGGGTACCGCGTAGGAGCCGTCGTTGTTCGGCCCGCCGGTGAACTGACCGGGGTCGACGCCCAATGGCATTTCCGGGATACACCACGGTCCTCGAGTGTCCAGCCAGCGGGGTTCGTCCTGATTCGGGAGGTACCTGCCGCGAGGGTTGGTCAACTCGAGCGTCACTCGTGAGCCGGGACGGCCGGTGCCTTGTCCGAAGATTTCGTCGACGCGCGGCTTCAGCTGAGCGAAGTTCGCGAAGGTACAGACATAGTTCGGCGAGTAGTACGCCAACAATTCCAGCGCGGGCCGAGAATCCGCGGACAGGTCGATGATGTTGTCACGGTTGGCGATCAGGAATTCGGCTGTGCTCGCCGCGGTCGGCGTCGCGATGGCGAGAAGCGCGTCGATATCGGTGCGCCGCTGCACGATGGTGGCATTGGTGGTACGCAGGTTGTCCAATGCCTGAATCAACTGTGGCGCGGCGTCGGAATAGGTGGCGGCTACTTCGGCGAAGCTGCGCAGGCCGGACTGCAGGTCCGGAAGCACTCCATTGATCTCGCGGAAAGCATCGTCCAACCGGTCCACCGTCTCACCGAGCTCGGCACCGCGACCGGCCAGCGCCTGCGACAACGCACCCAATGTAGCGGCCAGATCCTGGGGTGGAATGGCGCGCAGCAACGGGAGTAGGTCGTCGAGGAGTTGGCTCACCTCGATGGCATTGCCACTGACATCCTGATACAGCGTCACACCGTCGGACAGGTGCTGCGCGCTGGGGTCGTCCGGGATCACCAAGTCCACGTAACGCTCACCGAAGACCGTCTTGGGGAGCAGCCGAGCAGTGGCGTTGACCGGGATTTGGCTGGCCCGATCCGGATCTATCGCGAGGTCCAGCGTCACTTCGCCGCTCTCGGAACGGCTGGACCGCACTTGGCCGACAGTGACCCCGCGAACCTTCACGTCCGCGTGCCGGGTCAGTGCATTACCCACGCTGTCGGTCTTCAGGTCCACGTGTACGGTCCGCACGAACTCCTTGTTGTAGATCGCGATCGTCGTCCACACGAACACCGCAACCACGACGAAGAAGGCGATGCCGAGTACCCGGATACGCAACGTCTGCAGCGAACGCGAAGGCCTGGTCCGCGGGCTCATCCGGCCACCCGCACTGTCGTCGTGGTCCCCCAGATCGCGAGACTGAGGAAGAAGTCGAGCACGTTCACCAGGACGATCGCGGCGCGGACGGCGCGCCCCACGGCGACGCCGACGCCGGCGGGTCCGCCAGTGGCATGGAAGCCGTAGTAGCAGTGCACCATGATGATCACCAGTGCGAACACCAGCACCTTGAGGAACGAATAGAGTACGTCCTCTGGCGGTAGGAACAGACTGAAGTAGTGGTCGTAGGAGCCGCTGGATTGGCCGTTGAACCAGATGCTGATCGAGCGTGATGCCACGAACGTGCCCAGCAGACCCACGATGTACAGCGGGATCACTGCGAGGAAACCGGCGATCACTCGACTGGTGACCAGGAAGGGTATGCCAGGCACGGCCATCACTTCGAGTGCGTCGATCTCTTCGGAGATCCGCATGGCACCCAACTGCGCGGTGAATCCGCAACCGACCGTGGCCGAGAGCGCGAGCGCGGCTACCAATGGCGCGATCTCTCGAGTATTCACGTAGGCGGTGAGGAAGCCGGTGAGTACCCCGCTACCGAGGGAATCGAGCGCCTTGAAGCCCTGCAGGCCGACCACGACACCGACCGAGCCGGACATGAACACGATGACCCCGATGGTGCCGCCGATCACCGCGAGCGCACCGCTGCCGAAGGTGACCTCGGCCAGCAGCCGCATGACCTCCTTGCGGTAGTGCACGATCGTGCGCGGTATCCAAGCGATGGTCCGCGAGTAGAACGACATCTGCTCGCCCGCGCGATCGATGACGTTCAACGGGCTGCGCACGACTTCACCAACCCGGTGCATGGACTTGCCGACCGGGGTTCGATACGACGTCGCCATAGGTCAGGCGCCCTTGGCCGGGACGATTTGTAGGTATACCAAGGTCAAAACGAGGTTCACGAAGAACAGCACCAGGAATGTGATCACCACGGATTGGTTCACCGCGTCACCGACTCCTTTCGGGCCTCCCTTGGGATGCAGCCCCTTGTATGCGGCGATGACGCCGGCGAGCAGACCGAACACCGCTGCCTTGATCTCACCGATCCATAGGTCGGGCAGTTGCGCAAGAGCGGAGAACGACGCCAAGTAAGCGCCCGGTGTGCCGCCCTGCAACAGCACATTGAAGAAATATCCGCCCGCGATGCCGACCACCGAAACCAGACCGTTGAGCAGGAGCGCTACCAGCATCATGCCGATCACGCGGGGAACCACCAGCTTGCGCACCGGGTCGACGCCGAGCACCTCGAGTGCGTCGATCTCTTCGCGGATGGTGCGCGAACCGAGATCTGCGGCCACAGCCGAGCCCGCGGCACCCGCAATGATCAGCGCTGTCACGACCGGTGCCGCTTGCTGAACCGTCGCCAGCACGCTGGTTGCACCAGTGAAGGCTTCGGCGCCCAACTGTTTGATCAGCGAACCGGTCTGCAATGCCACGACCGCACCGAAGGGGATCGCAACCAATGCACTGGGCAGAATCGAGACACTCGCGATGAACCACGACTGCTCGATGAACTCCCGCCATTCGAAGGGCCGGCGAAAGGTCTTGCGCGCAACGTCGATCAGCAGCGCAATGATGTTGCCGGCTTGGGCAAACCCCGACTCCAGGGGTGCTCGCAATCGCGCCAGAGTGGAATTCACGATCGCAGATGTTACCCGTTGGTCGCACTACGGCGCACGGTGGAGCCGTAGTCGGCGCCTTGATAATTCGCCAGGTCACCGTGGTTGTAGGCCATCACCTGGGTGTCGTCGTTCTCCACAAGTGACTCACGAATCGCAACCTGAGCGGCATGCGGCAGCGTATGCATGATCTCGCGAACGCGCTCTTTGCGTCGTAATACGGCCTGGCGCACCGGCGTGCCCGGGGTCGCGCGCATCTGCGGGATGATTCCCTCGACCTCCTCGGCACCGCCATGGTGATGCCCGGCGTCGACCAGTGCTTGCTCGCGCGCCATCTGCGCCTCGTCCTTCTCCTCGGACATCCCGATCGGGCCGATCATGCGACCGTTGAGGAACTGTTTGACCACCGGCTCCTCCGAGGTGAGCAAGACCTCCCGCGGACCGAACATGACCAGTTGGCGACGGAAGAGCATGCCGATGTTGTCCGGCACGGTTCGGGCCAGGTTGATGTTGTGGGTCACGATCAGAATCGTGGCGTCGATCTGCGCATTGATATCGATCAACAATTGACTCAGGTACGAAGTGCGTACCGGGTCGAGACCCGAGTCCGGCTCGTCGACGAGGATGATCTGTGGATCGAGCACCAGGGCGCGGGCCAATCCGGCTCGCTTGCGCATGCCACCGGAGATCTCGCCGGGCAACTTGGCTTCGGCCCCGAGCAGACCGGTCAGCTCCAGCTTCTCCATGACGATCTTCTTGATCTCGGATTCGCTCTTCTTGGTGTGCTCGCGCAACGGAAAGGCCACATTGTCGAACAAGTTCATCGATCCGAACAATGCGCCGTCCTGGAACAGCACACCGAACAGCTTGCGAATCTCGTACAGCTGCTTATTGGAACACGTCGTGATATCCGTGCCGTCGATATAGATCGCTCCGCGTTCGGGACGCAGCAAGCCGATCAAGGACTTCAAAAATACCGACTTACCAGTACCCGACGGACCCAGCAGCGCGCTGACCTCGCCTGACGGCAACGTCAGCGATACGTCCTGCCAGATTCGCTGCGAACCGAAGGACTTGGTTACACCTTCGGTTCTGACCTCGACGCCCACGGCTACCTCCACAATTCTCAGCGAGCCACCCACCTGACGCACCGCTCGCTCGGTGATTGCAGTGCGCTATGTAGTACTAGTGGGCTCGGTCACTGTAACCCATATGCAAGAGAGGGCACATCAGAACCTGACTGAAGAGTAACCCGACGAACTATTGTTATCCGCGACAACGTTCGGACTGTCGAATAGCACTACGGGCGAGCTCCAAAGGGAGCCCGCCCGTAGTGCTGTTCTCGATCTCGAATTACTTGACCGAAACCTTCGCGCCAGCGTCTTCCAGCTTCGCTTTGGCGGCCTCGGCAGCATCCTTGGCGACCTTTTCCAGGATCGGCTTCGGCGCACCTTCGACCAGGTCCTTGGCTTCCTTCAGACCCAAGCCGGAGACGATCTCCCGGACCACCTTGATGACCTGGATCTTCTTATCGCCGGCGCCTTCGAGAACGACGTCGAACTCGTCCTGCTCCTCGACCGCCTCGGCCGGTGCGGCAGCGCCACCGACAGCGGCGACTGCGACGGGCGCAGCGGCGGTCACCTCGAACTTCTCCTCGAACTTCTTCACGAAGTCCGACAGCTCGAGCAGGGTCATGTTGCCGAAGGTCTCGAGCAGTTCGTCGACGTTGGCCATTGTTGTCTTCCTTTCGATAGGTGATGTCTCGGGGGGCGAGCTTTGAGGAGCGAGCTACAGCCCAGTCACCCCGCGAGTTACTCGGCGGCAGCTCCGCCGGCTTCGGCCTGCTTCTTCTCCTGCAGCGCGGCGGCCAGCCGGGCCACTTGCGACGCGGGAGCATTGAACAGACCAGCGGCCTTCGTGAGGTTGCCTTTCAGTGCACCGGCAAGCTTGGCCAGCAAGACCTCACGGGTCTCCAGATCAGCGATCCGCTCGACCTCGGACACGGACAGCGGAGCGCCGTCCATGTAGCCGCCCTTGATGATGAGCGCCTTGTTCTCCTTGGCGAAGGTCTTCAGAGCCTTGGCAGCATCGACCGGCTCGCCCGAGATGAAGGTGATTGCGGTCGGTCCGACGAACAGATCGTCGAGACCTTCCACTCCGGCTTCGGCAGCCGCTCGCTTGACCAGCGTGTTCTTGGCGACGGAGTAGGTGGCGTCGGTGCCGAGAGCGCGCCGCAGCTCGGTCAGCTTGCCCACCGACAAGCCACGGTATTCCGTGACCACGGTGGCCGTCGAGTTCCTGAACTGCTCTGCGATCTCCGCAACCGCGGTGACCTTTTCGGGCTTTGCCATACTTCGCCTCCTCTCTGAGGGTCGGTTCGTGGATACGAACTACCGATCAGGGGTCGACGACACGACGAACGCCCCGAACGCAGAGCGTTCCGGGGCGGAAGGTAGACAATTCCGGGTACTACCCGGATCGATTTCCAGCCTCGGTCTCCCTGCGCGGGCCGCCGGCAATGGTGCCGAACCTTCGACCGAACCCAGGCGGGAACGGCGACCAACGGTCTTCGGTAGAACGAATTGAGGTAGTGATCGAACTCGGTCGAAAACTTGCTCAACTGTACCTGGGTACAGGGTCATTCGCCAAAACGGTGGCGAACGTCGGACAGTGGGACGCTGCTGTTGGCAGGTCCGGTGGGAAGCGCGAGGTCTTCCCACCGTCGAGATCGGCCGTCCTGCCGCTAGGCGTCCTCGTCCAAGAGGTTGCGGGTGCGGTTCGGGTCCACCGGGATGCCCGGTCCGGTGTTCGTCGAAACCGTCACCTTCTTGACGTAGCGCCCCTTGGCGGTCGACGGCTTGGCGCGCAGGATCTCGTCCAACGCGGCGCCGTAGTTCTCCACCAGCTTGCTGTCGTCGAAGGACGCCTTGCCGATGACGAAATGCAGGTTGGCCTGCTTGTCGACCCGGAAGTTGATCTTTCCGCCCTTGATGTCGTTGACAGCTTTGGTCACATCGGTGGTAACCGTGCCGGTCTTCGGGTTCGGCATCAAACCACGGGGACCGAGAATGCGTGCGATGCGACCGACCTTGGCCATTTGATCCGGGGTGGCAATCGCGGCGTCGAAGTCCAACCAGCCGCCTTGAATCCGCTCGATCAGATCCTCGGCGCCGACTGCATCGGCGCCGGCATTCTCGGCCTCGGCTGCCTTCTCGCCCGCGGCGAACACGATCACCCGAGCTGTTCTACCGGTACCGTGCGGCAAATTGACAGTGCCACGGACCATCTGATCGGCCTTGCGCGGATCGACACCGAGACGCACCGCGACCTCGACGGTCGCATCGGTCTTGGTGGTAGCGGTCTCCTTGGCCAACCGCGCGGCGGCCAACGGCGAGTAGAGCTTGCTCCGATCGACCTTTTCGGCCGCGGCGAGGTATGCCTTGCTTCGTTTTGCCATCTTCCTCTGTCCTTGTTCGATCGGCGGCGATCACCCGACTGTGCTTCGGACCTCTGTATGATCTCGGTCTCGAGCGCTCGCGCGCTGGTCGGCCGACGCCGGCGTATTCATGGTTCAGGCGTGGTCAGCGGGTCTGGCCGACCCTCCCACCTGGTTCGCGGTCTGTCCACCGATGGACCGCAGGAGCACTCCACGGATGGACCGCAGGAGCACTCAGCCCTCGACGGTGATGCCCATCGAACGCGCGGTGCCCGCAATGATCTTGGCCGCCTGCTCGATATCGTTGGCGTTCAGATCTTCCTGCTTGGTCTTGGCGATCTCGCGCACTTGCTCGAGGGTTACCTTGGCGACCTTGTTGCGGTGCGGCTCAGCCGAACCCTTCTGCACCCCCGCAGCCTTGAGCAACAACTTGGCGGCGGGTGGCGTCTTCAGCTTGAAGTCGAATGACCGGTCCTCGTACACCGAGATTTCGACCGGGACGACGTTGCCGCGCTGCGACTCGGTCGCAGCGTTGTACGCCTTGCAGAACTCCATGATGTTGACGCCGTGCTGACCCAGCGCGGGACCGACCGGAGGGGCCGGATTCGCCTGGCCGGCCTGGATCTGAAGCTTGATGATCCCGGCGAGCTTCTTCTTCTTGGGGGGCATCTGTACTTTCCTCGGTGATTGTTGTCCTTGCTCTTTGCAAGTCGTGGTGGCGGCTGCGTGCGAGTAGCCGTGCCGGTCGTGATGCGTCACGACCGGATCGTCGCAACTAGATCTTGGCCACCTGCGTGAATGCGAGTTCGACCGGAGTCTCGCGGCCGAAGATCGACACGAGCACCTTCAGCTTCTGCTGTTCGGCATTGACCTCGGAGATGCTGGCAGGCAACGTGGCGAAGGGGCCGTCCATCACGGTCACGGACTCGCCGACCTCGAAGTCGACTTCGATGACCGGCTTCGGTGCGACCTCGCCGGGCGTGGTCTCGGCAACCGCGGCGGCCGCCGCTGGCTTCTTCTTCTTTTCCGCGGCCGGCACGAGGAACTTCACGACGTCGTCCAACGACAACGGCGACGGCCGCGCGGTGGCGCCGACGAACCCGGTGACGCCCGGGGTATTGCGCACCGCGCCCCACGACTCGTCGTTGAGTTCCATGCGAACCAGGATGTAGCCGGGCAGTACCTTGCGGTTGACATGCTTGCGCTGCCCGTTCTTGATCTCGGTGACCTCTTCGGTAGGCACCTCGACCTGGAAGATGTAGTCCTCGAGGTCCAAATTCTGCACCCGGGTTTCGAGGTTGGTCTTCACCTTGTTCTCGTACCCGGCATAGGAGTGGATCACATACCACTCGCCAGGAGCACGGCGCAGTGCAGCCTTCATCTCGGCAACAGGATCGACATCGGTCGAAGCGGTGGCAGCGGGCTCCGATTTCTCGACCGCGGGCTCACCGGCCGAGACCTCTTCGACGGAGTCGGTGGGCTCGGCCACCGCGTCATCGACCGGGAACTCGTCGTGTGTGTCGTTCTCCGGGGTGCTCACTGGGCACTCGCTTCCTGTGTCGTCACGTACATCCTCTGCGTGCCGGGCCGGGCGCATGGTGAGCAATACTCGCCCTCACGTCCGCCCCAGGTTCGGCTACCGGCGTCGGCGTCGTTCGGCTAACCGAACAGCCAGGTGACACCCTTGGTGAACGCCAGATCCAACCCGCTGATGAACGCGACCATGAAAATCACGAACACCAGAACAACGCTCGTATAGGTGACCATCTGCTTCCGATTGGGCCAGATCACCTTGCGGAGTTCTGCGATGACTTCCCGCAGGAACTTGATCACCCGCTTGAGCGGATTACCCGGCTTCTTGCGTTCGGCCCGATCGGTCTTCGTGGCTGCCGTGCGCGACGGACGGTCGAGTGTTGCGATCGCACCCGTGTCGGGCTCCGACGACGCACCACGAGCCCGCCGGGCGGATCGCTTACCGCTCGGCCGGGTCGCTGCGGCGGTGCCATCGCCCTCGTCGGCCGCATGCGCGCCGCGGCGAGTGTCCCGCTCGTCGCTCACGTCGATCCTCTCTCGTCGCTGGCATCCAGGGCAGGGGCGACAGGACTTGAACCTGCAACCTGCGGTTTTGGAGACCGCTGCTCTGCCAATTGAGCTACGCCCCTTCGGTCGGACGGTGCCGGCTGTCCAACCACGTTTCGATGATTCACTTGTGCTCGTTGCCACACAACACGCGCGCCACTCCGTTAGGTCGCGGCCCACAAACGGTTCTGACGAACCGTGTGGAGCCAGCCCCACAGAGCAGCGCGCAACGGCTGGTGACCCCAGAGACCTGAGTGTACGTTACCGCGCACCCCATTAGCCAATCCGGGATGCTACGCCAGCTCAGGTGAGCTGTACCGTCGCGGTCGCGCGGCCGAAGATCCGCTTGCCCGCCGACTTGGCCACGATCGCCACCACAGCCGTCCTGGTCTCTGGATCGACCGACTTCACCTTGCCGGTGTACTGGACTTCTGCGGCACGGTCGGTTCCGACATAGACCGGGCTGGTGAACCGGACGTTGAACTCCTTGACCGCGCCGGGGTCACCGAGCCAGGAGGTGACGAAGCCGCCGGCGAGACCCATGGTGAGCATGCCGTGCGCGACCACGCCGTCGAGGCCGACCAACCCGACGATCTCGTCGCTCCAATGGATCGGATTCGCATCACCGGACACCCCGGCGTAGTTCACCAGATCGCCGCGGGTGAGCCGAACTGTGCGGGCAGGCAACTCGTCCCCTACGGCGATGTCGGTGAAGGCGAGAGCGTTGGTGCCGTGGGTATCCCTCGGAGTGACCGTGACCGGTTGGGCGGACCGTGTGGAGGGCGCTCGAACCGCGGTCGCCGGCGTCGGCGAGGCAGTAACGCCTCCTGAACGGTGAGCGCCTCCTGAGTGGGGCTCGGGCGCGTCGTCACCGATGCCGTGCATCAGCACGTTGTGCACGGCGGCGGTGAGGTTGGGGTCGATGTCGCTTCCGCTTCGGCCGACGAGGGTGGTGTAGGTGGTCAGCACGTGCTCGTCGTTCTGCGCGGTGACGATGTTCTTGGTCACGATGATGTCGCCGCCGAACGCCTGCCGGAACGAGTCCAGGTAGACATCGCAGGTGAGTCGGTCGCCGACCTTGATCGGGCGGTGGAATTCGAGAATCTGGTCGGTCTGCATGACCTGGGGACTCAGGTCGTAGCCGGACACGATCTGTTCGAACAGCTTGCGCTGGGCCAGGATCCCGACCAGAGAGATGAACGTCACCGGAGCAAGCACGTCGTCGTAGCCGTATTCCTGGGCCGCACGCTGGTCCCAATGCACCGGATGGTAGTCCTGCACAGCCCGGGCGTACTCCCGCACCTTCTCGCGGCCGACCTCGTAATAGTCGTCGACGCGGTAGTGGTGACCGACCATGACCGCGGCGTTGCCAGCGGGATCGAGAGGCTCGCCTGCTCGAACCGATTCGTTCGTACCGGTGTTGATTGTCACGGGAGGACTGTACCTATCCGGCCCCATCGACCATTCGGAGTCCGCGAAGCGTTCACCGCGAACTCCCTTCCGTCGCAGCGTCTCAGGGACCTACGACGCTCGATTCTTGCGGTGTCACGGTCCCACATACGTCGACGACACGTCCTGGTGCGGATTGTGACGGGCAGGCCTAGCGGGACTCGCGATGCGCCCGATGGGTGCCACAGTTCGGGCAGAACTTCTTCAGTTCCAGCCGATCCGGATCGTTTCGCCGGTTCTTCTTGGTGATGTAGTTGCGATGCTTGCACTGCTCACAGGCCAAGGTGATCTTTGGCCGGACATCGGTGGACTTCGCGGCCACGATATGCCTTCTTTCCAGTACCTGATGGGCTTGATCGATTGTGGTAGCGATGGCCGGACTTGAACCGGCGACACAACGATTATGAGTCGTTTGCTCTACCGACTGAGCTACACCGCCACGGCGTCGCATTACCATGGTGCCGAGCCCAACCCGCGGCTACGAAAAGCGATGCCGAGTCGGTCACCACCGGCAATCCGGCGAGCCCCCTAACGGAATCGAACCGTTGACCTTTTCCTTACCATGGAAACGCTCTGCCGACTGAGCTAAGGGGGCATGACTACTCTCGCACCGAGCCCGCGGATTCGACCTCAGCGCGACGAAGTCTTGAACGAGGTTACACACTTACCAGTCTCACCACCAAACCGCGTGGTCAGAACCGTTCTAGCCATAACTCGCAGCGCTACGCCGAGTTGGCGACATCGACAAGCGCTGCCAAATCTGCGGCTACCGAGTCCGGCACACCTGCGCCAGCGGATGACGCCGGCATCGGGCACGCGGAGCGGGCAAGCACAAATGACGAGAAAGGGCCTTGTACGCATCTCTGGTGTCGTACAAGGCCCTCGTGGGAGTGGCAGGTGTAGGATTCGAACCTACGTAGGCTTTCACCGACAGATTTACAGTCTGCTCCCATTGGCCGCTCGGGCAACCTGCCGTTTACGCACTGTTACTGCGCGCTGAGCAGAATACATCGAACCCACACCCTGAATGCAAACCGGCTGGCTATCGTGCCGACGACCCGACTACTCTCGAGTTCCGGGCCGAGCCGACGGTGTCCGGTCGGCACTCGGATCGCCCGACCCGCCGGACCGTCAGAACAGGAGCGCAGTGTGGCTGATTCGTCTTTCGACGTCGTGAGCAAGGTCGACCGGCAGGAGGTCGCCAACGCCCTGAATCAGGCGGAGAAGGAGCTCAACACCCGCTACGACTTTCGCGGCACCGGCGCCACGATCGAATGGTCCGGAGACGCCACGATCGTGCTCAGCGCCTCTGCCGAGGAACGCGTCCGCGCCGCACTGGAGGTCTTCAAGGAGAAGCTGATTCGCCGCGACATCTCCCTGAAGGCATTCGACGCCGGCGACCCGGCCTCCTCCGGCAAGGTGTACAAGATCACCGGCTCACTGGTGCAAGGCATCGACTCCGAACATGCGAAGAAGATCGCCAAACTGATCCGCGACGAAGGCCCCAAGGGCGTCAAAACCCAGATCCAAGGCGACGAGGTGCGCGTGAGCAGCAAGAAACGTGACGATCTGCAGGCGGTCATCGGGTTGCTGAAGGGCGCGGATTTCGGTATCGCCCTACAGTTCGTCAACTACCGCTGACCTCGGGCCGCGGCGAGCGACACCGTCAATACCGACGGGGTCCGCCGGCCATCTCCTCCAATCGCGCGATGCGTTGCGCCATCGGCGGATGGGTGGAGAACCACCGCGCAGCCCGCTCCCCCACCCGAAACGGGTTGGCGATCATCAGATGGGACTGCGCCGTCAGCCGAGGCTCGGGTGGCAGCGGGGCAGCCTGGACACCCCGCTCGAGCTTGCGTAGGGCAGAAGCGAGGGCCAGCGGGTCGCCGGTGAGTTCGGCGCCGGACTGGTCGGCCTGGAATTCACGCGCGCGAGAGACGGCCAATTTGACGAGTGACGCAGCGATCGGGCCGAGCAGCGACACCAGTAGCACACCGATCAGATTGGGACCTTCGCCATTGCGATTGCCACCGAACATGGACGCGAAGAAGGCGAGGTTGGCCAACCCGGAGATGACGGCCGCAAGCGCGCCCGCGACCGAGGAAATGAGAATGTCGCGATTGTAGACGTGGGAGAGTTCGTGTCCCAGGACGGCACGCAATTCTCGCTCGTCCAGAATCTGCAGAATCCCGCTGGTGCAACAGACCGCGGCATGTCGCGGACTCCGTCCAGTGGCGAATGCGTTGGGTGCATTCGTCGGACTGATGTACAACCGCGGCATCGGCTGCCGTGCGGTGGTGGCGAGCTCACGCACGATTCGATGCATCACGGGCGCTTCCAGTTCGCTGACCGGATGTGCATGCATCGCCCGTAGTGCGATCTTGTCGCTGTTGAAGTACGCGTACGCGTTCGTACCCACCGCGAGCAGGATCGCAAAGACCAAGATCGTCGGGCTCCGGAACATCGCACCCGCGAACACGATCAAGGCCGACAGGCCGATCATCAGTCCGAAGGTCTTCAGTCCGTTCCCATATCCGCGCCCGTGCATGTGTCTCCTCGCCGTTCCCCATCCATCGAGCTGTCCTACGACTGCTCAACGAAGGGGGTTCCGGGCAAAGTTCCAGCGCCAGAGGCTACGAGCACGGTTCCACGGCCGATCGTTCAGGACACGCGCTCGATGGTGTAGTGCACCAGCCGCGCCAGCGCGTCGTTGGCCGGCCCAGCCGGCAGTGCCGACAACTCTGCCTGCGCGAGGTCGGCATAGCCTTGCAGCTTCTGTTTGGCCAAGGCCATGCCGCGCGAGCCGGCCAGCAGATCGAGCGCCTCCTCGACCTCACCGTCGATCGCCAGTGGGCGAGCGAGCAACTCACGGAGCCGATCGCCGTCGGCGCCGGTTTGCCGCAGCGCGTAGAGCACCGGCAGGGTGTGCACGCCTTCACGCAGGTCGGTGCCCGGAGTCTTCCCGGACTGCTCGGCTGCCGAGGAGATGTCGATGATGTCGTCGGAGATCTGGAATGCCGTACCCACCGCATCCCCGAGACGCGACAGGCGCTCGACCTGCTCGTCGCCCGCGCCGGAGAAGGTGCCGCCGAAGCGTCCGGCCGCGGCGATGAGTGAACCGGTCTTCTCCCACACCACCCGCAGGTAGTGCTCGACCGGATCCTGAGATTCGCGGGCGCCGACGGTCTCGCGCATCTGGCCGGTGACGAGTTCGGCGAAGGTCTCGGCGATGATGCGCACCGCGTCGGGGCCCAGAGTGGACGTCAGCCGCGAGGCGTGCGCGAACAAGTAGTCGCCGGCGAGGATCGCGATGTTGTTACCCCACCGCGAGTTGACGCTCGGAGCGCCACGCCGCATCGACGCCTCGTCCATCACATCATCGTGGTAGAGAGTCGCCAGATGCACGAGTTCGACCACCGCACCCGCGGTGATCAAGGCAGGATCGGTCGGACGCGGCCCGAGTTGTCCGGTGAGAACGGTGAACAGCGGTCGAAACCGCTTACCTCCCGCCTTCGCCAGGTGCAACGCCGCTTCCTGCAGGAATTCCGCACCATCACACAATTCGTCGACCAACAGTTGTTCGACTCGGTCCAACCCGTCGCGCACAGTCGCGGCGAGCGCGACATCCCCGAGGTCGACCCCGGCCACGACCGTGGTGCCGTCACGCAGGCCGCTATCGCGCGTGTGGCGCGCGGTATCGCTATCGCGCGTGTGGCGCGCGGTATCGCTATCGCGCGCGTGACGCGCGGTGTCCGTCATTCGCTCGCCGCGCTCGCTCATGGCCGATCTGCTCATCTCTTCTCCCAGCGCTGCCTCCGACCCCACGGTAGAGAACCTAGCGTGTCCTCATCGAGGGCTCATCGACACCGTCACTCTGCGATGGATCGGCCACTCTCGCACACCACACCCGCTCTCGGCCAAGGCCTGCTCGAGCACGACCGGCGTCGAGGTGATCGAGCCGGCCCTGCAAGTATGGACCGCATGGGTGTACCCGAAACCACTCCCCCGCGCACCGAGGACGCCGTACCCAGCGAAACCGAGGTGCTGGTCGTCGGCGCGGGCCCCGCCGGTTCGGCGGCGGCCGCATGGGCCGCGCGGGCCGGATGGGATGTCACGCTCATCGACTCCGCGACCTTTCCCAGAGACAAGACCTGCGGTGACGGCCTGACCCCGCGCGCGACTGCCGAACTGGAACAGCTCGGCCTCGGTGAGTGGGTGCGTACACATATTGTCAATCATGGCCTCCGGATGACCGGATTCGGCCGTGAGGCTCTGCTGAGCTGGCCGGGCGGTTCGTTCCCGAGCTACGGAAGTGCCATTCCACGCACGCAACTCGACGACAAGCTGCGCGAGACCGCGATCCAGTCCGGGGCACGCATGTGGGATGCAACCAAGGTGATCGACCTCGGCCGCGACGGCGATCGGGTCACCCACGTCGTCACGCGCACGACCGCCGGACCGCGAACGATCGCCTGCCGGACCTTGGTGGTCGCCGATGGCGTGCGTTCACCTGTCGGACGGCTGCTCGGGCGCGCGTGGCATCGGCAATATGCCTTCGGCACCGCAGTGCGCGCCTACGTCACATCCGGTCGCAGCGATGACCAGTGGATCACCTCGCATCTGGAATTGCGCGACGCTTCCGGCGAGCTGATTCCCGGCTACGGCTGGGTATTTCCACTGGGCAACGGTGAGGTGAACATCGGTGTCGGCTCACTGGCGACGCAGCGACGGCCCTCCCAGATCGCGTTGCGACCACTGCTCGCGCACTATACCGCGGCACGCCGGGAGGAATGGCAGTTCGAAGGGTCGCTGCGCTCGGTGGCGTCGGCCTTGCTGCCCATGGGCGGCGCGGTCTCGAATGTCGCCGGACGCAACTGGGTACTGCTCGGCGATGCCGCAGGCTGCGTGAACCCGCTCAACGGCGAGGGGATCGACTACGGCTTGGAGAGCGGCCACATGCTCGCCGATCTACTGGCCGAGCCCGACTTCACCAGGATCTGGCCACAGGTGCTACGGACACGCTATGGGCGCACGTTCTCGGTGGCGCGGCGCATAGCCGGCATGGCCACCCATCCGCGCGTGGTTCCGCTCGGCGGCCCCCCGGTCATGCGCTCGAAATATCTGCGGCGAACCGCCGTTCGCGTCATGGGAAATCTCGTCACCGACGAGGATGTCGACCTGACCGCTCGGGCCTGGCGGGCCGCAGGGCGAGCATCGTTGCGCCTGGATGAACGGCAGCCGTTCGGCTAGCGACTCCTGGCGGTGGAATCACCGGCTTCGAGCGACCGTAGCCACCCATCGGCGGCCGAGTCTGCGAGCACGCCGACGATGCCCCAGCGTGCGCCAGGGCATCGGTCGTGAGTGATATCGGGCGGTCGGCGATCTCAGGCGGTCGGCTCAGCGGCCAACCACTCCTCGATGAATTTCTGTTCACCGCCCAGTACTCGGTGGTGCAGTTGTTCGGCGAGACGTTCGATGGCTCCGCCGACGACGGGCACCTGCACCTCGACCGTGCCGACCACCTCGATCTCTGAGCCTTCGGCCGTGGAGCGCATGTGGTAGGTGCCCTCCATGGTGCTGTTGATGCCACCGGTGGTAGCCCGGAACGTACCCTTGGCAACCTCTCCGACCAGCGGCTGCCACCTGTCGGTGCGAGAAAAGGTGAGGTCGCTTTTCAATACCTTGCGTACCAGGGCCGGAACCTTGTCGGCCGCGGGCTTTTCGGTCATCTGCAGAAAGATGGTGTCCACACCGTCGGGGTGCGACACCTCCAGCGTCGCCGACTCGGTGTCGGCGAAGCGAGCCCGCCAGACATCATCAGCGGTGAGTACCCGGTGCAGTTCTTCGACCGGGACACCATAGGGCACGGTGAAGCTGAAATTTCGGGACATGGCCGATACCGTAACCCAGAGACTCGGTAGCCTGTGGCGGTGTCGGAAACCAGCCAGTCGCCCAGGCGGACGTTTCGCCTGGGACGGGCCGGGATCGGAGTGTTGATCACCGCCACGACCCTCAGCGCGCTCATGGTTCTGCTCGTGCTGGCTGCGTGGCGCAATGATCATCTGATCAGCTCCGACAAAGGCAGTGCGACCGCGGAGGTCCTCTCGGCAGGACAGCTGCGCTCGGCCGTCAGGTACGTCACGCCGGACGGCGAGACACACAATCCGAAGCTCGGCGTCCTGTACCCGACCAACCTCACCGCGGGTGAACGAATCCGGGTGGAATACCGCCGCAGCGATCCCGACTTGGTCCGGGTCGAGGGCCGTGACGTCCGTGTCGCGCTCGTGCCCGCGCTGTCCGTCCTCGCGGTCGTCTGGCTCATCGGACTGCCGGCACTGTGGCTACTGTCGCGTGCCCGGATGCGTGTCGATACCGACTGAATTCCTGCAGACTGAATTCCTGCAGACGAAGCTTCCAGCAGGGTCGGGCTCCGAGTCCAGCGAAGTTCGCCGAGACTTTCCGGGTGCTTCACCCTGGTGTGGCGCCACGGTGCGGTGGACCGGCCACGCTGAAGCCGTGCGCGTGGCGATCGTCGCGGAATCGTTTCTGCCCAATACCAACGGTGTCGTGAACTCTGTGCTGCAGGTGCTGACGCACCTGCAGCGAAACGGACACGACGCGCTGATCATTGCGCCGGACACCCCTGGTGACCTCCCGGCCGCGCCGAGTGGCTACGAAGGTTTCCAGGTCTACCGAGTGCCGGCAGTCCGGGTACCGAAGGTCAGCTCGCTACCGGTCGGATTACCCCAGCCGGGAATCATCTCGGCCATCGACGAATTCCGCGCGGACGTGGTGCATCTGGCCTCGCCGTTTCTCCTGGGCGCAGGCGGTCTCGGCGCCGCCCTACGCCTGGATCTACCGACTGTCGCGATCTATCAGACCGACGTCGCAGGCTTCGCACGCAGCTACGGTCTCGGACTGACCAGTCGAGCCGCGTGGCGATGGACGCGACGCATTCATACCCACGCCACCCGCACCCTGGCCCCGTCCCGAGCGGCAGCGGACGCCCTGGCCGAGCATGGCATCCCACGGGTGCATCTGTGGGCACGCGGCGTCGACAGCGCCCGCTTCACACCGCACGCTCGATCCGCCCGACTGCGCGACGGCTGGCTCGCCGGCCGACGGCGCCTGCTGGTCGGCTTCGTCGGACGGCTCGCACCGGAGAAGCACGTCGAGCGGCTCGCAGTGCTCGCCGCCGACCCCACGATCCAGTTGGTGATCGTTGGCGACGGACCGCAGCGACAGCGGCTGGCCAGAATGATGCCGACCGCCGTCTTCACCGGCGAGCTGGGTGGCGACCACTTGGCGCAGGCGTACGCGAGCCTGGACGTCATGGTGCATCCGGGTGAACACGAAACGTTTTGCCAAGGGGTCCAGGAGGCGCTCGCGTCCGGTGTGCCGGTGGTCGGACCGGATGCGGGCGGGCCACGCGACTTGATCGCACACTGCCGCAGCGGCTATCTGCTTCCGGTGCAACGGTTCTGTGAGCTGCTGCCGAGTGCTGTCGGTGCGATGCACGACCCCGCGGCGCGGACGCGATTGTCGAACGCGGCCCGACAGTCGGTGCGGTCACGCACCTGGCCGGTCGTGTGCGCGCAGTTGATCGATCACTACCTCGACGTGACCGGCCCACGGGTTCGGTGGCCACGCACAGCCTGAGCTGGCGCTCAGAGCTCACCGGCGCGCGTCCATGGCCGTGCCCGGTCCGCCCGATCGGCGAGCTAGGGTCGTGGCGTGGCGAAGACGCAACCGAACCGTGCCTCGTTGGACAAACAGCCGCGCGAAGTCGCGTCGATGTTCGACGGCGTCGCGCGACGATACGACCTGACCAATACGGTCATCTCTGCGGGACAGGATCGCTACTGGCGCTGGGCGACACGCAGGGCTCTGCTGCCTCGGCCGGGCGAGCGCGTGCTCGATCTCGCTGCCGGGACAGGTGTATCCACTCGAGAGTTACGGAAATCCGGGGCATGGTGCTTGGCCGCCGACTTCTCGCGCGGCATGCTCGCGGCAGGCAGATTCCGCGCTGTGCCGATGGTGGCGGCCGACGCGATGGCGCTGCCGTTCGGCGACAACTCTTTCGACGCGGTGACGATCTCGTTCGGTCTGCGCAACGTCGCCGACGTCGACCTCGCGCTGCGCGAGATGCTCCGCGTCACCAAACCCGGCGGCCGGCTGGTGGTGTGTGAGTTCTCCGCTCCGGTGCGGCAGCCTTTCCGCACGATCTATCTGGAGTACCTGATGAAGGCGTTGCCGACCGTGGCGCGGCTGGTGAGCAGCAATCCCGACGCCTATGCCTACCTTGCCGAATCGATTACGCAGTGGCCCGACCAACGCAATCTCGCACGCCGGATCTCGGCCAACGGATGGTCGACGGTGCGCTGGCGCAACCTCACCGGCGGCGTGGTCGCCGTGCACCGGGCATACAAGCTGGGCTGAATCGGAGACGTCCATCACACCTCACAGGTCGATTCACTCACGGTGAGGCTGAATGTCACCTGCCGATAACGCACGGTAAATCATGTGCAATCGGCGGTCCGCATTATCGAAGGCATGTCCGACACAGCGGCCGACCGCAGCGACCGCACCGCCCGAACGGCGTGCTCGTACTGCGGCGTGGGCTGCGGGATGACGGTGCAGACCACCGCCGATGACACCGGGAAACCGGTGATCACAAAAGTCGGCGGCGACAAGTTGCATCCCGCGAACGCAGGAAGGCTCTGCACCAAGGGCGCAACCCACGCAGAGCTGATGCGCGCCACCGGGCGAATGGAGACCGCCTATCGACGCTCGGAACGAGGCCAGGTCCCGGCACCACTGCCCGTCGACGAGGCCGTACACGAAGCGGCCACCCGACTCCGCGCGATCATGGACGAGCACGGCCCGGACGCGATCGCACTCTACGTTTCCGGGCAGATGTCAATGGAGGCGCAGTATCTCGCGACCAAGCTCGCCAAAGGCTATCTGCGCACTGCGCACATCGAGGCGAACTCACGACTGTGCATGGCCAGCGCCGGGACAGGCTACAAGCAGTCTCTCGGTGCGGACGGACCGCCGGGCTCCTACGATGATTTCGACCACACCGATCTGTTCTTCGTCATCGGCGCGAACACCGCAGATTGCCATCCGATCCTGTTCTTGCGGATGGCCGACCGCCTGAAGGCAGGCGCGAAACTCATCGTGGTCGACCCCCGCCGCACCGATACCGCCGCGCGTGCCGACCTGTTTCTGCAGATCGCCCCAGGCACCGACCTCGCGCTGTTGAACGGACTGTTACACCTGCTGGTCGTCGAAGGCGACATCGACACCGAGTTCATCGCCGAGCACACCGAGGGCTGGGACGCGATGCCAGAGTTTCTGGCCGAGTATCCACCGCAGCGAGTGGCCGAGATCACCGGGCTCGCCGAGGCCGACATCCGCACGGCGGCACGGTGGATCGGCGCGGCCGGTGAGTGGATGTCACTGTGGACGATGGGACTCAACCAGTCCACACACGGCACCTGGAACACCAACGCGCTGTGCAACCTGCACCTCGCTACCGGAGCGATCTGTCGCCCTGGTAGCGGGCCGTTCTCGCTCACCGGGCAACCGAACGCGATGGGCGGACGCGAGATGGGCTATATGGGTCCCGGGCTGCCCGGCCAACGCAGCCTGCTCTCCGCTACCGACCGAGCATTCGTAGAGACAGCATGGGACCTCGAGCCGGGTACGTTGCGTACCGAGCCCGGCGTGGGCACGATCGAGATGTTCCGCGGTCTGGCCGCCGGAGCGATCAAAGCGGCGTGGATAATCTGCACCAATCCTGTGGCCACCGTGTCGAATCGGAAGACCGTGATCGCGGGCCTCGAGGCGGCCGAACTGGTCATCGCCCAAGACGCCTACACCGAAACCGCAACCAATGCCTACGCCGATCTACTGCTGCCGGCCACGCTGTGGGCGGAAGCCGATGCGGTCATGGTGAATTCCGAACGCAACCTCACCTTGCTGCAGCAATCCGTCCCGCCGGTGGGCGCCTCGCGACCGGACTGGCGGCTGATCGCCGATATCGCGACTGCAATGGGTTTTGCCGGCTTCGACTTCGCCTCCAGCGCCGAGGTCATTGCCGAGATCACCAAGTTCACCAATCCGGCGACCGGTTACGACCTGCGTGGTGTCAGTTACGAGGCGCTGCGGGCAGGACCGATACAGTGGCCGTGTGCGCAATCGGCGAGCCGGCGCAATCCGATCCGATACCGCAACGACGGGGTCAACCAGCCACTGTATGTCGACGAGAACGGCCATCGGCCTCGGTTGGCCTTCGCAACGCCGAGCCGCCGCGCGGTCTTTTGGCCACGACCGCATATGCTGCCGGAGGAGATGCCGGACGAGGACTTCCCGTTCGTGCTGAATACCGGCCGACTGCAGCATCAGTGGCACACGATGACCAAGACCGGCAAGATCGGCAAGCTGAACAAGCTGAACGACGCGCCATTCGTCGAGGTACACCCGACCGACGCGCAACGCCTGGGTATGCACGCCGGTGACCAGGTCGAGATCGCGTCTCGGCGAGGCCGGGCCGTACTACCGATCCAGATCAGCGACCGCGTACGCCCGGGCGATTGCTTCGCGCCGTTCCATTGGAACGACGAACAGGGCGAGTATCTGACCATCAACGCGGTCACCAACGACGCGGTCGACCCGACATCCCTGCAGCCGGAGTTCAAAGCGTGCGCGGTGACGTTGCGGCGGGTCGCTGCGGGGCCCCGATCCGAGATTTCCCCTGCGCTGCCGACAGCCGGACCGGCTCATCCGCTGGCGACCGTACTGGGCCTCGCTTCCGATACCACGCCGACGTTCACCGAGTCGGAGCGAATCTATCTCAGTGGCTTTCTGGCCGCGCTGCAAGCGCTTCCGGTCGCCGGCCGGCCCGTGCTCCCGGAGGCGGCTCCAGTGTCCACGCAGGGCAGGTTGTGGGTCGATGGCTTGTTGGCCGGAATGTATTCACGCGCTGCACCCGTCGCCGACCTGGCGAGGTCGGCTCCCACGACCACCGAGGCGACCTCGGCGCGCACGATCACCATCCTGTGGGCTTCGCAGACCGGGACGGCAGAAGAATTCGCCGCCGGGGTTGCCGAGCGTTTGACCGAAGAGGGATTCGCACCGCAACTTCTGGAGCTCGATTCGTGTGACCCGGGCGCGATCGACGGCGACATCCTGGTGATCAGCAGCACATTCGGCGACGGAGGTCCACCGGACAACGGCGCCGATTTCTGGGATCGTCTCACTACCGGCGCCGTGGTACTCACCGGGGTGCGATACGCAGTGTTCGCGCTCGGCGATTCCTCCTACGACGATTTCTGTGGATACGGACGCAAGCTCGACGAGAAGCTCACCGAATTGGGTGCGACGCGGTTGCTCCCGCGCGCCGACAGCGAGCCCGACTACGAGGCCGCGGCGGAGATCTGGCTCGAGAACGTGCTCGCCACACTCGCCGAAACGACGCCCGACTCCTCGACCCGGCCGCCCGATCTTCCGGCGCCCGAACCGGAGGACTCGGGCCACGTATCGGCGCACGGCGGTGTTGCGACAATGGCCGCGACCCGCGCCACTGCCAGACCCAGCCGCACCGCGCGCGTGCCGGCGCTGTTCACTCGCACCGCCCCGTTGTATGCACCGTTGGTGCGCAACGAGGTGCTCTCGGCGCGCGATTCATCGAAAGAAGTCCGCAGGTTCGGTTTCGATCTTCGTGACTTGGGCGCCACCTACGAGGTAGGGGATTCGCTGGGAGTTTGGCCGGTGAACAGCGACTCGCTGGTCTCCGAATGGTTGGCCGCTACCGAGCTGGACGGTCGCCGGGTAGTCGAGGTCGGCCGGCAGGAACTGCCG
Organism: Nocardia sp. CNY236; assembly: GCF_000482385.1. GTDB lineage: Bacteria > Actinomycetota > Actinomycetes > Mycobacteriales > Mycobacteriaceae > Nocardia. The sequence continues at coordinate 143,192 of NZ_AXVD01000010.1, forward strand.
CTGGCCCAGGCGTTGCGGACACATTTCGATGTCACCAAGGTCAGCCGGGAGCTGCTCGGCTTCCTCGCCGAGCGCAATCGCAGTGGCCGGCTGGCCAAGTTACTGCGCAAAGACAACCGCAACGAGTTGGCCAACTTCTTGTGGGATCGCCAGGCCGTCGACGTGCTGCGCGATTTTCCGGTTCGAGCGGACCTGGTCGAGTGGCTCGGTGTGCTGAAGAAGCTACAGCCGCGTCAGTATTCCATTTCGTCGAGCCCTCTGGTGAGCCCCGCGGAGGCGGAGCTGACCGTCGCGGTCGTGCGGTACGGTGACCCGTCGGCAACCGGTTCGGCCACACGTCGTGGCGGGGTGTGCTCCACGTTCCTCGCCGACCGTGTGGATGTGCCGGTACCGATCTTCCTCCAGCGTGCGCCGCACTTCCGTCCGCCCAGCGATCCGACCGTACCGATGATCATGGTGGGACCGGGTACCGGCATTGCACCGTTCCGTGGCTTCCTTCAGGAACGCAGAGCCGCTGGCAGCACGGGACGCAACTGGCTGTTCTTCGGCGAGCAGTACGCGAAGCAGAATTTCTACTACCGCGCGGAACTGGAGGACATGTTCCGATCCGGCTTCCTCACTCGCCTGGATTTGGCCTTCTCCCGCGACCAGCGGGAACGGATCTACGTGCAGCACCGCATGATCGAGCATGGTGCCGAACTGTGGTCGTGGTTGCGCGATGGCGCCAACATCTATGTCTGTGGCGATGCGAGCCGCATGGCCAAAGACGTCGACGAAGCATTGCTTCAGATCGCGCGGGTTCATGGCAAACTCGACGAGGACGCTGCGCTGGCGTTCCGGAAACAGTTGGTCACCGAGAAGCGTTACGTCCGCGACGTGTATTGACAATCGACGACGAATCGCTTGCCCTATGGCCCGACCACGGGCATTGTCGATGCTGTCGGAGTCGACCATCCGCCTCGAGGGCGGTGTGCTACCGCGGGCACCCTTCGAGCGGCCTACGCGGAGAGGAGCACGCGATGACCGATCGCACCACGGATGCAGTTCCGGAGGCTGATCTCGCGGAGCAGTCCATTCCGGCGTACCCGGACGACGCGGCGTATCCCGATGATGCAACCGATCCGAGTGACGACGCAGAGCGTGGCGTCCTGGAACACGACGTGTGGGACGCCGACCCTGCAGACGTAGCCGAACAGTCCATCGAGGTCCCGCTCGACGACGACCCCGGTGACTCCTCCTACGGTGACTCCTCCTACGGTGAGTCTGCGTACTGAGCCCGAGAACGAGTGGTACCCGAGCCCAGAACCAGCGGCCTGCTCGGATCAGAGGTGAATCTGCGCCCGGACCGCCGCATGGAGTTCTCGCAGACCCGATCGCTCGGTGGCCACCTCGAGCACTCGGATGCCGTGCGCACGCCCAGTCAACTCGCCGGCCAGTCCTTCGGGGTCGACTTGGCGGTGTGGAATGCGGTATGCCGCGCACAACGCCGCAAGGTCCATGCCGTGCGGCGTACCGAAAACCCGTTCGAACACCCCCGCATACTGCGGGTCGCCTTGTTCGAGCAGCTCGAAGATGCCACCACCGTCGTCATTGGCGACCACGATGGTCAGGTCGCTCGGTCGCGGCTCGCCGGGCCCGATGAGCAGGCCGGAGGCGTCGTGCAGAAAGGTGAGGTCACCGATCAGTGCGATCGTTCGCCCATCGTGCTGCAGCGCGGCGCCGACTGCGGTGGACACCGTGCCGTCGATGCCCGCCACTCCGCGATTCGACAGCACCTCGACTCCGGCTCGCGGATGCGAAACCAGTGCGGCGTCGCGCACCGGGTTCGATGCCCCGAGCAACAACCGATCACCGGCCCGCAGTGCATCCATGACGACGGCGGCGACGTGCAGCCCGGTCGGCTTCGGATGCCGCGTGAGCTCGGCACGAACCGCCTGGCCCGCTCGCGCATCCAGTTCACGACAGCGCTCGAGCCACTGACCGCTCGGCGCACCGGTGGTGACCGCGCGCGTCCCGGTGCCGACCACATTGCCGGAAACATCGGGCCAACGCGGTCCGGTGGTGAGTGCGTAGACACGGACACTCGGATCGGCCAGCACTTTGGATACCTGTCGATGCAAGGTGGGCCGACCGGTGATGATCGCTTGCCGAGGGCGCAACAACGGCAGCGCCAGCGGGTGCAACCCGGGGCCGTGCATCGGGGCAGTGGGCTCGGCGACGGTCGGCACCGCAGCCAACTCCGGACGCAACGCAGCCCCGTGACCGGAAATGACGATCGTGTCGGGAGTGAGATCGAGTTCGAGCGGCACATCCAGGGTCGCGTACTGCGTCTCGGTCCAGGCATGGTGTGCATCGGAGCGACCCGCGGGAGCCGATTGCTCGGACATCGGTTCGGGCACGAGGGGTTCACGAAGCGGTACGTCGAAGTGCACCGGCCCTGCGTTCCCGGAGCGGGTTCCACGCGCCGCCGCCAGGACCCGACATACCGCCGAACGCCATTGGCTGTTCTGCCGGTCGTAGGCCGGATGGTCGGCGTCGCCGGCCTCCTGCTCGGCAAGACCGAGCGAGATGGTGGCGCGGACCTGGCTGCCGAACAGGCCGAACTGCTCGATGGTCTGATTGGCGCCGGAGCCGAGCAACTCATACGGCCGGTTCGCACTGAGCACCACCAGCGGGATCCTGGCGTAATTGGCCTCCAACACGGCGGGACCGAGGTTGGCGACCGCGGTCCCCGAGGTCATCACCACCGGAACCGGGAGCCGGCTCGCAACAGCGAGACCGATGGCGAGAAAGCCCGCCGTCCGCTCGTCGATCCGCATGTGCAGCCGCAGTCGCCCGGCGCCGTCGGCGGCTTGCAGGGCGAAGGCCAACGGTGCATTGCGGGAGCCGGGGCACAGGACGACGTCCCGCACACCCCCACGCACCAGTTCGTCGACGACGACCTGGGCTTGTGCTGTAGACGGGTTCACGCCTCCAGCCTGGCAGACGACCTCACCGACGTCGCCGTCGGGAGGTGTCTGTTTCGCCACGTATTGCGATGGGCGCTGTATTGCGATGGGCGCTGTATTGCGATGGGCGCTGTATTGCGATGGGCGCTGTATTGCGATGGGCGCTCCACGGCAGCGGTGCGGCCTCGAGATCGTGGCCCTACAGTGACCCGGTCGCCACCGTTACCACCTCGAATTCCACCACCCCGCCGTGTGACCTCTCCGGTCAGCGGGCGTGCTTCTCCACCAGGTCGCCGACCCGCGGCAGGGCCTCGATCACGTTTTTCTTGGCCGCGGAACGCATGGAGGAGTAGACCTTCTTCAGCGCGGGCCGGGTCGATGCCTCCGCGCGTGCGTCGGTGACGGAGAGCAGTGCCTCGGCGACGGCGTCGGATCGGGCGACGAGCAGGTCGGCGAATCTGCCGGAGCCCGACGCACCGTACTCCTGCCAGAACGGCTCCAGTTGCGCAACGAGCTTGGGCGCCATCGACTCCAGCGCATCGGGCACGATGGACGGGCCGATCTTCTTGACCGCCGCGTAGCCACCCTTCACTGCCAGGCCGGACGCACCACTCTTGTCCGAGACCTCGGCGTCGAGAACCTCGACGGCATCGGCGAGAAATGCCGGGCGCTTGACGTCGCCGAGCAGGGATTCAGACAGTGCTGCAACCACTTTCAGGTTCCTTCGGATCGGTTTCGATAATCGAGCGAGGGCAACTATACGCACCCACGCCAGCGTTCACCCGGCTACGGCTGCCAGGGCTGCAACTGCACCATCAGCGCTTCGCATTCCGAGAGGAGATCGTCCTGCTCACTGCGCAATTCTGCGGAAATGAAAGTCTTGCGTCCTTCGACCCGTTCGACCCGCCCGCGAACTTTGAGCGACACGTTCAGGGGAGTGATCTGGCGATAGCCCACATGCAGATACGCAGTGCGACTGATCGGCCGACCGGCGTAGTGCACGATCATGCCGCACAGGTCATCGAACAACAGCGGCAGTACGCCGCCGTGCGCCGCCCCGTTGCCACCGAGGTGGTAGCGACGAAAAGTCCCGGTCATCTCGATACCGCCCGGCCCGGCCTCGACCACCTGCCAGGGCGGCAGCAAAAGACTGCCGCGCCCGGGTAATTCGACAGTGCGCCCGGCGGGTCCGTGCAACTCCGGTGCACGGTAGGGCTCGAGGAGGTCGATCAGTTCACCTGCTTTGGCTGCAGCCGCTGCGAAGACGTCGTCGGGTGCGTCCACGGACACGGCCAGATCCTGCAGCGTCCGCATGGCTTCGATGTAGGGGCCGAAGTTCGGGCCGACGTGCGCACGGGAGACCTTCGGAAATCGGCCGTGTTCCTCGTATCGGGATTCGTTCACCGCACTCCGGTCTATAACAGGTTTCACTCGCTCGCTCATACTTGCACGGTAACGCGTGGCTTTACACCGTCAAGTCGGGTGATGGACCACAGGCACGCTGCCATCGGACCAGCAGCACGCGATAATCGCAGCCGTGACATTCAATCCGAGACTGTGGCGCCCGGTTGCGGGATTCGAGGACCTGACCGATATCACCTATCACCGACACATCGAGCAGGGCACTGTCCGTGTGGCATTCGATCGACCACAGGTGCGCAACGCGTTCCGCCCGCACACCGTCGATGAACTCTATCGAGCCCTCGATCACGCCAGAATGACCGCCGACGTCGGCGCAGTGCTGCTCACCGGCAACGGACCCAGTCCCACCGACGGCGGCTGGGCCTTCTGCTCCGGCGGCGACCAGCGTATCCGCGGCCGCAATGGCTATCAGTACGCCAGCGGCGAAACCGCCGACACCGTCGACCGAGCCCGGGCCGGCCGACTGCACATCCTCGAGGTGCAGCGACTGATTCGCTTCATGCCGAAGGTGGTGATCGCACTGGTGAACGGCTGGGCCGCAGGCGGAGGTCACAGTCTGCATGTGGTCTGCGACCTGACTCTGGCCAGCCGCGAACATGCCCGGTTCAAGCAGACCGACGCAGATGTGGGCAGTTTCGACGGCGGCTACGGCAGTGCCTACCTGGCCAAGATGGTCGGACAGAAATTCGCTCGCGAGATCTTCTTCCTGGGCCGCCCCTACACCGCCGAGCAGATGCACCGGATGGGGGCAGTGAACGAGGTCGTCGACCACGCCGAGTTGGAAAACGTCGCCCTGGAATGGACCGCGGAGATCAACGGCAAATCTCCCCAAGCACAACGCATGCTGAAGTACGCTTTCAATCTGCTCGACGACGGGCTCGTCGGCCAGCAACTGTTCGCCGGAGAAGCAACCAGGATGGCCTATATGACCGACGAAGCCGTCGAAGGCCGCGACGCGTTTCTGCAGAAACGCACACCGGACTGGACTCCCTATCCCTGGTACTTCTGACGTGGATATCCTCAGCAGCCGGATCCTTCTGCGGCCCGCCGACTATCCGACCACCCTTGCGTTCTACCGCGACGGACTGGGCTTGGCCATTGCGCGAGAATACCCCGGTGGCACGGTCTTCTTCGCTGGTCAGTCGCTGATCGAAGTGGCCGGACATGGTGGGGACGGCGCCTCGTCGCCGTTCTCGGGCGCGATCTGGCTGCAGGTTCGTGATCTGCGGCTCGCTGCCACGGAACTGTCCCGCAAGGGCATCACGATCGACCGTCCACCGACCCAGGAGCCCTGGGGCTTGCACGAAATGTGGGTACGAGATCCCGACGGTGTGCCGATCGTTGTCGTCGAGGTCCCGCCCACGCATCCGCTCCGACGCGATTCACGCTGGTCGCCGGCGTAGCATCGGTGCCAGTAGGCACGTGGGCAGGTCGCGCCGAGTTGCCAATGCGCCAACCGGCGAGCACGATAACGCTCGGGCTGCCGCCCGGCCAGAGATGTCCGGGCGGGCCGGTCTGTACCCCATCCGACGAATGAATCGCAGTCTCGATGCCTGTCGTGCTTGAGCCACAGTCCGTCCAGGTGAGCGCTCCCCCAGTGCACCACGGCGACATACCGACCCGTTCCGCGTGCGATGACGCGGACATGACACGATCCCTACCGTGAAGGAGCGCAGCACACGCGCCGAGACCTCGACGGCGCTGAGCATCCCCCAGCCCATCGAATGGCACGGCCGGTCATGAGCAAGGCGCTGCGCATTCTGCCGATGCCCACCGGATCGGGTATCGGCGACGTGCTGCCACACCTGCGCGAGGCACTCGATGGAAGCGGGGCAGCGTGGCTGCCGATTCCCACCAACAATCGCCGCGAAGCCAGGCGCTTGAGCGACGCCCTGTCGGCAGGTGAGCCGATCGACGACGACGTGGCCTTGGTGGTCACCACGTCGGGCACGACCGGGGTACCGAAAGGCGCAATGTTGGGGGCCGCAGCCCTGCGCGCCAGCGGTGTCGCAACACATGAACGGCTCGGGGGACCCGGCACCTGGCTGCTGGCTCTGCCCACTTACCACATTGCGGGCATGCAGGTGCTGCTGCGGAGCATCTTGGCCGGAACCGAACCCACAGTGTTGGATGTTTCCGGCGGGTTCCTGCCCGAGGCGATGGCCGGCGCCATTGCCGGCATGCGTGGTGAGCGCCGGTACACCGCGTTGGTGCCGACCCAGCTGATCAAGATTCTCGACACACCGGTCGCCGCCGCGGCGCTGGCCGAACTGGACGGTGTGCTCGTCGGCGGCGCACCGACTCCGATGCCGGTCTACGAGCGGGCACGCGCCGCAGGCATCAGGGTGGTGCGCACCTATGGCATGAGCGAGACCTGTGGTGGCTGTGTGTACGACGGTGTGCCGCTCGCCGGTGCACAGGTGCGCATCCAGGACGGTCGGGTGATCCTCGGCGGCGCGGTGATCGCCTCGGGCTACCGCAATCAGCCCGAGCATCCCGCGTTCGCCGATCCCGGCTGGTTCCGCACCGAGGACGCGGGCACGCTCGACCATGGTGTGCTGACCGTCACCGGAAGACTCGATGAAGCGATCACCACCGGGGGCCTGCTGGTGATTCCCCAGGTCGTCGAGGCGGTACTGCTCAACCATCCGGCGATCTCCGAAGTGGTGGTGCTGGGACTGCCGGACGAACGCTTGGGGCAACGCGTCGTGGTCGCGGTGGTCCCCGCTGCGGGCGCAGCGCCGAGCCTGGCCGAATTGCGGGAACACGTGGTCGCGGAGTTGGATGCCATCGCTGCCCCGCGCGAACTGGCTCTCCTCGATGAGATCCCGTTACGCGGTCCCGGCAAGCCCGACCGAGCGAAACTGCGGGAATACCTGCTGACCGACTCGACGCCCTAGGCGCGTCCACCCATCCGACCGTCCGCTGATCACGTGCGGGACACTCGGTCGTCGCCGCTGCCGAGCACGAGCGGACGACACGGTGCGCGCTGCACGATTCCAGGCGATCGCTCACCTAGGCTCACCACATGGCTGAGTTCGAGGTGGTCCGTTCGGCCGTGATCACGGCCGAACCCGCGCGAGTGCACGCGTTGATCAACGATCTTCACGAATGGATCAGATGGTCGCCGTGGGAAGATCGCGACCCGCAGATGCGTCGTAGCTACTCCGGTAGGAATTCCGGTGTCGGCGCACGCTATGCCTGGAGCGGCAACCGCACAGTGGGTGCGGGCGCCATGGAGATCGTCGACAGCGCACAGCGAGAGATCGCACTGCGCCTGGATTTTTCGAAACCGATGAAAGCAACCAACCAGGTGACCTTCATCCTGGATCCGGTCGAGACCGGCACCGAGGTGACCTGGCGCATGACCGGAACTCAATCTGGACTCACCGCAGTAATCGGCAAACTCTTGCGCATGGACAGGTCCGTTGGCCGGGACTTCGAAAACGGGCTCGCTCGACTGCAGGAGGCGGCCACGGCCGACCAGACCTGATCACCACGCGAGCACTAGGCTGCGGGGCATGGCTACTGCAGCGCAATGGATCGAGGGCGCGCGACCTCGCACCCTGCCCAATGCGATCGCCCCGGTACTCGCCGGAACCGGCGCCGCCATGGCTGCCGACGCGGCAGTATGGTGGAAAGCCGTTCTCGCGCTGCTGGTATCGATGGCTTTGATCGTCGGCGTGAACTACGCCAACGACTATTCCGACGGGATCCGCGGTACCGACGACGTCCGAGTCGGCCCGCTACGGCTGGTCGGACAGCGACTGGCCGCGCCCACCGCAGTACGAAACGCTGCGATCGTGAGCCTTGCCGCCGGTGCCCTCGTCGGCCTGGTGCTCGTCGCCACCAGTGCGTGGTGGCTGCTGCTCATCGGCGCCGCTTGCCTGGCTGGCGCTTGGTATTACACCGGAGGAAACAAGCCCTACGGCTACAGCGGATTCGGTGAACTCGCAGTGTTCGTGTTCTTCGGTCTGGTCGGCGTGCTCGGCACCCAGTTCGTCCAGGCCAACCGGATCGACTGGGTGGGTATCCTGCTCGCGGTCTCGGTGGGTGCGTGCTCCAGCGCAGTACTCGTCGCGAACAACTTGCGCGATGCGCCGACCGACGCCGAGTCCGGAAAAATCACTCTCGCAGTGAAACTCGGCGACAGGCGGACACGCGTCGTACACTTCGCACTGCTCGCCGTGCCCTTCCTCGCAACGCTGGTACTGCTGGTGCGCACACCGTGGGCGCTGGCCGGCCTGATCGCTGTTCCGCTGGCCATTCGGGCCAACGCACCGGTGCGTCGCGGCAAAGGCGGTCCGGAACTGATTCCTGCGCTGCGGGACTCCGGCCTTACACTGCTGGTCTGGTCGGCCGCCGTCGCTCTTGCGCTCGCACTCGGCTAGCCCCGCACTCGCTACCGGCTCGGTCGGACCGTGAAACACATCCGGCCCGACGAGCTCTAGTCGGAGTCCGGGACCAAAACGCCGAGCACCCAGTTGACGATCGAGACAATGATGCCGCCGAACACTGCGGCCCAGAACCCCTCGACCCGCAAACCATAGTCGGTCAGCGCCGTGATCTCCGCGGTGAGCCACAGCATGAGGGCGTTGATCACGAGGAGGAACAAACCGAGCGTAACGATCAGCAGCGGCAGCGACAGTAGCTTGACAATCGGTTTGACCAGCGCATTCACCATGGTGAAGACCACCGCGACTGCGAGCAGGACGATGATCTTCGCGCCATTGCCCTCAGCGGGGGTGATGACATCGATCTTGTCGACCCAGACCGCGGCCAGCCATATCGCCGCCGCGTTGATGATCAACCGAACCACAAGCTGCATGGGCCAATGCTAGGCCCATGTGGCAGACATGCGCTCCTGGATTGGACCACGACAACACATGTCCGCTCGCTCAGGCGACGCGGTCGAGCAGTGCGTGCACCTTGGGCCGCAAATCGTCGAGCGCGGCGGCGGTGACGAACAGAGGCAGTGTGGTCTGGTTCGACACCCGCAGGATGCCGAGCAGGATGTGTCCGGACTCGATGGTTTTGTCCTTGCGGGAGACAGCCTCGCGCAACGCCGACTCGAGTACTTTCTTGGCGTCTTTGGTGAACGGAATGTGCCGATAGCCCCAAGAGCGACCGGAGCGCGGTGATTGCGCGACGGCATCATCGAGCGCGTCCTCGCCGAAATGGGCCTGCAGCGATTCTCGGACAGCGTCGAGATCGATACCGATGGAACGCAAGGCCTCAGCGTCTTCAACGCCGAGGGGATCACCCTTGCCGCTCTCCGAGAGCTTGCGGCGCACGCCATCTCTGGTGATCCCCGACTGTACGAGCAATGCCGTCAGTTCCGGCTCACCCTGTGCCAACAGTCCGAGCAGTAGGTGTTCCACATCGATGGTCGATGAGCGCAAGGAACGCGCTTCTGTCTGCGCACCGACGACCACCGATTTCGCCGACCGGCTGAATCGTTCGAACATCAGCGAACCCTGCCTTTCCTGTTGTACTTCTGATGGACTGCTTGCTTGCTGACCTCGAGCGCTTCGGCGATCGCCTGCCAGGACCAGCCCTGGGCACGGGCGTTGTTCACCTGGATCGCCTCGAGACGTTCGAGCAGCCGTCGGAGTGCGAGCACCGCGCGCAGCCCGACCTCGGGGTCGGGACTACCCGCGGCGTCCGCCAGAATGGTTGCCTTCTTCATGGCGTCAATTAAACTTGACGGCCGTGCATTCGTCAAGCAAAGTTGACGATCGACGGCGCGCAGGGACCGATTCCGGCGTCGGCGAACAAGACGACCGCTCGAGTCCAGTCATCGCGGACTCGGAAACCCGCTCAGGCGTCCCAGGTCCCGGTCATCAGAAACTTGTCCAGGATCGCGGTGGGCTCAGCAAGACTCAATCCCTGGGCCGCGACCCACTCGTCATCGAAATACGTTCCCGTATAACGATCCCCGCCGTCGCACAGCAAGGTGACCACACTGCCGGCGCATCCCTCGGCGATCATCTCGGCGATCAGCGCGAAGGCGCCCCATAGATTGGTGCCGGTCGATCCGCCAACCCGGCGACCCAGGCGTGTGCTCGCACATCTGGCGGTCGCGATGGAGGCTGCGTCGGGCACCTCGAACATGCGGTCGACCACCTGGCGGACGAAAGACGGTTCCACACGGGGACGACCGATCCCCTCTATACGCGAAGGCATTCCGGTTCCGTAGGCCGTATCGCCCAGTTCGTAACCACCGTAGAATGCGGAGTTCTCCGGATCGACCACAGCCAATTTCGTTGCGTGCCTGCGATACCGTATATAGCGGCCGATTGTGGCGCTGGTGCCGCCCGTGCCCGCGCCGACCACGATCCACTCCGGCACCGGGTTGGTCTCGAAAGCCATCTGCTGGAAAACCGATTCGGCGATATTGTTGTTGCCCCGCCAGTCGGTGGCGCGTTCGGCGTGCGTGAACTGGTCCATGTAGTGACCACCGCATTCGGTCGCCAGCCGCGCCGCCTCGGAGTACATCTCCGACGCGCGCTGCACGAAATGACAGCGACCCCCTTGCGCCTCGATCAGCGCGATCTTCTGCGGGGACGTGCTCGCGGGCATCACCGCGACGAAGTCGAGACCGAGCAACTTCGCAAAGTAGGCCTCGCTGATCGCGGTCGAGCCGGAAGACGCCTCCACCACCGTAGTGCCCTCGGTGATCCAGCCGTTGCAGATCGCATACAGAAACAACGAACGAGCCAGACGGTGCTTGAGGCTGCCGGTAATGTGCGTGGACTCGTCTTTGAGGTACAGCTGCACGTTCCATTCGACGGGTAACGGATATCGCAGCAAATGGGTGTCCGCGCTGCGCTGGGTATCGGCGTCGATCAGTCGCACCGCATTGTCGACCCAGTCACGCGGCACGCTGCGATCACAGGACTTCACGGCGATGTCGGCTCGTCGGGCGGGATCTGCGGGTCCACGCCGCGCAGCTGAGCGCGCAACCGAGCCTTGTCGCTACGCCTGCGCTCGTCGATCACGGCGATATCCTCGTTGACCCGGGTACGCAGCCCCTTGAACAGGGTCAGCGACAGGGGCATGGCGATGATCAAGGCGAGCAACACCGCGACCACCAAGGGGACCTCCACCCCCACCGGCCTCGCGGCCAGGATGATCACCGCGGTCAGCGCAACCACCAATACCAACCGGGCGCCGGTGTACAGCGCCAGATTGGGGACGAGCCGACGTCGTGCGGCGGTGGTTCGCTGTCCCGAACCACTTTCTGATGGAGTTACGTCACGCACGGCTCCAGCCTATGCGAAGCTGTTGCCCACCCCCGGTGCAGACCCAGAACCGGGGCAGGCGCACATCCGTTTTGTCCATTACCTCCGCTTTACCAACTGTAGATAGTTCGAGTACCTAGGGGTTTCAGTGCGACGATGGCGCCATCTGATGAGGGAACTGTCGAGAACGGAGAGGTTTGCTATGAGTGCGATCACCGTCGGCGGCCAGGACACCCTGCTGACTCCGGGCCAGGTTGCGGCCCTGTTCCATGTCGATCCCAAGACCGTAACGCGCTGGGCCCATGCCGGACGCCTCGGCTCACTGCGGACACCAGGCGGACATCGCCGGTTCCGCGAGTCCGAAGTACTCCAGCTGCTCAAGTCGCTGACCACCGAGGCGAGCGCGCACTGATCCTCGGCAGACGGGCCCGTCGGGCAACGGGCCCGTCTCGTTCCCAGCTGAATTTTGGTATCCGCAGTGTGCCTGGGTCACGTCCGCGACTACCCTCGTAATCAGGAGGTGAGCGACGTGACGTACCTGTTGGCACTCATCGCAGTGGTGGCAATCGCGGTGTTGTGCTGGAAGGCGTTCGGCCTGGAGAGGACCGGACCCACCGCCCCGCAAACCCGTTCACCACAACGCAAGCGCGTCATCGGACCGGATGACGACCCGGAGTTCCTCTGGCACCTATCCCGCCAGCACCGCGACGGCGAGCCCGGTCCCGGGGACCATTGAGTTCGGTCCTGAGAAACATCGACGCGGCGCGACCGCGTCGCCCGCGGTAGCCCCGCTGTGCTCGACGTCCGTGAGTTCCTCGTCGCACGGCGTCGTGCGACGGGCCAACAGGCGGGTCGACGGGGCAGCACCAGAGATGTGCGCTGCTGCGGTATTGCCCACTTCGGTGGGCACCGGCACGACTCGAGACGGCGACGATGTTCGTACCGCTTCGTGTCCTCCACGAGTTCGCAGCCGGGAGCATGACTTTCGTCACTGCAGCTGTGGTCCTGGCGTCGATGCTCGGGTAGCCGACCAGCAATTCCGCGACTTCGACGGCGACTTCGACGGCGGAGCCTTCCTGCGATCCATTGCGCGCGCCGCGGGTCCCGGCCCGGGACGTTCCCGAGGCCCGATTCGGCACCACCGCGTACTGAGGACCCCCGAACGAGTAGCCGGCAAGCCCGATCAGTTCAGCCCGGCATACGAGTGCAGACCGTTGACCACCATGTTGATGAAGAAGAGGTTGAACAGGTTTGCGGCGAACGCCGCGATATTGATCCACGCCGCTCTGGTGGCCCGCCAGCCAGAGGTGGCGCGGGCATGCAGGTAGGCGGCGTAGAGGACCCAGGTGATGAACGAACCCGTTTCCTTGGGATCCCAGGCCCAGTAGCGTCCCCAAGCTGCCTCGGCCCAAATGGCGCCCAGGATGACGCCCGCGCCGAAGAGCGGGAAACCGATGACGGTGGCCGTGTAGGCCAGTCGATCCAAGGTGCGGGCATCGGGCAGCCGGCGGGCGATGGACCCGAATACATTGTTCGACTCCGCGCCGTCCGGCTGACGCCGCAACCGGTACAGAAACAGGATGCTCGCCACACCCGCGAACAAGAACACACCGCTGCCGACGCTGACGATGGTGACATGCACCGGCAACCAGTACGACTGCAACGCCGGCACCACCGGGGCAGCCTCACTGTGCAGCACGGTGCCCGCGAGGAACAACAGGATCAGCACCGGCACCAACAGGAACGCCCACACCGACCGATGCCGCTGTTCGCGCAGGAACAACAACCCGGTGAGCACGGCTGCGGCCGTCGCCATGGTGATGAACTCGTACATATTGCCCAGTGGGAAGCGATGGGTCGAAAAGCCGCGTAACACGATGGCGACCACGTGCAATGCGACGGCAACGACGAGCACCGAGAATGCCATGTTCCCAACTCGCTCCGACAGCGAGCGGCGCTGGGGCTCGATGATCCGGCCCGGCCCCTGCGGCGCGGCCCCGCCACCCACCGATGCCAATTCGCGTTCGACGACCCGGTGGCCGCGTGCCGTCGCGTACTGCCAGAACAGCAGGGTCAATGCCAGCGCGTACACCACGATCGCCGTCTTGAACGAGAAATCGCTGTATCTGGCCAGAGTTTCGTCGATCGGCATCGTCACTCTCCCGTGGCAGTGGTCTCACTGGCGTGTGGCGCAGTAGTGTCGGCGCCCTGCGGCACGACTGCCTTTGCGTCTGTCGGGTCATCGAACAAACGCACGCGTAGCCGGTCGAACTCGCCTCCCCAACCGGCGTGATCCGTCCTGGCGAGTCCACCCATCTCTACTACTGTGCGTCGTTGCCCTACAGTACCCGCAGGGTCCGTGGCCAGGTGCACGCGCACCCAGATTCGCCGCCGCTTGACCAACAGCGAGACCAACAGCCCCGCCATCATCAACACCGAACTCACCAACACCCACTGCTGCGCAGGATCGTGCGAGACCTGAAGATTCACGAACTCCTGCGCGCCGTCGAACGTGACCGTGGTGCCGTTGGGCAAGGTGGTCGACTCCCCGGGGCGCAGATTGACCCGGTCCTCCTTGGTCAGCCGACCCTGGCGGATCTGTTCGGGATCCAGGGCGAACAGCGACTGTGGCTTGCCGGTATCCAAGCCGGTGTCGCCACGATAGATGTCCACCGCGACGGCTGGGTCGTTCATTTCGGGAAATGCGGAGGTCAGAAGTGACCCGTGGAATCGCGCGGTCGGCGCGAACAAGCCCTCGATGGCGATCTGGTTCCGGCGGCGCTCCTCGTCGGTGGGGTACATGCCGCCCGGTGGATCGATGCGCAGAACTCCGCTGGACAGAAAGGTCATCGCATCGTCGGGACGCCACTGAACGGTCTCGGTGCGGGTCCGTCCGTCGGGGAAGGTCACCGTGAAGGTCGGTGCGTACCCGTGACCCTGCAGGTAGATCCGATCGCCGCCGACTCGCAGCGGGTGATTGACCTGTATCCGGGTGGGCTGCCAGGTATTCGTCCGCAGGTCCTCGCCCGCTTGGTAGGTAATGTCCGCGGTGAACATCTCGGCTTGTCCATTGCTCAGGTAGTCGGCCTCGAAACGTTGGACACGCACGCATATCGGAGTCATACCGGTACCGTCGTTGACATTGCCCGCTCTGAACGAGTCGAACGCCGCCGGCGAGGTGGTGCAGAAGCCGGGGCCATTGTTCGCCAACACGATGACATGACCCTCGTAGCCGAACAGCTTGCCCAACGCGATCGCCACCAGTAGCCCGACCAGCGCCAGATGGAACACCAGGTTGCCCAACTCCCGGGTGTAGCCCTTCTCCGCGGACAGGGCCAGCTCGCCGTCGCGAGGACCAGTGCGGATTTCCGCACGCCAGCCGCGCAGCTGAGCTCGAGTGCGCTCCATCACCGCGGTGGGAGATTGCGCGACGGTGCTCGAGTAGTGGTACGGCAGCCTCGCCAGATTGCGGGGCGCGCGCACCGGCGGCGTCCGCAGCGCACGGTAGTGGTCCAGGGACCGCGGCAGGATGCAACCGACCAACGAGATGAACAACAACACATAGATGGCCGTGAACCAGAAACTGGAAAACACGTCGAACAGTTGGAAGCGATCCATCCATGGACCGAGCGTGGGCCGGTTGGCGAGGTATAGCGCGACCTTCTGCTCGTTGAGGTCGCGCTGTGGCAGCAATGCACCGGGGACCGCCGCAAGCGCGAGCAGAAATAGCAGCACCAGTGCGGTGCGCATACTGGTGAGCCCCCGCCAGGTGTTGCGCAACAGCGCCCATACCCTACCGGCCCGGGACTGGCGTGGGGGCCTGTCGGGGATCTGGGCCGTGCGGGGCTGGTCGGTCACGGTCATATCGGCAAAATCACCTCGGAGACGAATGCATCGCGCACCCAGGCTACGAACTGATCCCATAGTCCGGTGACCAGTGCGATGCCGACTGCGACGAGCAGCATGCCCCCGACAATTTGAATGCTGTGCGAATGTCGGCGCAGCCAGCCGACCCCACGCAACGCACTGGCCGACCCGAACGCGAGCACGATGAACGGCAATCCCAGACCGAGGCAGTAAGCGACGATCAAGGCGACGCCGCGCGCTGCCGTCGTCCCGTCGGTACCCGCGGCCACCGCCATGACCCCGGAGAGGGTCGGACCCAGACACGGCGTCCACCCCAGAGCGAACACTCCGCCGAGCAGCGGCGCGCCGACGATACCGGTGAGCCTGCGTGGCTCCATTCTGGTGTCACGCTGCAACAGCGGCACCAAACCGATGAACACCAAGCCCATCAGAATCGTCACCACGCCGCCGATGCGTTGCAACAGCTCACGGTTGACATTGAGCGTTTGTATGACTCCGAACACCGTGGCGGTAGCCAGTACGAAAACCACCGTGAACCCGGCGACGAACAGTCCGGCCGCGCCGGCAACCCGGACCCGTCCCGAACGCAACGACCGTGCCATGGTGCCCGCCACCGGTCGTCGACTGCGAGATCGCGCGGCCTCCGCAGCGGTCACGGGTGGCGCTTCGGCGCCGACCAGGCCGGCCAGATACGACAAGTACCCCGGCACGAGCGGCACCACGCACGGCGAGGCGAACGACACCAGACCCGCGAGCAAGCATGCGCCGAATGCCAGCAATAGCGGCCCGGAGGCGGCTGTCTGCTGGAACGACTCACCTACTCCGGCAAGCACCATGGCAGGGCCTCCCCGACGTCTGGCACGGTGCGCCCGGGTCACACACCGACTCGTCTCGGGCATCGTCGTTCGAGCGACCGCCGCGGAGCAGCGATACTCGACGCTCCGTTGCGGCCGGCTCTTGCTGCTGTTCGTCCGCGGTGACGTCGACTACGGCGAATTCCAGCAAGGATGCCGCGGCAACGCTGCGCGGCACGGTAGCGATCCCCGCCCACCGATCGTCGACAGCCCACCCCCCGCCGATGCGTCGGGCGCCCTGACGCGGCCGACAGGCGCGGGGGGTGTTGCGGGTACGGCGGTCGCGATTCACTGTGATTCCTCCGCGGCGATACGGTCGACCACCGGTCGCAGATCCTCGGCGAGCAGGGACCGCAAGAATATTGCGGCCACCCGATGCTGCCTGTCCAGGACGAGCGTGGTGGGGATGACACTGGTGGGAAAATTGCCGCCCAGCGCGAGCAAGGTGCGCATGGACGGGTCGTAGATGGACGGGTATCCGACATTGTTGTCGATGACGAAATCTTGGGCCTTGGCCTGCTGGAGGTCTCGGACATTGATGCCGAGGAACGCGACGCCCTTGTCCTTGGTCGCCTCGTAGACCTCCTCCAGGGCCGGCGCCTCGGCCCGGCACGGACCGCACCACTGACCCCAGATGTTGAGCACCACGACCTCGCCCGGGTAGTCCGCGACCGAGGTGATCTTCCCGTCCTCCATCAGGTCCGGACCGGACAGTTCACCGATGGTGCCGCGGGTGTCGGGCGGATCGTAGAAGATATCGATCTTGCCGCCCGGCGAAACGAAATCGAACGTACCGCCCGAGGCGACCGCGTCCGAACCGGTCGCACATCCGGCGAGCACGGCGACCACGGTCGTACACGCGAGTAGAACCGACAGCACCCGCCGGTTGCGAGTGGCGACTACCGCGGTCGAGCCAGTCATGCGCCGTGTACCGCGGGGTTCGAACCACCTGCCGGTTCGGAGTAGACGATGTCGACGAGAGTGTCTCCCTGATAGACCAGCGATGTCAGTGACGCGAGCGAACACTGCCGACGGCGTGGGTCGTGCCAGAGCCGCTGGCCTTGCAGGAATCTGCGCAGCGTCCACACCGGCAGCTGGTGGGAAACCAGCACGACCTCGCGGCCGGCCCCCTGGACGCGCGCCTTGTTCACTGCGGCGAGCATGCGGTGTGCGATTTGCAGGTAGGGCTCCCCCCAGGACGGGGTGAACGGATCGCGCAACTTCCACCAATGGCGCGGCTTGCGAAGTGCGCCGTCTCCGACCGAAACGCGCAGCCCCTCGAACGTGTTACCGGCCTCGATGAGGTTCTCGTCCGTCTGTACGAGCAGATCGTGCTGTGCGGCGATCGGTTCAGCGGTCTCCTGCGCTCGCTGCAGCGGGGAGGCGATGACCAACGCGATGTCGTGATCGTTCAGTGTCCGCGCCACCGCACCGGCTTGCGCTCGGCCGGTGACCGACAGACTGAAGCCGGGCAGTCGCCCATAGAGGATGCCGTTCGGGTTGTGCACCTCGCCGTGCCGCAACACATGCACGATCGTCTCCACCGGCGCGGTAGCGCCCGGGTGCGGCCGTCGACCGGTCAGGGTCGGGTTTGCGGCCGAGGTGACGGGTGTGGCCGAATCGGCAGCGGAACCTTCACTTTCGGCCGGATCGACCGAATTCCCCTCTCCAGGACCGGTTGTCCGCGCGGCGGCTGCGGCAAAGTGCGCACCCGCGTCGACAACACTGGATTCGGTGGAATCGGCAGCCGTGGTCGGGGACTCGCTCGCGGCACCCGCGCTGGCGAACTGCTCGCCCGCATCGATCACGGTCGCTTCTGCGACGATGCCCGCTGCCGCTTCAGCGACGATGCCCGCTGCCGGGTCGGCCGTGTCGGAGGCCGCGCCACCCGGCTCGGTGGCCGGCGGCGCGGTATCCACGTTTCGCGCAGCCCCGACCCCCTCCTCGCCGGAAGTCGAGCCACCGGCGTCGACGCCGGTCGTGATGGTTTGCTCATCGGGCCGGCCGGCATCGGGCTGATCGAGATCGGAGCTCACGCGCGGGATCCTTCGGGTGTGGCGGCGGCCGCCGCGAGTGCGGCGGCGGGCAGGGCGGCTGCGATCCGGTCGAACGCATTCTCATCGAGTGCCGCGGAAACGAACCATGCTTCGAACGCACTCGGCGGCGCGTAGACACCGTGGTCGAGCAACGCGTGGAAGAACGCTGGATAGCGCCAGGTCTCACTCGCCTGAGCGGCGGCGTAATCGGTGACCGGGCGTTCGGCGAAGAACACGCTCACCATATTGCCGGCGAACTGGACGCGATGCCCGATCCCCACAGCGGACAGCGCCGCACCGAGCAATTCGCCGAGTCGTTCGGCATTGCGGTCCAGCGCAGCGTAGACGCCGTCGTCGGCGGCGCGTAGCGTTGCCAGTCCTGCTGCCACCGCAACCGGGTTGCCCGACAACGTACCCGCCTGATACACCGGTCCCAGCGGCGCAAGATGATCCATGACATCCGCGCGCCCCCCGAACGCTGCAGCAGGCAGTCCCCCGCTCATCACCTTGCCGAAGGTATAGAGGTCGCCGGCGACGTTTTCCCGGCCGAACCAGCCTGCTCGGCCGACCCGGAATCCGGTCATCACCTCGTCCATGATCAGCAGGGCCCCGTGCTCGCTGGTCAGTGCCCGCAGGCCCGCATTGAACCCGGGTAGGGGAGCGATGGCGCCCATATTGCCGGCCGCCGCCTCCGTGATCACGCAGGCGATCTCGCCCGGGTTCTCCGCGAACGCCGCGGCGACCGCATCCAGGTCGTTGTACGGCAACACGAGGGTGTCGGCGGCCTGAGCACCGGTCACACCAGGCGAGGTCGGCAGGCCGAGCGTCGCGACGCCGGATCCCGCGTCGGCGAGCAAGGCATCCACATGTCCGTGATAACAGCCCGAGAATTTGATGATCTTGGCGCGACCGGTGAACCCGCGAGCCAGTCGAACCGCGCTCATCGTGGCCTCGGTCCCCGAGTTCACCAGGCGCACACGCTGCACCGGAGCGACTCGGTCCACGAGCACGTCGGCGAGCTCGACCTCGGCCTCGGTGGGCGCACCGAACGACAGGCCAGCTCGAGCCGCCCGGCCCACCGCCTCGACGACCGCGGGGTGCGCATGCCCCAAGATCATCGGACCCCAGGAGCAGACCAGGTCCACATACTCGTTGCCGTCGACATCGACGAGTCGGCAACCCTCGGCGGAGGCGATGAATCTCGGCGTGCCGCCCACGGATCGAAATGCCCGCACCGGGGAATTGACCCCGCCCGGAATCAGCGAACTCGCTCGGTCGAACAGCTGGGTGGAAACCGACGCCGCTGCGCCGGTCACACGCGGAGAAGAACTCACGATGTCCAGTCTCTCAGCCCGGGCGAAACTATCCGACGACAGGGTGTAGTGCGGCGAGCCGGTCCGGGGGCCTCGGACAACACGCCGGAGTGATGATTCGCGCGGATTTCGATCGCTGATCGGTTGCTGATGCGTAATGTCGGGGACATCGTCCACCGGCTGGGAGGGTCTGCATGCGGATTGCCATCATGAGCGTGAGTGTGCTCGCTGGGATCGCCGCCGTCGGCACGGCGCTGGGCTCCGGTTCCGCCGTCGCCGAGCCCGGAGACCGGCTCGGCGACGGCCGAATCGGCATCCATCTCAACCACGACGCGACCACGACCTTGGCCGGAGGGCCGATTCCAGCAGTGATCACCATGATCGTGCCACCCGACCGAATCGGTGCTGGCCTGCGCAGCGACTCGACCATCTACCGAGACGAACACGGCCGGGTGCACGCGTCACTGCGCCAAGTCGTACTGGAGGCGGCCGAGCATCCGGATGGGACGGTCACCGTCTATCTCAATGCCCCCGGTACGCACGGCGGCCGCGTTCTCGATATCTATCAGCACTGGAATCGAGGACAGTGACGATAGATCAGGTGTACATGCAGGGCGCTTCGGCCGATACCGTATGCAGCAAACACATGAACGAGTTGTATGGACCCGCAGAACCGGAATCCGGTACCAGAATCGGCAGATCGACAGCGGTCGTGTCCTGCAACGGCAAGCCCGGCTCTGCGCTCGCCTGCGCGGCCGGGGCGCCCAGGGCCGCCGTCACGGCGAACGCCGCACAGATCTTCACGACACGTCTGCTCATCAAGCACTTCCTTCATCGAGGCGCGTTTCAACTGCAACCGAAATACTAACGGCTGCACGAATATTCTCGACCACGCGCAGGAGGCATCGGCGCCGAGACGAGGGCGAGTAGCGGCCGCTGAGTCAGCGCACGCTGTCGATCGGTCCGCGGATCCGACGCGCGATCCTGGCCACAGCGTCGATCGCGAGCACCCCCGCCACCGCGACCAGCACCGCAGCCAGGATCTGCCAAGGTGGGGCGTAGCGTACGGCGGTGAATCCGGGCACATCGCCCGAGGGCGCGAAGTCTGTGGTACGGACACTGTTGCGCCAGCTCGCAATTGCTCCCAGCAACGCGAGCACCGCCAGAACCAACTCCAACAGCACCGCGATGCCCCGGCGCCTCACCTGCCGACTCCGTCCTCGTCGGCACCGGGCTCCACAACAGTGTTCTGCCGCAGAGCGGCCGGCTGGTCAGTCGCCGTGGCCAGTGCCGCGCGCAACGACTTGTGATCCTTGGCCCATGCCTGCACTAGCGCGCCGTCGACCAGTCGCAGCCCGATACCCGTGCGGCGGCGCGGCACTCCGGTCAATTCGCCCAGCGCTGGAGCCGATTCCCACTCCAACGCGCCCCGGAACTTCTCGTCGCGTTCGGGAAGCACCTGCGCAATCGCGGTCACCGCGATCGACTCCGTACCCGAGCGCAACGTTGTGGGGGTGAGTTCGACACTCACGTGCCGCTTACCCGCGACGACCTGCAGCGCGACAAAGCCGGCGATCAGTACCGCACAGAATGCCAAGGCGAACCAGTGCACGGATTCGCCCGTACCGAACTCGAGAACGAGAACGACAGCGCACAGAATCGGCCCATAGGCCACCGCCCGCCAGCGGGCACCCGGTTCGGAGAACAGAACCGCAGGCGCCGTCACGCCGAAACCAAGACGGCCGTACGGGGCGAAACCATGGAGAGTGAAATCAGTGGGTCCTGCCGGGCAACAACAACAGGGCGATGGTCAGCACCGCGAACAGAACCAGCAGGCTCCACACGGCCAGATCTCGCCGAACGCTCTGCGACTGCTGGATCACCACTCGCATCGATGCCTCCGATCCTTCGAAGCCATCTGTCGAACTCCCGCACGTATCGCGAACCACCGCAAGGCACTCGACTACCAGCTTCCCTGTCCACTGTGACAGCTCTCACTGTACAGGTCGAACTGTCTCGGACAAACCGAGAACCTGTTCCACCACCAACTCAGTGCCTGCCCGGTTGGAAGTAGGCAGCCGAGTCCGGACGATGGGACAGATAGATTGCACCGACCGCGAACACTGCTTGCACGATGGACACACCGCCCGCCACCAGCGCAGCGATCCCGGCCGCCGATTCGGTCACCACCAGTGCGCCGACGCCGGTCACCGCCGCCCAGACACCGAACACCGTCAGAACCGTCCGGGCCCAACGCTTGCCGCGGGCGAACTGGCGCACGATCACCAGAGCCAGCGCCGTGAATGCCAGCCCGACGAGCGCCACGACCACGAACGCGAGTGTGACCATCGACTCGGCGCTGGCCATCGTCAGCGCCGTGCCCTGCGCACGAGCTTGCTCGATCAAGTCTTCGGCGACCACCCGCCGCTGGGTGAACAAGGCAACGATCGACGCCACGAGGTACACCACACCCAGGCCGATGACGCTCCACCACAACTGCTGCGCGGTACCGACGTCCTTCGGCATCGAGACCTGGGCTGGCCGAGTGCCGAACGGTCCTGCCATGGTGATCACGCCAGCCAGTGCGCGGCCTCGGTGGCCCAGTAGGTGAGCACGATGTCCGCGCCGGCACGGCGAATGCCGAGCAATGACTCGACAACGGCGCCCCGACGATCGATCCAGCCTCGTTCGGCCGCCGCCGTGATCATGGCGTACTCACCGGAGATCTGATACGCGGCCACCGGGACACTCGACCGGTCGGCGACATCACGCAGAATGTCCAGATACGACAACGCCGGCTTGACCATGACGATGTCCGCACCTTCGGCCAGGTCCAACTCCAATTCCCGAACCGACTCACGACGGTTGGCCGGGTCCTGTTGGTAGGTTCTGCGATCGCCGACCAGCGAGGAACCCACCGCCTCGCGGAAGGGGCCGTAGAACGCCGAGGCGTACTTCGCAGAGTAGGCAAGGATGCCGGTATCGGTTCGTCCGACTGCATCGAGACCGCGACGGATCGCGCCGACCTGTCCATCCATCATTCCGCTGGCGCCGAGCAGGTCCGCGCCCGCCTCGGCTTGAGCGAGCGCCATCTGCACATAGCGGTCCACGGATGCGTCGTTGTCGACGCCGCCATCGGCCGCGAGCACGCCACAGTGGCCGTGGTCGGTGAACTCGTCCAGGCAGGTGTCGGCCATGACGACAGTGGCGTCGCCCACCTCGCCGGCGAGCGCGCGCAGCCCACGATTGAGGATCCCCTCGGGGTCGGACGCAACGCTGCCGACCGCATCCTTGTCCTCGGGGCGAGGCACACCGAACAGCATGATCCCGCCCACACCCGCCGTCACCGCGTCGGCGGCCGCCTTGCGCAGCGAGTCGAGGGTATGTTGCACGACGCCGGGCATCGAGCCGATCGCACGGGGCTCGTCCAGACCATCGGCCACGAACATCGGCAAGACCAATTGCCGTGGCTGCAGTGTTGTTTCGGCCACGAGCCGACGCAGAGCCGGCGTTCGGCGCAACCGCCGTGGGCGGTCCATTCCGGTCATGGAACGCACGATACGCCCGGTGTGATCCTCGCGAACGCTCAGACCCATGCGGAACCGGGGTGCAACGGCCACACCGGGCAGGTGCGCGAGCACGTCGTGGTCTTCGGCGATCCACGGCTGCCACGGTATCGACGCCCCTCGCCCACCGGCCCAAAACGCGAAAATCGTTGTGGCCAGCGAAGTTTGTCGTCCCGGCACGGTAGAATCGAAGACGACCCGAGGGGCCTCGCCCCTGATTTCCACGGGAGGGACATCAGTGCACACGCCGGGAACCGTTCTCATCGATCGCCCCTACGCCCCCATCCGAAAGCACGCACTACCGCCGGGCCGTCCACGGGCATGGTATGTCACCCACAACCGGCGGCTGAAGGCCATGCGCTTGGCGATCGCTCTGCTCGATTCGGGTGTCTACGCACCGAGTTACGCCACCGACAAGCGCATCAGGCACACCGCGGAGCTGATCGGCATCCGCCGACCATCGGACGTCACCTGCACAATGGTGCGCACGCTGATGCGCAAGCGGTACTGAGCTCCCATGGGTGAGACCGCGTGTCGTGTCCCGCGGACAACGCGACCGAGCTGTCCGCGGGCCGGCGCGCGCACATGGCCGACAGCATGGTCGGCCCTTTTTCGCCATGGTCGCGAAACCTATTCCGAGACAACGCGATACGTTCCGCACTCGGCCAGGGTCGTTTCGCGTCCGCGTCACCGCGTCCGGGGGTCAGCGACTGCGGCGACTCTTCTTGCGCGGCGGCGGCAGGAGCCCTTCGGCACGCAGGCGGGCGGCATGCTCGGCCAAGGCCTCGACCAGGGGACCGACCTGTGCCACGTCCGGCTGCACATCGACGCGCAGCCCGAACTCGATGGCAGTTTCTGCGGTCTTGGGGCCGATGCAGGCAACGATCGTGCGGGCATGTGGCTTACCCGCGATGCCCACCAGATTGCGCACCGTGGAGGAGGAGGTGAACAGGACCGCGTCGAACCCGCCGGTCTTGATCATCTCACGCGTTTCCGCGGGCGGCGGCGAAGCGCGCACCGTGCGATAGGCGGTCACGTCGTCGATCTCCCACCCGCGGTCACGCAGCCCCTCGGCCAGCGTCTCGGTAGCGATGTCCGCGCGAGGCAGCAACACCCGGTTCACCGGGTCGAATACGTCGTCGTAGGGCGGGAAGTCGGCCAGCAGTCCCTCCGAGGACTGTTCGCCGGTGGGCACCATCTCGGGATTGATGCCGAAGGAGCGGACCTTGTCCGCAGTCGCCTCACCGACGCAAGCGATCTTCACACCGGAGAACGCGCGGGCGTCCAAGCCGAACTCGGCGAACTTCTCCCACACCGCTCGCACTGCGTTCGTGGAGGTGAACACCACCCACTGGTAGCGTCCGTCGACCAACCCCTTGACCGCGCGCTCCATCTGCGCCGGACTGCGTGGCGGCTCCACTGCGATGGTCGGGACCTCCATCGGAATGGCGCCGTGCGTGACGAGTCGTTCGCTCATCTCGGCAGCCTGGTCTTTGGTACGCGGCACCAGAACGGTCCAGCCATACAGGGCACGCGATTCCCACCACGACATCTTCGAGCGGTGTCCGACCACCTTGCCGATGGTTACCACCAGCGAGCCGACCAATTCGGAGGCCGCACTGTTGAGTGTGGCCAGGGTGGCCTCGATAGTGCGCTGCTGGCGTGTGGTTCCTCGCACCGTCACAGCGACCGGCGTCTGCGGCGCCATTCCGTGCTCGACCAGAGCGCTCGCGGTCTCGGCCAGATGCCCGGATGTCGCATGCAGCACGAGGGGGCCGGGAGCAGCAGCGAGGGCGGCCCAGTCGACCTCTCCGCGTACGTCGGCCTCGGTGTGTCCGGAGCCGAGCGCGATGCCCGCATAGCTGGGCACAGCGGATCCGTTGGGCAGACCTGGCAGTACCTCGAAAACCATGTGCGACCGAGTAACGGCATTGACCTCGGCGATGACCGAATCGGTGGTCAACGGGTCGCCAGCAACCACGCGGACCACGTCGCGACCAGCGCGGGCTTCGGATATCAACGTCTTGGCCACATCGACAGGTTCACCGAGAGCGGGTCGCACATCGACCGGGCGCTCGCCATCGGGGTCCGGTTCGACCGCGCTACCGATCATGGCGAGGACGCCTTTGTCGACATCGGGGTCGGTGAACGCCAACGTCGCCCGACCGATCGCCTCACGGGCTCGTACAGTGAGCAGCGCCGGATCTCCGGGACCCGACCCGACGAACAGGATCCGACCGGGGTGCTTCTTGGCGGCTCGACTCATGCCTGCACCTCGCTTGCGCTGGGCACGGGCACGCCCGAAGGCTTACTGCCTGTGTTTCGCTCGCTCATTGGCTGTTCTCCATTGGGCTGGGATTGGGCAAGTCGGTGGTGGGCGAGTTGGTCACTGGAATGCTGGGACCGTCGTCCATTTCGAGGGCGAGCAGGTCACGCGCCCCCATGTCGAGCAACTCGCGGGCGAGTGAGCGGCCGAGCTCCATCGCATCCGCTGGAGAGCCGATCACCGATGCACGCAACACATCGGATCCATCGACAGCCGCGGCACATGCGCGTAGCGAGAGTTCGTCCACCAGACGTCCCTCGTCGTCGAGCGATTCGACCACCTCTGCAAGCGCGCCGATCGGCGCCGTGCAGCCGGCCTCCAACTCCGCCAACAGTGACCGTTCGGCGAGCACCGAGGCCCGGGTCGCTGCATGATCCAGGCCCGGCAAGATCTCGAGCAGAGCCGCGTCGTCGCTGCGGCATTCCACTGCCAACGCTCCCTGAGCGGGGGCCGGCAGCATTTGCATCGGCTCCAATGCCTCGGTGACCGCATCCAACCGGTTGGTGCGGGCGAGTCCAGCCCGAGCCACCACAACGGCGTCGAGCTCACCCTCATGGACCTTGCGCAACCGGGTATCCAAATTGCCGCGTAGCGGGACGACATCCAGGCTCAGGCCGAGTGCTCGTAGCTGCGCCGCACGACGCGGCGCCGAGGTCCCGATCCTGGCCCCCGCTGGTAGCTCACCGAGCACCAAACCGTCGCGCGCCACCAAGGCGTCCCGCGGATCCTGCCGCAGCGGGATTGCGGCAATGGTGAAGCGCGGGTCCTGCGCGGTCGGTAGGTCCTTGTAGGAATGCACCGCAATGTCGATCGCGCCGGCGGCCAGTTCGTCGCGCAATGCGGAGGTGAATACGCCGACACCGATCTTCTGTACCGGGTCGGCCGACAGGTCGCCCGCGGTCTTGACCACGACCAGCTCGGCCTCGTGTCCCGCGGCGACCAGTTCGTCGCGCACCATCCCGGCTTGGGTGAGCGCGAGCTGGCTGCCTCGGGTTCCGATCCGCCACGGCGCACGAGCGCCGTCGGCTGCCGCATCGCCTTGTCGATGCACCATGGTCATGCCGTCTGCCCCTGTTCCTCGCCACGATGTCCAACGGTGAAGTCGTCGGCCAACGCGATCTCTCCATCTGTCAGTGCGATCTCCGCGCGTTCACCGACGGGCGGGGCAGTGATCTCCATCGGTGCGGCCACTGCCTGTGCGGCACCGGGTTTCAGTTCGAACAGCTCACGTAGTGCCTCGGCGTAGCTGTCTCCACCCGGGGTGGAGGCCAACTGCTTGACGCGCACCGTGGGCGCATGCAGCAGCTTGTCGACCACTCGGCGCACCGTGCGCGCGACCTCGACGCGCTCCGGGTCGGCGAGCCGGGGTAGCCGCGAATCCAGGCGGAGCAACTCTGCCTCGACCACCTCCGCGGCACGCTGCCGCAATGCGGTAACCGTCGGAGTGACCTCGGCCATCCGTTGTCCGGCAAGGTACTTGGCGAGTTCCTCGGCGATGATCGAACGGGCAGCGGCAGTATCCGTGGAGGCGGCGCCCGCCGCAGGATCCCGTTGCAATGTCTCGATATCGATGAGCGCCACCCCAGGGAGCCCGGCCACGGCATGCTCGACGTCACGCGGCAATCCGAGATCACAGAACACAAGAGGTCTTTCTGCCTCGGCGAACTGCTCGCCTCGCTCACGTTCGGCGAGCGCGCGATGAGCATCGGCCAACGTCACCACCGCACCCACCGCTCCGGTACAAGTCACCACCACGTCGGCCGCGGCCAATGCCTCGACCATCCGAGACAGGTCCTGCGCGTGGGCCGCGACCCCGTAGGTACCGGCGGTCTCCGCGAGCCTGCTTGCTCGCCCGAGAGTGCGATTCACCACGATGATGCGCCCGATTCCTGCACGCGAAAGATGAGCCACCGCAAGGCCGCCCATCGCGCCCGCCCCGACCACTGCGGCCGTCCGTCCGGCCAACGGACCCAGCGCCTGCTGCGCCCGATCCAGCGCAACCGACACCACCGAGGCGCCGGCACGATCGATGCCGGTCTCGGCGTGCACTCGCTTGCCGACGCGCAGTGCCTGTTGAGCGAGCTCGTGCAGGGTCCGCCCGACCGCCTGCTGCGCATCGGCGGAGATATAGGCGCCGCGTATCTGGCTGAGCACCTGTTGCTCGCCGACCACCATCGAATCCAAGCCGCTGGACACCGCGAACAGGTGCTCGACGGCGGCCTCGGCGTAACGGACGTAGGCGTACTTGGTCAATTCACCCAACGGCAAGCCGGAATGCGTGGTCAGCAGGTCGCTGATCTCGGCGAGCCCGCCGTGGAAGGCGTCGACCACCGCGTAGACCTCCACCCGATTACAGGTGGAGACGATCATCGCTTCGGACACGTGGCTGGAGGCGAGCAGGCGGTCGATCAGCTTCGGCCGGTCGGTGTCGGTGACAGCCACCCGCTCCAGCACCGACACCGGCGCGCTGCGGTGCGAGATGCCCACCAGGAGAACACTCATGCCACACCCTTTCCGGCATGCGCCGACCCGTGGCTGGTCATGCTTTGCTGCCTCCTCCGGACTCGACCGCTCCTCCAGGCGCGCTGATCGATTCGCTCGCTGCGCTCACTCATGGTGTGACCACCGATCCCTTGCTGCTTGGCTCCGTTGCCGTATGCGAGGCTGCTGCATGCGGAGTTGTCGAATGCTGGAGTGCCGGATGCGGGGGCGCCGGGCGCTGCGTCGACGGACGGTGCGCGACCCGGCGTGAACCAGCGTGCACGACTTCGGGCGGCGAGGCCTGCTCCGCACTGCGCACCCGATCGAACGACAACATCTGCATTTCGACCGCCAGATCGACGCGGCGAACCTCGACCGTCGGCGGTGTGATCAACTCGCAAGGAGCGAAACTCAGAATCGACTGCACACCCGCCGCGACCAGTCGGTCACATACCTGTTGCGCTGCGTGATCGGGGACCGCGATGACCGCGATGGTGGGTTGCAACTCCGATATCGCAGCGTTCGATCCGGCGATGTCGCGTACTTCCAGTCCAGCAACCGACAGGCCGACCACGTCGGGATCGCTGTCGAAGATGCCGACCACGGTGAAGCCCCGCTGCTGGAACCCGTCGTAGCCGACCAGTGCCCGTCCCAGGTTTCCAGCGCCGACCAAGGCCACGCGATGACCGTGCGCGAGGCCGAGCACATTCTCGATCCGGGAGCGAAGCTTGGCCACGTCATAGCCCACACCGCGAACACCGCTGGGGCCGAGGAAAGACAGGTCCTTGCGCAACTTGGCCGAATTGACACCCACCGCGCCGGCGAGTTCCTCGCTCGATACGATGGAAATATCGTCGTCGGCCAATGTGGCGAGAACTTGAAGATATGTAGCCAGCCGCCCGACCGTGGCCTGCGGGATGTCCTTCTGCAGAGCCCTGCCGGAGACGCCATATGACGCCTCATGCTGCTCTGTCACGTCGTCGACTCCTCGTCCTGGCCCTCGGGCAACAGGTTCGTCGCTCGACCCTCTGGCCCGGGGCGGGCCGGTGCCATGGTGTCGAAGTTTCGGATTACGGGCGGCCCCGCAGGCCTCGGCGTGCGGGTCGCGTGTCACCACCGTAACTGCTTGTGAAGCCCTGGACAAAGTCGGTGAAATTGGCCTCATTTTGGGCCTCCACCAGCACTACGACCGAACCGGGCTCGGCGCCGGCGCTCAGCGCTGCAGATCCGCGCGCAATCGCGCCTCGTCGACGTCGAAATAGCTGTGTTCGCGGCCGTCGAGCAGAACGACGGGAAGTCGGTCTCCGTACTCTGCGCGCACCTCGGGATTGGTTTCGGCGGCTTCGTCGACGTCGACCGTCTCGGGTTCGATGTCGAATTCGGCACAGACGACGCGTAGCTGCTCGAGTGCGTTGGCACACAGGCCACAACCCACTCGCGTCAGCAATGTCACCGAATGCGTGGAAGTTGTCATAGGGACATTGAAACGAGGGTCGGACGCCAGCCGCGACATGGTCCTCGCCACACCATTGTGTCAGGCCCTGCCTTATGCGGTAGCCGTTACTCGATCCGGCTAGTGTTGACTTGGTTCGCGCGACGGGCGGAGGTACTGGTGCCGGAACGATCGAAGGTGGCAAGGGCCGGATTCATCGCGGGACGA
The DNA here is from genome assembly GCF_000482385.1 of Nocardia sp. CNY236. Taxonomy (GTDB): domain Bacteria; phylum Actinomycetota; class Actinomycetes; order Mycobacteriales; family Mycobacteriaceae; genus Nocardia. Next base: position 172,909 of record NZ_AXVD01000010.1, read on the forward strand.
TTCGGTGAGTTTCCGGCGCGATGGAACCTGAGTCAGGTGGGCCAGGGCTTGCAAGACCAACTCGCTCGCATCTCGCGCAGCCCCTTCGGCCCGAGCAAGGAGGAATTGCGCGCCAATCTGGCGGGCGAGGCGAGCGCGGATGCTGCGCTGACACTGCACGACGCAGAGTTGGCCGCCGCGGGCACGGCGCAGCCCACACTCGCCGAGGCGCCACGAGACCTGACCGCAGCGGCATTCTTCGATGTGGACAACACCATGGTGCAGGGTGCGTCGATCGTGCACTTCGCGCGTGGTCTGGCGGCCCGCAAGTACTTCAAGACCTCCGATCTGATGGACGTCGCCTGGAAACAAGTGAAGTTCCGGGTCACCGGCAAAGAAAACAGCACCGATATGGCCAGCGGAAAGGAAAAGGCGCTGGCGTTCATCGCCGGGCGCTCGACGACCGAACTGGCTGCCCTCGGTGAGGACATCTACGACGAAATCATTGCCGACAAAATCTGGCCCGGCACCCGCGCACTTGCGCAAATGCACCTGGATGCGGGTCAACAGGTGTGGCTGGTGACCGCGACGCCCGTCGAGTTGGCCCAAGTGATCGCGAAACGGCTCGGGTTGACCGGCGCGTTGGGCACGGTCGCCGAGAGTGTGGAGGGGAGGTTCACCGGCCGCCTGGTTGGCGATATCCTGCACGGTCTCGGCAAAGCGCACGCGGTACGCACGCTCGCGATCCGAGAAGGCCTGAACCTCAAGCGATGCACCGCATATTCCGACAGCCACAACGATGTTCCGATGCTGTCGCTGGTCGGTACCGCCGTGGCGATCAACCCGGATTCGGATCTTCGAGAGGTTGCCAAGAATCGTGGCTGGGAGATCCGCGACTTTCGAACCGGGCGTAAAGCCGCAAAGATCGGGGTGCCGACTGCCCTCGTCCTGGGCGCGGCAGGGGGCGCTATCGCCGCAGCTGTGACGCGACGCCGAGACAACGCCTGACCTCGGCAGTCTGCGCCGAGTCCACATCCAGCCCGTTCGAGCACGCAACGCGATGTCGAGACCACTCGGCCGGTGAAACCGCTCAGCCGGTGAAACCGCTCAGCCCGTGAAGACGTTGCGGCGTTTGGTGAGCAGTTTGTACAGCGTGTGCTGGATCGTTTCGCGCACCTGATCGGTGACCTCGAACATGGTCATCGGGTCGTCGGCCGCCTCCGGCTCGTAGGCATCGGTCGGGATGGGGGCACCGAATTCGATGTACCACTTCGACGGCAATGGCACCGCGCCCAATGCGCCCAGGTGGGGGAACAGTGGCGTCACCGGGAAATACGGCAAACCCAGCAGCCGGGCCAGCGGCTTGAGATCGGCCAGCTTGGGATAGATCTCCTCCGAACCGACAATGGAGCAGGGGATGATCGGTACCCCGGTGCGCACGGCGGCGGCGACGAAACCGCCGCGCCCGAAGCGCTGTAGTTTGTATCGGTCGGCGTACTGCTTGCCGACGCCCTTGAATCCCTCCGGGAATACCCCGGCCAGTTCGCCGCTGCGCAGCAGGCGCTCGGCGTCTTCCCGGCATGCCAACGTATGCCCGGCTCGGCGTGCGGCAGCGCCGAGTACCGGCATCTCGAAGACCAGGTCGGCAGCAAGCAGGCGCAACACCCGTTGTTTGGGGTGGCGATCGTGCACAGCCAATTGCAGCATCAGACCGTCTATGGGCACCGTGCCTGCGTGGTTGGCCACGATCAGCGCTCCGCCTGCCTCCGGGATGTTCTCCATCCTGCTGACCTCGACCCGAAACCACAGGTTCGACAGTGGGCGCAACGCCGGTAGGACGACCGATGTGAGCAGGTGCTCGTCGAAGCCGAACTCATCGACCTGATAGTCGCCGCTGAGCCTACGCCGCGCGAAATCGGCAGTCTTGGTAATGCTCTTGCCGAGTGTGCCGCGTACCAGGCCCGACAGCGACTGCGCGGCGGGGGGCGTGACCGCTGCGCGATGTTCCACCAGCGATGTCACCGGCCTCGGAGCGGACAAACGTTGCGGGATGGACCGTCGACGCGCGTCGGCCTGCGGGTCATGGAGTTGGATGACCTTCGCTACGTCATTCATTGATATGCTCCCGTACCGGCCCCGATCAGGCCGAGCAGTTTGTGTTCTGCGGCGTCGATCCACGCCGGATCGACCACGGGCCGCAACGCTGCGCCCCCGATGAAGTCATCGAATGCCTGCACCGTCGTCCAACGCGGCGCGAACCGGAGTACGGTTCGCATGCGCGTGGTGTCCAGGCCACACCCGAAATAGAAGTATTCGAGCTGTTCGGCGGAGAACTCACGCATCACCGGGCCCATGAGCAGACGGCCCGCCGTGCGGAACACCGTGAACGGCACCGGCAATTCGATTCGGCCCGCCCGCCGAATCGCCTGGGACAAGGCCAGCGCGCCGTCACCTGCGATGTTGTAGGCGCCACTGGCTGCCGTCCGCGCCGCCGAAGTGAGCGCTGCTACTGCGTCCTCTTCGTGCAGCAGCTGCATACGCGCGTCCCGACCGAATACGGTGGGCGTTACCGGTGAACCCAGATATTGCACGCCGCGCGCGGCCAGCCGAGGACCGACGATCGGGGCAAATCGCAGAATTGACGTGGCGATATCTGGGCGCCTGCGAGCCAAGCCGCGAACGTAGCCCTCGATTTCGACCATATCGCGGGCAAACCCACCCTGCGGAGGGGTACGCGCACTCATTTCTTCGCTGAATTTTGCCGGATCTTTCGCACTGCACCCGTATACCGCCGACGAGGACCGCAGTACGACCCGGCGCACCGATGGCGCCTTCTGACACACCGCGAACAGTTGCATCGCGCCGAGCACATTGTGGTCTTTCATCACCGCGCGGCCGCCGCCCATCGGTGGGCGCGACAGCACTGCGGCATGCACCACAGTGTCCACTCCGCTACCGTCGATGACCTTACGGATCAATGGGTTTCGAATATCCGCGCGGATGAACTCCGCGCGGCCCAGTCGCCGCTGCGAATCTCGTCCAGGTGTCATCGTGTCGACCGCCAGAATGCGCTCGATACCGGGATCCTGGGCAAGTCGGGCGACGACCATACCACCGAAGTACCGGCTGGCTCCGGTGACCAGCACGACCCTCGGTGTATGCCCTTCGCGACCCTCAGAACCCACCGGCACTCGCTTCCCATTGCCAGGCGCCACAGTGATTATTCCCAGTCCCTAGCGTAGCCGCTCGGTACCCGATCACTCAGAATATTAACCAGGATCTAACGATGACTTCAGTCACGCGATACGGATGGCGATTTCAAAATTGAAAGTTTCAAACGAAAAAACCCGTCACAAATTGGTGACGGGTCTTGTCGGCTATCGCACAGCGAGTCTTACTTGCCGAGTTTGCGACGCTGGACACGCGTGCGGCGAAGCAGCTTACGGTGCTTCTTCTTCGACATACGCTTGCGGCGCTTCTTGATCACTGAACCCATCGGGTTGTCCTCGCGTTCTTTCTACTCGGCGCGCACGCTCCCCGTGCGCGATTGCCGGACGTCCGCCGAGGATCCCAACCGACCCGGCTGGGTTTGCTCGGCAAGGCTCACGCCCCGTGTTCACGCCGCCGGACAGCTCGAGGCAACTCAGAGCATTGGCACCGACGGGCGAGCACGAACCGAGGAGAATGGTACCGGCTCGCCCCGGTGGTTCCGAAACCGCCTCATCCAGCGTCGAAATAGGATGTTTCGAGGTAGTCGTGCACAGCCTTGGCGTGCACCCGAAACGAGCGGCCGACCCGCACAGCAGGCAACTCGCCCGAATGCACCAGCCGATAAACCGTCATCTTGGATACCCGCATCAGAGTCGCCACTTCGGCAACCGTGAGGAATTGCGTACCGCTGCCGAGCACGGACTGCCCGGGCGAACCGACCTCGCGCTGCACACGGGAACTGCCCCGGCCGCCTGCAGAGCCAGAGCCGCCGGACGTTCCAGAATCCGCAGACATCTTGTTCGAAGACACCATCGCACCATCGACCTCCGGCACGTCCGCGCCACCGGCTTCCCCACCGGCGGAACAGACACGCACGTGCTCCTTGAAGCTTAGCGGGACCAGTGGTGTTACTGCGACGGGAGTGAGAAATCAGGCTCGGCCAATCGGAAACGAAACGGTCACTCCACCGACGAGCCCTGTTCAGCCGAGCGCCGCTTGGCCGCGTGCATTCCTTCCAGGAACATCGAACGCAGTCCACCGCGCTCCAGCTCACGCATCGCAGCCGCGGTCGTGCCTGCAGGCGAGGTGACCGCGACACGAAGTTCCGCGGCCGTCTGGTCCGAACTGTCCAGCAGCGCGGCAGAGCCGATCATGGTCTGCACCACGAGTTCGGTAGCGACGTCCCGGGCGAGACCGAGGCCGACGCCTGCCTCCACCATGGCCTCGACGACCAGGAAGAAATAGGCGGGCCCGGACCCGGATACCGCTGTGACCGCATCCATCTGGTTCTCCGCAACGGTGACCACCTTGCCGACTGCGGCAAGCACGTCGGTCACCAGGTCCAGATGTTCTGCCCGCGCGTAACGGCCCGGCGCGATCACGCTCATACCTTGCCCCACCAGCATTGGCGTATTCGGCATCACGCGCACGACAGGAAATCCCGCAGGCAACTTGCCCTCCAGTCGAGCTGTCGTCGTCCCGGCCGCCAGCGAGACGAGTATCTGGTCGCGGTCGCCACTGAGTTCGGCCTTGCTCAGCGCAGTCAACACACTGTCCACATCGCGCGGCTTCACCGCGACCACCAGCAGATCGGCACCGACCACTCCATCGGCCACGTCGTCGGTGACCCGAATACCGAAACGACCGGCGATCACATCGGCACGTTCTCGATGGGTCTCCACGACGACCAAGTCTTTGGTCATCCGTCCGGACTCCAGCAACCCGGCGGTCAACGCCTCCCCGATTCGCCCACCACCGATTACCGCAATTCTCGTCATGGGCCTCAAGGCTAGACGGGACGTGATCACTCCCAACGTTGGGGAACGAAGGCCAATTGCCGACTCTGCGCGACGACCGCCCCGGTGGAATCGATCACCGTCTGATCCTCGTCGAAGATTCGCTCGCCCACCTCGTGCGCCGAGGCGATGATGCGTAGCCAACCCGGCGCCGGCCGACGCCGCAGATATGTCGTCAGCTGCACGGTGGGCGCCCACCCCACACGACCGAGGTTCATCGGTACCGGCGGGCTCATGTCGGCGCTCATCATCGCAAAGAACATGGCGACATCGGGGTCCTGCGCGTCGGCCGCGCGTGGACGTATCCACATCCGCAGGCGGGGTTCACCGGTCTCGCCACGCGCGAAGCGAGCCCATTCACTGTCGAGATAGGCCTCGGCGCCCTGACCCACGTGCACCACCTCACCCATCGGGGTGCCCGGTTCATAGCTGAATGCATCCTCGGATGGCTGCACCGGCATGTCGACGTCGTGCGAAATATGAATCGGATCGGCATCGTCGAGCCGGCCGAAGGTGAGAGCGGTGCGAACCATGACCCTCCCGCCCTGGACGAGGTCGACATCGGCGAGACAGATCTGGCGACCCCTCTTGCGCACGCGCACCTCGTATTCGACCTCACCAGGATCCGGAGCACCGAGGAAGTCCGAACTCGCGGCGATCGGAGCCATACCGGTCGGGGCGGCTTCAGAGGACCGCAGCCAGTTCGTCGCCGCCGCCGCGCTTGCCGCGACCATCGTGCCGCCGTGCAGCTTGGTGCCAATGGTCCAGATTCCGTCGATGGTGCCCAGGTAGCGGCCGGAATCCGGAGCGGACGCCGGCAACGGAGTCAGCGCACACACCCGACTGAAAGGCGCGTCATTCGCGGCCACTGTGCCGATATCGGCTGTCAGTTCCGTCGTCATCCTTACTCCTGATCCTCTACGGGCACGTTGCGATGACATCGCTGCGCCACGTGTCGCCTGCCGCAACGAGCTGTTCGTACAGCGTAGAACCAGGGGGGATGCGCGCTGAATTTCCCGGTGGTGGAAATGCGACAGTCATCACAGCGGGGTGATCGCCCGCATGCTATTGCGTGATCACGGGCGTACGGGCCGAGGACGTATCCAAGTGCTTGCGCGCGAAGACCAGTGTACGCTTCAACATCGCCGCGCGCTCCTGGGTCGTGCGTGCATTCTGTGTATTGATCTCCGCAACCGCCTGACCGGAAAAGCCACTACGGACCAAACTCGCGCACACGTCTGCGCATGGCTGGGTGCCCTCGCCCGGAACGAGATGTTCATCGTGCGCGGCGCCGCGGCCGTCGGCCAAGTGCAGGTGGACCAGACCGGAACCCATACGAGACGCCATCGCCAGCGGGTCGGTGCCCGCAGTCGCGGTATGCGACAGATCGAGGGTGTAGTGGCGGAAACCGGTGAGTGTCGGATCGTAAGAGGGTGAGAAGGCAGTGAGCGCAGGACCCGGGCCGCGTCGTGCCAGACGTTTGACCGCGCCGTCGCCTCGGCCGAACAGCGTGTCCGCCCGCATGGGGAACATGTTCTCCACCGCGACGATCACTGGACTGGACTCCTCGAGCTCGACCACCTGGTCGGAGAACCCGGCCGCGTACTGGCGCTGCCACCGAAACGGTGGGTGGACGACCACTGTATGTGCACCGACCGCCTCCGCAGTGCGCACGCTGCGCGCGAGCTTGGCGATCGGATCCGAGCCCCACACACGCTGGGAGATCAGTAGGCACGGTGCGTGCACCGCGAGCACCGGGACATCATAGGTACGCGAGTACCCCTGCACGGTCGCGATGCTCTGACTCGCCGGTTCGGCCCAGACCATCAACTCGATACCGTCATAGCCGAGTTCAGCCGCGTAGCGGAACGCTGCCTCGGTGTTCTGCGGATACACCGACGCGGTCGACAGACCGACGGCAATGGGTTTGTGCCGAGGTGTACCACCTGTCCGACCTGCAGAGACGGCTGCCGAGGGCACGGCCGGATCGGACTCATGCCGCACTTCGGTCCGACCAGCTCGTTCGATATCTCCCACGATCACTCCCTACTCAGTTCGTGCTGAGCAGAAAGGCCAGCGGCCCCAGCGTCACGAAAGTGCCCACGACGACCGCGATCACGGTGCTCAGTATGTCGTCGGTGCGCCGCAGAACTCGCACCAGACCCACCATGCCGAGAATCACGATCATTGCCAGCACCAGCGCCATCCAGGGAAGCACTTCCCACATACGCTCGAAACCTTTGAACAACACTATTCCCGCGACGGCCGCACCAGCGCTCTGACCTCCCAGGATCATCCATTGGCGCCGGTTGCCAGCGGATGGCGCGGCTCGCAGTGTCGTCTTTTTGCCCTGCGTCCTGGTCTTGTTCGGTGCCCGCGTCTCGCTTTGTGTCCCCGCCTTGCCCCGAATCCTCGCCTTGCCCGGAATCCCCGCCTTGCCCGGAATCCCCGCCTTGCCTCGGATCCCGGTCTTACCCCGAATCCCGGCCTTGCCCCGAATCCCCTTGCCCCGTATCCCGGTCTCCCTGTGCGGTCTGGACTCCTGATGCACCGAACGCATCGGACGCGACACCGAGTCCGGAGAGCGACGCTCGATACCGGTATCGCTGTCCTTCTCGGCCACGTCGATCGGTTGGTAGACGTCTGTGACACCCTCGGATGCCGCGACCTCGGAACGTCCCATGTCCGCGGAACTCCCGGCGTCCGTGCTCCCGTGCCGATCCATGTCGTCCTGCTCGGCGCGCTCGACACTGCCACGCAACAGATCGCCGGCGACCGTCTGGCCGGAGACGAGCTGCTGATCCTGACTGGCCAACGACCACGCCGCGGTCGGCATATCGGCGGATTCACGCGCAGTGTCCCGCGGAGCCGGCATCCGATGCCGTCGCGCGGACCATGGAGGCAGACCGTCCCCGCCCATACCACTGCGCCTGGACGGTCTGCGACGAACCTCCGGCTGAGCAGCAGCGGAGACCGGTGATCTCGGGTCGGGCTCGGATGGCGCAGAGTCGGGCAGCGGGTGCGAAACGGAGTCGGAATCGGCGGGCGGCGTCAACCATGCCGCAGTGGGCGGGCCCAGATCCGTTACCGAATCCGCTGTTTCCGGTGCTTCTGCCGCCTCCCGTGCTTCTGCCGCCTCCGCCGCTCGGCGGCGTGCGGCACGGCCACCGCGGACTCCGTAATGTTCGGCGAGCCCGTGTAATCGACCTCGCTCCGGCCCTGCGGAACCGGGCTCCTCTGTGTCCACCCGGCCGTCGCTCGAATCGGCGCTCGCGAAATCTGCCACAGCACTGTGGTCGGATGGTTTGCTCTCGTCCCCTACCGCGACGACTTCTTCCTCCGGCCGCCTACGTCGACGTCTACGCCCGGACCGAGCGGGCGGCGCGTCGCTGGGCGACGCGTCCGTTGCGACCGGGCCAGGGAACGACGCATCGGCCATCGAAGTATCCGCAGCCAGCGATTCGGGCGCGGCGGCTGGCCCAGGGGTGGGCAGCTCCCAACTCCGGACGGCCGAGTTCGACGACGTGGATGCCATACCGGGTGTCGACGCGACAGACACCGGCTCCACGGCCGGTGCGTCGGCCACCGCCGGAGCCTGCGCGGGCTCGTCTGTCTCGGAGTCGGGCGCGGCATGTGCCGAATGGCTGGCGCCCTCCCGAACGACTGGCAACTCGCCGGTCAGCTCTGCAACCGAGACACTCCGGCCATTGCGGCGGCGCCTGCCACCGCCAGAGGGAGTCGCACCCTGCTGGCCATTGCGAGCCAACAGTTCGGCAACCGACAGCTGCTTGGAATCCTCGCTCATGACGACACTGCTCCGATCGAGCCGGGCAACCGCGTGCTACCGCCGGTCCGCGTGCCGTCTCCGGTCGCCGGTCCCACAGAGCAGGGTGCCTCGGGTCCACCATCCATATCGGTATCCAGTTTGCGCAGGATGAGCCCCTCACGCAGCGCCCAAGGGCAAATCTCCAAGGTATCCAGCGACAGCGCCCGCATACTCGCCTCCGCGACCAATGCTCCAGCCACCAATTGCCGTGACCGATCGGAACTCACGCCTTCCAATTCTGCACGGTCGGAGGCCGTCATCCGCGAGATGAACGCAATCAGTTGGCGCAGACCCGAACTGGTGAGTGTCCGACGAACCCGAAGCCCCGCCGCCGACGGAGCAGCCCCGGTCAACCGTGCGAGTGACCGAAATGTCTTCGATGTGCCGACAGCGAGATCGGGCCTACCCGGCTCGAGCAGCGTCTTCGCTGGAACCACCAGTTCGGCGTCGAGCCAGTCGCGCAGTACGGCGACACGACGCTTGCCAGGCGGATCCTCACGCAGCCACTCCCTGGTCAGGCGACCCGCGCCCACCTGCAGTGACAGTGCAACGTCGGGTTCTTCGTCACCGCCGTTGCTCATTTCCAACGAACCACCGCCGATATCCAGATTCAGGATGCGTCCTGCGCTCCAGCCGTACCACCGGCGTACCGCGAGAAAAGTCAGTCGCGCCTCGTCGACGCCGGACAGCACGCGCAGATCGACGCCGGTCGCGGCGCGCACCCGGGCGAGAACCTCGTCGGAATTGGCCGCTTCTCGCAGTGCCGAGGTGGCGAAAGGCATCAGTTCCACGCAACGCGACGTCTCCGCAATGCTGGCGAACTCGGCGACGGTGTCGATCAACCGCTGGGCACCGACATCGGTGATCCGACCGGCATCATCGATGTTCTCCGCTAGTCGCAGTGCGGCCTTCGTCGAGCTCATCGGTAGCGGGTGACCACCACGATGCGCATCCACCACAAGCAGGTGGACCGTATTGCTTCCAACATCGAGTACCCCGAGCCGCACATCAACACGGTACTGGGTACGGCGGAACTTCAGCCCAGGCGACCGAACTGTTAGCGTCCTCTACTGTGACGGTAGGCGCATCCACAAGCGGCTCGACCCGGCCGGCACCAGCGGGAAAGATCGCTCCGGCCCCCGAGGTCGATTCCGACTTTCCTCGTGAATGGATCGAATTCATCGACCCAGCGAACGATGAGCATCTGATTGTCGCGGATCTCACGTGGCTGTTGTCGAAATGGACGTGCGTATTCGGCACACCGGCCTGTCAAGGCATCTTGGCCTACCGGCCGAACGACGGATGCTGTACGCATGGTGCGTTCCTCTCCGACGACGACGACCGCAAGCGACTACGCCGAGCTGTGAAAATGCTCACGCCACAGGATTGGCAGCTGATGCCCGAGGCCACGAACGCGCAGGGCAAGATCACCAAGAAGGGTTATCTGGAACGCGACGAACTGGACGACGAACCAGCGCTACGGACCCGTCGGGTAGACGGCGCGTGCATCTTCCTCAACCGCCCAGGCTTCACCGGCGGTGTCGGTTGCGCGCTGCACACCATGGCCTTGCGCCGCGGAATCGAACCACTGGAAGTGAAACCGGACGTGTGCTGGCAACTGCCGATCCGGCGCACGCAGGAGTGGGTGGACCGCCCTGATGGTGTCCAGATCCTGCGCACTGTGATCGGCGAATACGACCGCCGCGGGTGGGGGCCGGGCGGGGCCGATCTGGATTGGTACTGTTCCGGCTCCCCCGACGCGCACACTGGACAGCGGCCGGTATGGCGATCGTATGCAGCCGAGCTGACCGAGTTGCTCGGCGCGCCGGCCTACGACGAGCTGGCGCGGCACTGCACGCGCCGGGAAGGACTCGGCCTGATCGCCATCCACCCGGCCACCGTGCACGCCGACCGAATGCGCGACCAGACGATCGCACCTGCCGACGGTCAGGATTCCAGTTTGTAACCGAGGCCGCGCACGGTGACCAAATGCTCCGGTTTCGCCGGATCGGTTTCGATCTTCGAGCGCAGCCGTTTGACATGTACGTCCAGGGTCTTGGTGTCGCCCACGTAGTCGGCGCCCCATACGCGGTCGATCAACTGGCCCCGAGTGAGCACGCGCCCGGAATTGCGCAGCAGGTACTCGAGGAGATCGAATTCTTTGAGCGGCAACGTCACCGCGGTGCCGTTCACCAGCACGGTGTGTCGATCGACATCCATGCGCACCGGACCGGCTTCCAGCACGCCAGTGTCGCCGACTCCCTCCAATTCTTCACTTGCGCCACGGCGCAACACCGCACGGATGCGCGCGATGAGTTCGCGCGCGGAATACGGCTTGGTGACATAGTCGTCGGCGCCGAGTTCGAGGCCCACCACTTTGTCGATCTCGCTATCGCGTGCCGTGACCATGATCACAGGGACGCCGCTGCGGCTACGCAATTGTTTACACACGTCCGTGCCGCTCATACCGGGCAGCATGAGGTCGAGCAGGACTATGTCTGCGCCGGATCGGTCGAATTCTGCGAGCGCCGAGGGGCCGTCGCCGACCACGGTCACCTCGAATCCCTCCTTGCGCAGCAAGAACGCGAGCGGATCGGCCAGCGACTCCTCATCTTCGACGATCAGAACACTCGTCATCTGCGTGCCTCCACACCATTCGATCGGCCCGGTACCACGGGACGCGGGCTTGTTTCATTCGAACTCATCACAGCGCTGTCGTCATCGGAGTTCGCTTCGTAATGAGCAGGTATTCGCAATGTGAAAGTCGATCCCGTGCCCAACTTGCTCCACAGGGTGATCTCTCCGTTGTGATTGGCGGCTACGTGTTTGGCAATGGCCAGACCCAGGCCGGTGCCGCCGGTGGCGCGTGAGCGCGCCTTGTCGGACCGAAAGAATCGTTCGAACACCCGTTGTTGGTCTTCTTTGGCGATGCCGATGCCGCGGTCGGTCACGGCCATCGCGACGTTGTCGCCGCGCAGCGATCGACTCACCGAGACATGTGAACCGGGCGGCGAGTAGGCAATCGCGTTCTCCACCAGATTGGACAACGCAGTGACCAGCAGGGTTTCGTCACCGAGCACCTCGAGTCCACTCGGTCTGTCGGTGCTGACGGTGATCCCTGCGGCCTCGGCTGCGGTATCGGAGCGGTCGACGGCCTGAGTGACCACGGTATCCACGTCCACCACCTCGAGTTCGGGTAGCTTTTCCGCGCCCTGGAGACGTGAGAGCGCGATCAGTTCGGTCACCATCTTCCCGAGCCGGCGCGATTCGCCCAGCACGCGCTCACCGAAATGACGTACGGCCACCGGGTCCTCGGCCGATTCCAGCAGGGCCTCGGCCAACAGACTCATGGCGCCGACGGGAGTCTTGAGCTCGTGACTGACGTTGGCGACGAAATCACGGCGGGTGGCCTCCATCCGAGCCTGCTCGGAGTCGTCGTCGGCGAACAGGACGGTCAAGGAGGTCTCGTCGCGCGACAGTTGCCGTGCAACGCCGCGCACCGCGATCCGACCGCGACCAGGGACGGGGTGCTTGGCGGTGAGGTCGAACTCGGTGGACTCGCCGCTGGCCAACGCCTTTTCCACAGCTGCCCACGCTCGCTCGTCGAGCAATCGGTCGCGGACCAACCCGAGTTCCTCCGCGCGAGGATTCACCAACACGACGTCCCGATGCTCGTCGACGACGGCGATGCCACTCTCGGAAGCGAGCACGATCAGATCGAGGACCTGTGACGTCGTGAGTCCGGACTCGGCCTGCCGACGGGCAGCCTGCCGAGCATTCACATAGGGAATCAGCAGTCCCCCCACTGCCAGACCGATGGCGGCCGCAAGAACGGCGAACAACACGGCCTGCGCAACACTCACACTTGAATCGTACGGTCGTCAACCGGGCGACCAACTCCGGGTACACGAAGTTTCGCGCAGGTCACACCCCCTTTCCGTGGTGTTGGGCGGGGGTTTACGTTGTGTTCGACATCGCGCATTGCCCTACCAGTACCGATCGTCCGGCTTGCGGTGCTGGCGGACATCGGCGGACTCGACTCGGCCCCAGCCTATTCGGCAGTGGAGCCAACTCGGCAGTGGAGCCAACTCGGCAGTGGCCGAGACGAGTGCTTCCCAGCACGCGAGAACCCGCGGCGCCCGGAATGCTCGCGGGTCTACCAACCAGGGTTGCCGCGGACCGGAATATTGACGAAGCTCGGCTGCGCAGGATCCAACTGCAAGTGCTCTGGCCGCAGCCCGGTATCGATGAGCATCGGAAGAATCGGCAACCCTTTGGGGAAGTTCCCCGCATAGACATCCACGCGCAGACGATGACCTGGCTGCAGGATCGCTTCGGTGGCCGGCAATGCGATGTCCAGCGTGGTCGGCACCCCAGGAATTGTCGGCTGCCGATGCTCCAGCGAGGTGAACGGACGCGGGTTGGTGTAGTCGCCGCTGGCCGATCGGGTGCTGTTCGCTTCGTCGATGGCCCGCATCGAAGCCAGGATCTGTCCCGAGGACAACACGCTGGACCGGCCGTCGGGTGCGACATCGTTCACCGTGACCACCCAATAGCCATCGGCCGCGTCCTGGACGGTATTGAGCCGCACAGCGACCTGCCCCGAGATCGTGGTCGGTTCGACCACCGGGACGCTGGTGAACGTCAGCGCATTCAACTCCTGAATTCTGGAATCCTTCGCGCAGACATCGAGGACCGACAACACTCCGGCGGTGTTCTGCGCGGCGTCGTTGGAGCACAGTCCGGTCAAGCCGGGCGCGACGGTCAAGCGCGCCGTCTCGCCGGTGGGGTCGGCGCTGAGCGAACCGTCATAGACGCTGTTCGCGGTGCCGCTGGGCACGGCGGACAGGTACATTCTGCGGTGCACCGTCTGTTGAGTGTCCACCTCGGCCGCCGGCTCGGCGAACGAATCGGTGGTGATCCAACCACCACCCTGTTGGCGCAAGGTGACCGGACCGAATCGATCGATCCCGTTGTCGATGTCCTTGAGCCACTTGTCGAACCATGCGCGCTGCAACACGTCCAACCGGGGCGGCAACCCCGGCTGGCCGTACTCGTTACCCGAGTTGATGTGATAGGTATTACCCATCAGCAACTGCTTCTGGCCTGGCGGCACGGGGATCTCGTTGTAGATGATCGGCTGAGAGTACGAGAACAGGTCGTGCCATCCGCCCACGACGAAGGTCGGTATTCGAATCCGACTGGGATCACCCATCCAGTCACGGCGCGTTTCGGAGTCCCCGGACAGCAGGTCCCGAGCCCGAGGGTCGACGTCCTCGATGTTTTCCGTGGTCATGGCATTGAACAGCACATCCATGAACGTGAAGGGATCGCGTTGGCGATCGGCCAGCCACGTTGTGTCGAACTGCCCGGACAGGATCGAGGCCACGTCGGGAATCAGCCCGAGCCCGTTGACCGCGGTCAGCCACAGCGGAATGAAGCCGGTACCCAGCGCGCCACCGGGTGCGAGCACGTCGTTGACCAGATCGCTGCCCGGCACGATCGGGAAGATCGCCTGCAATGCCGGCGGACGCTTCTCTGCTGCCTGGACCTGGTTGATCCCGGAATAGGAGACCCCACTCATGCCGATGCGTCCGTTGGACCACGGCTGCCGCGCCGCCCACTCGATCACCTCGATGGTGTCCTGCTGTTCGCGGGCGCCCAAGATATCCCAGATCCCCTGAGAAAAGCCGGTGCCGCGCACATCGATGACCAACTGCGTGTAGCCGCTCTTGACCAGCTGGCGATCGACGGTGAAATTGCGCAGGTGACCACCGCCGAACGACTTGGTCAGATCGGTGATGCCGGAGAACGGGGTGCCAGTCAGATCGGTCTGCCGGAAGAACTGGATCAGCGCGTCGGACAATCCTGGAATGGACTGCGAGTGATCGATCAGGTTCGCCAACAGCTTGGTATAGGGCGTCAGGTTGACGATGGTCGGCGTCGGGGTGTGGGCCGGCCGGCCGGAGGCATCCGCCGGCCGATAGACGTTGGCCTTCAGTACGGTGCCGTCACTCATGGTGATGGGGACATCCCACTGGATATGAATTCTCGGATACGCCTGGGGAGCATCATGGGTTGCCTCCCAGGCTGCTCCTGCGGCCCCGCCATCCGGGCCGGTGGGCGGCGCGGCAACGGCGCCGCTCGCGAGAAAGGGAACGAGCAGTGCAGAGGCAACTACCGCCACCACGGCTCGCAACGCGTGCTTCATTGGACGTGATCCACCTCTCAGCTGGTCGAACGACCAGATTTTACATACCTACCCGTTGGTTTGAATACCGGGTAACATCAACTGCGGCTTGGTATACCGTTCACTGGCGCCGATCCCGCATCGCTCGACCCCCACCCTCACGATTGGCCGGCCATGCCGATCATGGCCTGCACTAGTGCCCGAATGATGGCTCACTTCCCAGACCACAGACCTCGAAATCGCCAAATTGCGCACGCACACGCGGCGTGTCGTGCAACACGCCGTGTGACGCGCTGAACAGGTCGAAACGACAACGCGCTGTCACCCAGATGGGTGACAGCGCGTTGTGTCGAGTTCGGTTGCCGGAAAGGCTATTTGCCACCCTGGCCGGCAACGGCGGCAGCGCCCTCGGCCGCGGCGTCCGGGTCCAGATATTCGTGCGGACGCACCGGGCGGAGGTCCTCGTCGAGTTCATAGCGCAGCGGAATGCCGGTCGGGATGTTCAGATTTGCGATGTCGTGGTCGGAGATCCGATCGAGGTGCTTGACCAATGCGCGCAGTGAATTGCCATGGGCAGCAACCAGCACGGTCCGGCCGGACAATAGATCTTTGGAGATAATGGATTCCCAGTACGGAATCATACGGTTTACGACATCGAGCAAGCATTCGGTGGACGGGACATCGATGCCCGAATACCGTGTATCGCCTTCTTGGCTGTATTCACTGTCCGCCGCGATCGGTGGCGGTGGGGTGTCGTAGCTGCGGCGCCACAGCATGAACTGCTCGTCGCCGTACTTGTCCCGAATCTGCCCCTTGTTCTTACCCTGCAGTTCGCCGTAGTGGCGCTCGTTGAGTCGCCAATCGCGAACCACCGGAATCCAGTGCCGGTCGGCTGTATCCAGTGCAATGTTCGCCGTGGAGATCGCGCGACGCAACAACGAGGTGTAGGCAACGTCCGGCAAGATGCCATGCTCGGCCAGCAACTCGCCGGCGCGCTTCCCTTCGGCAATGCCCTTGTCGGTCAGGCGCACGTCCACCCAGCCGGTGAACAAGTTCAGGGCGTTCCATTCGCTTTCGCCGTGGCGCAGGAGCACAAGGGTGTGGGTCATGCTGCAATCTTCCCACGGGTGTTCGGCCGGGTCGCGTTGGTTCCCCCGCGTACGGCACGCCGACCCGAACCACCGCGTTCACCGCGCAACCCGGACCCCACCACCCCGGACGCCGAACGTCGGCGCCCCGATATCCACAGCGAGAGCTACCCCCTCGCCTCCCTGTTCGATCCCGGCCACGCACAGCGGACCGGCGACCGAATCGGTCAGGACTGATCGCCGAAATCCACCAGATGTTCGAACGCACGCAAATTCTGCAGCGACTCACCGCGTGCGACACGCCATTTCCATTCCCGCCGAATGGATTCGGCGAAGCCGAGCTCCAGCAGGACATTGAAGTCGGCGTCGACGGCCTCGAGAATCTGGCCGAACACCCGATCCAACTCGTCTGCGGTCACCGCGTGCGCGGCCATGCGGCCGACGAGATAGATATCGCCGACCCGGTCCAAAGTGTAGGCGACACCGTAGAGCCGACGGTTACGCCGCAACAGGTATTTGTAGACACCTTCGAAGTTCTCGTCCGGCTTGCGACAGACGAACGACTCGACCCGAACGCCGTGTGTGCCCACCGTCAGCATCACGGTGGTCCTGAGCTTGCGCTCACCAGGAAGCACGACGATGAAGGTCGCTTCACCGGAACGCGTGTAGTCGATCTCCCGGTCGCGCAGCGTGTCCTCGACGACCTGCGCCATCGCTGGTACCCGATTCATCGGCGCGCTCCGGTTCGACGGCGCCACAGCGCCTGTGATCGGGCCTGGCTGCTCTCGCCGAGAAGTGCGGCGATCCGCTCGCTGGACGGTGCGCCAGCCTCGGCACGGCCGGCCAGCGCCGCGGCGTAGCTGGCGAGCAATCCGTCGGCGGTGTGCGCCCAGGAGAAGTTCCCGGCATGTTCGACGGCACGCGCGCCCATCCGGAGCAACCGGTCCGGGTCGTCGAGTAGATGGCGCAACGCATCGGCCCAGTGCTGGGTCCGGTGCCCCCGAACCAGGACGCCGGAGGCCTCGTGCCGCACCGCTGTGCCGAGGCCGCCGACGTCGGCGGCCAGCACTGGAGTGCCGCTGGCCTGCGCTTCGAGCGCGACCAGTCCGAAGGATTCGTTGTAGCTCGGTACCGCCACCAGATCCGCGGCGCGGTAGATCAGGACCAATTGCTCCGGGGGTTGTGGCGGCAGAAAGCTGACCCGATCGGCAATACCCAGCTCGCTGGCGAGCTCGAGCAGCGCACGCGGCCCTTCGAGCCCGCTGCCGGACTGTCCCCCGACGATCAACACACGCAGGTTTCGCCGCGGATCGGCGCCCAGTACCTCGGCCGCGGCCCGTACCAGCACGTCGGGCGCCTTCAGCGGTTGAATCCGGCCGACGAACGCGACGATCTGCTCACCGGCAGCCAATCCGAGTGCCCTACGCGCGGCATCCCGGTCACCGGGGCGGTAATGTGCCAGGTCCGCGCCGGGAGGCGCGATGTCGATCCGTTCGGAGTCGGCACCGTAGAAACCGACCAACTGACGGGCTTCTTCTGCGGTATTGGCGACCAGCCGATCCGCCTCGGTGATCACCTGCTTCTCGCCGATCTCCCGGGTCGCCGGCTCGGGAGAGTCCCCTTCGGCCAGGGCGGCATTCTTCACCGCCGCCAGCGTATGGGCGGTGTGCACCAGCGGCGCGCGCCAGCGGTCCTTGACCAGCCAGCCGACCTGCCCCGACAGCCAGTAGTGCGAATGGACGACATCGTAGTAGCCCGGCACTCGCCCGGCCTCGTGGCGCAGCAATTCCGCGGTGAAAGCGCACAGCTGGGTGGGTAGGTCGTGCTTGTCGAGTCCTTCGAAGGGACCGGCCACCACATTGCGCACCAGGACGCCGGGCGCCGCTTGCTCGACCGGCGGTGCATTCCAGCTGGTCGCCCGGGTGAAGATTTCCACGTCGATGCCGCGTCGAGCCAGTTCGACGGCCGTTTGCAGGATGTAGACGTTCATCCCGCCCGCATCCCCGACCCCTGGCTGGGCTAGTGGTGAGGTGTGCACTGAAAGCACCGCGATACGGTTCGGCCATCGGCCCAGGCGCTGACTCACACCTTCATAGTGCATGGTGGGTTGCCCGCCTCGGACATCCTGGTTGCACCGAGTGAGACCTATCACATTGTGGTAGTGATATAAGTCACAGATTATCGGCGAAGGTCTCCACCTCGGCGACGAACCGCGGGCGGTCCTCGATGAACAAACCGTGCTGAGCGCCTTCCCAGAAGGACCCGCGTGCATTCGGCGCGGCATCGACGATGTACCGGCCGTTGTCCACCGGAACGACCCGATCGGCGGTGCCGTGCATCACCAGCACCGGAACATCCAACGCACGCAACGTCGCGGTATTGTCCACCGTCCGGTAGAACAGCGCCTTGCGCACTTCAGGCGCGGTGGCGAGGCTGGTCCCGAACAACCGCTGGGCATCGGCCCCCTTGTCTGCGCCGGGTCCGGTATTGGCATTACCGAACGCGGCGAAGGCGCGCACCGCCCGACCGGCGCTGTGCTCGAACACCCCGGGGATCGCCTCCTGCATCAGGCTCCCGGTGGTCGCACCGGGCACGTCCGGACCGATGTTCGCCATCGCGCCGACGTACACGACGCCGGCGACCGCATCGGCGCCGTGCACGGTGAGGTAGTCCGATAGCACCACCCCGCCATAGGACCATCCGAGCAGCACCGCACCCGAGGTGATCTTCTCGGCGGTCAATACCGCCGCGATATCGGCGGCCCAATTCCCGGGGTCGTCGTAACCCGTGGTCGGCGTGCCCGAGTAGCCGTGGCCACGCAGGTCGACGGCGATCACCCGGTGGCGTGCCGCGAGATCGTCGGCCGCGCGACCCCAGCAGCACAGGTTCGCCGACCACCCGTGCACCAGCAGGAGTGGACGGGCATCGGCGGGGCCACTCACCCGGTAGACGATGGTCGTTCCATCCGCGCTCGACACGTCCCGAACAGCCACGCCTTTCAGGCTAACCATCATCCCGACCACGGTTGCCGGACCCGACCGACGGCACACCTACGATGAGGCCATGAGCACTCGTAGCGCCGTCGTCACCGGGGCCAGCTCGGGCATCGGTGCGGCCACCGCCCGCAAGCTGGCCGAAATGGGCTACCACGTCTACGTCGGTGCACGCCGGCTCGACCGGTTGCACCGCCTCGCCGACGAGATCGGTGGTACCGCAGTGGAGCTCGACGTCACCTCAGCCGAGTCGGTGCAGTCGTTCGCCGACGCGATCGACGGGGTGGACGTGCTGGTCAACAACGCAGGAGGCGCAAAGGGCCTGGCTGCAGTGGCCGACACCGATGTGGACGACTGGCGCTGGATGTGGGAGACCAACGTGCTCGGCACCCTACGCGTCACGAAGACTTTGCTGCCCGAACTGATCGCTTCCGGTGACGGGTTGATCGTCACGGTCACGTCGATCGCGGCACTCACCCCCTACGACTACGGCGCCGGCTATACCTCCGCCAAACATGCACAGGGCGTGCTCCACCGCACCCTGCGCGGTGAGCTGCTGGGAAAACCCGTGCGGCTGACCGAAATCGCGCCCGGCGCAGTGGAAACCGAGTTCTCGCTGGTGCGTTTCGATGGTGACGCCGAGCGCGCGGCGAAAGTTTACGCAGGCATCGACCCGCTGGTCGCCGAAGACATCGCCGACGTCATCGGATTCGTGGCATCGCGCCCGAAACATGTCAATCTGGATCAGATCGTCGTCAAGCCACGCGACCAGGCGGACGCAGGTCGATTCGCGCGGCGCGGCTGACGTGGCGATCAGACCGCGACGCCGACGGTAACCGGCTCCAACTCCAGCCGAATCCCGAAGCGCTCGGCAACCCCGTCGCGCACCGTCCTGGCCAATGCCACCAGATCGGCCGCCCGGGCCCCACCACGATTCGTCACCGCCAGTGCGTGTTTCGTCGACAGTCGAGCAGGCGCCGCGCTGCCCGGAAACCCTTTGACGAATCCAGCGTGCTCGATCAACCAGCCGGCCGAAAGCTTCACACCGTTGGGCGCCTGCCAGGTCGGCATGGTGATCTCACCCATCTCGGCAGCGACCGCTTGCTGTAGGTGACGCGCCTGTTCCGGCGAAATCACCGGATTGGTGAAGAACGAGCCGGCGCTCCAGGTGTCGTGGTCGGCCGGATCCAGCACCATGCCCTTACCCGCACGCAACCGCAGCACCGCGTCTCTGACCTGGGCCGCGGGCTGGGATCGACCAGCCGTGGCACCCACCTCGGCGGCGAGTTCACCGAAACGCAGCGGAATGCTGGAACCGTCGGCACGCAACGAGAAGTCGACAGCGAGGACCACCGACTCGCTTCGGTGCTTGAGCACGCTGGTGCGATAGCCGAACCCGAGTTCGTCGGGCCTCACCCAACGGATTTCGCCACTACCCCGGTCGAGCAAACGAATTCGGCGCAACAGACCGGCCACCTCGGCGCCGTAGGCTCCGACATTCTGCACCGGAGTCGCACCCGCCGAACCCGGAATGCCCGACAAACACTCCAGCCCACCGAAGCCCGCGGCGACCGTCGAGCCGACCACCGCATCCCAATTCGCTCCAGCCTCGGCGATCACTCCATCGGTACCGATGTCGACACCGGTCGTAGCTATCCGAACGACCACGCCGTCGAAGCCGTCGTCCCCGACGAGGAGGTTGGACCCGCCGGCCACCAGCAGTGTCGGCACACCGGCCGCATCCAGGGCGCCCACCGTCGCGACCACCGATTCGGTCGTCGTGCATTCTGCTACCGCGGCAGGCCCACCCACTCGTAAGGTGGTCAACTCCGCCAGCTGTACGTCGGTGCGCAGCTGCGCACCGGTGTCGGCGAGCAGGTCCCACAGCATCGCTCGTGAACTTCGCACGACCAGACGGTAGCGTGTCCGGTCATGGCGACACCGCTGGCGTACACGGCCCACTATTCCCACCCCCACGCCGCTGTGCTCTCAGCGTTCGCAGACGACAGGTACTGGAAGGATCGCGTCGCGGCGGTCGGGGGTCCCGATGCGCGGCTGGAATCGATCACGAGCGACGGTGACCGGCTGCGCGTCGAACTGGTGCAAGCCATCCCCGCTGAACAGCTACCCGCCGCCATTACCGCGGTGCGCCCCGGCGACCTGGTCATTTCGCGAGTCGAGCAGTGGGACGCAAACACGGGCGCCTTCCAAGCGCGGGTCGAAGGCGCGCCCGCCGAAGTTCGCGGCACCCTCACACTGGCGGGCGACGCCACGTCCGCCACCGTCACCGCCGATGGCACCATCGAGGTGAAAGTTCCGCTGTTCGGCGGCAAGATCGAGAAGGCCATCGCCGAGCACCTCACCGAGTTGCTGAAGCGCGAAGCCGAGTTCACGGCCGACTGGCTCGCAGCCCGCTGAGCCGCGCCGGCGCCCACCGAGCCCGACCGGCCCGGCGCTGCGGCGGCGCCGAGCGCACACCGCGAGCGACGCGCCCGCGGGTATCACCCGCCCGCCGGGGTGCGCGCCGCGCAACCAGTAACCTGTGTCCCCATGGCACGCCGACTGGACTATTCCGCCCGCTACCCGTTACACACGACGAAAGAGCTGTACGCGGTGCTGTCGGACCCCGACTACTGGCACGCGCGAATGGCCGAAATGCGGAAGTACTCCCCCAGCCACGACGTGGCCCGGCTGGACGCGGGAGATGGCGGAATCGATATCGAACTGAACCACGTTCTACCCCGCGACATGCTTCCGGAAATCGCGCAAACGGTCATGCGCAAGGACATGGTGATCACGCGCAAGGAGAACTACGGCGCCTACGAGCCGGAAGAGATCACCGGGAAATACTCGGCGTCCATTCCCGCCGGTCCGGGAACCCTGCGCGGCACCATGCGATTGTTCCCCACCGAAACCGGCTGCACCTTGCGCTACTCTTCGGAGGCGAAGGTATTCATCCCCATGGTCGGTCCCCGGCTGGAACAGCTGATGCTGGTGAATCTCGTCGACCTGTTGCGCGCCGAAGCCGAGTTCACAACCCAATGGCTGGAAGATCATCACCCTACCCGCTGACCAAACCGGTCGGCACCATCACCCGCGGCACCACTGGCGTCAACCGGCTACGCCGTAGCGACCGCTGGCTGATCAACGACGAAGTCGTCACCACGCGCCTGCGCGCTGCGTCGAACCCACTGGTGGTGGACCTCGGGTACGGCGCGAATCCGTGGACCACGCTCGAATTGGCTGCGCGACTGCGCACCGTGCGCGCCGACGTGTCGGTGGTCGGACTGGAGATCGACCCCGAACGTGTAGCGGCCGATCAGGACGGCGTGGCCTTCACCCGCGGCGGATTCGAATTGGCCGGTCTGCGCCCGGTCTTGGTACGCGCGTTCAACGTGTTGCGCCAGTATCCCGAGACAGCGGTCACCGAAGCGTGGTCGACCGTCCGATCCAGGCTCGCGCCCAATGGACTGCTGATCGAGGGCACATGCGACGAGCTGGGGAGACGATGCGCATGGGTTCTGCTCGACCAGGATGGCCCCCGGTCGCTCACCTTGGCATGGGATCCGTTCACCGTCGATAGACCGTCGGATCTGGCCGAACGTTTACCGAAGGCACTCATCCACCGCAACGTTCCTGGCGAGCCGATCCACACCATGCTCACCGCCGCCGACCACGCCTGGGCCCGGGCCGCCACATCGGCCCCTTTCGGTCCCCGGGTCCGCTGGCGCGCGGCGGTGCAATTGCTGCGCGACGACGGTTTCCCGGTCCGCCACTACCGCCGTCGCCTCCGCGACAATGTGCTGTCGGTGCCATGGTCGGCAGTGGCTCCACTCGGTTCGGCCTGAACACCCGACGCGCCGCTCCCTGTGCGTCCCCGCTATGCCATCGTCACCGCCCGATACATCCTGTTCGCGGCGCGCGGCGACAATGCGGCGCCGGCATCGACGATCTCGGCGACCGCACACCTGTGAATAGCGACCGCATCCGCCACCACCTCGTTCAAAGCGGTTTGCCCGATACCGGTCTCGGCCAGGTCGAGCACGGTACGCACCGGCGTCGTCACCAGGAACGACCCCGCTGATTGCACATCTCCCTCGGTCAGCGTCCGGCGCAGCACCACCACCCTGGGCGTCGTGGGCGCGCGACCCACACGGACCGACAGATGCATGTACCGCGGGCGCAGTGTGCCCAGCCCGTGGAGTTCCGCGGCACTGTGGTGGGACACCGCCACACCGCCGTCGAACCAGGCTGCCCACATCGCGTATTCGTCGAGTGGGTGCTCGGGCCACTCGGACAAACGCAGGACCCCCGCCCCGACCCTGATCACCGAGCCGTCGTCGAGACCGGCACGCACCCGTGCCGCGCACCCGGTGCGCGTTGCCTGCCGAATGGTGAAGAAGCCGGCGTGCCGACCGGCCCAACCCCGCAGGACACGCCATCCTTGTTCTGCAGATCTGGTCATGTGGCTCGCCCCATCGCCGGCCATGCGGATCAGGCTACGCTCAACCGCAGTGGTCTATATCACATTTCCAACCCCTCAATCTTGCCTCAGAAATGGCACAGAAAGGTCGGGAAGAATCGCCGCCATGAGTACCAACGCTCTGTCCGCCTCGAGGATCACCCGGCGCACCCTGTTGATCGCGCTGTCGGTGGTCGTGGTCTTGCTCGCCACGGTCCTGATCGGTGGCGAGCTGTACGCCAGGCACGCGGTCGCCAGCTGCATCAGTACCCAATTCGAGAAGGAGATGGGATCGGAGGTCGATGTGAGTTTCGGCGCCAAGCCGATGCTCGTCACCTGGATGGACGGCAAACTGTCGTCGGTACGAGTCGACGCCGACGACGCCAATTTCGGCCGCGCGGTCGGAATGTCCGTGCACGCCGTCTTGCACGATGTCGATGTCGCCGACCAGAACGGCGGCGTGATCGGCAGCTCCTCGGCCGATGTCACCTGGAGCAACGAGGGCATTCAACAGACCCTTGGCGGAATGGTCAGCCGAGTGAGTTCTTCGCCGAGCTCCGGCGTGCTCACGCTGACCGTGCTCGGTGGCTTCGGTCAACTCGAATTGAAGCCGCAAATTCAGGACGGAACAGTGCAGATGGAGACGACATCCGCGCAACTGTTCGGTATCGGCATTCCCTCCGACCTGGTCCAGAGCATCCTCGACACCTTTACGGAAAAACTGCAGAGCTACCCACTCGGATTGGCAGCGACACACGTGGAAGTCACCGATTCCGGTATCGCGGTCGAGCTCGCCGGCGGTCGCACTCAGCTCGAGCCCGCGGATGGCAGCTCGGGCATGCAATGCTGAACCGTGGGCGACTGTTATGTATTCGATGCGCTACCCGAATCTCCCTCGGAGACCCGTGCTCGAGCCGGAAAGCCCTCGAGCACCTCGCGCGACCTCGACAGTCCCAATCTGGTCGCACCCGCGGCGATCATCTCGGCTGCGGCCTCGGCGGTCCGGATGCCGCCGCTGGCCTTGATACCGAGCCGGCCGCCGACCGTTTCCGCCATCACGCGCACTGCATGTGCGGTTGCGCCGCCGGCGGGGTGGAAACCGGTGGAGGTCTTCACGAACTCCGCGCCGGCACGTTCGGCAACTTGGCACACCTGCACGATTTGCTCGTCGGAGAGCGCGGCCGATTCGATGATCACCTTGAGCAGCGCACGATCACCGATGGCCTCGCGCACCGTGACGACGTCGGCCAGCACCGCCGCGTAGTCGCCGGCGCGTGCGGCGCCGATGTCGATCACCATGTCGACCTCGCTCGCGCCCTGATCGATTGCCAACCGCGCTTCTGCGCCCTTGACCAACGAATGATGTTTCCCGGAAGGAAAACCCGCGACGGTGGCGACGACGAGCCCGGACGCGCGCACCGGCAGCATCGAGGGCGACACGCAGACAGCGAGAACTCCCAGCGCCTGCGCGTCGGCGATCGCCGCGGCGACTGCCGCGTCGGTCGCATCCGGAGCCAGCAGCGTGTGGTCGATCATGGCGGCCACTTCGGCCCTGGTCAGCGACGCGGATTGTGCCATGAGCCGACAGTCTGGCATACCCAGCGTCGAATCCCTTTGCATGGCTCCACCGCTTCGCGCACACTCGTAGCTGGTGGCGCATCGAAGAACGGGAACCCACGGTCTGTCGATCAGGGTGTACGGATGAGGCCTACTTCGCCCGGGAGGAGACGATCTTGCTGATCCGTCGCGAACGCGCCGACGATGTCGCTGCAATTGCGGCCGTGTATCGCAGCGCCTTCGCACCTCGGTACGCCAAGGTACCCGATGGGGTCGACGCGTCCACCGACCGTGGCGCGGACCCGCCGGAGGTGGGCCTCGTGTCCCGGCTACGCGCCGACGCGGGCTGGATTCCCACACTGGCGCTGGTGGCGATCGAGCACGACACCGTGGTCGGCCACCTGTGCCTGACCCGAGCCACCGTCGGCCCTTTCCCGGTACTGGCGCTCGGCCCGGCAGGTGTGCTGGCCGACCATCAGAACGCCGGAGTCGGGTCGGCCCTCATACACGCGGCACTGGGCGCCGCCGACGCACTCGACGAGCCGCTGGTCGGCCTGCTCGGCAGCCCGGAGTTCTACCCACGCTTCGGCTTCGTCCCGGCCGCGCGGCTCGGCATCACCCTCGACGAGCCCGCGTGGGTGGGCCACTTTCAAGTCCGATCGCTATCGGCCTACGACTCGCAAATAGTCGGCGAGTTCCATTTCGCGGAACCGTTCTACAACCTCTGACACCGATACCAGCGCCTAGCTCGGCTGGCCGCGCCGAATGTGCACAGGTGACACCATGGGCGCGCGCAGCAGCAACATTGTGCGCCTGAGAAGATGTGACCATGGGTTCCGCTCCACACACCCCGGACGACCGCCGCTACGTGCTGACCTTGGGCTGTTTGGACCGCCCCGGCATCATCGCGGAGATCACGTCGTTCATTGCCGGCTTCGGCGGCTCGATCGTCGAGGCCGGCTATCACTCCGACCCGGACACCGGCTGGTTCTTCACTCGCCAGGCGATCAGTGCTGCCACGGTGCCGTTCGGGGTCGCGCAGCTGCGTGAACGGTTCACCGAGCTTGCTGCCGATCTGCCTGCGGCCGAGTGGCAACTGCTCGACTCCGGCGAGCGCCGCCACGCCGTACTACTGGTCAGCAAAGACGGGCACTGCCTGCACGACCTGCTCGGCCGCGCGCTCAGTGGCGAGTTGCCGGCCACCATCGACGCAGTGATCGGCAATCACGCGGATCTGGCAGCGATGACCGAGGCCCATGGCGTGAAATTCCATCACGTGCCGTTCTCCGCCGACCCAACCGAGCGCGGCCCCGCCTTCGACGAAGTCCGGGCTCTGGTCGACGGCTACGATCCCGACGCGGTCGTCCTTGCTCGGTTCATGCAGGTGCTACCCGGCGAGCTGTGCGAACACTGGGCAGGCAAGGCGATCAATATCCACCACAGCTTCTTGCCGTCGTTTGTCGGGGCTCGCCCGTATCACCAAGCCTTCGGCCGTGGTGTCAAATTGATCGGCGCCACCTGTCACTATGTGACCGCGGAGCTGGACGCGGGGCCGATCATCGAGCAGGACGTCATTCGGATCGACCATGCCGACAATGTGCGCGACATGGTCCGCCAGGGGCGCGACATCGAGCGGGTGGTGCTTGCCCGTGGGCTGCGCTGGCACCTGGAGGGCCGCGTACTCGTGCACGGCCGCCGCACGGTCGTGTTCTCCTGACCGGGCCGCTATCGGCTCACCAGCGCGGACCGCGCTGTACCTCGTCCACTTTGGGACGCACATCGGCCAGGTAGACGCCGGTGGCAATGATCGCGACGAATGCGAGCAGGCCTTGAACCAGAAGGAGCACGACCGCAGCCACCGAGAGGATCGTCAGCCAGATCGGCTTGGTCAGCTTGTCCACCGCCGTGAAGGCATCCGGACGCTGGCGTATGGCATGGATCAGCGCGAAGACGGTCGCCCCGAGCGCAGCCAATTGCAACACCAGCAGAATGTTCCCGGCCCAACTCTGCACCATGTTCACATCACCCATCATAGAAGCCCCGAGCACCGATACCAGGCGGCGCTCGAGGCTTCGGGCGGGTCACTTCTTTCCGAGAGTGCTTCGGCGGCTACCGACCGTCGAAGTGTTCAGGCCTTCTTGGGTGGGGCTTTCTTGGTCGGCGCCTCGGTGGCCGCGGGTTCGTCGGCCGCAGTTTCCTCGGCCGTGGTTTCCTCGGCCACCGTTTCCTCGGCCGCAACCTTCGTCGATGCACCGTTGCCAGCGGAAACCGGCGTGGACTCGGTGGTCACCTCGACGACTTCGGCCTCGACGATCGGAGCATCGTCGGTCTCGACCGGGCGCCCGAGCAGCCCGTTGATCAGGTCGACCACGTCCTCGGCGCGATGCACCGCGTCGTCGTACAGTGTTTCGACCTGGCCGATCCGCTCATCGACACGCTGGTTGCTCCGCAGCCGTTCGAGTGTCTCCGCGCCGCGTTCTGCCAGGTCGGCGTAGGTATCCAGGGTCTGGCGATAGTACTTCTCGGCCAATGCGCGCAACTCGTCACCGGTGAACTTCTCGCGCAATTCGGCAATATCGTCGGGCAGTTCCGCAGGCAGCCCGGCCAACCGTTCACGCAACGACTCGAACTGTGCCTGCACATCTGCCGGCATCGCGGCCCAACGTTCGCGCGCGTCCTCCACCCGACTTTGCACCTCGGCAGTGGTGGCACGCTCGCGTACCTGCGCGACGATGTCGTTGACCGTCGCATAGAGAGCATCACCCGCGCCGATGGTGGCGAACAAAGGCTTGGTCACGGTGGCGTTCGTCTCGGTCATAGTGGTTCGTTCTCCTGACGTGGCGGAGTGTGTGTTGTCCCGGCGGAACGTCGCTGTCCCATGCGTTCCCCCCTCATCGCTTCCTCGGCTTCCCGACGAAACGATTCGTAGATCTCCAGCAGCGCCTGCCGTTGGCGCTCGGTGATCGAGGTGTCGGCGAGCAAGGCATCCCTGACCGGACTGGGCGCCCGCTGCTCGAGATAGCCAGCGCGTACGTACAAGACCTCCGAGGAGACCCGCAGTGCCTTGGCGATCTGCGTGAGCACTTCGGCAGACGGATTACGCAACCCGCGCTCGATCTGACTCAGATATGGGTTGCTCACCCCCGCCAGTTGAGCGAGCTGTCGCAGCGAAACTTGTGCGGCCTCCCGCTGCGCCCTGATGAAGCCTCCGATGTCGTGCGCCGCGCTGGCGACGCGGCCCCCGCGTTCCCCGATGTCGAACGGGTGCTCATCCGATCTGTCGGTGTACTCGGCTGGAACCTCGGACTGGTCTGCCATCACTCACCTTCTGGCGGTTGTACGGGATCGATTCTAGGGTTGGGCGCTAGCAATTGCAAGCAGTCTGCTAGCAGATGTGCGGCAAACACCCCGGAGGGTGTCGATCAGCCGACGAACATCAGATGGGAAATGGTGTAGATCGTCAGTCCGGCAAGCGAACCGACCACGGTGCCATTGATCCGGATGAACTGCAGATCCCGGCCGACCTGGAGTTCGATCTTCTTGCTGGCTTCCTCGGCGTCCCACCTGGCAACCGTGTCGGTGACCAGGGTGCTGATTTCGTCCGCGTAGTTCTCCACCAGGTAGCGAGCGCCGCGGTCGAGCCACCCGTCCACTGTGGCGCGCATATCGGCATCGGCGCACAGTCGCTCACCCAACTGCTGAACATTCTCGGCGACCTTGCGGCGCAGGGTGCTGTTCGGGTCGTCCACGGACTCCAGGATGAGCCGCTTGGCCGCGCGCCACGTGGCTTCGGCCATTCCGGTGATCTCCTCACGACCCATGATCTGCGCCTTGACCCGCTCTGCCTTGGCGATCATGGCATCGTCGTACTGCAGATCATCGGCGAACTCCTCCAGAAAGCGATTCACCGCCGACCGCACCTCATGATCGGGATCGGATCGAATCTTCCAGGTGAATTCGACCACTTCCCGGTAGATCCGTTCGGAAAGCAGCATATTGACGAATCTCGGCGCCCACGGTGGCGCGTCCCGCAACACGATTCGATCGATGGTCTCCTGCGCTCCGAGCGCCCACTGGTGGGCACGCTCGGCGAGCAGGTCCAACAGCGCCCGCTGACGATTGTCGGCGAGTAGTTCCGCCAGAACCCGGCCGATAGGCGGACCCCACTGCGGCTCGGCGATCCGCCGCACAATGGTGTTGTCGATCACCTGCTCGACGTCTTCGTCGCGTAGTACCCCGACGAGGGCACGCAGAATCATCGAACTCTCCTGCGCTACCCGAGCGGCATGACCGGGATCGGCCATCCACCGCCCCACCCGCCAGGAAATCTCCGCGGACTTGAGTTTCGCCGAAACGACCTCTGGTGCAAGGAAATTCGTGCCGACGAACGAACCCAGACTCGAGCCGAGCTGATCTTTCTTCCGCCGGATGATCGCAGTATGCGGAATTGGGATACCCAGCGGATGCCGGAACAGAGCGGTCACCGCGAACCAGTCGGCCAGCGCGCCGACCATGCCCGCCTCCGACGCCGCGCGCACATACCCCACCCAATCGCCGCCCGCGCCGCGTGACTCGGTCCAGCGACAGAACAGATAGATCGCCGTGGCCAGAGCGAGCAAGCCAGTGGCGAACGCCTTCATTCGCCAGAGATCGCGGCGCTTGTCCGCCTCGCCGAGCGCAGCGGCCAAACCGAGCGGCTCGGCGGGGCGGTTCGACACCGCGGTGTTGCCGGGGGCTTTCTCCATGGGTCCCATTCTGCTGTGCCCCGGAGTGCAGTCGAGTCGCGAACGAATCTCGGCACGCCCGGCAGTCGGCACTGTGGTTCCTGCCGCATCCACCCCCCAAAACACCCCGATCGACGTACTCGGCACATAAGCTGGAGCGGACCGAGCACCGACAGACGAGGAGCCGATGCTGTCCACCAACGACCTTGTCGATGTCGGCGAACGATCGTCAGCGGTACACGGCGCCCGGACCGACGGCCGCAAACGCCGGTGGCGCCAGCACAAGATCGATCGCCGAGAAGAACTCGTCGACGGCGCGCTCGCCGCGGTACGCGCCCGCGGAAGCAACGCAGGCATGGATGAGATCGCCGCGGAGATCGGTGTGTCCAAGACCGTGCTGTACCGATACTTCTCCGATAAGAACGACCTGGTGCGTGCAACCATGCAGCGGTTCATCGAAACGACGCTGATGCCGCGGGTCTACAGCGCGATCAGCCTGGACGCCGACGAATATCAGCTGGTTCGCTCCGCGCTGTCGGAGTACGTCGGCACCGTCGACGAAGACCCCGAGGTCTACCGCTTCATCATGGGCAATGGCGCGGCCGACCAATCCTCGCTCGCGGAGTTCGAAAAACTCTTCGCAGAGGTGGTGTGCACGGTCATCACCGACCGCGCACAGAAACACGGAGTCCGAACCGAGGGCACGGAGCTGGCCTCGTACATGCTGGTCGGCGGCATCCAACTGGCGACGCATTGGTGGACCACCCACAAGTCATTGCCCCACGAGACCGTGATCGACTATCTCACCATGCTGGTGTGGAGTGCCGTCGAAGGCATGGTTCGCGTCGGCGGGGCGCCGGAGGTGTTCAACGCGCGTACACATGTGCTCACCGCCCCGGAGTTGCCCCTCGGAGACTGATCGATCCGTCTGCCTCGCCGACGGCTACCGCACCTGGATTGTCGACCGCCGAACAACCGCATCGAACAACCCCACAAAGCAGCCCACAGCATCGGTGATCGCGACATACCAGGGATGGAGATGATCATGGCAGGCAGTGCTCAGGAGTCCGGCGCTCGGGAGTTCGACCTGGTCCTATTCGGTGCGACCGGCTTCGTCGGCACACTGACCGCGCAATACCTCGCCGGCGCCGCACCGGAATCCGCGCGCATCGCCCTGGCAGGACGATCGTTGGACAAACTGACCACCGTCCGCGACGACCTCGGCCCCACAGCCGCAGGCTGGGAACTGATCGTGGTCGACGCCACCGACCGCGCCGCACTCGAGACCATGACCGCACGCACCACCGTGGTCGTCACCACCGTCGGACCCTACCTGCGCTACGGCATGCCACTGCTGGGCGC
>NZ_AXVD01000011.1 GCF_000482385.1 Nocardia sp. CNY236
GTCCACACCCTGGTCGCCACCGGGGTCAACAACGATGGCTACCGCGAAATCCTCGGTATCCAGGTCACCAGCGGCGAGGACGGAGCCGGATGGCTGGCGTTCTTCCGCGACCTGGTCGCCCGCGGGCTTTCCGGCGTCGCCCTGGTCACCAGCGACGCCCACGCCGGATTGGTCGCGGCGATCGGTGCGACACTGCCCGGCGCGTCCTGGCAACGATGCAGAACCCACTACACCGTGAATCTCATGTCGGTATGCCCGAAGAGTTCCTGGCCTTGGGTTCGTACCCTGTTGCACTCGGTCTTCGATCAGGCAGACCCGCAATCGGTTGCTGCCCAATATGATCGGATGCTCGACGCCCTGGGTGAGAAACTGCCGAAGGTTGCCGCGCACCTCGACAACGCCCGTGCCGACCTGCTCGCGTTCACCGTTTTCCCGAAACAGATCTGGCGCCAGATCTGGTCTAACAACCCCCAGGAACGGTTGAACAAGGAAATCCGGCGCCGCACCGACGTCGTCGGCATCTTCCCCGACCGCCAGGCCATTATCCGTCTCGTCGGCGCAGTCCTGGCCGAACAACACGACGAATGGATCGAAGGACGCCGCTACCTCGGCCTCGACGTCCTGGCCCGCTCACGCGGGCTCACCGACCCCACCACCGAACAGGAGGAAAACCCCGAAGCACTCACCGCCTGACCAACAAGGATCACGCAGCAACCATTCTCTTTACACCACGCATTTGGACTTGACCGAGGTCGTGGCGGCGTTCGCCGGGTTGTCGGCCTCGGGGCGTGTCCGGCGTTCCGCAGCCGATGATATGGTAGACGATTCGCTCTATGACCCGTACGACCGTGCGTACCGCCGGGGTGGGTTCGCTTCCGAGCGTGACAGCTGATGTCCGCGGGTGTGCGTGGTCTCGTCGACACCGAGGTCATCATCCTGCTCGACCGGCTCGACCGGGCGGAGCTACCGCAGGAGACGCTGATCAGTTCGATCACGATGGCCGAGTTGGCTGCTGGGCCGCACTATGCGGTCGATGCAGCCGAGCGGGCGGTCCGGATCGAGCGGGTACAGGCTGCCGAAGCGTTGTTCGACCCGTTGCCGATGGATACCCGTGCGGCTCGGCGGTTCGGTCATGTGGTTGTCTCGGTACTGTCCAGCGGGCGCAATCCGAAGCCGCGCCGTGTCGATCTCATGATCGCATCGATAGCGTCGGCGAACGGTCTGCCGCTGTATACGGTCAACCCGAAAGATTTCGCAGGACTCGAAGATCTGGTGGAGATCTGCGGGTGTCGCACCCGGATGACCGATGATCAGGAAGGCTGGAGGACATGAACCGTCTGTCCGGTGCCACCTCGCCGTACCTGCGTCAGCATGCGAACAACCCGGTCCATTGGCGGGAATGGGATACCGAGGCGCTGGCCGAAGCCCGCGAACGGGATGTGCCGATCCTGCTCTCGATCGGATACGCCTCCTGCCACTGGTGTCATGTGATGGTTTAGGGTTACAAGTGGCATTCATGCAGATAGATGGCGGTACGTTGGGTACGGGTGGAAGCTGGGTCCGGGTCGGCAATAGGTCGACTTGTATCAATTCGTACCCATAGCCCTGTCCTGTGGGTACGATTTAATGCATGGGTTCTACTGGGTCTTCGAGACTGTCGGCCAGGTTGGGTGGGCTGCCGCCGACCTTCACTTCGGCGCAGGCGCGTCAGGCCGGGCTTTCTTCCAGAGACCTGTCGCTCTTACTGGACCGCGGGGAGGTGGACGAGCTATCACGCGGTGTCCATCGCCGCACCGATGCCCCGAAGTCCGCGCACATCGATCTTCTCGCGGTGTGTACACGCGCGCCGCATGCGGTTGTATGTGGTGAATCCGCTCTCGCGCTGCACGAGTTGATCGACGATATTCCTTGGGCGGTGCATATCGCTGTGGCGCGGGGCGCCCGTCGCCCTTCGATCTCGTTTCCTCCTGTTGTCGTCTCCCAGTATTCGGCAAGGACCTTTGCACTCAATGTCGAGCGTTACGAGGCGGCGCCGGGCGAAACCATCCCGGTGTATGACGCCGCTCGCTCCGTGGTCGACGCAATGCGTCATCGCCACCGCATCGGTGAAACTCTCGCGTTGGTCGCACTCGGCCGCTACCTACGTCGTGCCGGCTCCGCGGGCGTGGCCGAGATGCAGCGCATCGCAGGTGAACTCAATGCGATATCGATCATTCGCCCCGCTGTCGAAGCGGTGATCGCCTGATGCCCAATCCGGCACGTGACAGCACAGCAGGCAGTATCTACAACGACCTGCGCAATCTGGCTCGCCGCACTGCACGGTCAACCGACGAGCTCATGATCGAGTATGTACTCGAGCGCTTCCTGTTCCGGCTTGCGGTGTCACCGATGGGCGGGCGGTTCTTCGTTCTCAAGGGTGGCCTACTGCTGGCTCAGTTCGGTGCTCGCCGGATGACCCGCGATATCGACATCCTCGGCCGGTTCTTCAGTGGCGATGAGGATGAGATCGTTCGGCGGATCTCGATGATCGCAGCGACTGAGATAGATGATGGGGTCCTTTTCGATCCCAGCACACTGAAGACTGTTCAGATCCGGGAGGACGACGAGTACCACGGGCTACGTATGACGATGGCCGCATCCATTTCTCGGGCGCGCCTCAAGCTCCAGCTCGATGTCAGTTTCGGAGATCCGGTCACTCCGGAGCCAATGCTCATCGAGTATCCGCAACAGCTCGATGGCACCAGTTTTCAGCTTTTCGGATATCCGCTCGCCACGGTTATCGCCGAGAAGCTGTCGACCGCGGTGGCACTGGGCGACCTGAACACCCGCGATCGCGACTACGCAGACCTGCATCGCTTGATCTCCTCCAATGACCTCCCCGGCAACGAACTGACGGACGCGCTGGAGGCCACCGCTACCTACCGAGGAATCACATTGAGATCACTCAGTAGTTCGGTAACCCGGCTTCCCGAGCTCCGTCAGCGCTCGTACGCGGCTTGGCGCCGTCGTCAGGGCCCAGCGGGGGCTGGTTACCCCGACCTATTCCTCCACGTTTTCGAACTGGTCGCCGAGTTTGCGGACCCACTTATCGAAGGCAGAGTGATCGGCGGAACATGGGTGGCCGGAGCTCGGCGATGGGAGCCCGGTGCATAGCGCATGATCGGATTGGTTCCAATCGCCAGTTCCGGCCCTACGAGCGTAGTTACGGCGTGATCGTAGGAGTGTCACGTCGATAGTTGCCAATGCGCCACATCCAGGGTTGTAGCCGGTCCGTGCTGAGCATGGAACCTGTCAAGCTGTCTGCGTATCGACGGGTATGGCTGTAGTACGCAGGTGGGTGAGCACTTCCTGCATCGCGTCGAGATCTTTGTCGGAGAACAACTCCTCGGGGCCGCGTGGAGCCATGCTGCTGAACGGGGGATCGTAGAGGGCGCCGACATCGACGACACCGCTCTTGGTGATCACTTTGATCAACAGCTTGACGAAGTCGAGCTGATTCGCCGAGAGTGTGCGACCAGCCTGGAACTTGTCGAACGCGGCGATGGCGGCTTCTTCATCGAGGCCCGCGATCGCGCGTACGAATAGGCCCAGCTGCCCGTCGTACTCGGACTTCGCCTGCTCCAGGTCCTCGGCCGTGCCGAAGCCCTCGGCGAGGAATACTTGCTCCAGAAAGGCGACGTCCATCGTGGTGATCTGCCGGTTACGGCGCAGCTTCTGCACCGCGATCTGGTCGGTGTGTTCGGTGAGGTAAGCGCGGACTTTCGCCTCGAATCGTGACTTGCCACGAATGCCGCTGAGCGCGGTGAGTTCCTGGATGTGCAGTTGGCCGAGCTCGTCGGTGAAGTCGGTGTAGACCGGGCTGCGCCGTGTTGGCTTGATATTGGCGACCAGGGCACGCAGGCGTCGGCGCACGGTCTCGAGCATGGGCAGGGTGACATCATCCCACCAGGCATCGGAGCAGACGTCCTCGAGGAAGTCATGATGCTTCGAGACTGCCGGGATGTTCTGCAACGCCGGGCTGAGCAATTCTGTGGCGATATCGCGCACCTGCTCTTGCAGCGCAGTGAAGCTTGGCTCTCCGGTGAGACACGCGTACTCCAGCCGCAGCATGAGGTAGTCGAAGCGTTTGGCCTGAGGGCTGTTGCCATCCTCCACGAATTCGGTCGGCAGCCCGGCTATCTCATCGAGTTCCCTGCGCTTCTGCGGTGTGATCCGCTGCCAGGTGGCGGGATCGACAAAGGCTTCGACATGCTGCAATTTGTGGCGGACTTCGATGCTGTCGGGATTCATTCCGGCCACTTGCTGGTGCAGTGCCTGCGCGAACTGCCAACGCACATCACCGGTGCTTTCCGGTTCACCTGTCGGGATTTCGGCCGGTGTATCGCCGGGATTCTCCAGCTGATCCAGCTCCAACAACAGGTCAGCACGTTGCCGGAACAGCTTCTCGCGCAGGGAGAGCGTCGACCGGCCGGCTGTGGTGGGAAGGTTCTGGTTGAAGTACTCGACATTCTGGCCCAGGTCGAACACGACGAATCCGGTCTTGTGCTGTCCGGGGCCGAAAAGGTTCTCGCACAGGCGGGTCCCGCGTCCGAGCATCTGCCAGAACTTGGTCTTCGAGCGCACTCGCTTCGCGAATACCAAGTTTACTACGGCGGGCACATCCAACCCCGTGTCGAGCATATCGACCGATATAGCGAGATAGGGCGCGCTGCCGGGCTTCTCGAACTTGTCGATGAGGCTTTGCGCATTGTCTGCCTTGCTCGTAATGATGGTCGCGAAGTCACCCCGGTAATGCGGGTACAGGGTATCGAAGCGTTCAGCAATGAGCTTGGCATGTTTGGTATTACGGGCGAATACGATGGTCTTGCCGATGTGATCGCCGGTATCGACCTTCAACCCGAATTCCATCACCGTTTCCAGCATCTTGTCGATGGTGTCGGCGTTGAACAGGAATTTGTTGAGGTCGTCGGCCTCGATAACGTCGGGGATATCGCCGTCGTCGGGCGCCCAGTCCGTGGATTCCCACTGGTCTTGCTCGTCGGGTGGGAGTTCATCGTACCTGATGCCCAGCCGCGGGAATTTCAGGGGCACATCCACAACGGTGGGCGGCACCAGGTTCTTGTCGGCCACTGCCTCATCGAGGTCGTAGTGGTCGGTGGGCATCCCGTCTTCGAGGTGGAACAGCTGGTAGGTGTTGTGGTCGATATCGTCGCGCGGGGTGGCGGTCAATCCGACCAGCAGTGAATCGAAGTAGATGAAAAGGGTTCCGTACTTCTGATACACCGACCGGTGTGCCTCGTCGATGATGACCAGATCGAAATGGCCCGGTCCGAAACGGTTGACGTCGTTGGAGTCGGCTTCGTCGGCCAGTGCCATCATCGACTGATAGGTGCACACGTACACCCGGCCGGTGGCCTTCTTTTCGTCCAGCAGATTCACCGTGGTCAGGCCCGGAACATGGGTCTTGAACGCCTTGGCGGCCTGATTCACCAGGACCTGCCGGTCGGCCAGGAACAGCACCCGTTTCACCCAGCCCGCTCGGGCGAGCAGATCGACCAGGGCGATGGCCGTGCGGGTCTTGCCCGTTCCGGTCGCCATCACCAACAGGGCTTGGCGTCGATTATCGGACTCGAAGCTGCCCGCAATCCGGCGGATGGCGCGAGTCTGGTAATGCCGGTCGACGATCTGCTCGTTGATGGTTTCGGTGGCCAGCTTCTTACGGCCGACGCGCCGCTGAATGAGCAGCCGGAGCTCGTCTTTCGTGTAGAAACCCTGCACCCGGCGCGGCGGATAGAGCCGGTCGTCCCAAACCCAGGTCTCGAAACCATTGGTGTAGAAGATGATCGGACGCTGGCCGGTCTGCCGCTCCAAGGCGTCGGCGTATTGGCGGGCCTGCTCCTTGCCGGCGATATCCGGATCTTTCGATGCCCGCTTGGCCTCGACCAGCCCCAACGGCTTACCGTTGTCGTCCCAGAGCACATAATCGACTCGGCCCTTGCCGCTCGGCGTCGGCAGCCCGGTAACCGGATACTCCCGATCCTCCAGACTGTCGAGCTGCCATCCGGCCTCGGCCAGCAGACGGTCGATATACCGTTTCCGAGTGAGGTTCTCGGTGTAGTCGTGTGTGTCGGGAATCTTCTGGTTGACTTGCTTGGCCGCCTTGACCTGCGCCCGCAACTCGGCCAGTTCCGCCTCGAGATCGGCGTTCGCCGCTCGCTGGGCGGCAAGATCTTTGCGCTGCTGCTCGAATTCGGCCAGCATCGCTTGAATCTCGGCCTGCTTCTTGCGCCGTACCTCCGCGGGTACCGGCCGGGGCACCAGGTTCGGGTCGAAAGCCAATGCCGCAGGAGGAAGATTCGCGGGGTTGCGGGCATAGCGCCGGGCCACCCAGTACATCACTTGAAACAACTCACCCAGAGTTTCCATCGAGGACTTCTCGGCGATGGGCTTCTTCCCGTGCACCCCGCTATTGCCGGTCTTGCGGATCAGCTCCATCTTCGTCCGCATATCGAGACCGACCAGCGCCACCATGGACGGATCGTTGATCTTGGCGTTCAAATCGTTGTAGTACGGCTTCTTGAGCGTGGAATCGGCGTCGTACAACCACTCGACGGTCAACTCCAGCGTCCTGCGGGCACAGATGCACGCCACCCGGGGATCGGCCACCCCGGCCCGCTCGGCCCGCTTGGCCTCCTCGAACAGATTCGGCCACTCTGCCCGCAGGAACGCGAAGTTGCTCACGACAATCCTTCCCCCTCAAGGTGATCGAGGTCAGTGTGCCAGAGTTCGCCGCGGAAGGCACGGGACTGGAGGGAGGCGAAGAGGATGTCGTGCGCAACGATCTGCATCCGGTGTTGCTGCTTGAGTGCCCGGATCGTTCGCATCGCGTCGGTGAACTTTGATTGCAGGTCGAGAGGCGGGGTGGGAATTTCGAAGCTTCGGCAAGCTGGAAGGGGTAGGTGTTTGACGGTCGAGCCAGACCCATGTCTTGCAAATTGATGCGCCAGAAACGAGCTTCGGAAGGCTGCGAGAAGATATTCGCTAGTGACAATGGAATTATTGGCTCGGTAAAGCATCAACCGTTGTCCGAGAAATATATTGTCGTTTGTTTCGATAATTCCACTCTCGCCCACCGGTGCCTCCCGTGTTAGAAGCACATCTCCTTGCTGGGGTGTGAGTCTCCTGTTCCATTGACGGAATACTTTCTCGGATACGCACTTGACGTCGGTAAGGTTAACCTCACCATTCTTGACATTGGTAGTGCGGATCATCTTGTAGATAGTCGGATAGTCGACGATCGGGGCTGTTCTGTTGATGCAATCGACTACATGGCTACAGACTTCTTCAGCCGGTCTTGTTCCCCACCTCGTTGCAATTGTGTGTGAATCGCCGAACATGTCGATGAAGAGGGACTGAGTGAGCTCGTCGAGGAGGGTAATAGCCTGTCGCCGCTTCGCCCGCAGCGCATCTGCCTGATCCAGTATCTCCGCAATCCGCCGCTGTTGGTTGAAGGGCGGTAGCGGTATGGGCAGGGATCGAAGCGCATCGAATGGAAAGTTGTCGGCTGTCGTCGCTCGGACCCATTTGAGGATGACCCCCGATCGTTCCTTGATGAACCTCGCAAGGTACTCGGGGAGGATCGAGTCATCGCATATTATTGCTTTCATATCCTGGTTTATGGTTACGGGTACCTTGTTGATACCAACCGGGATCGTATGTTTCAGCACGCCCGAACGCACCACTACCAGGACGCTGTTTTCTGGTATGAGCTTTGCCGGGCTATTTTGGACACCAAATTCTGAGAGGGTTACCTGTGATTGATCGATGCTCCAGGATTTCATGTCCTTCGGCGTAACCCAAGGAATGCCGCCGCCGTAGTAGTCCGCGTTGGACCGAGTAGGAGTTCCGCCACCCCTCACTGTCGTGACATCGCCGATTGGAACCGAATGGTAGACGGTCACCCGAGCATCCCCTTCAACTCCGACATTCCCTGCTGAATTTCCGCCTCGATCCGCTCCAATTCCTCGATGATCTCCATCGGCGGCCGGTGTTCGACTTCCTCGTGCACGATCTCCTTGTACCGGTTGAGTGACAGGTCGTAGTCCTGGGCGGAGATATTGGCCCTGGGTACGCAGAAGCTCTGAGCTGTGCGGGGCCGGTCGTGTTCGCTGCCATTGCGCAGCGCCCAGCGGGTCAGCACGTCGGGGAGGTTGTTCTTAGTGTGTTCCTCTTCGGTAAGAGCAGTGGCGGGGGCCGCGCCGAGTTGGGTGTCGGGCAGCAATGGGGTGCGCTTGTCATCGAGGCTGAAGCCGTCTGCGGTGACCTCGTAGAACCACACGGTATCGGTGCCGCCGCTGTTGGTTTTGGTGAAGAACAGGATGGCGGTGGACACGCCCGCGTAGGGTTTGAACACCCCGCTGGGCAGTTTCACCACGGCATCGAGCTTGTGGCCCTCTACGAGCATCTTGCGAAGTTCTTTGTGCGCCTTGGTTGATCCGAAAAGCACGCCGTCGGGGACGATGACGGCGGCCCGGCCGCCGGGTTTGAGCAGGCGCAGGAACAAGGCCAAGAAGAGCAGCTCGGTCTTCTTGGTTTTGACGATGGCCTGGAGGTCCTTGGCGGTGGTCGCATAGTCGAGGCTGCCGGCGAAGGGTGGGTTGGCCAGGATCATGGAGTACTTGTCGGCCTCGCCGGCGGCGCTTTCGGCCAGGGAGTCTCGGTAGCGGATATCGGGTTGGTCGACGCCGTGCATGAGCAGGTTCATGCTGGCGATGCGTAGC
The DNA here is from genome assembly GCF_000482385.1 of Nocardia sp. CNY236. Taxonomy (GTDB): domain Bacteria; phylum Actinomycetota; class Actinomycetes; order Mycobacteriales; family Mycobacteriaceae; genus Nocardia. The sequence goes on from NZ_AXVD01000011.1 coordinate 8,781, forward strand.
ATGGTGCGGTCGAAGTCGAGGCCGTGGAACATACCGTGGTCGTAGTGGTCGCGGATGGCCGGATCGAGCAGATCCTCATGGTGGGTCTGGGCGATGTACTCGGCCGCGCCGACTAGGAAGCCGGCTGTGCCGCAGGCCGGATCGCAGACCTCGTCGTTTGGGCCGGGGGCCATCATGCGCACCATCAGTTCGATGATGTGGCGAGGGGTGCGGAACTGGCCGTTCTGGCCGGCGGTGGCGAGTTTGCCGAGCATGTACTCGTACAGATCGCCCTTGGTGTCGCCTGCGTCGAGCGGAAGTTCGTTGATCAGGTCCACCACCTTGCCGAGCAGGCCCGGGGTAGGGATGGTGAAGCGGGCGTCGCGCATGTGGTGGGCGTAGGTGGATTCGTCGCTGGCGTCCGCGCCGCTCAGATCGCGCAGCCAGGGGAACACCCCGTCCTGGAACCGCGGGAACATCAGGTCCGGGTGGAGGTTCTTCAGGTTCGACCACCGTAGCGAGTCGGTCTCGTCGGTGTAGATCGGCCGATCGATCGGGCTGGATGTGCGATTCGCCTTGCGCTCCTTGACGGTCTGGATGTCATCCAATCGCCGCAGGAAGATCAGGTAGGTGATCTGCTCGATCACTTCGAGGGGGTTGGAGATGCCGCCAGACCAGAAGGCATCCCAGAGGCTGTCTATCTTGGTGCGGAGTTCGCCGGTGATCACCGGTGAACCCTATCGAAGGGGCGGTAAGAGCGGTACGGAGAGCAATCGGTCCGGAGTTACTGACGAACTGACACACTGACCATGGGCAGTGCTCATATCGGTCAGGCCATGCAATCACTGCGGATAGCTGCCATGCGGACCGCGATCGCGGGCCGAACCGGCGACTTTCGGCAGGGGGATTCGGCGCCGTGGGAAGATGAGGACTCCGACAGTGTCCGCGCGGACATAGTCCTGACGAATCCGCCGTTCAACAATCGGACCGAACGCCGCTCGGACTATCGACCCGAAGACTGGGATTTCGGTGTTCCGCCGTCACACAATGACAACTTCGCTTGGCTGCAGCACGCTGTGGCGAGTCTGGCGCCGGACGGCGTGGCAGTGGTGCTTATGCCGGAGCAGGCAGCAGTCTCCGCCGACCGCTCCGAGATGGAAATCCGTCGTCGAATGGTGGCAGCGGGCGCGGTACGCGCAGTGGTCACTTTGCCGGCCAGAATATTCCCGAACACCGATATCGCGGCATCGGTGTGGATCGTCGCCCGTGGCGTGTCGGACTTCGAAGCTGTGTTTCTAGTGGACGCGGGGAACATGGGTGTGCGGGATGGTAACCGTATCCGGTTGCCGGACGAGGCGGTGGCAGCGATCACCGACTGCTTCCGTAACCGGCGCTCCCTGCCGCCGGAGCACGTCGTGGAACTGGCGGGGGGTGGGTCGGCGATCAACGCGGACCTGGACACGATCGGTGAGGCAGGGTTCGGGCTGCGCCCCGCGGATTATATCCGTCGTGCGGCGCAGAACGGGACCGATGCTCTGCTGGACGATATCGATCGAGCAATCGCCGAATTCGGGCGATCGCGGGAATCGACCGCGCCGCGGGCCGTGCTCGATCGGCTGTGTTCAGATGACGGACCTCTACGAGACGATCCGGAGGCCCGGCGAGTAGTCCGGCTGGACGCGATCTGTGACATTCAACCTGGACTCTCGCACGACCTCATGCCGAATGGAGAGGTTGCTGAGGAACGCTCGGTGCCGGTGGTGAAGCGGAAACATCTGCGCGACTTCCGGGTCGATGCCACCTCAGCCGAGGCGATCAGTGAGAGGGCGGCCGACCGGCTCGGCAAGTACCTCCTCGAACCGAACGATATTCTGCTGGCCCGCTCCGGTTCCATGATCCCCCGGCCATTGTCGACGCCGATCAGTCTCGGATGTTGTTGGGTAATAACCTGGTTCGAATTCGAGTCCAGGGCAATGCCGAGGTGGATCCGCTCTACCTGCTCGCCTACCTGTCGAGTCCGCGGATTCTGGCCGACATAGCCGCCCGTACGACCGGCACTGCGGTCGCTACCCTGAGCAAGGATGCGCTGGGTTGCCAGACGATCATCCTTCCTTCTTTGGAGGAACAACGCTGGATCGGCACAACCATGAATGCCGTCGACGATCAGGTCGCCGGGCTCCGCACACTCGCGGATGCCGCTGCGCAAGTCCGTGCGGTACTGACAGATGGTTTGGCTGCCGGGGTCGTAGGGTTGGGTGGCCCGCCTGTTCCTTCGGGAACAGTCAGCGATCCCGCAATAAACTGAAACCCGTTTTCAACGGGCTTCAGGGCGCGGGAAGGTGGGCAAGAGGCGGCCAGGCTGTCGAATCCGCAGTGGTGGACAGCCGATCAGCGAGACCCGGCTGTCGAGAGATCGTGCACCGGTTTGCTGGGGCGCGGTCGCGGGTGACTGTGGAAGGTTGGAGGGTATGAACCGTCTGTCCGGTGCCACCTCTCCGTACCTGCGTCAGCACGCGAACAACCCGGTCCACTGGCGCGAATGGGATGCCGATGCGCTGGCCGAGGCCGCGGCGCGGGATGTGCCGATTCTGCTGTCTGTGGGGTACGCCTCCTGCCACTGGTGTCATGTCATGGCTTTCGAGTCGTTCGCGGACGCGACGATCGCGGCCCAGATGAACGACAACTTCGTGTGCGTGAAGGTCGATCGGGAGGAGCGGCCCGATCTCGACGCGGTGTACATGAATGCCACCGTCGCGCTCACCGGGCAGGGCGGCTGGCCGATGACCTGCTTTCTCACCCCCGACGGTGAACCGTTCTACTGCGGTACCTACTACCCGAAACATCCGCGCGGCGGCATGCCGTCGTTCACCCAACTGCTCACCGCGATCACCGACACCTGGCACACCCGGCGCGACGAAGTGGACCAGGCCTCGACCCAGGTGGCGCAGGCGCTGCGCGCCCAGACCGCGCGACTGCCCGCCAGCGACGCGACGATCACCCCCGACCTGCTCGATCACGCTGCCGCAGCCGTCCTAGGCGATGTGGACGACACCTACGGCGGATTCGGCGGCGCACCGAAATTTCCGCCATCGGCGCTGCTCGAGGGCCTGCTGCGGCACTGGGAGCGCACCGGCGACCCCGTGGTGTTCGCCGCCGTCACGCGCACGGCCGACGCCATGGCGCGCGGCGGAATCTACGACCAGCTGCGCGGAGGTTTCGCGCGATACTCGGTCGATGCCGCGTGGATGATACCGCATTTCGAGAAGATGCTCTACGATAACGCGCAACTGCTGCGCGTGTATGCCCATCTGGCGCGGCGCATCTCCGCGGTGCAACCGGAATCGTTGCCGTACCGGGTCACCCGAGAGATCATCGGATTCCTGCTCGACGACTTGGGGACACCACAGGGCGGTTTCGCCTCGGCGCTGGACGCCGATACCCATATGCGCCCGGGCGAACCCGGCGTCGAGGGAGCGACGTATGTGTGGACGCCGGCCGAACTGGCCGGTGAGATCGGGCCGATCGACGGGGCATGGGCCGCGGAATTCTTCGGCGTCACCACCGCCGGAAACTTCGAACAAGGCACCTCCGTGTTGACCCGCTACGCCGAGCCGACCACCGCGGAGGAGATCGCGCGCCTGGATCGTGTGCGCGCCACGCTGCGCACCGCCCGTGACCGTCGCCCGCAACCGGAGCGCGACGACAAGGTGGTCACCGCGTGGAACGGGATGGCGATCACCGCTCTCGCCGAGGCCGCAGCTGCGTTGGACGAGCCGGAATGGGTGGCCGCGGCCACCCAGTGCGCGCGCTTCTTGCTCACCGAGCACATCGTGGACGGCCGGCTGCGCCGCGCATCGCTCGGCGGCGTCGTCGGTGCGGCGCCCGGCATCCTGGAGGACTACGCCTGGCTGTCCACCGGACTGCTCGCCCTGCACCAGGCCACCGGCGAACTCGACTGGCTCCAGCACGCACACCAGGTGCTCGACACCGCGATCGAACATTTCGCCGACCCCGATCAGCCCGGCGGCTGGTTCGACACCGCCGACGACGCCGAAACCCTGCTCACCCGACCGCGTGACCCGATCGACGGCGCCACCCCCGCCGGTGCGTCCGCCCTGGCCGAAGCGCTGCTCACCACCGCCGCCGCAAGCGACCCCGACCGCGCGGCACGCTACCGCGACCTCGCCGAGCGCACGCTACAGAGCGCCGTGGCGATCCTGGCCCAAGCGCCCCGATCCGCGGGCCAGTGGATGGCGGTCGCCGAAGCCGCCGTGCGCGGGCCGGTGCAGATCGCCATCGCCACCACCGAATCCCCCTCCCGTCCTATCGAATTGCTCGCCACGGCCCGCGCCGCCGCGCCCGGTGGTTCGGTCGTACTGGCGGCCGCGCCCGGGGCCGTCCCGCTCTTGGCGGATCGCCCCTTGGTGCACGACGCTGCCGCCGCATACGTGTGCCGCGGCTCCGTGTGCGACCTTCCGGTCTCGACCGCGGAGCAACTTCGCGAGGCGCTGCGCCGCAATTAGCTGGTAGGAGTTGGAGTTGCGCGTCGGCCGGTGGCCTCGGCCACCAGCGATTCGAAAGCACCGGCTTGTGCGGCCAGCATCGCGGCCGTGGCCGCGCGCTCCGGTAAACCGGCGTCGGCCGGAGTGCGCAACAGCACCAACTGGTGATACACCGGTGCCGTCGCCGCGACGAGCAGTGCGCGCGTATCGACTTCGGCCGGGATCTCGCCGCGCTCGATCGCACGTTTCACGATGATCTCGCACTGCAGATAGCGGTCCTCCAACAGGCGCCGCAGTGCTCGCGCCGCATCCTCGGAACGGAAAGATACCGCGATCAGCGCCATCGCGATCGACGAATCCTCGGTGAACGAATCCTGGATCTCGCGGTTCAGCTCCGCGAGATCACCGCATAGTGAACCGGTGTCGGGCGGGTGCCAATCCAGATCGCCTGCAGCGGCGAACACATCGGCGATCAGGCCACCGACATCGCGCCAGCGGCGGTACACGGTGGTGCGGTGCACGTCCGCACGAGCGGCGACCGTGTCGACGGTCAATGCGTCGTAGCCGTTTTCGAGCAGTTCCGTCTCAACGGCTGCGAGGACCTGAGCGCGAATGCGGGCCGTGCGGCCGCCCGGTCGCGACTGCGGCCCGGCAGCGCGCTCTGTGGCAGGGGTCATGGGAATATCCGGTTGCTCGGCGGGACAGGATGCGCCACAATACTAACGCAACATTTGTCGCACTACGGAGGTCGCCAATGCTCATTCGAAGTGTTCACCAGGTTCAGCGGTCACCCCTGACCGCGTTGTCCTCGAATGCTTCGGAGGTATTTCGTGCCCACTCAGATCACCGCGCTCGCGGTCAGCAAGTCTTTCCACGACCGCACGGTTCTCGATGCGGTCAACTGTTCACTCGGTGCGGGTGAACGCACCGGCATCATCGGGGAGAACGGGTCCGGCAAGAGCACGCTGCTGCGTCTGTTCGCCGGATGCGAGCAGCCCGATCAGGGCGAGATCGTCGTGCACGCAGAGGGCGGTGTCGGCTATCTGGCTCAGGACGAGCAACTGCCTGCGCACCTGAGTGTCGGGCAGGTCATCGACCAGTCGCTGCACGAGCTGCGCTGGATCGAAGGTCGGATGCGTCATCTCGAAAGGGAGATGTCTACCGGCGGCAAGTCTCACCTGGACGAATATGCCGAATTGACAACGGTTTTCGAGCTGCGCGGCGGCTACGACGCCGATGCCCGGGTGGAGCGAGCCCTGCACGGACTCGGGTTGGGCGTGGTTGCGCGGGATCGAGCGGTCGGTGAACTGTCCGGTGGGGAACAGGTTCGTCTGCGCTTGGCGGCCCTCCTCGCCGCGGCGCCCGAGGTGCTGCTGCTGGACGAGCCGACCAACCATCTCGACGACGATGCGTTGACCTGGTTGGAGGACCATCTGCGAACTCGGCGCGGCACCTCGGTCACCGTCTCCCACGACCGCACTTTCCTCGAGCGGGTGGCAACCACCCTGCTCGAAGTGGATTCCGATCGTCGTTGCGTCGTGCGCCACGGCAATGGATACCGCGGCTACCTCGCCGAACGCGAGGCGGCGCGGCAACGCTGGATCCAAACCCATCTGCGCTGGCAGAACGAGACCGACGACCTGCGCGAAGCCATAGCCACCACAGCACGACAGGTCGCACCGGGGCGCCCCATTAAGGACAACAACACGTTGGCCTACCACCGGGCAGGTGGCCGCGTTCAGAAGTCGTTGGCAGGCCGGGTCCGCAATGCCGAGGAACGCCTGCGGCGGCTCCTGGCCGATCCGGTACCGCCACCCCCGCAACCGTTGCAGTTCAAAGCGGTGCCCCCGGCGGGACGCGCGACGGGGGTCGTCCTGGATGCCATCGATATCGCGGTGGACGGCAGGCTCGCACCTACGAGTGTGCGGGTGTCCGCGGGAGAACGGCTGCTGATCACCGGCCCGAACGGCGCGGGCAAGTCGACACTGTTACGCGTGTTGGCGGACGAGCTCACGCCCGACTGCGGCACGGTGATCCGTCGCGGCCGAGCCGGCTACCTCGCTCAAGAACCGGGTCCCGCCGTACCCGGTCAGACCGTGCTGTCCGCCTTTGCCCAGGGCAAGTCAGGGCTGCCCGATGATCACACCGAACGCCTGCTGTCACTGGGTCTGTTCACACGCGCCCAGCTCACGAACCGGGTGGAGAATCTGTCCAGCGGGCAGCGGCAGCGGCTCGAACTGGCGCGACTGGTCAGCGAACCGTCGGAGCTGTTGCTCCTGGACGAGCCCACCAACCACCTCTCGCCCGGACTCGTCGAGGAGTTGGAAGCCGCGTTGGTCGACTATCGAGGCGCCCTGGTTGTAGTCAGCCACGATCGCCAACTTCGAGATCACTGGCGTGGCGCCCGGCTCGATATGCGTGCACCGGTCTCGGCCCGACCTGGTCGATGATCTTCAGGGCCGGCTCTTCGATGTTCATCGTGACTTCGAGGACTGGTCGATGTAGGCGAGGTTGGTTGCGGTCGGTGCGATACCGAGTGCTCGAGTGTTGGAGGGATCTTGTTGCGCGGGTTACGATCCGAGTCACCATAAGCCATTCGATGGAGTCAAAGGGGGGTGCATGCTGCGGGCGGATATCGACCAGTTGAACAGGCTGTCATCGATGCTGGATGGCGTGGGTGACGAGGTGGATGGCATCGATGTGCGTACAGAGGCCGATTCGCTGGCCGATCTGTTGCCAGGGTGTGCACTCGTGCCTGCGTGTGGTCAGGCAGGAGAATTCGTGGAGGGAGCCTACCTACGGGTCGCCGGGCGTATGCGCCAGGTCGCGTCGATCACGAGGGAATGCTCGCGGAATCTGGAGACGACAGATGCCGAGTTCGCGGATCGTATGCGTGAGTTCGATGTGGTTGCGGTGGGGCGGCGCTGATGCCCACTCGTACGCAGCTCGGCAGGTGGGACATTGGTGCGCTCGACCGGTGGGCTGCCACATTGACCAAGAGCAGCAATGATTGTGTGCAGTACTTGGGGAAGGTGCGTGCTCACTTCACCGATGTGCGCGACGATTGGTCGGGAGCGGCCTATGACGCCGCCTACGACCGGGTGCTCGAAGACCACGATCAGGGGCGCAAACTGACCGTGGAGGTCGAGGATCTCGCGGTCGAGTTGAGTCGGGCCGCGGAGACGGTGGCGTCGTATCGCAGTGTGTTGCTGGGCCGGGTCGCCGATGCGGAAGACGCGGCATTGGCGGTGGCCGAGGACTGGCAGGTCTCCGGCGCCCCGGAGGAGTCCGTGATCGCCCACCAGGAGTTGATCAACAGCGCGTATTACGACCTGAACAACGCGGTGCAGGATATCGCCCGCCGCGTCACCACCCAGGCCGACATCGTGCGCTCGGCCGGTGACTTGCTGGGCTCGGGCCTGGATGTCACTGCGGCCGAGGACGAAACCAGCAGACTCGGCCAGCAGGACGGTCGTGTGCTGGCCGAATTGGCAGATGAAGATCCGTCCAGACGTGATCCGGCGGCATTCGACCGGATCGCCAGCCAGTTGCCCCCGCATCCGCTGACGGATGCGGAGTTGAATGCTCTTGCTGCGGGTGGTGAGGTGGATTCGCTTCCGGCGGAAGTCCAAGACTACTATCGCGAATTCTACAATGCTGCAGGTAAAGACGGAATTCTGGCGTTGAGTGAGCATTTGAAAGCTCAGGAAGAAGCTGGTAACACGGTTGCTGCGGCACAGCGGGATTCGTTGGCCAATGGTTTGGCGATCATCAGCAACGAGGACATCGGCTCCGGACGCAACGCCGACGGCGAACTCATCGACGCTGGCAGCTATCAGGCGGTGCCCGAGGACATTCGCGAACTCATCGAATCCCGACTCCCGAACTTGCCGGGCCACGGGACCCAGTACTCTCCAGACCTGGCCGCACAGCTACACATGGAGGGGGTATCGCAGCTGTCTGATCTGCTCAACGAGGCCAATCCGGGCTATGCCCCCGGCACCGAGCTGGGCACCCAGCTGTACCTCAAGACAGCAGATATGGTGGAACACCCCTATGGGGGCTTCGCCGTCCAAGATCTCTATCGCAGTGAACTCGATAGCGCTGCTGCTGGCTTTGCCGAGTTCGCTGGCCGTAACAACGATGCCGCGCACCAGATCTGGACCGGTGAAGGTATGCCCGAAGGCTACGATCCGGAAGAAACGGTGCGGACGTTGACCGGCTACGACTGGTCGGAATCCGACAACGGGCGAGGTGCGGCAACGCTGATCGACCGCATCACCGAAGAATCCCAACTGCCCCCGGAAGACCCGCGCGGTATGCGAGGACGGGAGGCACTTGCCGGACTCGGGCAAATGCTCGCGCCGCGCGACGACGACGAGGTCTGGCAGCAGCAGCAAGACAGTTTCGCCAGAAACCCCGAACTCGCCACATCGGTCAGTCGCGGCATAGCCGCGAACCTCGACGCCGTGAGTGTCCCCGGCACCCAGGATGGGTTCACCAATAGTGCGGTATGGTCGGATGGTCGGGTGGCTCTGGAGGCGGAGGAGTCCAACCGATTGCTGCAGCTGGGTGGGTACTCCGAAGAAGGCAGAGTGAATCTGACGGCCGCGGTCGAGCAGCGGCGTATCGAAGAACTCGCCCATGTGATGCGGACCAATCCGGACGATATGTCAGTGCCGCTTGCTCGCAGCGATGCGGGCACCCTGTCGGGGCGGATCGACAACGCGATCTGGGACGCGATGATCCATCAAGACCAGGTGAAAGGTGACGAAGCGCTCAACCCTACCGACGCGTTGTATAGAGCAAAGATGCTCGGCGCCTCGATCGCCAGTGCACTCACCGATGAAGCGATCGGCCGGATTCCTGGTGGCGATATCGGTGCTGGGATCACCGGTTTCGACGGAGATGCCGTGGAAAACCAGCTTCAAGAATGGTTGGGCAAGCCCGAATACGAATTCCTCGAACGACCCAGCGACGCGAGCCTGAGAGCCGAAGCCAGCCTCCATGCAAAGCAGGCCATACTCAACGCCGCCTATATGTCTGGATTTCTCCCGGCGGAACTGCACATCAGCGATGGGCCGATCGAAGCTTCTACGATGGAAGGCGATGCGAGTGCCCAAGAAGCATTCAACGATTTCTTGGACTCGCATCGTTTGAGTCAATACCTTGACAATTACCGGCAGTCGTACGCTATCGATCTCGGTGCACAACGGTCGGCTCAGGATAGTGGGGGAGACGACTCATGAGGCGGGCCTATGTCGCTGCCGTCACTGGTGCGCTGATAGTCCTGCCCCTAGCGGCTTGCGATGCACCGGACCCCGAGGATTCCTCTACTGCTACTTCCACGACAATAGCGTTCCCGTACCCAGCACTCCAATTTTACACCGAGATCGCGATACCCTTGGAGGAGCCGCGGCTGTCCGCGGTCGAGTTCGCCCTGGATATGAAGGCCAATGATCTTCGGATGCTCGATCCGCAGGAATTTCATGCCATTCGTGAAGAATTCCGTGCAAAGGTAGCACCCGAAGTAGACAACAATCGCGATCCCTCTCTTTCCATCGGTTATGTTGACAAGACAGGTGGGGTGACACTGCGCGCAGTAGAGGTGCGTGAACCCGAGGAGGGTGTTGTCGAAGTATCTGTCTGCATATACAACACTCCTGGCCAGTATACGCTGCATATAGATGGTTCGATTGGCGAAGCAGTGAAGCCGTACCATTTGCGTCGGCCTCGGGTGCAGTGGACGGACCGCCCTGCAGCGGATGGGTCTGTGCCGGACGGTCCGAGGTGGCTGTTTGTGGATGATGGTGTTGACTTGAGTATGACCGATGAGATCAAAGTCGGGGTGTGTGAGCCTTTCAAACCGGACCCGTTCATCCAGAAGATGCCAGACCCGACCGAGCCGACGACCACTCCAGGAGGCTGATTCATTCTGTCGTCAAGGCCGTGAACACCGTGGCGGCGTGGAAGAATTCGTGGTGTCCGACTACAAGGGTCGCAACAAGCCGCAATCGCAGAAGGCCGCCAAGCGGACCCACGCCCGGCTACGCGGCCAGGGCGAACGCGCAAACGCCCAGATCGAGACCTGAAGACACTGCCTGTAGAATTTGAAGAAGCACCGTCTCGCCGTCGGCTCGGAGGGATAGATCATGATACCCGCCAGATACGATGCCATCATAATCGGCAGTGGCCATAACGGACTGACGTGCGCATGCTATCTGGCGAGAGCCGGCCTGAAAGTTCTTGTTCTGGAGAAATATCATTCCATTGGCGGAATGACCAATACAGAAGAAACAACCATTCCCGGGTTCCAGTCGGATACGCACGCGAGCTGTATTCAATTCGCAAACTTTTCTCCCGTTCCTGAGGAACTTCAGCTGGAGGAATATGGGTTCGAGCTGATCCATCCCGATCCCGGTCTATCCCATGTTTTCCCCGACGGTCGCTCGGTTTCTGTGCATCGCAACCTCGATGATACTTGTCGGAGTATAGCGCGTTACTCACAGAGAGATGCAGATATGTGGCGCGTCCTCTATCAGAAATTCTTGAAACAGAAGGAATCGATTTGCGCTTCCTTCAACAACCCCCCGCCATCGTTCACCGAGGAAGCGGCAGCTCTGCGGACCCTCCCCGGAGGCCTGGACGAGTATCGATTTCAGATGCAGAATATCAGATCCTGGTGTAATGAAACCTTCGAATCGGAGGAGGCCAAGACTCTCCTGGGTGGATGGGGGGTACACGTCGGTGTCTCTCCCGACGAGGTCGGCGGTGCGAGCATTTCGTGGCTCTTCTCGATGCTGATTCAGCACTATGGGAACAATATCGTCGAAGGCGGCATGCGAAATCTCTCGCTTGCACTGGCTGGATTTCTCGAAGCGCACAACGGTGAGATTCGGGTGAATACGGACGTCGAGCAGATCGTCGTCGAGAACGGAAGAGCCTGCGGTGTCGAGCTTCGGGACGGTGAACAGATCCGAGCAGGGTTGATCGCGTCGAGCGCACACCCCCGGAATCTGGTGCTCGACCTGCTCGGGCGGCAGCGGGTCGAAACCGCCGTCACCACGAAGATCCGACAGTACGAATTGGGCGAATCGGTCATGGTTGTGTATATCGCTCTGCGCAGTCCGGTGAACTATAGGGCCGGGCCGATCCCCGGGCAGTCCGTCTATGTGCACCCGAGCCCGGGGCTGTCAGATTATTTCTCCCGCATATTCTACGAAGCGCGAAGCGGTCTCTTACCCGAAGAGCCATTTGCGCTGATCTGCAACGAAGCTGCCGCGGATCCGAGCCGTGTGCCGCCGGGTGCGGGATTGATGAAACTTGTGGTCCAGCCTGTTCCGTACGAGATCACAGGGGATGCCGGCGGCACGATCGAGGAAACACGATGGGACGATGCGAAAGAGCTCGTTGCGGATCGGGTGATCGGCCTACTGGCCGACAAGTACATCCCGGATCTCCGGGACAACATCATCAAGCGAGTCGTTCTCAGCCCGCGGGATATGGAACGGAAGATACCAAGCGCCCTTCAGGGGACGCTTTCCCACGGAGCGTTCGTCCCATATCAGGTCGGCGCCATGCGGCCGATACCGGAGATGGGGTTCTATCGCTCACCGGTCACTCATGCCTATCTATGCGGATCCGGCAGTCACCCCGGTCCGGGAGTGACAATGGCGCCAGGCCGAAACGCGGCGCAAATAATCTATGCAGACCTTGGGATCGACTTCGCTGTAGTCGGAAGCCGTCCTGACGAATAGGTGTGGAATCCTCGTGTTCAGCGCAGGATGACCAGCCACACCGCCACATAGTGGGTCAGGGCCGCGAGCACCGTGGCGGCGTGGAAGAACTCGTGGTGTCCGAAGACGGCCGGCCATGGGTTCGGCCATTTGGTCGCGTAGAGGATGGCGCCGCCGCTGTAGAGCAGGCCGCCGATCAGCAGCAGGAGCAAAGGTGCGGTGCTGGTCTGGTCGGTCAATTGCCCAGCGACGGGCACGATGGCCCAACCCAGCAGTAGATACAGGGGAACGCCGACCCAGCGGGGCGCGGTCGGCCACAGCAGTTTCAATGCCACCCCGGCCAATGCGCCGGCCCAGACCACGGCCAGCAAGGTCTGCCCGGTGCGTCCGGGTAGCCCGAGCAGAGCGAACGGCGTGTAGCTGCCCGCGATGAACAGGAAGATCATCGAGTGGTCTGCCCGTTTCATCCAGATCCGCGCCCGGGTCGTCTGCCACGTCACCCGGTGATAGGTGGCGCTGATGCCGAACAGCCCACACACCGTCAGGCCGTAGACCAGCGTCGACCACCCGGCTGTGGCGGAGATCGACGCGGCCGTCGTGATCAGCACGGCCGCGGCGACGGCTGCGATGCCGACGGCCCAGGTGTGGATCCAGCCGCGCATGCGTGGTTTGACCAGCGCTACGGAGTGCGTCTTGCTGTGGGATGGTGACGCTGCTGGGATCAGTGCCGCGTCGACCGCGCCGCCCGATTCGGACACGCGTTACCTCCTATTTGACCCGCCGGTAACCTACGTCACCGTAACTTATGGTCTCTCGGTCACTGTACCGGTGTAGCGGCGTCGATGCCGCGTGTGGCCACGAGGCGTAGGGTTGCCCGCGTGGAACTCCCGAGTCAGGTGCGGAGCTTGCCGTATCGGGTCTACGAGGCCCGGCTGTCCAAGCGGCTGACCGCCCAGCAGCACCCCCGGCACGTCGCGGTCGTGTGTGATGGGAATCGCCGATGGGCGCGAGAGAACGGTTTCACCGACGTCACTCACGGTCATCGGGTCGGAGCGCTGAAGATCGCCGAACTGGTCGGTTGGTGCGAAGCCGAGGGCATCGAAATGGTGACCGTCTATCTGCTGTCCACCGAGAACCTGCAGCGCGGCGCGGACGAACTCGAAACCTTGTTCGAAGTGATCACCGACGTGGTCGAAGAACTCTCCGCGCCGGAGCAGAACTGGGGCGTACGCATCGTCGGCTCGCTCGAGGGTCTGCCCGAGCTGATCGCCAAGCGACTGCGCACTGCGGCCGAACGCACCGACGGGCGCTCCGGGGTGCACGTCAACGTCGCGATCGGCTATGGCGGCCGGCAAGAGATCGCCGACGCGGTCCGTTCGTTGGTCCGGCAAGAGATCGCAGCCGGGGAGACCGGTGAGGACCTGGTTCAGTCGATCACCGTGAACGCGATCGGCCAGCACCTCTACACTTCCGGACAGCCGGACCCCGACCTGGTGATTCGCACCTCCGGCGAGCAGCGCCTGTCCGGATTCTTGTTGTGGCAGAGCGCGTACTCCGAGATCTGGTTCACCGAGGCGTATTGGCCGGAATTTCGGCGGGTGGATTTCTTGCGGGCGCTGCGCGATTACGCCGCGCGTCATCGCCGTTTCGGCGGCTGATGTCGAGCGGACGTTCCACGCGCTGTCGTCACCGAATGTGGGCGGGCTCATGGCTGGTTCGGGCTCACAGTTTGCGCAGCCGCAGTCGATTGATGGTGTGATCGGAGTCCTTGCGCAGCACCAGGGTTGCCCGCGGTCGGGTCGGCAGAATGTTCTGCACCAGATTCGGACGATTGGTGTTGTTCCAGATCTCGCGCGCCGCGGAGGTCGCCTGCTCGTCGGTGAATCCCGAATAGTGGTGGAAATGCGCGTTCGGGTCGGCGAACGCGGTCTCGCGTAGGGTGAGGAACCGTTGCACGTACCACGTTTCGATGTCTTCGATGCGCGCGTCGACGTAGATCGAGAAGTCGAACAGGTCCGAGACCATCAAGCGGGGGCCGGTCTGCAGCACGTTCAGCCCCTCCACGATCAGAATGTCCGGCTGGCGGACACAGTGCAGCTTCCCGGGCACGATGTCGTAGGAGATGTGGGAATACACCGGTGCGCACACCTCCGCCGCACCGGACTTCACCTCGGTGACGAAACGCAACAGTTTGCGGCGGTCGTAGCTCTCCGGGAATCCCTTGCGGTGCAAGATGCCATGCTGCACGAGTTCTGCAGTGGGATAGAGAAATCCGTCGGTGGTGACCAGGTCGACGCGCGGATGGTGATCCCAGCGGGCCAGCAGCGCCTGCAGCACGCGTGCGGTGGTGGACTTGCCGACCGCGACACTTCCCGCGACGCCGATCACGAACGGCACCTGGCGGTCCGGATGGGTTTCGCCGAGGAACGTTGCGGTCGCCGCGAACAGGCGTTGACGCGCGGCCACCTGGAGATGGATGAGACGAGCGAGTGGGAGATAGACCTCCGCGACTTCCTCGAGATCGATCTGTTCGCCCAAGCCCCGCAAGCCGATCAGTTCTTCCTCGGTCAGCACCAAGGGCGTCGACTTACGTAGTGTTCGCCACTGTTTTCGGTCGAATTCCACATAAGGACTCGGCTCACTCATTCGTGGCACTTACCCGACGCTCCTCGTCGGCAAACACGCACGAACGCGGTGCGGATTCGGTGAGATTCGGTCGAAGTGTCGCCGCATGGGCGAAATTGTGCTCCGTCTCGGCGGAACGGGCGGAGCGGGGTGGGGCTACTCGTCGGTAACCAGGTCTATGTCCCGGACCCGCTACTGTCGGCTGCCATGGAAGTGCATCCGCTCGTGCTCGAATACCTGCGGCTCGGCCTCGCCTTCGACCGGCTCGAAGAAGGGTTCGTCGACGCATACACCGCCGACCCGGCACTGCGTCGGGCAGTGCAGAACGAGCCGACGCCGGAACCACGCGAGTTGGCCCAGCGGGCCGCGCAGTTGCGTGCGGCAGTGCCGGACGCCGGGTTGTCATCCCAGCGGGTGGCTTTCCTCGACGTGCATCTGCGGGCGCTGGAGTGCTCCGGCCGCAAGTTCGCCGGCGAACGCATCGGGTTCGTCGACGAAGTTCGCGCCTACTTCGACGTCGACATCGCGCCCGGCGATGTGGCCGACTATCGCCAGGCGCACCGGCAGTTGGACGACGTGCTCGCCGGCAGTGGTTCGTTGGTCGAACGGCTGGCCCGACATCGTAAGGCCGATGCGATCCCGCCGGAGCGCCTGTCGGTCTGCGTGGAGGCGTTTTCCAGCGCGTTGCGCGAGTTGGTCCGCGCCCGCTACCCCTTGCCCGATCACGAGCACGTCACCTACGAGGTGGTCGGGGACAAGCCCTGGTCCGGGTTCAACTACTACCTGGGCAACTACCACTCCCGAGTCGCGATCAACTCCGACATCGAGCAGAACATGGCGCACCTGCCGCACCTGATCGCGCACGAGTCCTATCCGGGCCACCACACCGAGCACTGCCGCAAGGAAGCGGGTCTGGTCGCCGACGGTCAGCTCGAGCAAGCCCTGTTCTTGGTGAACACCCCGCAATGCCTGATGGCCGAGGGCCTCGCCGATCTGGCGCTGCGTTCCCTGATCGGGCCGGGCTGGGGCGCATGGGCGCAGAAAATCTACGCCGACCTCGGTCTGCACTTCGATGGCGAACGAGCCGAGATGCTTTCGGACGCCTCGGCCGCGCTGCTGAGTGTGCGGCAGGACGCCGCACTGCTGCTGCACGATCGGCAGCGCACCTCCGACGAAGTGGCGGAGTTCCTGCAGACCTGGGGATTGATGACGCCGAAACGAGCCCGACAGACACTGCGGTTCCTGTCCTCGCCCCTGTGGCGGGCCTATATCTCGACCTATGTGGAGGGGTATCGGCTCCTGGGCGGGTGGCTCGAACGAGCCCTCGACGCCGATGACCGGGCCGACCGATTCCGTCGACTGCTCGACGAACCGCTCACGCCGGGCGCCGTGCGCGCGGAGGTCTGACGTACTCGAGAACCCCCTGCTCGAGCATTCGGTCCGCGGCCATAGACTAGGTGCGTGACGCAGACGATCGCTTCGGTCAATTCTCAGCCTCTCGACGAGCTCGATCCGGAGCTCGCTGCCGCATTGGCAGGCGAGCTCGCCCGCGAACGCGACACCCTCGAGATGATCGCTTCGGAGAATTTCGTGCCCCGGGCCGTGTTGCAGGCGCAGGGCAGCGTCCTCACCAACAAGTACGCCGAGGGCTACCCGGGCCGGCGCTACTACGGTGGCTGCGAGCATGTCGATGTCGTGGAGAATTTGGCGCGCGAGCGTGCCAAGGAACTCTTCGGCGCCGAATTCGCCAATGTTCAGCCGCACTCCGGCGCCCAGGCGAACGCCGCGGTGCTGATGGCGCTGATGGATCCCGGTGAAAAATTGCTCGGCCTGGACTTGGCCCACGGCGGGCACCTCACCCACGGTATGCGGCTGAACTTCTCGGGTCGGCTCTACGAGGTGCACTCCTACGGAGTGAGCGAACGCGATCACCGCATCGACATGGACGAAGTGCGCGCCACCGCGCTCGAGACGCGCCCGAAGGTGATCGTGGCCGGCTGGTCGGCCTACCCGCGTCAACAGGACTTCGCGGCCTTCCGCGCCATCGCCGACGAGGTCGGGGCCTACCTGTGGGTGGATATGGCGCACTTCGCCGGCTTGGTCGCCGCCGGCTTGCATCCATCGCCGGTCCCCTACGCCGACGTCGTGTCCTCGACCGTGCACAAGACTCTGGGCGGTCCGCGCTCCGGCCTGATCATGGCCAAACAGGAGTTCGCCAAGAAGTTGAACAGTGCGGTGTTCCCCGGTCAGCAGGGCGGTCCGCTCATGCACGCCATCGCCGCCAAGGCCGTCGCGCTGAAGATCGCCGGGACCGAGGAGTTCAAGAACCGACAGGAACGCACCCTGTCCGGCGCGAAGCTGCTCGCCGAGCGGCTCACTGCCGCCGATGTCGCCGACAAGGGCATCTCCGTGCTCACCGGCGGCACCGACGTTCATCTGGTGCTGGTCGACCTGCGCAACTCCGAGCTCGACGGCCAGCAAGGCGAAGACCTGCTGCACCAGATCGGGATCACCGTCAACCGAAACGCCGTTCCGTTCGACCCGCGCCCGCCGATGGTCACCTCCGGACTGCGCATCGGTACCGCTGCGCTGGCTACCCGCGGCTTCGGTGACAGCGAGTTCACCGAAGTCGCCGACATCGTCGCCACCGCCTTGGCCGGCGGCTCGGACCCGGATACGCTGCGGGCTCGGGTGAGTGCGCTGGCCAAGGCCGTTCCGCTCTACGACGGCCTCGAAGACTGGCGCCTGCTGGGCTGACCCGATCCGATTCCGGCCTGCGCAGCAGCGCATGCCGGAATGGTCCGGCCAGCGAGCGCGCCGCGCTCGAGTTTCTGCGGCCATGGCGCGAGCTGCCTATGCTCGAGCTATGACCGACGAATCCGAGCCCACCCGGGATGCGATCACCACGGTGCGGGAGCTGTTCGTGGCGCTGGAGAAGGGCGAGCCTGAAGCGGTGGTCGAACTGCTGCATCCGGATATCGTCTGGAAGAACACCTCGCTGCCCGACGTCGAAGGTATCCGTTGGGTCGGCGCGATCATGCGTGGTCTGCGCCTGGGTTGGCTCGGGTTCGAGTTCGACATGCGCCATGTCGCTGCCGACGGCAATGTGGTGCTCATCGACCGCATCGACTACCTGCGGCTCGGCCGGGTGCGTGCCAAGTTCTGGGTGGCCGGCACCTACGAGGTGCGCGACGGTCGAATCATCCTCTGGTACGACCACTTCAGTCTGGGAAGCATGGCGCTGGGTATCCTCGTCGGCCTCTGGCACGCGATGATCCGCCGTCGCTGATCCGGCTCAGGAGTGCTGAATGAGGTACTCCAGATACACCGGTCGCAACACCTCGGCGACCGCGCCGTCGCCCGCGTGGATGTAGTCGTTGATCATGGGCAGAACAAATTTGATGTCCGCCTCGCTCTCGCCGAGATTGCCCGCAGCGGCCTCCGCGGCGGGGATCGAGGTGAGCAGGCGCCACAGAAATTTCACATCGCCGCGGCGCACGGCCACCCTGATCGCACGGTCGTGCAGTTCTTTCGACGACAGCGCCGCCAGCTCCTGTTCACTGGGCATATCAGCGACTCTAACCGTCGGCTCGGACGCTCGCGACCATGCGATGAATCGCGCCGCCATAGCAGGATTGCCCGCCGACGCCGATCGAGCCCGGCCCGCGCAACGCTGCGGTTTACGACAAATTCACGGACCGGCTTTTGCTTCGCCGGGCGCACACGCGCGGTTCACAGGTAGCGTCGGGTATGCGGGCCGCGGCGGTGTGGCTCGTACGGGAGGTCCTGACCGTGGCTGAGCTTTCGGTGCGAGGGGCCGGCGCCCGGCCCTGGCGGCACTGACGGCACCGTCGGGTCGACAGGACGGACCGGTCCAGCGAGACCGTTCGTGCGAGTTCGCACGAACACAGAGGAGCCCACCGTGACTGATGCACGCTCCGTATCCGCTCCCTCGGCGCACTCCCGCTCCGCAGCAGGCGCAGCCGCCGTGAAGGGAGCCAGCCCCTCTCCCAGGCCCGGAAAGGCATTCGTCCTCGACACCTCGGTGTTGTTGTCGGATCCCTGGTCCTTCACCAGGTTCGGCGAACACGACGTCGTACTACCCCTGGTGGTCATCGGTGAGCTCGAATCCAAGCGACACCACCATGAAATCGGCTGGTTCGCGAGGGAAGCGCTGCGCAATCTGGACGACCTGCGGCTGCAGTACGGCCGATTGGACCAGCGGGTTCCGATCGGCACCGAAGGGGGGACATTGCAGGTGGAACTCAACCACACCGACCCCGCGGTCCTTCCGGCCGGTTTTCGTACCGACACCAACGACTCTCGTATCCTGGCCTGCGCGCTCAATCTGGCAGCCGAGGGCCGCGACGTGGTGTTGGTGTCCAAAGATGTCCCGTTGCGGGTCACCGCCAGCGCGGTCGGTTTGTCCGCCGACGAATACCACGCGCAAGACGTGATCACCTCCGGATGGGTCGGCATGGTGGAGGTGGATGTCAGCGCTGCCCAGGTCGGTCAGCTCTATGCCGAATCGGTGATCGACCTCGACGACGCCCGAGAATTGCCCTGTCACACCGGTATCCGGTTGCTCGGGGGCAGCGCCAGCGCGCTCGGTCGTGTCACCCCGGACAAGCGGGTGCGGCTGGTGCGCGAGCGAGAGGCGTTCGGCTTGCACGGTCGTTCCGCCGAACAGCGGGTCGCGCTGGATTTGTTGTTGGACGAGAAGGTCGGCATCGTGTCGCTCGGCGGTCGGGCCGGCACAGGCAAGTCGGCGCTGGCGTTGACCGCTGGCCTGGAGGCGGTGTTGGAGCGTCGTACGCAGCGCAAGGTGGTGGTCTTCCGTCCGCTGTACGCCGTCGGCGGCCAAAACCTGGGCTATCTGCCCGGTACCGAGAGCGAGAAGATGGGGCCGTGGGCACAGGCGGTCTTCGATACGCTCGACGGGCTGGCGAGCCGCGAAGTGATGGACGAGGTGCTCGGTCGCGGCATGTTGGAGGTGTTGCCGCTGACCCATATTCGCGGCCGGTCGCTGCACGATTCGTTCGTGATCGTCGACGAAGCACAATCACTGGAGCGCAATGTGTTGCTCACGGTGCTCAGCCGGCTCGGAACCGGGTCGCGGGTGGTGCTCACCCACGATGTCGCCCAGCGTGACAATCTCCGGGTGGGTCGGTACGACGGCGTCGCGGCGGTGATCGAGAAGCTCAAAGGGCACCCGCTTTTCGCACACATCACCTTGAGTCGTAGTGAGCGTTCGCCGATCGCGGCGCTGGTCACGGAAATGTTGGAGGAATACGGTCCCAACCTCTGATTCGGGCGCGTCGTCCAGCGACGTGTAGCAGGGCGTGTTCGGCGAGTAGTATCCGCCGCAATAGCTGTTCGATATGGCCCGGTGATCAATGGGCGCTCACCGGGCTGTCGCCGACAACTGCCCAGGCTACGAGCCGCGTCATGGCGATCGCGGTGTGCCAGTAGCCCAGTGCGAGAGGATGGACATGCACCACTTCGCTCGACGAACGGCTGGCTTGACTGTGGCACTGACTGCGACCGGGCTGGTCGTGGCTGGTTGCGCGGAGGGCGACGACGATGCCGCCCGCCCGGCCGACCTGGTGCTCACCGGTGCAGCCGCTGCCGCGCCGACACCCGGGGGCGAAGCGGGCGCCCCCGGCGCCGTGGGCGCGGAGGAGACCAGGATCGTGACGGCGGACGGTGAAATCACCGTCTCAGGTGATATTTACCACAAATTCGTTCGCAGCGGCGGTCCGGCAGGTCCGCTCGGCCTGCCGCTGGGAGCCGAAGAGAGTGGCCCCGACGCCGGCGAATACCAGCACTTCGCCGGCGGCACGATCTATGCGGCCCGGGGCGCCGAGCCGTATATCGTCTGGGGCGAGATTCGCAAAGCATGGGAGGAGATCGGCGGCGCGAAAGGGAAACTCGGCCACCCGATCAGTGACGAGTACGACATCCCCGGCGGTAAGCGCAGCGATTTCGCCGGCGGCATCATCATGTGGGTGGATGGCGACATCACCATCAGGCCGAAGTTGTGACCCCGCGGTGGGGATACCCCGCCGCGGGTCACGGCCGCATCTCCTCCGGTGCAGGTTGTCGATGGATCGTGTCCATTTCTTCCCGTCATGCCAGTCGAGCCGCTAGGTTGTTCCGGTGCACACTCTCCTGACCGACCGTGAACTTCTCGAAACGTTGGCCGTGGACGTCGAAGTGATTCTGCGCACACATGTCGACACCGCCGAGGGATGGCAGCCACACGACTTCGTGCCGTGGGACCAGGGGCGAAACTTTGCCTTCCTCGGCGGCGACGACTGGACGCCGGAGCAGTCCGAGCTCAGCGATACCGCCAAGCTCGCGCTGACGGTGTCCGTTCTGGTGGCCGACAACCTGCCGGCATATCACCGTGAAGTCGGAAAGCACATGCGTTCGGGTCCCTGGTGGCGCTGGGTCGGCCGATGGACGGCCGAGGAAAACCGCCACGCGATCATGATTCGCGACTACCTCGTGGTCACCAGAGCAGTCGATCCGGAGGAATTGGAGCGGCTGCGCATGGTGCACATGACGAAGGGCTTCCGCCGCCCCGCGATGCACCTTCTCGATGCGGTCGCCAACTGCGCGTTCGAAGAGGCCGCCAGCGCGATTCGGCACCGCAATATCGCGGCCCTCGGGGAGAACCCTCAGGTCACCGCGATCGCCGAACGGATTGCGCGCGATGACGAAATTCAGTCGGCGTTGTTCGCTGATCTGGTCGCCGCGGCATTCGACCGGGCGCCCGACCAGACCATGCGTGCCGTCGCCGATCGGGTGGCCGACTTCCAGATCCCCACGGTGACGCTGGCCGACGGCCGCACCAGTGACGAGATGTTGGCCGAGGTCGGGGTCTACGATCGCGCGCAGGAAGGCGCGCTGGTGTTCGCACCGCTGTTGCGCCGGTGGAACGTGTTCACCCGCACCGATTTCGGACCCGAGGGCGAACTGGCGCGCGCCGAACTGAGCGAATTGCGCGACTGAGCGCCCCGAATGCCCCGGCCCGGGGAACACTCGGCCCAGGGAATGCGCTCAGTCGCGTTCGGTCGCCTTCGTCATCGCCAGCACGTCCAGACGGCGATCCAGTTCGGCTTCGGTCAGCGTCTCGCCGAGCAGGCCGCGGTCGATGACGGTTCGACGAATCGTCTTCTGGTCGCGCAGGGCCTCTTTGGCGACCGCGGCCGCCTGTTCGTATCCGATCGCGGAGTTCAGCGGCGTGACGATCGACGGCGAGGACTCGGCCAGCGTACGCAGACGCTCGACGTTCGCCACCAGACCGCACACGCATTTGTCGGCGAACAGTCGCGAGACGGTGGCCAGCAGGTGAATCGACTCCAGCAGATTGCGGGCCATCACCGGGATGTACACATTCAGCTCGAACGCGCCGTTGGCGCCGGCGAAGGCGACCGCAGCGTCATTGCCGATGACCTGCGCGCCGACCTGAGTAACCGCTTCGGGAAGAACCGGATTCACCTTCCCGGGCATGATGGAGCTGCCCGGCTGCAGATCGGGCAGTTGGATTTCGGCCAACCCGGTCAGTGGCCCCGAGCCCATCCAGCGAATATCGTTGGCGATCTTGGTCAGGCTCACCGCGATCGTGCGCAGCGCACCGGACGTTTCGACCAGGCCGTCCCGCGCGGCCTGCGCCTCGAAATGATCCTCGGCTTCGCGCAGGGTGTCGATCCCGGTGGCGCGCGTCAGCTCGGCAACCACCAACGCGCCGAAACCGTCGGGTGCGTTCAGTCCGGTGCCGACCGCCGTGCCGCCGATCGGCAGCTCACCGAGGCGCGGCAACGCCGCCATGATGCGATCGATGCTCGCGGCGACCTGGCGGGTGTACCCACCGAACTCCTGACCGAGGGTGATCGGTACGGCGTCCATCAGATGGGTGCGGCCGGACTTCACCACGGTGCGCCATTCGACGGACTTGTCCAACAAAGCCAGCCGCAGATGATCCAGCGCCGGAACCAGCTCGGTGATGATCGCTTCGGTGGCCGCGAGATGAGTCGCGGTGGGGAAGGTGTCGTTGGACGACTGCGACATGTTCACATCGTCGTTCGGGTGGACCACCACGCCCTTCGCCTCGGCCAGTGACGCGATCACCTCGTTGGCGTTCATGTTGGAACTGGTGCCGGACCCGGTTTGGAACACGTCGATCGGAAACTGGTCGTCGTGCATGCCCGCGGCGATCTCGTTCGCCGCTGCGACAATGGCGTCTGCCTTCGCCCCCTCGAGCAAACCCAGGTCGCGGTTCACCGTGGCGCAGGCCGCCTTCAGCAGGCCGAGTGCACGAATTTGCGTACGCTCCAGACCGCGTCCACTGATCGGGAAGTTCTCCACTGCGCGCTGGGTCTGCGCCCGCCACAACGCGTCCACCGGAACTCGAACCTCGCCCATCGTGTCCCGCTCGATGCGATACTGCGTCTGCTCGGTCATACCTCCGACCCTATGCCGCGGCCATCGGCCCTCGGATCGCCACCCTGAACAACTCGCGCTACCGCCCCGGTGCGGTGAATCCGGACCATCCCCCGGGGTCCGAGATCTACGGCATCGGCGGGACCGCGTGCTCGTCGCCGATGAAGTCGACCGACGAATACTCGTGCAGCTTGGTCAAGCGGTGGTAGGCGTCGATCATGCGGACCGTACCCGATTTGGAGCGCATCACGATCGAATGCGTCGAGGCGCCGCCGCCGAAGTAGCGCACACCGCGCAGCAGGTCGCCATCGGTGACCCCGGTGGCGGAGAAGAAGACGTTCTCCCCGGAGACCAGATCCTCGGTCCGCAGCACGCGGTCGAGGTCGTGCCCGGCGTCGATGGCTTTCTGCCGCTCTTCGTCGTCTTTCGGGGCGAGCGTGGCCTGCAGCGCGCCGCCCATACACCGCATGGCAGCCGCGGCGATGATGCCCTCGGGGGTGCCACCGATGCCGACCAGGATGTCGGTGCCGGAGTCCGGGCGTGCGGCGGCGATCGCGCCCGCGACATCGCCATCGGAGATCAGGCGAATGCGAGCCCCGGCATCACGGACCTGCTGAATGAGCTCCGCATGTCGGGGACGGTCCAGGATACAGACGGTCAGGTCGGACTTCGACGAGTTCTTGGCCTTGGCGACCCGGTTGATGTTCTCGCCGATCGGAGCCGAGATGTCGATGACGTCGGCGGCATCCGGGCCGACGGCGATCTTGTGCATGTAGAACACCGCGGACGGGTCGAACATCGAGCCCCGTTCGGCGACCGCCAGCACGGAGATCGCGCCGGCCGAGCCCTTGGACATCAGGGTCGTCCCATCGATCGGGTCCACGGCGAAGTCCACCTCCGGGCCGGTGCCGTCGCCCACGGCCTCGCCGTTGTACAGCATCGGCGCTTCGTCCTTCTCCCCTTCGCCGATCACCACGACACCGCGCATGGACACCGAGCTGACCAGCTGTCGCATGGCATCGACCGCGGCCCCGTCGCCCCCCTCCTTGTCACCGCGTCCGACCCACCGGCCCGCGGCCATCGCGCCGGCCTCGGTCACGCGGACCAACTCGAGCGCGAGATTTCGGTCGGGCGCCTCGCGGCGGCTCGCTGTCGGGGAAGTTGCCGTCATAGCGGGTGCCTCCTGTGTCGGTGGGTACCGATCGATTGTCTCATTCGATTTGGCACGGTCGTACACCCCTGAGTGGCACCGGGTGCTTGCGCCCCTGTGTGGCACCGGGTGCTTGCGCCCTGAGTGCACCGGGTGCGTACACCGCTCCGAGTGATACGGGGTGCTCGGCCTCCAGCTGGCGGGGAGTGGATACTGAGAGCGTGTCGAACCAGAAGCCGCGCATCATGAACGATTATCGGGATCTGTTCTGGTCCCTGATCCCGTTGGTGTTGCTCGCCGTGGTGTTCGCAGGACTGGCCAGCCAGTGCAGTTTCGCGGCGAACGGACCGACACAAGGCCAGATTCCGCACTTCGACGTGCGGGCGGCGCTCACCGCCGACGCGCGCACCCTGCCGTTCCCGATCCGACATCCGGTCGTGCCCGCGGAATGGACACCCAACTCCGGCAGCCGCGAGTCCATCGGCGGGACCGGAGGCGGACCGGTGAGCACCGTGGGATACCTCACCGAGCAGGGCACCTACATGCGATTCACCCAGAGCAGCGCGACCGAAGAGGCGCTGTCGCGGTTCGAGCTCGGGTCGCGGTATGCCAGCGGTACCGAGAAGATCGCCGCCCAGCAGTGGACGGTCTACGCCGAGCCGGGTGCGGAGACCGCGTGGATCGCCGATTTCGGCCGGTCTCGGGTGCTGATCACCGGTGCGGGCGACCAGGCAGCGTTCACCACGCTCGCCACGGCGATCACCGCCGCCGAGCCGCTACGACCCTGAACCTGCGGCCGTGGTGTCGGCGTGCTCGCTATTGCTGTCGCTCCAGGTCACTACGGTGCAGCGCGTCCGCAACTCGCTTGCGGGCGCCGGCCAGATGCTGTTCACAGCGGTTGGCCAGCGCTTCGCCGCGTTCCCACAAGGCGAGCGATTCGTCCAGGTCGAGACCGCCCTGTTCGAGCAGTCGCACCACCTCGACCAGTTCGTCGCGGGCGCGTTCGTAGCCGAAATCGGCGATTTCGGCCAGCTCACCGCTCGGATCGGCTCCTGCCGCGCTGGTATCGGTGGACTCGCCGGACTCGGCCACGATCAGTTCCTCCCGGGATCGGTGTTCGTTGCGCCCGCCGCCTGTGCACCGAGCGCCTCGGAGCCGAGCGCAGCAGCCGTGATCGCGCCATCGGTGACCCGGACGCGCAGTTGGCTGCCTGGAGGCGCATCGTCGATAGAGCGCACCACGTGCCGTTGTGGGCCGGTGACGCGCTGTACGACAGCGTAACCACGGGCCAGCGTCGCCGCCGGGCCCACCGCGGTCAGCTTCTCCCGCAGGTGCGCCGTGGTGGTGGATTCGGTGCGCACGAGTAGCTCGGCGCTGCGGCGCGCTGCGGTGCGCAACCGCTCGATCTCGTCGTGGCGGTGACCGATATCGCGCAGCGGGTCGGCGAGCACGGGCCGAGATCGCACGTGGGTGAGCGTGGCGTTCTCTCGGTCCACCCAGCCGCGCAACGCCGCGGCGGCGCGGGCGCGCAGGTCTCGGACATCCGACAGTTCGGCAGCCGCGTCCGGCACCACGCGTTTGGCGGCATCGGTGGGGGTGGCCGCCCGCAGGTCGGCGACGAAATCGGTCAGCGGGTTGTCGGGTTCGTGGCCGATCGCGCTCACGATCGGGGTGGTGGCCGCCACGATGGCGCGGCACAGCGCCTCGTCGGAGAAGGGCAGCAGGTCTTCGACGCTGCCGCCGCCGCGTGCGAGCACGATCACGTCCACGGTCGCGTCGCGATCGAGCTCGGTCAACGCGGTGAGGATCTGCGGTACCGCCGAGGGACCCTGCACAGCGGTATTTCGGATCTCGAAACGTACTGCGGGCCAACGGTTTCGCGCGACGGCGAGGATGTCGCGCTCTGCGGCGCTCGCGCGACCGGTGATCAGGCCGATCGTCGCGGGCAGGAAGGGAATCGAGCGCTTGAGCCGGGGATCGAACAAGCCTTCCGCGTCCAGCAGTGCTTTCAGGCGTTCGATGCGGGCCAGCAGTTCACCGACACCGACCGGGCGAATCTCGATGACGCGCAACGAAATCGTGCCGCGTCCGGTGAAGAAGGACAGTTTGCCGTAGACCACCACCCGGCTGCCTTCGTGCAATGGGACGGGGGAGTCGCGGACGAGATTCGGATCGCAGGTCAGCGACAGCGACATGTCCGCGGAGGGGTCGCGCAGTACCAGGAATGCGGTGCGTGTGCCGGGCCGCAGGTTGATCTGGGTGATCTGCCCCTCCACCCAGATGCTGCCGAGTCGGTCGATCCACTGGGCGACCTTGACGGCCACCGAGCGCACCGGCCAGGGATGCTCGGCAGAATTGGCCGGTGCGCCAACGGGTTGGCCGGGGGCCTGCCGGCCAACCGTGGACGACGGAGGGTTCCGGGGATCGGTCACTGCGCTCGCACAGTGGCGATCCGGTTCGTCAGCATGGTCACGAACGGCGCTCGGGCGCGGGTGTGCTGCTCGTACTCCAGCAGCGAAGCGAGGTCTTCGACGGTCAGCATGCGCAGTCGGGCGCGTAGCTGAGCGAGGGTCATATTGGCGTAGTCGTAGCGGACGGCGATTTCTGGTGCGACGATTTCCGGTGCGGCGATTTCGGGCTGTTCCGGGGCGGGTTCGGGAGCGGATTCGATTGTCGGCTCGGTGAGTTTCGTCTCGGTGTCGGCACGGGCGTGGCCGTTGGTCTCGGTGACCCGAACGGAATCTTTCACGGGGAAGGATTCGGCGGTGCGCAATGGTTCGGGGTCGTCATCGACCGAGTAGTTGTCGAAGCGACTGGTACGGGCGGCGGCACTCGGTGCGTCGGACACATCGTCGTCGAATGTGGCCCATTCCGGATTTTCGACCGGGCGTTCGGCGAGTCGGTCGAAAACCGCATCGCCCTTCAGGGCCAGGCTGGTCACGAACTGTTGGGCGTGCATCGTCGTCTGCAGCATCCGACTGACGGCCGTGATCGGGAAATTCATTGCCGCCGTGGGTAGCCGGCGGGTTTCCTCGAGCGCGTATACGGCGGTGCCGACGGCGACGCGGGCCAGAAAGGGTGGTCGAAACATGGTCCTAGCCTGCCTGAAAAGGCGTGCCATGCAAAGGACGTGTATGCGCGGTTCGGGTAATCGGTCGCGGTGGTGTGCGACGGATCGGCCGGAATTGGTCGGCGCCGTGATCATAGGGGGAGAATAATCCGTTCGGCCATATCCTTCACGTTTCACAGGCCCATCGCGCCGTGGTCGTGGACATCGAGATCGGGGTACGCCTCCGGGCCGGTGGGTCGCGGAATCTGCCCGGGCGCGACACGACCGCACGCGCAGCTCCCGGACGTGGTGGCCGCCCGGGTCGCACGTATCCTGTGTGCATGTCAGCGGCCATTCCCTTGAACGTCGGTATCGCCCGCTCGGCAGCCGTCACGAACGCCGACCCCGGTGGAGAAAAGCGCGTGTTGCTCGCCGAGCCACGCGGGTACTGCGCCGGCGTCGATCGCGCGGTGGAAACCGTGGAAAAGGCATTGGACAAACACGGCGCGCCGATATACGTGCGTAAGGAGATCGTGCACAACCGGCACGTGGTGCAGACGCTGCGCGAGCGTGGCGTGATCTTCGTCGACGAGACCGACGAAGTGCCCGAAAACGCGGTGGTCGTGTTCTCCGCGCACGGCGTTTCCCCCGCGGTGCACGAGTCCGCCGCGGCCCGCGGGCTGCACACCATCGACGCGACCTGTCCCTTGGTGACCAAGGTGCATCAGGAGGCCAAGCGGTTCGCGCGTGACGACTACGACATCCTGTTGATCGGTCACGACGGCCATGAGGAAGTCGAGGGAACCGCCGGCGAAGCGCCCGAGCATGTTCAGTTGGTCGACGGACCGGACGCGGTCGCCACGGTCAGCGTGCGCGACGAATCGAAGGTGATCTGGCTTTCGCAGACCACGTTGAGCGTGGACGAGACCATGGAGACGGTGCAGCGGCTGCGGGAGCGATTCCCCGATTTGCAGGATCCGCCCAGCGACGACATCTGCTATGCCACGCAGAATCGTCAGGTAGCGGTCAAGGCGATGGCGCCGGAATGCGATCTGGTGATCGTGGTCGGATCACGCAACTCCTCGAATTCGGTGCGTTTGGTCGAAGTGGCGCTCGGGGCGGGGGCCACGGCAGCCCATCTGGTCGACTACGCCCGCGAGGTCGATCCCGCCTGGTTGGACGGCGTGCGCACCATCGGGATCACCTCCGGCGCGTCGGTTCCAGAGGTGCTGGTCCGCGGTGTCTTGGACATGTTGGCCGAGTACGGATTCGGCGATGTCCAGCCGGTCACCACGGCCAACGAGACCCTCGTCTTCGCGCTTCCCCGAGAACTGCGCGACGCTCGTCGCTGAACCGGGCGCTGCGCGGTTGCCGGCGGTCGTGAGACCGACTACCTACCGCTCCTGCCGGTCGCGGTAGCGCACAGTGGGTTGAGGACGCGGCGGCAGGTCGCGGCGACCGGCCCCGCGGGCTGGTTCACCGCCGGCACGAGGCACGGCCCGGGTCTGTTGCGGTGCGCCGCCGGGCCGCGGGCGGCCGGTGCGCGCTCGGGCGGGTGGCTGTGCGTCGCTGGTTCGACGCGTGCTGCGCGTGGCAGTGTCGGCGCGCCGGGACGAGTCCTTCGAGCGGGGACCGCCTCGGCGGGCAGCCGCTGCACGGTTGCTGGTGGTTCGGCCGGACGTGGCCTTGGTGCCGCGCGCAGTGCCCCGTCCGGCCCTGCGTCCGGTCTCGGGCGTCGCGGGCGCGGTCTGCCGGTGCAGCACGACGCGTGCGCCGCCGAGCAGCAGGACGATGATCGTGGCCACCATCATGGTCGGGAATCGGTTCACCAGCGGGACCGCCAGGTTCAGCAGGATGTCCTTCACCGAGGTCGAAGCCTGTCCGGTGAGCTGCCAGTAGGCCGAGGGAACCGCGACGAACAGCAGCAAGGGCGGCAGAGCCATCGTGCTGAACAGCCCCCGGTAGCGCACCACGGAAACGGCTACCACACAGCCTATGGTGTACAGCACGGCAAAGGTGCCGGTCAGTTCACCGCCGCCGCCGGCTGCGTCGATCATGAACCCGACGAACGCGCAGGCGACCGCGAGCAGGATCGCCCCACCGGCCGGGATGCCCGGCATCGACGGCAGGATCGAACGGTGCGGCGCGGGCACCCGGGATCGCACGCGTTGGGAAGCAGCCACAATGTGCACACTAGTTGCTGGTCTGTGCGGCACGAGGACGGCACGGCGATCGGCCCGGTGGCGGCCGGCGCCGAGCAGGTCGACGACTGGAGTCTGTCGGTGACTTGATCTACGGTTCGCGGCATGCGGATGCTGCATACCTCGGACTGGCACATCGGGCGGACGTTCCACGGGGTCGATCTGCTCGCCGACCAGACTCGCGCACTCGCCACGATCGCCCAGGTGGTGGCCGAGGAATCGGTCGACGTGGTGCTGGTGTCGGGCGACGTGTACGACCGATCCATTCCCAGCGCCGCCGCGATCGCGGTGTGCAACCGAGCGCTGGAGGCCATTCGCGCGGCCGGGGCCGAGATCGTCGTCACCGCGGGCAACCATGATTCACCCGCCCGCCTGGGTGCGGGTGCGAGCTTCGCCGCGGCGGGTGGACTGCATCTGCGCACTGCCGTCGCCGACGCCGACCGCCCGGTGCTTCTTCGTGACCAGCACGGGGTCGTGGCCTGCTATGGCATCCCCTACCTGGAACCGGAGATCACCCGCGCCGAACTCGGTGTGCCGCACGCCCGCTCGCATGCCGAGATCATGGCGGCGGCGATGGCCCGGGTCCGCGCGGACATCGTGCAGCGGCCGGGTGCGCGCACCGTGGTGCTTGCGCACGCCTTCGTGGTCGGTGGCCAGGCCACCGGATCGGAGCGGCCGATCTCGGTCGGCGGGGTGGAGACGGTGCCGTTGGCCGCATTCGACGGAATCGACTACGTGGCGCTGGGGCACCTACACGGGCCACAGACAGTGGCGCACGCGGTGCGCTACTGTGGTTCACCGCTGCCGTATTCGTTCGCCGAGAACGCGCAGCGCAAGGCGATCTGGATCGTCGACCTCGATGCCTCGGGCCTGCAGTCGGTGCGCCGGCGGGATCTGCCGTCGGTCCGGGAACTGAGCAAACTCACCGGGACCCTGGATGAGCTGGTGAACGACGCGAAGTACGCTGCCGCCGAAGACCACTACGTCGCCGCGGTGCTCACCGACACCACTCGTCCGGTCGATGCCATGCGTAAGCTGCGCGAGCGGTTTCCCCATGCCGTGCACATGGAATGGGCTCGCCCGCAGGGACACCCACAACTGCGCTACCGTGAGCGGGTGCACGGACGTCGTGATCTGGATGTCGCTCGAAGCTTTCTGCTCGATGTGCACCGAACGCCGAGTGCGGGCGAGGTGACCTGGCTGGAACGCGCACTGAGCGCTGCTGTCGCCGAAGGCGAGTACGGAGGCGAACACTCGGCCGCGACCGCCTCGGCAGAGCAGTCCGCGTGAGCGTCGCACCGACGCCGGGGGTGGGCGCAGTATGAGGCTGCACACACTCGAGATGACCGCGTTCGGTCCGTTCGCCGACACCACCGTCGTCGATTTCGATGCGCTCGGCGCCGATGGGCTGTTCCTGTTGCACGGCCGCACCGGAGCAGGCAAGACCACAGTGTTGGATGCCATCGCCTTCGCGCTCTACGGCAGAGTGCCCGGCGCGCGTGCCGAGGGCAAGCGGCTGCACTCCGATCACGCCTCGAAAACGACGCCGCCGCTGGTGGTGCTCGAGGCCACCATGGGCGGTCGCCGACTACGCCTGACCCGCAGCCCCGAATTCGCGCGACCCAAGCGTGACGGCACCGGCATGCGCACCATCCCCGCCAAAGCGACCTTGGCCTGGCTGGACGGTCACGGCGAAAATCTGGCTCGGATCACCGATATCGGCGAGGAGGTGCTCCGCCTGCTCGGTATGAGTGCCGACCAGTTCTTTCAAGTGGTGCTGCTGCCGCAGGGGGACTTCGCGCGATTTCTGCGGGCGGACAACGAAGACCGGGAAAAGTTGCTCGAGAAGTTGTTCGACACCGCGCGCTTCGGCGCAGCCGAGCAGTGGCTTGCCGATCGGCGTCGCGCCGCTCGCGCCGACCTGGACGCGCGCACCGACGGTATCGAACGACTGATCATCCAGGTGGGCGCGGCCGCCGGAGTCTCGGATGCAGTGGGCGCGGCCGAATCCACCACCTGGTCGCAGCATCTGTTGTCGGCCGCTCGCGCCGATCTGGAGACTGCGGTCGCGGACGTCGACCGGTGTCAGCAAGCGGTGACGCGGACCCGGGAACAGGCCGAACGGCAACGTCGACTGAACGAACTGCACACCCGTGCCACCACCGCGCGGCGCCAGCTCGATGAACACGCGGCCGGCGCGCAACGGCGCACGGCGCTGCGCGTCGAACTCGACCTGGCGCGGCGCGCCGAAGAGGTCGGCGCCGCCATCGACGAGGCGCGCACGGCCGTCCGGACCATGCAGCGCGCGGACGGGGAAGAACGCGACGCCGTGCAGCGTTTGGCGGCCCGGCTCGCGCAACCGGCGAGTGCCGGACTCGGTGGGAGCGAACTGCTCGAGCCCGGCGCCCACACCCAGGTGCGTGCCGACGCCGATGTCGACGCGGCGATTCAACGGTGGAGCGGGCAGATCGGTGGGCTGGACGAGATGCGTGCCGACGCCGACAGCGCCACCCGCATCGACGGCGATTTGCGTGCTCTCCACTCTGAGGACGCGGCGTTGGATACCCGCATCCGCCAGCTCACCGCACGTCGTGAGCAGTTGCCCGACGCGCTGGCAACGGCCGACGCCGATCTGCGGGAAGCAACCGAGGCGGCCGCGGCGTTGCCCGGACTGAACGCGGACGTCGAGCGCTTGCAGACCATTGCGACCGCCGCAGTCGAACTGGCCATGTGCCGAGAGACATTCGACCAGGCCAGGGCCGAATTCGATGCCGCCCGTAGCGCTCATCTCACTGCCAAGGAACGTGTGCTGGACCTCCGCGAGCGCAGATTGGCCGGAATGGCTGCTGAACTGGCCGGTGAGCTGGTCGACGACGCACCGTGCGCGGTCTGTGGCTCGGTGGAGCATCCCGCGCGCGCACGGCCGGCCGCCACAGCGGTATCCGAACACCAGGAGCAACAGGCGGCAGCGGCCGAGCGCTCGGCAGAAGCCGACTGGGATCGTGCGCGAGCTCGAATCGCCGAACTCGAGCGCACGATCGAAGTGTTGGTCGCCCGCGGCGGCGACACCGACCGCGTAGCGGTCGCCGCCGCGCTGCGTGCGGCGACCGTGCGCTACGACGACTCGGCCGCGTTGGCCGATCAGGCCGATGGCCTGGCCATCGAACTCGCTCGCTTGCGTACCGACGAGGCGCGATTGCACGAGGAGCTGCGCGAATGCGCGAGTCGCCGCGCCGCGGCCGCCGCGACCATCGCATCCTTGCAGATGCGGCGCACCGAGCTCACCGAGCGGTTGGCCGCCGCGGCCGGCGCCGACGAGACCATCGACCGCCGGCGCTCTCGGCTCACCGCCTCGATCACCGAGGCCACCGCCGTGCGGGACGTTCGCGCGCAGGCGAAGACAGCCCGCGAGCAGGTGTCGATACTGGCCGACCGCGTGGCGGAGCTCACTGCTGCAGCGGGTATGGCGCCCGAGCCGGACGTGTCGGGAGCCGACGATGTGGCGACCGACGCGGTGGCGCGTGTGCGCGCCTGCGCGACGGTCGTGACCGCGGCCTCACGGACGGCCCAGCGGCAAGACGAGATCGACGCCGAGCTCGTGTCGGCCGATCGGGCGCGAGCGCATGCCGAAGCCGTACTGGCCGAACCGGAGATCCAGGCGGTGGCGGCGTTCGAGCCCGGCGACCCGGCTGAGCTGGATGCGCACGTCGCGACCGCACAGGCGGCGCTGAACACCGCGGTCGCCGCCCATGCCGAGGCCGGTACGCGGGTCGACCGGCTCGAGGAACTCAGCAGCCAGCTCTGGGCCGCGGTGGACAGGATCGCCCCCGTTGCGCACGCATTCGACGAATTGAACTCCCTCGCCGACGTGGTGGCCGGCCGGGGTGCCAACAATCGGCGCATGTCATTGCATTCCTATGCTCTGGCTGCTCGGCTCGAGGAGGTGGCGCAGGCGGGCTCGGTGCGGTTGCGCCGAATGTCCGGCGGTCGCTACGAGTTCGTCCATTCCGACGCAGCGGGGCCGCGCGGTCGCCGCGGCGGGCTCGGCCTCGACATCCGCGACGACTACACCGGCGCCGTCCGCCCGGCGCACACGCTGTCCGGCGGCGAAACCTTCATGGCTGCGCTGTCCTTGGCGCTCGGCCTGGCCGACACGGTCGCCGCCGAATCCGGCGGCATCATGCTCGACACCCTGTTCATCGAC
Source organism: Nocardia sp. CNY236 (assembly GCF_000482385.1). GTDB lineage: Bacteria > Actinomycetota > Actinomycetes > Mycobacteriales > Mycobacteriaceae > Nocardia. Next base: position 42,675 of record NZ_AXVD01000011.1, read on the forward strand.
GAGGGTTTCGGCGGATTGGACCCCGACAGCCTCGACGCCGTGATGGGCGTGCTCGACGACCTGCGCGCCGGCGGGCGGGTGGTCGGCGTGGTCAGTCATGTCGACGAGATGCGTCAACGGATACCCAACCGACTCCATGTGGTTCGCGGCCGCGCCGGCTCTCACCTGCGGGCGAGTGTCACCTGACCCAGGGCAGCGCTGCCGATCAGTTGCCCTGGACCCTCGTGTTCGTGGTCGAGCAGCCAGCGTTTCACCGGCAATCCCCAGCGGAAGCCGGTGAGCGCGCCGCCGGTGCGCAGCACGCGATGGCACGGGACGAACAATGCGACCGCGTTGCGCGCACAGGCGTTGGCCGCGGCGCGAATCGCCTTCGGCCGGCCGGAGCGGGCGGCGAGTTCGGCATAGCTGAGTGGGCTGCCCGCCGGGACCGTGCGCAGCACCTCCCAGGCATGCGTCGAGAACGGGCCGGACTGCTGGCGAACCGGAATCGAGTCGATCGCGGTGACCTCGCCCGCGTGATAGGCGGTGACCGCTGCAGTCACGGTGCCGAGCGCATCGCGATATTGCAGCCGGGTCGGGCGCAGTGCGGGATGGATCAGGGTGCGCAAGAGTTGTGCATCGGAAGTCCATCCGGAGGCCAGGACCGCCCCGTCGGAGTCGACGAGCACGGTGAACGGGCCGACCGGGGTGTCGGCAACCGCGACATCGGCTGTGGAAACCGCTGATCCGTCGAATTCGATGTGGTCTTCGTTGCGTGCGTTCACTGTTCGGCACTGCCTTTCGGACTGGTGGAAACGAGGTCGTTCGACGAGGCGACTCGATGGCCCAGCGCCGCCCGCCACAAGTGCATCGACAGGTACGACCGCCACGGCGCCCATCGTGCGGTGTCGCCCAGGTCGATGCCGAGCAGGACCGCGCCCCGACGAACGACCAGATCGGTACCGAGCAAGACATCCGGGTCGGCCAGCAGTCGCATGATCACGTAGTCGGCTGTCCATGGCCCGACGCCATTCAATGCGAGCAATTCGCGGCGCAGATCGGCTGCTGTGCGCCCTGCATGCAGGTGCAGTTCACCGGAGGCGAGTGCCGCCGCGACTGCCGTGATCGCGCGCACGCGCCGTGCCGGGCCGGTCAAGACCTCGGGGCCACGTTCGGCGATCGCCTCCGGTGTGGGAAACAGCAGTGGCAGCGGCCCGTTCACCGGTTCGCCCAACGCGTCGACCAGCTGTGCTGTGTGCGTTGCGGCAGCCGATACCGAGATCTGCTGCCCGATCATGGTGCGCAGCAGCAACTCGCCGGCGTCGAGGCAGCCGGGCACGCGAATCCCTGGGGTGAGCACTGCCGGGTGGCTGGTCAACGGCCCACCGGTCGGAGTATCGGTGTCCGACGGGCCGTCGAGGGGCGGGTACGCGATCGACGACAGGGGTCCGATACGCAGCGCCTCGTCGATGCCGACGGGGTCGGCATCGAGATCCAGCAGATGCCGCACCCGCGCCACAGTCGGGGCCAGATCGCGCATGTCGTGCAGGGTGAGCTCCGCTCGTACGTGCTGGTGCTGGAAACTCAGGCGTGCAGTGGCGTGGCCGTGTGGTGTGCGCAGGTTTCTGGTGTAGGTACCGTTGTCCCACAACTCCATGCCGGGGGCGATGTGCGTGGACAGAAACCACTCCAACCAGGCGCGGTCCAGCGGCTGTCGATACGGGAGGCGCAGCGTCAGCGATCCGTTGACCGACGCCGCAGGGTGCGTCGCGGTCCGGGAGGGTGTCCGCTGCGCCTCCGCACGCATGGTGGTGGGGCTGACGGTGAAGATTTCGCGCACCGTGTCGTTGAACTGACGGATGGAGGCGAATCCCGCGGCGAACGCGATATCGGACATCGGCATCGCGGTGGTCTGGATCAGAAGTCGTGCGGTGTGCGCTCGGTGAGCTCGAGCCAGGGCCAGGGGGCCGGCGCCCAGTTCGGCGGTCAGCACCCGGGTCAGTTGGCGCTGGGAGTAGCCGAGCACGGAAGCCAGTGCGGGTACTCCGCCGCGTTCGATGACACCATCGCCGATCAGCCGCATCGCACGAGCGGCAAGATCGGCGCGCGTGTTCCACAGCGGTGAACCCGGCGTCGCGTCCGGCAGGCAGCGCCTGCAGGCGCGGTAGCCCGCTTGCTGCGCCGCCGCCGCTGTCGGGACGAAAGACACATTGGCCCGTTTGGGGGTGATCGCAGGACACGAAGGACGGCAGTAGATTCTGGTGGTCTTCACCGCGATGAAGAATTGCCCGTCGAATCGAGCGTCTCGGGTCGACACCGCCCGGTAGCACCGTTCGAAATCCAATGCCATAATGCTCACCCCCACCACGATGGCAGCAGCGGCGAATCGATGCTAGCGAAAATCGGTCAACGAAACCGAGGGTTCAGCAGCAGCGATTGGTCGGGTTGCGATCGGCTTCGGCGTACCGTTGGCGCCAGTATTCCCGCTCGGACGGAATCTCACAGCCGGGGTGCCGGCGGCGCAGATGCTCGGCGTAACGCTGGTAGTCCCGCCCGCCCAGGATCGAGTCGAACCACCAGATACTTGCGCGAACTGCGGTCCCGCAGGCGCCGGCCGCGGCCTGCAGTCGGGCTCGGACCGGCCGTGACCACCCATCGCGGCCGGCGGTCGGTGCCTGTTCCCGGTCCTCGACCGCGGACGGTTCGGTATCGGCCGTCATCCGGATGTGCGCCCGGCGCCGACGGGCGCCTTGTCGGCCGCGAGCAACTCGTCCCACTGCTTCTGAACTTCTTTCTCTGCAGCTGTGGCGACGAAGCCGCTGGGTGCGAAGATCTCCGAGGGCTGCTGCGGTGTCTCGGTGGTCGTGCGGTCTCCGGAGCGCCAGGCTCGGAAGGCGACGATCGCGCCACTGATCGCCACGATCAGCACCAACACCGCGAAGACGATCGACAGGGTGCCCTGGATGAAGGTATTACGCACAATGGCGCCGACATCGTCGGGGGACTTCGCGGTCAGACACAACTCCCCGGCGTCGCGGGCCGCCCGGCAGATGCCGTTTTGCTTCCAGTATCCGACCCTGGGGTCGGCGGAGAAAATCTTCTGCCAGGACGCGGTCATCGTCACTGTCAGGTCCCAGAGCAGCGGAATACCGGGAATCCACGCCCATTTCGCCAGGCCTTTCTTCACCAGGATCACCAGCACCACGGTCAGCGCGATCGCAGCGAGCAGTTGGTTGGCGATGCCGAACAGTGGGAACAGGGTGTTGATACCACCCAGCGGATCGGTGACGCCCATCAGCAGGATCGACCCCCACGCGGCGACCACCACGGCCGAACACAGCCAGGCGCCGACCCGCCACGAGGGATCACGGAACCGTCGCGCCGCTCCGCCGAAGTTGCCCAACGTGTCCGACAACATGAATCGCGCAACGCGGGTACCCGCATCGAGAGTGGTGAGAATGAACAACGCCTCGAACATGATCGCGAAGTGGTACCAGAACGACTTCATCCCCGCGCCGCCGAGGAACTGGTGAAACACCTCGGAGATGCCGACGGCCAAGGTCGGCGCGCCGCCCGTGCGGGAGACCATGCTCGCTTCGCCGACGTCGCTGGCCGCCTGGCTCAGTTCCGCTGGCGTCACCGCGGGACCGTCCAGGCCGAGGTTGTTGGTGTAGGCCGCGGCGGTCTCCGGGGTGCCGCCGGTGAGCCCGACCGGTGCGTTCATCGCGAAATACAGGTGCTGGTCGATGATCGAGGCGGTGATGATGGCCATGACGGCAACGAACGACTCCATGAGCATGCCGCCGTAGCCGATCATCCGCGTATGCGATTCCTTCGCCAGCAGCTTCGGGGTGGTTCCGGACGACACCAGAGCGTGGAACCCGCTCAGCGCGCCGCAGGCGATGGTGATGAACAGGAACGGGAACAGCGAGCCCGCGAAGACCGGCCCGTTGCCGGAGGTCGCGAACTGCGAGACCGCCGGCGCCTGCAGCACCGGCAGCGTGATCAGGATGCCGACGGCCAGCAACCCGATGGTGCCGATCTTCATGAAGGTCGACAGGTAGTCGCGCGGGGCCAGCAGCAGCCACACCGGGAGCACGGAGGCGAAGAAGCCATAGCCCATCAGCAGCCAGGAAATGGTCACCGGTGAGAGGGTGAACCAGTCCGCGCCCCACTCGGTTTCCGACACCCACCCGCCGGCCACGATGGCCAGGATGAGCAGACCGAATCCGAGGGTGGACACCTCGCCGACCTTGCCCGGGCGCAGGAATCGGAGATACACCCCCATGAACAGCGCAATCGGGATGGTCAGGGCAATCGAGACCACGCCCCATGGGCTGTGGGCGAGCGCGTTGACGACCACCACCGCGAGTACCGCGAGCAGGATCATCATGATGACGAGAACGCCACCGATGGCCGCCCAGCCGCCGATCACGCCCAACTCGTCGCGGGCCATCTGCCCGAGGCTGCGGCCGCGTCGCTTCATCGACACCCACAACACCAGGTAGTCCTGTACCGCGCCGGCCAATACGACGCCGACGACGATCCACAACGTCCCCGGCAGGTAGCCCATCTGCGCGGCCAGTACCGGGCCGATCAGCGGACCCGCGCCCGCGATGGCGGCGAAGTGATGTCCGTAGAGCACCCGCCGATCCATCGGCAGGTAGTCCTTGCCGTTCTCCAGGATCTCGGCCGGGGTGGCGACGTCGTCACGCGGTTTGGTGATCTTGCGCTCGATGAACCTGGCATAGAACCGGTAGGCGACGATGTAGGTGCACACCGCCGCGACCACGATCCATGCCGCATTGACCGATTCGCCGCGCGACACGGCGAGTACTGCCCAGGCAATGGCTCCGAACACTGCGATCGCGGCGAATATCGCCTTCTTGGCCGGTGTGATCGGGGACCGGTCGATCACACCGACGGGCGGTAGATCGGCATTGGTCCGCAGATATTCGACTGTCGCCATCTGCGTACTCTCCTGTGAAACGCGCAGGATCTTCCTGAAACTCGTGTCAACCTATCCGATCGGTGACCGCCGCCGTGCCGATTCCGCTCGCCGAGTGGTCGGCGTGAAATAGTGATCGAGCGCACGTCGGCTGTCATCATCGATAGCCGAACGTATGCTGCCATACGGTTCGGCGAGCTCGAAATCCGTCCTGGAGGAGGGCTGTGTGGGCTGATCCCGGCGCCAGGGTGCGTCGTCGGACACTACTCGGGTCGGCGCTGGCCGCTCCGCTGATGGCGGCCGGCGGCTGCGGGCCCGACGATGATGCCCTGACCTTCTTCTTCCAGGCCAGACCGGACGAAGCGCGGGTACGGCTGCGGATCATCGACGAGTTCCGTCGACGGCATCCGGACATCAGGATCCGTACCCTCGTGTCCGGGCCGGATCCGCTTCAACAGATGCTCACCTACTGTGCGGGTGGCCGGTGCCCCGACGTTCTGATGGCGTGGGAGCTGCTGTATTCCGGACTGGCCGCGCGCGGCGTGCTCCTGGATCTGAACACGCTGCTGGATCGCGATCCGAACTATGCTGCCGCACTGCGCGCCGACAGCTATCCGGCGCTGTATCGCACCTTCAGTTATGCGGGCGGTCAATACGCTCTGCCCGAGCAGTGGTCGGGGGTGTTCGTGTACTACCACCGGGAACGGCTGGCCGAGCTCGGGGTCGTCCCACCTTCGCGTTGGCGTGACGCCTGGTCGTTCGAGGAGTTTCTCCAGGTCGCTCGCGCAGCGACCCGGTACGACTCGAGCGGCCGCACCCGATGGGGTTTCGTGGATGCCTGGGTTCCGTATTTCTCCGCGGCCTGTTTCGGCATGAACAACGGCGCCGAGTGGTTCACCCCGTCGGTGGATCCGACCAGGACCAATCTGGGTGATCCGCGGTTCGCGGCCGGGTTCCAGTTCTATGCCGATCTCGCGGTCCGTCATGGTGTAGCGCCGAAGACGGCCGAAACCCTGTCGATCTCGGCGCCGGACCTGTTCCGCAGTGGCCGAGCCGCGATGGCTCTGGGCGGGCATTGGCTGTTCTCCGAATTCGCCGGACACGACGATCTGCCGCTCGACGTCACAGTCTTGCCCGTCGGCCCGCACGGCGGTCCGGGCGCCATCACCGACGTCGGCAGCACCGGCTTGGCCATCGCCGCGGACAGTCCGCGGATCGAGCAGGCGTGGGAGTTCGTCAAGTTCGCGACCGGCCCGGTGGGTCAGGCGATCATCGCCGCGTCCGGGTTGTTCGTTCCCGTGCTCAAATCCGCCATGGAATCCCCGGGGTTCGCCGCCGCGCATCGTGATGTCCGCAATCTCGAGGTCTTCACCGACGGTCCGGCTCACTCGCGTCCATTGGCGGTGACTCCTGCGTGGGGTAAGGTTTCCGCCCTGCTGGACCGTGGCTGCAATCGGGTCTTGCGCGGCGCCGCCACGGCTGCGTCACTCCGCGGTCGTTTCGCCGCCGAGGTCGACGCTCTACTGCGGGCATGGTGAACCGCCCGGGGCGACTGCGAGCGGCGCGGCGGCGAGAACGAGCCGGTTGGGCGTTTGTCGCACCGAATATCGTTGCAGTCGCAGTGTTCTCGGTATTTCCGTTGGGTTTTTCCCTCTATATGAGTTTTCACTCGTGGGACCTGTTCGGCCCGATGCGGTTCATCGGTCTGGGTAACTATCGCCGGCTGCTCGGCTCCGACCCGTTGTTTCTGATCGCCGTGCGCAACACCGCGGTCTTTACGGTCTCGACCGTCGCGTTCACTGTGGCGATCGGGCTCGCCGTTGCGGCGGTGCTGAATCGACGCGTGGGCGGTATCGGGATCTTTCGGACGATTGCCTTTCTTCCGCTGGCCGCGTCGGCGGTCGCCATGGCAGTGGTCTGGCGGTTTCTGTTCACCAGTGACGGGTTGGTGAACAGCGCGCTGGGCTGGATCGGTATCGATGCGGTGCCCTGGTTGACCGACCCGGACTGGGCGTTGGTCGCGCTGAGCATCGTCACCATCTGGAAGAGCGTGCCGTTCGCCGCGGTGATCCTGCTCGCGGCCATGCACGGGGTGCCGGAGACGCTCTATGAGGCAGCCGAGCTCGACGGCGCCGGTGCGCTGCGGCGATTTCGTACGATCACCGTGCCGTTGATCCGGGGTCCGCTGTCGTTCGTCCTGCTCATCACGATCATCGGCTCGGTGCAGGCCTTCGACCAGGCCTATGCGCTGACCGGCGGTAACGGTGGCCCGGAAACCGGTACCTACCTGCTGGGAATCATGCTGTTCCAGCATGCCTTCGGCTTCTACGAAATCGGGTATGCCTCGGCGTTGGCCTGGGCGATGTTCGCGATGTTGTTCCTGGTGACCCTGCTGCAACTGCGGCTGGCCCGACGGGCGGAGGTCGAGACGTGACCCGCCGTCCGGCGCTGTCTGCGCGGGCGGTGGTCGCGCGCGCTCGGGCCGACCGGGCGATCAGGCGCCGGGTGGTCCGGGGCACTGCGGCGTATGTCGGGCTGGTCGGTATTGCGTGGTGCGCGCTCGTACCGATCCTGTGGGCCGTGTCCGGGTCGCTGAAGCGAAATGGTGAAATCGTCGACGCCGCACTGCTTCCACACGATCCTCAGTGGTCGAACTACGCGAAAGTATTCGAGTTGTTGCCGCTGGGGCGGATGTTGCTCAACACCATGGTCTATGCGCTCTGCGTCACCGCAGGACAGGTCTTCTTCTGTTCACTGGCCGGCTATGCGTTCGCGCGGTTGACCTTTCGCGGACGAGACCTGCTGTTTCTGGCCTACCTCGCAACACTGTTGGTACCGCTGACCGTGACGGTGATCCCACAGTTCCTGTTGATGCGTGCGTTCGGGTGGGTGGACACACCATGGGCAATGATCGTGCCGGGCCTGTTCGGCAGTGCGTTCGGGACCTACCTGATGCGCCAGTTCTTCCGCACGCTGCCCAGCGAGTTGGAGGAGGCGGCCATCCTCGACGGCTGTTCTCCGTGGCAGGTCTACTGGCGCGTCCTGCTGCCACATGCCCGTCCTGCGGTGATGGTGCTGGCCGTCCTGACCTGGATCACGGTGTGGAACGACTTCTTGTGGCCACTGGTCATGATCCAACGTGCCGACATCGCCACCGCAACGCTGGGGCTGGTCCGACTGCAGGGCCAGTACCACACTCAGTGGCCGCTTCTCATGACTGCCGCAGTTGTCGTGCTCTTGCCGCTGGTAGTGATCTATTCGATTGCTCAGCGTGCGTTCGTTCGCGGCGTTGCATTGTCCGGCATCGGTGGGCGCTAGGCGATCCGGCATGCGACCGGTGGCCGGGGACGCCGGCGCAGGGGCAGCGCCGCACCGGTGGTAGCGGGCGCGGGGTATCGCAGTCTACGCGACGCGTAGACTCTGGTGCTCGTGAGTCTCACCCTCGGAATCGCCGGCCTGCCCAACGTCGGAAAGTCGACGTTGTTCAACGCGTTGACCAAGAACGACGTGCTCGCCGCGAACTACCCGTTCGCGACCATCGAGCCCAATGTCGGCGTGGTTCCATTGCCCGATACCCGGCTGCAGACCTTGGGCGAGATCTTCTCCTCCGAGCGGATCGTGCCCGCCACGGTGTCGTTCGTCGATATCGCGGGGATCGTGAAGGGCGCGTCCGAAGGCGCGGGCTTGGGCAACAAGTTCCTCGCCAATATTCGTGAAGCCGACGCCATCTGCCAAGTGGTTCGAGTTTTCGCCGACGACGATGTGGTGCACGTCGACGGCCGGGTCGATCCGGCGGCCGACATCGAGGTGATCGAGACCGAACTCATCCTCGCCGACTTGCAGACCTTGGCGAAGGCGGTCGTCCGATTGGACAAGGAAGCCAAGGTGAAGAAGGAGCGCAGGCCCGTCGCCGAGGCCGCCAAGGCCGCCGTGGGTATTCTCGACAGCGGCACCACCTTGTTCGCCGCCGGTGACGCGGTCGAGGTCGAATTGCTGAAGGAACTGTCGCTGCTGACCACCAAGCCCTTCCTCTACGTGTTCAACGCCGATGAATCGGTACTCACCGACGAGGCGAGGGTTGCGCAGCTGCGGGCCTCGGTGGCCCCGGCCGATGCGGTGTTCCTGGATGCCAAAGTGGAGGCCGAGCTTCTCGAACTCGATGAGGAATCCGCCGCCGAACTGCTGGAATCCATCGGCCAGTCCGAACCCGGCCTACACGCTTTGGCGCGGGCCGGGTTCCACACTCTGGGGCTGCAGACCTACCTCACCGCAGGGCCGAAAGAGGCGCGCGCGTGGACCATTCACCAAGGCGACACCGCGCCGAAGGCTGCGGGCGTCATCCATACCGACTTCGAGCGCGGCTTCATCAAAGCGGAGGTCGTGGCCTTCGACGACCTGGTTGCCGCCGGCTCGCTGGCAGCCGCCAAAGCCGCGGGCAAGGTCCGGATGGAAGGCAAGGACTACGTGATGGCAGAGGGCGACGTCGTGGAGTTCCGAACCGGGATTGCCGCCAGCTCGAAACGCTGACGACATGGGCGCCAGCAGCGGCTGATCGCTGGCGGCTTCACGCCATGGCGAGGAACAACCGTTCCAACTTCTTGGTGTCCACACTGTTCGGGCCATCATTGACGATGCAGTGCTGCAGGCCCGTGGCGACCAGGGCGTAGCCGCTGCGACTGAGCGCCTTGTTCACTGCGGCGAGTTGGGTGAGCACGTCCTCGCATTCCGAACCCGCTTCCATCATGCGTATGACGGAAGCGAGGTGTCCGTGTGCCCGCTTCATTCGGGTGATCACAGCTTTCATCTCCTCGGGTTCGAGCCGCATCGTCGTCCTCTCGTAGCAGTAGGCCAGTGGCCGCATCGATTACGCGCCGCACGGCCATTGTATATCCCCCTGGGGGTATGCTACTGTTCGACTTATCCCCCCTGGGGGATACTGCCCTGGTCGTCGTCGCGCGGGCCGCGGTGCTCGCAGCGCAAGTGAAAGGACAACTCGATGCCACCACTCACCGAGCCCGCGCATACCACCACCCATGGCACAGCCGTGCTGCGCGAGCTCTCGCCGCAACATCGTCGGCTCCGGCGCGCCATCCCGGAGGTCTATCGAGGCTTCGGCGAGCTCAGCAACGCCGCGTTCACCTCCGGTGCGCTCGACCGCAAGACGAAAGAGTTGATCGCGCTGGCCATCGGTGTGGTCGGTGGATGCGATGGCTGCATCGCCTCACACGGCCAGGCAGCAGCCCGCGCCGGAGCCACCCGTCAGGAGGCTGCCGAGGCCATCGGCGTCACGTTCCTGATGCATGGCGGTCCCGCCACCATCCACGGCGCCCGCGCCTATGATGCCTTCTGCGAATTCGCCGACGCCGTCGATGACGGCGACAGCCCGGCGTGACGATCGGGAGAAGGGGCGCTACACATGTGTCGACCTGTTGGTTGCAGATCATGCGGTAAGACCACCTGGGCCGGCTGTGGCCAGCACATCGCGCAGGTCCAGGCTCTCGTTCCCACCGAGCAATGGTGCTCCGGTCATCGCGACGACGAGCGGAGCACCTGGCTGCGTCGAATACTGAGCCGCTGACGGCTCATTCGCGGCCCACCGCCCCGAGTGGACGGCGGGTGGCTCGTCGGTCGCAGGTGGTTACGTCAGTCGATAGAAACGCCAGAAGCCGAAATCGTCGATCGGCAGCACTTCGACGTCACTGAATCCCGCATCCTGCGCGTAGCGACGCAGGGTGTCCTGGCGCATCACAGTGCCGGTGCCGGCCGAATCGGGATGCGCGCGGCCATCGGGCAGGCAGATCAGCAGACTGATCCCGTAGAGGAATCGGTCGGTATCGTCGGCGGGCGCCCGAAAGTCCGGCGCCACGGCCTCGTCCATGACGATCACCGCACCCCCGGGGCGGACCGCGCGACGCATGGCGGCCAAGACCTCGACCGGACGGGGCAGGTCGTGGATGCACTCGAAAGCGAAGACCACGTCGTAGAGGTTTTCACCGAGCGCGGTCGCCGCGTCCGCGTGGTGTAGCCGAACCCGCTCCGACAGACCGGCGTCGGTGGCATTGCGCTTCGCCATCGCGACCGATGGCTCATCGATGTCGAAGCCGTCGACAACCAGGCTCGGGTATGCCCTCGCCAGCGCGATACTCGACCAGCCACCGCCGAATCCGATATCAGCGACTCGTGTTCCCGGGCGCGACAGCAGGTCGTCGATATCGTCGACGGTGCCCAGCTCGGCGGCGAGTCGTTGCTCGAACCACGGTCGGTTCATGTCGGATTGGGCTTCGCGCATGTCGGCGCCGAATTCCGCCCAGCCGACGCCGCCGCCGTTCCGATAGGCGTGAACCAGCTTCGGCGTCTTGGCCGCCGCCGCGGCCAGGACTCGTGCCAGTGGAGCCAGGAAGCTCAGGCTGGTCGGATCGGTGAGTACCTCGGCGGCGCTGGGAGGTAGCTCGAATCGGTGCTCCGGGGTGACGGTCAGGATTCCGGCAGCAGCCTGCTGCTCCAGCCACTCTCTGGCGTAGCGCGTGTCACCGCCGGCGTGTTCGGTGAGTTCTGCGGCATCGACCGGACCATGTTCGGCCAGAGTTCGATACCACCCGAGTCGGTCACCGAGATGAATCGCGAGCATGTCCATGGCGCCGAGCGCCGACGCCATCAGGCGATCGGCGAATTGCTCCGTGGTGACCGTGCCGCTGCTCATGTTCAACCTTCTTCGTGTAGAAAAATATCCCCACCCGGGGATAGCGACAGCGTAATCGAACACCTCGAGCACGGCTGGCGCCTGCTGTCCAGATGGTTTGCGCGGCAGCGGCACCGAGCCGGCCCGGACCTGCCGACCGGTACGGGATGTGCCCAGGGTGCAACTCCGGAAGCGCTGGTTGCTGCGACTCGTCCACAACGTGACCGGGCCGCCGACACTGTGTGCCGACGGCCCGGTCACGCCAGGTGTCAGGTGTAGGTATACGGGAGGGCGTTACTGGTGGCGATCGGGTTGGTGATCGTGACGCTCACTGTGCCGGGTGGGGCCGCCGGAGAGGTGGCCGTGGCCGAGATATCGGAGATCACGGTGGGAACCACCCCGGTCGCCCCGAACGAGACCGTGGTGGCGCCGGTGAAGCCGGTTCCGGCGAGTGTCACCACTGTTCCGCCCGCCGACGGTCCGGTAGCGGGGGTAATGCTGGCCAATACCGGTGCAACGAGGTAGGTGTAGGTGACGCCGTTGCTGGTTCCCCCGGTGCCGGTGACGGTGACTGCAACGCTTCCGGTCCCAGGTGGTGCGGTGGCCGTGATCGAGGTGTCGGAGTCGATGGTGAAGAAGGTTGCGGTGGCTCCGAACCGTACCGTGAGCGGGCCGACGAAGTCGGTGCCGGTGATGGTGACGCTGTTTCCTCCAGTAGCAGGTCCCGAGGTGGGGGCGATGCTGCTGATGGTGGGAAGGAAGACATAGACGAACGCCACCGGGTTGCTGGTGCCACCGGGCCCGGTCACGGTGATGTTCACGATTCCGGTACCGACCGGGGAAGTTGCCGTGATCTGGGTATCGGAGTCGACGACGAACCCGGCTGCCGGTGTCGCACCGAACGAGACCGCGGTGACACCCGTCAGCCCGGATCCGGCCAGCACGACCGACGTCCCGCCCGAGGTGGGTCCTTGATTGGGGCTTGCGCTGGTCAGTACCGGAACCGCGAGGTAGGTGTAGGTCACCCCGTTACTGGTTCCCTCCGGCGTGGTGACGGTCACCGAAGCGGTACCGACCGGTCCGGGTGGCGCGATGGCGGTGATCTGCGTGGCGGAATCGAGGGTGAAGGCAGTCGCGGTGGCATCGAACCGGACGGTGGAGAAGGCAGTGAAGTCGGTACCGGTGATGACGACACTGGTGCCCCCGGTGGCGGGCCCCGAGGTCGGGGAGATGGTGGAAATGGTTGGCGCGGCCATGATGTCGGCTCCTTGTTGCTGTGGCGTTGGGTTCTCCGCACCGGGGGGTGCCCAATTCCGTTGGTGGCCCGGCTGATTCCATTAACGCCCCGGACCGGCGGCTGGGCAATATGCCCAGCACTCCGTTTTCGTCCGTTTTCACATCACCGTGGAGCATCGCCGCCGTCCGGCGGTGGCGCCGCTGGCTTTCGGTGGCATCGTGGCTGTGGCGCTGTGGCGCTGTGGCGCTGTGGCGCTGTGGCGCTGTGGCGCTGTGGCGCTGTGGCGCTGTGGCGCTGTGGGCGCTGTGGCGATTTCGGTGGTCGGCGTGCGCGATCTCGGGCGCCGGACCGGAGTCACCGAGCGGTCACGAACCCCTCGGCGACCATCCAGTCACGCGCCACCTCGGCGGGTTCGCGGCCATCGACGTCGACCTGGCGGTTGAGTTCGGTAATGGTTTCATTGGTGAGGCGTTGCGAGATCGGCTCCATGATCGAGCTCACCTGCGGATACCGGTCGGCGAAGCTCTTGCGCATCACCAGCGCCGCATTGTATTTCGGGAAGAACCCGCGATCATCCTGCAGCAGAACGAGTCCTAGTGCGGGAATGCGCCCGTCGGTGGCGGCCACCGAGCCGAAGCGGCACTGCTTGGCGTCAGCGGTCGCCTGGTAGACCACGGGGTCTTGGACGATCTGCTTGCGCACGCTGTCGGCGTCGATGTCGTATGCGCGGGTCAAACCGGGCAATCCGTCTTGCCGGACATTGAATTCGGTGCCCACGCACAACGACGCCGCATCCGGGTCGGTGTCGACCAGCTCGGCGTAGTCCGACAAAGTGCGCACCCCGGTCTCCTGCGCGGTCTGCATGCTCGTCGCCACAGCGTAGGTGTTGTTCATCGGCGCCATCGCGGTCCACACGATGCCGTGCTCGGCAAGGTCGGCGGCACGGACCGCCTCGAACTGCCCTACCTCGTCCGGCACCGGATTCTCGTTGCCGAGATAGTTCACCCAGCCGGTTCCGGTGTAGTCGTAGGCGAGATCGATCTGCCCGTGCAGTTGGGCATCGCGCACGCTGTTGGACCCTTGGATGTTGGTCAGGTCGCGTACCTGGGCGCCGGCCGCCGACAACGCGAACTCGAGCAGGTATCCGAGAATGATCTGTTCGGTGAAATCTTTCGAACCGACCGTGATGCGGGCGCCCTCGAGTGCCGGCACCGGGCGGATGCTCCCCGGTCCCACCTGTAGTGGCACCGCGCTACCGGATTCCAGCCCACACGCGGCCACCAGCGACAGCCCGAGCGCGAGCGCGAGCGTGCGCCACCTGCGGGTCATGCGCCACCTCCGGTCATTTCAGCCCCTTCGGCCCGAGGAACTGCTCGGCCAGCGCGCCGAGCCAGTCCACCAACAAGGCCAACGCGACAGCGAGTACCGCGCCGACGGTCAAGGTCACGGTGTCGCGCAGCTTGTACCCGGTGTCGATCAGGATGCCCAGTCCTCCTGCGCTGACCAGAAACGACAACGTCGCGGTGCCGACCGCGAGCACCAGCGAGGTGCGCAATCCGGCCAGAATGTAGGGGACCGCGAGCGGAAATTCGATGCGGCGCAACAGCGTGACCGGCGACATTCCCTGGCCGCGGCCGGCGTCGATGAGCGTTCGATCCACCTGTTGGAAACCAACGATGGTGTTGCGCAGTGCCGGTAGCAGCGCATAGAACGCGATCGGCGCGACACCGATCCAGAAGCCGGTGGTGCGTGTGGCGAGGTAGAACAGCACGATCAGGCCGATCGCCGGGGCTGCCGCGCCGACATTCGCGATACCGACGAACACTGGCGCCAGTCGCCGGAATCCGGTCCTGGTGAGCGCAATACCCAGTGGCACGGCCACGGCCACCACGATCAGCGCCACTGTTGCAGTGATCAGCGCATGCTGACGGGTGACCGTGGCGATGTTGTCCACGTTGAGACTGGCTTGCTGCGTAATGGTGAGGTCGCGGGTGAAGGCCCATACCAGGACACCCGCGGTGAGTGCGAGAACCAGGCATGGCTGCGCGACCATGCGGATGCGATCGGCTCCGCGCTGCGGAGCGGCGGACGTGGCTGCGGTCACGGTGTACCGTCCATCGCAGCCGGGTCGGCGTGTTCGGCGCGCAGCGCCGACAGATGCCCGACCAAGGTGTCGATCGTGATCAACCCCGCGTATTCGCCGTGTGCGCCGGTGACCACGGCAGTCGCGCTCTGATGGGCCAGCAGCGCCTCCAGTGCTTCCTGCAGGGTCGACTGCAGCGACAATGTGCCTCGGGGCGGGGAGCCCACCTCGCGCAACGAATCCGTATGTGCCAATTGCTGCGCCGAGACCCAGCGCAGTGGGCGGCGATGGCTGTCGAGCACCAATGCCCAGGGCCAAGCACGGTCGGTGAGTGTCGCGCGCAGCTGCTCGGCCGAGTCCTGCTCGGTGGCCGTGAGGCATCGACTTAGTTCGACATCGCGGACTCGGGTCAAGGTGAGTTGTTTGAGCGAAGCGTCCGCCCCGACGAAGCCGGCGACGGTCTCGTCGGCCGGGTCGGCCAGGATCGCGCCGGGAGTGTCGTATTGCAGGATTCGGGAACGATCGCCCAGGACCGCGATGCGATCGCCGAGCTTGATCGCCTCGGTGAAATCGTGGGTGACGAAGACGATGGTTTTACCCAATTCGCTTTGCAGGCGCAACAACTCGTCCTGGAGCAGTCCTCTGGTGATCGGGTCGACGGCGCCGAACGGTTCGTCCATCAGCAGTATCGGTGGGTCGGCCGCCAGCGCCCGAGCCACCCCGACGCGCTGTTGCTGGCCGCCGGAGAGTTGGCGCGGATAGCGCTGGCGGAAGACGGCAGGGTCGAGACCGACCAGTTCGAGCATCTCCTCGACCCGAGCGGCGATGCGCTGTCGGTCCCAGCCGAGCAATCCGGGCACGGTGGCCACGTTCTTCGCAACCGTCAGGTGCGGGAACAGACCGGCCTGCTGAATCGAATAGCCGATGCCGCGGCGCAAATGATCGGGATGCATCGTGGCGGCGTCTCGGCCGTCGATGGTGATCGTGCCCGAGGTGGGCTCGATCAGCCGGTTGATCATTCGCATGGTGGTGGTCTTGCCGCAGCCGGACGGTCCGACCAGCACGACGATTTCGCCGGCCGGGATGGTCAAGGAGACCTGGGCTACGGCTGGATCACGTTGTCCTGGATAGTGTTTGGTGACCGCGTCGAGTTCGATGCCGACACCGGATACGGTGGGTGGGGTCGGTGCGGTGTGGGCGTGGGTGTCAGTCACGGATACCCCTCGAGGTGGTGAGCCGTCCGAGTAGGACATAGATTCCGTCGAGCGCGAGCGCGGCCACGACGATGAGTACCGTGCCGACCAACGCTTGCGGTACGGCGTTCGGGCTGCCCAGGCGGGCCAGTCCGGAGAAGATCAGATTGCCCAGACCCGGACCTTTGGCGTATGCGGCGAGGGCGAGAATGCCCATGCTCAGCTGAGTGCTCACCCGGATGCCGGCCAAGATGGCCGGCCAGGCGAGCGGCAGCTCGATCCGAGTGAGGACACCCAGACGATTCATCCCCACCCCGCGCGCCGCGTCGGTGACGGTCACATCCACCGATGCCAGCCCGACGATGGTGTTGCGGACGATCGGCAGCAATGCGTACACGACCAGTGCGGTGATGGTGGGCGCGACGCCCAGACCGAGAAACGGTATGAGCAGGCCGAGCAATGCGAACGAGGGAATGGTGAGCATCACGCCGGCCAGTGCGGTGGCGACCGACGAGCCGAGCGGGCTGCGATACACCAGCACTCCGATCAGCACCGACAGGGCAGCAGCCACGAGCACCGCTTGCGCCACGGCCGAGACGTGCAGGTAGGAGTCGATGAGCAATTGGTGTCGTCGTTGCGTGACGAATGTCCACAGAGTATCCAGGGCCGGGCCTCCCCATCGGCTGGTCTTCTGCGGAGCCTACCCTGAAGCCGGCGATCTGTGCTGGGTTGTCGGGTCCATCCGGATCGGGTGGGGTCGTGGAGGTCCCGTGCGATCACATCCCACTCTGGGGGTACGGTGGAGCCGGGTCCCAGGAGGGTGGGACGCGAACGATTCGGGTGGGCGACCGCCGATTCGGGTGGGCGACCGCTGTCGTCGACGTCGATCGACGCGCGGGTGGGTGAACCGCTGGCCCGGACAGTCCTACCATGGAGGCGGCGGTGCCCGGCAGCGCCGTCGCGGTCCCCGCCCTGCCTTCCCCTCATCGGCGGGACGGGGATCTCGGGTCGCGACGCATGGACTCGAGTGACGCGAGGCCGGTCGCGGGCCGTATGGGTCGTCCATCGAGAGGTGAGGGTTTCGGTGCCAGTGGTGCAGCCACTCGACGAGTCGAGTGACCTGGTCTGGATCGACTATGCCCAATTCGGCGAGCGTTTCGTGGCGCACGCCGTGACGGCGGCGCGGATCGAATCCGCCATCGCAGGTATGGCCGATCACAGCGTCACCGTCGGTCCGGTCTCGCTCGGCCCGGTCGGACGCGCTGGGGTCCTCGCTCAGGGCAGCGTCGGCAAGCCCCGCGTGTTCCGCATCGGTCCGCACGTGACCTTCGAGGTCACCGTTCCGGTGTCGCTCACGCTGAAGGTGCTGCTCGGCGGCAAGAAGCTGCGGCTGGAGGCCAGGGTCGAGATCGATCTGACCCTGCACGCGCGCACCGCCGACCCGTTGCTCATCGTCATAGACATCCCGCGTATCCAGCGACGGGACATCAGCTTCGTGCTGCGCGCCCAGGCGGTGGAATCGGCCTGGGAGTGGTTGCTCGACCCGATCGCGGGGGTGATGCAGCGAGAAGTCGCCTCCCGGGTGAACGCCATGCTGGCCGAGCCGAAAACCCGGCGTGCACTGGTGTTCGATGTCGAAGCCCTGATCGACGACACGCGTTCGGCGCATCGGGACAATGCCCAGTTCGACTGGATCGGATATGGCGAGTTCGGGCGCCGGTTCTTCGCCCGTATCGTGACGCGCAGCCGGGTCTACCAGGCGGTGGCGGGCTTGGAGGGGCGATCGATCGAGGTCGGTCCACTACGCACGGGCCCGCGCTCGAGCGCGGTCGTCACCGTCCGCGGTGCCGTGCTGACACCGCGTTTGGCCGATCGGGCTGCACCCACGGTGACCTTCGACCTGACGTTGCCGGTGATCCTGGACATCACGGTGGATGTGATGAAGGCCAACCACTATCGCGCTCATATCGAGGTGCCGTTGGCGCTCGTCGCCCGAGCGGCCGAGCCGCTGCTGGTAGTGATCGACGTGCCGCCTCCGGACCCGGCCGATATCCGGATGGAGTTCACCGCGCACGGCGTGCGCGCGGCAGTCCTCGGCGCACTGGCCCGGATCAAGAAACAGGTGCCCGAGCAGGTCGCAGCCGTGGTCCGCCAAGAACTGGCCGACGCCTCGATGCGCACGATCGACGTTGCCGCACGTATCGACGGCGCGGCGTGACTGCGCGTCGTCGTTCGGCCTGTGGAGCATGTGAAGAATGTGTCGTGTGGGTCTAGCGGTTCCAATGTGAATGTGGTGAAATGAGTGTGCGTTCGAGGTTGCCGGCGCGCATCGGGTTATGGGGAAGGTGCGCCGGGCCCCGCTGCCGTTCCCGGTTGCGACACCGAAACCACGGTGTGTCGCGCTGGTAGTCCATGGTGTGTTCCGCCGAGCAGTGCCCGATGCGTTCCGCCTAGGAGTCCACGATGCAGTCTCATGCGGTATCCAGACGTGATCTGTTCACCTACGTGGCCGCCGCGACCGTGGTCGGTGCGACCGCCGCGGCTCCGGCGTCCGCCCGTCCCGCGCTCGGTACCTTGGTCGACTATGCGGCCGGCGTTCCCTCGGCCGCTGCGATCCGCGCTGCTGGCCACATCGGCGTGATCCGATACGTGTCCGATCGCCGCCCCGGCGCCGAGTGGATGACCGGCAAGCCGCTGCGCGCCACGGAAGTGGAGCAATTGCAGTCGGTCGGACTGCAGATCGTCTCGTGCTACCAATTCGGCAAGGGGCCGACCGCGGACTGGCGCGGTGGGCTGGAGGCGGGAAAACGGCACGCCGCGCGGGGGCTGGAGCTGCACCAGGCCGCGGGCGGCCCGGACGATGCGCCGATCTACGCGTCGATCGACGACAACCCCACGGTCGTCGAGTTCGTCACCATGATCGCGCCGTATCTCCTGGGTTGGCAGACTGTGCTCGGTAGACAACGCACCGGTGTCTATGCGAATACGCCCACCATCGAGTTGGCCGCTGCGGGTGGACTCGGTTCCTGGTACTGGCAGCACAATTGGGGTACGCCTCCCGGCTTCGTGCACCCTGTTGCGCACCTACACCAGTTCGAGATCGACAAGCGATCCATCGATGGTGTAGGAATCGACGTCAACACCGTGCTGGCGCCCGAGTTCGGGCAGTGGTGATGGTGCCGGCTCGGCAGTGGTAATGGTGCCGGCGCGGCAGTGGCGACCGGCGTACCTGTTGTGTGGATTCCCTAGGTCTGGCAGTGGCTCATCGGTGTGACTCGCAGGTCGGGTTCGTCGTCCGGCACGACTTGTAGGCGCGGGCGCTCTTCTGGAGCAGCACGATCGCCCAGCCAGGACAACAACGACCATCGAGACAGACCGGAGAAGGCCGAACCGAGGCTGGCGAACGAAAACGAAGAGATCACCGATCCGAACGACCCCACAGACCCGATCGACAGCACCGATCCGACACTGCCGATGGACAACACCGAATAGGCCGAACCGATCGACAGGATCGAGCCTTCGGACCGAATCGACAGAATCGAGCGATGCGAATGCTTGCTCCGGATCGAAAGATCCGGCCGCATCACAGGATCGACGGACGCCATAGTTAGCGGTCTACCACAGTTCGCGCCCGCGCGCCCGCCGGTCCGGCAGATCCGCGCAGGATGCACCGGAGCGGATCTCGGCCGGTTCGTCTCACGCGACGGTGAAGAAGCCCAGCGTCGGCAGGAACGAGCAGGTTCGCGGCGCAGCGTCGGAGTCGGCTCCAGTGGTCAGCGATCCGCCGATCACGGCGACGATTCGGCCGGAACCGGTATCGGCGATCGCCGACAGCGTTGCCGGACCACCCGGATTGATCTTGGCTTCGTCGGTCAGCGGCAGAATGCCGGATACACGAGTGTCCAGGTTCAGCCATTGCACGGTCATCGGCGGGTCCTGAACCGGCGTCGGTGAGGTGGTGCCGAGCGCGGTGAACACGAAACCGGTTTGACTGGCCTGCGGGCCGGGAGGGGGAAGGGTCGCTGGGCCGGGTACCGCCAGTGCGGTGCCGACCGAGTCCGAGGTGGGGCCGATGCAGCCCTTGCCGACCGTCGGATACAGGAACTGCGCGATCACCGGGCCGTCCTCCGGCAAATCCGGGCCACCGCCGCCACTGCCGTCCAGGAAGGTGATGATCCGCTCGAGCGTCGACTCGATCTCTGGCGGCAGGTTCAGCGTCGCCAGCAGGATGCGCGCCTGGTCCAGAATCGCCGCCTGGGGGCCGGCGACATCCGTTGGGCCGGCGATGGCCCCGACGATGGCCGGGACGAGCGCGGCCAGCGCGTCCACCGGGACGCCCTCGGGAACCGTCGGAACGACATTCGTCGTTGCGGCCGGTGTGGGCACGGGGGCAGCGATGGCGGTCGTCGGTGCGACGAGCGTGACACTCGCCGCCAAGGCGAGCGCCGACACCGCGATCCGCGTTCTTCGGGTGCGAAGCACTGGTCTGGCCGTCCTTAGCTCGGGTGCATCATGGTTCGATTGCGAAACGCCATCGATTCGGGCTCACTCTAGGGACATTGGGGCTACGTGTACAGCCATTCGTGTCCGAATATTCGTGTGGACGATCAGTGTCAGCCGACCATAACCTGTTGGTACTGTTAGTACTGTTACTGGTGTTGAAGTTGATATAAATGTTATCGGTGATTCGAGGGGGCAATCGAGTCGATTTCAGCTGCCGCTAGTCTGATTCGTGCCGTCCGCCCGCAAGTCGCCGCCCGCGCCGTGCGGTCCGGGAAGCCGAGCCGACATACCCGAGCCGAAAGCCAGCGACTTGAAACGTCATTTCCGATGGGCTGTGCTGGCGCTCGGCGTGTCCGTGTTGGCCCGGTTGCTGTGGATGGTGTTGTCGCCGAACGGGATGAACCTGGTCGACCTGCACGTCTACGTCGACGGTTCGGCAGCACTGCCGAATGATCGGCTCTACGACTTCACGTATTCCGAGGACACTCCCGATTTCCCGCTACCGTTCACGTATCCGCCGTTCGCGGCATTGGTCTTCTTCCCGCTGCACTATCTGCCGTTCACCGCTGTAGCCATCGGTTGGCTGCTAGCGGTGACCGCTGCGCTGTATGCGGTGGTGCGCATTGGTTTCGAACTCGTGCTGGGCGCCGATGCAGTGCGTACGTCACAGTGGCGAGCGGCGACGGCCGGCTGGACCGCGGTGGGGCTGTGGATGGAGCCGGTCCGAACCACTTTGGATTACGGCCAGGTCAACGTGTTTCTGGTGCTCGGTGCGATGCTTGCGGTGCGTAGTTCGCGGTGGTGGGTTTCCGGCGGACTGGTCGGCCTCGTCGCGGGAATCAAACTCACGCCCGCGATCACGAGTCTGTACTTCCTCGCTCGGCGGCGATGGGCGACCGTCGCCTGGTCGGCGCTGGTCTTCTCGGCGACTGTGGGGGCGAGCTTCGTGATCGCGCCGCTCGAGGCTCGACGGTATTTCGGCACGCTGCTCGGCGACGCCGATCGCATCGGGCCGGTGGGTTCGGTATGGAACCAGTCGATGCGCGGGGCGCTGAGCCGAATTCTGGGCGAGGACGTGGAATTCGGACCGTGGTGGATCGCGGCGATCGCGGCGGTGGCGGCATCGGGTTTTGCGGCCTGGCGGGTGCTCGGGCCCGACGACCGACTGGGCACCCTGGTCATGGTGCAACTGTTCGGGCTGACGCTCTCGCCGATCTCGTGGTCGCATCACTGGGTCTGGCTGCTCCCCACGGTGTTGTGGTTGCTCTACGGACCGCTGCGCGCGGCGCCCGGTGCGCGCGTCATCGCTGGATTCTGGCTGGCGACTACGCTTGTCGGCGTGCCGTGGGTGTTGTCCTTCTTCCAGGACGGCATGTGGGCGATCTCCCGACCGGGCCTGCTGGCCTGGCCAGCGGCGGTCGACGTATTCGGCGTCGTGGCAACCTACCTCTGGGTCGCCTGGCATGGGCGGCGCCAGGGTAGGTCACCTCAGGGTGCGTCCGCAGGCGTGGTCCCCGCGTCCACCGCTGCGGGAACCACGCACAGGATCCCGGTCAGGTAGTTCGATCGGAGTGCGCCACGAGCGAATCGATGCGGCGTGCCAGCGCGATGTCCAGCGCGGTGATCCCCCCGGCGAAGTGAGTGGACACCGCGAACGTGATCGTGCGCCAGCGGATATCGATATCGGGATGGTGATCGGCCTCCTCGGCGGCCTCGGCGACTCTGCGCACGAGGTCGATGCCCGCCGGAAACGAGGGCGCCTTCACAACGCGAACCAAGGTGTCCCCGGATCGGGTCCACGTCGGTAGCTCCGTCAGTGCCTCGGTGATTTCGGTGTCGGAGAGCAATGTCTGTTGCGCCATGACTGTCCTTCCTCGTTGCCTCGGGCCGCCCCCGGGACGCAGGGTCGGCAGGGTCACGCAGCACGGGCACGCTCGAGTGCCTTCTTCAGCTCTTTGCCGCGGATGCCCGCGGCTTCACACTTCTTCATTCGAGTGATGACCACCGGGCACGTCAAGCAGCGCGTCTTCTTCCGACAGCACTTCTTCTTCGGTTTCAGGCTCGAAACCTGCTTTGCCTTGACTTTGCCCACGATGGTTAGCATACCCTTACTACGACGCCTGGAGCGCTGCGGGAATCGGACTGCCGTAGGGTGGGGCTGGCCGTGATGCCCGGTGAGTCTCGATTCTCCACCTATTTGCAGGGGCCGACCGGCACTACTACCCAACAGCAGGAGGATTCGGGCGTGTCGTCTGCACGCGATTTTCGCAATGTCGCCATCGTGGCTCACGTCGATCACGGCAAGACCACTCTGGTCGACGCAATGCTGAGGCAGTCCGGTGCGGTCGCGGAGCGCGCCGAGCTCGTCGATCGCGTGATGGACTCCGGCGACTTGGAGCGCGAGAAGGGCATCACCATCCTCGCCAAGAACACCGCGGTGCACCGGCACCACCCGGACGGTTCGGTCACTGTCATCAATGTGATCGACACGCCGGGTCACGCCGACTTCGGGGGTGAGGTAGAGCGTGGTCTGTCCATGGTGGACGGCGTCGTGCTGCTCGTGGATGCATCCGAGGGTCCGCTCCCACAAACTCGATTCGTCCTGCGCAAGGCGCTTGCCGCTGCGTTGCCGGTGATTCTGGTGGTGAACAAGACCGACCGTCCGGACGCCCGCATCGCGGAGGTCGTGGAGGAAAGTCACGACCTGTTGCTCGATCTGGCATCCGACCTGGATGATGCCGCCGCCGAGGCTGCCGAGTTCGCACTCGACCTTCCGGTGCTGTATGCCTCCGGTCGGGAAGGCAAGGCGTCGGTGCAGCGTCCGGACAACGGGCACGCACCGGCCGCGGAGAATCTCGATGCGCTGTTCGACGTGCTGATGGAATGCATTCCCGCACCCAAAGGCGATCCGACGGCGCCGTTGCAGGCCCACGTGACCAATCTGGACGCCTCGGCGTTCCTCGGCCGACTCGCGCTGGTCCGCGTGCACAATGGCGAACTGCGTAAAGGACAGAACGTCGCATGGATGCACGCTGACGGGGTCAAACAGGTGAAGATCACCGAACTGTTGCAGACGATCGGCGTGGAGCGCCGCTCCGGTGAGGTCGCGACGGCGGGTGACATCGTGGCGATCGCGGGCATCGCAGACATCATGATCGGCGATACCCTCGCCGACATCGATCGACCGGTCGCGCTGCCACGCATCACCGTGGACGAGCCGGCCATCTCGGTCACCATCGGAACCAATACCTCGCCGCTGGTGGGTCGGGTGCAGGGACACAAGTTGACCGCCCGCATGGTGAAAGCTCGCTTGGACCAGGAGTTGGTCGGCAACGTGTCGCTGCGCGTCCTCGATATCGGCCGGCCGGACGCCTGGGAAGTGCAGGGCCGCGGCGAGTTGGCGTTGGCAGTTCTGGTGGAGACCATGCGCAGGGAGGGCTTCGAGCTTACCGTGGGAAAGCCGCAGGTGGTCACCAAGACGATCGATGGCACAGTGCACGAACCGTACGAAGAGCTGACCATCGACTGCCCGGACGATTACCTGGGCGCGATCACCCAACTGCTGGCCGCGCGCAAGGGAAAGATGGTGCAGATGAGCAACCATGCCGCCGGCTGGGTTCGCATGGAGTTCATCGTCCCGTCGCGCGGGCTGATCGGCTTCCGGACCGACTTCCTCACCGAGACCCGCGGCACCGGCATCGCCAATGCGGTCGCCCACGGTTATGCGCCGTGGGCCGGTGAGATCCGCGCCCGGCACAATGGCTCGTTGGTGTCGGACCGGGCGGGTACCGTGACGCCGTTCGCCATGATTCAGCTGGCCGATCGCGGCCAGTTCTTCGTCGAACCGAGCGCGGTGACCTACGAGGGCCATGTCGTCGGCATCAACCCTCGGGCGGAAGATCTCGACATCAATGTCACTCGGGAGAAGAAGCTGACCAATATGCGCAGCTCGACCGCCGATGTGATCGAAACGCTGGCCAAGCCCCTGCAGCTGGATCTGGAGGGCGCCATGGAGTTCTGTGCCGCCGACGAGTGTGTGGAGGTCACTCCAGAGGCGGTCAGGGTGCGCAAGGTGGTCCTCGATCGGAACGAACGTGCTCGGGAGTTGTCGCGGCGCAAGGCCCGCGATCGCGCGGCTCGCTAGTCACCGAGGTTCCGCTGGCCACTGGTGTTCCGTATGTCCTCATGCTGCCTTGCGTAAGAGGGCTGTGAGAACTATGTGGCCGATCTTCAGCTCGCCGACCTGCTCGAATCCCAGATGTCGACCGATCGAGGCGCTGGCAGGGTTGGTGGCGACGAAGAAGCTGTCCACTGCACTGGTTTCGATTCTGGGTCGCAGCATGCTTGCGGCCAGACCTCGACCGGTCAGATGGGGCACGGTGGCCCCGACCGCGATGTACAGGTGTGGATATTCGGGCCGCAGGGCATCGATGCGCCGGGACGCGGCGAGGGCGCGGGGAAGCGCCGTTCCCAGGGCTCGAACCAGGCTGGGATAGCGAACGGTGGGCGCGATCACCCCCGCCGGTTCCCACAGCACGACGCTGGCCAGCGCGCCGTACTCGTCGTGCCGAGTGTCGATCAGGCCGCTTCGGCGGCGGGCTTCGAGGCGGGAACTCCAGAAATTCGGCAGCGCACGCCTACGGCGGTTACGGTCGGGCCAGAAGTAGGTCATCAGCGGGTCATCGATGAATGCTGTGGCGAGCACGTGCACTGCGGGATCCACGTATCCGAGGGTAGATCATCGTCGTGGCGCTCCCATGCTTTTCTTGTCGAAGTCCTGCGCGGCCGGTATCGAATGTGCTTCGCCGAGGCTGGTCGGTCACATGCGTGACCCGATCGTTCATCGGCCGAGAATCGAATTCCAACTGATTTCGACCGACGATATCTGTCTCCGGTGGTTCGTATGAACGATCCTCTGTGGATCGAATGGCTAGTTGTTCCATCAATAGTGATTCCTGCTGTTGTTTCAACGAATTTGCTACTATATTGCCGTAACTATATTCGGCGCATTGCGATCGCAGCGGTTTCACACTCCGTACGACGCCTGGCGCGAATCGGTCGACTGTGGCTCGGTCGCAGATGTCCAGCCGGTGCGGCGACATGTCGCTGGTGGGAACGTTCGGGCGGCGGTCGTGTTCACCGGCGGGTGGGTGCTGCTGTGGGAGTGTGCTGACGTCGATATGTAGTCGAATTCGACCGCTGGTCGGCGATGGTGGCAGCTCGCTTTTCTTTCATGCCGAATCGTCGAACGCGGGAGTCTGGCGTGTTACGATGCGGTTGCTTTTCCGGGCCGTGTTTCCTCTCTTCGCTCCAGATGGCACGGCGAGTATGAAAGTTGTGTTGCTAATTATTTGCTATTGATTGTTTACTCGCGGTTGGACGGAATTGCTCGCAGGCTTGTCGTCGAAGATTGTTGGCCACCGCCCTCGCGTCGTTCCATGAATGTCCAGGGGTGTATGAGCAGTGATTCTACGGTCGGATGCGAAAGTGCGGTAGAGTTCCCGTCCGTGAAAGCGGGCGTAAGAAAACGCGCGGCCGGGCGCATCGTGTTGTCGGCCGTGGCAGTGCTGATCCTGATCGGCAGTTGTGCGGCGAATCCGCCGCCGCCCATCGAAAGTACCGACAGCCCGAAGACCCCGCCCGTCGAACTGGCCGAAACAACTGTCGTGGTCGCCATGGATACCGTTGCCATGTCGTTCAATCCACATCTGCGCGCGGATCTGTCGCCGGCCACCTCCGCGATCGCGTCGCTGATCTTGCCGAGTCCGTTCCGGCCCGTGCCGAGTCCGGTGGTGCCGGGAGCGACGGAATGGGTGCCGGATTCATCCCTACTGCTGTCGGCCGATGTGATCGGAGAGGAACCGTTCACGATCGTCTACAAGTTGCGTAACGAGGCGTCGTGGTCGGACGGAGCGCCCATCGCCGCCGAGGACTTCCGCTACTTGTGGCAAGAGATGATCTCCGAACCCGGGGTGGCCGATCCAGCCGGCTATCGGCTGATCACGGATGTGAATTCCTCGGCCGGCGGCAAGACGGTCACCGTCACGATGTCGCAGCCCTACCCCGGCTGGCGGGAGTTGTTCACCAATCTGGTGCCCTCCCATCTGCTGAAGGACGCGCCCGGGGGATTCTCCCGAGGCATGAACGGCCAGGTCAACGGTATCCGGGTCTCCGGCGGCCCTTTCGGGATCCGATCGGCCGACCCAGGTCGCGGGGAGATGCTGTTGGAACGCAACGACCGCTACTGGGATACCCCGGCCCTACCGGATCAGATTCTGCTGCGACGAGGTGGCACGACCGCGCAACTGGCGGGTTCGCTGCGTGTCGGCGACGTCCAGATGGCGCTGGTTCACGGCGGCGTCGCGACCCAAGCCCAGCTGGGTGCGGTCCCTTCGGTGCGGACCGCGATCATGCCGCAGTCGCGCGTACTACAGCTGGTGCTCAACGGACGCACAGATGCGCTGAGTGACCCGCGGGTGCGCTCGGGTGTCCTGGCGTTGCTCGACCCGGCCCTGTTGGCGACGGTGGGCGCCCAGACCGGAGACTGGGTCGAGCCAGCACGTGCGCAGGTGCTCGCGCCATCCGACCCCGGTTATCTGCCGACCGCTCCGCCGCGACTGTCCGAAGACGAGGCGTTCGGCTTGCTGGCCGCCGCGGGCTATGGCCGCGCACCGGAGCCGCCGCCGGCGATATCGCACACGTCGCCCGCACCGCAACCGCGCAGTATCGGCAGAGACGGCGAAGCGCTCACCGTGCACATCGGCGCGGCCGACCACGACGCTACTGCGCTCGCTGTGGCCAATACGGCCGCCGACCAGCTGCGCAGCGCGGGTATCGAGGCAAAGGTGCGCAGCATCGCCGCCGACGAACTCTATGGCGAGGAGTTGCTCGAAGGGACCATCGACGCGATCGTCGGCTGGGAGACCGTAGGTTCGGACCCGGCGACGGTGTTGGCCTCGCGCTATGGATGCCCGCCGCCACCCGTCGCCGAGATCCCCGGCGCTGCGCAAGCGGTCGCCGAAGCGGCGCGCCGGGCGCCGAGCAATGTGTCCGGGGTCTGTGATCCGGCCCTGCAGCCGGCGATCGACGCGGCACTGCACGGCGTCGACGTCGGTCGGGTGCTCGCCGACGCCGAACCCATGCTGTGGGCCATGGCGACAGTGCTGCCGATCGTGCAGGACAACGTGGTCGCGGTGGCGGGCCCCCAGGTGGACGGAGCCTCGCTCAGCGGCGCCGTCCACGTCGGTATCTTCGGCGACGCGTCCATGTGGCGCATGGTGTCGTGAGCTCGGCGGCCGCGTCCATGGCAGGTGGCCTGCTGATGGTCCATGCGCACCCGGACGACGAATCCATCACCACCGGGGGGACGATCGCGCACTATCGCCGGCGTGGGATACCGGTAACGGTGATCACCTGCACCCTCGGCGAGGAGGGGGAAGTGATCGGTGAGCAGTGGGCGCAGTTGGTCGCCCACCGTGCCGACCAACTCGGCGGCTATCGGATCCTCGAGCTGACCCGTGCACTCGAGCAGCTGGGCGCGGGTCCGCCGCGGTTTCTCGGCGGTGCGGGTCGCTGGCGCGACTCCGGCATGGCGGGCACGGCGTCCGCGCGGAATCCGATGGCGTTCGTGCATTCCGGAGACGATGCAGTGCTGGCGCTGACAGAGGTGATCCTGCAGGTTCGACCGCGTGTGGTGGTCGGCTACGATCCGGACGGCGGCTATGGCCACCCCGATCACATTCGGGCACACGAGATCAGTACGGCTGCAGTGCATGTCGCAGCCGGCAGAGGCTGGGACGTCCCGAAGTTCTACTGGACGGTGACCGACGCCGACCTGCTCGGCCAACACACCACGGCACTGGCCCGACGTACGGTCGAGGGTCTTCCCGGCGCGCTGCCGCCCGGCTGGCGGCTGCCCGGCGACGGGGAGCTCGCATGCGTGCCCAGCTCCGCGGTGACCACGATCATCGATGTCTCCGACGAGTTGCCCGCCAAGCGAGCCGCGTTGCGGGCGCATGCCACACAAGTCGTCGTCGCGTCGTCGGGACGGGAGTTCGCGCTGTCGAACACTATCGCTCAGCCGATACTGCCGCACGAGCACTTCGTTCTCGTGCGGGGTCGGCGTGGCCCGGTGGGATCGGACGGGCGCGAACACGACCTGTTCGGGGGTTTGGACTGACCGGATGGCACGCAAGGGTGCCGCCGAGCCGCACGGCGGATTCCGGGTCGGTCCAGGAACCGACTCGTGTCGGGTAGCGCCGGAATAGACTCGGCGGCATGTACAACTGGGAACTTCAGGACGCGATCGTCGCGTTCGTGGACAGCATGAAGCCGCACTGGCAAGCGCAACACGACCTCTACGTGACCGTGCTGCATTCGTTCGTCGACATGCAGAGTCACTTGTTGACGCTGCTGGGCTACCCGCCGGTGCCGTGACAGCGCAGATCGACGACCGCTACATCATGGGCGATCACGGTGACACGACGCTCGACGACGCCCTCGATCGCATTCTGGGCAGGGTAGCGATCGTCGTCCTGGTTCTCGATGCGCCACTGCTGTTGTCGCTCGAGGTGCTGTATCTTCCCAGCAACTTCGAGCTCCCCAGCAACCTCGGCTCTATCGTTTTTCCCGTCTCCGCTGTTGTAGCGGGTGTGTCGAATGTCGCGCTCGTTGCCGGTGTGCGGGCGGTTACTCGGCGCAATCTGGCCATGGGTCTGCCGGTGATCGCCTGGATGCTGGGCTTCCTGATCTGCGCGAGCCCCGGCCCTGGCGGCGATGTCATGCTCGGCAGCGATTGGCGCACCGCGGTGCTGTTGCTCTGCGGATCGGTCCCGCCACTGGTCTACAGCTATTTTCATGTGAATGCGGGCGCGGTCAACCGCCCCCGAGTCCGCACGTAGGCGCGCCCTGCTGCGCCGCGTCATCGATGCGTGCGGCCGTTGTCCGCATACCGAGCCGCCCCGGGGTCACGGCTTCGATCAGTCGCCAAGCGTCGTCGACCGCGATGTCGATGACTGCATAGCGCTTCTTGCCCGCGGCAGTCGCGGCGACCACTGTGGCGAGCCCGGCGCGGCGCTGGAAGAAGGTTTGCCGGACGGTCCAACCGAGCACGCCGGGCGCCTCCAGACAGTCCCGATCCCGGTCGAGCGATCCGGACCGGGTGATCAGCCACGTCGGGCTGGTCGCCGTGCTGGGCAACACCGCGTGACCGAGGCCGCGGTAGCGGTCCTCGGCCAGTGCGAGCGCGAGCGGCAGTGCGCAGCCGGGCATCAGCCACCACCACCAGGAACCCCCCGGTCCAGCAAGCGAAATACCGGCCAGGACCACGGTGATGCCCGCGACCGGCAGCAGGGCGCGGGTGTACCTGCGGCGCCGGGCGGCCGGGCCGTGTGCCTGCAGCGGTGCGCGATCCGGCGCGGTGTAGGCACGCGAGCCCGTCGAGGCCGGATTGTCGGGGGCCGCACCGAAACGGATCGGATCATCGTGCTCGCTGCGGTCGTCGGGGGTGAGTAGATGGCTCAGCGTATGTTCGACAGCGCTGCGCGGCGCCTGCGGTAGAAGTTTTTGACGCGGATTCTCGCCGGTCATGATCGCTTCGAGTTCGGCTCCGCCCGCCAAGCGAAGCAACAGTGGTTCCTTCACCGTCGCGCCGCGCAGTCGGGCCAGGTCGAGACTGACCTGGCGCACGGTGAACAGGCCGTGGCGCACGTGGAGGGTCGTGCCGTCGTGGTCGACGCGCAACCCGAAGTACGTGGTCACATAGTGTGCGCACGCGGCAGCGCTCACGACCAGGACGACCACGAGCAGCAGCGCGGCTGTGACGAGCGCGAGCACGAGCACGCCGCGTCCTTCCACATCGGCAATCGCATTCGATCGAAACAAAGTCTCGCCGAGTCCGTATTGGAAGGCGAGGCCGACGATGGGGGCGATGATTGCGAACCCGGTCAGTGACAGCGGCGCGTAGCGCACCCAGGCCGGCTTCCAGTGGCCGATATCACGCGCTTTTCGCATATGCGGACCCGCGCCGTCGGTCGTGTTGTGCCACGGTCCGGCTCGTACCGGCGGTGAGTTCGCCGTATCTGCTGCCTGTGCCAGTAATTCGGCGCGCAGTCGCGGTACGTCCGCCGCCGCCAATGCATCCAGCTCGAACTGTTCGCCCGAGTCCGCGTGCTGCCCCGTCCCGATCGAGAGCACCGCGAGGCCGAGCGCCCGATGCAGCAGGTCCGCCTCGACGTCCACCGAACGGATCCGAGACCGTGGCACCGAGAGTTTCTTGCGCGACAGCACGCCGGTGCGCAGTTCGATGTGCGTGGCCCCGATGCGATAGGTGGTGGTGAACCACTGGGCGACTGCGAGGCCCACGATCAGCACGACAGGGATGATGCTCCACAACGGATTGCCGCTGCTGGTACCGAGAATCACCGAACCGACCAGCACCGGGATGAATCTGATCGTCGCGGTGATCGGGTGCACCAGCAGCATCCGCTTGTCGAGCCGTCGCCACGCCGGCTCGGCCGACAGGGTATTCGTCTGACTCATGTCGCGTCTCCGCGATGCTGGGCTGCGATCCGAGTCAATCGAGTCACGGTCTCCTCGGCCACCGCGAGATCCAGGGCGCTGATCTGCACCGCACCGGC
This sequence comes from Nocardia sp. CNY236, assembly GCF_000482385.1. GTDB lineage: Bacteria > Actinomycetota > Actinomycetes > Mycobacteriales > Mycobacteriaceae > Nocardia. The sequence goes on from NZ_AXVD01000011.1 coordinate 73,934, forward strand.
AGAGGAAGCGGTCGTCACGGTCACCGTCGCCAGTCCGAGCAGGCGCTCCAGCGGTCCACGGTCGGTGTCGACGGTCTGGACCCGCGAGATCGGCGCAACGCGACTCTCCTGAGCGAGCCAGCCGACCCTGGTGTATACCGCCTCGTCGGTGACCTCCCAGCGATGCACCGCGTAGCGCCACCACGGCACCACACCGATGTGCAGGACTGCCGATGCGAGCGTGAGGAGAAAGACCACCAGCTGCCATCCGCGATGCGCGGAGTCGAGCGCTGCCCATACGATTTGGGCCACGAACGGAATCATCCAGGCCAGCGCGATCTGCACGGTCCACAGCAATCTGGCCTTGGGGCTGGGGCGCCAAGCGGGATCGGTCATGATCGTGCGTGGCTGCGACATGCGACCATGGTCGCATGGTCACAGACCCGCTGCCGCCCGTAATCGCGCTGCGCGGGAACACGGACGATCGGTGCGTGCGGGAACCCCGTCGCGGCGGGCCTGGAATAGCCGAGCCCGGCCTGCAGTTGTCACCGCTCAACCGTGCCGATGTCCGGCGTGGAAGAGACGGTGGGCGAACTCGGCGCTTGTGACGCCGATGTGGTTCGCCTCGTTTCGAGCACTGGAGGGAGACAGTTTCGGGATGTGTAGCGCATGATCGAGGACGTGACCGACCTACCGCACCCGAGCATCCCGTCCGCACCGCCGAGCCCGTCGGCCATGCGTCGGGCGTTGCGCAGGGCCCGCGACGGCGTCTCGTTGAACGTCGACGAGGCGACGGTGCTCCTACACGCCACCGGTGAGGACCTCGCGGACCTGTGTCGCAGCGCCGCGCGGGTGCGCGATGCCGGTCTGGTTTCCGGCCAGCGTGCGAAGACACTCACCTATTCCCGCAATGTCTTCGTTCCGCTGACGCGGCTGTGCCGGGACCGATGCCACTACTGCACCTTCGTCACCGTGCCCGGCAAGCTGCGCGCCGAGGGCAGAGGGCTGTTCCTCGAACCCGACGAGGTAGTCGATATCGCCCGGCGTGGCGCGGCGTTGGGGTGCAAGGAGGCGCTGTTCACCCTCGGTGACCGCCCGGAGGATCGGTGGCCGGAGGCTGCCCAGTGGCTGGACGAGCGCGGGTACGACTCCACGCTGGACTACCTGCGCGCCGTGTCGATCATGGTCTTGGAACAGACAGGCCTGTTGCCGCACCTGAATCCAGGGGTGATGTCGTGGGCGGAGATCGCCCGGCTCAAACCGGTCGCGCAGTCGCTGGGCATGATGCTGGAAACCACCGCGACCCGCTTGTACACCGAGAAGGGCAACTGCCATTACGGCAGCCCGGACAAGGATCCCGCGGTGCGGTTGCGCGCCATCGCCGATGCGGGCCGGCTGTCGGTGCCCTACACCACCGGAATTCTGGTCGGTATCGGTGAGACCATGGCCGAGCGGGCCGAATCGATCCTGCAGATCCGAAAGCAGCACAAGGCTTTCGGACATATCCAGGAAGTAATCGTGCAGAACTTCCGCGCCAAGGACGACACCGCGATGCGGGAGACGCCGGATGCGGGAATCGACGAGTTTCTTGCCACCATCGCCGTTACACGTATCCTGCTCGGCCCCGGCGTTGCGGTCCAGGCGCCGCCGAACCTGGTGTCACACGCCGAGTGCCGTGCGCTGATCGATGCCGGTATCGACGACTGGGGCGGGGTATCGCCGGTCACGCCCGACCACGTCAATCCCGAGCGGCCGTGGCCGAATCTGGACACGTTGCGCGAGATCACCGAGTCGGCTGGGTATCAGCTGGTCGAACGCACCTCTGCACACCCGAAGTACGTGCTGGCGGGTAACCCATGGATGGATCCGCGCATCGGTCGACACGTCGCGGCGCTCACCGATCCGGTCACCGGGTTGGCGAAGCCGGATGTAACCCCGGTGGGCCTGCCCTGGCAGGAGCCGGACGAATCATGGCAGTCGACCGGACGCGTCGATCTCCACACCGCCATCGACATCGATGGCCGCAGCACCGAGCATCGCAGTGACGCCGGACTCGCCCCGGGCCGGTCGAGTGGTGACCTCGATGACGACTCGACCGACCGCGCAATCGACGCCGCCGGCGCCGACCGGCTGCCGTCGACCGATGTGGTGGGCGCCTTCGGTGACTGGGACACCATCCGCGAGCAAGCGCGGGATCTCGCCGCGGCGACGCCCCGACGCTTGGATGCCGACGTGCTCGCCGCATTGCGCGCCGCCGAACGCGATCCGGCCGGGCTCGGTGATACGGAATATCTGGCGTTGGCCACCGCGGACGGCGCAGAATTGGACGCGGTCGCCGGGCTGGCGGACGAATTGCGTCGCGAGGCCGTCGGAGACGAGGTCACCTACGTGGTGAACCGGAACATCAATTTCACCAATATTTGCTACACGGGGTGCCGGTTCTGCGCCTTCGCGCAACGCAAAGGCGACGCGGATGCATTCACGCTGAGTACCGACGAGGTCGCCGATCGTGCATGGGAAGCGCATGTCGAGGGCGCCACGGAGGTGTGCATGCAGGGGGGTATCGACCCCGACCTGCCGGTTACCGGGTACGCCGACTTGGTTCGGGCGGTCAAACGGCGGGTGCCCTCCATGCACGTGCACGCGTTCAGTCCGATGGAGATCGTGAACGGCGCCTCCCGGGGTGGGCTGAGTATTCGGGACTGGTTGGTCGCATTGAAGGAGGCCGGCTTGGACACCATTCCAGGCACGGCAGCCGAGATTCTGGACGACGAGGTGCGGTGGGTGCTCACCAAGGGCAAGCTGCCCACCTCTGCGTGGATCGAGGTGATCACCACCGCGCACCAGCTGGGCATCCGGTCCAGCTCGACCATGATGTACGGCCACGTGGACAATCCGGAGCATTGGATCGGGCACCTGCGGGTGTTGCGTGGAATCCAGGACGAGACCGGGGGCTTCACCGAGTTCGTCCTGCTGCCGTTCGTGCACCAGAGTGCCCCGTTGTACCTTGCCGGCGCTGCGCGGCCGGGGCCGACCAAACGAGACAACCGCGCTGCCCATGCCGTGGCCCGGATCATGCTGCACGGCCGGATCTCGAACATTCAGACCAGCTGGGTCAAACTCGGGACCGTCGGAACCCGAGTGATGTTGTCCAGCGGCGCCAACGATCTCGGGGGCACGCTGATGGAAGAGACCATCTCCCGGATGGCGGGGTCCCAGCACGGCTCGGCGAAAACCGTCGCCGACCTGGTCGAGATCGCCACGGGGATCGGTCGACCGGCTCGTGAGCGGACGACGACCTACGGTGTGCCCGAGCGCAAGGCGTCGCTGCTGCCATTGACGGTCGGGTAGTGCCGGCCACCGCCCGAGGCGGGATGCGATGGCCGGACATCGTCGTCGAGGGGCCTTTTCGACTCCGATGGCGGTGTGCGGAGCGTCGCAGGTTAGGGCAGGCTGACCAGTAGTAATGTGGAACCCCGGGATAGGGTTTCGCAGGGCGGGCCGTCCCGCAGGCGAGGAACAGACTAGGAGACCGGTAGTGCCTTACATCATCGCTGAACCGTGCGTTGACGTGAAGGACAAGGCATGCATCGAGGAATGCCCCGTGGATTGCATCTACGAGGGTGGTCGAATGCTGTACATCCATCCCGACGAGTGCGTGGACTGTGGTGCATGTGAGCCGGTGTGCCCGGTGGAGGCGATCTTCTACGAAGACGACACTCCGGATCAGTGGAGCGAATACATCACTGCCAATGTCGACTTCTTCGATGAGCTCGGTTCGCCCGGTGGTGCCACGAAGTTGGGTAAGATCGACTACGACCCGCCGTTGATCAAGGAGCTCCCCCCGATGGCGAGTGAGTGATCCCCTCGTGGCGTCGCATCGCCGGGTCGGCCATCGGCTGCCGGAATTTCCTTGGGACACCATTGCTTCCGCGAAGGTCACCGCGTCCGCGCACCCTGGCGGGATCGTCGACCTGTCCGTGGGCACTCCGGTCGACCCGGTCGATCCGCTGATCCGAGCGGCATTGAGTTCGGTCGCCGACACGCCTGGATACCCGACCACGCGCGGCACCGACGAGCTGCGCACGGCCATTGTCGATGCGTTGCGGCGACGCCATGGGATAACGGGAGTCTCCCCAGCGGCCGTGCTGCCCGTGATCGGCACCAAGGAGTTGATCGCGGGGCTGCCTCAGCTGCTGGGGCTCGGTCCGAACGACGTGGTTGTGATTCCCGAAATCGCCTACCCCACCTATGAGGTCGGTGCGTTGTTGGCCGGTGCCACGGTGGTTCGCGCCGATGGCCTGAACCAACTCGGCCCGCAGAGTCCTGCGCTGATCTACGTGAACTCACCCGCCAACCCGACCGGGCGAGTGCTCGGCGTCGATCATTTGCGGAAGGTCGTGGCCTTCGCGCGTGAGCGCGACGCGATCGTCGCCTCCGACGAGTGCTACCTCGGTCTGGTGTGGGAGGGGCGAGCGGTGTCCCTGCTGGACCCCGAAGTATGTGATGGTGATCACACCAATTTGCTCGTGGTGCACTCGACGTCCAAGACCTCCAACCTTGCCAGCTATCGCGCGGGTTTCGTGGCCGGCGACCCGGACTTGGTCGCCGAGGTGCTCACGGTGCGCAGACATGCCGGAATGATCATGCCGCTTCCGATCCAGGCCGCAATGACTGCTGCGCTCGACGACGACGATCATGCCTCTCGACAGCGCGAGCGCTACCGCGCGCGCCGTGAGGTGCTCCACGAGGTGTTGACCCGGGCCGGGTTCCGCATCGATCACTCCGAGGCAGGTCTGTATCTGTGGGCGACGCGGGGTGAACCGTGCCGGGTCACTGTGGAGTGGCTGGCCGCCCGCGGCATTCTCGTCGCGCCCGGCGATTTCTACGGGCCCGGTGTGCGGGAGCACGTCCGGATCGCGCTGACCGCGACCGACGAGCGCATTGCCGTGGCCGCCGAACGGCTCGCAGCGAGCTGAAGGTAGGCCGTGGGACGGCCGCCGAACGGCTCGCGGCGGGTCCTTCTGGTGTGCGGTTTCGGTGGCACGCCTGGCGGTTCGGGTGATCCGTCCGTCGATTCGTGGCGGCTGGTGTGTCGCCATACGGGTATCTCGGGGCAGTGGGGTTAGCCTGAGGTATGGACGCTGTCACGGTTGTCCCCGTGCCCGGCAATGAGCCGGCACACTCCTACGCGCCGGGAAGTCCAGAACGCGAGCTACTTGTTAGCAAACTTGCTGAGCTGTCGGCTGATTCTGTCGATGTGCCGCTGGTGATCGCCGGCAAACACCGGCCCGGAGTCGGTGAACGTCACGATATCGTCGCGCCGCATCGGCACCGGCAGGTATTGGGGACCTACACCGATACCACGCATTCGGAAGCACATGCCGCCATCGACGCGGCGATCGCGGCGGCGCCCGGATGGCGGGCGATGCCCTTCGAGGAGCGTGCTGCGGTGTTGTTGCGCGCCGCCGACCTGCTGGCCGGGCCATGGCGAGAGACCCTCGCCGCGGCCACCATGCTCGGGCAGTCGAAGTCGGTCCTCCAGGCCGAGATCGATGCCCCGTGTGAACTGGTCGACTTCTGGCGATTCAACGTTGCGTTCGCCCGCGAGATCCTCGCGCAACAGCCACGGTCCACCGCCGGAGTGTGGAATCGCATGGACCATCGGCCGCTCGAAGGGTTCGTCTACGCCATCACTCCCTTCAATTTCACCGCGATCGCTGGAAACTTGCCAACTGCGCCGGCATTGATGGGCAACACGGTGGTGTGGAAGCCGTCGTCGACTCAGACCCTGTCGGCGTTCTACACCATGCGGGTGCTGGAGGCGGCCGGTCTACCGCCCGGCGTGATCAACATGGTCACCGGGGCCGGCGAGCGACTGTCGGAGGTGGCGCTGGCCGATCCACGACTGGCCGGTATCCACTTCACCGGTTCCACTACGACCTTCCAGCATCTGTGGCAACAGGTCGGCGCGAATATCGCCCACTACCACAGCTATCCCCGTCTGGTCGGCGAAACCGGGGGAAAGGATTTCATCGTCGCGCACTCCTCGGCCGACCCGGATGCGCTGCGCACCGCGCTGATTCGCGGCGCCTACGAATACCAGGGCCAGAAGTGCTCCGCCGCCTCTCGCGCGTATATCGCGCGGTCGGTGTGGCGCACGATGGGAGAGGAGTTCCTGCACGCCGCAGGCGAGTTGAGCTACGGCGACGTAGCCGAGTTGTCGAATTTCGGTGGAGCACTGATCGATCAGCGCGCATTCGACAAGAATGTTGCCGCCATTCGGCGAGCAGCGGATGCCGGAATCGGCATTCCGGTCGGCGGCGGCTACGACGACAGCGAGGGTTGGTTCGTTCGGCCGACCGTTCTGTTGGCCGACGATCCGCACGATCAATCGTTCGCCACCGAGTACTTCGGGCCGATTCTGTCGGTGTACGTCTACGACGACGCCGATCCCGGAGCGTTCGCAGCGGTGCTCGCCGACGTCGAGTCGGCGGCGCCCTACGCATTGACCGGCGCAGTGTTCGCACAGGACCGCAGTGCGATTTCGCAGGCGAGCGCGGCGTTGCGATTCGCCGCTGGCAACTTCTACATCAATGACAAGCCCACCGGCGCTGTGGTGAGTCAGCAACCTTTCGGCGGTGCTCGAGCATCCGGTACCGACGACAAGGCCGGCTCGCCGTTGAATCTCTTGCGTTGGGTAGCGCCACGCGTGACCAAGGAAGTCTTCGTACCGCCTGTGGATCACCGCTATCCGCACATGGAGTCGTAATGCACCCCGTTGTGGCCAGGCGCGGCGGCGACCGGGAGGCGATGTGGTGAATCCGCTGCGACCGGTGATCTTGGCCGCGTCGTCGTCGTCGCGGATACAGCGTATGCTCACCGGATTTGCGCCGACTTCCCGGATCGTGCGCCGATTCGTCGCCGGTGAGACCCGCGACGACGTACTCACCGTGGCTGCTGGGTTGTTGGCCGGCGGCCGGATGATCAGCGTGGACTTCCTCGGTGAGAACACCACCGATCGGGCGCAGGCGCAGCGCACGCTCGCGGAATACCGGGAACTGATCTGGGATCTGGCTCGAGTAGCGCCGCCGGCGGTCGCCGCCGTGCAGCCGATCGAGGTCTCGGTGAAGTTGTCCGCGCTGGGCCAGGCATTGGCCGTCGACGGGCATGCGGTCGCAACCGAGAACTTGTACGCCCTGTGTGCCGAAGCGGTGCGGGCCGGGGTATGGGTGTGTGTCGACGCGGAGGATCATTCGACGACCGAGCCGACGTTGGCCACCGTGGAAGCCATGCGTACCGAGTTCCCGTGGCTAGGGGTGGCGGTCCAAGCGTATCTGCGTCGCACCGAAGCGGACTGCCGCGCGTTCGCGAGCGCGGGAACCCGCATTCGATTGTGCAAGGGTGCCTATCGGGAGCCCCAGGATGTCGCGTTCCAGCGTGCGAGCGAGGTGACCAGGTCCTACCTGCGGTGCCTGGAGATTCTGATGCACGGTCGCGGATACCCGATGATCGCCTCGCACGATCCTGCGGTCATCGCCGCCGCCGAGCGGATGGCCGCCGACAGCGATCGGGCCGCCGGCGAGTTCGAACACCAGATGCTCTACGGCGTCCGGGATCGGGAACAGGCGCGCCTGGTCCATGCGGACCAGGCGGTACGGGTCTACGTACCCTATGGCGGCCAATGGTACGGCTACCTGACCCGACGGCTGGCCGAACGGCCGGCCAATGTGGCGTTCTTCGTGCGCGCTCTGCGGGACGGATCCTGATCCGGTTTGCGCATGGCAGCATGCGATGGTGAGCGTGTCATCGTCTCGTTGCGGATAGGGTAGAAGTCATGACCACCGCAACCCGGTTGTTGCCCCTCGTTCGCGACATGCCGCCGGAGGACCGCAACCAGGCCCAGGTGTTGGATGCCGCGCTGCTGGCGTTCCTGGATTTCGGGATCAAGCGCACCAGCATGGTCGAAGTGGCACGGCGCGCCAAGGTGTCGCTGGCCACGCTCTACCGGCGGTTCGCCGGCAAGCCCGATCTGATCAAAGCTGTCGGGCTGCGACAGACGCGCGAGTTCATCGGCACCGTCGACGCCGTGTTGCAGCGGCAGGTCGACCAGGACGCGAGCGCCGAGGATCAGATCGTCGAACTGTTCGCCGCGTTCATCACAGGACTGCGGGGAAATCGGTTGATCCACCGACTACTGTCCACCGAACCCGAACTCGTATTGCCCTACCTGACCATCGACGGCGCCCCGGTCGTCGAACTCGGCCGAGACTACGTCGCCGAGTTCATCATGCGGCTGCAGCGGGAAGGCAGGCTGCCGCACTACGATCCGGCACCGTTGGCCGAGATGATCGCCCGTACGGCACTGTCGCTGGCACTGACCTCGCAGACGGTGATCCCGCTCGGGGACGACGCGGCTATTCGGCAGTTCGCGCGCAACCACGTCGTGGCCTCGTTCCGGGCGCCCTGAGCAGCGTGCTCGAAGCCTGTGTGGCAGAGGGAGCCACACACGCCGGAGCGTACGACCCGCAGCGTAGGGTCCGGCGGGTACGACGCAGTGGCTCGACGAGTGTGGAGCGTCCACCCGCCTGCAGGTCCTGCACGGTCCGATCGTCGTGATCAGACCAGCGGCCGGCCGAGCCGGCGGCGAAGACGCATGTCCAATAGGTAGGCGTTGTACGGGAACACTCGAATCGGTTGCGGCAGTGCGGCCGACGCGGCGCCGAGGGTGCGCAGGACGTGATCGAGCACCTGGTCCTCACGCTGGCTCCAGGTCAGGCCCATTTCGCAGCGTAGGTGTGCCGGCAGCAGCCCCGTGACGACGAAGCGGTGCATGCGTCCGAAGGCCAGTTGGACCGGGCGGGGCAGCATGCGCAGGTCGACGAGGTCGTGGAGGTAGGCGCGGACGGTCGGATCGATGCTGGTGTTCGCGAGTTGCCTCGCCCAGTATTCGTCGAAGTCGCGCCGGTTGGCAGGCCATAGTGTGTGCGGCATTTGCAGGGTGGTGCCCATCCGTGCGCCGAGATGGAAGAAGGCATCGGCGGTCGCGTCGTCCATGGGACCGTGCATGCGTTCGTACAGGTCCTTCGCGCCCCAGTACAGGCAGGCCGCAACCCATAGCTGCAGGGTCGGGTCGAAGGCGTTGTATCGCACGGGACTCGACGCACCCGAACGAACCGGTCGATGTGCGACGTCGACTGCCTGGCGATAGGCGGCACGTTCGGCGTCGGTGCCGAGGAGGGTCACCGAAAGATAGGTCAGGGTGGTGCGCAACCGCTTGATCGGATGAAGCATGACTTTGCCGCTGTCGACGGTGCTTTCCACCACGCCGCGCCCAACGGGCGGCGCGCTCAGTTGCATGATGACATTCGCGGTACCGCCGAGGAAGCCGGCGATCCCGTCGATGTGGCGCTCCAGCTCGACGGAACCAGCACGGTCGATTCGAGGTGGAGTATGCGGTGGCCAGGGCATCGTCGACCTCACCAGATGAGAAAGTTACACAACAATTTTCTCACCGAATCAGCGCAGGTGTCAACGGCGTGCTGGGCGACGCGGTGGAGGTGTGGTTCAGGCGGTCTGCTCGCCAAGAGAGCACCACGACCGAGATCGCCGCGACGTAGGATGACCGAATGTCCTTCGGTTCGGTCCCGCTACTCGGTTGTTCGAGCCCGCACGCTCTCGTGCACGGGCAGGACATCCCCAATGCGGTCACCATCGAGGGGACCACGCTCTCGCGCGGCGACCTGCTGGGTGCGGCCACGTCGGTGGCCGAGCGCATGGGACCCGCCGAGCGGGTGGCAGTGTTTGCCGAGCCCACGGTGGATACGGTGCTCGGGGTGGTCGGTTGCCTGATCGCCGGCGTCCCCGTCGTACCGGTGCCGCCGGACTCCGGCGCTGCGGAACGGGCGCACATTCTGACCGATTCGGGCGCGCAGATCTGGCTGGGGAAGGCTCCGGACGGCGCCGACCTACCGGTGGTGCCGGTCCGACGGCACGCCCGGTCGTGGCACACCTATCCAGAACCCGACCCCGGCGCGCCCGCCGTCGTGTTGTACACCTCCGGAACCACCGGGCCGCCCAAGGGGGTCGTGCTCGGGCGAGCGGCCATCGCGGCCGGCCTGGATGCCTTGATCGAGGCGTGGGATTGGACCGCGAGTGACGTTCTGGTGCACGGGCTTCCGCTGTTTCACCTGCATGGGCTCGTGATCGGGATGCTCGGCGCCCTGCGTGTCGGCAGCCCGGTGATCCACACCGGCAGACCCACGCCCCAAGCCTATGCCGAGGCCCCGGGCTCACTGTACTTCGGCGTGCCGACCGTCTGGTCGCGGATCGTGGACGACCCCGATGCTGCAGCGCGATTGGCCGGCGCCCGACTGCTGGTCTCCGGTAGCGCACCACTGCCGACGCCGGTGTTCGAGCGGTTGCGCACGCTCACCGGACACGCGCCGATCGAGCGATACGGCATGAGCGAAACCATGATCACACTGTCCACTCGGGCCGATGGGGAACGCAGACCCGGCTGGGTGGGCCTGCCGGTGCATGGTGTGCAGACCCGACTCCGAGACGAGTCCGGTGCTCCGGTCCCGCACGATGGGGAAAGCATCGGTGGCCTACAGGTACGTGGCCCGATGGTCTTCGACGGCTACCTGAACCGCCCGGAGACGACTGCGGCGAATTGGACCGACGACGGGTGGTTCCGGACGGGAGACGTCGCCGTCATCGACCCTGAGGGCTTCCATCGCATCGTCGGTCGAGAATCGGTCGACTTGATCAAGTCCGGTGGCTATCGTGTCGGCGCGGGCGAAGTGGAGACTGCGCTGCTCGGGCACCCGGCGGTCGCCGAGGTGGCGGTGGTCGGGCTACCGGACGCCGATCTCGGTCAACGCATCACTGCGTTCGTTGTGTTGCGGCACGAGGCCAGTGCGCGTGAATTGATCGACCATGTGGCCGAACAGCTTTCGGTGCACAAACGCCCCCGCGAGATTCGGGTGGTGGATACCCTGCCGCGCAACGCCATGGGCAAGGTGCGCAAAGCGTTGCTCGGCTGACCATCGCTGATCGCATACTGGTGTCGGGACCGTTGCACCCGGTGCGCGATCTCGGTTCGCGCGCTTTCGTGGCAGAGCGAACACAGGCCCTGATGCGGACCCTTCAGAGTTTTCGTTCTTCGGTGATGGAAGGATGGTTCGATGACATGTCAGCGACCATTGATCACGGGTCGTCGAGTGAATCCGGGAATTCTCGTTTCGGCATCATTCTATCGTCCGCAGTTCGAGGACTGGCCGTCGGGAACTATCCGGATATGGTGCGAACAGCGCGAGAGGCCGAAACACTGGGCTTCGAGTCCATATGGCTGTGTGACCATTTTCTCACGCTGAGCCCCGAAGACTATGTGCAGGAAGTCGGTATCGGCGGCGATTCGTCCGGGCGACAACAGGCGAGTCACCGGAACGGACACTCCATCCCGCAATTGGAATGCTGGACCGCGCTGGCTGCACTGTCACGAGACACAGAACGTATTCGGCTGGGAACGAATGTCCTGTGCAACTCCTACCGCTATCCGTCGGTGCTCGCGAAGATGGCCGCCACGCTCGACGTCATCTCCGCCGGGCGGGTGGAACTCGGCCTGGGAGCGGGCTGGTTTCGGCAAGAATTCGACGCCTATGGAATTCCCTTCCCGCCGACCGGTGACCGAGTGTCTGCGCTTGCCGAGTCGTTGCAGCTCATACGGCACATCTGGGTCGACGAATCCCCGGCCTTCCACGGTGAGTACTACGCGATCGACGGCGCAGTGTGCGATCCAACGCCGGTGCAACGTCCACATCCGCCGCTGTGGGTCGGCGGCGAAGGCGACCGGGTTCATCGCATTGCCGCTCGGTATGCCGACGGCATCAATGTGCGTTGGTGGTCCCCGACACGGTGCGCAGACCGCCGGGATTTTCTGGATCGCGCGTGCGAGAAAGCGGGTCGTGAGCCCGCGGCACTGCGCTTGGCACTGACCGCCCTACTCGCCCCGGTCGCCCACCCGGAATCGCAGCAACGGATTCGGACACGATTCCGATCCATTCCGGCCGACGGGTTGATCATCGGCTCACCGGAGAAGTGTGCAGCGCGAATCAGAGAGTATGAGAACGCGGGAATCCGTGACTTTCTTTTCTTTGTCCCCGATGTTGCCGATACCGAGTATCTGACAGTGGCAGGGGAGGAGGTGATCCGATACTTCGGCGATTCATCGTCGAGGAACGACGCGGTCGGCGCCCGTGGCGACGAACCGAACAGCCAAGCAGGGAGAGAGCAACGAGATGACCTACCCCAATAATTCGGCCGCCAATAATTCGGCCGCCAACAACTCTGCGGTAGCAGCTGCCGACGACGAATACCTTCGCCCCACGCCCTATGCGAACTCCGACCATCCCATTGTGGTGGCGAAAACCGAGGAACTCACGAGCGCATCGTCGGATGTCCTCGTTCACCTCGGGAATATATATCGGTATGTTCGTGACATTCCCTACGATATCCTTGCGTCGTTCAGATATCTTGCGGAGGGCAAGAGTGCCGCCAGCGACGTGATCGAACACGACGTCGCTTTTTGCATGGGTAAGGCGAATACCTTCGTCGCTCTGTGTCGGGCAGCGAAGATCCCCGCGCGTGTCGCCTTCCAGTCGCTCGATGCGCCCGAGATGGAATTCCTCGCGCCCGAGGTGCGCCGCATGTGTGGCGGTCGGGCAGGTCGACCGCTGCCCTGGCATTCGCTCGGCGAAGCGTTCCTCCATGGCCGATGGATCAAACTGGATGCCACCATCGACGCCCCGACCGCGCAACGGCTGGGAAAGCCGTACACCGTGGAGTTCGACGGTCGGACCGACATACCCACCGTGGAGGGAGCGGTGCTTCGAGACAACGGCAGCTACGCGGACTACCCACCGCAGGTGGCTGCCTGGTACATGCGGCTGGCTCGAGAAGTCCTCGGCGCTCTGGATTCCGACATCGACGAGCAGCGTGTCGCTGCCGACGACCGGCTGTGGGCCGGACCGGATCCAGATCTGGTCCGGCTCGGCCGATAGCCTGCTCCCAGGTTCCGATGGACCGGGATCCCGCACGACGAGCCTCGACGAGGCTCAGTCGTTGGCGTGGAGATCGGTGTTGAGGGCGATCCCGACGCCTTTGCGGGAAACCACCTCGACCACGCCCGTAGTGGAATTGCGACGAAACAACAGATTGTCGCGGCCGGCCAGTTCGGCCGCCTTCATCACAGCGCCGTCCGGGGCGGTGACCTTGGTCCCCGCGGTCAGGTACAACCCTGCCTCGACGACACAGTCGTTGCCCAGCGGTATACCCAGGCCGGAGTTCGCGCCGAGCAGCGACCGCTCGCCGATGGAGATCACCGTGGTGCCGCCACCGGACAGGGTGCCCATCGTGGAGGCGCCGCCGCCGACATCCGAGCCGTCGCCGACAACGACGCCGGCGGAGATGCGACCTTCGATCATGGACGCCCCGAGGGTACCGGCGTTGAAATTCACGAAGCCTTCGTGCATGACTGTGGTGCCCGCAGCCAGATGTGCGCCGAGCCGAACCCGATCCGCATCGCCGATGCGGACGCCAGTGGGTAGCACATAGTCGATCATGCGCGGGAATTTGTCGACGCTGTACACCGTGACCGGCCCGCGGGCGCGGAGTCGGGCGCGGGTGGCCTCGAATCCCTCGACAGCGGCCGGACCGTGATTGGTCCACACCACATTGGTCAGCAGGCCGAACTGGCCCTCCAGGCTCACACTGTGTGGGGTGACCAGGCGGTGGGAGAGCAAGTGCAAGCGCAGGTAGACATCGTGCGCGTCGATCGGCGCGGCAGCGAGGTCGGCGATCGTGGTGCGCACTGCGACCACGTCGACTCCGCGGGCCTCGTCGAAGCCGAGCAGCGCCGCGTACTCCGCGGGTACGTCGTCCAGTCGCTTGGTGCCGGTCTCGGCGAACTCGCCCAGCTGCGGGTCCGGGTACCACGTGTCCAACACAGTCCCATCCGCGGTCACACTGGCGATTCCGACTGCTGCTGCTCCCTGGATGCTCACGGCACTAGAGGTTACCGGCCCGCCGAAGCGCGGGCGCGGTTGCTCCGAGGTAGCGCCTGTGGGACGGACGAGGTCACGCTCGTGGAACAGGTGGAGCATCGCGCCCGCACCTGTCGCTGTGACCGAGACGCAGTCCGTACGCTGACTGCGTGACGATCGACCTACGTGCCGACCCGATAGCCCTCACCGCTGCTCTCGTGGACATCCCCAGTGTGTCGCGGGACGAGGTAGCCATTGCCGACGAGGTCGAGCGGGCGCTGCGTGACCAGACGACCGGCTTCGAGGTGCTGCGACACGGAAACGTGGTGTTGGCGCGAACCGATCGGGCGCTGCCGACCCGGGTGATTCTGGCCGGACACCTGGACACCGTGCCGATCGCCGACAATGTGCCCAGCCGCCTCGACCGGAGCCCGGCCGGTGAGCAGCTGCTCTACGGTTGCGGTTCGGTCGACATGAAATCCGGTGACGCGGTGTTCTTGCACTTGGCCGCGACCATCACCGACCCGGTGCACGACCTGACGATGGTCTTCTACGACGGCGAGGAGATCGCCGCGGAATTCAACGGGCTCGGCGCAATCGAGCGGGAGCTGCCCGACTGGCTCGCCGCCGACCTCGCCATCTTGGGCGAACCGTCCGGTGGCTGGATCGAGGCGGGTTGCCAAGGCACGGTGCGCGTTCGGCTACGCGCCCCGGGCGAGCGTGCGCATTCGGCACGAGCGTGGCTGGGCGACAATGCGATCCACCGATTGGCCGCGCCGCTGCAGCGGTTGTGCGACTACCAAGGGCGGCAGGTCGACATCGACGGTTGTGTCTATCGCGAGTCGTTGTCCGCGGTTCGAGCGGTCGGTGGTGTGGCCGGCAATGTGGTGCCCGACGCGGCCGAGTTGGACGTCAACTTCCGCTTCGCCCCCGACCGCACCGTGGACCAGGCGATCGCGCACGTCCGGGAGGTCTTCTCCGGACTCGACCTCGATTGTGAGGTCACCGACGCCGCACCGGGAGCGCTCCCGGGGCTGACCGCGCCGGCGGCCCGGGACCTCGTCGACTCGGTGCGGGGCCACGGTGCGGGCGGCGTACGCGCGAAGTACGGCTGGACGGATGTCTCGCGTTTCGCTGCACGGGGCATTCCGGCGGTCAATTTCGGTCCCGGCGACCCGAATCTCGCTCATACCCGCGACGAACACGTCTCGGTGCGACAGATCACCGCTGTCACTGCCATGTTGCGCGACTTTCTGACCGGGACATCGATCTGAGCCGCGGTAGCGTTGCAGCCATGTCCGCCGACGCCCAGGGCCGTGAAGTCCCCGCCGAGGGCCGTGAAGTCCCCGAGGAACCGCAGTCGACAGCCTCGTATCACGGTCCGGTTCTGCTTCGGCGTGATCGTAGAGACGATGTCGGTACCGCCGACCGGAGTCTGCTGGACGGGCGTGGTGATTCGGACTGGGTACACACCGACCCGTGGCGGGTGTTGCGTATTCAAGCGGAGTTCGTCGAGGGATTCGGTGCGCTCGCGCAAGCCCCGCCTGCGGTGACCGTCTTCGGTTCGGCGCGCATCCCGGTGGACCATCCCGAATACCAGGCCGGGCATGCAATCGGCGCCGCGTTGGCCGCGGCCGGGTTCGCGGTGATCACCGGCGGCGGGCCGGGCGCCATGGAAGCGGTCAATCGGGGCGCCTGCGAGGCGGGCGGCTACTCGATCGGCCTCGGTATCGAGTTGCCCTTCGAGCGGACCCTCAACGAGTGGGTGGATCTCGGGATCAACTTCCGCTACTTCTTCGTGCGCAAAACGATGTTCGTGAAGTACGCGCGGGCCTTCGTATGCCTGCCCGGTGGATTCGGGACACTCGATGAGCTTTTCGAGGCGCTGACACTGGTGCAAACCGGCAAGATCACTCGCTTTCCGATCATCTTGTTCGGCAGCAAGTACTGGTCGGGGCTGCTCGGTTGGTTGCGAGACACACTCGGGCGCTCGGGTAAGATCTCCGCGGAGGATTCGAGCTTGCTGCAGGTGACCGACAGCGTCGAAGAGGTCGTGGCCATGGTGGTGGCCGGCACGAACTCGGTCGGCGCCACCGACACCATCGGTTCGAGCGCCACCGACGCCGCCGGTTCGACGAAGGAATGGTCGTGAGCGAACAGTCTTTCGCTGTCTGTGTCTACTGCTCTGCGAGCACGACGGACCCGGATTGCTTGTCGCTATCCGCTCGAGTCGGCACCGAACTCGCTCGGCGCGGGTGGCAGTTGGTGTCCGGCGGCGGGCACGTTTCGATGATGGGAGCGGTCGCGACCGCGGCGCGCGCGGGAGGCGCACACACCATCGGGGTGATTCCGAAACACCTGGTGCACCAAGAGGTCGCCGACGTCGACGCCGACGAACTGGTGGTCACCGACACCATGCGCCAACGCAAGCAGGTGATGGAAGACCGTGCCGATGCGTTTCTCACTCTGCCCGGTGGCATCGGTACCCTGGAGGAGTTCTTCGAGACCTGGACCGGTGGCTACCTCGGACAGCACGACAAACCCGTTGTGGTGCTGGACCACCAGGGATTCTTCCACGGACTGTTCTCCTGGCTGGAGGAGCTCTACGACCGGAAATTCGTCTCCCGGACAGCGATGTCCCGGATTACCGTAGCGAGCGATGTCCCGTCGGCATTCGCTGCGCTGCAGGCGGCGCGGACCGAGGGATGACACCCGAGCGCAGCCGCCGGGCAGCGACATCCAACCGACCGGAAAGGGTGTTCGTCTACAGTCGTTGACATGTTCAGCTCGACCGCTGCGCGGCTTCCCACGTTGTGCGGTCGGCCGGTCGCGGCTGATCGGGCGTTGGTCATGGCGATCGTGAATCGCACGCCGGACTCGTTCTACGACGCAGGCGCTACATTCGCCGACGCCGCTGCGATGGACGCCGTGGCACGCGCCGTGGACGAGGGCGCGGATCTGATCGATATCGGTGGTGTCAAGGCCGGACCCGGAACCTCGGTCGACGCGGCCGAGGAGACCCGCCGCGTGGTCCCGTTCATCGCGGCGATCCGCGCAAAATATCCGGGATTACTGATCAGCGTGGACACCTGGCGCGCCGAGGTGGCTTCGGCGGCGGTCGGCGAGGGCGCGGATCTGATCAACGACACCTGGGCGGGCGCCGACCCGGATCTGATCTCCGTGGCCGTCACCCACGGCGCGGGCGTGGTGTGCAGTCACACCGGCGGAGCGTCGCCGCGGACCAGGCCGCACCGGGTGCGGTATGCCGACGTTGTGCAGGAGGTCACCGCGACGGTGGTGCGTGCAGCGGAGGATGCGCTCGCGGTAGGGGTACGGCGTGACTCGATTCTGATCGATCCGACCCACGATTTCGGAAAGAACACCTACCACGGCCTCGAACTGTTGCGCGGAGTCGACAGTCTTGTAAATACCGGGTGGCCAGTCTTGATGGCGCTGAGCAACAAGGATTTCATCGGAGAGACTCTAGGTGTCGGCCTTTCCGAGCGGCTGGAGGGCACATTGGCGGCCACAGCATGGTCGGCGGCGGCCGGCGCCAGGGTCTTTCGTGTCCACGAGGTTGCCGCTACCCGGCGGGTCGTGGACATGATCGCCGCGATCCAGGGCATCCGGCCCCCCGTACGAACCTTGCGAGGTCTGGTATGACAGTCGTGCAACACTGTGAGCCCAGCTGGGCGGAAACGAATACGTGGGACACCCCGAACTGGACGGTGGACGAGCTCATCGACGCCAAAGCAGGCCGAACGGTGTCGGTGGTGCTGCCCGCATTGAACGAAGAACGAACCGTGGCCGAAGTAGTGGCCAGTATCCGACCGCTGGTCGGCAGATTGGTCGATGAGCTCGTCGTGCTCGATTCCGGTTCTACCGATGCCACTGCCGACCGGGCTCGCACAGCAGGCGCCGAGGTGATCACCAGAGAGCAGGCCGTGCCGGAATTGGAACCCGTCCCCGGTAAGGGGGAGGTGTTGTGGCGCTCGTTGGCCGTCACCGGCGGGGATCTGATCGCCTTCGTCGACTCCGATCTGATCGATCCGGATCCGCATTTCGTGCCGAAGCTGCTCGGCCCATTGCTCACGATGAACGGCCTGCATCTATCCAAAGCCTATTATCGTCGGCCACTTCGGTTCGGCGGTGCGGTGGAGGCTCATGGCGGCGGCCGAGTCACCGAGTTGGTCGCACGTCCGCTGCTGGCGGCGCTGCGACCGCAGCTGTCGCACGTGCTCCAGCCACTGGGTGGCGAGTACGCGGGAACCCGGGAGTTGCTCACGTCGGTGCCGTTCGCACCGGGCTACGGCGTGGAGATCGGCCTGCTGTTGGACACCTACGACCAGTTCGGTATGTCCGCGATCGGCCAGGTCAACTTGGGCACTCGTACACATCGCAATCGTCCGCTGGCCGATTTGGGGGTGATGAGTCGCCAGATCGTCGGCACCGCGCTCGGTCGCAGTGGCGTCCGGGATTCCGGTGCGGCACTGACCCAATTCCCCATGGTCGGTGACGAATTCACCGCACGCAGTACCGAGGTGTCATTGATCGACCGTCCGCCGATGAACACCCTGCGGCCCGCGCGGGCGGCGGCCTGAACGGTCGAGTTGTTCCGATGCGTGGTCGGGTCGGATTCCCGCGCGGGTATCTCGCATGTACCCGGCCTCGATCAAAGTGCGAAACGCAGCGTTCTTGTAGACACATTCGGCAGGTTCGCATATCCGGTGCCGCTGCATCAGCTCGTGGGCTTCTGCCACGGTCAATGGGTCCATGGGCAGCTGCTGCGGTTTACCGATCGGGCAGGTCGGGAGGGGGGCGGCGATCTCGCGCGCCAGTCCGTGCTCGGTGTCGTGGGTTCGTCGTCGCCGGACGGTTGGTCTGTACCACAACGCGAAGGCCGCGACCAGGCTCGTGGCGCCTGCGAGTGAGCAGAGGACGGCGATCTGGGTGGCGGTCACGGCGCGTGTTCTCCTCTCGGTGGGCGAGCCGGGCGGGTGTGGCGGAGCCGAAGCGCAGCGCACCGTCAACTGAGATGGCAAACATTCAGCAAATTTAGTGTGAAGTGGCATAGCAGGCTGTGCAAGAGGTTGCACCATGCTGTTAGCCGGAATTGATTGCTTTGTCATGGGTATGCCCCGCGCGCCGGAGTCCAATCACCCCGGAGAGGCATTTCCGCTATGAGCTGGCTACTGGCGGTTGCGGCGCTGTTCGGTTGGTCGAGGCTCGGTCGACGGCGTGTCGGCCGAGTCGCCATGGACGGGTGTGTCGGTGATGTCCGTGGTCTCGTCCCGGGCCCGAGTCGACGGTTCGGGCAACTGGCGCCGTTCCATGGGAACGACTGGGTTGCGACCACTGTCGGCAAGCGGTCCTGTGCCGATCGCGGGTTCGTGTGGTCGCGTGGAATCGTCGGTGGCGACATCGTGGTCGGAATTCGCCGCTTCGTCGGAGTCGGCCGTCCCGTCGGTCTCGGGCGATCCGGTTTCCTGCTCCCGCGCAAGTCGGGCCTGTAGATCGGCGACAGTCAGGTGGATACGCGCTGGCGGAGGCCGCAAGAGCATGGCGACGACCGCGCCGATCAGTGCGGCTGCCAAGACGACGCTGCTGATGAGCAGAAGCAGATGCACGATTTCCTCGAGTCGTTGTCATTGGTGTGGGCCGAGGTGGGCGCTCGACGTGCAGCCGCGTGCAGGACACGGACGCCGACCTCGATCTTCGATTGTGTGATCGGGCTACATCGCAGCGCGGCT
Organism: Nocardia sp. CNY236; assembly: GCF_000482385.1. GTDB lineage: Bacteria > Actinomycetota > Actinomycetes > Mycobacteriales > Mycobacteriaceae > Nocardia. The sequence continues at coordinate 93,708 of NZ_AXVD01000011.1, forward strand.
ATCTGCTAGCAATTTTAGATGGTCGGTCGCGCACGATGCGCAGGTGGCCAGATGTCCGGCGCGGCGCGCCGGCCTGTGGCGTTCGCCAGGGTGCGTCCGCGACCGCGATCAGCACCTTGCAGATGGCCGGCGCTAGTCGCCAGGCGATAGCTCAGCGCCGCACACCCAGCGTGGGTGTCCGTTTTTCCGGGTCGTGCCGGTAGACCGGCGTGAGCAGTTCGGCTTCCAGCGGTTCGCCGGTGGCGCGATCGAAACGGCACGAGACCAGGACCGAGAATCGGTGATTGCTCGCGCGTTCGTGCAAATTGGCCAGCCGGGTCGCGAGCAGCCGGATGGCGCCGAGCGAGCCCGCCGGTTGCATACCGTCGATGATCAGTACGCTGCCGAGTCCATCGGGGCGGGGCAGCCTGGCCAGATAGGCGATGTCGTGTGGATCCGGGCCGCCGGGTCGATACACTCGCCGCGCCGCGCGGTCCTCGATCGCCCGGCGGGCATCGCCGGCTCTGGCCACCGCGCGACGCAGCCGTGGATCGGCGGTCATCAGCTGACGCAGACTGGGCGACAGTTCCGGACCCCCGAGGACGATCAATCCATCACGGAGGAGGTCGATTCGGCGTCCCGGGAGAAAATGCTCGACCGTGACCGAGAATCCGAGTTGTCGCAGCAGCTGCCCCAACCGTTGCGGCGCAGCCGGATCCGGCGCGCCGATCACCCGCCCGGCACGTAGTTCGGGTACGAGTACGGTCAGCGGGCCATGTCCGAAGAACAGACCTTCCGGCGCCGGCCCTTGCATACTCACCTGGTGTATGCGAGCACGGGAAAGACCAGCTGCTGCACCGATTCTGGCGAAAGTCCAGCCGTCGGCGTGCAGTTCGCGGATTACGGCACGACGAATCCTGGTCAGTTCGTTGATGGTCTGTTGGGCTGCCGCGACCCTTTCGGTGGCCGCCTTCAGTCGCTCGACCCTGTCTTCGATCGCGAATACGCGCGCCACGTCGTCGGCCGGCATGTGCGAAGTCTAGACAGCCGAATACCACATGGTGTCTAGACTTCTTGACGGATCACGTGGCATCGGTGTCGATCGGGGGACGTTCGTTGCGTTCCAACGGCTTGTCCATTGCGGGCGTCGGATAGCTCGACCTCGTACTTTTCGTCCCGTACACGTCCTTGGTCTGGGACAATGTGTCGTCCAGATCCCGCAGCAGTGAATCGTCGTCGTTCAGAAGGTGTTTGGTCACCATTTTGCGCGGCGTCATGGTACGAAGTTCGTTCAGGTCGGCCAGCGGTTTGCGTAGATCCTCGAATTCGGGCCCGAGTTCCGTGCGAAGCTGAGAGGTCGCGCCGCTCGCGTAGTCACGCACTTGACGCAGGCTGCGCATGGTCCACCGCACGGCGCCGGGTAGGCGTTCCGGGCCGAGGATCACGAGGGCGGCGACGAGGAGGACGAGCGTCTCACCCCAGCCGATACTGCTGAACACATCATCAGGCTACCGGGCGGCGCGACCAGCGGGTCAGTCGGATTCCAGCGTCACCGATACGTCCACCTGCCGGCCATCTCGGATCAACACCACAGTCACCGTCTCGCCGATCTCGTGCGACTGTACTGCGACAACCAATTCCTCCGGGCCGGTCACCTCACGGTCGCCGACCTTGACGATCACATCGCCCTCGACGATTCCCGCCTTGGCTGCGGGTCCATCCGCTTCCACGTCGGCGACCTGCGCGCCACTGGTCGTTTCGTTGGCCACCTGGCCACTGCGCGGGATGAGTCCCAGTTTCGCATGATGAATCTCGCCATCCCGAATCAATGTCTGGGCGACGGTGGTCACCACGTCGACCGGGACTGCGAAGCCGATTCCGACCGAGCCGCCGGTCTGGCTGCGGATGGCGGTGTTGACGCCGATGACCTGGCCGTTCAGGTCCACCAATGCGCCGCCGGAATTACCCGGGTTGATCGATGCGTCGGTCTGCACCGCGTCGATCACCGCGTTCGTGTCGGTACCTTCTCCCTGCAGCCGCACCGGACGATGCAAGGCGCTGACGATGCCCGAGGTGACGGTTTTGCTCAAACCCAGCGGCGAACCGATGGCCACGACGTCATCACCCACTTGGACCTCACCGGATTTGCCGAGCTGGGCCACCGTGAGATTTTCCGCTTCGACCTTCAGTACTGCCAGGTCGGTCTTCGGATCCCGGCCGACGATATCGGCGCGAACTCGGGTGCCGTCGGAGAATTGGATCAGGATTTCGGCACGGTCGCTCGTGTCCTGCGCGGCCATCGAGACGACATGGTTGTTCGTCACGATGTAGCCCGCACCGTCGATCACCACGCCGGAACCGGTAGCACCGTTCTCACCCACGGTCACGCGGATCGAGACGACCGAGGGCAAGACGGCATTGGCGACCTGTGCGATAACGCCATGTGACCCGGAGTCCGCACTGTTCTGTTGCAAGGTGACCTTGCGCGAGGTGAGTGTCGAGGCGGTTTCGGCCGTCAACCGCCCGACCACGCCTCCGAGTAGACCGATGACCAGTGCCACCGATGCCAGCGCGGCCAGTGCGGTCGGCGCGACCCGAGAGCCGAAGAGCACTTCTCGCGCGGTGAGCTTCTCGGCGCGTGGCAGCTGTCGAGGCGGTGGGGACGCTACCGCGGGAGCGCCCAAGCGCGCCGCGGAGTCGGGATCACGCCACGGGTCGGATTGTTCGGCAACCGGTGGCGGGACGATCGGCTCGGGGTCGCGCTGCAGCAGTTCGGTCGAACCCACGGGGCGGCCGAATGCCTCGGCCAGCACCGTGTCGGGCGGACGATTCTGCGGTTGTGGAACCGACTGTTGCGCCGAACCACCAGTACGAATCGGCAGCGGCTGCGCGAACGAACCCGACAGGCCGGCCGGTCGGCGGAAGGCATGCGCGGTGTGCGTGTCGACGTGGGGTCGGTAGACCGGGCGCGGGCCGAGGACGGGGGCATCCGGCGGACGGAGATTTCCGCGATCGGCCGTCGAATCCGGGGTGTCGGACGATCCGGAATTCGTCGATTCGGTGGTCACTCGGAAAACTCTACTTGCGCCACCACGTTGTCCATCGGGCCGCGGTGAACGAATCGCTCAGCGCCCCGGAAAATGCCGCGTCACGCGGGTTCTGGCCGGAGCCGGGTGATGTGGCGCCGGTGTTGGATGCGCCGCCGGGCAATTCCGCAAGCGGAATTCTGGTGAGACTGTCTCGAAGTTCGGAGGGCATCCTGACCTGGTCTGCCCGACGCAACGCAATGCGGGCCTGGTGTTGGGCATCGACTTCCGCCGCGCATTCCGGGCATTGCTCGAGATGTTGTGCAGCCCGAAGGTAGGCGTTCATACGCAACTCGCCGTCCACATACGCGGCGATGGCTTCGCTGGCCAGATGCTCGGTAGGACGGAAGCGATGCGGAGGACGACCGGACGTACTGTAGTCGCCACTCATGCGGTGCTCACCCTTTCAACCGACGTCCGTCCTGGGGTGACGCCGACTTCGGCAAATCACCCGAGATGCGCATCAGCGGCGAACCGCTGCCTACCTCCATTATGCGCAAGGTAGTCACGCAATGCGGCCCGTCCACGGTGGATTCGACTACGCACGGTACCCAGCTTCACGCCGAGCGTCGCGCCGATCTCCTCGTAGGACAGCCCTTCGATGTCGCACAAGACTACGGCGGCTCGAAACTCCGGCGCCAGTGCGTCCAACGCCGATTGCAGATCGGGATCCAGGCGCGCGTCGTGATAGGCCTGCTCCGGATCGGGTCCCTCGGCTGGAACTCGGTCGTAGTCTTCGGGAAGCGCTTCCATTCTGATCCGGCTGCGTCGGCGGACCATATCCAGGAACAGGTTGGTGGTGATCCGGTGCAGCCAGCCTTCGAAGGTGCCCGGTTGATAACTCGACAGCGAACGAAACACCCGAATGAACGTCTCCTGGGTGAGATCCTCCGCGTCCTGTGCGTCACCGGACAGTCGGTAGGCCAAGCGGTAGACCCGATCGGCGTGTTCCCGGACCAACTCGTCCCACGACGGCATTGCCGACCGATCGCCGGTGGCATCGAAGGCAGCTGTTCCCGACAGCTGTGCCATTCCTTCGGCGGTGTCGGCTTCGACTGGCCGAGTTTGCTCGGTGAGGGTGGCGTACTCGCGCGCCGCGTCGACCATGCGGATGGGGTTACCTCCTACTAGGGACCGCACACGTTCGGGACTGCTCCGGTCCGCGTGTACGGACCATCATGCTCGGATACAACAGAAGCACGGGGTGCTGTTGTTCCTGGTTCCCGGGTCGAGCCACGGTCGGTGGTCTTGCGTTGCTCATACTCTGTCTGGTCCCGATATGGCCGAGGTATGGAGACCCTGAGGGACACCTGAGAAAGCGGGTTCGGGAAATGGCGGCGGCACGTGTTGTTCGCAACCCCGAGACTGCTCGCTCGGCGTTAGCCTCATACCCGTGGCATCGAATCTGGAGCGAAGTCTCGCCTACGTGGAGGAATCCGTCGTGGAAGACGAGGTCCTCGTCAGCGCGCGCGAACGAGCCACCGAGCTCGGCGCCGTGCCCGTGCCGCCCTCGGTGGGGGCGCTGTTGAGCATGTATGCCCAGCTGCTCGGTGCGCGGGCGGTGGTCGAGGTCGGCACCGGGGCGGGTATCAGCGGACTATGGTTGCTCGACGGTATGCGTGAGGATGGCACGCTGACCACCATCGACTCCGAGCCCGAGCATCAGCGCGCGGCGAAGGAGGCGTTTCGCGCCGCGGATATCCCGCTCGCGCGCACCCGCCTGATCAATGGACGCGCCCTCGACGTGCTGCCACGTTTGGCCGATGGCGCCTACGACTTGGTCTTCATCGACGCGGCACCGCTGGAACATCCGGAGTATGTTGCCCAAGGGGTTCGTCTGCTGCGCAAAGGCGGCGCCATTCTGCTGTACAACGCACTGCTCGGCGGGCGCGTGCCGGACCCGGCACACCGCGATGCGACCACACAGGCCGTGCGCGCCGCGACGCGGGCCGTTGCGGAGGACCCCGGACTCACCAGCGTGCTGATCCCAGTGGGCGACGGATTGCTCTGCGCTTCGCGCGGCTGAACAGTCCTACGGTGGGTTGACGCCCGATGGCCCTCCGGCGCCCGCTCGGGCACCGAGCGGGCCCTGGACCCACGTGCCCTTGCCCACGGTGACCACGCCACCGTTGCTGACCGCGAACCGGCTGCGATCACGCGCCGCTTCCACTCCGATGCTCTCGCCCTCCCCGACGACCACGTTCTTGTCCAGGATCGCGTGTCGCACCACCGCGCTGCGCCCGATCCGAACGCCCGGCATCAGTACGCAACCCTCCACAGTCGCGCCATCGTCGACCACGACATTGGAGCTGAGCACCGAGTTGCGTATCGTGGCCGCGGACAGAATGCTGCCGGCGCCGACGATGCACTCCTGAACCAGGCCGCCCCGGGCGAACTTTGCTGGCGGGAGGTTTTCCGCCGCCGCACGGATCGGCCAGTGCCGGTTGTAGAGATTGAACACCGGATGCACCGAGACCAGGTCCATGTGCGCGTCGTAGAACGCGTCGATGGTCCCGACATCGCGCCAGTAGCCGCGGTCGCGATCGGTCGCGCCGGGTACGTCGTTGTCGGCGAAGTCGTAGACGCCGGCCTGCCCGGCCGCCACCAGCGACGGGATGATGTCGCCGCCCATGTCGTGGTCGGAGTCACCGTTGTCCGCGTCCGCCTTGATCGAATCCACCAACACTTTTGTGGTGAAGACGTAGTTACCCATGGATGCGAACGTGACGTTCGGGTCGTCGGGCGTACCCGGCGGATGGGCGGGCTTTTCCAGGAACTGGGTGATCCGCCCGCTGTCGTCGGTGTCGATACAGCCGAACGCACTCGCCGCGCCGCGCGGCACCCGAATGCCGGCCACGGTCACCCCGGCTCCGGAATCGATGTGGTGGCGCACCATCTGCTCGGGGTCCATGCGGTACACGTGGTCGGCGCCGAACACCACGATGTAGTCCGGGTCCTCGTCGTAGATCAGGTTCAGCGACTGCATCACCGCATCCGCGCTACCGGTGTACCACCGCGGTCCGAGTCGTTGTTGCGCGGGGACCGGGGTGATGAATTCGCCCCCGAAACCGGACAGCCGCCACGTTTGCGAGATGTGGCGGTCCAGCGAATGTGACTTGTATTGGGTGAGTACGCACAACCGCAAGAAACCGGCATTGACCAGATTGCTGAGCACGAAGTCGATGAGGCGGTAGGCGCCGCCGAAAGGTACCGCGGGTTTGGCCCGATCGGCCGTGAGTGGAAACAGTCGCTTGCCCTCGCCACCGGCGAGCACGATCCCGAGTACGTGCGGCTGGCTCCTCACATCTGCCAAACTACCGGGTGCGGCGTCGGTGAGTGGCCCGCGCCGACTCGAACGTCTAGTTTGTATCGGTGGGTTTCGGCACGGACGGCAGGCGCTCGACGGCGGATTCCGGCGTGCGGGACCGGCTTCGAGTCGCGATGCTGACCCGTGAGTATCCACCGGAGGTCTATGGCGGGGCCGGTGTTCACGTCACCCACCTGACGAACCACCTGCGTCGGGTCTGTGATGTCACCGTGCACTGCATGGGTGGCGCCCGCGTGGATGCGTTCGCCCACCGTCCGGATCCGTCGCTGTCGGTGGCCAACGCTGCATTACAGATGATGTCCAGCCAACTGCGGATGGCCGATGCCGTGGGCGAAGTCGACGTGGTGCACTCACACACCTGGTACACCGGATTGGCCGGGCACCTGGCCGCGACGCTGTATGGGGTTCCTCATGTGCTGACCACGCATTCGCTGGAGCCGCGCAGACCGTGGAAGGCCGAACAGCTCGGCAGCGGCTACCGACTGTCGTCGTGGTCGGAGCGCAATGCGGTCGAGTACGCAGACGCGATCATCGCCGTGAGCGAGGCCATGCGCCGCGATGTGCTCGACGCCTACCCGACGGTCGACCCGGACCGGGTACACGTGGTGCACAACGGCATCGACGGTAGCCTGTGGCACCCCGGCCCGGCTGCCGACGACGCGCCATCGGTGGTTGCGACACTCGGCCTGCGGACGGATCGGCCGACCGTGGCGTTCGTCGGCCGGATCACGCGGCAGAAGGGAGTGGGCCATCTCTTGGCCGCTGCCCGCGACTTCCATCCAGACATCCAGCTCGTGCTGTGCGCGGGGGCGCCCGATACCCCGCACCTGGCTCGGGAGGTGGCGGTGGCCGTGCGGGAACTGCACCGGCTGCGTGGCAATGTGTTCTGGGTTCGCGAGCTGCTCTCGGCCGAGCAGATTCGGCAAATCCTCGCCACTGCCACGGTTTTCGTGTGCCCATCGGTCTACGAACCATTGGGCATAGTGAACCTGGAGGCGATGGCGTGTGCGACCGCGGTGGTCGCCTCCGATGTCGGCGGCATACCCGAGGTGGTCGAGGACGGTCGCAGCGGCCGGTTGGTGCACTACGACGCGGGTGCTACCGAGATCTATGAGCGTGCTTTGGCCGCTGCCGTGAACGAGATTGCCGGCGATCCTGCGCTGGCCGCCGCGTTCGGTGCGGCTGGGCGCGCGCGGGCGGTTTCCGAGTTCGACTGGCAGAGTATCGCGGCACGAACGCTGCAGGTCTACCACAGACTCGGCCGCGCGCGAGCCACGAGCAGCCCCGCGCTCAGGTAGCCGGTCGGTAGATGCCGATCGAGACCGAGGCGGTGACCTCGACGCTCGGCGGTAGATGCATGCCGCGCTCGGCAGAAGCGGACGCATGATGGGCGGACGGTCCCATGCCCACGACGTTCGCGACCTCGGACCCGGCGAGGGTCATCGAGTATTCGACAAGGCGCCGTCCGAGCGGTTCGAAATGCCCGGCCATCGCTGCTTCGAGCCTGCGGTCCTTGTCCGGGTCGACGCGCACCATACCCAAGGGGCCGATCACCTCGCCGAGATGGCGTTCGGTCGGCGTCGCGACCACGAATCGACCGTCGTCGGCGAGTACTCTGGCGACCTCGCCAGGATTACGGGGCGCAAAGACGGCGATCACGCCAGTGAGTGCGCCGGTGCGAATCGGTAACTCACGCCATGCGTCGGCCAGCACGGCGGCCGCGCGGGGATGAGCGCGGGCACATCGCCGTACCGCGGGTTTGGCCACGTCCACTGCGATGCCGACCCCGACAGCCGTGGCTTCGAGCGCATGCGCGAGGTAGTAGCCCGTGCCGGCGCCGACTTCCAGTAGCGCACCCTCGGGTGGGCAGTCCGAAACGGCGCCGGCGACCGCCTCGGCGATCGGCGCGAAATGTCCCCCGCGGTGAAAGGCCGCACGGGCGTCGAGCATGGTCGCGCTGTCGCCGGTCATTTTGGTGGATGCGCCGGTCAGTAGGCTGACGTAGCCCTGCTTGGCGATGTCGAAACTGTGGCCGGCTGCGCAACGCAGCGCTCGAGCGCGCGGTTCGAGCTCGAGCGCTGCGGCATCCCGCTGCGTGCGCGCGCATTCGGGGCATGCCAGGAACCGGGTAGCGCTGGCAAGAGCCGAATAGTCAGCGCGGGCCACTCAACTCGTGACGCTCTTCAGTTCGTCACCGAGTGCCGCCGCTTCGTCTGGGGTGAGTTCGACGACCAGACGCCCGCCACCCTCGAGTGGGACCCGCATAACGATTCCCCGCCCTTCCTTGGTTGCCTCGAGGGGACCGTCCCCGGTGCGGGGCTTCATGGCCGCCATCCTCTGCTCCCTCCAGATCTGCGCGGTCTGCTGCGCACTTGCTCGGAACTCCAGTTGTCACCAACCAGCAGCTCGCCGGCATCTGGCGAGCTACACCTGTCCCATTCTTCCCTATCACGGACGTGGACGGATACCTGAGTTCAAAAAGTGACCGGTCGGATCGTGTCGGATCGGTCATGGTTCACCCAGCAATCGGCCAGATGATCATCGACCATCCCCGTTGCTTGCATCAGTGCGTACACCGTGGTCGGGCCGACGAAACGGAATCCGCGCCGTTTCAATTCCTTTGCCAGAGAAATCGATTCGGTGGTATTCGCCGGGATTTCGGCACTGGTGCGTGGGCGCGGGCGCGGCGGCGGTGCGAAGGACCAGAGCAGTTCGTCCAAGCCGACGTCGAGCTCGCGCGCGACGCGCGCATTGCCGATGGCCGCGTCGATCTTGCGCGCGTTGCGCACGATGCCGGTATCGGACATCAGCCGGTCGACATCGGCCTCGCCGAACTCCGCGACGTCGGCGATCGAGAATCCAGCGAATGCTGCGCGGAAAGCGGGCCGCTTGCGCAGGATGGTCAGCCACGAGAGGCCGGACTGGAACGCTTCGAGACACAGCCGCTCGAACATGGCGTCGTCGCCGTGGAGGGGCTTGCCCCATTCCTGGTCGTGATAGTCCTGGTAGAGAGGGTCGGCGAACTGCCCGGTCGTTCCCCAACACGCCCCTTGACCTGCTCGAACTTCGCTCACTGGTCCATTCAATCATCCCCGCGCGGTTCCTCCCCGCGCGTTCATCCCGTGCACCCGAGCGAGACCTTGGCCGGCGAGCTCACCGTCGTTTGGTGATCACCACTGGTTGCAGATCTGTCGGTATTCCGTTCAGGGCCGACTCGGGGATGCCCAGCACCGCCGCAGTTACTGCGCGTGGAATGGAATTCAGTGCGCCGCGCAGCCCGATGTCGTCATTGGGTTCCTGGGCGCTGGTATTGAAGACGATCAGCACTTCCAGTGGGTGGTCTCGGTGAGCATTCTCGAAGTAGTGAAAATAGCCTTGTGGGGCGAAGACGAGATCGCCGGCACGGGCTTCGAATTCCTCGCTACGGTAACGCCCGTCGGGATGAGTGCCGAGAATGGTCCACTTCGCACGTCCAGAGATGTGGTAGTTCAACTCCCACGCGGTGGGGTGCCAGTGCGGTTCGCGGATGCCGCCGGGCTCCAGTCGGACGACATAGGCCGATCCACATTGTCCTGCCAGGACCGGAAAATTGTTCTCGTGGGCGCCCCGCAGATCGCCGCCATCGAACCGTAGTGGCTCGGTCGCATCGAGATGGAACAGATGTGCCGATTCGCTGAGATTATCGTCCAGTTCGCCGGCATTCGGCAGCCCGCCCGGGGTCGCGTCCGCGCATGCGGCGGCCGTGGCGGCCAAGCCAGCTCCGAGGGCGGCGCCGGTTCCCAGGGCGGCGCGCCGGCTCATCTCCGGTCGGTCGCGCGATGAGTCGTTCGACATGGTGCTCCATTCTCGCGTGTATAGCTGGTGACAACGCTCGACTGTGCAGCTCGACGAAGGTCTCGATCGCGAAAGTGTATTCCCCGGCGGCGGGGTATCTCAGGATTCCTGTCGCGGCCGCCGTGAATCGGTCGTCGCTATACCGGTCATGTCGATTCGGGAGCCGGCGGCGTCTGCCACTGGGTTGCCTGGGCCATGGCCAGCTGGTATTGGAGTTCATCGATTCGAGCAGCCAGCCGGGTCAGCGCCCAGTCCACCTCACTGGCTTTGTAGCCTCGCGCAACTTGCTGGAAACGCAGTGCGCGCACATCGGCTCCGGTGACCCCTTCGACCGGGAGAACCGTGGCCGTGGTTCCCTTGGGCACGGTCCCCATCTCCTCCGAACGCCCGAACACCGCGCTGGCGAGAAGAAACAGAATCGTGGCGACCGCGCCGACGATCAGCACGTACAGCAGCATGGTGAGCATGCGACGAGCTTATTGAACGGCGCGACGGTTGCGTAGCGAGCGATGCGGCACTGGCCCGCGCTGCCCACCACGGAATCCGTCACGGTCATGGGTGTCGCGTGGTGTCGATGTTCAAGGACATGCCTGCGAGACCACGGCGCCGAACGGCGAGTTTGTCGGCGACTGCCAGCAGCGCCTCGGCCGCCGGGTTCTGCGGATCACGCAATACCAGCGGAGTACCGTCGTCACCCGATTCGCGCAGTGCCTGCTCGATCGGGATTTGACCGAGTAGCGGCACATCGGCGCCGACGGCGCGGGTCAGTCGGTCGGCCACGGCCTGCCCACCACCGGAACCGTACAGGTCCATTCGGGTGCCGTCGGGTAGATCCAGCCAGGACATGTTCTCCACCACGCCGGCGATGCGTTGGCGGGTCTGCAATGCAATCGCCCCGGCTCGCTCGGCCACTTCGGCCGCGGCGGGCTGCGGTGTGGTGACCACCAGAATTTCGGCGCCCGGGATCAGTTGGGCGAGGGAGATGGCGACGTCGCCGGTGCCCGGCGGCAGATCGAGCAGCAGGATGTCCAGGTCTCCCCAGAACACGTCGGCAAGGAACTGCTGCAGTGCCCGGTGCAGCATCGGGCCACGCCACACCACGGGGGTGTTCCCTTTGGTGAACTGCGCAATCGAGATCATCTTCACCTCGTGCGCGACCGGCGGCATGATCATCCGCTCGACCTGCGTGGGTCTGGCGTCGGTGCCGAGCATCCGCGGGATGGAATGGCCGTAGATATCGGCGTCCAATACCCCGATCGACAGGCCACGTGCGGCCAGTGCGGCGGCGAGATTGACCGTGACGCTCGACTTGCCTACGCCGCCCTTGCCCGATGCAACGGCATAGACACGGGTCAGCGAGCCTGGTTGGGCGAACGGGATGACCGGGTCGGCCGAGTCACCACGCAACTGTTTGCGTAGGGCGGTACGTTGTTCGTCGCTCATCACGTCGAGGTCGACGGTCACGGCCCCTACGCCGGGCACGTCGGCGACCGCCCTCGAAACTCGCTGTGTGATCTCGGTGCGCAGGGGGCACGCGGCCGTCGTCAGATAGATCTCCACGTGGACATCGCTGTGGGCATCGATCGTGACGCTTTTCACCATGCCCAGTTCGACGATCGGCTTGCGGATCTCCGGGTCGTCGACTTTTGCGAGGGCACCCCGCACATCCGATTCCGTAACTGCCGGCATGGCCGGAATTTTACGCGTGTCAAATTTTCGGCAGATCCGCGGGCCGCGGAGAAATTCCTGCGCTGTAGGACGCTTCCCAGGCCATGACGTTCGCAACATATGCCATGGAGTGGTTGTAGCGCAGGATCGCCTTGGACTGTTGGGACAGGTCACGCATGTTGCTGCCGCCGTCGCACAAGTACTTTCCGGCCGCCAGCGTTGCATCGAAGAGGTTCTGTGGATCGGCGACGCCATCGTCGTTGCCGTCGGCCGCGTAGTGCTGCCACGTTTCGGGCAGGAACTGCATCGGTCCGACCGCGCGGTCGTAGCTGGACAGGCCGTCCAGTGCACCGTTGTCGGAGTCGTAGACAACCTGATTGCCCGCCAACGTACCGTCCAACACCGGGCCGTGGATGGGGCTGAGCGGATTTCCGTCGGAGTCGGCTCGGCCGCCGAATGCGTGCGTGGACTCGACTCGGCCGATGCCGGCCAGGAGCGACCACGGCATACCGCACGCCGGATCCTCTTCCGCCAGAATGCGTTCAGCGTTTCGGTATGCCGCGTCGGCCACACCCGGTATGCCCAGTGGCCCGTCGGGTAGTGCGGCAGCCTGCCGACCGTCCGGCAGGGCAATGGTTTTCACCTCGGGCTCGGGTTTCGGTGCAGTGGGTTCGTCGACCGCGTGAGTGGCCAGGTCGGTAGCGGCGGCCAATTCTGCGGCCGGACCGGCGTCGCGCGCGGCGGGATCGTCTTCCGGAACGTGAATCGCCACGGTGGTCGGTGCGGCATCGTCCACATCGGACGCGGCTGCGACAGTGACGAGGCCAGCGGGAAACAATCCGGTCAGGGCGATGACGGAACTTCGTCTGGCGGTGGCAGGCTGCTTTTTTCGGTGACGCCCCACGATGGGTGACCCTCCTCGGCTCGCTGTGAGCCCTTCGTGATATCCGAAGAGAAGGTTACCCCATCCGAGATCTTTTTGTTACTGCTTCGTGATCTGAGGTGGTTTCGAACCCTATTGGGGCGGTGCGGGAAGCGGGATGACGATCCCGAAGGGCAACGTGATTGCGGGCTGGGGAGTGGGTTCCGGTCGAGGTCCGTCCGCGGGCGGGGCCGGTTCGGTGGGTGCGGCCGGGGGCGCGGGTTCGGGCTGCGCGGCGGGTGGTTCGGCAGGCTGCGCGGCGGGTGGTTCGGCAGGCTGCGCAGCGGGTGGTTCGGCAGGCTGCGCAGCGGGTGGTTGCGGTTGTGCGGGATCGGTGGGTGGCGTGGCACCGGGTCCGCTTTCCGGTGGTAGGCAATCAGAAGCCGAAGCGTCCCCGGCCTGCGACAGGTCCGTCCCGGGCGGTGGGCCGAAACGCTTCGCCGACGACAATGGCTCGTCGTCGGCCGCCGGGCGGCCGGTTCGCGGCATCGGCGCCGGAACCGGTTGGACCGCACATGGTTCCGGTGGATCCGCGGGCAATGGAGCGGGCGCGGGACAGAAGATGCCACACGGAATCGGCGGCAGACCGGGGATGTCGATCATCACCTGCTCCGACTCGGGAGGGGGTGCCGGCGTAGGTTGCTCGGGGCCGATGCGCGGTGGCGAACCTGGATCGGACGGATCGACCACGGTGTGCTCCGGAGCCACGGGCGGCGACACCGGCAATGCTCCCGGCGGAACCAGATCCGGGGAAATCTGCACCGGCGCGGGTGCCCCGCCGGTGCGATATGCGGCCGACCAACTCAACACATTCGCCGCATAGGCCATCGAGTTGTTGTAGCGCAACACCGCCCGCAACTCCTGAGCCGGATCGCGCAGATTCAACCCGCCCGAACACAGATACTTCCCGGCGGCCAACGCCGCATCGAACACATTGTGTGGATCGGCAACGCCGTCCGCATTGCCGTCGGTGCCGTACAACGCCCATGTCCCCGGTAGGAACTGCATCGGCCCCACCGCCCGCACATACCCGCCGTCGGCGGCGCGAATGACTTCGTTGCCCGGCAGAGTGCCATCCAATGCCGGTCCGTAGATCGGTCGCACCGTCGTGCCCGCCGCGTCGGTGCGTCCGCCTCGCGCGTGCGCGGACTCCACCCACCCGATTCCAGCCAGCAGATTCCACGACAGTCCGCAGCCCGGTGTCGAGGATGCCATGGCCAGCTCCGCGTTGCGATACGCGGCCAACACGACCTCTGGAATGCCCAACCCGCCCCGGTGCGCCGGGAGCGAAATCTCTCGCAAGGGAACAACGCCCGAGAACGGAGCCACCGTACTCGGCTGCACCGCGCGCAATGTCCGCGGCCGTTGTGTCGGCGCGGGCAGTACCCCCACCGTCCGGGACAGCCCGGCATCGGTTGCGTCCGACGCCACCGCCACCATTTCCGGCTCTCCGTGTGAGGTCCGGGGCGCCGACCCGCTCGCTACGACACCAGCAACAACCAATGCCGATACCGTCACCGGAACAGATACGCGCATTCGGCCACACCCAATCGTCGACGTCACGGGAGCGGTCGGTCCGAGCTACGCAGGCCCGGGCCGCTCGGGACAACGTGGTCCAGGTTACTCACCGGTTAGGTTGTTGTTCGGCATTTCCGACCGATCATCGATGGTCGGCAGGACAGGTTTTCGGCCGGAGCCCCTTTTGCGGCCAGACTTTCCGAGGCCTTCCGCGTGATGCTCCCGGTTCGGGAATTCCACGGACTCGATCCGGTCGAGTATCCCTTTTACCTCGTCCAATTCACGACGCAGGTAGTCGCGTGTGGCCACCTCGCCGACCGCGATGCGCAGCGCCGCCAGTTCCCGCGCGAGGAACTCGGTGTCCGCCTTCGTCTGCGCCGCCCGCATCCGGTCTTCCTCCAAGGCGACCCGGTCACGGTTGTCCTGTCGGTTCTGGGCGAGCAGGATCAACGGCGCGGCATACGCGGCCTGAGTGGAAAACGCCAAATTCAACAGAATGAACGGATATGGATCCCACCGCAATGCGACCACGAAGATATTCGCAGTGATCCAGGCGAGCACCACGAGCGTTTGGATCGCCAGATATCGCCCGGTGCCGAGAAACCGAGCCACTTGTTCGCTGCTGCGCGCCAGCGCTTCGGCATCCCAATCCCATCGAAACCGCGATTCGACCGGGGTTTCCAGGCGCTGGCGCGCGGTTCCATAGCCGAGCCGCATATCGGAAGCCTTCTCGCTCATGCTGTGGCCTTTCCGGAACGAGCGGACCTGCTCGTGCCGTACCCGCTCATGCCGTACCCCTCTCGTCGTTCTCTTCCTGATCACGCCAGCCCTCGGGGAGTAGGTGGTCGAGCACATCGTCGACGCTGACCGCCCCGAGCAGGTGGCTTTCCTCGTCCACCACCGGTCCGCAGACCAGGTTGTAGGTCGCGAAGTAGCGGGTCACGGCGACCAGTGACAGCTCGGGACGCAGGGGGGACAGGTCGGTGTCGAGGATGCCGCCCACCAAGTGGGCCGGCGGCTCGCGCAGTAGCTGCTGGATGTGTACCGAGCCCAGATAGCGGCCGGTCGGTGTCGCGGTCGGTGGACGAACGACGAAAACCATCGAGGCCAGCGCGGGGGTCAGGTCGGGGTTGCGTACCCGTGCCAGCGCCTCGGCCACTGTCGTCGACGGTGTCAGAACAACCGGTCGCGGCGTCATCAGGCCGCCCGCGCTGTAGGGCGAATGTTCGAGCAGTCTGCGCACGGGTTCGGATTCCTGCGGGTCCATCAGAGCCAGGAGTGACTCCGCCTCGCCCTCGGGCAGTTCACCCAACAGGTCGGCGGCATCGTCGGGGTCCATGGCCTCGAGCAGATCGGCGGCACGGCGCACTTCCAGGTGGCTGAGCAGCTCGATCTGTGCGTCGTCCGGTAACTCTTGGACGACATCGGCAAGGCGCTCGTCATCGAGTGCGACGGCCACCTCGACCCGTCGCTTCTCCGGCAACTCCCGCAACAGATAGGCGACGTCGGCCGGGCGCATGCCTTCGAACTGCTCCAGCAGTTGGGTGACCTCCTGTCCCGGTCTGCCGATTTCGTATGGCGTCAGGCCGGAGACACTGGTCCAGTCCACCACGTGCACGGTGCGTCGGCGTCCCAGCCGCCGATGCCCACGTACAGCTACCCTGGTGACCAGCCAGTCCCGACTGCGGGTCTGTTCGATACCGAGATCGAACACATGCAGGTCCACACCGGCTACATCCGGAAGGTCGGGGTCCTGCACCCGCACTACCGAATCGACGATCTGCGCCAAGGCGAGCATTTCACCGGGCCGCTGTGTGAAGCGCCGCAGGCTCACAGTTCCGGTGTTCAGCGTCACCACACCCGGGTCGATGGCGGTGACCCGCAGGATGGGTACGAAAATTCGGCGCCGGGTGAACAATTCGACCACCAAGCCGTGTACGCGCGGCTGCTGGCGGTTGTAGCGGATGGCCACGACGACGTCTCGGATCCGCCCGATAGACTCGCCGTCCGGTCCCAGCACCACCAGGCCGGCCAGCCTGGCGACATACACCCTGGTAGCTGCCATGCTGCCAGGCTAGAGGTTCGCGGGCGGGTGTTCGGCCCTGCGCCACGATCGACGGGAGTGATCATGAAACCGCGCCGTTCGGTGCTCGCGTGTCCTGGTAGCAACGAGAAGATGATGCAGAAGGCGAAGACATTGCCGGCCGACGCAGTCTTTCTCGATCTCGAAGACGCGGTTGCGCCGGTGGCCAAGGAACAGGCGCGTGCGAATGTCGTGGCAGCGCTGAACGACTCCGGCTGGGGGCTGCAGCTGCGTACCGTCCGAGTGAACGACTGGACCACCGAATGGACCTACCTCGATGTCACGTCGGTGGTCGCCGGCGCGGGTGCACGACTGGATGCGATCGTGCTGCCCAAGGTGACCGACCCCGGCCAGGTGCGCGCGCTCGACCTGCTGCTGACTCAGCTGGAGAAGGTGCACGGCTTGGACGTCGGCCGCATCGGTATCGAACCGCAGATCGAAAATGCACGAGGACTACGTGACATCGACGCGATCGCCACGGCGAGCTCACGGGTGCAGACCTTGGTGTTCGGTCCGGCCGACTTCATGGCCAGCATCGGGATGCGAACGCTTGTGGTCGGGCAACAGCCGGAGGGCTACGACACCGGGGATGCCTACCACCACGTCCTGATGACCATCCTGCTCGCCGCTCGGGCACACGGACTCCAGGCCATCGACGGACCCTACGTCCAGATTCGAGACGTCGACGGTTTCCGGCGCGCGGCAGCGCGAACTGCTGCGCTGGGGTTCGATGGCAAGTGGGTGCTACATCCTGCGCAGATCGAGGCGGCAAACGAGGCGTTCAGTCCGCGCCAGACCGATTACGATCGAGCCGAACTGATCCTGGAGGCCTACGCTTTCCACAGCTCTAGGGCCGGCGGCGCCCACGGTGCGGTCGTACTCGGCGACGAGATGATCGACGAGGCGAGCGCCACGATGGCTCGGGTGATCGCGGAGAAGGGGCGGGCCGCCGGAATGACGCGCACCACGCGTTTCACTCCACCACAGCACCGGAAGCGATAGCAGAATAGAGACATGACGAATCCCTTGGGGAACGCGAGTCGCGCCCGGCAGAATCTGCCGACGCCCCCGTCCGGCTGGCCGGTCGGCTCCTACCCGACCTATGCCGAGGCGCAAAAAGCGGTCGACTACTTGGCCGACCACCAGTTCCCAGTCCAGGACGTAACCATCGTCGGTGTCGACCTGATGCAGGTCGAGCGAGTGCTGTACCGGCTGACCTGGGGAAAGGTAATCGGGGGCGGCGTGGTGTCGGGTGCCTGGCTGGGCCTGTTCCTCGGTTTGCTGCTGAGCCTGTTCACCACCAACGGCGCTCTGGGGCCACTGCTCGTGGGGCTGCTCGGCGGCATCGTTTTCGGCGTCATCTCGACGTCGATCCCCTACGCGGCGACCAGAGGGCAGCGCGATTTCGCATCGACGATGCAGCTGGTGGCGGGCCGCTACGACGTGTTGTGTGATCCGAAGTCGGCCGAGCAGGCGCGCGATATGCTCGCTCGACTGGCGATCTGACTCATGGATGTGCTGGAAACGGTTCGATCGCACGTCCTGGCCCATTTCAGGGTCTCGGCATCGAGCGTCGATGCCGCGTCGGTGACTTTTCTGGGGGTGGAGCCGATCGAGATACTGCGCGTCGTCGAGGGGGAGTTGGTGCACTACCTGACCTTGGGCGGCTCCCGCTATCCGATGAGCGATCCGGCCGCGCCGCATGCGGACCCGGTGCGCGGCCCGCGTGCGGAGTTGGCGCTGACGTTGCGGTCCGGAGTGGGTGCGAGTTCGGGGCTGACCAGATCGTTGGGTGTGCTTGCCGCTACGCCGGCCGTGGAAGGTGTTGTGCTCCAAGCAGACGCATTGGTGGACTTGGGTGAGCCGATGTGGCGCAATGCGCCGTTCACCGCGGTTCTGCTCGGCGGCAGCGCCATTCCCGAGGTGAGCTTGCCCGAACCTGCCGAGCCCGTGCGGTACTTCACCGTCACACCGGTGACCGCAACCGAGGCTGCGTGGATTCGGATTCGTGGCGCGCAGGCCTTGCGGGACGCATGGCACGAGGCAGGGATCGACGTACACGACCCGGTACGGGCGGCGGCGACGCTGTGAGGCCGCGGGTGTGGTCGGGACTGTGTGTAGCCGCGGTGCGGCGGGAACTTCGAGGCCGCGGGGTGCGGCTCGACGGCGATACACGGTAAGACTGAGGGCGTGCGCATCGATCTGCATACTCATTCGACTGCTTCCGACGGTACCGACGAGCCAGCCGATCTGATACGGAACGCCGCTGCCGCGGGGCTGGACGTCGTCGCGATCACGGATCACGACACCACAGCCGGATGGGCAGGGGCCGTCGACGCGCTTCCGAAGGGGCTGGTGCTCGTTCGGGGCATGGAGATGTCGTGCGTCGGTCTGTGCGACGACGGGTGGCCGGTGCCCGTGCACCTACTGGCGTATCTGTTCGATTCGACCGATCGCTGTTTTGCCGACGAGCGCGAGCGACTCCGCGTCGAACGTGTCCAGCGCCTGCGCGCCATGGCCGAGCGCATGGCCGCCGACGGACTGCCGATCGATCCGGAAGCCGTACTCGCCTCGGCGGGGCCATCGGCAGGACGCCCGCATCTGGCGCGGGCCTTGGTCGCCGCGGGGGTGGTGCCCAGTGTCGACGCCGCGTTCACCGAATTGCTTGCTCCCTACGGCCCTTATCACATCGACAAGGCCGACACTCCGCTGCGTCACGCGGTCGAGATGGTGGCCACAGCAGGCGGAGTCAGCGTGTTGGCGCACGTCAGAGCTCGTACCCGGGGTAGGTTGCTCGCGCTCGAGCAGATCCGGGAGTTGGCCGAAATCGGACTCGGTGGTCTGGAGATCGCGCATCCCGATCACTCCGCGGCCGATCGCGCGCTGTTGACCGGTATGGCGGCCGAACTCGGTCTGCTCGCCACCGGATCGTCGGATTACCACGGCGCGAACAAGTCCGTTCGACTGGGCGAGAACACGACAGACCCGGTGCAGTTCGAGAAGTTGGTGAGCAAGGCGACCGGAGTGCCGGTGGTCGGATCGTGAGCCACCAGGGCGCCGGTGGCGCCCTCGTCCGGTCGGTGCGTGAACTCAGCGGTGTCGTCGCGGCGGGGACGTTCGCGGGCACGCTCGTCGTCGTCGGCGCTGCGGTGGTGGCCGACCGGCGCGGCTTTCCCGGCCCGGGGGGCGAGTCGGTGGCCTGGCATGTCGCGTCCGCCGCGGTGGCGGTCATGGCGCAAATCTATGCAGACCGCCATCGAGGTCCGGCGGCCTGCGCCGGGTCCCTGGTCGTCTTCTGCGCGGCCGGACTCTTGCTGGCGACACAATGGTGGGGCTGATATTTCGATTCCGGTTGCGGGTGGGTGAACTGTGGCCGAACATTTCTCTTTGTGGGTGAACTCGAGACAGATGTACTGGTTATCGGCGGTGGACCCGCTGGTACCTGGGCAGCTGTCTCTGCGGCCGCGACCGGCGCCACCGTCGTGCTGGTCGACAAAGCGCGCTGCGGGTCGAGTGGACCGACGGCATTTGCCGCGACCTCGTTGTGGCATATTCCGCCCGGGGTGGCGCGGGACGAGGCGGTGCGCCGCACTTATGCGCAGGGTGGCAAACTCGGCGACCCGGACTGGATGCATCGCGTATTCGACGAGACCCACCATCGGGTCGAGCAGTTGGTGCGCTGGGGCCATCGGAAGCCCGCCGAGAAGGCACCTGCCACACCCAGGCGGGTATTGCTCGACGGCGGGGGCTATCTGCGCCGGATGCGTCATAGCGTGCGGGCGGTCGGCGTGCGCGTTCTCGACCACCATCCAGCACTGCAGTTGCTCGTCGACCGCGACGGCGTCGTGTCCGGCGCGACTGGGCTGCAACAGCGCAACGGGTTCCGGTGCTGGACCGTGCGCGCAGGTGCGGTCGTAGTCGCTACCGGTGGATGCGCGTTCTTGTCCGGCGGCGCGGGCACCGAGGGAAACACCGGTGACGGCCTACTGATCGCCGCGGAGGCCGGCGCCGAGTTGTCCGGGATGGAATTCTCCAACGCCTATAGCCTCGCTCCGGTCGGCAGCCCACATCCGGTGGACGATGCCGAGCTGGTTGCCCACTCGCAGCTCGCCCCGGTCTACGACGAGTCGGGTGCGCAGTTGCCGGGACACCGGTCGGTGGTGCTCGCGGCTATCGCCGGCGGTCGTCGGGTATTCGCGGAGCTGGACGACTTGCCACCCGCCGCTCGTGCTCGGCTCACTCGCCAAGGTCTCGTCGATCGAGCAGGTCGAGTCCCGCTGCGCGCGGTTCTGGAAGGCACCGTGCGCGGCACGGGAGGATTGCGGGTGACCGGCCCGGACTGCGCGACCACCGTGGCGGGCTTGTTCGCGGCAGGTGATGTGGCCAGCCGCGAGCCGATCACCGGCGCGGTGAGTGGATCCAGTGGCTTGGGCGGCGCGTGGGCAATGGCGTCGGGAGTGTGGGCTGGCGCGGGTGCGGCGAATTTCGCGCGTATGGCCGACCTGAACGCCCCGACCCACGCGGTCTTCGGCGCGGGACTAAACCCCGTAGCGCGGATCGATCCGCGAGCGGTGATCGGGCTCGTCCAAGAACATACGTTGCCATTGCGGCGCAGCTACTGGCGTAGCGCGGGAAGTCTGCGCGACAGCATCGCCGAACTCGACGCGATGTGGCCCGGAGCGGAATTCGACCTCGGTGGCACCGGGCTGGACCGCTTGCGCGCTCGGCAGGCTGCCGCGCTGCTGGCGGTGGCTCGGTGGACGAAATACAGCGCATTGATGCGGACCGAGACTCGGGGAATGCACCGCCGCACCGATCATCCCGGCGCTACCGAAGACTGGCGTGTGCGCCTGATGTCCGGAGGGGTGCGCAGAGTGTGGGTGCGCCCGGACGTACCGGAGACAGCTGCGGTGGAACACGCTCGCAACAGCGTGGCCTGATGCTGCGCGGCGGCGGGTCACGCCGACTCACCGAGGTGCCTGCCCACCGTGCGAGCCGACGCTCGTGTCTGCGCAACCTACGCGCACTACTGCGGGACGATGCCGCACGACCAGGCCTCGATGGATTCCGGTTTGCCGATTGTCTCCGGAGGCTGGCACAATATTTCGAACTCCTTGCCTTCGCCACCGCCGGGTAGGGAAGATACGGAGATCTCCGCATCGCGACATACCGTAGCGGCCGAGGGATCACACCGCATGTCGTGTCCGGGCCCACCTGCCCGGTTCTTGCTTCGCGGATCAGCGCCGCGCCATGTCGTTCCAGATGTCGGCACGCGACATTCGAAACGACATCGAACACCCTGGTCAGCGCGCCCGCCGAGCACAGTGAACGCTTGATATCAATTACCCGGTGGTAACCGTCCTCCGGTTTAGCCCGACCCGAGCAGGAGTGAAATCGTGTCACCTGTGACTGACGCACCGAATGCCACCACAAGTCTTTCCGAAATCACCGGCGACGAAGTTTTCGCCGGACATCTCGGTGGCAAACTTTCGGTGGAACTCAGTGCACCGTTGGAGACCCAGCGCGATCTGTCGATCGCCTACACCCCAGGTGTTGCTCGGGTCAGCCGGGCCATTGCGGAAGACGCGGCGCTGGCCAAGCGCTATACCTGGACCGACCGGCTCGTAGCCGTGGTCAGCGACGGCAGCGCCGTGCTCGGCTTGGGGGATATCGGTGCGCGCGCGTCGTTGCCGGTGATGGAGGGCAAGGCCGCGCTGTTCAAGAAGTTCGCCGGCCTGGACTCGATTCCGATCGTGCTGGACACCAAGGACGTCGACGAGATCGTCGAGACGCTGATCCGCCTGCGGCACAGCTTCGGTGCAGTCAATCTGGAGGACATTTCGGCACCTCGCTGTTTCGAAATCGAGCAGCGGGTGATCGAGGCGTTGGACTGCCCGGTGATGCACGACGATCAACACGGCACCGCCATCGTGGTGCTCGCTGCGCTCAATGGTGCTGCCGCAGTCCAGGGTCGCGGCATCGAGGGGATGAAGGTGGTGGTGTCCGGGGCGGGTGCAGCCGGCATCGCATGCGCGAACATTCTGCTCGCGGCGGGCCTTCGCGACGTCACCGTGCTCGACTCCAAAGGCATCGTGAGTGCCGATCGCGACGATCTCAATGACGTCAAGGCGGAATTGGCGGGTCGGACCAACCCACGGGGCCGTACCGGCGGGGCGCCCGAGGCATTGGCCGGCGCGGATGTGTTCCTGGGCCTGTCGGCTGGTCGGATCGGTGAGCAGCTCATCGCCTCGATGGCACCGGAGTCGATCGTGTTCGCCATGTCGAACCCGGACCCGGAGATCCACCCGGATACGGCTCGCCAGCACGCCGCGATCGTTGCCACCGGACGCAGCGATTTCCCGAACCAGATCAACAATGTGCTCGCGTTTCCCGGGGTCTTCAAGGGAGCCCTGGACGCCGGTGCTCGGCGGATCAGTGAAGGCATGAAGATCGCCGCCGCCGAGGCCATCCTCGGTGTCGTCGCCGACGAGCTCGGCCCGGACAAGATCGTGCCCAGTCCCCTGGATCCACGGGTGGCTCCTGCGGTCGCCGAGGCGGTGGCAGCTGCCGCCGTGGCCGAGGGCATCGTCTAGCGGGTCGAGAAGTCCAGCCGGTCGGAGGCGCCTAGCGGGTCGGAGGCGCCTAGCGGGTCGAGGCAACTTCGCCCGTCGGGCGTGACGGACGGGTCAGCCGGCCGGTTCCCGGTGCACTGGCCCATACCGCGAATGCGAGCACGCCGTCCAGCAGCATCGCCAGGATCGCAACGAGAAGCGCACCCACCAGAACGCGGTCGTACCGGTAGAGGCTGATGCCGTCGAAGATGAATCGGCCGAGACCACCGAGGTTCACGTACGCGGCGATCGTGGCAGTGGCCACGACCTGAAGTGTGGCGCTGCGCAGGCCGGTGAGCAGCACGGGCAGTGCATTGGGCAGCTCCACCTGCAGGAGGATCTGGCGTTCGGTCATGCCCATCGCCCGCGAGGAGTCCACGACATCGGTCGCGACATTGGCCATTCCGGCATACGCGCCGGCCAGCAATGGTGGAACACCGACCGTGACCAACGCCAGCAATGGCGGGATCGGGCCCAACCCCAGAAGCAACACCAAAAAGGTCAGTAGTCCGAGAGTGGGCAGGGCGCGCATCGCGTTGGCGAAGCCGACGAGCATCGCCGCACCACGCCTGATATGGCCGATGAGCAGCCCGAGCGGCACTGCAATCACGGCGGAGACGGCGACGGTGACGACGCTGTAGTACAGATGCTGGATGATCCGGGTACCGATACCCGCCGGGCCGCGCCAATTGGCGCCCTCGGCAAAGTAATGCCAGGCATCGAGGAAAACGCTCATGACGCCGTGCCTGCGCTCATGACGCCGTGCCTCGGGGTTGCGCGCCCCGGGCGCCCGCGGATATCCAAGGCGTGGCCCAGCGGCCGAGGGCATACACGATGCGGTCGGCGATCAGCGCCAGCGCGAGCGTCATGATCACGCCGGTCACGATCTCCTCCGGATAGTCACGCTGATACCCCTGCGTGAACAACTTGCCCAACCCGCCGACACCGATCAGCGATCCCACCGACACCATTGCGATATTGGCCACCACGACCACCCGAAGACTCGATACGAACACCGGGATGGCCAGTGGCATCTCCACGGTGAGCACGCGGCGCAGGGCGCTGTGCCCGACCGCGTCGGCCGCGTCGAGCACACTGGCCGGCACCGAATCCAGCGCTGCCGGGACCGCGATCGTCAGCAGTGCTGCGGAATAGATGGTGAGCGCGATGAGCACGGTCAGCGGGTCGATCGCCGAAATCCCCACCACCGGCGGAATGATCACGAACAGCGCCAGTGAGGGGATGGTGTAGGCCAGGCTCGCCGCGGTCACCGTGATCCGCCGTAGCCACGATCTGCGCCGCACCAGTGCGCCCACCGGAATCGCGATCACCAGCGCCACGAGCAGCGGCGTCAGCGCGAGATGGAGGTGGGTCCCGGTGAGCTCGAGGACTTCCGTGAAATTGGTGGTCAGATAGCTCATGTCATTCTCCGACGTCGCGGTGCGTCGCGTCCGATGTGGCGCACCGCCGATGCCGTCGAGAGTTCTCCCGCGCGCGCTGGCCGGCCAGGAGCTCGAGAACGTCGGCGGCCAGCACACCGCCGCGAACCAGACCGGCCTCGTCGACGGCCACCCCGATCCCGGACGGTGAAGAGATGGCGGCATCCAACGCTTGGCGCAGGTCTCCGACCGGGGTGAACAGTGAGCCGCCGGCCAGCATGCACCGAGTCGGCGGCTGCCCTGTGCGAACCTCTGCGACGGCGGCTTCGTCAACCCATCCGACGGGTTTCCCCTCGGCGTCGACCACCAGCGCCCATTCGCCGACGTCCAGCCGGAGCCCGATCACATCGTCGATGTCGACCGAGCGGATCTCGTGCAGCGCCACCTCGCTCGCGGAGCGAAAGGACAATCCGCGGTAGCCACGGTCGCGGCCGACGAAGTCGGCGACGAAATCGGTGGCCGGCTGGGCGAGCAGGCGGCGTGGCGAATCGTATTGCTGGACAACCCCGCCGTGGCCGAACACCGCTACCCGGTCGCCGAGAGTGATCGCCTCGTCGATATCGTGCGTGACGAATACGATGGTTTTGTGCAGTTGCGCTTGTAGCCTTTGCATTTCGACCTGGAGTTCCGCGCGCACCACGGGGTCCACGGCACTGAACGGCTCGTCCAGCAGCAGGATGGGTGGGTCCGCGGCCAGTGCCCGTGCCACGCCGACCCGCTGTTGTTGACCGCCGGACAGTTGCGCGGGATATCGTCGCGCCAGCGACCGGTCCAGGCCCACGCGGTCGAGTACCTCCAGCGCGGCGGCACGAGCAGCACGCCGCGTGTCGCCGCGCAGCACCGGAACCGTCGCCACATTGTCGATGACCGTTCGGTGTGGGAGTAGGCCACCGTTTTGGATGACGTACCCGATACCGAGGCGTAGCCGCACCGGGTCGACGGTCGCGATGTCCTTCCCGGCGATGGATATCGTGCCGGAGCTGGGGACGATCATCCGGTTGATCATCCGCATCGAGGTGGTCTTTCCACAGCCGGACGGGCCGACGAACACCGTGAACGAGGCGGATTCGATGCGCAGGTCGAGGTTGTCGACTGCGCGGGTGCGGCCCGGATACGTCTTGCTGACGCGGGAGAACTCGATATCGGACAACGTTTTCCCTAGTCGATCGGTGTGTTCAGTCCCTGTGCGGCTATCCAGGCCTTGGCAGCGACCTCGGGTTCGGTCTTGCTCGGACCGGACACCGCTTCGTTCAACTCGATCAGTTCGTCGGTGGTGAGCACGGCCGACACCGCATCCAGTGCGGCGCGGGCACGGTCGGAGTGCTCGGCCGTGTTGAACAGCGGGACGATGTTCTGCGCGGGGAAATTGTGCTTCGGGTCCTCCAACACGACCAGGTCGTACTGGGCGATGGCGGGCGAGGTGGTGAAGATGTTGGCCGCGGTCAGCTGGCCCTCGACCAGTGCG
Organism: Nocardia sp. CNY236; assembly: GCF_000482385.1. Taxonomy (GTDB): domain Bacteria; phylum Actinomycetota; class Actinomycetes; order Mycobacteriales; family Mycobacteriaceae; genus Nocardia. The sequence continues at coordinate 119,641 of NZ_AXVD01000011.1, forward strand.
CGCACGGTTGCGGGACCGCCGCCGTCGGCGATCGGCACGAAGTTCTCCACGGAGATCTCGAGGCCGTAGTTCTTCCGCAGGCCAGGCAAACCGCCTGCGCGTTCCTGGAATTCGGCAGGTGCACCGAAGGTCACCCCGGCCGAGTGCTCGGCGAGGTCGCCGATGGTGCGTAGATTCCAGCGTTCGGCGGTGGCCCGGGTGACCACGACGGCGTCGGAATCCTGGCCGGGCGCGGGCGTGCCGATGGTCAGGTCGGAGCCGAGCGCCGCGCCGAGTGCCTTCTCGACCTCGTCGGCGGTGGTGGCAGTGGCATTCTGGTCCAGGTACTGCAGCAGATTGCCGGTGTACTCGGGGATCACCGAGATAGCGCACTGTCGCACCGCGGGGATATAAGCTTCGCGGCTACCGATGCCGAGCTTGGTCTCGACATCGAATCCGTTGACGCGCAGAGCCTCCGCGTACGCGAGGGCGACGGTCTCGGACTCCGGGAAGTTGGCCGAGCCGACGACCAGCCCCGGTCCCGAACACGTGCCGTCTGCGGCGAGCGGGTCGGAATCACCACAGGCGGAAAGGATCATCGCGATGGCGAGGGCTATTGCCACGACGTGGATGCGGGCGGCCGTCGACGCGGTGCGTCGCTCGGGAGTGTGGGTGGGTGTCACAAGGGTCCTTCCGGCATGACGAGCGGTGCACGGGATGGGATCGGGCGGCCGCCGGTACATTCTGGGTATCCATACTGCCCGGTTCCGGGTGCTTCTGTTGTCCGTGTCCGTTCGTCGGAGGGTTGGTAACACCGGATGGTGGTCGTTGCGTCCCAGCGGGTGCTGGCTCGATTTCTGGTCTTCGTGTCCGTGCTACTGATTGCTTCCTGCGGAAACACCGAACCAGGCACGCTGATCGCAGTTGGTGCGGGCGACTCCGCGGAGTCCGTCGTCCTGGCCGAGATCTACGCGGGCGCGTTGGAGCGGGCCGGCGCGCGCACCGAGGTGGTCACCCGTCTGGGTGATCGTTCCGAATATCTTGCCGCGCTCGATGCGGGTCGGGTGCACCTGGTCGGCGAACACACCGGCCCATTGCTGACCCATTTCAACGACCGTGCTCGCGACCAGCTGCCGAAGGCCGTCGCTTCGGCGGTGAGCGCTGCCCTGCCCCCGGGACTCGTGGTCGGCGATATCGCCGAGAGCGCCGATCTACGGCCGCGCGTCCTGCTACCTGCTCGGCAGGCAACACACGGCGCCGCCGTGCGCTCGGTCAGGGACCTTACTGCGCGCTGTGGCGACTCGACCCTCGGCGTGGTTTCGGCGCCGGGTTTGCTGCCCGACCCAGCCGTGCGCGATCGGATCGCCGGATGTGAGTTCACGACTACAGTGGCTTTCAGCGACCTGTCGGCGCTACGTGCGGCACTGTTGGACGGCACGGTCCAGATCGGTCTCGTGACCGTTCTGACCGAGCTCGCTCCCACCGAGATCGATGGGCTGACCGTGTTGTCGGATGAAGATTATTGCGTGCGGGCGCAAAACGTGCTACCGCTGTTTCGGAGAGGGTTGCTCGACCATCGGCAGATCACGAAGCTGAACTACGTTGCGGGTGAGCTGACCACCGCGGAACTGACTCGAATGGTCGTGCGAGTGCGCGATCGCGGCGCCTCACCAGAGGACAGTGCGCGGGCTTGGCTGGACGCGCACAGGTTGTAGCCAGTGGTAGGCAGGAACTGGGCGTTCCGGCGCTAGCAGCCGGCGAGGCTCGTAGTGGAGATGACAACCATGTCCACCAATCGCAATCCCTGGCCTGCGCTCTTCGCGCTGGTCGTCGGCTTTTTCATGCTTTTGCTGGATGTGACGATCGTCGCGGTCGCCAATCCGGCGATCATGGCCAGCCTGCACGCAGATGTTTCGCAGGTGATCTGGGTCACCAGTGCGTATCTGCTCACCTATGCGGTGCCGTTGCTGGTTACCGGTAGACTGGGTGATCGATTCGGTCCGAAGAACATCTACCTGATCGGGCTGGCCGTGTTCACCGGTGCTTCGCTGTGGTGCGGATTGTCCGGCAGCATCGTTATGTTGATTGCGGCCCGTGCGGCGCAGGGCGTCGGCGCGGCATTGATGACACCGCAAACCATGGCGGTCATCACCAGGACTTTTCCGCCGGACCGACGGGGTGCGGCGCTGGGGGTGGGCGGTGGAGTGGCAGGTCTGGCCACGTTGACCGGTCCCCTCCTCGGGGGAGTGCTGGTCGACCGACTCGGTTGGGAATGGATCTTCATCGTGAACGTTCCGGTCGGTGTAGTCGCTTTCGGATTGGTAGTCAGGCTGGTGCCTGCGCTGCCGACCCACACGCACACTTTCGACGTTCCCGGCATGTTGCTCAGTGGCGTCGGGATGTTCCTGCTCGTCTACGGCGTCCAGGAAGGCGCCGACCACGACTGGTCCTTGCGCATCTGGCTGGTGATCGGCATGGGCGTGCTCGTGCTCGGATCATTCGTGGTGCACCAGGCGCGCCACACCAGGGAGCCTTTGATGCCGCTGAGTCTGTTCCGCGATCGCAACTTTGCATTGGCAAGTGCCGCTATTGCCGCGATGGGCGCGGCGGCGACAGCGGTGATGGTGCCTGTGTACTTCTATCTACAAGCTGTGCGAGGGATGTCGTCGACGATGTCGGCGTTGCTCTTGGCGCCGAATGCGGTCATCGTCGGCCTCGCATCGCCAGTGATCGGCAAACTTGCCGATCGTGTGCATCCGCGAGTGGTGCCCACTCTCGGCTTCTCCCTGTTCGCCATTTCGGTGCTCTGGTTCGCGGCATTGATGCAGCCGGACTCGTCATTGGTCTGGTATGCGGTCGCCAGCGGATTGGCCGGTTTCGGTAATGCATGCATCTGGGCTAGGTTGACAGCCACCGCGATGCACGACCTACCGGTGCGGCAGGCCGGGGCGGGCTCCGGCGTCTACAACACCATGCGCCAGGGCGGTTCGGTACTCGGCAGCGCCGCAATCAGCGCGCTGATCGCGGCCCGCATGACGGCCAATGGAGTGGGCGGCGGCCCGCTGGTCGAGGAAGCAACAATTCCGGATTCGGTCAAGACCGCCTTCGGTAGTGCGCTCGGTCAATCCACTGTGCTGCCTGCAGGCATCTTGCTATTGGGCGCGGCCGCATCGGCGCTGCTGGTCGGGCACAGCTTCGCCTTCGATTCCGAGCGCGAGGTTGCGCGAGCGAGTCGCGGTTCGAGTTGACGCGACCCAGCTCCCGCCGCGAAGACCCAGCTCCCGCCGCGAAGACCCAGCACCCGCCGCGAAGACCCAGCACCCGCCCGCGCAGGTGAAATGGTCTGCGGGGCGGGCACCGGTGGGCGCGCCGCGGTGTGTGGTCAGCCGTAGATCTTCGCGACGTCGTCGGCGTACTTCTTCATGGCGACCGCGCGCTTGAGCGACATCTTCGGGGTGAGTTCGCCGGTCTCCTGAGTCCAGTCGGTGCTCAGTATGCGGATCTTCTTGATCTGCTCGGCGTGCGAGACCTTCTTGTTGGTCTCGGTCACCGCGGTGTCTATCTCGGCGATCAGGTCGGGCTGCTCGACGAGCTTCTCGATGGGAGTGTCGTCGGGCACACCGTGGCGCTGCTTCCACCCGGGCAATGCTTCGGGGTCGAGCGTGATCAACGCACCGATGAACGGCTGACCATCACCCACCACCATCACCTGACTGATCAGCGGATGCGCCCGAAGCGAATCCTCGAGCAGCGCGGGGGAGACGTTCTTCCCGCCGGCGGTGACGATGATCTCCTTCTTGCGGCCGGTGATGGTGATGAAACCGTCCGCATCGATGGCGCCGAGGTCACCGGTCTTGAACCAGCCATCCTCGAACGCATCCTCGGTGGCCTCGGAGTTGCCCCAGTATCCGCCGAACACAACTTCGCCGCGCAACAGCAATTCGCCATCGTCGGCGATCTTGGCGGCATGGCCGGCGAGCGGTCGCCCAACCGTTCCGACGCGGTTGTGTTCGGGGGTGTTCACCGTGGCGGCGGCGCTGGTCTCGGTCAGGCCGTAGCCTTCGTAGATCGTTACCCCGATGCCTCGGAAGAAGTGACCGAGGCGGGCGCCGAGCGGGCCTCCGCCGGAGACGGCCGTCTCACACTTGCCGCCGAGGGCGGCACGCAGTTTGCTGTAGACCAGCTTGTCGAACAGCGTGTGCTTCAGCTTCAGCGCCAACCCGGGGCCGCCATTGTCCACGGCTTCGCTCCAGGCGATGGCCGTGCTCGCCGCGGCATCGAAGATCTTGCCTTTGCCGTCGTCGTAGGCTTTCTGTTTGGCGCTGTTGAACACCTTCTCGAACACGCGTGGCACCGAAAGGATGAAGTCGGGCTTGAAGCTTGCGAATTGCTCGACGAGGGTGGACCAGTCGGCGGTGTGTGCGACGATCACCTTCGCTTCGAACGCGGTCAGCCCGATGATCCGCGCGAAAATGTGCGCCAGCGGCAGGAACATGAGGGTCTTCCTGCCCTCGGCCACGAAATTGTGCAATGCGGCGCGGGCTGCGGCGGATTCGGCGTAGAGATTCGAGTGGGTCAGCATGACCCCCTTGGGGCGACCCGTGGTGCCCGAGGTGTAGATCAGGGTAGCCGGTGACTGTGCGCCGACCTGGGCACGGCGGTCTCGAAGCACCTGGTCGTCCACATCGGCGCCACGGGCGATCAGTTCGTCCACAGCGCCCTGGTCGATCTGCAGGATCTCTCGCAGATTCGGCAGCGCACCGGGCTGGATCTCATCGATGACCTTGCGGTGCCTGTCGTTGTCCACAACCAGCAGCGTGGTCGTCGAGTCCTGCAGGATCCACTCCGCCTGCTCGGCGGAGGAGCTGTCGTAGATCGCGACGGTGCAGCCGCCCGCGGCCCAGATGGCGAAGTCGAGGACGGTCCACTCGTATCGAGTCGGGGCCATGATCGCAGCCCGCTGGCCGAGTTCGAGACCAGAGGCGATGAGGCCTTTGGCCACCTCGGTCACGGTCTTCGCGAATTCGGCGGCTGTGACGTCGCGCCAGCCGCCGCCACTGTTCGGTACGTTGAACACCACCATGTCCGGCGACTGTTCGGCGTGACGGAAGACGGTGTCGGAACTGTTCGCGTCATCCGGAATGGTGTAGGAAGCCGGGACTTCGAACTCTCGCATCAGTGCCCTTCCACGTGGGTTTACTCGTCAGTAATCTACGACACCTGTGCCAGGGCCGTGAGGTCAACCACGGTAATCGGCTTCGAACATCACCGCTTTGTACCGATCGGTCTGTCGGTTAGTCTAGTTCCTGCAGGTCAGCCATTCGAATCACACTGCGCAGGAACTGCCCGAGTTCGCGCACCAATGTGGCGGCTGGCGCGGTCAGCGCGGCTTGTAACTGCGCGACGTGCCACATCCCGCGGGTTTCGGTGTAGCGTACGGGCACATCTGCCGCGCGCAGTGCGGCGACGAGATCGACACACTGACCGTGCAGCAGTTCGCTGACGTCGACCTGTACATAGGTGGGCGGAAGGCCACGCATCTCGCCGAGCAATGGAGCGAAACGGGGGTCGGCGGGGTCACCATCGCCCACGTAGGCGGTTGCGCAGGCACGCATCCACGGCACGTTGAGCACCAGCTCCCGCGCGCCGTCGGGGATCCGGGTGGGATCGGTCACGGGTGCGATCAGGCCGAGTCCGGCCGGGGTGCACCCATGGTGGGTGACCAAGCGTTGCGCCAGGCCCAGCGCGGGGCCGCCGCCCGCGGAATCGCCGGAGATGGCGATCTGTTCCGAGCGACATCCCGTGAGCGCCATCAAGTCCACGAACGCAGCCTCGGCGTCGTCGAGTGCCGCCGGGTAGGGATGTTCGGGGGCGAGCCGGTAGTCCAGGATGTACACCGCGAACCCGGCCTCGCGTGCGAGCCGGGCTGCCAGCGTGCGGTGTGTGGTGATCGAGCCGATGGTGTACCCGCCACCGTGTAGATACAGCACGGCGCCGTCGTCTGCGGTGTCCTCGAAGCTGATCCGCTCGGCGGCTCGGCCACCCAGACGCATCTGTCGCACCATGGCGCCTTCGGGTATCGGCTGCGCGCGTGACACCGCCTCGAACAGGGTCCGTTGCGCTGGAAAGGGCAAGCGCGCGTTCAGTATCGCCCAGAAGATCGGACGCAGCATCGCCCGCGTGACGGGCAGCGGCAGGTTGAGGTCCCGCATCGTAATCCTCGAATCACAGCTGTCGAATCGCAGTTCAAGGAAGAACGTAGCGCGCGACAATGCTGGCAGCACGCTGAACGGTCAGCGGGGCGACTCGGGTGAGGACGTCCACCGCCCGGGCATCCCAGCCGACCACCACCCGCGGGCGGCCTTTACGCACGCCCTCGATGATCTTCTGTGCCGCCGCTTCGGGAGTAGTCGGGGTCATCAACCGATCGAATCCCGCGATCAACTTCTCGCGGTCGGCTCCCTCGACGTAGGTCGTGCTACGCGACGCGATCGGCGTCTGCACGCCGCCCGGGTGCACGACCGTGACCTTGACCGGGTATCGAGCCACCAACATCTCCACACGCAGCGACTCGGTGAAGCCTCGCACGGCAAACTTCGCCGCGACGTACGCGCTCAGATTGGGGCATGGCGACAGGCCGAATATGCTGGACATGTTGACGATATGACCTGCCCCCGATTCGATGCACAGGGGCAGAAACGCCTTGGTGCCATTGAGCACGCCCCAAAAATCGACGTCCATGGTCCGCTCGAAGTGCTTGAACTCCGAACGGATCACTTCGCCGTGGTGGGCGACGCCCGCGATATTGTAGATCTGGTGCGCGGTGCCATACCGTGCTTTCACCTCGTCCGCATAACGCTGCACGTCTGCACGCTCGACGACATTCAACCGATCGACGGTGACCTCGGCGCCGCGTCGTTCGCACTGGCGGGCAGTCTCGGCCAGCTCCTCGGGCTCGATGTCGGAGAGCGCGAGTTTCGCGCCACGTCCGGCCAGATTCGTCGCCAGTTCACGCCCGATCCCGCCACCTGCCCCGGTGATCACACAGACCTTGTTCTCGAAGTAGCTGTCCTTGTTGTTCACTGCGCCACCACCTCGTGTTCTGGACCAGATATGGATATGTCGCGGCGCCGGGTCGCGCTATCGCGGTCGGCCGGCGCAGCGCGAAGATCGAGCGGCCGGTGCTGTCGTTACACCGACGCGAGGTCGAGGTCGCAGCGCCCGCCATATCGCCGGGCCGGTTGAGCGTCGTCGACTCCGGCGTGTCGGGCATTCCTCCAGCGTACGCAGGTCAGAGCGGTCGACGGTCGGGATTGCCCGCGACTCGAGAAGCGATCCGTGATCGCAGCGACACCCGGCGCCGACCACAGATCGGAGGGCCGCAGCGCGATCGGCTCGCCGGTCGGGGCGCGATCGGCTCGCCGCTCGGGGCGCATCGACGCTGCCCCGGCAACGACGGGACGCGCCCTTATGCCGCCAAAGCCCAGCTGTTACAGTGCCTTTCGAATTCTCGACCGCACACCACGCCGAATACCGTCGAGTGGTCGACATGCACGACTCGATGGAGGCGGCCGCCGATGCTGGTCATCAACGAACGCACAATGATGTCGCGATCCGAGCGGCGAGTGCTCGACTGGATGCGCACCTGGACCGGACCGCACGCCCTCGTGGGATTGGCGATCTCGGGGTGCTATCTGCCCGATCGCAACGGCCGACGCGAGGCGCAGGAAGCCGATCTCGTCGTGATCACCCCGACATCCGCGGTCGTCGTCGAGGTGAAAGGGATCGCGCCGGCGGCCACCTCCGGTGTACTGCTGGTACAGGCCAACGGGCGGTGGCGGTTGTCCGGTTTCGACGGTGATCCGATTCGCGTGCGCGAGCACGACGGCAGCCCGTTCGATCAGGTGACCACCAATGTCTTCAACTTGAAGGAACTGGTGCGCACGTTTCTCGCTACCGCCTTCGTTGATGGCTTGGTCGTCGTGGTCCCGCCCAAGGAATCGACGATCTCGGTGCAGGTGCAGTCACAGCGACACGGTTGCGGCGTGGTGCTCGGGTCCACCCCTGACGAGCTACGCTCCTGGTTCCGCGATACCGCCACCCGCCGGCTCGTCTGGAGCGCCGAGCGCGTGCATATGCTGCTCGGTGCGTTGAATCTGGCCGAAGAGGTCACTGTCGACGAGCTGGTCGGCGACGGCTTTCCGCGAGAACAGGCGTTGAACGCGACGCCGGTGACGCCCGGCAGCGAGGATCTCGGGGCGAACCCGTCTGCGGCCGATGGTTCGGATGCGGTAGATGCCTCCGAGTCGTCGGACCGTTCCGAACCCATCGACCCGGAGACGTCGGTACCCATCGACCCGGAGACGTCGGTACCCATCGACCCGGAGACGTCGGTACCCATCGCCCCGGAGACGTCGGTGTCGGGGCGACCACAGTCGTCGCCCTTTACCGACCAGTGGTCGTCGTGGATCGAAACCGATACCGATCGGCACGTGCCGGCACACTCCGAGCCCGCGCATGCTCGGTCCGTTCACGCCGAGCCCGCGCAGGCTCGGTCCGTTCACGGTGAGTCCGTGCACGCTGCTGAATCCGCGCCTGTGCCGGACGCGCCGGTGGCATCGACCGCGACGGTCGAAGGTGCGGACACCGTGCGGCGCGGCGCCGCACGATTCGATGTCACTCGGCGACCACGAATCGGGGATCTTCGGCGACGGTTCGCGGTGCCGGGGCGCCGCTCCCATGGCCCGACCCAGCGACCGCGGATGGGTCGTCATCGTCTCCAGCAGATCGCAGCGGTGGTGCTGATCGCGCTTGTTGCCGGCGTGATCTGGCTGCTGTCGGCTGCGCGCTCGACCCCCTCCGACGACGCGGTGCGACAGCCACCGGCGCCAGCGACCGCCGGGGTGGTCGTCACGTCCGCGCCACCGACTACCCAAACACAACCCCAGCTGGAATTGCTGCCGCTGTGTCTGCCACTGCTCGACGATTGCTGATTCGGGGCGGAGCCGTCGGACCCGAGCTCCGCGGCAGGTAGAACAACGCCGCCGGGCCGAATCGTCGAATTCGTGCATGCGATCGGGCCCAGCGGCGTCGTGGGAAGGTGGGTCAGACGGTCGGTTCGAAGGCCTCCGCGATGATCTCTGCCTGCTCCACCGCGTGGACCTTGCTCGAGCCCGAGGACGGAGCCGACATGGCGCGGCGGGAGATGCGGCGCAGCGGCCCGAGGTGCCGGGGGAGAACCTCCGGTAGGTTGAGGCCGAAGAACGGCCAGGCGCCCTGGTTGGCCGGTTCCTCCTGAACCCAGACCGCCTCGGTGGCATTCGGGTAGCCGTTGAGCGCTGTGCTCAGATGGTCGGCGGGCAGCGGGTAGAGTTGCTCGATCCGCACGACGGCGATGTCCTCACGCTTGCGCTTGGCCTTCTCCGCGATCAGTTCGTAGTAGAGCTTCCCGCTGGTCATGAGGATGCGTTCGACCTTGCCGCGGTCGCCGATGCCCTGTTCGTAGGCAGGCTCGTCGAACACCGGGTGGAACTCGCTCTCGGTGAAGTCTTTCAGATCCGAGATCACGGCCTTGTTCCGCAGCATCGACTTCGGCGTGAACACGATCAGGGGTCGGCGAATACCATCCAGCGCGTGCCGGCGCAGCAGATGGAAGTAGTTGGCCGGAGTGGATGGCACTGCGACGGTCATCGAACCTTCTGCGCACAGCTGGAGGAAGCGCTCGATACGCCCGGACGTATGGTCCGGGCCCTGGCCTTCGTGCCCATGCGGCAACAGGAGCACCACGTCGGACAACTGGCCCCATTTGGCTTCACCGGAGGAGATGAACTCGTCGATGATCGGCTGCGCGCCATTGACGAAGTCACCGAACTGGGCTTCCCACAACACCAGCGCATTGGGGTTGCCCAGGGAATACCCGTATTCGAAGCCGACGGCGGCGAATTCGCTCAGGGCCGAGTCGTGCACCGCGAACCACCCCGGTCGCTCGGCGCTGATGGTGTGCAGCGGTGTGTACTCCTTGGCGGTCTTCCGGTCGATGATGACCGCATGCCGCTGCGTGAACGTGCCGCGGCGTGAGTCCTGTCCGGTGAGGCGCACCGTACGGCCCTCGTCGATCAGCGTGCCGAATGCGAGCAGTTCGGCGAAGGCCCAGTCGATCTTGCCCTCGTAGGCCATGTCGCGACGCTTTTCCAGCACCGGCTTGACGCGCGGGTGCACATTGAACCCGTCGGGGACATCGAGAAAAGCGTCACCGATGCGCTGGAGGACCGCCTTGTCCACGGCCGTCGCGACGGCGCCCGGCCGTGGCTGGTCGCCTTCGACCGATTCGCTCGGCTCGGGCGAGTACTTCTCCAGTTCACGGACCTCGTTGAACACCCGCTCCAGCTGGCCCTGGTAGTCACGCAGCGCGTCCTCGGCTTCTTTCAGCGAGATGTCGCCACGCCCGATCAGACTCTCGGTGTATGCCTTACGGACCGAGCGCTTGGTGTCGATCACGTCGTACATGTACGGCTGGGTCATCGACGGGTCGTCACCTTCGTTGTGGCCGCGGCGACGGTAGCAGATCATGTCTATGACGACATCCTTGCGGAACTTCTGCCGGTAATCGACCGCCAGACGCGCCACCCAGTCGCATGCCTCCGGATCGTCCCCGTTCACGTGGAAGATCGGTGCACCGATGAACTTTGCGATATCGGTGGAGTATTCGGTGGAGCGGCTGTTCTCCGGAGCGGTGGTGAAGCCGATCTGGTTGTTCACCACGATGTGAATGGTGCCGCCGACCCGATAGCCGCGCAGCCCCGACATGTTCAGCGTCTCGGCGACCACGCCTTGGCCGGCGAATGCGGCATCACCGTGCAACATCAACGGCACCACCGAGTAGCCTCCCGGCCCGTCTCCTTTGTCCAGCAGATCCTGCTTGGCGCGGACCAGACCTTCCAGAACCGGATCCACCGCTTCCAGGTGCGAGGGATTGGCGGTCAAGGAGACCTCGATGTCGTTGTCGCCGAACATCTGCAGGTAGGTGCCGTGCGCGCCGAGGTGATACTTCACATCGCCCGAGCCGTGAGTGGCGGCCGGGTTCATATTGCCCTCGAACTCGGTGAAGATCTTCGAATAGGGTTTGCCGACGATATTGGCCAGCACGTTGAGCCGACCACGGTGTGGCATACCGATGACCACCTCGTCGAGAGCATGCTCGGCGCACTGGTCGATCACTGCGTCCATCATCGGTATGACGGCCTCGGCGCCCTCGAGCGAGAACCGCTTCTGCCCGACGTATTTCGTCTGGAGGAAGGTCTCGAATGCCTCCGCCGCGTTCAGCCGGTTCAGAATGTACTTCTGTTGTCCGATGGTCGGTTTGACGTGCTTCTGCTCGACCCGGTCCTGAATCCACTCCAACTGCTCCGGATCCAGGATGTGGGTGTACTCGACACCGATATGGCGACAGTAGGCATCGCGCAGAATGGACAGGACATCGCGCAACTTCATCCGCTCTTGGCCGTGGAAGCCCGCGACGGCGAATGCACGATCCAGGTCCCACAACGTCAGGCCGTGCTGCGTGACATCCAGGTCGGGATGGCTGCGGAACTTGTCTTTGATCAGCTGCAGTGGGTCGGTGTCGGCCATCAGGTGGCCGCGGTTGCGGTAGGCGGCGATCATCTCCAGGACTCGTGCACTCTTGTCCACGCCGCGTTCGCGGATGTCCTTGCGCCAGCGGACGGGCTCGTAGGGCACACCCAAGCCGTGGAAGATCTCGTCGAAGAAGTCGTCGGAGATCAGCAACTGATGAATGGTGCGCAGAAAGTCGCCGGATTCCGCACCCTGGATGATGCGGTGGTCGTAGGTGGAGGTCAGGGTCATCAGCTTGCCGACACCGAATTCCGCGATCCGCTCGTCACTCATGCCCTGGAATTCGGCCGGATACTCCATTGCTCCCGCGCCGATGATCGCGCCTTGGCCGTTCATCAGGCGGGGCACCGAGTGCACGGTGCCGATGGTGCCCGGATTGGTCAACGAGATGGTGACGCCGGCGAAGTCCTCGGCGGTCAGTTTGCCGTCGCGGGCACGGCGGACGACATCCTCGTAGGCGGTGTGGAACTGTCCGAACGTCATCGACTCGCAACCCTTGATGGCCGCGACGACCAGCGAGCGGTTTCCGCCTTTGCCGGGCAGATCGATCGCGAGGCCGAGATTGGTGTGCGCCGGGGTGACCGCGTTGGGCTTGCCGTCGATCTCGGCATAGTGCCGATTCATGTTCGGGAAGGCTTCGACCGCCTGCACGATGGCGTAGCCGAGCAGATGGGTGAAAGAAATCTTGCCGCCCCGGGTACGGGCCAAATGGTTGTTGATGACCAGGCGGTTGTCGATCATCAGCTTGGCGGGGATGGCACGCACGCTGGTTGCGGTGGGGATGCTCAGCGACGCGGCCATATTCTTCGCCACGGCCGCGGCGGCGCCACGGAGCACGGTGGCCTCGTCGGTGGCGGCACTGGCACTCCTCGGACCGGACGTGGGCGCGGCGTTCGACAACGGCGCCGGAGTGGTCTGTGGGGCGCGGGCGCTCGCGGGCGCCCGGACGCCGGGCGGCGGGGTGACCGGAGCGGCTGGCTTCGACGCCACGGGAGCGGCGGCTGCAGGCGGGGGAGCCGAAGGAGCGGACGGTGTGGGCGCGCCCGTGCGCGCTGCGGGAGAACCAGTGGGGGGCGTCGGGGTGGGTGCCGTGGTGGTGGTCGGTGCCGAGGCAGGAGACGCCTGCGTGGCAGCGGTCTGACTGTTGCCGGATTCGCCACTCGCGTCTGGCGTGTAGTCGGCCAGGAACTCGTGCCAGCTCTCGTCGACCGACGAGGGGTCCTGTTTGAACCTCTGATACATCTCGTCGACGAGCCACTGGTTCTGTCCGAACTGGGAAGTTGAGCTGCTCACAGCAGGTGTTCGCCTCATTTCGTTCTTCGCGCTGCGACGTTTGTGACGTGCCCGGCACAGGGCTCGGCTGGTGCCCGCCGATGCGCCCCCCTCCGAGAATAGGCCCAGTGGCCTACCGACGGACTCACTGACCGTCCGACACCCCCAACCGCATAGGTGACGACCCGTCGGTCCTCGAGAATATTCCCTCGGTCGTCCCGGCCGCTTCCCATAGTCGGGCGTAGGTCCCCCCGGCCGCGAGCAGCTCGTCATGGCGACCGAATTCGACGATCCGCCCATGGTCTACCACGGCGATTCGGTCGGCGCGCGCGGCGGTGTTCAGGCGGTGCGCCACGATCACCGTCGTCCGGTCGCGGCTCAGCGATCGGCTCGCTGCCAGCACAGATGCCTCGGAATCCGGATCCAGCGTCGCGGTCGCCTCATCGAGCAACAGCACGTCCGGTGCGACCAGTTCGGCCCGTGCCAGGGCGATCAGCTGACGTTGCCCTGCCGACAGGCCACGACCGCGCTCGCCGACAGGTTGAGCCAACCCCAGCGGCAAGGAAGCGATCGTCTCCGTCGCGCCCACCGCGGCGACGGCCGCGGCGACTTGTTCGGCATCCGCAAATGGTTGTCCGAATTTTATGTTGCTCGCTACGTCGCCGGCGAACAGGTGAGCTTCCTGCGGGACGATACCGAGCCGGGAGCGGTAGTCGGCGAGGCGGAAGTCGCGGATATCTGTACCGCCCGCACGGATTGCGCCGGATTCGTGGCCCTGCGTCGGTGTTGCGTCGCCAGTCGGGGCGTGCGGCGGGTCCGCAGGCAGGTCGTACAGCCGCGCCAGCACCTTGACCACTGTCGACTTGCCTGCACCGGTAGGACCGACCAGCGCCAGGGTGGACCCCGCCGGGATATGCAGGCTGACTCCGTCCAACGCCGGAATCCGGCTTCCCGTATAGCGGAAGCGCACGTCGTCGAGAACGATATCGCCGGACAGCCGGTTCGTGATCGGCACCGGGTCGACCGGATCGGCGCCGATCGAAGAGGGCGTACGCAGCAGCTGCCCGATTCGGCGAAGGCCCACCCTGGCCTGCTGGTAGCTGTCGAATGCTTGCGACAGCTGCAGGATCGGCCCGAACAACAGCTGCAGGTACAACACGAACGCGATCAGAGTTCCCGTGCTGGTCGCTCCAGCGGCTACTTCGCGGGCCCCGAAGAACACCACCGCGGCCAGCGCCACGTCTGCCCATCCGCCGACGAATGCGAAGTACAGCGCGATTGCCCGCTGTGCCCGCAGCCGGCTGTCGCGGTAGCGGCGGGAGTACTCCGCGAAACGCCGCGCCGCCCGCGGCTCGTGTCGATTCGCCTGCACCGCGCGCAGTCCTGCGACATTCTCGTGGAAATCGGCATTGACCGCGGACACGCGCTCTCGGGAGATCGTGTACGAGGTGGAGGACACTCGTCGGAACAGTGCCGTCGCGATCACCAGTGCGGGCACGGTGGCCAGCACCGCCGCAGCCAGCGTGAGGTCGATGACGCACAGTGCCACCGTGATTCCGGTCAGTGTGAGTAGGCCGACCAGGGTGGTCGCCACTCCGGTTTGCAGAAACGTCGACAATGCGTCGACGTCGGTCGTCATCCGAGTCATGATGCGCCCGGACAACTCTCGTTCGTAGTAGTCCAACCCGAGCCGCTGCAGGTGGGCGAAGCTGCGCACTCGTAAAGTGAACAGCACCCGTTCTCCGGTGCGGGCGGTCAGCACGGTCGTTGCCACGCCGACGACCCAGCCGGCCGCGGCGAGGATCGCTCCCAGGGCGGTCGCGCGAAGTACGACTTCGGCGTCGCCGGCGAGCACCCCGCCGTCGATCGCGTAGCGCACCAGCGGTGGGAACGAGATGCCGATCACCGCGTCCGCGGCCAGTAGCGCCATCACCGCCGCGACCAGCCCACGCACCGGGTGCAGCATGCGGCCGAGCCGAAAACCCGGATCGGGTTCGCGAAACTGCCGCGCATCCGAATGCGGCTGTTCCGTGGCGGGCGGCAGGCTTTCGATCGTGCGCCGCAGTTCGGGTGTTGCGCCCACCGTCGTCGGCGCGTCGAACGAGCCGCCGACGGTCGGACGAGTGTGTGTCGGATCGGTGGAGAGCCTGGTGGCTACCGCTTCCGCCCCAGGGCCGGAGGTTCGAGTGGGCGCGGGCAGTCGGATCACCCGGTCGGCGTGGGCGAGTGTCGATTCTCGATGTGCCAGGATCAGCGTGGTGCGTGTCTCGCGGTCGGAGAGCCCGTCGAAGATCGCGGCCTCGGTAACCGCGTCCACTGCCGAGGTGGCGTCGTCGAGCACCAGAATGCGTGGGCGCGCCAACAGCGCTCGCGCCAGTGCGATGCGCTGCCGTTGCCCGCCGGACAGAGTCAGACCGCGGTCGCCGACCACGGTGTCGTATCCGTCGGGCAACTCGGCGATGAAGTCGTGGGCCGCGGCGCGTGTGGCTGCCTGTCGGATCTCCTCGTCGGTCGCATGCGGGTTGCCCAGCGCGATATTGGCGGCAATGGTGTCGGAGAACAGGAAGGGTTCGTCGAAGACGACGCCGACGGCCGCGCGCAGATCGGCGGAGCGAAACTCGGCGATGTCGATCGCCCGGGCTCGCTCGCCGAACAGTCGGATGGCACCGGAATCCGGGGTGTAGAACCGGGGGAGCAGCAGCGCCAGAGTCGATTTGCCCGAGCCTGCGGGGCCGATGACCGCGACAGTTTCGCCAGGGCGAATCCGCAGGTCGATGTCGCGCAGGACGGGTTGTCCGGGGTCGAAACCGAAGGTGAGGGCGTCGATCTCGATGCCGAGGGGTCCGCTCGGAACATCCTCCGGGCGTGGTGGTTCGGTGATGACCGGTGTGGTGTCGATCACCTCGAACACGCGCTCGGCTGCCGCTCGGGTCAGTTGCGCCATCACCACCACCGACGACAGGATGCGCGCGGTCGAGGTCATGACCGCGACGTACGCGGCGAACGCGACGAAGGTACCCATCCCGATGCTGCCGCGCAGCGCGAGCAACCCGCCGAGGGCGATCACCGCGACCATTCCCAGTTGGGGAATAGTCGCGACCGTGGGTGCGAACCTCGCATCGATCTTTGCCACGCGCATCCGCTCGGCGAAAAGAGTCCGGCCGTGCCGCTCCAGCAGATCGATCATTCTCGATTCCTGGCCGAAACCTTTGACCACCCGCACGCCGGTTACCGTTTCCTCGACGTGCTGGGCGAGGTCGGCCGCGCGCTGTTGTGCCGACCAGGTAGCCGCGTGTAGCCGTGGTCGCGTGCGATAGACGACCAGCCCGATGGCCGGGACCACCAGCAGCGCCACCGCAGCCAGCGGCACCGACAGCCAGACCATGACCGCGGCGGCGAGCACGAATTCCAACAGCGCCATACCGGACAAGGGCGCCATTGCGAGCAGACCCTGTACCTGCTGCAGATCGGTGATCGACCTCGATACCACCTGCCCGGTGCGCAGGGTGTCCTGTCCGGTTCCGTCGAGCCGTTGCAAGGAGCCCAGTAGATCGATTCGCAGCGTGTGCTGGACTTCGAGCGAGAGCCTTCCGGCCAACCAGCGCCGCCCGAAGCCCGCCGCGAACCGACCGACGGCCAGCGCCAGGATCAGTCCCGCGACCGCGCCGATCGCGGCCGTGTCGCCCAGGCCCGCCGCGTCGATCGCCCGCTTGGTCAGCAGTGGTCCGGCGGTTTCGACGACCGCGCCACCGAGCACCACGGCTGCGAGACCGGCGAGAATCCTCCGATGTCGTCGGCATTCGCCCCATAGCGTGCGAATCCACGCCGGCTTCCCGACCCCGACCACTTCGCCTGCCAGTTCCCTCTGTCGTCCTATTTTCTCCTCGACTGTATCGACGCGCACCGACGGATCGGTGTTCCACGTGAGTCGGAGATCACAGCTCCTCGGTGCGCAGCCGCCGCCAGGTGGCAACGCTCAGCCCGGCGGTCCACAGCACCAGGACCACGGCCGCGGCTGCAGGCGGAGCGAGGATGTCGGTGTCGGAGAAGGATCCGACGGCTACGGTAGCGACGGTTGCCGACAGTGGCAGCACAGCCGCGACGCCAGGAAGATCGATACCGGAGGCGAGCAGCCACAGTATCGGCTCGGCGAGCACGATCCAGCCGAGCAAAAGCGCCACCGCACGCGACGACGATCGAAGAAGCACTCCTGTGCTCAGGCCGATCAACGCCCAGCAGACCGTAGCCAGCGCACCACCGCCGAGCACCGCGACCAGCTCCAGGGTCACGGAGATCTTGCCTCGGCCGGCGCCGAACAGTCCCACGAGTGCAACGATCTCCACTGCGACCGCGCTGGCGAGCGCGCAGCAACCGGTGACAAAGAACTTTGCCGCCGCGAGCCGATCGCGGTCGACGGACAGCAGCGTGCTCACCTGCATCGTGTGGTATTCGAACTCGCCACCGCCACCCTTTGCGCCGACGGCGGCTGCTGCCAGCATCAGCAGCGCGAGTCCGACATAGAGTCCGAGTGTCGCGGTGCCCGTGACCGGCTGGCCGGCCGGATCCACCGGTCCGGCAAAGGTTGCCGAGGTGATACTCGCCAGCAGTGCGCCCGTCAGGAGAACGCTGGCGACCAGCACCACGTGCGGCATCGTGACCAGCTTGCGGATTTCGGAGACGACGTTCGGCACCAGGCCTGCGGGCAGGATCGAGATCATCGTGGGATTCCATAGGGTATCGATGGCGAGTACCGAGCGCCGGTCTCGGCAGGGCCGTGACGGCGCGGGGCGGTCGGTGCCGTGGGCCTGGTCAGCGCCGCGAGCACTCGATCGGGCGAGATCGGGTCCATGCTGATGTCGTCGAGTCGTGCGCCTGCCGTCGCTGCGGCCGTTCTGATCTGCGCCACGGTCGCTTCGGCTACCGCGAGGCGCCCGTCCGCGCGAATCACCGCGTCGGCAAACCCATGTGCGGCGAGCACGGTCGCGAGCGCGACCGGGGCAGGGGTACCCACGACCACGCGGTCGGGATATCGGCGGCGCAATCGCGCGGGGCTGCCGTGGTAGGCCACGGCGCCCTGGTTCAGCACGATCAGGTCATCGGTTCCGGGCAGTACAGCGGACAGACTATCGCTGGTCAGCACAGCGCTACCTCCGCGTCGGGCGTGCCGGCGTAGATAGTCGAGCAACCAGCCGCGCTCGCGGTGTTCGAGACCGGCCATCGGCTCGTCGAGTACCAACACCGGCGGATCGCTCAGGAGTGCGGTGGCCAGCGCCAATCGAGTCTGTTGCCAGATCGACAATGCGCGTGCTCTGGTCGTGGCCTGCTCGGTCAATTCCACGAGTTCGAGCACCTCGGCCACGCGGGTGTCCGCGACACCCGCCGCCGCCGCGTAGATCCACAGGTGATCGCGTGCCGTTCGAGCCGGATGCAACCCGCGGGTCGCGAGCACGCTACCGACCAGGCGGGCCGACTGTGGTGTGTCGTGCCCCGGTGGTGCTCCCGTGGACGAGGCCCGGGTGGGGGCGGGAATGCTGGATGCAAGTCCGTGGACGGACGCGGTGCCGGAGGTGGGCAGGGTCAGACCGAGCAGGGCACGCACAATGGTCGTCTTGCCCGCGCCTGGCGGTCCGACCAGCGCCGCGACGGTACCGAACGCGACCGTGAAGCTGACATCGGTCACCGCGGCGGTCGGCTCGTACCGTTTGGTCAATCCACGGACCGCGCACGCGATCGGACCCCTCGCCGTCATCGGTCGCTCGAAGGTCGTCGGTGCTCGGACCGGGCGGCCGGGCCGGTATCGGCATCGACGACCAGCCGATCGGTGGGCCACAGCGCCGGTGCAGACCCGAACGCGTTGCGCGCGTTGGCGATCGTCGCAGAGCCCAATGCGCGATTGCCCGCACCGCCGATCACCGCGCCGACACCGGCCGGCAGCACCTTGCCCACGATCAGCGCGGTCCGTTTGGTGAACCATCGCACGATGAACCGTTCGAGCAGCGAGTCGTTCACGCCCGCGAGTCCAGGAATCCGATGGGCGAAGGTAGCGCCCCAGTTCTTCGCTGTGGAGCCGATCCGTTTCTGCAGGATCTCGATGCCGCGTTCACCCAGCACGACCGTCAGGACCAGCGCCCTGCGCTGCTGCCGGTCTTCGGGCGATATGCCGTGCACCGCGGCCACCGAGAGTGTGAACACTGCCGATGCCTCCAGGAAGAACGCGGTTTCCGCGGTCACTGCAGCGATTGCGGACACAGTGCCGATCCCAGGGAATGTTGCGGTCGCCCCTGCCGCCGCACCGCTTCCGGTCACTGCGAGCAGGTAGTGTCGCTCCAGCCGTGCGATGATCTGCGCGGGGCTGTCGTCGGGATGGGCCTGCCGAAGCCGGTCGACATACCCGGCCACCGCGGGCGCCTGTACCCGGGATCCGGTGTCGAGCAGTTCGACCACCGCCTTCTCGAACCCGCCCTGGAGCATCCGTGGCACCCTCCTTCTCCGGTCTGCTGTCTTGCACTGTATGGCACCGGTCGCCGTCGGCCGGTGTCGGCGACGACCTACCCGACCGGATCAGTTCTGCTGCGTCGACCTCACATTCGACACCGTACGCTGGCCGGATGAGTGAAAAGAAGGCCACCGGACTGCAGCGCGAGGTCACCGACGGCGGTGCCGAGGTGGCGACGCTGACCCTCGCCCATCCGCCGCTCAATCTGTTCGATCGGCAGATGCTCGACGCACTGATCGTCGATATCGCCGAGTTGTCGGCGCGCCCGCCCCGGGCGGTGCTCTTGCGTGCGGAGGGCAAAGTGGTGTCGGGTGGGGTCGATGTACACATGTTCGACGGACTCGACGTCGACCAAGGCGTCGATTTGTGGCGGACTCTGTTCGCGCGGATCATCCATCCGCTGGAGGCGTTGCCCTGCCCGGTGGTGTTCGCCGCGCATGGACTGACCTTGACCGCCGCATTCGAAATCGCGCTCGCCTGCGACATCGTGCTCGCCGCGCCCCAAGCGAAATTCGGATTGGTGGAGACAGTGGTCGGGTTGACTCCGTCGATGGGTGGCCCGCAGCGATTGGCCGAGCGCGCTGGGTCGGGCCGTGCTCGCGAACTCGTGATGACCGGCGACCTCTACGACGCGGCGACGATGGCCGCATGGGGTGTGGTCAATGCAGTGCACGACGATGTCGACGCGGCGGCGACCGCGATGGTTCGAAAATTCGCCGATGGTCCGACCGTGGCGCACGCAGCGACCAAGAAGATCATCGAAGCGTGGCGTTCCGGTGGTGTCGCACATGCGGATTCGATCACGCCCGAGGCCTCCGGTGCGCTGTTCGACACCGAGGACCTCCGCGGTGCGGTGCGCAGCTTTCTCGACGTCGGTCCGGGGAAGGCCAGCTACGCCGGCCGGTGACCGATCGGACACAATTACCATTTTTCCGTGCGCGTTTGTGACATTGGTCATATAGTCGCAGTGCCTGACGACTCTAGGCGCGCGGAGGACGAATGTCGCAGTTGCTCGTCGAATACCCTTTGTCCAGCCCACAGGTTTGGGACGTCCCATTGGCGCGCGGCGCGGATGGTGTGTTGCGCTATGGAAACCTGACTCCTGCGCTGACCGAGTTGTTGGATCTACGGATCCATACCTTCGCCGCGCGCGAGGCCGTGGTGGAGGTCGGCGGACCCCGTCTGACCTACCGGGAGCTGTGGCATTCGGCCTCCCGGATCGCGGGCGGTCTGCAAGAGCACGGAATCGGCTACGGCGACCGGATTGCGATCCACATGCCCTCCGGCGTGCGGTGGGTGCAAGCCTTTCTCGGCGCATTGCTCAGCGGTGCGGTACCGGTGTTGGTGCCCGACGGGCTGTCGTCGCCGGTGGCCGAGCGCGTGATCACCAACAGCCATGCCGATTTCGTTCTGGGTTCCCAGGGTGCGGGCATCGAACTACCCGACGGCGCCGCCTATATCGACGACGGCGCGGCGTTGGCCGACCTGGCGCTGTTGTGTTACACCAGTGGCGCTGCCACCCCCAAGGGGGTGGAGTTGACCAACGAGAACCTGCTGTCTGCGGTTCGCTCGGTCGTTGCCGCGCAGGATCTGCCCAGTGACGGTCTGCGCAACTTGGTGCTGTTGCCCTTGGCCCATGCCAGTGGGTGTGTCGACCAGTTGCTGCCGACCTTCGCGGTCGGCGGCACGGTGGTACTGGCCCGCGACATCTGCGGCATGGTCGAAGCCATCGCGGCCGAGCAGGTCGATATGCTCGCCGCGACGCCGCGAATCTTCGCACGCCTGCTGTGCGAACTCGCCGAGTTGCGCGCCGATGGACTGCGTACCGAGGGGATCGTCCGGATCAGCACGGCCGGTCATCGCGCCGAGCGCGCTGCGCCGCCGGCCGTCTCCGGTGATCTGGCGGTCGAGTTGCGCGAGGTTTTTCCCGCCGCTCGGCAATGGTCGGTCTGGGGTGCGACGGAGACCAGCGGTATCGGCCTTGCGGTGGACGATGGCGAGGCCGCGGCCGACAGGTCGGATGCGGTGCTCGGGTTCCCGTTCGGTGGTATGGAGTTGGCGCTTCTGGGACCGCAGGCAATGGCGGGCAATGGTGAGTTGCTGTGTCGTGGGCCGAATGTCACCTCGCGCTATTGGAACGACCCCGCCGCGACGGCGCAACGGTTCACCGGAGCGTGGTTCCACACCGGCGACCAGGTCACCATCGGCGCCGATGGTTTGGTGCGGCGCCGGTCGAGTGATCTCGGCTCACTCCAACATGCGCGTGCGTAACCGCTCGATCAGGTCGGGCGTGAGCCCGACAGCGGCGAGGTAACCCCGCAGATCCCCGTGTAGTTCGGTCATCGCGGTGGTGGCGCTGTCCAGATATTCCGGGTGCACGCCGAGCAGGTCGTCGGGGAACTCCATCCCCGATGCGGGTTTCGTGGTGAGCATCGAGCGTAGGGCGGACACAGCGGCGTTGCTGAGCAGATAGTCGGCCCGCACGTCCGCTTCGGCGACACCGATCGCGCGCAGCAGCGTTGCCACGGCCCAGCCGGTGCGGTCTTTGCCCGCAGCGCAATGCACCAGCACAGCCCCCTCGCTGCGCACGACGGACTCGGCGACGGCGCGGATTGCGGCGTGTGCCTCGGGTAGCGCCGGGAACATGCGGTAGACCGCGAGCATGTGCTCGTAGGCGTTGGCGACGGCCTTCTCGTGTGGAGGCCTGCCAGTGATGCCGGAATCGAACGGAGTGACGCTCAAACGGACGTCGTCGGGGAGTCGGTCGGCGCCGATGTGCTCGATCTCGCGCCATCCGCGCAGGTCGTGGACGTGGTCGACGCGCAGTTGCCGCAATACTGCATGGCCGGCGTCATCGAGTCCGCTCAACTGGGCCGAGCGCAGGAGCACGCCGGGGCGCACCCGTGCGCCACCTTCCGCGCCGAGTCCGCCGGTATCGCGGAAGTTGAACGTGCCGGAGAGGAAGAAATGGTCGGCTGGGGGCAACGCGGTCACCGGCTCAGGCTAGTGGCACCGGGACATGCAGTGGTGTGGGTCACTGTGCGAACACGGAGTGAGCTGACCGATATGGGTGTTTCCGATGTGTGATTTGCCATAACGTCCCAGTTGCGCGGATGCGACCACACCGTAATCAATGGTCTTCGAAACGTCGGACTCGTTTCGAAATCGGCCATAGTACTTCGCATCCCATGGGGTGCAGCACAGAATCGTCCCGACATCGAGGCGAGTTGAAAACATTCCTGAGGTTTGTAAATACCCACAGAAGCAGTTCCTAAACTCGGAAAACGCTCTACGATTGAGGCCGTTGGACCGGGCACTTCTGAGGATTCTCGAAGTTGCCCGCCATGTTCAGCGAGTTGCGCCCACTGGGGTGTGCGAGTTCTTCGCCAAGGAGTCGTCGTTGAGCGTACGTGGAGAAACAATAACCAAGGAGCGGGTGCGGCCCCGCTTCCGTGAGGCCGTGGAGCAGGCAGCCGCCACCATCGACCGTCCCGGGCTCGGCGCGCTACGTGCGCTACTGCACGCGGGCGTGAGTGCGCGCTGGCAGTTGATGTTGGCCGCTCCGGTCAAAGAAATGGAGTGCTACGAGACAGAGGTGCGAACGCTGCGCGATCGCTGGGAGATGCGGACCGACCGCGGCGCCCACCCGGTGGCGTCGGCCGAATACCGTGAGATGGAAGCCGAGGTCGCAGACTTCTTGAAACTGTGTGCTGCCCGTTCCGGTACGCAGTGGCTGGAACCGGTGGAGGCGATTGCGGCCTATGGCATCTCGCTCGTTCGTGG
This sequence comes from Nocardia sp. CNY236, assembly GCF_000482385.1. Taxonomy (GTDB): domain Bacteria; phylum Actinomycetota; class Actinomycetes; order Mycobacteriales; family Mycobacteriaceae; genus Nocardia. Next base: position 142,802 of record NZ_AXVD01000011.1, read on the forward strand.
TGCCGCGCTTCGATGGCTGGCCGACTGTGACGACGAAGCAATGCTGGTCGTGCTGGACGACCTTGTGGCAACCATGGTGACGAAAGCGATCGAGGTGTGACCGCGTCAGATGCTGGACGGCTGACCAGTTTGGTGGTTGAGTTGTCCTGGTGACCGAAACGTCGCCGATCGCAGGGCTGCATGCGGCCACCGCCGAGCTGGATCCCCCGCTCGTCGCGTTGGACCTGCCCACCTTGCGTCGCAATGCTGCCGATCTGGTGCTTCGCGCGAACGGTGTGCCGGTGCGGGTGGCCAGCAAGTCGGTGCGCTGTCGTGCGGTACTCGCCGAGGTGCTCGGTGACGGCCTCACCGCCGCCGACGGCTTCGCCGGCATCATGGCATACTCGCTGCGCGAGGCCATCTGGCTGGTGCGTTGCGGAGCGCGGGACATTCTGCTCGGCTATCCGACCGTGGACCGTTCGGCACTGGCCGAACTGGCCACCGACGACACCTTGCTGGAATCGATCACGCTGATGGTCGACGACGTCGCGCAACTGGATCTGATCCGTGCCGCAGTCGGCACCGACCGGGTACGACCCCGGGTATGTCTGGACGTGGACGCCGCTCTGCGCATAGGTTCACTGCACTTGGGCGTGCGTCGCTCTCCGGTGCGTTCACCGGACCAGGCAGCAGCCCTGGCGAAGTCGGCGCAGCACAAGAACTTCGCCGTGGTGGGCGTGATGACCTACGAGGCGCAGATCGCGGGGCTCCCCGATAGCAGTGGTGCGCTGCGTCTGGTGAAGCGGTTGTCCGCGGCGCAGATCGTCCGGCGCCGCGGTGCAGTGCTCGACGCGGTCGTCTCGGTCGCCGGAGGGCTGGAGATCGTCAACAGCGGCGGAACCGGGTCCATCGAGGTCAGTATCGCCGACCCGAATGTGACCGAGGTGAGTGCCGGATCAGGATTGTATGTGCCGACGCTGTTCGATCAGTACCGGTCCTTCACACCCAGGCCCGCGGTGTTCTTTGCCCTTCCGGTGCTGCGGCGACCCTCGCCCCGGATCGCCACGGTTTTCGCGGGCGGTTACATCGCCTCTGGTCCCGCCGGGCGGTCCCGGGTTCCGAAACCGGTGTGGCCCAAGGGATTGAAACTCCTCGGAGCCGAGGGCGCAGGCGAGGTGCAGACGCCGCTGGATGGCGCCGCGCGGCTTCCGGTGGGCGATCGGGTGTGGTTGCGGCATGCGAAGGCCGGCGAACTGTGTGAACGCTTCGACACGGTGCACCTGGTCGATGCCGACGGCTCCCGCGTTGCGGTGCCGACCTACCGCGGCGAAGGCTTCTGTTTCGGGTGATCGGTGTTCGGTCGGAGGGTGACCGATAGGCCGATCACCGGTGCTCGCCGCATCACTCGCAGTCGCCGCATCACTCGCGGTCACCGCTCAGTCGCAGAAACGTGCCCAGGTCGGACAGCTCGGCTGTGGTCGCGGGTAGGTACTCGGTGAGTAGTGGCGATCGGATGATGATCGCTTGCCACATCGCACGGCTGAGCGCCGCCTGTAGCAGGCCGCACGTCAGCAGTGCCGGCATGCCGGCAGGGGCGTCGGCTGAACTGGAGCTGGTCATCGACAGCAGTACGACCGCCGCCTCTCTGCCGCGGAACCGATCTGGCGTTCCTACCAGCACGTCCTCGATCTTGGCGCGAGTCAACATATTCCGAATGCGCCCGACTTGAGCGGCAAAGGGTGCAATCACGAAGATGTCGTGTGGGTGCAGTTTGCGGGTCGTTGTACCGGCCGACCATGACAACGTGAGCAGTGTCCGAACCCGGCGCACTACTTCACGCGCCTCGTCGGGCGAGGACGTCGAGTTGCCGAAGTGGTCCACCAACACAGTGCGCACGCCGGGCTGCGCACCATCCAGATCCCGTGCGAGGGTGACGGTTTCGTTGGAGCGTAGCCGGCCGTCGTAATACAGTCGAGACAGGGGTGCACATACGGCAGGATGCATCCGCCACGTCCGGTCGAGGAAGTAGCCGCGCTCCGCGGGCACGGTGTGTCCTGCTGCGGCCAACCAACCCAGGACCGATTCGTCCACCGGCGCTGGGTGCGCCCCGTGCGCGGGCGATGGTGCGAGGTCGCCGAGGAGCAGCAGATTACGTGCGCTCGCCGCGACCGCGACGATACCGGCGACGGCGAAATGCCCGGCGTCGGCGACGACGAGCAGATCGAGGCTCGCGCGCGCAACCACATTCTCGTCGGCGAAGTCGGACGGTGTGCCACCGAGGATGCAGCCATTGATCGCATTGTGCAGAAATTGCCGATAGCGTGCGGTGTCGATCACGGCCCACTCCGGGGCGAGTGCAACCGGGTCCCTCTTCGCGACCAATTCGGGAAGCACACCGATCCCGACCGCTGCGTCGAGCAGGTTCTCGACGGTGGCATCCTCCGGCGCAACCACGCCGATTCGCCATTTGCGGTGGGTGAGCAGGCGCTGCAGCACCCGGGCAGCGGTCGTGGTCTTCCCAGTGCCCGGACCTGCCTGCACCGCCAGATAGGACCGGTCGAGCGCGCCGACCGCCGCGCCGATCGCCGCGGCGTGGTCGCCGTGTACCTCGGGCAAGGGTGCGCCATCGTGCAGCCGAGGAGCGCGCCGGGCCAGAATATCGAAGATCGCCTCGTGCGGAGTGGTGGGCAGTGTCGCGAGCAACCGGTGGGCGGTGTGTTCGATTGCTGCTTCGAAGTGCTCGTTTCGGGCAGGCAGGCCGGGCATGATCGCGAAGGGAAGGTCGTCGTACGGGTCGCACTCCACAGGTAGCAGCTCTTCGAGCCGGACGGTGTCGTCGAATTCGGTGTCGGTCGAGCAGCCGAGCACGATGGCCTCGGCGGTGACGTGCCGGTCACCGCTCATGCCCGCATGGGTGGCCCCCCGCCGGTCGTAGCAGGTGTAGACGACTGCACCGGGAGCGAGCGCGGGAGCCGCCGGCCCGCCGTGGTGACCGGCTCCGATCCGGCCGACCAGTGTCAGATACCGGCGCATGGCCGCGCGGCCGGGCCGGTGATGCCATGTGGTGTCGACCGCTCCGGTGTCGGCGAGCAGCACCCCTGGCGTATCGGCCCATTCCTCTGCAGGAAGCATGAGCCGGTCGACATGCGCCCACCAGGATGTCTGCCACTCGCGGCGGTGATAACCCAGCGTGGCGGCCATCATCGCGGCTGGATGCAGCGGGTCACCGTGCGTGGCGGCGTATTCCGCGAGCGCGGCTTCCAGCGCCGAGGGGCAAGACGGCGCCGGCCGTGATTCACCGAGGACGGTCGCTGCGCTCGCCTGTCGTTCGTCCCCGTGCGGCGTGACACCGTGTTCGACTGCGCGGTCGAGCAGCCAATCACGCAGCCACAACACGGCCCGGCAATCGCTTGTGGCACCCGACGGGAGCGCGGTGGCGGAAAACAGTCGACGCAGCTGGCCCAGATCGTAGGACGACTCGCCGACGAGCACCGCATTGCGCACGATCGGGTACAGGTCGATGAAAGCACCGGTGCCCAGCACTTCGTCCAGGAGTTGCTCGTCGACTCCGCAGCGTCCCGTGCGGTGCGCCAACGTTGTGCGCACTACCGAGGTGTAGTGATAGATGTGTAGATCCGGGTAGAGCCGCCTGCGCTGGGTCAGGTAGTCGAGGACCTGCTCGAGCAGTCGGCGTTCCTGGGCCACGACGTGCTCGGGATCGTCCGAGGTGGGTGACGGCCCGTGCAGCGAGAGGTGCACGGTGTCGAGCCCGCCGATTTCGACTGTGAGCGGTGAGTACTCGTCGGCGGCGATGGTGAGCGAGAGGTCGCCGACCGAGGGCGGTGGCAGTGTGCGCAGCGCGATCGGGTTCGCCAGCGTATACGCGGGCTTACCCGGAATTTCGCGCTCGAGTTGGGTGTGGGCCTGACGACGCAGGGCGGCGAGAGTACGCACCGGAACGCCGGGAACCGTGCCGTGCAGGGCGACCAGCCGGTCGATCGTGCCCACACCTGCCGCGCGCAGTCGAGTGCGGGTCGCCAACGGCATGCCCGCGACGAGCAACAGGTCACGTGCGGCCGTGAGGGCGGCGACGCAGCTGTGGCAGTGTCCACAGGCGAGGAAGCGCGGATCCCCCCACTGCACCGGCAGGAGTTCGGCGAGCTTCATCTCGATGATGTGCTCCACCCGCCGTCGTCGCGCACGATGAACGGGAAGCAACTCGCGCAGCGCCTGAGCGCTGCTCCTCGCGCCCAGGTGCAGCCGGACCGATACCGCGGATTGCGCGCCCGCACGGCCGACTGCCTCGGCGCAAGCGGCCAGCTCGAGCGCGGTGCTCACTTGATCGGACATTGTGGTCGCGGACCCGTGTGCGGTATAGCGCGGTCGATGTTGCGCGCGCACCAGAAAGTCGCAGGAGCAATGGAATCGGCCATCGTAGAACGTCGGATGACCGATGACCGGCGCGCCGGCGTACAGGGCGGTGACCGTGGCGGTGTGGGCCGCGGCTAGTGCCGTGGCCCGTTCGGCGGGATCCTCCGCATGGTCGTGAGGGCGGACGATCTCCACCACCGAGGTGCCGAAATGCGCGCGATAGTCGGTGAGTCGGGGCTCGGAGCCCACGGCGACCTCGAGTTCGGAGCCCACGGCGACCTCGAGTTCGGAGCCCACGGCGACCCCGGGCTCGGAGTTCTCGGCGGTTGCGCGCGCGGTCGGCGATGCGATGGCGTCGGACTCGGCCGGGATGGTGCCTAGTTCGGCATCGAGTGCGCGCAGGAGCGCGAACTCGCAGTGCGCGGCGCGCACCAGATCTACAGCGGAGCAGACGACACGATCACCGAATACGAACAAACGCGGCCCTCCTGTGTCTTCGCGGGACACCCGCTACCGCCGTGCATCTGGTGACGCACGGACGGCAACACTGTAGCCAGCGCCTTCGGTCTCGAGGAAGCCGCCTGCCTCAGGAGCGCGGTTTGCGGCGCTCCGCGCGTTTGCCGCCCTCTCGGTCCCGGCGCTGCCCACGGCTGAACGTGCGCTGCTGCGGCGGTCCAGGGTCCAGCTGCAACTGGATGAGCACACCGCTGATTCTGGTGCGCCGCAATGCCTCCAGCGTTTCCGCGGGGAGTTGCGCAGGCAGTTCTACCAGGCTGTGATCCGGACGGATGCTGATATGCCCGAAATCGCTGCGGCGCAATCCGCCTTCGTTCGCGATGGCGCCGACGATCGCTCCGGGCACGACACGATGGCGTTTGCCGACACTGATTCGGTAGGTGGCCAGATCGCCCCCGCCGGTGCGCTGATGCGCGCCGCGTGGCCGATCGTCGTCGAAGCGTCGCGCCGGACGCTCACGGGCAGCGCGCCGTGGGCGCTCGACGGGCTCCGACTCGGGCTCCATGAAGAAGTTGTCGCCGTCGTAGGAGCCGACCGCCAATGCCGCGGCGATGTCGGCCAGGGGAATGTTGTGTTCGTTCTCGTAGTCCTCGATCAGCTTGCGGAACAGCGCGAGGTTCGCCGAGGCCAGGTTCTCGGTGATGGTATCGCCGAACTTGGCGACGCGCTGTGCGTTGACGTCTTCCACGCTGGGCAGCTGCATCTCGGTCAAGGGATGACGGGTGGTCCGCTCGATCGACTTGAGCAGGTGGCGCTCGCGCGGCGCGACGAACAGCAGTGCCTCGCCACTGCGGCCGGCGCGTCCGGTGCGGCCGATCCGATGCACGTAGGACTCGGTATCGTGCGGAATGTCGTAGTTGACCACGTGCGAGATGCGGTCGACGTCGAGGCCACGCGCGGCAACGTCGGTGGCGACCAGGATGTCCAGCGCACCCGATTTGAGCTGACCGATCGTGCGCTCTCGCTGGTTCTGGGCGATGTCGCCGTTGATCGCTGCGGCGGAAAATCCCCTGGCCCGAAGCTTCTCTGCGAGTTCTTCGGTGGCCTGCTTGGTGCGGACGAAGATGATCATTGCTTCGAACGACTCGACCTCGAGAACCCGGGTGAGGGCGTCCAGCTTGCGTTGATGTGACACCAGCACCCAGCGCTGGGTGATGTTGGTATTCGTCGAGGTCTTCGCCTTGACGGTGATTTCGGCCGGACTGCGCAGGTATTGCTTGGAGATCTTGCGGATCGCGGCCGGCATGGTCGCGGAGAACAGCGCGACCTGCTTGTCCGTGGGCGTATCGGCGAGGATGCGCTCGACGTCCTCTTGGAAGCCCATCTTGAGCATCTCGTCGGCTTCGTCGAGGACCAGGTATTGCAACTGCGACAGGTCGAGTGTGCCCTTCTCCAGGTGATCGATGACCCGACCCGGCGTGCCGACCACGACGTGCGCGCCACGGCGCAGACCGGACAACTGCACCCCATAGCTCTGGCCGCCGTAGATGGGCAGCACATGTAACCCGGGAATGTGTGCGGCATAGCGACCGAATGCCTCCGCGACCTGGATTGCGAGTTCGCGCGTCGGGGCGAGCACGAGAGCACGCGGGGTGCGCCCGGCCATTGCCAGCCCCATCAGAATCGGAATCGCGAAGGCGGCGGTCTTGCCGGTGCCGGTCTGTGCGAGCCCGACGACGTCGGTGCCGGCGAGCAATGGCGGAATCGTCGCGGCCTGGATCGGGGAGGGTGATTCGTAACCGACGTCGGCGATGGCCGCCAGAATGCGGTCATCGACTCCGAGATCGGCGAATGACGGGCCGGCGGCGTCCCTGTCGTTGTCGCCAGGAACGCTGTCGACCTGATGGGTGTTCATTGCCAGGGACTTTACTGCCCCGTGCTGGTCCTTCCGGCTACAGCCCCAATACGGTGAGACCTATGCAACTGGATGCCGTGTCTGCACATCAGGACCCACTGCCGCCCAGGCTGGTCGTCGCAGCCGTGCAGTTCGCCCCCTCGACCGACCCCTCGACCAATCTCGCCACGCTGCGCGAGCACGTGCGCACAGCCCGTGAGCAGGGCGCGCGGGTGGTCGTCGCCCCGGAGTACTCGATGTATGCGGTTGTTCGCCTCGATGCGCGGGTCGTCGGCGTTGCCGAGCCGCTGACCGGCCCGTTCGTCACCGGCCTGGGTGATATCGCACGCGAGTTCGGAGTGGTTCTCGTTGCCGGAACGGTGGAGCAGGTTGCTTCCGGGAACGACCGGATCCACAACACCGTCGTGGTGCTCGGGACCGATGGCACCCTCGTCACCCGTTATCGCAAGGTGCACCTCTACGACGCCTTCGGCCATCTCGAATCCGACGTCGTCGCGCCGGGTGCGATCGAGCAGCCTGCCGTGTTCGCCGTCGAGGGGGTCACATTCGGCATCCAGACCTGCTTCGATCTGAGGTTTCCCGAAGGAATTCGACGGGTGGCCGCCGCTGGCGCGCATGCGCTGCTGTTGCCTGCCCAGTGGATACCCGGCCCGACCAAGGTCGACCAGTGGACCACGCTGGTGCGGGCACGTGCACTGGAGAACACGGTCTACGTCGTAGCCGCCGATCAGGCTGCCCCCTGGGGCGCCGGTTCCTCGATGATCGTGGATCCGGCCGGCGCGGTGCTCAGCGAACTCGGTACCGACCCCGCAGTGACGACCGCCGGAATCGACCTTGCGCATCTGGACAAGGTACGGGCGGTCAACCCCAGCCTCGCATTGCGTCGATTCGCGATCACCGAGCGCGAACCGCAATAGCGTTCGAGTCGATGGTCTATGCCGATCGGACCGCGGCCGGTCACGTGCTGGGTCTCAGTCTGGACAACCTGCAAGCAGTGCATCCGTTGGTGCTCGGTCTACCCCGCGGCGGCGTTGCGGTGGCTGCCGCCGTGCAGGCGGTGATCGGCGGTCAACTCGACATTCTGTTGGTCCGCAAGGTGGGCGTGCCGCGGCAACCGGAGTTGGCCGTGGGCGCTGTCGGTGAGGGCGGAGTCCGAGTGGTCAATCCCGACGTCATGAGGTATGCCGGCATATCGTCCCCACAGCTGACCGCGATCGAGGCGCGCGAACTCACCGAACTCCATCGCCGCAGACATGTACTGCGGGGGTCCGCTGATCCGATCCCGCTGGCGGGTCGCACCGTAGTAATCGTCGACGACGGTATGGCTACGGGCGCCACTGTCGTGGTCGCCTGTCGGGTTGCGCGCCTGCACCAGCCCGACCGAGTCGTGGTCGCGGTTCCGGTCTCCTCGACCGAGGCCATGCGCCGCGTCGCTCCCGAAGCCGACGCAGTGATCTGCCCATGGGTGCCGCGCTCGTTGCACGGTGTGGGCGGCGCCTATCGCGACTTCCACCAGCTCACCGACGCCGAGGTTCTCGCACTGCTGTCCTGAGCGATTTCAGACCTCGACGATTCCTTTGCGGTGCCGTTGTGCCAGATCCACATAGATCGCCGGGTTCATCTGAACCCACACCTGCGCCTGACTGCCTTCCTCGATCGGTCCCTTCACCCTGGCGGGGGCGCCAACCGCCAGAACTCGGTCGGGAATCTCCGCGCCGGGCGGCACCAGCGATTGCGCGGCGATCATGCTACCGGTACCGATCTTCGCCAGGTCCAGCACAACGGTGCCATTGCCCACGATGGTTTCCGCGCCGACCGAGCAGCCGTGGAACACCACGCTGTGCGCGATAGTGGCGCCGGAGCCGATCTCCATCGGCACGTCCGGTGGTACATGTAGTACCGCATTGTCCTGGATGTTCGCCCGTTCCCGGATGATGATCGGTGCGAAATCCGCACGCAGTACCGCGCCGTACCAGATCGAGGCCCCCGCCTCGACGCGTATGTCACCGATCAGTGTCGCGGTCGGTGCGATGAACGCGCTCGGATCGACCTGAGGCCGCTTGCCTTCGAATTCGTAGAGGGGCACTCCCACACTGTAGGCAAACGACTCACGCCCGCGGTCGGCACTGCCGGACCCCGCCCAGCCGGCGAGACACTGCTGCGCCCGATCCGATCGGATGCCCACACCTCGGCGAGACGGTGAGTTGCCCCGGTCGGGCTGTTGGCACTCGACCGTCGCGTGGTTCAGCGCTCGAAGGACGCGGCGGAGGCGCGGGCGACCGCGGCGACCACGGGCCGCAGTTGGGCGGTGAACTGCTGTGCGGTCACGGCGGTAACTTCTACGTCGGTGTCGGTCCGGACCGTGTAGCGACCGTCGGCGACGACATCGAGCCAGCACAGCACGGCGGATGGCTGCGACTCGTCGTCGCTGCGGCGTGCGGAGACGACGACCTGGCCGACACCGTCGCGTTGCTGCTTCAGCAGCGTGCGGATTCGTGCCGAAGTGGACGGACCCGCTACCGGAACAGTCACCAGATCGCGGCTGTCGGTATCGACCTGCGCCACGGGAGCGGTCAACCGTGACAGGGTGCCGGGCACGTTCTGCGGCAACATCGAAACGATTCGCGCGCACAGTCCTTTGGAGCCACCGGCGAACAACCGCACCGCGCCGCCGCGGTCAGGTGTAGCCCCCGGGCGCTGCGCCGCTACCACGGCGATGTTTCCTGTGACGGTGCCGAGGATCCGCACCGGACGAACGTCGCTGCGGGACCCGGGAGCGTCCGCCGCTGCCGGCGCCTGCTCCGGCGACGACGGCCGGCCCGGAAGGGATTCGGGCGAGACCGATGCGGGATCACGTTGACCGAACACTTCGATGCGAATGTCGGGCTGTGCGAGAACGCGTAGTGCAGCCTCGAGGTCGGCATCCAGTACCTGATCGCACCATCGGATGAGTGCGGGCAGCTGGGCAGCGCGCTCGGCCGTGTCGCGCGCGGACAGGCGCACGGCGAGTGGATAGGGGATGCGATCACCATCGGTGCGCGACCAGGCCAGAGCGAACTGGTCCGGGCTCAGTGTCCAGTTCACTCGTCCTCGGTCCATTCGCCCAGCACGGGCGGTGTCGTGGGCGCGGACGATCCTTCGTCGTGCTCGGCGGGTTCGAGGAAGTCGCTCAGGTCGTCCAGGTCGATGTCGTCGGCATCGTCCTGGGCCGCCGGGGCGCGCGCTGCGGTGGAGTTCGAGACCCGGTGTGCTGACGGTCTCGGCGCATCGGCGGTAGCCAGAGCGCCGCCCATCAGGCCGCCGACTGTACCTGCGCCAAGGCTGGTGACTGCGTCGCCACCGTCATTCCGATCGCTGTGCTTGTGGGACCTTTCCGGTGCTGTGCGGCTCCCGGCGCCGGGGGCCGCCGGCTCGGACGCATCGACAGTCGTGGCTGGGGCGGATGTGTTTGCCGCGACGGCGCGGACGCCGGACGCCGTGGCACTGGTCGGGAACGGAGTTCCTACGTCGTGCATGGCCTGGTGAGCGCCGCTGGGCGCGGTCCGACCATGGGCCGCGCCGTCGCCCGCGGCCCTCGCTGGCGCGACGCCGGCAGTGGTCGTCGACGGGGTCGAACCACCTGGGGCGGGTGGGTTCGTGGCCTCCATGGCGCGGCCGGAGGTGGTGTCCATGACCTGGCCGGAGGCGGTGTCCATGGCCTGGCCGGAGGCGGTGTCCATGGCCTGGCCGGAGGCGGTGGCGGCCGTGGTTCGGCCGGAGTCGATCGTTGCTTGGGCCGACGCTTCATCGGAAGCCGTCGACACCGCAGTATCGGCAGAAGCCTCGAGGTTCGGTTCGGCCTCGAGGTTCGGGTCTCGTGCGCGAATGGGGCGCGTGTCGGTGGTGTCGGGCGGAATCGGTTGCATATCGGAGACGGTTTCCGGTGCCGAGGCACCAGTGGCGCGAAATGCGGGCACGCCAATGCCGGTGCCGATGAACGCACCGACGTAGACGTCGTCCATCACCCGCACAACGTCTTGGCGCGCGTGCTCACTCGCCTTCTGCTGGTCGATATTGCTACTGGCTCGGTCGGGATTCAACAGCGCCGCACCGAGATCCACTGCGACCTCGGGCGGCTCGGACACCGCGGCTCGCACGGTTTCTGCTGCATCACATGCTCGGCCGAGGCGGTATGCGACCACGGCGAACACTTCGGCGAGGTCGTGACCGTCACGTTCGAAGGCGCTCATTGCCGCCTCGGCGCTCGCGGCCGCTGCGCCGCGCCACCCGTCCGCGATCGCCGCACGGATCTCGCTGTGCGTCTGAGCAACTGCCTCGGATACCGCCGCAGCGGTCTCGTTCCAGACCTGCGCGCCACCTGCGAGCACCGCCGGGTCCAGTTGCTGGACCCGAGCGTGGATCTCGGCATGAGTGAGACTGTCGAAAACCTCGACCGTCGGCGCGTACGGTGGGTCGGTGCGTTGATCCGTAGTCGGCGTGCCGGCATGTGATTGCCTAAGCATGAATGGACCCCGATCCGCCGATCTGGTCGACCGCGCTGGCTAGCCTCTGATCGGCCTGATGATAGGCGGCAGCCGCAGTACGCAAGATCTGTGCGAGTTCCCGTGCAGTGGTGGCGTATTCGAGTAATCGGGTGAGTGCGCCATCGGCCTTGTGTTCGAAACCGGTCTGCAGCGCAGCGCCGGAGGCGAATCCGCCGAAGCCGGGCAGTTCCGTTGCCGTGCGCAGCACCGCGACCTGCGCTTCGATCCGGTCGGCCAGGCACTCGTAGGCATCTGCACATCGTTCGTGCACACCATCGGCAACCAGAAGGCCATCGATCCACAGCGCACCATCATCGACGGCCCGGTTGAGCGCGGCGACATTGGCGGCGGCTGCGGGTTCGGCGCCGGTTGCGGCGGCTGCGGGTTCGGCGCCGAATTCGTTCTCCTGCACAGGCATCTGCACCGTCCCCCTTCCTCGGTCGGAGAGCGTGTTCGATTCCTCGGCGTCGCACCATCTCCACGACACCCGGTATCCGCTCCGCGAAGTCTGCGGTGACTCGCGTGCGCCGGCGGGTGTCCAGCAGAGGGGATACCACGCAATTCTAAACAGAACCCTCCCCCAGGCTGCGGGAATCAATCTCGCCGGGGCTCTGGGGAACAGCTCGTCCGAGGGTTTGGGGAACGGCCTTCGGAGGCTGTGGGGAAAGGCCTCTCCGAGGCTGTGGGGAAAGGCCTCTCCGAGGCTGTGGGGAAAGGCCTCTCCGAGGCTGTGGGGAAAGGCCTCTCCGAGGCTGTGGGAAAGGCCTCTCCGAGGCTGTGGGAAAGGCCTCTCCGAGGCTGTGGGAAAGGCCTCTCCGAGGCTGTGAAGAGGTCGCACCGCATCCGAAGCTGTCGGGATACACGAGGACACGAAATCATCTGTGCCCCGGAATTTCTGACCGTTTTGGAAATCGGTTAAGGTTTGCTGTTCCAGTCGAGTTGGCTGGGACAGCAAGGGGATATGACAGTGAATTTCAGGAAGTACGCTGCTACAGCCATGCTGGCAATCGGCACCACTGCTATTGCGGCTGGTACGGCTCACGGAACGCCGACCGCTGAGACGGTGTTGGCCGACCAGGGGATCGATCACGGGATCCAGTACGAGTCGGTGCTCGACAGTGACGCTCGCCTGGTGACCACGGTGGCGGACGGTCGGTTCGAGCTCACGGAGGGTGCCGTGACTCTCTCCGACGAGGATGGCGCACTGGTCGCTACCATCCCGCTGGCGCACGAGATCGCAAACGACACCGTTACGCTCGAACCGGTCGTGGCCGATGATGGTCGGCGGTTGGAGTTGACCAACTCCGCGCTGCCGAGTGGGACCAACATCGGCTATGCAGCCGATCAATATCGCTTGCAGCGGGCGGGCGAGGCAGCTGGAATCGGTGCTCTGATCGGTGCTCTGATCGGGCTGCCACTTCTGATCGGCATCATTCCGGGGGCCGTGTTCGGTGCGCTGCTGGGCGCCGTGATCGGCTACACCCAGCCTGTACCCGATGAGATCGAAAACCCGCAGCCGGCTCCGATCCAGGCAGGATAGCGGTCTCGACACCACCGTCCTGGTGTTGGAAGGCAATCCAGCACCAGGACGCTGTGGTTGGGGTTCGACTGGTCCGAGGGCTGGCGGCCCGGTGCGTCGTCCATCATGATCCGCTCTGCGCGGCGACGTCTTTCGTCACCGAGGCAGCTATACTGCGTCGCGGATACCACCTTCCGAGCTGAGGGGCCGCGTTGAGGACTTTTCATCGATGAAAGCCGTCCGACCTCGCCTCGCTGGGCTCTCGGCCGCAGCACTGGCAATGGGCGCAGCGATCGCGCCGGTCGCCACAGCTCAGCCCAGCGATGCTGCCCCGCCTCCCTCCTGTGTCGGCGCCACAGCGACTACCGCCGTGCCTTTCGAGATTCCGATCGTCGATTGGTCGGAGAACGTTGGCTACGATGCGCAGGAGAACATGTGGGTATCCCGGCTCAACCGCAACGAAGTACAACGCTATGACTCAGCGGGGACGCTCACGGCAACCGTGCCGGTGGAATTGCCCGGCGCGGTTCGGCTCGGCCCCGACGGGTTGCTGTATGTGGTCTATGGCGCTTCGCCCACCAGTGTCGTTCGTCCAGGTGGCATCGTTCGTTTCGATCCCTCGGCTGCCGCGCCCGAGCCCGAGATATTCGTCTCGGGGCTCACGATGCCCAACGGCGCCGCATTCGATGCTCGAGGCGACCTGTACGTCGCGACCCTGTCCGGTGTGGTGAAGATTCGTTCCGAGGCGCCGGCCGAGGACGCATGGGAGCAGTTCGTAGCCGCGCCGGCGGCCAGTGGCGTTGCTGCACATGACGACATGGTGTACGTGACCACCAACGGTGGTCCGTTGGGTCGGATCGTTCGCATCCCGATCTCTGCCCCCGAGGAACACAGCATCGTCGCAGACCTGTCTGCTCCGGTGGCCGGTCTACCGGATTTCGCCGATGACCTCCTGGTCGATTCGGAGGGAATCGCTTACGTCACCACACTCGCCGGACAATTGGTCCGCGTCGATCCGGCAACCGGCACTACATGCACGATTGTGTACGACCAGCCGATGACCGCAGTCGCCACCGTGCCCGACCAGCCGAACGAACTGGTTGCGAGCACAGAGAGCGGTGCGATCCTGCGTATTCGTCTGTCCAGGTGAGGCGGGTGGCTTGTGACCTGGCTGCACCCCTGCACGCCGGCCGGCCGATTCTCGCGGATCGGACTGCGATCGGCTAGGGAGCAGTGGATGCGGAAGTGTCCGGACCCGGCGCGACCAATCCTGGGATGACCCGCGCAGTATCGAGGACAGGTGCGGTCTTCGGCTCGTCCGGCACGGTGAACAGGCCTACCGTGGGAGTCATCACGCAGTGCGCGAATGGGTAGTCGATGATGCCCCACATCGAAGCGAGCACTGTGCCCGGACCGCTCTCGACCGTCTTGGACAGTGACGGCATGCCGTATTCGGTCATGTCGTCGAGTGGGGCGACGCCGCTGGCGCCGGTGTTCACGTTGACCCACGCGACGACGAGCCCAGAGGCGAGTGCAGTGCCAGGGTGCGCGGGTGTCGCGCTGAACCGCAGCGTGCTGGGCGTGACATTCAAGTCCGAGGCATTGCCCGCGAGCGCGTCGTCCGGGGCATTGGTGGACGCTGCGGCGACGATCGTGGTAATCGGGCCATTGCTCCCGCAGCCGAAGGTGGGCGCTGCATAAGCGAAGGGAGTGAAGGCGCTCGCAATCACGCGCAGTTGGTCGGCGTCGGTGTGTGTCGCGTACTGGACGACCGCGTCGATGCCGGCTTGTGTGGCGGGATCGGATTCTGCACTCTCGATCAGCTCGTCCAACCCGGACTGCAGTGGTGTCGGGCCGGGTGCGGCGGCAACTGGACTCGTGCCCATCAGCGCTGTGCCGATACCGACAGATACCGCGATCGCTGTGGCGCGCGCGAGGGTCCTGCTGTGCACTCGTTCTCCTGCATACCGAACTCTTCGGGGTCCCCGCCCCTGGGGAGCAAGGTACCAGCTCGCCGGATCCAGCGTGTCGGGAGCGGCGGGGGTGAGAGGTCTGGGATGGGTCCGCGTACCTCGGCTGTGATCCAGTCGACAGACGAACAACTTCGCAGGGTAGTTTCGACCCTGAAGTACGAGACACGCAGGGAGATGCGTATGAAACTATCCTTGTCGCCCGATGACGCCGCCTTTCGCGACGAGCTGCGCGCGTTCTATCGGACCGAGATCCCTGACGACCTTCGCGAGCGGGTCCGCAATGGTCGGGGGCTGACCAGTGACGTCGTCACCGCGCACAAGATCCTCAACGACCACGGCATAGCGGTACCGCACTGGCCGGTCGAGTGGGGTGGCAAGGATTGGACGCCGATGCAGCGGCATATCTGGCAGGACGAGATGCAACTCGCATCGGTGCCGGAGCCACTGACCTTCAATGCGCAGATGGTCGGACCCGTGATCGCCCACTTCGGATCCAAGGAACTCAAGCAACGATTCCTGCCCCCCACCGCGGCGCTGGACATCTGGTGGTGCCAGGGCTTCTCCGAACCGGACGCCGGCTCGGACCTGGCGTCGTTGCGCACCACCGCGGTTCGCGACGGCGACTCCTACCTGGTCAACGGCCAGAAGATCTGGACCACGGCAGCCCAGCACGCAGACTGGATCTTCTGCCTGGTCCGCACCGATCCCAACGCACGAAAGAAGCAGGCGGGTATCTCGTTTCTGCTGTTCGATGTGAAGGCTCCCGGCGTCACCATCCGTCCGATCAAATTGATCGACGGTGGCTACGAAGTGAACGAGGTCTTCTTCGAGAATGTTCGGGTGCCTGCCGACCAGCTGGTCGGCGAGGAGAACATGGGCTGGACCTACGCGAAGTTTCTGCTGGGCAACGAACGCACCGGTATCACCGGAGTCGGACGTACCAAGGTCATGGTCGGTGTCGCCAAGCAGCACGCCGCCGAGGTCCGGTTGGGTGCTGGAACGTTGCTGGATGATCCGGTGTTCGCTACGCGGGTCGCCGAACTGGAGAACGAGTTGCTCGCGTTGGAGCTCACCCAGCTGCGAGTGGTCGCCGACTCCGCGGAGGGCAAACCGAATCCGGTCTCCTCGGTGTTGAAGCTGCGCGGTTCCGAGCTGCAGCAAGCGGCGACCGAGCTGCTGCTGGACATTGCCGGTCCGGACGCCGTTCCGGTGGATGCAGAGGATATCGCGTCGCCCTCCTGGGCGCAGCGCAGTGGACCGCACTACCTGAACTACCGCAAGACAACCATCTACGGAGGCTCCAGCGAGGTGCAGCGCACCATCATCGCCTCCACGATCCTCGGATTGTGAGGCGACATCATGGATTTCGAACTCACCGCTGAACAGAACTTGCTTCGCGACACCATTCGCGATCTGCTCGCGGGTACCTACGACGCCGAAACCCGGTCGAAAGTCACCGATTCCGAACTCGGCTGGAGCCGCGATGTGTGGCGCCAGCTCGCCGAACTCGGCGTACTCGGTTTGCCCTTCTCCGAAGCCGACGGCGGCGCTGGTGCCGGGCCGGTGGAGACGATGGTTGTGCTGGAAGAGTTCGGGCGCAGGCTCGCACCGGAACCGATTCTGGATGCGGTGTGGGTGCCGGGCGGGCTTGTCGCCAGGGCGGGCACGGCCCAGCAATGCCAACGGATCCTGCCGGAGGTGGCGGCCGGCACGAAACTACTCGCCTTTGCCCATTCCGAACCCGGGGCTCGCTGGCCGTCCATGGAGCCGACGACCACCGCGACAGTGTCCGCTCGAGGGGGCTTCTACACGCTCACCGGCGTCAAGAACCCGATCCCGCACGGTGATTGCGCCGACGAGTTGGTGGTCAGTGCCCGGCTGCCGGACGGTGAGGTAGGGCTGTTCCTGGTTGCACCGGACGCGTCGGGTGTCGTGTGTAAGCCGTACCGCACGATGGACGGTCAGCGCGGTGCACAGCTGGAGCTGGCCGACGTGGTGGCCGAGCGGCTCGGGGAGGCGGGGGCGACCGAGGTGATCGCCTCGGTGCTGACCCGGGCACAGGCAGGTCTATGCGCGGAGTCGGTCGGTGCCATGGACGAGGTATTGCAGCTGACCTCGGCATATCTTGTGCAGCGCAAGCAATTCGGTGTCTCGCTGTCGAAATTCCAGACACTTACTCAGCGGGCGGCGGACATGTACGTGTCCTTGGAGTTGGCGCGCAGCATGAGCATGTATGCGACAGCGTCGCTGGCCGGCGGAGGCGACGATCCAGTGGTCGCCTCCCGTGCGAGGCTGCGCGTCGGTCGTGCGGCCCGGCACATCGGGCAGGAGGCGATCCAGATGCACGGCGGCATCGGCATGACTGCCGAGTACCCCGTAGGCCACTACGTGGCCCGGCTGACCGCGATCGAGCGCACGCTCGGTGGGCTCCTGGAGCATCAGCGCGTCCTCAGCTCCCGAGTCGGCGAATACGTTCTGCCCGAACTATAGGACTGCGCTACCCGAACCAGAGGACTGCTGTGGTGGTGCTGCGCGCACCACCATCTCATTGTGCGTCGATTCGAGTGCCGGTTGCGTTCTGCGCGATCGGGTCGTCCGGGTCGGTGTCGATTGCCTGCACAATGGTAGTAAGGGCGTTTGCCGAGGTCGGAGTGATGCTGGACGGTCCTGGCGCGCTGTCGCCAGTTCGCGCGGGCAGTGTCGGTTCTTCGACGAGTGTCGGCACTTCTGCGAGTGTTGGTGTCTGGGAGAGTTCCGGCACATCGGCGGACAGCGGTTCGGAAGACCGTAGCGCGTGAGTCAGCGGCGGCGACTCCGCCTGCGTGATGCTCGGCGAGGTGGTCTCGTCTGGCATCGATGTCGAACGCTCGGCGGACGTGCTGGCAAGGTTGCTGCTGGCTGTGGTGCTGCCCGCTGTGGTGCTGCTGGCGAAGCCGGTGAACGGGGTCGGAGGTTGTCGCCGATACGGCGCGACCTTCCAACTCGGCGACGGTGGGATGATCACCTCGGCTGTCGTCGGACCGGCGGCGATCTCCTGGAGGACCGGTTCGGCCTGCTGGGCAGCACGCAGCGGCGGAGGCGGGACATAGGTGTCCTGCGAGTCGATGCCGTACACCCCGACCACGACGAGTCCAACGGAAACTGCTCCCACGGCGACCGCCGAGCCAGCGATCGTGGCCTTGTTGCTGTCCATCGGTGACACTCCTGGTGTATCTCGAGTGGCCTCACGATACTCGGGGCCGGGTCATCGGGCGCGGCAGGTCGTCGCGGGTGTGCTCGAGCAAAGCGTGTAAAACACTGACAATTCAGATATCGAATTGGTCTCTTCGGCGTGTCGCGGGCACGTGTCGCTGTCGTGCAACGATCGGCCGTCGTAGCGTTGGGCGGAAAGTTATGGGTGAGACGCCCGTGTCGAACCGCGAGACATGTTGTGTGAGAACGTGACAGTGGTTCTCCGGCCGGCGTCATCGAGGAGTGGATGATGGGTGCTTACTCGACAGCGTCACGGCATGGGTCACCCCGTGCTGCCGAGGAGACGGTGTCGGCCACAGTGCGGCAGATGGCCTCGATCCCGGCCGCCCGCACACTGTCTACGATGCTTTTGCGCATTTCGGCGTGGGCGATCTTTGTCGGAGGTGGGGCCGCAGCGGTGCTCGGTATCGCCGGATTGCACGTCGAAATCACCGTCGCCGGGCTCATTCTCGCGTGTACGTCGGGACTGGTGCTGCTGAAGCTACGTGCCAGTACCGACGATACCGACTGAAGTTCGCGTTCGCCTCGGCTGCTTCGGCGTCACTGCCGGGCGATGTCGGAAGCGGTCGATAGGCTGGCCGGTATGCGCATTGGAGCACATGTCCGCCTCGACAGCGACCCGATCGGCTTCGGTGAGCGACTGGGCGCCGAGGTGATTCAGATGTTCGTCGTCGATCCGCAGAGTTGGGACAAACCCGTCCCTCATCCGCGGGCCGAACAGATCCGCACGAGTTCGATCGACGTCGTGATCCATTCCTCCTACCAGATCAACGTGGCCAGCCTCAACAACCGGCTGCGCATGCCCTCGCGCAACGCGGTGGCACAGCAGGCGAAGGCGGCCGCGGAGCTCGGCGCTTTCGGCCTGGTCGTCCACGGAGGACACGTACGTTCCGACGCCGAGCGCGACACCGGAATAGACAACTGGCGCAAGCTGTTCGAGCGCCAACAGGACAAGGGCGGTTTCGCGGTGCCGATCCTGATCGAGAACACCGCCGGCGGCAACCATGCCATGGCCAGGCACTTCGATGCCATCGCACGACTGTGGGACGCCGTGGGTGACTACGGTGCGGGTTTCTGTCTGGACACCTGCCACGCGTGGGCGGCCGGCGAGGACTTGATCGGCATCGTGGAGCGGATCGAGGCGATCACCGGCCGGATCGATCTGGTGCACCTGAACTCCTCGCGTGACGAGTTCGATTCCGGCGCCGACCGGCATGCCAACTTCGCCCATGGCACCATCGACCCACAGCTGCTCGCCGAGGTATGTAGGACAGCTCGCGCCCCTGTCGTCCTCGAAACCCCCGCAGATGGTATCGCCGATGATCTGGCATACCTGCGGCAACACCTCGGCTGACTGGCAATGGCCGAGTCGCACGATAGCGCGGAAACCACCGATGGCATGGTCCACACTGGTGGCATGAGTATTCGGCCGCTGGATGGCGTGCGTGTCCTGGAACTCGGCAACTACATCGCCGCCCCGACCGCCGGGCGTATGCTCGGTGATTTCGGAGCAGAAGTGATCAAGGTGGAACGTCCCGGGACCGGCGACGAGTTGCGCAACTGGCGTCTGTACGGCGGTGACACCTCGATGCTCTATCGGACGATCAATCGCAACAAGAAGTCGATCACCGTGAATCTGGGTACCGAGTCCGGGCGCGCCGTCGTCTTGGATCTGATCCGACACTGCGATGTGCTCTTGGAGAACTTCCGGCCCGGAATACTCGAAAAGTGGGGTCTCGGCCCAGAGGCGCTGAACGAGGTGAACCCGGACCTGGTGATCACCCGGATCTCGGGTTATGGACAGACCGGGCCGCTGTCCGGGCGCCCTGGCTTCGCCGCGATCGCCGAGGCGGTGGGTGGTCTGCGCGAGTTGGTCGGCGACCCGGATCGCGCACCGGTACGTACCGGGGTCTCGATCGGAGACTCCATCGCGGGGATCTACGCGGCGTTCGGTACCGTGACCGCGCTGTTGCAGCGGGCACGCCGGACCGCGAACGACGAGCGGATTCCATTACAGGAACGTGTGATCGACGTGGCACTCAACGAGGCGATCCTGTCGGTGATGGAGTCGTTGATACCGGACTATCTCGCATACGGTGTCCAGCGCGAACGCGTGGGAGGCCGGATGGAGGGGATCGCGCCGAGCAACGCCTACCAGTGTGCCGACGCAGCCAGCATCATCATCGGCGGCAACGGGGACGCGATATTTCAGCGCTACATGGCGGTCATCGACCGTCCGGACCTGGCCAGCGATCCGGAACTGCAGGACAATGCCGGCCGGTGGCGCCATCGTGAGCGGCTCGATGCAGCCATCGGTGAGTGGACGATCCGGCATAGTCGTGCCGAGGCGCTCCAGTACCTCGAAGCTGCAGGCATACCCTGCGGTCCGATCTATTCGGCCGCCGACATCGTCGCCGACGAGCAATACCGAGCCCGCAACATGATTCAACCGTTCATGGTCGATGTCGGGGCGTCGCAGCCGAAATCCGTCGGTTTCCCCGGCATCGTTCCGGTGATCGGCGAGCAGTCGCTACCCATTCGCAGCGTCGGACCCGACTTAGGTGAGCACACTCGAGAGGTGTTGTCGCAGTTGCTCGGGATGAGCAAGGCAGAAGTGGACGCGCTACAGGGTGGCGCGGGTGTCGGTAGCCGCGGTTCGACCGAGGAGCAACGGTGAGTGCGCCGGTGCTGCGCGATGTCACGTTGCGCGACGGATTGCAACTGACCGGAAAGCTGCTGCCGACCCAACGCAAAGTGGATATCGTTCGTCGCTTGTTGGCGCTCGGTGTACCGGCGTTGGAGATCGGTTCGATGGCGCGTCCCGACCTGGTCGCGCCGATGGCGAACACCATGGAGGTGGTTGCCGCGCTGACTCCGGAGGAGTTGAGTCGCTGCTGGGTGTGGGTGGCGACGCCACGACATGTCGCGAAGGCCGCTGCGGTGGGCGTGCGCAACTTTCAGTACTGCTTCTCGGTGTCCGACGCGCACAATCGAGCGAATATCGGCCGTGACACCGACGACAGCATTGCGGCGATGCCGGAGGCGGTGCGATTGGCCCGCGAGGTGGGCGGTTCGATCCAACTCTGTCTGGCCACCGCGTTCAGCTGCCCGTTCGACGGCCCGGTCGACGCGGAACGGGTGCTGGCCATTGCCCGTGATCCGCGGACCGACGGGGCTGCCGACATCGTGCTCGCCGACACCCTCGGACAGGCGTATCCGGGGCACGTGGCCACGCTCGTGGCCGCGGTACGGGAGCGTACGCCGCGCCGACGTGTGGTGTTCCACGGGCACGATACGTGGGGAATGGGCGTGGCCAACACGCTGGCCGCAGTCGCTGCGGGGGCGGATATGGTCGACGGTGCACTCGGTGGGTTGGGCGGTTGCCCGTTCGCGCCGGGCGCGAGCGGCAATACCGCCTCGGAAGACATCCTGTTCGCGACCAGGCCGCAATGGTTCACCCCGGCCACACTCGCCGCCATGGTCGAGATGTCGACCGAATTGCTGGCCGATCTCGGCGAGCCCAACCGGTCACGTGCTGTGGAGGGTGCCCGATCGAGGGCGTCGGCCTTCCCCTGGGTGGTCTCGGCGGCGTCCGCCGCGCCTCGGGGTGTCGAGGTGGAACGCGCCGAAGAAATCGGTAGTACTCGGCGCGTCGGGGAAGTCCCTGATGGCGGTCGGGCGCAAACGCGGTAAGACTGTACGGCATGACTTCGCAAGCGTTGGGCGCCGATGCCGCCGATACGGCGGTTCCCACCGAGACCGCTGCACGCGCCGTCGAGGTGACGAAGATCTACGGAGCGGGTGATACCCAAGTCAGAGCTCTGGACGGGGTGTCGGTCGAGTTCGCGAAGGAAGAGTTCACCGCGATCATGGGTCCGTCCGGCTCGGGGAAGTCGACCTTGATGCACTGCCTGGCCGGGCTGGACAGTGCCAGCCTGGGTGCCGTCCATATCGGAGACACCGATCTGACGACTTTGTCCGACAAGCAGATGACGCGGCTACGCCGAGACCGGATCGGATTCGTGTTCCAGGCGTTCAACCTGGTGCCGACGCTCACTGCACTGGAGAACATCACGTTGCCCCTGGACATTGCCGGACGAAAGCCCGACCAGGACTGGTTGGACACCGTGATCGAGCGGCTCGGATTGACCGATCGGCTGACGCACCGCCCCAGCGAGCTGTCCGGTGGGCAGCAGCAGCGGGTGGCCTGCGCGCGGGCCCTGGCCGGCAAACCGGAGATCATCTTCGGCGACGAACCGACCGGCAACCTGGACTCCCGCGCCTCGGAAGAGGTGTTGTCGATCCTGCGCGCAGCAGTCGACGAGTTCGGCCAGACGGTTGTCATCGTCACCCATGAGCCGCATGCGGCCGGATTCGCCGACCGCGTGGTCTTCCTGGCCGACGGACGTATTGTGGACGAGCTGCGCGATCCGCGTGCCGATACGGTGCTCGATCGGATGAAGGCATTGGAGCAGGCGTGAACGCCCAGGTCCGGGAGAACGGGGGGCAGGGGTAGTGGCCGACAATCCGATCCGCACCGTCGCGCTGCGCAATCTCGCAGCCCACAAAGTCCGGCTCGCGCTGACCGTGCTGTCGGTGGTGCTCGGTACCGCCTTCATCGCGGGCTCGTTCGTGTTCACCGACACTTTGCAGCGCACGTTCGACGGTATCTTCGCCAACGAGGCCAAGGGCGTCGATGTGCGAGTGAGTCCCAAGGAGCTGCAAGCACAGGGCATTCCGAACGTCATCGTGGACGAGCTGGCCAAGTATCCGGGTGTCGGGACGGTGGCTCCCATGGTGAACGGCCCGGTCGTACTGCTGGATCCGAGCGGCAAGAAGGCGGTTCAAACCGGTGGTGCGCCGTCGTTCGGACGGTCGTATCTACCGCCGGAGCGCGCTGTCGCCGACACCGACGCGTTCGTTCGAGGAGCGCCCCCCGAGCGTCCGGGTGAGATCGGGCTCAGCGCCGCTGGGGCAGAGCGAGCCGGCCTGCAGATCGGCGACCGGACCAAGATCCTCATCCCGTCGCAACCCGAACCCGTCGATGTCACCCTCACCGGGATCTACGAGCAGCCCACGGACACCGGCGGGTTCATCGGTGTACTGTTCGACGATGCGCAGGCGCGCGAGTTGTTCACCGACGGACAACATGTCGCCTACGTGGACATCGCGGCCGCCGGTATCTCCGGCGACGCGTTGCGCGACGACCTGGCAGAGCAATTGCCCGCCTACAAGGTGCAGAATGGCGAGCAGGTTCGCGAGGACCTGAAGCGAGACGTCGCCACCGCGTTGAACTTCATCAACTATTTTCTCCTCGCTTTCGGCGCCATTGCACTGATCGTCGGCACGTTCATCATCTACAACACGTTTTCGATGATCGTTGCGCAGCGACTGCGCGAGTTGGCGCTGCTGCGCGCCGTCGGTGCGAGTCGCCAACAGATCGGCCGGTCGGTGGTCGGCGAAGCCCTCGTCATCGGGTTGATCGGCAGTGCCATCGGCCTCGCGGGTGGGGTGGGGCTGGCATTCGGACTGTCGGCGGTATTGAATGCCTTCGACTTGGGATTGCCGACCGGATCGTTGGCCGTCCAACCGCGCACGATCGTGGTGGGATTGCTGGTCGGTCTGGTGGTGACGACGGTGAGTGCCTACGCGCCGGCGCGCCGCGCTGCGCGGATTCCGCCGGTGCAGGCCATGCGGGAGGAGTTCGCCTCCGCTGGCGAGTCGCTGCGAGTGCGTACGCTCGTCGGGGCCGTGCTGGGTGTCATCGGTGTGGGGTTCGTCGTGTTCGGCGCACGACACACGGGCGGCTCGGCCGCGGCCACAGTCGGTGTCGGCGCGCTCGGGTTGATCTTCGCGGTGTTGCTTGCCGCGCCCGCGCTGTCGCAGCCGTTGGTCGCCGCACTCGGGGTGCTGGTGCGCCCGTTCGGATCGATCGGTCGCATGGCGGGCAACAATGCCGCGCGCAATCCTCGCCGTACCGCCGCGACTGCATTCGCACTTACGCTGGGGCTGATGCTGGTATCGGCGATCGGAATGCTCGGCACCTCGGCCAAGGCCAGCGTGGCGGTATTGGTGGACAAGGGCGTACGCGCCGACTACGTGTTGCGCGGGCCGCAATTGCTCGGCGTACCGTTCGGGGCCGCCGACGCGGTTCGCACCACGGTGCCCGGGGTTGCGGAAGCGATCGGTATCCGCGGCGCCGGTTTCAAGATCGGCAACGATCAACTGATCGCCAGCTCGCCGGACGGGGCCTTGGATGGCGTACTCAGCTACGAAATCATTCGTGGTGGAGACACTCTCGGTGACCGCGATGTTCTGTTGTCGGAGGACGAAGCCGACAAACGGGGATGGCAGGTCGGCGAGGAGGTGCGGCCGACCAGCGTGGACGGTAAGGAGATACCGCTCACGGTGACCGGCGTCTACAAGAACAATCCGCTGCTGGGGCCCATGGTG
Organism: Nocardia sp. CNY236; assembly: GCF_000482385.1. Lineage (GTDB taxonomy): Bacteria > Actinomycetota > Actinomycetes > Mycobacteriales > Mycobacteriaceae > Nocardia. The sequence goes on from NZ_AXVD01000011.1 coordinate 167,243, forward strand.
ATCTCGCCCGTGGTCTACGAGGAAGTGGTGCCGTTCAATTTCCGCACCGACCTGCTCGTTCTGGTCAAGGCGACGTCGGATGCAGACGTCGCGCAGATGCGCGCCGATCTGGAAAAAGCCACCGAGCAGTTCGTCGTGGTCCAGGTGCAAGATCGCGAAGAATTCAAAGGCGCGCAGGGCCAGCAGATCAACATGCTGCTCGCCATCCTCTATGGCCTGCTGGCCTTGGCGGTGGTGATCGCGATTCTGGGCATTGTGAACACACTCGCGCTGTCGGTGGTGGAGCGTCGTCGGGAGATCGGGATGCTCCGAGCCGTGGGCATGCTCCGTGCCCAAGTACGCCAGGCGATCTACCTGGAGTCGATGCTGATCGCACTGTTCGGTGCGGTCGTCGGATTGGCGCTCGGTATCGGTCTCGGTGTCGGGTTCCTGCGGACGCTGCGCAATTTCGGAATCGATCAGATCGATATTCCTTGGACCCAATTGGTGCTGATGTTGTTCGGCTCGGGTGTCGTCGGAGTGCTGGCCGCACTGTGGCCGGCGGTCCGAGCGGCCCGTACACCTCCGCTCGCGGCATTGGCAGATCTCTGACCGGGGTTGGTGCACCGCGCCGATCGAGTGGCGCACCAACCGAGAGCGACCGGTGTACACGCCTGCGGTGATCACCCGAACGACACCCGGCCCCGCGTAGTATCCGCAACACTGTGCCATTCGACCGTGGAGAAGGAGCTGTTATGGATCCGTTCCGCATCGTGAACACGGTGGCGGCCTTGGCCGTCCAGGTATATTCCCTGTTCCAGAGCGTTATCGGTTTCTAGAACGGCCGGCGCGCCGGCTTGCCGGCGCGCTATTCATGGGCGGCGTGGGCGTTGGCCCAGGTCTGAATATCCCCACGGTCCAACGCCATCGCCAACAGGTCCGGGAACTTGTCCGGCGTGCAGGCGAAGGCCGGCACGCCCAGGGCGGACAGGGCTGCAGCATTGGCATGGTCGAAAGCGGGGGCGCCTTCGTCGGAGAGGGCCAGCAGCACCACGATCTGCACGCCGGAATCGCGCATCGCCCGGACGCGGCGCAACAGCTCGGCGCGAACACCACCCTCGTAGAGGTCGGAGATCACGAAGAACACGGTGTCGGTGGGCCGGGTGATCAAGGATTGACAGTAGGCCAGAGCGCGGTTGATATCGGTGCCGCCACCCAATTGGGTACCGAACAGCACGTCCACCGGGTCGTCGAGATCCTCGGTGAGGTCCACGACCTCGGTATCGAAGACCACCAGTGAGGTACGCAGCGACCGCATGGACGCCAGCACCGCGCCGAACACCGAGGCGTAGACCACGCTGGGAGCCATCGAACCGGACTGGTCGATCGCGAGCACGACATCGCGCTGTATCGTATGCGCTTTGCGGCCGTACCCGACCAGGCGTTCCGGAACGACGGTTCGGTGTTCGGGGAGGTAATTGGCGAGGTTCTTGCGAATAGTGCGGTCCCAGTCGATATCCCGCAATCGAGGCCGGGAGACGCGCGCTGCGCGATCGAGCGCGCCGGAAACCGCCGCTACGGTCTGTGAGGCTATGCGTTGTTCGATCTCGCGCACCACCTTCTCGACCACGAGGCGTGCGGTCGCTTTGGTGGTCTCCGGTATGACCCGGTTCAGGCTCAGCAGAGTGCCGACCATGTGGATATCGGGTGTCACTGCGTCCAAGAGCTCCGGCTCGAGCAGCAATTGGGCGATATCGAGTCGCTGCACGGCGTCGCGCTGCATGACCTCGACGACCGTTGTCGGAAAATAGCTGCGAATGTCGCCGAGCCAGCGGGCCACCCGTGGCGCCGAGCCTTGCAAACTTCCACCGCGCGGGCCGGATGGCGGCTCGTCGTCGACGTTGTACAGCGCTGACAACGCGTGATCCATTGCCGTGTCGGTGCTGACTTCCAGCGTGCCGAGTGGTGCGTCCGCTGCTGCGCCGAGCACCAGGCGCCACCGTCGCAGCCGCATTTCGTCGTTCATGTCCTCGCTCCCAAGATTTCCGCGGCGGTGCGAATGGCGATAGCGGCCCGGCGCTCGTCGATATCCACGAGGCCGGCCCCGGCAGTGGTCACGGACCCGCTGTCGCGCACAGCCTGTCCGATCGCACGGCGCTCACCCGATTCGAAGCCGCCGAATGTTCGGCGTAGTAATGGAAGCGTGTCGACGAACGAATTCTCGTCGAGTCTGCGAAGCCAGTCGTCGATGAATCCCAACAGAGCACGATCATGCACCAGGACCAATCCACGGCCGCCCAGAAACCCGTCGATCCATGCTGCTTTGGCCGCAGCAGGGTTGCCCACCGACAGGGCTGCCGCGAGCCTGCGCGCGGATTCCGCGTCGTCCATCCGACCCGAGTCGGCCAGCAAGCGGACCGCTCGCCCGACCAGGACGCCGTGCACGTCCTCACGGTCGACGATCCGACGCAGGGTCGCCAACCACTCGCGGGTCGCCCACTCGTCATCGCGGATGTGCACTGCGGTATGTGCCAGGTCGAGTTGGGGGCGCAGCTCGGTCGCCGCGTCGGTGTCCAGTCCGCTCACCGCGGCGGGCAGTCCCGCACAAATCCGGACCAACAGCCCGTCGGTGGTGCGGGCCAGCGCGGTTGTATCGGTGCCGCGTGCATCACCGTACTGCAGGGTTCGAACCAGGTCCGGCAGTGCGGCGAGCAGGTGTGTGACGTCGTGATCGAGTGCGGCGATGGAATCCAGCCGGCTGATCAACCCGTCGACGGCGCCACCGAGATCCGACAGCAGCGCTGTGCGCACCGCGCCGATCAACGCGACAACAGTGACGTCGGGTCCGCTCGTCGAGTCCAGAATCTTGGCCTCCGCGGCGGCGCGGAGGGTCGTGCCCCAGCGCGACGCCTCGATGATCGAGATCGCATAGTCGGGCTGCCATTGCAGGATCCAGGATTCCCGGAACGTATTGGTGGCGCGCGGATCGCCATTGCTGGTGGGCCGACCCCAGTCGATGCCCAGCACCCGCAGCCGGTGCAGCAGACGTGACCGCGCGACCGCGTTCTTCTTGCGCAGGTCCAAGTTCAGAGTGCGGGCCTGCGGTTCGAGCTTCAGGCGCAGCGACCGGATCGCTGCACGTAGGTCTGCCTCCAGCGCAACGGTCGGCGTCTGCTCCGGTACGGCGCCGAGCGCCTCACCGACAACGAGTTCACTCACCACCAGCTGCAGCATCGTCTCGTCTCCGCCGCAGAGCACGGATCGGGTCGCCTCGACGACTTCCGACAGACCGGCCAGGGGTCGCCCACGCAGTGTGGCGAGTGTGTCGGCAAGCCGCACGGATTCGATGATGTGCGCACTGGAGACGGGCAGGTCGCGTGCGCGTAGCACCGCGGCTACCCGGGTCAGCCACCGAGTGAGCGGTTGCTCGGTTTCGGTGAACAAATGGTGGTACCAGCCCGGTGAAGCGATGCCCGCACTGTAGCCGGAGGTTGTCGACAGTCGTGAATGTGTCCACGGGACCCAGGTGAGCACTGCTTTGGTTTTCGGCAGCCCGGCGAGCAGCCGAGCATCCGGCGCGGCGGGACCGAGCGTGCCCGCGAGCGCGGGCGCATGCCATGCGCCACACACCACCGCAAGGCGCGTGGCTCCGTTGGCGAGCGCGGCGCGCATGCATTGGCGCATATGCGCTTCCCGACGCACGGTGTGCGGATCGATCGAGACCGCAGGCCCCGAGTCATCGACGATTTCGACAGCTGTATGTTCAGCAGGTCCGGCGTGCTCGCGCAACGTGCCCATCGCTTCGGCGATCGCGTCGAAAACCCCGGCATCGGGGGCGGACTCGACCACCGCGTCCCACCAGCGTTCGGCATCGTCGTAGCCGCCCGCCTCGGCCAATGTCGCCAGCGGATCGAACCGGTCGTTCGGCTCGACCTCGGTGGCGAGGGAGATGGCCGCGGGCAGATCGCAGAACCGAACCGGCACGTCGTGGTCCGCGGCGTAGCGCAGCGCTTGCCATTCGGGGGAGAACACTGCATAGGGCCAGAATGCGGCGGTGGACGGGGCATGGGGAACATACGCCAGCAATGCCACCGGCGGAGTCATCCCTTCGGCGGCCACCAGACCCACCAGTGGGTCGGCATCGGCGGGTCCTTCGACGAGAATTGCATCGGGGCGAAATGCGTCCAGGGCCAGCTGCAGCGAGCGAGCCGACCCGGGACCGTGGTGCCGGATACCGAAAACCTTGGTCGTCGGATCGGGTGCTGCGCCAGAATTCACCCGGAGACCTCACGACAGGCCCGGTAGAAATCCGACCAGTCCGGCCGCTCGCGGACCACGGCTTCCAGATATTCCGCCCATACCACGGCGTCGGCCACTGGATCTTTGATCACCGAGCCGAGCACCGCGCCCGCAATGTCGGAGGCGCGCAGAACCCCGTCGCCGAAATGCGCCGACAATGCCATGCCGTTGGTGAGTACCGAGATCGCCTCGGCGGTCGATAGCGTTCCCGACGGTGACTTCAGCTTGGTCCGCCCGTCGGTTGTGCTGCCGGAACGCAGTTCCCGGAAGACCCGCACCACCCGCCGCACCTCGTCGGCAGCGGTCGCCACCGCCGGAAGTTCCAGGGCGGAACCCAGTTGCTCGACGCGTTGAACGACGATCGCGACTTCTTCGTCCTCACTGCCGGGCAGCGGGAGCACCACCGTATTGAATCTGCGGCGCAGTGCGGAGGACAGCTCGTTCACACCGCGATCGCGGTCGTTGGCGGTGGCGATGACGTTGAAGCCCTTGGCCGCCTGCACTTCCATCCCGAGTTCGGGCACCGGCAGAGTCTTCTCCGACAGGATGGTGATCAGCGCGTCCTGTACATCCGAGGGGATGCGAGTGAGTTCCTCGATTCGAGCGATGGCCCCCGTTCGCATGGCCGTCAATACCGGGGAGGGCACCAATGCTGCCTCGCTCGGACCGTCGGCCAGCAGCCGAGCATAGTTCCATCCGTACCGGATCGCCTCTTCGGCCGTGCCCGAGGTGCCTTGCACCAGCAGGGTCGATGCGCCGCTGATGGCTGCGGAAAGATGCTCCGATACCCAGGTTTTGGCGGTTCCCGGCACACCGAGCAGCAGCAGTGCCCGATCGGTGGCCAGGGTGGCCACGGCCACCTCCATCAGCCTGCGTGGGCCGATGTACTTCGGGGTGATCACGGTACCGTCGTCGAGGGTACCGCCGAGCAGATAGGTGACCACCGCCCAGGGCGACAGTCGCCACGACGGTGGGCGAGGCCGGTCGTCGGCGCCGGCGAGGGCGCGTAGTTCCTCGGCGTACTTCTGCTCCGCGTGCGGGCGCAGCACCGTAGGGCGCCGGTCGGTGGGGGTCATTGCAACTCCTCGAGCATTTTCGAGCGATAGATGAGATCGTTGGCCAGTTGGTCGAAGGCCGATTCCCAGTCGGGATCGTCGCATCGGCGCGCCGCCGCCGACAGTGTGCCCGCGGTGGCCACGGGAAGATGGGTTGCGGCCGTGGTCAACAGCGAGCGAGGCAGGTTCGCCCCGCTGCGCGCTGCCGACCGAGCCTGCTCTACCAGCAGCACGAGCACATGCTGGGCAAGGGGCTCCGGCCACGGATGCCCCATGGCCGGCAACAGCGCTTCGAGTTCGGAGATCCAGGTGCTGTCGAGGTGCAGGAGGTGCTCGACTCGTTCGGTCATCGGTAGTAGGGCGAACAACTCGCGCCTGCGCAGCAGGGCCACATCGGTGGGTACACCGGCTGCGAACAACACTCGTGCCCACTCTGGATCACGGTGCGCCAGAGCTGCATCCAGCCAGCCGTCGAAGACGGGCCCTCGGAACCGATCGGTGATCACGACTTTCGCTGCCGCAGCAGCTGTGCCGAGTGCCTGCGCCCAGTGCGTCAATGGTGTCGCCGCGACCAGTTGCCGAAGGTGTTTAGCGGTGACATCGGGTGCGCCGTCCCAGTTGTAGGCGAATTCGCGGCCGGTGATCCCGTCCCGCCGTGCCGCTGCGTCCACGGTAGCCGGTAGTGCGACTCCCATGTGGGTGTGTGGTGGCCGATGGTCGATGTGAAGCCATGCGTGCGCCCGCGCGCACATGCGTTGGGCGAATGCCGAATCGGGTAGCCGGGCCAACAGTCCGACCGCGGTTCGGCGGACGTCGGGGCGGCGGTCGTCCAGTGCTATTTCCAATAGCGGCTCGTCGGCGAGTGTCAGGCCGTCGGTCAGCACCGCGAGCAGTTCGGCCTTGGCGGGTCCGGATTCTTTCGGCCACGCCTCGGTCAGGCGTGTTCTGGCGGCCTCGGGATCGCGTCGGCGCAGTTCGCCCAGCCAGTTGCGTCGCTGGGGTGGGCGGCCGAATTGCCAGGTGTCCGTGCAGGGCTCGGCTTGCGTCGAGGACTGCCACACCGGATGCTGCGACGCCAGCCAGGCGCCTCGAACACCGGCCAAACGCAGGAGTGGCTCGCGCTGAGAAGTGTGGATCTCGGCATTGTCGAGCAGCAGGTCGCACAGGTCGTCCGGGGCCCGATAGTCGTGTACGGCGGCCGCGGCGAGCCATTCGTTCAAAAACCGCAAACCCGAATGATCGAAACCGAGCATCCCCGCAAGGCGCGTTGCAGCGGGGCGCGGAAGCCGTTGCCGAGGGTCGCTCGCCGCGGGCTCCGGAGTGCATGCAGGAACGGGTGTGATACCACCACGGAGGAACAGGTCGTCAAGCGCTACCGATTCGAGCAGTCGCAGTGCCGGATCGGTCGACAGCTGCGCCGCTGCCGCGGCGGCGATCGGGGCCATGGTGGCGAGGTCCGGTGCGCGCCGTGCGGTGCCCAGCAAAGCCACGGAGGTCAGCTCCCGGTTCCGTGCGCCGCTGGTGGGCGCGGGTGACCCCGCGCCGCGGGACGAGTCGTTTCGTGCCAGGTCGATCAATTCTCCTTCGGCGAAGACCGAGACCGGCGACAGGCCTTCGGCAGTCCATTCGCCGACCACGGTGACCGGGTGGCCGCCGGACACCGACAGCAGGGACCACGGTTGTTCGGTTGGCCGAATGGGCAACGCCTCGCCTCCGGGGTCGGTGACATACCAGCCCTGGTCGGTGCATGTCGGCACCACCTCGGCCAGCAGCACCGGCCAGGTGCGTAGCCATGGATCGGCGCCCAATGCGGCGGCATGCTCGGCGAGCGCTGTGGCGATGGTCGCGGGCCGGTTCGTCGCAGTGTGGATGGCGGTGAAGGTTTCGGCGGTGCCGTAGTGCGTTCCCCACAGCGCCCGCAGTGGCGCGGCGCTCGGGTAGAAGTGCAGCTGTGCATCGATCACGTGGCCCAGCGCCGCCGGTTGGGTCGGGAAGTCGGCGGACCCGAAGGAATGGTCGATGATGACCGCCCACCGACCACTGACACGCCCGTACAGTCCCGTTCGTCGGGTGTAGAGCCGCTCCTGCATGGTGATCTGCAGGCCGACGACCATCCAGTGGTCGCGGACCGCGGGTTCGGCGCGCACCGTTTCGACGGGGGTGGGGTAGCCGATATGGCTGTCGATACTGGCGCACAGTGCAGGCGCGGCTGCGTCGCGCTGCCGGTGTGCGGTGATCAGCAGGTGCATCCAGGCGTATTCACCCAGCACGATATCCGGCCAGTCGGGTCGCGTGGCGATCACGGTCGGAAGGCGGCGCAATGCCGAGGCCAGATTGGGAGCTTGCGCGTCGACCATTCGGGCGGCAATGGCATCGAACGCGGAAAAAGAATGATCGTTCTGTGCGAGTCCGGTCCGTACTTGGTCGGCGAGCCACTGATCGAGTTCGTCCAGCCCAGCGCCCACCCGAGCTCTGCGTTGCTGCGCGGTGGTCGCGCTCGGGGTTCGGACCCTGGGTACGACCGCCCGGGCTGCGCGAGCTGCGCGCTCGTCGATCCACGATGTGGCGTAATCCGCCGCCTCCGCGACCGAGGCGACCTCACCCTTGGACCAGCGCAGCAACAGTGACAGCGCGTGCTTGCACGGGATCTTGCGGCTCGGGCAGGAGCATCGGTAGGCGGGACCGGACAGATCGACAACAGTCTGATACACCGTCGCGCCGCTGCCGGCACACCGGCCCCACAGCGCGCTGTCGTGGTGTCCGCTGTCGCGCCAGCGGCCCGCCAGTTTGCCTGCTGCTACCAGCGATTTCGCATCTGGTGCCACCCTCTCGATCTGATCCTCGGTCCATGGTCTCATCGGGTGACTCCTGCGCGAATGTGTCGCATCGCCTTCCTTCGTTCTTCGGTCGAGCGCGCACAGTTGTATCGCAGCGCACCGACATGTTGTGCGGCCGGGGCACGTCGAGGTCGCCGGCTGCCGAACGTGAGAAGACCTGTCGCGACGATGTATTCGTCGCTCGGAAATCTTGCGTGGCTGCGGCTGCTCTGGCATTCTGTCCTGTTCGGCGCGACCGAGCCACCCATCCGGGTGCTGACACCATCGAGCTGCCCGTCGGGGTTGGTGCGAGGGGTGGACATCGATGAACGGGACAGGCATGTCGATGGCCACAACCTTCCCCACGGGCAGATTCGCAAGCCGTCCCCACAGGCAGATTCGCAAGCCGTCCCCAGGGTGGATGCACGCTGGCGCGGGTGGGCGATTCGAGCGTCATCCGGTAGCGTTTCGCTTCGATGAAGGCACCGTGCACCGGCAGCGGAACGCGTGCCGGCTCGATGGGGAGGGATTTCGCATGTGCTTGGATCCCCGCATGTGCTCGGATGCCGATACCGTCCGAGCCGGCATGGCGGGCGAGGCGCCTCGCCTGCCGACTATCGTGCACCGGCGTCTCGCGCAAGACACTGCGGTGACACCGTCGGTCGCCCGGGTCGTGCGCCGTGCCCTCGGTGACGTCGAATCCGACTCTACGGTAGAGCCGTTCGAACACTCCGGCATCTTTCTGCGCGCCATTCGCGTCTGCGGTTTTCGCGGCATCGGTCCGGAAGCCACGCTGCACTTACCGCCCGGGCCGGGCCTCACGCTGGTCGTCGGTCGCAACGGCAGCGGCAAGTCGAGTTTCGCCGAAGCTGCCGAATTCGCCATGACCGGCGGAAACCGCCGGTGGGATGGTCGGTCGGCCGCGTGGCGCGAAGGGTGGCGCAACCTGCACGACGGTGCGGGGGCCCGTATCGAGCTGGAGCTGCTCACTGGTGGGTCTGCGCCGGAGTTGACCATCGGTACACGGTGGGAGGCCGATGCGGACCTTCCCGAGGCGCGCTGGATTCAGCAGCGTGCGCTGGGTCCGCCAACGGAATTCGCCAAAGACAGATGGTCGACCGAACTCGAGCTCTACCGTCCCTTCCTGTCCTATAGCGAACTGGGTGCGTTGGTCGACGGTAAGCCGAGTGATCTGTTCGACGCACTGCACCAGTTGCTCGGGCTCGACGAGCTGACCTTGGCGCAGGAGCGGATCCGAGCACGGCGCTTGGAGCTCGAACGGGCCGTGCGGGATTCACGTCAGCAACGGCTGGATCTGTTGGAGGTGCTCGGGTCGGTGGCCGACGACCGTGCGGTGCGTGTGGCCGGCTTGTTGCGTCCGGCGCAGCCGGATCTGGCTGCGATCGGTCGTGAGCTGCGCGGGACGGTGGACGATCCGGTTCTGCCGGACAGCTTGCGGGCGATCGCTCGGCTGACGGTTCCTGCCGTGGCAGAGGTCGAGGAGGTCGCCGCCCGACTCGAAGTCTGCGGCGCGGCCATCGCCAAGAGGTCCACGACCGATGCCGAGGTCGATCTGCGGGTCCTGGAGCTGTTGCGTGGCGCTCGTGAGCACCGCGCGCTGACCGGAACCTGTCCGTGCCCGGTCTGCGGGCACGGTACGCTCGACCAGGCGTGGGCTCGTGAGACCGATTCCGTCCTTGCGCAACTCGCCGCCCGCCGTTCGGCGCTCACCACGGCGCGCGCGGAGCTCGAGAACGCGGTGCGTGCGGCGTTGGCGCTTCCGGATCCGGTTCCGGCAGTGTTGGAATTCGACCCACGCAACCCGCCATCGGTGGACACCGGTGCGGCGCGGCGTGCCTGGGCGGAGTGGGCTGCGCTGGCCGCCGCCGACTACGCGCCGGACCTGCCGGACAGGCTGCGCGGTGCACACGTCCGGTTGGTGGATCAACTCGAGCTCCTGCAACGGGGCATCCGCAAAGAACTCGATCGTCTGGACGAAGTGTGGACCCCGTTGGTCGCGCAGATCGCGCACTGGTTGTCCGGTGCGCGCGAGGTCGCCGCGCACGCAGCCGAACTGCGCACAGCAAAGAAGGCGGAAGAGTGGTTGAAGTCCGCAACCGCAGGTTTGCGCGGTGAGCGTATGTCTCCGTTGGAGACCACTGCGCAGTGGGTGTGGCGTACCTTGCGGCAGCAGAGCAATGTCGAGCTCGGCGCGATTCGCCTACAGGGCAACACGGGCACCGCGCGCCGGGTGCTGCTCGATGTGACCGTGGACGACGTGGACGGTGCCGCGTTGGGCGTGATGAGCCAAGGCGAGTTGCATGCCCTCGGGCTTTCGTTGTTCCTGCCGCGTGCCACGGTTGCGGAGAGCCCTTTTCGTTTCGTCATGATCGACGACCCGGTTCAGGCGATGGACCCGGCAAAGGTAGACGGACTGGCACACGTATTGGCCACGGTGGCCAGAGCCCGTCAAGTGGTGGTCTTCACGCACGACGAGCGGCTCGCGGAGGCGGCGCGACGAATGCACCTCGAGGTGACGGTGCTCGAGGTACAGCGTCGCGACCGCTCGGTGGTCGAGGTGCGAACGTCCAGCGACCCGATCCGACGCTATCTCGACGACGCCCGCGCGCTGGTACGCACGCCGCAGTTGCCGCCATCCATTGCCGACGAACTGGTGGCCACCTGCTGTCGTTCGGCGGTCGAGGCGGCCAGTCTGGCTCGGGCCCGGCGCACTCTCCTTGCTACAGGCATGAATCATGGTGAGGTGGAGCGCCACATCGACTCCGCGCACTCGACGAGGGCGAAGGTGGCATTGGCTGTGTTCGGTGTCGGCAGCAAGATCGACGATCTGAACAAGAACCTGATGGCACGGGAGGGGCGATGGGTGGTAGAGGCGTTGCGCGACACCACCGCGGCGGCGCATGTGCCGATCGGACGAAACATGCGCGAACTGATCCGAGCGACCGAGAAGTTCGTGGCGTGGTTGGCCCAGTGAAGCGCTGATGAGCGGGCGACGTCGGTCCTCCGGAGCACGGCGTGCGCGCACTGGGCGCGGCCGTTCTGCCCGGCACGGTGCGCGAGCCCCGCAGAACGGGGAGTCCGGACCCCGTGTGTCTCGTCCGTCGATGATCGAGCGCATGGACACTGTCGATCTACTGCTCGCTGGGTCGGTCACGGCCGCGGGCGGATTGTGGTCGCGGGCAACAGCATGGATCCTGCGGATCGCTGTGGAGCAAGCCGTCGACGACCTGTGGTTGGGTGTGGCGCCGGCGTTGGTTCGTTGCCCGATGCGGGCACAGCTCATCGCGCTGCGGGCATTCGCGGGACCGGATGTGGCAGCCGAGGTGGCGGTGCTGTGGACGGCGCTGTCGCGCGCGGCTCATCACCACGACTACGAACTCGCGCCGAGCGTCACCGATCTACGTCGCTGGCGGGAACAGACCATCGCCATCATTGCTCGGTTGGACGCAGTCGGTGGCTGCCGAGAGTGAGTCACCGCCGTGCGGCGCTGCCCGGATCGACCTGTTCGGCCGGCGCGCCACATCGGCCGGTAGCGTCGGCGAGCATGGCACGAGTCGTGATCGAGTACTGCACCCAATGCCGCTGGCTGCTGCGCGCGAGTTGGATGGCGCAAGAATTGCTCAGCACCTTCGACACCGAATTGGGTGAGGTTGCGCTCGTCCCGGGCTCGGGGGGCATTTTTCGAATCACCGTCGACGGTGAACAGATCTGGGAGCGCAAGGCCGACGGTGGGTTTCCCGACATCGCGACCCTCAAGCAGCGAGTGCGTGACCGGGTCGCGCCCAGTCGCGACCTCGGTCACCTGGACCGGCGCGACTGACGTCACCGCCGCGGCCGGCATTCGGCTCGCGGCCGGGTCGTCACACGTCGGTGGAGAATCGGATGCCGCCGTCGGGGAGTTCCACCCCAGGCCAGATACGAGCGCCGCGCAGCAGCTCACAACGAGCGCCGATATTCGCGCCGTCACCGATGACGCCGTCGCGAATCAGCGCTCGTGGACCGATGCGTGCACCGAAGCCGATGATCGAGCGTTCGACCGTGGCGCCCGCCTCGATGACCGCACCATCGAAAACGACCGCACCGTCCAAGCGCGCTCCCGCTCCGATTTCGGCGCCGCGGCCGATGACCGTGCCGCCGATGAGTACCGCGCCGGGAGCGACACCCCCGCTGGGGTGGACCAGTGATTCGCGCCGCTGGCCCGGTAGCGCGGGGGAGGGGGCGATGCCACGCACCAGGTCCGCCGAGCCGCGCACGAAGTCTTCGGGGGTGCCCATGTCGCGCCAGTAGGAGGTGTCGACGTGACCGTGGATGTGCGCGCCTTCGGCCAAGAGTGCGGGGAATACTTCCCGTTCCACCGAGACCGGGCGTCCGACCGGGATCTTCTCGATGTATTCGCGGCGGAACACGTAGCACCCGGCATTGATCTGGTCGGTGGGCGGGTCCTGGGTCTTCTCCAGGAACGCAGTGACCCGACCGTGGTCGTCGGTCGGCACACAGCCGAATGCGCGGGGGTCGCCGACCCGCACCAGATGCAGCGTCACATCTGCGCGTGCCGCCTCGTGCGTGTCGAGCACCGCCCCGAGATCGCTGCCCCCGAGCACGTCTCCGTTGAAGACCATCACCGTATCGGCGCGCAGCTTGGGCAGAACGTTCCGGATCCCGCCTCCGGTCCCCAGTGGTTCGGTCTCGGTGACGTACTCGAGCTCCAGCCCGAGTTCGGAGCCGTCGCCGAAGTGCTCCTCGAACACTTCGGCTCTGAACGAGGTACCCAGCACTACATGAGTGATCCCCGCTTCGGCGATGCGGGCCAGCAGATGGGTCAGGAAGGGCAGTCCCGCCGTCGGCAGCATGGGTTTCGGTGCCGAGAGCGTCAGCGGACGCAGCCGCGTGCCCTGGCCGCCGACCAGGATCACAGCATCGGTGCCGGCATTTCCTGTCATCACGCTCCCCTGTCCACACTGTTGTTCTCGCTCGCGGCGTCCGTGGTCGCCCGCGGCTGGTTGTTGCTTCGGCCGTTATCCTGCGCCGCGCGCCCGACGGCGCAGGGCAGATCGAACCGCAATCTTTGCGCGCACCGCAAGTCCGGCCCGCAAAGCCAATCGCAGTGGGGCCTGCCACCAGCGCGGATGTCGATCGGCCTGGAAGCGGTAGGCACTGGCGTGATGAGCGGACAGTGTCACCTCTGGGTGGCGTTCGGCTGCGTGCCCCTGGGCGTGGGAGACCTCGGCATCGGGCACGAACACGTTGTGCCACCCGGCCTTGCCCAAGCGATCGCCGAAGTCGACATCCTCCAGATACATGAAGTACCGCGAGTCGAAGCCGTCGATCGAATCGAAGGCTGCGCGCCGCACCAGCAGGCACGACCCGGACAGCCATCCGACTGGCCGCTCGGATATGTGCTCGGTGTCCTGTCGATAGCGGCGAGTCCACGGGTTGGACCTCCACAGCGTGCCCAGCACCGCGTGCCCGGCACCGTCGAGCAGCCCCGGTACCCGACGGGCCGAAGGGTAGATCCTGCCGTCCGGCTCTCGCACCAGGGGACCGAGCGCGCCCGCGCGTGGCCAGCGTTTCGCCGCCGCGAGCAGTGTATCGATGCACCCGGCGCCCCAGCGGATGTCCGGATTGGCGATCACGATGAACTCGACGGCCGGGTCGATCTCCGCGACCGCGCGGTTGATCGCGCCGCCATAACCGATATTGCCGCCGGTGGGCAGCAGCCGCACCTGTGCGTGATTCTGTGCGACCTGCTCGGGCACGCCGTCCACCGACCCGTTGTCGGCCAAGATCACCTGGGGATTCGCCGTGGTGGCCCCGGCGAGCGAAGTGATGAAGTGCACGAGATGTGCACCCGGTGAGTAGGTGACAGTGACGACGGCCACCTGGGCGGGCGCATCGGAATTCGGATCACTTCCGGTGGTGCTCCCTCGACGCTCGGACGCACCGTCAGCGGTAGCTGCTGGGTCGAGGGTCCGCTCGCTGCGCTCGTTCACATCCGCCCACCCTAGTCCGACGAGCACACCCTGGCGTGTAGCCCGACGATCAGGCTCTGGCGTGTAGTCCGACGATCACGCGCTGGCGTGTGGACCGACCGTCACGCCAGGGCTTGCCGCAATGCCGTGCGCCAGTCTCGCAGCGGAGTCAGCCCGGACGCGTCCCAGGACCGCGGAGACAAGACCGAATAGGCCGGGCGGCGTGCGGGTCTGGGAAACCTCGAGGAGTCACAGGGGCGCACTCGGTCGGGGTCTGCTCCGACCAGGGTGAAAACTGCGCGCGCAAGGTCGAATCGGCTGGCGGCGCCGGAATTGGTGGCGTGCAGCACCCGTGCCGCGTCCGGGCGCGTAACCAGTTCCAACAGTGCGCCGGCCAGATCGGCGGCGTAGGTGGGGGAGCCGACCTCGTCGTCGACGACATCGACTGTGTCGCGCTCCCGTTCCAGACGTCGCATCGTCGCCACGAAATCGCCGTCGCGTCCGGCGTATACCCACGCGGTACGGACCACATGAGCGTTCGGACAGTGCGCGAGCACTTCTCGTTCACCGGCGAGCTTGGACCTGCCGTACACCGAAGACGGTCCGGTCGGATCGGTCGTGTCGTATGGTCGACGGCACGTGCCCGCAAAGACGTAATCCGTCGACAGATGGATCAGTCGGGCATCGACCGCCGCGCACGCGGCGGCCAGGACTGCCGGTCCGGTCGCATTGCCCGCAAAGGCGGTTTCGGTTTCGGTTTCGGCTCGATCCACCGCGGTGTAGGCCGCGCAGTTCACCACCACGTCGCCGGGCGCGAGAACCGAGCGCACCGCGGCGGAATCGGTGATGTCGAGCGCACTGCGCGCGAAGCCGCGCGCGGCCGGGGCGAGGCGCAGAAGTTCCCGACCCACCTGGCCGCCTGCCCCGGTGACGACGAGGCGGCCGGATACGGTGGAGTCGACGGTGGTGAGGTCGGTCACGGGCGCAAGTGTGGCACGTTTGTTCGCGGTCGACGCTATCGGAAACGATCGTTCGTTCGACATGCCGCGCCCGGGGCCGAGAATTGGGCCGAAAGTAGGTGATGGCGCGGCAGTCTCCCAGGTGTGGCAGGTCTCGGTGTCGGCGAGAGGATGCGCAGTGTCGCAGTGGAGAGGTCCGGTCGTGTCGTCGCGGCCGCCTGTACGGCCCGCGGTGTCGTCTCGGCGCACGTTGCGCATGGTCACCGCGACCACGGCTGCTGTCGTGCTCGTGCTCACCGGTTTCGCCTGGCGCGGCGTGGACGCGCTGGTCTCCACCATCGAGCGTATCGATGGCCTGGGTCTCGGTGGCGGGCGAGATGGAGCGGTCGACATCTTGATGGTGGGTATGGACAGCCGCAGTGATGCCCACGGCAACCCATTGTCCGACCACGAGCGCGCGATGCTGCATGCCGGCGACGAGGTCGGCACCAACACCGATACCATCGTGTTGCTGCGAGTCCCGAGCGACGGCCGGTCGGCCACCGCGATCTCGATTCCGCGGGACTCCTACGTGCGTATTCCAGGTGGCGGAATGGGCAAGATCAACTCGGTGTACGGCGCCACCGCGCAGACCCGTCGGTCGACGTTGTTGGGACGAGGTGTCGCCGAGGCCGAAGCGTGGCGCCAGGCCACCCGGGCGGGCAGGCAGGCGCTGATCGAAACGGTGGCCACGCTCACCGGTGTCACCATCGACCATTACGCGGAGGTGAGTTTGCTCGGTTTCGTACTGCTCACCGATGCTGTCGGCGGAGTCGAGATATGCCTGAACCACCGCGTCGACGATTGGATGTCCGGCGCCGACTTCCCTGCGGGCCGCCAACGCCTCAACGGGGTACAGGCATTGAGTTTCGTGCGTCAGCGGCATGGTCTGCCGCGCGGCGACCTGGATCGCATCGTGCGCCAGCAGGTGTTCATGGCGCAGTTGGTAGGACAAGTGCTCAGCGCGAAGACCCTGAGCAACCCGGCCGGACTCGAGCGGCTCGGCGCGGCGGTCGGGCGCACTGTCGTGCTCGACGAACGGTGGGATGCGCTGGCGTTCTTGCGGCGACTCGACGAGCTGTCCGGCCAACAGGTGACCTTCGTGACCATTCCAGTGACCGATCCCGACGCATCCACCAGCAGCGGCGAGTCGGTGATCGACGTCGATGTCGAGTCGGTCGAGACCTTCGTCGCCTCCCTGGTCGGCGATGGCGAGACCGCTGGTGACTCCGAGCCGGTCACCGACCCCGCGACGGTGACCGTCAGCGTCTACAACGCTGGCACGGTCGACGGATTGGCTGCCGAGGTGGCCGGGAGGCTCAGCGCCACCGGTTTCGGTCGTGGCACAGTGACCAACTACGCCGGCCCGGCAGTGACGAGCAGTCGGATCTTCGCCTCGACCACCTCGAGCGCGTCGGCTCGGGCGGTGTCCGAGGCGCTCGGTGGACTGTCGATTCTCGCAGATCCGGCACTGTCGCCCGAAGCGGTGAGGGTCGTACTGGCGAGCGACTATTCTGGTCCGGGCTCCGCGGCCAGCCGGGTGTTCGATCCGTCCGCCACCGCGACCTCGGTCGCCCCCGTCCCATCCGCCCTACCGATCGATGCAGGTCACACCGGACCGAAATGCGTGAACTGAACATGCGTAACTCACACCAGATGCACACCCTCGCCGAAGCGGTACTCGATCCGATGCTTGCTCGAGAACCTGCTCGGCCCCGCGTCACCTACTACGACGACGCCATCGGAGCGCGGATCGAGCTGTCCGGCCTGACCTTGGCGAACTGGGCGGCGAAAACCGCCAACTTGATTCGCGACGAGTTCGGTCTGAGCCCGGGTTCGCGGGTCGCCGCGCTACTGCCCGCACACTGGCAGACCGCCGCAGTGTTGCTGGGCTGTTGGTGGGCGGGTACCGAAGTGGTGCTGCATGCCGACGCGGACGCCGACCTGGCCCTGACCACTCCGAACCGACTGGACGAGGCGGACGGTGTCGGCGAGGTCGCGGTGTTGTCCCTGGACGCAATGGGCGCGCCTGTGCGGGATCTGCCCGTAGGGGTCACGGACTTCGCGACCTCGGTGCGGGTACACGGCGACGAGTTCCTGGCCCGTGGAGCCGGGGTGGCCCTGGATGGCATGCCGGTGGCCGACGTGCTCGCCGCGGCGCGAAAGTCTGCGATCTGGCAGGGCATTTCCGAGGGTGATCGGGTGTTGTCCAGTGCGCCGTGGGACACCCCCGCCGAGCTGATCGATGGATACCTCGCGGTCCTCGTCGCGGGTGCGTCGTTGGTCCAGGTGGTCAACCCCGACCCCGGTCTGCGGGAGCGGCGTATCGCGTCGGAGCGAGTGACTGCGCAGCTGCGCTGAGCTGGGTCCGCCGTCCAGGCGGGTGCATTTCTGTACGGTGGTGGCATTGCACGAACGACGGGATTGCGCAATGAGATCACGTTATTGGTTCCACTGGGTGTCGGCGCAGGGAATACCACGTCTGGTGATGCGCCTCCAAGCCCGTCGGGGCGATCCGTTCGCCGAGTTGTGGGGTGGACACACCGGATGGGCGGCCCCGTATCCGCTGATCGAGCGGTTGCGTGCAGAGGGCAGATTGGTGCACACTCCGATCGCGTGGGCGACGTTCGACTACGAGCTGTGTCGCTCCATGCTGCGCGACAGCCGTTTCGGCGTACGCCCGGTCGGGGACTACACCGCCCCGGAACCGCTCCGCTCGCTCGCCAAGCGCTTTCCCCTGCCACCGAGTCCGGTCGAGCCGCCGTCGATGCTGGTGATCGACCCGCCGGAGCACACGCGGATGCGCAGACCGGTGGCGTCCGCGTTCACCCCGCGCGCCATCGAGCGGCTCCGTGATCGGGTCGAGACGGTCACCGATGAGTTGCTGGCCAGATTGCCCACGCGGTGCACGGTGGATTTGATCCAAGCGTTCGCCGTCCGCGTGCCGATCGCGATCATCTCGCAGATGCTCGGCTTCCCCGATGAGGACCAGGCCAGATTTCTCCACTGGGGCGATCGGATGACACCGTTGTTGGACATCGGCATCCCATGGCGCACGCACCGGGCGGCGCTGTCGGCCATGGACCAGATGAACGACTACCTCGGCTCCCACATCGAACGGCTGCGTCTGGATCCGGGCGAGGACATCCTCAGCAGCCTGGTCAGCGGAGGTGAGCTGGACTCTCACGCGCTCGCGGCGACCGGCAGCCTGCTCATGGGCGCGGGCTTCGAGACCACGGTCAACCTGATCGGTAACGGTGTCGTGCAGTTGTTGGCTCATCCCGATCAGCTGCAGCGGTTGCGTAATGAGCCGCAGCTGTGGCCCAACGCGGTCGAGGAGATTCTGCGTTTCGATCCGCCCGTGCAGACCACCACCCGCACCGCGTCGGCCGACGTGGAGATCGGCGGGGTCCAGCTCCGGGAGGGCGATACGGTGATCGTGTCGCTGGCCGGCGCCAACCGCGACCCGGGCGCTTTCAGCGACCCGCTGCGGTTCGATATCGGGCGCGACAACGCCCGCGAACACCTCGCCTTCAGCAGCGGTGTCCATTCCTGCCTCGGCGCCCGTTTGGCTCGAATGGAGGCCGGATATGCACTGCGAGCCCTGTTCGAGCGGTTTCCCGATCTTCGCTTGGCCGGTCCGCTGGAGCGGCGCCGGCTGTTCACCGTGCATGGTTGTGCGCGGATGCCGGTCGAACTCGGGCGTCGGGCGCCGGTGCCCGAACCGATACCGGCCTGATCATCGAACGATGGCGTCTGCCCGGACGTAGCTCGCCCCTCGCTCGACGGCAAGGCGGTAGCGTGGGCGCATGGCGGACGTGGTGGTGGTCGGCTCCGGGCCGAACGGGCTTGCCGCTGCAGTGATCATGGCCCGCGCGGGGCTCGGTGTGGAGGTCTACGAGGCCGAGGCGACCGCCGGCGGCGGAGCACGCACCGCCGAATCGACCATACCGGGATATCGACACGATGTATGTGCCGGCGCGCATCCCATGGCGTTGGCATCACCCGTATTTCGTGCCTTCGACCTGACCGCGCATGGCGTCGAACTCCTGGCGCCAGAGATTTCCTACGCGCATCCGCTCGACGGCGGCGTGGCCGCGTTGGCGTGGCGGGACCTGGATCGGACCGTCGAAGGACTCGGCCGAGACGGTCGTGCGTGGCGCGCGATGTTCGAGCCATTGGTTCGGCACTGGCCCGATGTGGTCGATATCGCGATGTCTGATCTGCGTCGTGTGCCGTCCGGACCGACCACCGCGATCCGGTTCGGGTTGCGGGTCCTGGAACAGGGCTCGCCGCTGTGGGGAGTCAGATTTCGCGAGCAACTCGCGCCGGCCTTGTTGACCGGCGTCGCCGCGCACGCGATCGTCCGACCGCGCGCCATCACCGCAGCGGGCGCCGCGATGCTGTTGGGCACCCTTGCCCACACGGGGGGCTGGGTGATTCCGCGCGGCGGCAGTCAGGTGATCCCCGATGCCCTGATCGCCGAACTCGAGCGGCTCGGTGGTCGGGTGCACACCGGCTGTCGGGTCGACTCGCTCGACGAGTTCGTCCCGACCAGATCCGACACTCCTTGCGCCGTTCTGCTCGACCTCGCTCCCGCAGAACTGCTGCGTATCGCAGAGTATCGGCTGCCCGTACGCTACGCAGACCGGCTGCGCCGCTTCCGATACGGCGGTGCGGCCTGCAAAGTCGACTTCGCGCTGTCGGGACCGGTCCCCTGGCGCGCGCAAGGCTGCGCGGCGGCGGGAACGCTGCACCTGATCGGCACTCGGACCGAGGCCATGGTCGCCGAACGGGTCGTTGCCGTGGGCCGGCATGCCGAGCGGCCCTACGTGCTGGCCATACAGCCCGGTGTGGTCGACCCCACGCGCGCTCCTGCGGGCGGTCATACCTTCTACACCTATGCTCACGTGCCGAACGGCTCCGCACGTGACGTCAGCGCCGAGGTGATCACTCAAATAGAACGGTTCGCACCGGGTTTTGCTGACCTGATCGTGGCGGTGAACGTCCGCACGGCAGCGGAAATGTCTACGCACAACGCCAATCATGTCGGTGGTGACATCAGCGCCGGCGCGATGAACCTGCGCCAGTTCGCCTTCCGTCCCGTTGCACGCTGGAATCCTTACGCTACGCCCATTCCCGGTGTGTACCTGTGTTCGTCCGCGACCCCTCCCGGTCCCGGTGTACACGGAATGAACGGTCTGTACGCGGCTGGTCATGCCCTGCGCGATCGCTTCGCGATCGATATCGATCCGCTCGAGTTGCTGCGTCGTCCCATACCGAGGTTGCCGTGAACGGCCTGCAGAACACGACGAAGACCACAGCCGAATGCCGGGGTCGCTACGACGAGCGACCACTGTGTCGGGAATCGAGACCTATTGCGTGGCGGCGTCGGTGCTGCGATAGAGGTCGGGTTCCAGGTAGATGACGCGTGCGGCGGGAACTGCCGCGCGGACGCGGGACTCCGCGTCGTCGATGGCCTGCGCAATCGCTGCGATATCCAGATCGGGGACCACACCGACCTTCGCCGCCACCAGCAGCTCGTCCGGGCCGAGGTATTGCGTTCGGAGATGAATGACTCGATCGATGCGGGTGTTGTCGACCACATGTGCCCAGATCTGCCGATTCTCCTCTGGGGTGGCGCCTTCGCCGATCAGCAGACTCTGCATTTCCACGATCAGCACGACGGCGATGACGCCGAGCAGTCCGCCGATGGCCAGGGTGCCCACGCCGTCCCAGATCGGGTCGTCGGTGAGCATGGTCATGCTGACGCCGGCGAGTGCGAAGAGCAGCCCGACGAGTGCGCCGGTATCTTCGAGCAGCACGACTGGCAGCTCCGGGCTCCGCGAGTTGCGGATGAACCGCCACCAGCTCGCCTCGCCCTTCAATGGCCTGGATTCGCTCACTGCTGTGGAGAAACTGTAGATCTCCAGTGCGATTGCGATCGTCAAGATGACGATCGCAACGATCGGCGAGTTCAATTCCTGTGGATGCTGAATCTTGTGGATGCCTTCATAGATCGCATAGCACGAGCCGAGGGTGAACAGCACCAGGGCCACGATGAACGAATAGAAGTAGCGACTGCGGGCATACCCGAAGGGGTGCAACTCGTCCGCCTCTTTCGCCGCGCGTCGCTGTCCGAGCAGCAGTAGTCCTTGGTTCCCGGTGTCGGCGACGGAGTGCACGGCCTCGGCGAGCATCGACGCCGAGCCGGTGATCGCCGCACCGATGAACTTCGCTATGGCGATTCCCGCATTCGCGGTCAGCGCAGCGAGAATTGCTTTCCTGCCACCACCAGTAGACATGGAGACGTGTCCTCTCTGTTGCGACCACCCGCGAACAAGCTAGGACGCTACCTGTCGGTGCACGATGGTGCCGCTTCGGCGCACGCTGTGGATCGGTCAGGCAGGTGTGCCGACGGACGCGCTGAACAATTGGCCGGCTCCTTCGACGGCCTGCGCTCGAATATCTGTGTCGACCGCCGAAATCCAGGCAGCGCCACCTCGTGAAAGCTCCAACGAAGAGCTGTTCTGCAGCAGGCGTACCCTTCCCGCGGTGCACAACACGATGCCTGGTCCTACCGCGGTCAGAGGTACGTGCGCGGAGCCTGCGGTGAGGTCGAAGCGCCGCAAGGCGAATTCGGGCGCAGGCGTGCGATATCGAACCGACCCGTCGCCCGCCGGTTCCGGCAGCACGACCGGCAGATCGATCGGTTCGAAGTCCAATACGCGCAGTAGTTCCGGTACGTCGACGTGTTTGGGGGTGAGGCCACCGCGCAGCACGTTGTCCGAGTTGGCCATGATCTCCACACCGAGTCCACGAAGGTAGGCATGCAGATTGCCGGCTGCGAGGAATAGTCCTTGGCCGGGTTCCAGCGTCATTCGGTTCAGCAGTAGCGCTGCCAGTACGCCCGCGTCACCGGGGTAGGCCTCGGCGAGCTCGAGCGTTGTGCGTGCCTCCATGGAGAACTCGTGTGGCCCCTTTGCGGACAGATATTCCACGCAGCCGTCGAGAACTGTGGGTAGCAGGGTCGCGAGTACGCGTTGCGGCAGGGTGATCCACGTGGTGAACAAGGTTCGTAGGCCGGCCGAATCAGGTTGGGCAGCAAGCAGATCAGCGTAGGAACCCAACCCTTCCGGTGCAACTGCGCGAAGCAGATCGACGGTGCGGTGCGGATTGCGGAAGCCCGCCAGCGCTTCGAATCGATCCAATGCGACGATCAGTTCGGGTTTGTGGTTTTCGTCCCGATAGTTGCGTAAGGGGGAGTCCATCGAAACTTTCGCCCGATTCTCCCGATCGAAACCGGTCCTGGCTTGCGCCACACTCGGATGCGCTTGCAGCGACAGCGGCTCCTCGGCCGCCAGGACCTTGAGCAGGAACGGCAGCTTGCCACCGAATTTCGGTGCGGCAGGTCCGAGTTCCTTGTCCGGATCGGCTGCGACCATGTCCAGCAACGACGTGGTGTGCTCACCGACTTTCACATGCGCAGGGTCGGCCGGATGGGCGCCGAACCACAGTTCGGCTTCCGGGTGTGCGGAAGGCACTGGTCGGCCACACAATTGAGCGAGTGCGGTGCGCGAACCCCAGGCATATGAGCGCAACGCACCAACGAGTTCGTGCACTAGAAGCTTCCCCCGTACTGCCTCGAGCCGTCGCCGCCGGCTACCCGCCCGCCGATCAGCCCTAGGTAGGCGGCCGCCATCTCGAGTCGTAGCGCGAGCACCGCGAGCTGTTCCAGTTCGGTGCCGTACTCGGACGTGGAGTCCTCCGCGCGGGCCCCGACAGGCGCGGCGCCATCGGTCGTTTCGGTATGGAGTAGGTCGACGTCGGGGTTGATCAGGTCGGCGTCCATCACCCGGGACTCGCCGGCGCCGAAGATGGCGACGCGGCGCCGCGCGGCAGCCCGATCTCGATCGGCACTGAGCACGAACACCCAGACCCGCTGAACCGGGGGAGGTCCGTCGAGCTCTTCGTCGTGGAACAGTGGGTCGAAATCGGGGGCGGATCCGCCCGCTGCTTCCGCTATGCGAGCTTTCGCCGCGGCGACTTCGGCCAGGTTCGCCGCGGCGGCGACCTTGCCTGCGGACTGCAAGAGTACTTCGGCTGCATGCTCGGCCAGTTCAGCGGCTGCGGGTGAATCGCCCGCGAACACGATGCCGTGCCGCTGCATGCGTGCGGCCAATGTCTTGGCCGGGTTGTGGAAGACCTCGTTGCGTGGCCCGTCGCGCAGCGCCTCCGCGTCCAGCACATCGGCCAATGCGGTGAGCTCGGGGATGGCGGCGCCGGCCCGTAGCGGGTCGGCTGCCCGCAGCACCGCTATTCCAGCGGCCAAGAACCGCAGCAGGCGGTTGTGGCCCAGTACCGGCACTCGCGGCTCCAGCAGATGGGCGCGGCCGGCCGCGATCGCGCGCAGCGGGCCTTCGTGTGGCGCGGCGACGACCACTTCGGCCCCGCGGCGTAGCGCCCGGTCCACCGCGTCGATCAGTCGAGGATCGCCCGCGTCGTCACCGGCGACCAGCACGACATCCAACGGACCCACCCAGGGCGGGAGGGCGGCCGTGGGTACGACGGGTAGGCTCACGCGGTCACCGAGCGCTGCGACCAAGAGCCCGGCGGCGCGGGCGGCGCGTCCGGAACCGGAGACCAGCACCACGCTGCGTGGTCGCAGATCGGCCAAGCGAGTCAGCGCGTCCTCACCGACGGCCGCCGCGGTGGCCCGCACCTGGGCGCCACCGGAGGCGGCCGAGCGCAGGGCGCCCTGGGCATCGGCAGCTTCGAGTGAAGCGGCATCGTCGAGGTCGAGCACCGGTGTCCCAGCGATCATCGGGCGTCCCACCTCCCCTCATCGCGCTGTATCGTTCGGGCCACTGCGCCCGCCCGGTCCGGTTGGCACCGTGAGCCGGGCGAATCCAAGGCCTGTGATTCCACTATTCCAGTCAGGAGCGCACGACGCTGAGGATCTCGGTTACGAGTGCGTCTACTTCCTCCGGTGACCGGGCCTCGACATTCAACCTCAGCAATGGTTCGGTATTCGACGCGCGCAAATTGAACCACGCATTGTCCGCCAACTCGACGGTGACCCCGTCCAGCCGATCCACCACGTGTGCCCGGTCTGCGAATGCGTCCACAACGGCCATTGTCCGCTCGTGGGCATCGGCCACGGTGGAATTGATCTCACCGGAGGAGGCGTAGGTCGCATACGACGACATCAGGTCGGACATCGGCCTGTGTGCCTCGCCCAGCGCGGCCAGCACGTGCAGAGCCGCGAGCATGCCGGAGTCGGCGCCCCAGAAGTCACGGAAGTAGTAGTGCGCGGAATGTTCGCCGCCGAACACGGCTCCGGATGCAGCCATTTCTTGCTTGATGAAGGAGTGGCCCACCCGGGTGCGCACCGGCGTCCCGCCGAGCTGACGCACCAACTCCGGAACCGCACGTGAGGTGATCAGGTTGTGGATGATGACGGCGCCCGGTTCTTTGGCGAGCTCACGTTCGGCGACCAAGGCGGTGATCGCCGACGAGGGCACCGGGTCGCCGTTCTCGTCGACCACGAAGCACCGGTCGGCATCCCCGTCGAAGGCCAGGCCGATGTCCGCGTCGGAGTCGCGCACGAGCTTTTGCAGGTCGACCAGGTTCGCCGGATCGATCGGGTTCGCTTCGTGGTTCGGGAAGCTGCCATCCAGTTCGAAATACAGCGGAACGATGGTGACCTGCGGCAGCGAGTCCAGCACTGCCGGTACGGTGTGGCCGCCCATGCCATTGCCGGCGTCCACTGCGATGGTGAGGGGGCCGATGGCGCCGAGATCGACCAAGCCGTGGAGGAAAGCGGCATACTCGCCGAGTAGGTCGAGTTCGCTGGTTGCACCGCGGCCGCCCGAGTAGGGGGGTACTCCCTCGGTCAGTTCGGCTTTGATGGCGGCCAAGCCGGTGTCCTGGCCGACCGGACGCGCCTTCGCCCGGCACAGTTTGATGCCGTTGTATCGGGCGGGGTTGTGGCTGGCGGTGAACATGGCGCCAGGGCAGTCCAAGTAGCCGGAGGCGAAGTACAACTGGTCTGTCGAGGCCAAGCCGATGTGCACCACGTCCAGCCCTCGGCTCTGCGCACCGTCGGCGAAAGCCCTCGACAATGCTGGTGAGGAGTCCCGCATGTCGTGACCGACGACGATCCGGCGCGCGCCCTCGCCGCGCATCAGTCGAGCGAACGAAGCTCCGACGTCCTCGACGAATTCCGCGTCGATCTGATCACCGACCACGCCGCGAACGTCGTACGCCTTGATCACCGCATTCACGGATTCGGCAGAGCGCGCGACTGTCATGCCCAACACCCTAGTGGTTGCGTCGGGTCGGTCCGACATCGTCCCGGTCCGGTCAGGAGGGCGGGTCGGGTAGCACCCGCAGATGACCGCGCCGGCCGGTGCGTGTCGTGCGCGGTGGCGGGGTGCGGTCGGGATAGCCGCGTTGCTCGCGTTCTGGTGGCCGCCGGCGTAGACCTGCCTCGCGCACCGCCTCCGCAAGAGCGGTCAGGTCGTCGTCATCCGGTGTGCTGGAGGAGAATCCGCCTTCGTGGCGAACCAACTCCCATCCCTTCGGAGCGGTGATTCGTGAGCCGTGTGTCTCGCACAGATCCCAGGAGTGCGGTTCGGCGACCGTCGCGAGCGGCCCCACCACTGCCGTGGAGTCCGAGTACACATACGTGAGCGTCGCGACGGCCGGATTCTTGCAACCTGGTCGGCAGCAACGACGCATGGGAATCACGCCGATGAGGGTAACCCCCCGGGCGGGCCGATGGGGACAGACACGCGCGAAGCGCTTCGGTCTGCTGTCTGCGCAATGACGTTGGCGGCCTGCAGCCGCCCGCTCTGCTGGGCAAGGACATTCGAGCGCACGCATCACGCCGGCCGGTGCAGTTCAGTCTTCCGGATCGATGACGTCCGGTTCGACGCCGAGGTAGGTCGCAACCTGCTGGACCAGCACCTCGCGGAGAAGGTCCACCAGATCGTCCGGATCGCTGGCGCGAAGCTCGAGCGGCTTGCGGAACAGCACCACCCGCGCCCGGGTCGCCGCTCCGTGTCGGTCCACTCCGGCAGGGATGAGCCGCGACAGCGGGACCGAACCGTCGGCGACCACCTCGTCGGGCCAGGTGACCGAATCGGGATGCAGTGGACGGATTTTCGGTACATCGTCGACGGCGATGTCGAGTTTGGTGAGGCGATCGTGCCAACGGGTGTCCAAGGGGGCGAACGCCTCCAGCACCAAACGGTCGAACTTCTGGCCGCGAGTCCGCCACGCGGGCACCGTGGGTGGCAGCACCGGCCCGCGCACGCCGCGGCCGCGGCGGGTCACCGACCGTGCGGTCGGTGGTCGACGCTTACGGGAACGTGCCATGACAGGAAATCTAGGCCAGCCGGCTCGTATCGCCTGCATCGAGGCACACGACCATCTCGTCGGGTCGCATGTGCTCGGAGTCGTCCGGTCCGACGGGCGACTCCGAGCCTCGCGCACGCACCTTCAGCCGATGCCGCGCTTGAGGCGTCGGCGCTCCCGCTCGGAGAGCCCGCCCCAAATGCCGAAGCGTTCATCGTGCGCGAGAGCGTATTCCAGGCACTCGTCGCGTACTTCGCATCCCATGCAGATCCGTTTCGCTTCGCGGGTCGAGCCGCCCTTCTCGGGGAAGAACGCCTCCGGATCGGTCTGGGCGCACAGCGCGCGCTCCTGCCACTGCTCTTCGATGGAGTCGAATATCTCATCGAAACCCGCCACGACCAGGCTGAGCTGCGGGGCTGCGACTCCATCACCCCCTGCTTCGTCGTGCCGGCCGTTGTCTGCGCAGACGCCACGTGCTGCGCCTGCGGTGGAATCGGTCGGCGAGACCATCTCATGGGCCATCGCTCCGCCTCCTCACTGTGTGTTAGCGCAGAATGCTTCTTTCCGTCGAGCCAACCTGTGCGTCGACGGCCATACCCCGCGACGTTGTCCCGCGGACGTCCCCGAACCCGTCATCCCTGTGCGAACATCTGTTCGAAAACCCGCTCGCGGCTTGGTCTCTCGCGCGAGCCTGGAATGACATGACTGAGATTAGACACGCCGGACGCGTCGATGGTCAAGCTGTCGACGCTATTCCGTTACTATCCCGAGCCGCATTCCGAATCGATCTTGTGCACTGCAATAGCAAATAGATAGCAAATTGACTCCGAATGGAAGTCGCCACGCCAACGCATAGGGTGTGTGGATGTGACTGGACAACAAGCAGACGCCGCGCCCGTGAAGGGGCCCCGGATCGCCGTGCTGGTCGGCGGCGTCGGTGGCGCACGTTTCCTTCAAGGGGTTCGGGAACTGCTGCCCGAGGCCGATGTCTCCGCGATCGTCAATGTCGGCGACGACGTATGGATGCATGGCCTCCGAATCTGCCCCGACCTCGATACATGTATGTATACCCTCGGCGGCGGCATCGATACCGACCGTGGTTGGGGGCGGGTGGGGGAGACGTGGCATGCCAAGGAGGAACTTGCGAAATATCACGCACAGCCCGACTGGTTCGGTTTGGGAGACCGCGATATCGCTACACATCTGATCCGTACCGAAATGTTGCGCGCAGGGTACCAACTCTCCGCGGTGACCGAAGCGCTGTGCAAGCGATGGCAACCGGGCGTGAAACTGATCCCGGCAACTGATGATCGGTGTGAAACCCATGTTGTTGTGTCCGAACCGGGCAACCCCGGCGAACGGCGTGCGATCCATTTCCAAGAGTGGTGGGTTCGCCACCGTGGGAACATCCCTACCCATGGATTCGCCACAATTGGCGCCGACGAAGCAAAACCGGCGCCAAATGTGATCGATATCATAGATGCCGCCGATGTGGTCCTGCTCGCCCCCTCGAACCCCGTCGTCAGCATAGGCGCCATCCTTGCGGTGCCCGGAATCCGGGGCGCGTTGCGCACCACTCCTGCTGCGGTGATCGGCGTATCCGGTGTCATCGGCGGAAAGCCGTTGCGTGGCATGGCCGACGAGTGTTTGTCGGTGATCGGAGTGGAGACCACGGCCGAAGCGATCGGCCGGCACTATGGCGCGCGCTCGGCCACCGGAATCCTGGACGGCTGGCTGGTACACAGTACCGACACCGCCGACGTCCCTGGTGTCGAGGTACGCAGCGTGCCTTTGTTGATGACCGATCCGTCGACCACCGGCGAAATGGTGCGTCGGGCGCTCGAGCTGGCCGGAGTGGAGCCGTGACCATATCTGTCGATCACGCCGCGCACGAGCTGCGCATTCTGCCTGTCACCGGGCTTCCCGAATTTCGCCCCGGTGACGATCTCGCCGAGCACATCGCGCAGTGCGCGCCCTGGTTGGCCGATGGTGACGTTCTCCTGGTCACCAGCAAGGTCGTCGCCAAGGCCGAGGGCCGTATCGTGGCTGCCCCACTGGACCCCGAGGACCGCGACATCGCCCGGAGGCGGCTCATCGACCAGGAAGCCGTACGCGTGCTCGCGCGTAAGGGGCGCACGCTGATCACCGAGAACAAGCTCGGCATCGTGCAGGCGGCCTCCGGAGTCGACGGGTCCAATGTCGAGCAGGGCGAACTGGTTGTGCTCCCCGCCGATCCGGACGCCAGTGCTCGGGCGTTGCGCGCTGCGCTGATCGAACGCTTGGGCGTGACGGTCGCAGTGATCGTCACCGACACCATGGGTCGCGCGTGGCGCAACGGTCAGACCGACGCGGCCGTCGGCGCGGCCGGGCTGCGGGTGCTGCACGGCTACGGCGGCGCGGTCGACGTCCAGGGCAATGAACTGCAAGTCACCGAAGTTGCGGTAGCCGATGAGCTTGCGGCGGCCGGCGACCTGGTGAAAGGTAAACTCGGCGGTGTACCTGTCGCCGTGGTGCGTGGGTTTCCGATCGCGGACGACGGGTCCAGCGCAACGGACCTGCTGCGCGGCGGGGCCGAGGATCTGTTCTGGCTCGGTACGGCCGAGGCCATCGAGCGAGGGCGGCGGGAGGCTGTGCTGTTGCGTCGCTCGATACGGCAGTTCGCCGACGAGCCGGTGGACCCGGAGCGTATCCGTGCCGCGGTGTCGGTCGCATTGACCGCGCCTGCCCCGCACCACACCCGACCGGTCCGGTTCGTTTGGGTGCGTACACCGGGCCTGCGCACCCAGTTGCTCGAGGCGATGGCCCAGCAGTGGCGGGCCGATCTCACTGCCGATGGGCTCTCGCGGGACCGGATCGAACGGCGGATCGCGCGGGGCCGCATCCTGTTCGATGCTCCGGAGGTGATCATCCCGTTCTGCGTGCCCGACGGGGCGCACGACTACCCGGACGAGCGCCGGCGCGCCAACGAGCGCACCATGTTCACTGTTGCGGTGGGTGCGGCCGTGCAGGGATTGCTGGTCGCCTTGGCCACCGAGGGGCTCGGCAGCTGCTGGATCGGATCGACGATCTTCGCCCCCGGGGTCACTCGCGACATTCTGGGGCTGGCCGACGACTGGGATCCCTTGGGCGCTATCGCTATCGGCCATCCCATAGAGGAATTGAGCCCGCGGTCGGTTTCGGGCGTCGACGTCGGGCTGGTCGAGCGGTGACGATGCTTCGATCGTGCTGGGCCGGCACGCGTGAGGATCGTCGGTGAGCGCGGAATCGCTGCACGTCTCGGCGACGGGGTTGCTCGAATCGTGGCACCCCGACACCGAATCCGATCGATCGCTGCGTGAGGCCATCCTGGCGTTCCTGGGGTCGGCGCCGCGCGGGTGTCTGCGCGAGCACGTCCCCGGACACATCACCGCGTCTGCAGTGGTCTACTCGCACGATGGTCGCGAAGTGCTACTCACGCTGCATCCTCGCGTCGGTCGCTGGATACAGCTCGGCGGGCACTGTGAGGACACCGACGACTCCGTCGCCGACGCGGCGTTGCGTGAAGCTGTCGAGGAGTCCGGCATCGAGGGGCTGCGGATGGCGCCGGGGCTGTACGGTGCTCAGGCCCATCCGATCACCTGCTCCCTCGGTGTGCCGACCAGGCACTTGGACCTGCTGTTCCGGATCACCGCCCCGGTAGGTGCCGTGCCGATCCGCAGCAGCGAGTCCGTCGACCTGCGGTGGTGGCCGATCGACGCGCTGCCGGACAGCGCTGAGGTTCTCGTGCGCTGACATTTCGCTGCGAGAGACACCACGTGCGCGTTGGCGTCGGTGGATCCTCGGCAGGTCGGAACCGGCGATCGCGCCGTTGATGTCGCTGTGGAGTCCCGGCCACGGCAGGCTCCACAGCATTGCCGGAACCGGACCTCACCGTGTTTACAAAATGAAAAATTTGTCTAGACATATGACACGTTTGCCAATATTGTCCACATTGTGAGTAATGCACATCACAGGCGATGTGCCGATGGACGGGAGGCGGCGATGTCGACAGAAGTCGAGGGGTCGGCGCGAGCAGTCGACGTGCCAGGATGGCGCGACCGCAAGCGCTACATGTGGGTTTTGGGATTGTTCGTTCCCACCGGTCTGATGACGATCGTCCTCCCGTTGGTCTGGGCATTCAACACACTCGGCTGGAGCGCTGCCGGGCACGTGCTGTTCTGGCTCGGTCCGATCATTCTGTACGTTTTGATCCCGGCGGTGGACATCTTCTTCGGTCCGGATGGTGAGAATCCGCCCGACGAGATGATGGAGTACCTGGAGAACGACAAGTACTACCGCTACCTCACCTATGTGTACTTGCCGTTCCAGTACGTGACGTTGTTCATCGCTTGCTATCTGCTCACCGCCGACGAAGTGGGTTGGCTCGGGTTGGACAATGGCCTACATCTGGTCGACAAGATCGGCTTGACGGTCAGTATCGGAGTGGTCGGTGGCCTCGCGATCAACACCGCGCACGAACTCGGGCACAAGAAGGTGAATCTGGAACGCTGGCTGTCACGTATCGCTTTGGCGCAGTCGTTCTACGGCCACTTCTACATCGAGCACAACCGCGGCCACCACGTGAAGGTCGCAACCCCGGAAGACCCAGCGAGCGCCCGACTGGGTGAATCGTTCTGGGCCTTCTGGCCGCGAACCGTCTGGGGCAGCGTGAAGTCGTCTTGGGGTTTGGAGCGAGACCGCTTGCATCGGCTGGGTAAGCGGCCATTGAGCCGACACAACGAGATCCTCGGTGCCTGGCTGATGTCGGTTGTGTTGTTCACGGTCTTGGTCGCAGTCTTCGGTATCGGGTTGCTGCCGTATCTGATTGCGCAGGCCGTCTTCGCTTTCAGTTTGTTGGAGGCGGTCAACTACTTGGAGCACTATGGGTTGGCTCGGCAGCGTACTGCGAGTGGGCGCTACGAGCGTGCCGCGCCGGTGCACAGCTGGAACAGCGACCACATCGTCACCAATGTCTTCCTCTACCACCTGCAGCGGCACAGTGATCATCACGCGAATCCGACTCGGCGGTATCAGACGCTGCGCAGTTGGGATGGTGCGCCGAACCTGCCCAGCGGCTACGCCACGATGATCTTGCTCGCCTACGTTCCGCCGTTGTGGCGCAGGGTCATGGACAAGCGAGTGTTGGCGCACTACGACGGCGACATCATCCGCGCCAATATCCACCCGGCCAAGCGCGACACGGTACTCGCGCGCTACGGCGCCAGCGACACCCGAACAACTGGAGCATGAGCGGG
>NZ_KI519395.1:0-41477 GCF_000482385.1 Nocardia sp. CNY236
GGATTCCGGTTCTACGATGGCGATTTCGGTATCCATGACGGTATGTCCACAACCGACCAGCTCGATCGTTCCTTCCCCTTCGGCGGGCAGCACCTTCCGTCGGCCGAGGGCGGACTCGTCGAAGCTCGCCACGGAAAACGCGACATCCGATGTCCCGGATGTGACCTTGAGCGTCGCTTCGGCCAGTCCATATCCTGGAGTGACCGCAGTTGCCGGTAGCCCGTGCGGCTCGAACGCTTCTTGAAAACGCTCGAGTGTCGCTTTGCGCACTGGCTCCGCGCCGTTGCTCACCAGCCGCCAGCTACTCAGGTCGAGTTCGGCACGCTGGCTCGGCGTCGTCTTCGATACGCACAGGTCGAAGGCGAAGTTCGGTGCACCGCTGTGTGTTCCGCGGTAAGTCGAGACCGCGGACAACCAGCGGATCGGACTCTTCACGAACGTAGCCGGCGCCATCAGCACCGCCCTGGTGCCGGAGTAGATCGGCATGAGTACGCCACTGACCTGTCCGAAGTCGTGAAAATGTGGAAGCCAGGACACCAGGACGGTCTCGGTGTCGACGCCCCACCCGTACCCCAGCTCGTCGCACTGCCGCAGCATCATCTCGTGCTCCACGATCACCCCTTTCGGGGTCGATGTAGACCCGGAGGTGTACTGCAGATATGCGATTTCGGATTCCGAGGATTCCATCCCTTCGATCGGTAGCACCGTTTCCGTTATGTCATCCGAAGCCATTCTGGGTAACGATTTGACATACCACTTGTCATCGAGCTTCTCCATCTCGGAGACAACATGTTCAGTACTCAGTACCATGCTCGCCGAGCAATCTCGGGCGACTATGTCGACATGCTCGATACGATTTCGATGCGGAGGGAAAAGCGGGACGGCGACCGCGCCTGCGTATAGGCAGCCATAAAACGAAACGATGTAGTCGAGGCCCGGCGGATGGAGCAATAGTACACGGTCTCCTTTCGAGATCGTGCCCTTCAGATTGTGTGCAATCGCTTGCGCACGCTGATCCAGTTCGCCATATGTGAGCAAATCGCCCTCATTTCCCTCTTCGTCGAGGAAAATGAATGCTGTGTCCGAATCATGGCTCTCGACCTGCGATTTCAGCAGGTCGATCCAGCTATGAAAGGCGATACACCCATTCGACGGTGAATTCTCCATGAGTACCTCGACATATCGCATCGTCTCCGCGCACGGGAGTCGAAAGCCGCGAAATAGCATCTTGTTCGAGGGTGCTTTTTCCCGGTTGCACGGCGCGCTCGAACGGTTAGCCGTCCCAGATCCGGGTGTACTGGTCAAGCACCCGGGCGGCTTTGAGAGCTAAATACCGATCGCGGGGAAAGATCCACTTGTCCGTAACCCCCTGTAACAGGGAAACACCCCCAAGAACGTAGCCGAGATCGCAAATTCCGTCAAGTGACGGCCGTGAATGCCGGGTTTTCACCGGGGAAAGGTATGTAATCAATGGCATCGAGCTCGGACTCGTCGAGTGGGGGTGTTGTACATCGAGAAGCTCGAGAGCAGAGGTTGTACGAGTGTCGATGCGGACCACGGAAAATATGCGGCCGATCACACGGATCTCCATGTCGATGTCGATGGAGCGGCGTTTGGATCGTATCCAGCCGTTCAGCCACGCCACGGTTCGTTCGACGACCCATCGGCGTCGGCCGAGGTAATCGTTGCGCTCGATGCCTTCGCCGGTGATGCGGGCGGTGATGTCGCGTTTGCGACGGACGACCACCACTGTGGCAAAGGGTGTTACGAGTTGTCTCGGCCGGCTTCGTCGAATGCCTACCGTCACCTGGCGTCGAGGATGGTGATATCAACGTGGCTGTGACTGTTCACCCTGTCGTATCGTTGCCCGGCACCCCTGCAACTGCCCTTGCCACCTCGATCCCGGTCGCGGTCGTGGACGCGATCGCGGGTATCGACCATCATGCGTTCGATATCGATCCCGACGCGTCGGACACCGCGGCGTTCAGCGACCGGTATGGATGGCCCGGTGACCGCTGCGCCAATACGATCGTGGTCGCCGGCAAGCGTGGCGATGCGGTGACCTACGCCGCATGCGTGGTGCTTGCCAGCTGCCGGCTGGATGTCAATCGGGCGGTGAAGAAGACTCTCGATGTGCGCAAAGCGTCTTTCGCCGCTGCCGGTGAGGCAACCTCGCGCACAGGTATGGAGTTCGGCGCTGTCACCCCATTCGGTCTCCCAGCCGACTGGCCGATACTGGTCGACCATCGGGTCGTCGCAACGGAGGTGGTCGTCGTCGGCGCGGGTGCCCGCGCAGCGAAACTCGTTGTCGCGGGATCGGCGATAGCGACGCTACCGACCGCCCGCGTCATCACCGATCTGGGCCTCCCCCGCTGAGTCCACAGCCATCCATCGAAATCGACTGGCGCCGAGTTCCAGAGGCGACTGGGGTCCCCCTGCTGGGTGATCCGTTCGGGTAGTCGATGCCGCGAGCCGGTGCCCGCGAGTCTCTGCGCAGGCCCGCGGTTTGGGTGACTATTCGAAACGCACAGGTATCCGGCGTGTGGTCAGCGGGTCATACAACTGGTGAGATACGGTGCAACTACTTTCGAAACCACTGCCGTGGACGAGTTCTCGCCCAACCGGGTAACCATTCCCGTGGCCCGGAATCCGGGTCGTCGACGTCCTGGCCAGCCGGTGAACGGCGTCGAGTGCCGCGGTGCTGGTCACCGGTAGTAGGTGGCCTCGGTGACCTGCGTACCCACGGGCGCCTACCGCTGTGTTCGGGGGTGCGGCCGGCTACTGCGTCTTGGGGACGCGTACGTCGATGTGCAGCTCGCGTAGTCGCTGGGGTCCGATCTCCGTCGGCGCGCCCATCAGCAGGTCTTGCGCATTCTGGTTCAGCGGGAACGCGATGGTTTCGCGGAGGTTGCGCTCATCGGCGAGCAGCATGATGATGCGATCCACCCCTGGCGCGATTCCGGCGTGTGGCGGCGCGCCGTACTGCAGGGCGCGGATCATGCCACCGAAGTCGGCATCGACGTGCGTCTTGTCGTAGCCGGCGATCGCGAATGCCTCGTACATGATCGCCGGGTCGTGGTTACGGACTGCTCCGCTGGATAATTCGATGCCGTTGCAGACGATGTCGTACTGCCACGCCAAGATGTCCAGAGGTTCGCAGTTGCGCAGAGCGTCCAGCCCTCCTTGGGGCATGGAGAAGGGGTTGTGGGAGAACTGGATCGACCCGTCGTCGGCCTTCTCGTACATCGGGAAGTCGACCACCCAGCAGAACCGATACGCATCCTCTTCGAAGATGCCCGCTCGGCGGGCCGCTTCGACGCGAACGTCGCTCATGACCCGTGCCACGTCGGCCTCGTGGCCGGCGCCGAAGAATACTGCGGTCCCCGGTCTACCGTCCACTGCCGCAATCAGTTTGTCGGTGACGGTCTCGGTGAGGAACTTCGCGATCGGACCGGACAACGCATGGTCGTCACCGATCTTCACCCACGCCAGACCTGCTGCACCTTGCTCGACGGCGAACTCGGCGAGCTTGTCGTAGAACGAGCGTGGCTTGTCGGCGACATCGTGCACCGCCACAACGCGGACGTGCTCGTTCGCGAAGGCCTTGAAATCGCTGTCGCGGAACAGTTCCGACACATCCACCAGTTCCAGCGGAGAGCGCAAGTCGGGTTTGTCGGTTCCGAATCGGCGCATCGCGTCGCGGTAGGCGATGCGTGGGAACGGGGCGACGGTTCCCCGGTCGGGCGCGAACTCGGTGAACAACTCGACGAACACCTCCTCCACGACTCCGAACACGTCCTCCTGTTCGACGAAGCTCATCTCGATGTCGAGTTGGTAGAACTCCCCGGGGGAGCGGTCGGCGCGGGAGTCCTCGTCGCGGAAGCAGGGCGCGATCTGGAAGTAGCGATCGAACCCGCTGATCATCAGCAGCTGTTTGAATTGCTGTGGCGCCTGCGGTAGTGCGTAGAATTTGCCGGTGTGGTTGCGGGAGGGCACCAGGAAGTCTCGTGCTCCTTCGGGGCTGGTCGCGGACAGGATAGGGGTCTGCATGTCGAAGAACCCGCGGGCGGTCATCTTCTGCCGGATCGAGGTGATGACCGCCGAGCGGAGCAGGATGTTGTGACGCATCCTTTGGCGTCGCAGGTCGAGGAACCGGTAGCGCAGCCGGGCCTCCTCGTTGACCTTTTCCTCGGGAAAGATGTGGAACGGTAGCGGCGCGCAGGTGCCGAGCACATCCAGTGTCGTTACCTCGACCTCGATCTCGCCGGAGGCGATCTCGGGGTTGACGTTCTCCGGGGCGCGACAAAGCACCTTTCCGTCGACTCGGATCACCGATTCCTTCGGCAGGTGGCTCAGCTGTGCGAACACCTGCGACTCTGGTCGGGCGACCAGTTGGACGATGCCGTAGTTGTCACGCAGGTCGATGAACAGCACGCCGCCGAGGTCTCGCCGATTGTGCAGCCATCCGGACAGCCGCACATCGTGGTCGACATCCGACGATCCCAGCTCGGCGCACGTGTGGGAGCGGTATGGGTGCATCATCCATCCGTGAGTTGGGGAGACAAGGCGGTTACGCAATGTGTTGGGTCGGGTCGAACGCTATGTCGCCGGCCGATGCGCTTTGGCGCAGCACCCAGCAGCGTATCGCGAACCACGACAAGCAGAGGGCATAGAAGAAAAACACTCGAACTCGGCCAGCTGCGACGCGGGCATCAGCGTGCTCGATCTTCGTAGTATTCTCGTTGGGCCGGAAAGTAGTCGCCGAACGCCGGGAGCGGCACGCCAGAGATCGACGCCACCAACTGATCGAGGTAGTACTCCCAGCCTGGGCCGATCTCACCGATCGTCGTCAGGTCGACGCGACACATGACGAAGCGGAGCTCGGTCCGTTCCCCTGCACTGGTCAGATCGATTGAGATGTCCCAGGGTTCGTTCTCGTCGGTAATCAGCACCCTGAGCCTTTGCGGGGCATCGCACTCGGTGATCTCGACGTCGGACCAGGGTGAGGATTCCTCGAAGCCGAGTTGGAGTTTCACTGTTTCGCCGAGGGCGCCTGTGCCCTCCCATCGGCCGATCCAGCGGGCTGTGCGTTGGGGTTCGGTGATGCTGACCCACGCGTCCTCGATCGACCCCGGCAGAGTGCGGGTGACGACGAGGTCGTGCCCGTCGGCGGATGGTACGAGTCGGCCGGTCGGCGTAGGGGTGGTGGTCATGCTGGCTTCTCCTTGATATCGGATGTCGATTCGGCTCGCGTGGTGCGTCGTTCGCGTCTGGTTCTGGCGACCTCTGTTGCCAGGGCGTCGAGCCGGCCCGCCATGGCGGGCCGGAGCAACCGATCGAGGTAGGCGGCGACTTCGGTCAGTGGTTCGGTGCGTAGGGCATAGATGCGTTGTCGCCCGGCGGCAGTCACCTCGACCACGCCGCATTCGGTGAGGATCCGCAGGTGCTTGCTCACAGCAGGGCGGCTGATCGCGAAGTACTCGGCGATCGCGCCAGCGGTCAGGGGTGCAGTGTGCAGGAGGTCCAGTATTTCCCGGCGTACCGGATCGGCAATGGCTCGGGCTCCCTGCATGGCAAAAGCGTAACCAATCGGATACATATTTTCAATGGCGGCACCGGTGATATGTCTTTCCGGAGCATGTCGGCGCCGGCTGTCGAATACCGTCGCCGGTGAACCGGTCGACCCCGTCGTGCAGCGGTCCCGATGCGCCGACCATCGGTCCAACGCCACGATGGGGTGGCCAAACGACCGAATGCACGCCCTCGCGATATCGCGACCGAGGTCCTCGCCGAACTCACCTCCGCGACCTGGCCTTCTCCACGGAAGTCGCTGGACCCGGATTCATCGACGTGACGATCCGTAATGACCGAGGAACGTAGCGCGCAAGCCCGGTCCTTCAGGGCCGGGTTGGCGCGTCAACTTCCCTTTCTCGGGGCCACCAGGCCGTCTCTGGTCTTCGATGTATTGCTTCACAACACTGAGCGGGGCACCACCGCAGGAGGCTGCGAAGTAGCTGGGGCTCCACAGGTGTCCGTTCATGCTGTGCTGGTTGATCCAGTAGCGGAAATCATTGCGCGCTTGCGGGCGGAGACGCCCTTGAGACTGTTCACCAGTTTCGAGATTGCAACCTTGGGAGGGTATTCGATCAGGAGGTGGACGTGGTCGTGTTCGCCGTTGAACTCCACCAGCGCGGCATCGAAGTCCAGGCATACGTTGCGCATCACATCTTCACAGAGCTCGAGCAGTTCATCGGTGAGTACGCCGCGCCGGTACTTTGTTACGAAGACCAAATGAACATGAAGTATGGAAACTACGCTGCGGCCGCGTCGAAACTCAGGCTCCTGTGTCATAGACCACTGATATTTTCGGAACGTGCAGCTGCGATACAACTACCGTGTCTATCCGACGCCGAGTCAGCGCGGCGCGCTGGCCCAGGCGTTCGGGTGTGCGCGGGTGGTGTTCAACGACTGCATCCGGCTTCGGCGGACGTCCCACGCGGCCGGGGTGAAGATCAGCGATACCGACGTGCAGAAGCGTGTGGTCACCGTCGCGAAGGCCACACCGGAGCGGGCCTGGCTGTCGGAGGTGTCGTCGGTGGTGCTGGTGCAGGCGTGTCAGGACGCGAGGGTGGCGTATCGCAACTTCTTCGACTCCCTGTCAGGCAAGCGCAAGGGCCGCGAACTGGGAGCTCCCAGATTCCGGTCACGCAAAAACAACCGGCAGGCGATCCGGCTCACCCGCAACGGATTCAGCCTGCGCCCGAACGGGGCACTGTATGCCGCGAAGATCGGCGAGCTCAAAGTCGCATGGTCACGGGAGCTTCCCTCGCAGCCGTCGAGCGTTTCGATCATCAAGGATGCCGCCGGCCGCTACTTCGCCTCGTTCTGCCCGAAATCTTTGCGCAGCTCGTCGTCCCAGCTCGCAGTGGAGTAGTTCACGAGGGCGTCGGCGCCCAGTTGTTTCGCTGCGGAGAGTTTGTCCTCGGTGCTGGCTGCAGCGACGACCGTGGCGCCAGCGTTCTTCGCGAGTTGCACCAGGA
Source organism: Nocardia sp. CNY236 (assembly GCF_000482385.1). Classification (GTDB taxonomy): domain Bacteria; phylum Actinomycetota; class Actinomycetes; order Mycobacteriales; family Mycobacteriaceae; genus Nocardia. Next base: position 7,041 of record NZ_KI519395.1, read on the forward strand.
TGCTCCCCACACCACCTCCAGCTGCCTCGACGAAAACTACGTCGCCACTCGAAAGGGCAGCAGATTCCACGATTCCCACCGCAGTGGAACCCTGGCCGTGCAGGGCGAGAGCCGTATGATCGGCGATCCCCTCGGGGAGGAGGTAGACGGCCGCAGCCGGCGCTGTGGCAAGTTCAGCGTATCCGCCTGCGGTCGGTACGCCCGTGACGACCCGGCGGCCGACCAGATCCGAATCGACGTTCGTCCCGACGTCCACGACGGTGCCTGCGACTTCGAAGCCGGGACCGAAAGGCAGCGATGGTTGTGGGAACCACCCGAAGTCTTTCAATGCACCGGAACGTATTTGAATATCAGCGTAACTCACACCCGCCGCAGAAACCTCTATCATGACGTTGTCAGCAGACAGTCGAGGATCGGGAACTTCCTCGACTGTCAGAACGTCTGGCGTGCCGAACTCGTGGAATCGAATCGCTCGCATAATTCCTATACATTCCCTCTGATCAACGAAATATGCAGCCACCAGTCCATTCAGCGGCGTTACGCCAGTGTAGGGGGACGTGACCGGAGCGGCCAGGAATCGTCGGTGGATTCCCGCGAAGACCTTTGCCGGGTCGAACGGGAACATGGCTGTTGTGCCGCAATGCTGGGGAAGCGAAGGCTTCGCCAGCCGATCCGGAGCCGACGTCGGCTGAGGTCGCCCCGATACGCGACCATGGTCTGGAACATACTCCGGTGCTCGGGAACAATGTCCATATGTATCGACCAGCAGACCCGCGCGAAATTCGTGTCCGATGGCGGGTTTGACTCCCCCGCCGAACGATCCGAATGCATCCGACAACCCCCACACGCGTCCGTGGGCAAACCGTCGCCGACGCGAGACCGAAGCGCCTCGGCGAGGTTCTCATCCTTGGGCTACCCGGCACCTGCACACCACCGAAGGCCCGGAACAGTCCTCCACCGTGCAGGATGTGCAGCAGCCGAAACGCCATGGAGCCGAGGACAGGTCTGCAACCACCCGCGGGTCGGCAACTGCCCGGGTAGCGGTCTCCGAGCAGACGGTGAGTACCGGTGGTCGGCGGGTCGGAGAACCCGCCTCCCAGAGTGGTCCGAGGCGCGAGGCACGCTCACGACCGAGCGGTCGACGATTGGGTGGCGGCTTGGTACCCATGCCCGTGGTGAGCCCGCTGCATCCTCGTCACGCGGTCATGCAGAACCCGGAAGTTCCGGCACGTAAACGTTTCTGCTGGAAGTGTCACGCACCAGCCGGTAGAGCCACCGCGGATGGTCCGGGACCGGCCGAGGGCGAGTGTGCCGAATGTGGCTCGGCATTCAACTTTCGGCCCGCGCTCCAGCCGGGCGAGATGGTGGCCGACCAGTACGAAGTTCAGGGCTGCATCGCATACGGCGGGCTGGGTTGGATCTACTTGGCCATCGATCGCAATGTGAGCGACCGCTGGGTGGTACTCAAGGGCCTGCGCAATCCGCTCGACTTCGAGGCGCACGTGGTCGCCCTCGCCGAGCGGCAATTCCTGTCCGAAGTGACCCATCCCGGCATCGTCACGATCCACAACTTCGTCGAGCATCGCTGCGGGCGCGCCCGGGCCGACGGCTACATCGTGATGGAATATGTCGCTGGTCGCTCCTTGAAACCGGTACTCGAATCGGCATCAGCGGACCGACTCCCGGTCTCCGTGGCTATCGCCATCGTCATGGAGATCCTGCCGGCGCTGGACCACCTGCACTCGATCGGGCTGGCACACAACGACCTCAAGCCCGACAACATCATGGTCGGTGAAGACGAGGTCAAGCTGATCGACCTCGGTGCGGTCGCCGTGTTCGAGTCCTTTGGCAGTATCTACGGCACTCCGGGCTATCGAGCACCGGAGATCACCGAGACCGGGCCGACGGTGGCTTCGGACATCTACACTGTCGGGCGGACCCTGGCCGCCCTGATACTGGAGCTGCCGAAAGGCGCGGATGGCTATCATCTGCCCGGTATTCCCTCACCGGACCGTCAGCCGCTGTTGCGCCGCCACCCTGCCCTGTACCGGTTGCTCCAGCGCGCGACCGAGCCCGATCCTCGACGGCGCTTTCCGACCGCCTCCTCGATGTACGATCAGCTCGCCGGCGTGCTACGCATGGTACTCGCGGTCGACACCGATACCGAGCACCCGCAGTCGTCGCACGAATTCGGCTCCATGCGTGGTGATTTCGGCGTCGAGACACTGCTCGGGCAGGCGGATGGCATGGCCGACGGACGCCATCACGCACTCACCGTGGATGCGCAGAGTGTCGTCGCGGCCTTGCCGATTCCCGTGATCGACAGCGAGGACCCCAGCGCCGAGTTGCTGTCCACGTTGCTGCACGGTGACCCGCGGCACGCGCTCGACGCGTTGCGCCGCACTGCCGAGCGGATCGTTTCGGGGACGATCGACGAACCGGACACCTTCGAGCTGGAAGCCACGTTGACCGTGGTCCGTGCCCACCTCGACTTGGGCGAGGTGCTACCCGTCGGCGATCTCCTCGCCGACGTGCGGGCGGACCACGATACCGACTGGCGCGTCGAGTGGTATTCCGGCCTGGCCGCGCTGGTGGGTGGGCAGTACCAGCGCGCCTTCGAGGCCTTCGACCTGGTGCACGGCATCCTTCCCGGTGAGATCGCTCCGGCGCTGGCGGTCGCCGCCGCCGCGGAACTCGCTGCGTGCCACCACGAAGACGACAACGACCGGTGGCAACAGATCGCCGACGAGTACTACGGCATGGTGTGGCGGACCAACCGCGGTGTCGCGAGTGCGGCCTTCGGCTGGGCTCGTCGGCTCGCCGCCGGGGGCGAGCTACGCGCGGCAGTAAAGATCTTGGACCAAGTGCCCACGGCCTCCCGCTATCACGGCGTGGCGCAGATGACCGGATGCCTACTGTTGGCCTCCCAACCGACGGCGCAGACCTGCGAAGCGGACCTGCGCGCGGCGGCGCAGCGGCTGCACTCGGTCCCGGACGAACCGCGTGTTCCGCAGCTACAGGTCGTTGTGCTGGGCGCGGCGTTGCAGTGGGTGCGTGCGGGCGGCCAGGCGGCCGGGCCCGGCACGCTATTTCTCGGGTTCCCGTTCACCACCCTGGGGTTGCAGCGTGGGCTCGAGTCGCGACTGCGCGCTTTGGCCAAGATGGCGCCGGATCGTGTGCAGCGATACCGCCTGGTCGACGCGGCCAACCGCGTCCGGCCGAAGTCGTGGTGGTGACCAATTGGGTAGCCGGAAGATTGCAGGCCGCTGCCTGGGCAGCGCCGATGGTGGTGGTTGTGGGTGTGGTTTCCTTGAGGCATGGCCGCGGGTGTGGAATATACGATCGACGAGCTGGCGCGCGAGGCCGGTACGACGGTGCGCAGCCTGCGGGTCTATCACGAGCGCGGTGTTCTGCCGCCGCCGCAGGTCAAGGGCCGCACCGGGTTCTACGGCGCGGATCACCTCCAGCGCGTGCGAACGATCAGTCGACTGCTCGACCGGGGCATCAAGCTCAATGGCATCAAGGAATTGCTCAACGCTTGGGACCGGGGGGACGACCTCGGAGATGTCCTCGGTGTCGACGAGTCCCGAGCAGTCGAGACCGATTCCGCCGATGTCGGCGATACGGTCGCGGCCACCGAACTCGCCGAGCGCTACCGGGATGTGCCCGACGCTGTGGCGCGACTCGTCGCGGCCGGTGTGTACGAGCCTGTGGATGCGACGACCTATCGGATCGCACAGCCCCGGCTGGCGCGTGGTTTCGCCGACATGACTGCTGCAGGAATTCCGGCCGACGAGGTGTTGCGTGCGCTGGAGCAACTGCGGATCGATGCCGATCGGATCGCTCGCCGATTCGCGGACCTGTTCCGCCGTTCGGCGGGGGTGCGCTTCGGTGGTTCCGACCGAGAGGCTGCGGATGTCGCCGCTCTCGCACACCAGGTAGCAGGTACGCATGTCGTCGTGGGGGAGGCGGCAGCCGCGCTCGTCGGCAAGTTCGTTGCCGAGCATCTTGCGCAAGATCAGTAGCCTTCTCACACGCCGTGAACGGCGTGTCGGCGCGGTCACCGACACCACGCCGCCTGCGGGCGGCACACGGTATAGCCGCTGCCGTCCGAACGGGGCACGGGTGACCAGGTCGTGCTGCTGGAGCCATCGCGCGGACCGGTATCGGTCGGTGCGGTCTGGGCGCGCTGCCGGTGGTAGTCCCGTCGCGCGGAATCGTGCTGGTTGTTCAGCAAGGGGTTGCGATCGCGGTGGTGGTAGCCCATGGGGTCGATGTGGTGTCGCCCAGTGGTGTCGCCTGCGTCACGTGGGGACGAAACAGTCCACAGCGGCGCGGCGGTCGCGACGCTCGCCGTACTGGCGGTGAGCGCGGCAACGACTGTGACACACAAGAGCAATCGCCGGGTGATGACACGAGCGCCAACGGCGTTCATCGAGGTCTCCGTTCCGGAGTCGGGCTGCGCGCGCGGCGGCGAACAGCTGGTCATCGTGCGTTTCGGGTTCAGCTCGCCATGCTGGGATCCCGGATCGGTGGCCCGACCGGAGACACCCGCTGTTCGTCGTGGTGCGCAACCACGACAGATGGCGCAATTCCTACGTGCTGTCGAACTGTTCTTGCTGGTCGAACGGGGGTCGGATACCCGACTCAGCCGTGGTCGTGCGGCCACGTCCAGTCCGTGACCGCAGGGATGTCCGCTCCGTGCTCTCGGGTCCATGCCCGTGCGGTCCAGCGTGCATCGACCATTTCCTGCCGAAGCCTGGCGGCCCGCTCCCGCAGGCTGGGCACTCGATCGATCACATCCATCACCAGGTGGTAGCGATCGAGGTCGTTGAGCATCACCATGTCGAACGGCGTCGTCGTGGTGCCACGTTCCTTGTAGCCACGCACGTGTAACCCCGTGTGGTTGACGCGCCGATAGGTCAGCCGGTGGATCAACCACGGGTAGCCGTGGAAGGCGAAGATCACCGGCCGGTCACGGGTGAACAGCGTATCGAATTCGCTGTCCGGCAGGCCGTGTGGGTGTTCGTCGTGCGGCTGCAGGCGCATCAGATCCACCACATTGACCACGCGGACGCGCAATTCGGGTAGTCGTTCGCGCAGGATCGCCGCGGCAGCCAGGGTTTCCAGTGTGGGCACGTCGCCTGCACAGGCCAGCACCACGTCGGGGGCGGTGCCGACGTCGTCACGATGGCAGGCCCATTCCCAGATGCCGATGCCGCGTCCGCAGTGGGCGGCCGCGGCCTCGACCGACAGCCAGTCGGCCTGTGGCTGTTTGCCCGCGACCACGACGTTCACATAGTGGCGCGACCGGAGGCAGTGATCGTAGGTGGAAAGCAGCGTATTGGCATCCGGCGGGAGATAGACCCGCACGATCGAGGGCTTCTTGTTCAACACCACGTCCAGGAAGCCTGGGTCCTGGTGGGTGAACCCGTTGTGGTCCTGGCGCCAGACATGTGACGACAACAGATAATTCAGGCTGGCGACCGGACGCCGCCAGGGCACCGCCGCGCTGGCGTCCAGCCATTTGGCATGCTGGTTGAACATGGCGTCCACGATGTGGATGAACGCCTCGTAACAGGTGAAAACACCATGTCTTCCGGTCAGCACATAGCCTTCGAGCAGCCCTTGGCACATGTGTTCGGACAGCACCTCGACCACGCGGCCGGCGCGGTCGAGTTTCTCGTCTCGGGAGTCGATCTCGGCCTGCCACGCGCGTCCGGTGACCTGGAGAATGTCTTGCAGGCGGTTGCTGGCCAGCTCGTCGGGCGCGAAGGTGAGAAAGTTGTCCGGGTTGTTGCGGGTGACCTCGCTCAACCATCCGCCGAGCACTCTGGTCGCTTCGTGCCGGGATGCCCCGGGGACGCTCACCTTCACCCCGAATCCGCGCCAGTCCGGCAAGCGGAGGTCGCGGACCAAGGTGCCCCCGTTGGCGACCGGGTTGGAGCTCATCCGGCGGTCACCGACCGGCACTTGATCGCACAGCTCCGATACCGGCTTGCCCTTCTGATCGAACAGTTCCTCCGGGCGGTAGGACCGCAACCACTGCTCCAGGACCGCGCGATGCCCCGGGTCGGTGCGCGGGGCGGGCAGCGGGACCTGGTGCGCGCGGAAGGTACCCTCGACGGCAGTGCCGTTCACCAGGGGAGGGCAGGTCCACCCTTTGGGGGTGCGTAGCACGATCATCGGCCAGGCCGGCCGCTCTCCGTCGGCGCCGCCGCGCGCCGCGCGCTGGATCTGCGCGATCCGTTCGAGCGCGGCGTCCGTCGCCGCGGCCATGGCCTGGTGCACCGGCCCGGGATCGTCGCCTGCGACGACCAGCGGTTCGTAGCCGTATCCGCGCAACAGTGCCAGCAGCTCGGGTTCCGGAATCCGCGCCAGAATGGTCGGGTTGGCGATCTTGTATTCGTTCAACGCCAGAATGGGCAATACCGCGCCGTCGCGGGCCGGGTTGAGGAACTTGTTCGCGTGCCAACTCGTTGCCAGCGGCCCCGTTTCCGCTTCACCGTCACCGACGACGCAGAACACAGTGAGATCGGGATTGTCCAGTGCGGCGCCGAACGCATGGAGCAACGAGTAGCCCAGCTCCCCACCTTCGTGGAAGGAGCCCGGTGTCTCCGGGGCGCAATGACTGGGCACGCCTCCGGGAAAGGAGAACTGGCGAAACAGTGCGCTCATTCCAGCGGCGTCCTGCGGAATGTGGCTGTAGAGCTCGGAATAGGTGCCCTCCAGCCAGGCACAGGCGTTCGGCCCGGGTCCACCGTGCCCCGGACCCGCGACGAAGACCGCATTCAACCCGCGTTGCCGAATCGCGCGATTGGCATGGGTCCATACCAGATTCAAGCCGGGTACGGTGCCGAAGTGGCCGAGTAGACGCGGCTTGATGTGCTCGGTGCGCAGCGGCTCGCGCAGCAGCGGGTTGGACATCAGGTAGATCTGTCCGACCGAGAGATAGTTGGCCGCTCGCCACCACGCGTCGATCGAGGTCAGTTCGTCGGCCTCCAAGGGACCCCAGGCGTTCGCGAGTCGATAGGGCTGCGGAGCAACGGTTTTCGTCCCGGCGCGGTCGACATCGTCGGCTGATGGACCGCCGCCTGCACTCGCCGTATGGGTCATGCGTCGCTCTCCTCACGCTCGAGGCCTCGGGACAGCGACTACGCGGGCCGCTGGTTCAGGACGTGCTCGCCTGCCGACCGAAATCGGCAACACCGAATGGAGAATCACCTGCCAGCCTAGCGGTGTCGTCGCCGGCAGATGGCGCGATGGGGTCGAGCAGAGCCGATCTCGGCTCGGTGCGCGAGGTGGTCTATGGTCCGCACCATGCACATTCTCGGACGGATCATTGCGGCCGGCGCCCTGACAGTCACGACAATCGCGCTCACGGCGTGCAGTTCGGAGGAGACGGCCTCCAGCGAGTGCACCGCGGCCGACATCGACGTGAGTGGGGACTTCGGCGCCGCGCCGACGATCGTCATCCCCGACGATTGCGACCCGCCCAGTGAGCTGATCGTCGAGGACCTCGGCGCCGGCAGCGGCCCGGGTGCCACCCCGGGTCAATCCCTGACCATGAACTACGCATTGGTCACCTGGTCGGACAAACGGACATTGGACAGCTCGTTCAGCCGCGGCGAGCCGTTCCAGCTCACCCTCGGCGCCGGCCAGGTGATCGATGGCTGGGATCAGGGCCTGGTCGGCGTCCAACAGGGGGCACGCAGACTGCTCATCGTGCCGCCGGAACTGGGCTACGGTGAGGGCGGTCAAGGCGTCGCGCCGAACGAGACGCTGGTCTTCGTTACCGACGCGGTGTCCGTTGGGGACTGACGGTTGCCGCGGTGGCGAGTGCGGCCACCGCCGAGTGGAGGCCGATTCGGCCGGTCGACTAACCTGGTCGGGATACGTGGCCTATGCCGCATCCTGGTCGTCTCGGCCGAGGTCGGGAGCCGGTTCGCAGTAGTCGGCGCCGGCAGGGTGTGCAGTGGCCAGCGTAGGTTCGCTGCGCTCGTGGCTCCGTCCTGCGGGGTGCGGGGTGCGGCGCACACATCGCAACGTCGACCCAGTACGAACAACGAACAAGGAGCATGTCCGTGAAGAGCACCGTCGAGCAGCTGAGCCCGACCAGGGTCCGGATCAATGTCGAGGTGCCCTTCGAGGAACTGAAGCCGGATTTCGACCGCGCCTACAAAGAACTCGCCAAGCAGGTACGTATCCCGGGCTTCCGTCCGGGAAAGGCGCCGGCGAGGCTGCTCGAGGTTCGCCTGGGCCGCGGCGCGATTCTGGAGCAGGTCGTCAACGACGCGCTGCCCGGGCGCTACGGCGAGGCCGTCACCACCTCCGAGGTGAAAGTCATCGGGCAGCCCGATATCGAGATCACGAAGATCGAGGACGGCCAAGAGCTCGCCTTCACCGCCGAGGTCGACGTGCGTCCGGAGATCGAACTGCCGGACTATGCGAGCATTGCGGTCACCGTCGACGCCGTCACCATCGGTGACGAGGACATCGAGGACCAGTTGCAGTCGCTGCGTCAGCGCTTCGGCACGCTGACCGGCGTCGAGCGCCCGACGGCAGAGGGCGACTTCGTCTCCATCGATCTGTCGGCGACCGTGGACGGTGAGGAAGTGGCCGATGCCTCCACCACCGGTCTATCGCACGAGGTCGGTTCCGGTCAGCTCATCGACGGTTTGGACGAAGCGCTGGTCGGACTCGGGGCCGGAGAATCGAAGGAGTTCACCTCGAAGCTGGTCGCTGGCGAGCACGCGGGCAAGGACGCGGTCATCACTGTGACGGTGCAGACCGTCAAAGAGCGCGAGCTGCCCGAGGCCGACGACGAGTTCGCTCAGCTCGCCAGCGAATTCGACACGCTGGAGGAGCTGCGCAGCGACCTGCGCGGGCGGGTCGAGCGCGCCAAGAAGGTGGAGCAGGCGGGCGAGATTCGCGACAAGGTGCTGGAGGCTCTGCTGGAGCGTGTCGAGGTTCCGCTGCCGGAAGGCGCCGTGCGTGCCGAGATCGACGCCGTGACCCACGACGCGGTGCACCAGTTCGATCATGACGATGCCAAGTTCGCCGAGGCACTCGCAGCGCAAGGCAGCACTCGTGAGGAGTTCGACGCCGACACCAAGGAGGGCGCGGAGAAGTCGGTGAAGACTCAGCTGCTGTTGGATGCGGTCGCCGAGGCGGATGACACCCAGGTCGGCCAGGACGAGATCACCGAGCGGATTCTGTTCCAGGCGCAACGCTACGGTTTGTCGCCAGAACAGTTCATTCAGCAAGTCCAGCAGGCCGGCCAGCTCGGCGCGATCTTTGCCGATGTGCGCCGCGGCAAGGCTTTGGCCGGAGTGGTCGGCCAGGCCACCGTCACCGACTCGGCGGGCGACGCGGTCGACACCACCGAAATGTTCGGTAGTCCCGAGGATTCCGCTGACGAGACCGAGGCCGAGGAAGCAACCTCGACGAGCGCAGAATAGATCGGAACAATTTCATGGAATACCAGCGTGGTCGCTACCCGAGGGGTGCGCTGATTGCGCTGTGAGCGAAGAAAGGGCGGTACCGGGAGTTCGGTGCCGCCCTGCTTCGTTAATGTTTGTGAGGTCAAGTCGGAGACGCCCCGAGCCTTCGGGCGCCGCGGATCCGACCCGTGAGGGCTATGTGGCAATCCGCAACGAGCCGGTGAGAGAAGGCAGGTATCCGTGACAATCAATCAGGCAGGGGTCATGACAACCGCGACTGCTGGTCTCAACCTCAGTGATTCGGTGTACGAGCGCCTGCTGCGTGAGCGCATCATCTTCCTCGGCACCCAGGTGGACGACGACATTGCGAACAGGATCTGCGCGCAGATCCTGTTGTTGTCGGCCGAGGACCAGACCAAGGACATCGCGCTCTACATCAACTCGCCGGGCGGCTCCGTGACCGCCGGTATGGCCATCTACGACACGATGCAGTTGGCCGAGTGCGATGTCGCGACCTATGGTCTGGGCCTGGCAGCGTCGATGGGACAGTTTCTGCTCACCGCGGGCACCCCGGGCAAGCGGTTCGCGTTGCCGCATGCGCGGATCATGATGCACCAGCCGTCGGCGGGCATCGGCGGTTCCGCGGCCGACATCGCGATCATGGCCGAGCAGTTCGCGCACACGAAGCGGGAGCTGAACGAGTTGCAGGCGCGGCACACCGGCAAGACCGTGGAGCAGGTCACCGCCGACGCCGACCGCGACCGGTGGTTCACCGCGGCCGAAGCCTTGGAGTACGGGTTCATCGACCATGTGATCAGCCACGCGAAGCAGGTCAACGGCGCCAAGAAGTAACGCACCGGATCACCCATAGGCGCCCCGGACGGGCGAACGTCCGGACGCCGCACCGACTTTGGAGACGAAGATGGCCAATTCGATCGACCCGCGCGCCGCCGTGTCCGGCATCGCACCGCAGAGCCCGCAGGCGCGCTACATTCTGCCGTCGTTCATCGAGCATTCGAGTTTCGGCGTCAAGGAGTCCAACCCTTACAACAAGCTGTTCGAAGAGCGCATCATCTTCCTCGGTGTGCAGGTGGACGATGCTTCGGCGAACGACGTCATGGCGCAGTTGCTGGTACTCGAGTCGCTGGATCCCGATCGTGACATCACCATGTACATCAACTCGCCGGGCGGCTCCTTCACTTCGCTGATGGCCATCTATGACACGATGCAATACGTGCGCGCGGACGTTGCCACGGTCTGCCTCGGACAGGCCGCGTCCGCGGCGGCGGTTCTGTTGGCTGCGGGCACTCCGGGCAAGCGGGCCTGCCTGCCCAACGCCCGGGTGCTGATCCATCAGCCGGCTCTGGAAGGCGGCATTCAGGGCCAGGTGTCGGACTTGGAGATCCAGGCTGCGGAGATCGAGCGGATGCGCCGTCTGATGGAGACCACCCTCGCACGACACACCGGTAAGGACGCCGACACCATCCGCAAGGACACCGATCGGGACAAGATTTTGACGGCCGAGGAGGCCAAGGAGTACGGGATCATCGATACGGTGTTCGACTACCGCAAGCTCAGCGCACAGAAATAGTAGCTATATCCGTCGCTTCCGGGGTATATCGGCGGTGAGGGCGAACTGCCGATCCGGCGGTCGTTCGCTCGTAGGGCGCTGCACAACAGGGAGGTCCGGTCGGGTAGCGGATGCAGGCGTGCCGCCCGGCCGGAGGTCGTTCGGGTCGTCGAATGGGCGCACCGATCTTCGCCGGTCGTGACAACACGCACAACCTGCGCGAGAAACCTGGCCGAGTTGTCGACCGCCATCCCGCACACCGGGTACGGTCAACCTAGGGGCCTTCGCTCTCGGTTGACGGCATGCCCACCAGGACCGACACAGTCGATGCGTGTGCGGCTGCGAAAGCGGTGGACAACTGGCAATCTGGACGGACGGTTGCACGCGGACAAGGAAGTAGGGACCCACGAGATGGCGCGCATCGGAGATGGCGGCGATCTGCTGAAGTGCTCGTTCTGCGGAAAGAGTCAAAAGCAGGTCAAAAAGCTCATTGCGGGACCGGGGGTATATATCTGCGACGAGTGCATCGACCTCTGTAACGAGATCATCGAAGAGGAACTCGCCGAATCCAGTGAGGTCAAGCTCGACGAGTTGCCCAAGCCTGCCGAGATCAGGGATTTCCTGGAGAACTACGTCATCGGGCAGGACACCGCCAAGCGCACCCTCGCCGTGGCCGTCTACAACCATTACAAGCGCATTCAGGCCGGTGACAAGGGGCGCGACAGCCGTGGTGAGACGGTCGAGTTGGCCAAATCGAACATTCTCATGCTCGGTCCCACCGGCTGCGGCAAGACCTATTTGGCCCAGACCTTGGCGAAGATGCTGAACGTCCCGTTCGCCATCGCGGACGCCACCGCGCTCACCGAGGCCGGCTATGTCGGAGAGGATGTGGAAAACATCCTGCTGAAGCTGATCCAGGCCGCGGACTACGATGTCAAACGCGCCGAGACCGGCATCATCTACATCGATGAGGTCGACAAGATTGCCCGCAAGAGTGAGAATCCCTCGATTACCCGTGATGTTTCCGGGGAGGGCGTGCAGCAGGCGTTGCTGAAGATTCTGGAAGGAACCCAGGCGAGTGTCCCACCGCAAGGTGGGCGTAAACATCCGCATCAAGAGTTCATCCAGATCGACACCACCAATGTGCTGTTCATCGTCGCCGGCGCATTCGCTGGCCTGGAGAAGATCATCTCCGACCGCACCGGCCATCGCGGTATCGGCTTCGGCGCCGAAGTCAAGTCCAAGGCCGAGGTCGACACGACAGACCACTTCGCCGAGGTCATGCCGGAAGATCTGATCAAGTTCGGGCTGATTCCCGAATTCATCGGCCGGCTCCCTGTGGTCGCCTCGGTAACCAATCTGGACAAGGAATCGCTCGTCAAGATTCTGTCCGAGCCGAAGAACGCGCTGGTCAAACAATATGTCAGGCTGTTCGAGATGGACGGGGTCGACCTCGAGTTCACCGACGACGCACTCGAAGCCGTTGCGGATCAGGCGATCTTGCGCGGTACCGGAGCGCGTGGCCTACGGGCGATCATGGAAGAAGTCCTGCAACCGGCGATGTACGACATTCCCAGCCGGGACGATGTCGCGAAGGTTGTCGTCGATGCAGACACCGTCAACGACAATGTGCTGCCGACCATTGTGCCGCGGAAGGCACAGCGGCCGGAGCGTCGGGAGAAGTCGGCGTAGTCTACTCGCGGCCGCGTAGCAGGTGTCCGGGCGCCAGGGCCGGGCGGATATCTACTACGCGGATACTCGTATGCGTTATCTCCTCGGTCGGGGAACTACTCCACACGGTCTACTCGGGTGTTGTCTTCGCCCCAGTACGCCCGCATTCGGCAGATCCGACCTTCGTCGTCGAACTCCATCACATCAATCGGTGAAACCACGATGCGCTGCTCGCCGACGGTGGTGACGACGGTGAACGAGAAGGCTGCCGCATTGCCGGCGATCCGAATGTTCTCGGGCCGCAATTCGGTTTCCCGATCCAGCGGGGTGAGCATCTCGTAGAACTCGCGAATGGCTGCATGACCTTGCTTGGGCGGCGTGCCGACCGGGTCTTCGACGACTGCGTCGGGTGCATACAGCTCGACGATGTCCTCGATCGGGCCCGATGCGACCAGCTTGACGTATTGCTCGACGACATCGCGGATCTGTGTGGCCATCGAAACTCCTTCGAAGTGGAACATGTTCTAAAACAGAGCCTAGCAACGGGGTTGGGGGACTGCGGCCACAATGGCCTGTGAGCCCCGCCGGGTCGCCGGGTCGGGCGTTCGTTGCCGAGAGACTGGGAAGCGAGGAAGCTCCTCGCTATTTCCGCTGCTCGTACCCGGTGTGTCGAGCTTCGGCTCGTGATGCGGTGCGGTTTACTCGGTCCGGTCAACCAGATGTCGAGTGACGAGTGGAAGCGGAGGAGACATGGCACTGCCTACCATGACCGCGGAACAGCGCACCGAGGCGTTGGCCAAGGCGGCCGCGGTCCGCAAGGCGCGTTCCGAACTGATCGGCAATGTGAAGGCGGGCAAGGTCTCGGTCGCGGACCTGCTCGAGCAGGCCGAATCCGACGAGTTGGTCAAGAAGACCAAGGTGGCCGCGGTGATCAAGGCCCTGCCCGGCGTCGGTCCGGTGAAGGCAGCGAAGCTGATGGACCAAGCCGAAATCCCCGAGGATCGCCGGATCGGCGGTCTCGGCGCCCGCCAGCGTGCAGCGCTGCTCGCGGCATTGCAGAACTGACCTCGACACGGCGGACGGGTGGCCCATGTGGACTCACCGGATCACGCCCGTGGTGATCGCCCACGGGCGTTCCGGTCGTCGAGCGAAATTCGCTTCCGTACGTCGTCGAGACCAGAGCACAATCGTTCGATGATTCGACTCGCCACCGACAGCGATCTGCGCATACTCCCGGACATAGAACGCGCGGCAGGCACACTGTTCGAGCCCATCGGTATGTCGTCGGTAGCCGAACACGAGCCTGTCCCCGTGGACACTCTCAGGGTGTATCAGCAAGCCGGGCGCGCCTGGGTTTGGGGCGGCGACGGGCCGATCGGCTACCTACTGGTGTCGGCCCTCGACGCCAGTGCCCATATCGACCAAGTTTCGGTCCGTCCCGAGTGGGCCGGTCGACGCATCGGCAAGCAACTCATCGACCGAGCAGTGTGCTGGGCAGCGGAGGAGGGGATGCCGGCGGTCACGCTCACCACGTTCACCGAAGTGCCCTGGAACGGGCCGTATTATGCGCGCCTCGGCTTCCGCTACCTGTCCGACGCAGAGCAGACCCCCGGATTGTGCGCGGTGCGCGCCGCGGAACGGGCTCGTGGTCTGGACCGTTGGCCGCGCGCGTGCATGCGTGCGGAACTTGCCGAGTGGGCCTTGGGCTGACCCGTGCCGAGTTGTCGAACGCCAGCACCCCGCCGCCACGTTCACCCATGGACCTGGGCGCAGCGCGCGCGGTGGGATGCGCCCAGCTAGATGAGCGTGGCGAACGCCGCTTCGGCGGCGGAATCGGCCGCCGCTCGATCAGCGGGGACCAGCCCGATACGTGTGCGTCGGTCGAGAAGGTCGTCGGTGCTCAACGCTCCCTCGTGTGTGACCGCGAACGCGAATTCGGCCCCGACCACGTCGATTCCGGGCGCCACCGGTTCGGCCAATGCCCGATCGCGCAGCATCGCGGCGTGCACGGTCGCCGCCTCGGTGCCGTAACGTGCGATCAATGCCGGTGGAGCGGCCAGATGATCGTGGGCCGCGCCGGAGACCGCGCCCACCAATGGCAGTCGCCGGGTTCGGCACGGCCCCGCGGTCAGCCCGCCGAACGCGATCGCGGCGTCGACCGCGTCTTCGGCCATCTTTCGATAGGTGGTGAGCTTTCCGCCGACAATGGTGACGATTTCGGTTGGGGAATGCAGCACCGCATGCTTGCGGGAGATGTCGGCGGTGGCGTCGTCGTCGGTTTGCAGCAGCGGACGCAGTCCCGCGAAGGAGCCGAGAATATCGGTGCGCGCCAACGGTTGGCCCAGTGCGGGGTTGATGGTGTCGAGGAGGAAGTCGATCTCGGCGTCGCTCGGCTTCGGTTCGTCCGGTGCTGGCCCGGGCGCATCTTCGTCGGTCAGGCCCAGATACACCCGGTCGTGCGCCGCCGGGAACGCGAAAACGAACCGACCGACACTGCCGGGTACCGGGACGGTCAGCGAGGCGGTGAGTCCACCGAAGGATTCGCTCGAGAACACCAGGTGCGTGCCCCGACTCGGGCGCAGCCGGATACTGGAATCCACCTGGTCGGCCCACACGCCGGTGGCGTTCACCACGGCGCGCGGCCGAACCACGAAGGTCTCGCCGGTCAGTGTGTCGCGCAGCATCGCCGAGCGCCCGGTCACCTCGAGGGCTTCGGTCCGGGTCAGGACTCGTGCACCGTGCGCCGCCGCGGTGCGCGCCAGTGCGACGACCAAGCGCGCGTCGTCGACGAGTTGGCCGTCCCAGGCCTGCAGTCCGCCGCGCAGACCGGCGCGGCGGACGGTCGGTGCGAGGCGGACTGCTTCGGCAGGGGTCACGCGCCGGGAACGAGGCAGGATCGCCGGCGAGGTTCCCGCCCCGCGCCGCAACAGATCGCCGGCCAGGAATCCGGCGCGCACGAGTGCCGCTCGGGTCGCGCCGACGTCCGGCAGCAATGGCACCAGCTGTGGAAGTGGACGGACCAGATGCGGCGCTGTCGTGGTCATCATGATGCCGCGTTCCACCGCGCTCTCATGCGCTATGCCGACCCGGCCGCTGGCGAGATAGCGCAGGCCGCCGTGCACGAGTTTGGAACTCCAGCGACTGGTACCGAAGGCCAGATCGTGCCGCTCGACGAGCACGGTGCGCAGCCCCCGGGCGGCGGCGTCCAATGCGGTTCCGGCGCCGGTGACGCCGCCGCCGATCACGAGCACATCGATCTCGACCCCATCGCCGATCTGGGACAGATCGGCTGTGCGACGCGTTGCATTGAGCGCAGAATCTCCGGGGGGTGCCGAGTGCGAGGTCATGGCGATGCCTTTCCGATCCGGGGACTATCGAGCCGACTGGAAATCGTCGAAGTCGGACTCGTTGGGACGGTGGTCGACTGTGTCCCCGAGGTGAGCACGGTCGTCGAGATACCCGTCGATTGCGTGACGAAGTTCGGTGTCGAGCTGGTCGGCCGGGAGCAGCGGCGCGACGGTACGTGCCGACTGCACCGTGGACTGCGCGATGAGCAGCAGCATCGTGGCCATCTGGTCGGGATGGCCGCGGCGCACGGAACCATCTCGCTGGCCTTCGCGGATGCTTGCCGCGAACAGGTCGATCAGCGCGCGTTGGTTCCGGCCCAGTCTGCCGAACACGTACGTGAGCATCAGGTCGGTGTCGGCGCGAAAGATCTTGCCGAACAGCGGATTGGACCGGACGGTCGCGGCTCCCGAGACCACCCCCTCGACCAGCTTGGTTCGCCCGTCACCGGTGGTCGGCATGGTTGCAGCGACGATGTCGCGCAGCTCGCGCACCAGCAAATCGGCTACCAAGGCGCCGGTATCCGGCCAGCGTCGGTAGACAGTCGGTCTGCTGACGTTTGCCCTGCGCGCCACCTCTGTCAGCGTGGTACGGCGTATGCCGAATTCTTGTACGCATGCACGAGCCGCGTCGAGGATCGTGAGATCGGTCGTCGAGAGCGGATGCTCGACGTCAGCGCCAGAAGCGATCACCGTGTCACCACCGGTCGTCGTTGGCCGGCGGCATCGACCCCGACCAGGAGGAACATGTCGAATCCTGATTACTACTTGACAGTATATGTCAAACTGTAACGCATGGTGCAAACGCAGCAAACCGGCGGCGACCCCGCTGTCGCCGCAAAGTCGAGCGTGAGCGGACCAGCGCCGAGTATGGTCTGGGATGCTTGGGGTATCCCGGCTGGGCAGCGGCCACTCTCGGAGCGAGTGCGTGACCTGCTGAGCCAGGTGTTCGGGGTGTCCGGCAACCCTATGGCACATCGCGATGAGGGTGAGGTGCCATTGCGTGCGTCGGCACTGACGCCGGCGCAGCGCGGCGGGTTGGCCGCGGTGGTCGGCGACGGAAACGTCTCGACCGACCACCGCGTCCGCCTCCTACACGCAGGCGGCAAGAGCACACCCGACCTGCTGCGTCGTCGCGCCGAAGGCCCGCAGGACGCGCCCGATGCCGTCGTCACCCCCGCCGACCACGACGAGGTTCTCGCCGTACTGACCTACTGTGCCGAGCATGCGATCGCGGTGGTTCCCTTCGGTGGAGGCACCAGCGTGGTGGGCGGTGTCGAGCCCTTGCGCGGCCACTTCGAGGTCGTCATTGCACTGGACCTGCGCCGACTGGACAGGGTTGTCGACGTCGATCCGGTCAGTGGCACAGCGACCCTGGGTGCGGGCCTCACCGGTCCATGCGCGGAGGAACTGCTCGGCGCCCACGGGCTGTCGCTGGGCCATTTCCCGCAAAGCTTCGAATTCGCCACGATCGGCGGTTTTGCGGCGACCCGGTCGTCCGGACAAGCCTCCGCGGGTTACGGCCGCTTCGAGGACATGGTCCAGCGGCTCAAGGTCGCGACGCCGAGTGGCACGCTCGAGCTCGGGCGAGCTCCCGCGTCGGCCGCGGGTCCCGACCTGCGCGAATTGTTCGTCGGTTCCGAAGGCACGCTCGGGGTGATCACCGAAGTCACGCTTCGGGTGCACCCCGTGCCGGAATCCGTCGTCTACCAGGCATGGTCGTTCGCCGACTTCGACACCGGCACTGCCGCCTTGCGGGCACTCGTGCAGGCCGGGGTGATCCCGACGGTGCTTCGGCTGTCCGACGAGGTGGAGACCGGAATGAACCTGGCTCGTGCCGGCGATGTCGGCGGTGAGTCCGTTGCCGGCTGCTTGGCCATCACCACCTTCGAGGGCAGTGTGGCGCAGGTCGCCGGGCGCAGCGCGCAGGCGGCCGAGCTCCTGTCGGCAGCCGGAGGTACGGATCTGGGGCCGACTCCTGCTCAGGAGTGGGAACACGGCCGATTCGCCGCACCCTACATGCGCGACGCGCTGCTGGATGCCGGTGTGTTGTGTGAGACGTTGGAGACCGCGACCACCTGGTCGAACGTGGCGGCGTTGAAGGTGGCCGTCACCGCGGCACTGACCGACTCGCTTGGTGAGCAGGGCACGCCCGCGCTGGTCATGGGGCACATCTCGCATACCTATCCGACCGGAGCGTCGCTGTATTTCACCGTCGTCGCCAAGCAACTGGACGACCCGCTCACCCAGTGGCTGGCGGCCAAGCGCGCCGCCGGCGACGCCATGGCCGCCGGCGGCGGCACGATCACGCACCATCACGCTGTCGGTATCGACCACCGTCGGTGGTTGCCGGGCGAAGTCGGTGATCTCGGTGTGCGCGTCCTTCGGGCGGTCAAGGCCGAACTGGATCCAGCCGGTGTCTTGAATCCCGGAAAGCTCGTGCCGTGAACGGACACCCGTCCGATCGGGCGATCGTCGTCGTCACCAATCCGATGTCGGGGATGGGGAGGGGACGGGAGGTCGCGGATGCTGCGATCGCCCGGTTTCGCGCCCACGATGTCCAGGTGATCGAGGTACGCGCCAACTCTGCCGCCGAATCGGTGCGGCACGTTCGCGACGCGCTGGCCGGTGCGGTGCCACCGGAGTCGGTGGTGTGCGTGGGTGGTGACGGTCTGATCCACGCGACACTCCCGGCGGTCGCGCAGACCAGCGTCCCACTCGGCATGATTCCGGCCGGAACCGGTAACGATCTGGCCAGGGAACTCGCGGTGCCGACCGACGACCCCGCTGCTGCCGCCGACATCGTCCTGCAGGGGAGGACCCGAACCGTCGATCTGGGCCGGATCGAGTCCGCCGCGCCCGACGGGTCGCCGGTCTGGTTCGTGACCGTGCTCGGCACGGGGTTCGACGCGCGTGTCACGGTGCGCGCCAATACGATGCGCTGGCCGAAAGGTAGATTGCGCTACGTTGCTGCCGCGTTGGTCGAACTCTCCGGTCGATTGACCGTCCCATACCAGGTCGAACTGATTGGCGCGGTGACCGACGGATTGACCAGTCCCGGGGTGGGTTCTCGATTGGAGACCACAGCCGTCATGGTCGCCATCGGCAACTCGCGCACCTACGGTGGCGGGATGCTGATCTGCCAGGATGCGATCATGGACGACGGCCTGCTCGACGTGACGGTGGTGGGCGCGTTGTCGCGGCCGCAGATGTTGCGGCTGCTGCCGGCGTTGTCGGCCCGCAAACGCCAGCAGCATCCAGCGGTCCAACAGTTTCGTGCCGAGGCGATCACGCTCACCGCTCCGGGAGCACCCGCGACTGCCGACGGTGAGCCGGTCGGCTCGTTGCCGATCACAGTTCGTGCCGTGCCTTCGGCACTGACGCTCCTGGTGCCCTGAGCATCCTGCGATCAGCGATCGACCGTGGGTCGGGTCGCTTTCGGGCCGGCTGTGCGTGCGCGTAGATGCATACGTTCCCCGTGGGGACCGAACAGGCTCAGGATCTCGGCGGGGCTGTGGTCTGCGCCGCTGAACCAGTGCGGTTGGCGAGTGTCGAATTCCGCAGCCTCACCGGGGCCGAGGACCAGATCGTGGTGGCCCAGCACCAACCGGAGCCGTCCGGACAATACGTACAGCCATTCGAAGCCCGTGTGCACTTTTGGGGCGGGGTCGCCGCGATCCGGCGAGACGATCATCTTGTATGCGCGCAGCGGCCCCGGCTGGTTGGTCAGGGGGAAGACGGTGAAACCGTTCAGCTTTCGCGCTGTTGTGGGCATTGCGGGGTCGGTGTTCTGCGGTGGGTAGATCAACTCTTCCACTGGTACCCGGTGAGCCAGTGCGATCGGCAGCAGCAGTTCCAGGCTGGCCCTGCGTTGCCCGGACTCCAGTCGGGAGAGTGTGCTCTTGGAGATCCCCGTGGTTTCCGCCAGCGTGGAAAGCGTGATGTTGCGGCTGGTACGCAAGGCCTTGAGTCGTGAGCCGATCCCGGCGAGAGCATGGACGACGGATGGTTGCGCGTGCATGACACCAGTGCAGCGCCACTTCCCGATTTCGGCAACTTTTATTGCTGAAACAGCGATGTCAGTGTCACGCTGTGCGCGGAGGTGATCGCAGTGAGTGCGATGGACAGCGAAATTTATGATGTAGCGATCGTGGGTGGCGGTGCGGCCGGGTTGTCGGCGGCGCTGATCCTGGCCAGAGCACGGCGACGGGTCGTGGTGGTTCGAGGCAGTGCGCCCCGCAATGCGCCAGCGGCTCATATGCACGGCTTCCTGTCGCGTGATGGAATGCCGCCTGCGGAGTTGCTCGCTCTCGGCGCCGCCGAGGTCTCGGGCTACGGCGGGGAACTGCTCGACGACGTCGTGGTCGGGGCATCGACCGAGACCCCGGAGGACTACCGGCTGCGGCTCGGTGGCGGCCGCGTCCTGCGGTCGCGACGCGTGCTGGTCGCGACCGGTCTGCGCGACGAACTGCCCCGTCTACCAGGCTTGCGCGAGCGCTGGGGCCGCGATGTGGTGCATTGCCCGTATTGCCACGGCTACGAGGTTCGTGACCAGCCCATCGGCCTGCTCGGCGCCACCGAACCCGGTGCGCAGGCGCGCGCGATGCACCTGGCGCTGCTGCTGCCGCAGTGGTCGGAGGATCTGATCTTCTTCCCGCACGGAATGCCGCTTTCCGGCAATGACCGCGCCCAGTTGGACGCGCGCGGGGTTCGAGTGCTCGACGGTGAAGTCGCCCGCCTGGTCGTGGACGGAGACAGACTACGCGGTGTGGAAATGGCCGACGGGCGCGCAGTGCCGCGGACGGCCATGTTCGTAGTGTCCGGCCTCCGCGCCAACAACGATGTCCTGGCTGCGCTGGGCTGTGCATTCGATGACGACGGCTGGGTGGTCACCGATCCTTCGGGGCGAACGAGTGTCCCAGGCGTCTGGGCTGCGGGCAATGTCCGCGATCGGATGGCCCAGGTGATCACCGCGGCCAGCGCGGGTGCCGCGGCTGGGGGTGCGATCAATGGTGACTTGGTGATGGCGGCCACGATGCTCACTTCATGACACGAACTTCCGGAATGGGACGCGCCGGATTCTGAGAATTGCATATGGATCTCGGGCCGGGCCACCAATCGCCGGTAAGCTACAGAGATAGGCGGAGTGTTCGGTGTCCCTCATCCACCGAAGGCTCCGCCTTTTCCATTGTCCTCGGTCCTCCCCATTATCCTCGGTCTTTCCATTGCCCTGGGCCTTTTCCACTGCCCCAGACCTTTCCACTGCCCCAAGGCCTTTCCAACGTCCTCGACCGACGTGTCGTGCGGCGCCCCGGTTCGGGTGGGTTTCGCTCGGGTCCGGCGCCCGGTGTCGGCGCCGACTCGGGTGCTCCGCTCTGCGGTCGGCTGCACGAATGGCCGAGTCGAACGACTGGGTCGACCAACCGGCGATGGCATGATGTGCGCACTCTAGAATCGCGGAGTGACCAGCGCAACCGATGACACTTCGCGTAATCGTGCCGATGCCCTTCCCAAGAGCTGGACCCCCGGTGAGGTGGAAGCCCAGATGTACGAGCGCTGGGTAGCGGCTGGCCATTTCACTGCCGATCCCGACAGCGGCAAGCCCCCGTATTCGATCGTGCTGCCCCCGCCGAATGTCACCGGCACACTGCACATGGGCCACGCCCTCGATCACACGTTGATGGACACGCTGTCGCGGCGCAAACGGATGCAGGGCTACGAGGTGCTCTGGTTGCCCGGCATGGACCACGCGGGTATTGCCACTCAAACAGTGGTGGAGAAGCAACTCGCGGCGGACGGCAAGACGAAGGAGGACTTCGGCCGCGAACTGTTCATCGAGAAGGTGTGGGACTGGAAGCGTGAATCCGGTGGCAGCATTCAGTGGCAGATGCGTGCACTGGGTGACGGCGTGGACTGGAGCCGGGACCGTTTCACCATGGACGAGGGTCTGTCACGTGCCGTGCAGACCATCTTCAAGCGGCTCTACGACGCGGGGTTGATCTATCGCGCGGAACGACTGGTGAATTGGTCGCCGCAACTGCGCACGGCGATCTCCGACATCGAGGTCAAATACGCGGAAGTGGAAGGCGAGTTGATCTCGCTGAGGTACGGCTCGTTGGACGACGATCAGCCGCACGTCGTCGTGGCGACCACTCGCGTGGAGACCATGCTCGGTGATACCGCGATCGCGGTGCACCCCGAGGACGCACGCTACCGGTCTCTGGTCGGCACCACTCTGGAACACCCGATCACCGGCAGACAGATCCCGGTCGTTGCCGATGACTATGTCGATCCCGAATTCGGTTCGGGTGCGGTGAAAATCACACCCGCCCACGATCACAACGACTTCGAGATGGGTCTACGTCACGGTCTACCGATGCCGACGATCATGGACGAGCGTGCTCGGATCGCCGGCACCGGAACCGAATTCGACGGCATGGATCGGTTCGAGGCGCGCGTCGCGGTGCGCGAGCGGCTGGCGCGGGAAGGCCGGATCGTCGCCGAGAAGCGGCCGTACCTGCACAGCGTCGGACACTCCGAACGTTCTGGTGAGCCGATCGAACCGCGGCTGTCGATGCAGTGGTGGGTGAAGGTGGAATCGCTGGCCAAGGCGGCGGGGGATGCGGTGCGCAACGGCGATACCGTGATCCATCCCAAGAGTCAGGAGCCACGGTGGTTCGACTGGGTCGACGGCATGCACGACTGGTGCATCTCCCGCCAGTTGTGGTGGGGCCATCGCATTCCGATCTGGTACGGCCCCGAAGGCGATGTCGTCTGCGTCGGCCCCGGCGAGCAGCCGCCCGAAGGCTGGGTGCAGGACCCGGATGTGCTCGATACCTGGTTCTCCGCGGGGCTGTGGCCGTTCTCCACCATGGGATGGCCACATGCCACTGCCGAACTCGAGAGGTTCTATCCCACCAGCGTTCTCGTCACCGGGTACGACATCCTCTTCTTCTGGGTGGCGCGAATGATGATGTTCGGTACCTACGTCGCCGAGGATGCTGCGATCACCGCGGGCAAAGGTGGCGAGCGGCAGGTGCCGTTCCGCGATGTGTTCCTGCACGGCCTGATCCGAGACCAATTCGGCAAGAAGATGTCCAAATCACGCGGCAATGGAATCGACCCGCTGGATTGGATCAGCACCTTCGGCGCCGACGCGACCCGGTTCACCCTCGCGCGCGGCGCGCAGCCGGGCGGGGACCTCTCGGTCGGCGAACCTCATGTGTTGGCCGCGCGCAGCTTCGTGACGAAGCTGTTCAACGCGGCCAAGTTCGCGTTGATGAATGGCGCTCGGGTCGGTGATCTTCCCGACCGAACCCAGCTCACCGATGCCGACCGGTGGATTCTGGATCGGTTGGAAACGGTCCGGGCCGATACGGATGCGGCGTTCGACGCCTACGAGTTCGGCAAGGCATGCGCGACGCTCTACCACTTCGCCTGGGACGAACTGTGCGACTGGTACCTGGAATTGGCCAAGGTGCAGTTCGCGGTAGGCGCAGCCCGCGCGGAGGCAACTCGCGTGGTGCTGGGCACGGTGCTCGATACGGTGCTGCGCTTGCTGCACCCGGTCGTTCCGTTCGTTACCGAGGCGCTCTGGCAGGCGCTGACCGGCGGGGACTCCGTGGTCGTCGCGCCGTGGCCGCGCCCGTCCGGCATCGCCGCGGACCAGGCCGCGATGCAGCGGATCTCCGACCTGCAACGGCTGGTCACCGAGATCCGGCGGTTCCGCAGTGATCAGGGCTTGGCCGACAAGCAGAAGGTGGCTGCCACACTGGTCGGCACGACGGCCGCCGGTTTGGGCGAGCTGGAGGCGTCGGTGATGAACCTGGCCCGACTCACCGAGCCCGCAGATGGTTTCGCTGCGACCGCGTCGGTGGAGGTGCGCCTGAGCACCACAACGGTGACGGTGGAGTTGGACACCTCGGGTGCAATCGATCTACAGGCCGAACGCCGCCGCCTGGAAAAGGATCTCGCCGCAGCCCAGAAGGAACTCCACACGACTGCGGCCAAGTTGGGTAACGACAGCTTCATGGCCAAAGCCCCGGGCCATGTGGTCGACAAGGTCGAAAGCCGGCAGCGCAGTGCCGTCGCGGAGGTCGCGCGCATCGAATCGCGGCTGACGGAGTTGAGCGGCACGTGAACCGGCAACCGCACTCGGAGCATGGCGACGACCGGCACTTCGGCGCCGGTGCTCGGCTCGAGTCCGGCCCCTCTCCGGTGGAGTTGGCCGACATGGCGCTGGTCGAAGCGGAACTCGATCGGCGGTGGCCGGAAACCAAGATCGAGCCTTCGCTCGCCCGGATCGCGGCATTGATGGATCTACTCGGCTCACCCCAGCGGAGCTACCCGGCCATCCACGTCGCCGGCACCAACGGCAAGACCTCGGTGACCAGGATGATCGACGCACTGCTCACCGCGTTGCATCGGCGCACCGGCCGGATCACCAGTCCGCATCTGCAGTTGGCGACCGAACGGATCAGTATCGACAACACGCCGATTTCCCCGGCCCGATATACCCAGACCTATCGCGAACTGCTGCCCTATATCGAGATGATCGACAAGCAGTCGGCGGCAGCGGGCGGTCCGGCCATGAGCAAGTTCGAAGTGCTCACCGCGATGGCGTTCGCCGCCTTCGCCGAGGCGCCGATCGACATCGCGGTGGTGGAGACGGGCATGGGCGGCACCTGGGACGCCACCAACGTCATCGATGGGCAGGTCGCGGTGATCACACCGATCGGTCTGGACCATATGGACTACCTCGGACCGGACTTGGAGTCGATTGCGCGTGAGAAGGCCGGCATCGTCAAACGCGCCCCCGCTAGCGTCGTACCGCACGACACCGTAGCCGTGCTCGCCGAGCAGGAGCCCGAGGCGATGGACGCGCTGTTGCGGCGAGCGGTCGACGTGGACGCCGCGGTCGCGCGAGAGGGCGCCGAATTCCGCGTGCGCGCCCGGCAGATCGCCGTCGGTGGTCAGGTGCTCGACCTGCAGGGACTCGGCGGAGTATACGACGAGATCTTCCTTCCGTTGCATGGCGAGCACCAGGCCCGCAATGCGGTGCTCGCGCTCGCGGCGGTGGAGGCGTTCTTCGGAGCGGGTGCACAACGCCAACTCGACGTCGATGCGGTGCGGGCCGGTTTCGCGGTCGTGACCAGCCCCGGCAGACTCGAGCGCCTCCGTGGTGCGCCGACCATCTTCGTCGATGCCGCGCACAACCCTGCTGGGGCGCGGGCGCTGGCGGCGGCGCTCGGCGCGGAGTTCGATTTTCGGAAATTGGTCGGCGTGGTCGCTGTCCTCGGCGACAAGGACGCCGCGGGGATTCTCGCGGCGTTGGAGCCGGTGTTCGATGAAATCGTCGTGACCAGCAACGGATCGCCGCGCGCGTTGGACGTGGGGACCCTCGCCGACCTCGCAGTACAGCGCTTCGGCGATGAGCGGGTGGTTACCGCGGCAAGCCTGGCCGATGCGCTGGAAACCGCTGTGGCTATGGCCGAGGAGGTCGGCGCACCCGGGGAGAGCGTGTCCGGGTCGGGTGTGGTGGTCACCGGCTCGGTGGTGACGGCGGGAGCGGCTCGCTCGTTGTTCGGAAAGGACCCGGCGTGAGCGTTGGACAGGGTCGTGGTCGGCATCGTCGACGAAGGGCCGCGAGTGCCGAGGAGGCCACGATATGAGCGAATCCGCCGACCCGGGCGAAGCGCCCGCGCCGCCGCCGGGCGCTGACCCGTGGAAGGGCTTGCGTGGGGTGATGGCGGGCACCTTGGTGCTCGAGGCGATCGTGGTATTGCTCACATTGCCGGTGGTAGCCGATGTCGCGGGCGGAGTGACTGTGTGGACGGGCACCTACCTCGTGGTGCTGTCGGTGGTGATGTTCTTCGGCGCCGGCGTGCAGCGCCGGTCGTGGGCGTTGGCGTTCAATCTGGGACTGCAGGTCTTCGTGCTGCTCGGGGCGTTCATTCACGTGTCCATCGGGATCGTCGGTGTCGTGTTCCTCACGGTCTGGGGATTCATCCTGGTGCTGCGCGCCGACGTGCGTCGTCGAATGGCGCACGGATTGTTGCCGAGCCAGCGGATCCCGCCCACATGACACCGCGCTCGTCGCGTCGAATGCCGCGCGTGTCGGCCCGAACGCGCAGCAAGATCGCGGTCCGGACCGAATGAAGTACCGCGGCAGGCGGGCGGTTCCCGGCGTGCGGTCGTGTCCGGGCAGGGGAGGCGGACTCGGCCCGGTCGCCGCCGCGCCGCCGCGAGCCCACTAGGCTGTGCGCCGTGACTGAACAGACGTTGGTACTCATCAAGCCGGACGGTGTGGCCCGCGGCCTCGTCGGCGAGGTGCTGGCACGCATCGAGCGCAAAGGCCTGAAGATCGTGGCCCTCGAGCTGAAGCACGTGTCGCGGGAGCTGGCCGAAGCCCACTACGCCGAACATGCCGACAAGCCGTTCTTTCCTTCGTTGATCGAGTTCATCACTTCGGCTCCGGTCGTGGCTGCCATAGTGGAGGGGCCACGCGCCATCTCAGCGTTCCGACAGATCGCCGGTGGTACCGATCCGGTCGAGAAGGCAGTGCCCGGAAGCATTCGCGGAGACTTCGCTCTGCAGACACAGGAGAACCTGGTTCACGGGTCCGACTCGCCGGAGTCGGCCAAGCGTGAGATCGTCCTCTGGTTCCCGGAGCTGCCGGCCTGACCGGCGGTCGGCCCAGCGCCGGCACGGGTCACGGCGCTTCGGGCTGGGCGGAGTCGAGCGCCGATCGCGGACGCCCGGCGCGCGGTGTGGGATACTGACAGCGGCTGCTCCCGACGCAGACCGTTCGTTCACATGTGTGGGCGGGATGTGTCGAGCGCAGTCGGGTGACGTCGTGATTCGATGCCGATCATCGCTGCCATGAGCAAAAGGCCTGTTCACTGAGCTCATTTGTTCGGAAGGGCACGCTGGATGAGCGCTCGAATCGCGGAGTTCAGCCATACAGCCAGGCGCCGCGTGACCAGTTAGCCCGAACGGCGATCGACCGAGGAGACAACCGGGCACGCGGGGCGAGACACTTGACTTTGCGCCCACCGGGCGTGAGTCCGACCGATAGCGCCCCCGCGTCGGCCGCGTTTCTCTCTTCGAGGGACGCGCCCGGGGGCCCGAGGAGACTTCGTGGCCGATCAAGCGCCGCTGGAAACAACATCACAGGATGCCGAGCAGTTGCCGGAGCGAATCCGGGTTCACGCACTTGCCAAGATGCTGGGGGTCACGAGCAAGCGCATCCTGGCCGAACTGACCGTGTTGGGGGCAGAAGCGCGCAGCGCCCAATCCAACGTCGAGCGCGCGGTCGCGGAGTCGGTCCGCGACGCGCTGACTGCGGTCGAGGCACCCGTGCCGGCCGCGCAGTCTGTGGGAGGAAAGCCGGACGCGCAGCCCGTGGCGGGAAAGGAGGGCTCGTCCGGCCGAGCGAGTGCGGACGACCCTGTGGGTGGGACGACCCCGCCCCCGGCCCCCGCCGCTCCCGAGACGGCGCTGCCGTCCGCCGCCGGTGTCGACGCGGGTATGCCGGCTGCCGCTGGGATCGAGACGAACCAGCCGGCTACCGCCGGTGCCGAGGCAGATCTGTCGGTCGCTGCCGAGACAGCGTTGCCGGCGGCTCCGGTTGCCGTGGAGCACGAACCGCTTCTCGGGACCGAACAATCGGATGCGCCATCGGAGGCCGCGTCGTTCACCGGGGCGGGTGTCATCTTCTCGGCGGCGGATGCGTCGAGTGCCGGACAGCGGACGCCGCCCGGACCTTCGGCGCAGTTGTTCACCCATTCGGCTCAGCCCGACCCGGTTCCGGTCGGTGCCGAAGTGTTCGAATCCGCCGCAGTGGTGCAGGCGCCGCTGTTCCTGCCGCCGGATGCGGCGGCGGCCGAGCAGGAGCGTCGTCAGCGTCGTGCCGAACGTGAGGCCCGGCGCGTCGAAGAGCCCTCGCCAGAGCAGGACGACGAGGACGGCGACGTTCCCGACGGCGACGTTACCGAGGACGTGCGCGAGTCGGCCGGCCAGCACGGTGACGTCGACGGACAACCGCGCCGCCGCCGCCGCGGGCGTCGTGGTCGTGGTCGTGGTCGGGGCGAACAGTCCGCCGACATCGACGGTGGCAGCGAAGAGTCCGAGGACGAGACCGACGACCAGCCGACGCCAGCGGTCGAGGAGTCCGCCGACACCGCGGATCCCGGCGAGCCGACCGGGGCCGACGCCGCCGAGGGCGACGGTGCGCCGGATGGCCCGAGCCGTCGGCGCCGTCGGCGCCGTCGGCGCAAGGTGGCCGGCGAAACCGGCGAGAACGACTCTGCCGAGGACGATCCGCCCAACACCGTCGTGCACGAGCGTGAGCCGCGCAACAAGAGCCGCGGTCGGGCCGCGGTCGACGAGGTCCAAGGTATTACGGGTTCGACCCGGTTGGAGGCGAAGCGGCAGCGGCGTCGCGACGGTCGCGAGGCCGGACGCCGACGTCCGCCGATTCTGACCGAGTCGGAGTTCCTGGCGCGCCGCGAGGCGGTAGACCGGGTCATGGTCGTGCGGGAGAAGTCCTTCGCCGATCAGCCCACGGCCACACAGGTTGCCGTGCTCGAAGACAAGGTCTTGGTCGAGCATTTCGTCACCAACACCGGCTCCGCGTCCATGGTCGGCAATATCTATCTGGGCAAGGTGCAGAATGTCCTGCCCAGCATGGAGGCGGCCTTCGTCGACATCGGGCGCGGACGCAACGGAGTGCTGTACGCCGGTGAGGTGAACTGGGAAGCCGCCGGACTCGGCGGCAAGGAACGCAAGATCGAGCAAGCTCTCAAACCCGGAGACCAGGTGCTGGTCCAGGTGAGCAAGGACCCGGTCGGCCACAAGGGCGCTCGTCTGACCACTCAGATCAGCTTGGCGGGGCGCTTCTTGGTCTATGTACCCGGTGGCACTTCCACGGGGATCAGTCGCAAGCTGCCCGACAACGAGCGCAAGCGGTTGAAGGAGATCTTGCGCGACATCGTGCCCGCCGACGCCGGCGTGATCATCCGCACTGCATCCGAAGGGGTCAGCGCCACCGAGCTGGCTCGGGACGTGGAACGCTTGCAGGCGACATGGCGCACGATCCACGAGCAGGCGGCTACCGACAGCAGCGCGCCGACAACGCTGTACGAGGAGCCCGACTTGTTGGTCAAGGTCATCCGGGACCTGTTCAACGAGGACTTCTCCAAGCTGGTCATCGAGGGTCGTCGCGCCTGGGGCACGGTGGAGAAATACATCGGTACGGTCGCACCGGACCTCCTGGCCAGAGTCGCTCGCCATGAGAACGACGACGTCGATGTGTTCGAGACCTACCGGATCGATGAACAGTTGGCCAAGGCCATGGATCGCAAAGTGTGGCTGCCGTCGGGCGGAACCCTGGTGATCGACCGCACCGAGGCCATGACCGTGATCGATGTGAACACCGGCAAGTTCACCGGCTCCGGCGGCGGCAACTTGGAGGAGACGGTCACCAGGAACAACCTGGAGGCGGCCGAGGAGATCGTGCGCCAGATGCGGTTGCGTGATATCGGCGGCATGATCGTTGTCGACTTCATCGACATGGTGCTGGAGTCCAACCGTGATCTGGTGCTTCGCCGTTTGACCGAGTCGCTGGGTCGTGACCGCACGCGCCATCAAGTGTCCGAGGTCACCTCGCTGGGTCTGGTTCAGATGACCCGCAAGAAACTCGGTACCGGCTTGGTCGAAGCCTTCTCCACCACCTGTGAGCACTGTCACGGTCGGGGCATCGTCGTGCACACTCGTCCCGTGGAGTCCGGTGCAGACGACGAAAGCACCGGACGTGCTCGCGAGGGTGGTTCGCGGCGGCGGCGCGGCCGAGACCGCGGCGCCCTCGCGCAGAGTCAGGCGGCGAATGGGTCCGGCGCCACGATCGACCGCACCGACGAGGACGCAGCTGCCAAACGCGCGCACCCGGTCGCGTTGGCCATGGCGGCACACCAGTCCGAGGAGACCGATCAGGAATCCGAATCCGCCGACGAGATCCGTGAAGCCGCGACCACAACGGACGCCCCGGCGCCCGATGGTGCCGGTGACTCGGACATGGGCGAGTCCGCCGGTCGAGACGAGGCCGTTCGGGTCGTCGAGGAAGGCGAGGTCAGCGTCGCCGCGGCCGGTACGACCGAGGTGTCGCTGCGGGCCGAGGAATCGCACAGCGGTGTCACCGAGCAGGTGGTAGAACCAGAACCCGGGTCGACCCACCAGCCCGCGGGCGCCGGTCCAGGCTCCTCGGCGCCCAGTCGGAGTGCGCCGGCACCACACGCTCGTCGGCGCAGAGCGGCGCGCTCGGCCGCGGCGCCCGCCATGGACAGTTCGGGAGCGGTATTCGTGCTACCCACAGGGGAGCAACCGCCCGGTGGGCGCGTCGACTACCACCACGTGGACGTCGCAGAGGTGCCTCCGCGCACTCGCCAACCACGGCGCGCGGTCGGTCGTCCCGCCGGCGCGCCGGAGACCACCGCGCACTGACCCGACGTTCCCTGTGCGGCTACCTCGGATTCCGGGTGTAGCCGCACAGGGCGCACATCGTCGGATGCGCGGTATGGCGAGATCTACCAGCGGTTTGGTTGTGGCGGTGGCCGTCCTGTAATCTTGGACAGTCGCTGCCCGATGGCAACATGGTTTGTCTTCGTGGCCCGGTTCTCGACAGCTCGACCAGGAGCCATCAGGTGCCGAGGAGGCGGCAGTTACCAGACCAGTCGTGTGGCGGCGTCCGGTGCATCTGCCCGGAAGAGCTGTCGCGTGAACGAGTGCCGAGCACTACAGGAAGAAGGGCAGCCGACCGATGGCAACGTACGCGATCGTCAAGACCGGCGGAAAGCAGTACAAGGTCGCGGTCGGTGACCTGGTGAAGGTCGAGAAGATCGAGGGTGCACCGGGTACCGCTGTGGCGTTGGATCCGGTCCTCGTGGTCGACGGCGCGCAGTTGACCACCGATCCCACGAAGCTGGCCACGGTCTCCGTGGCCGCTGAGGTGGTCGAGCAGACCAAGGGTCCGAAGATCCGCATCCACAAGTTCAAGAACAAGACCGGCTACCACAAGCGTCAAGGGCACCGTCAGCCGCTGACGGTTCTGAAGGTCACCGGCATCCAGTAAGACACACCGAGGAGAACCAGCCATGGCACACAAGAAGGGTGCATCCAGCTCCCGGAACGGACGCGATTCCGCCGCCAAGCGGCTCGGTGTCAAGCGCTTCGGCGGCCAGACGGTCAAGGCGGGCGAGATTCTGGTCCGTCAGCGTGGCACCCACTTTCACCCGGGGGCCAATGTCGGGCGTGGTGGCGACGACACTCTGTTCGCCCTCGCAGCGGGAGCCGTCGAGTTCGGCTCCAAGCGTGGACGCAAGACCGTGAACATTGTCGTTCCGGAGCCGGCGCAGGCCTGACCGCCCAGCCACTTTCGGATACCAGCGAACGGGTCAGGGTCGCGAAACCCTGGCCCGTTTTCGCGTTGCCGAACAGCCGCCACGAATACGACCGGCCCAGAGGAGGATGATTCGGCGTATGTCCAAGTTCATCGACCGAGTCGTGCTGCACGTGCGGGCGGGTAATGGTGGCCACGGGTGCGCCTCGGTCCATCGGGAAAAGTTCAAGCCACTGGGTGGACCCGACGGCGGCAATGGCGGCAATGGCGGCAACGTAATCCTCGAGGTCGATTCCAATGTGCACACCCTGCTGGATTTTCATTTCCACCCACATGCCAAGGCAGGCAACGGCAAGCCGGGAGAGGGCGGGAACCGTGATGGCAAGCAGGGTGGCGATCTCGTCTTGAAGGTGCCCGACGGCACGATGGTGCTCGACGCCGAGGGGTCGGTGCTCATCGACCTGGTCGGTGTCGGCAACCGCTTCGTTGTCGCGCGTGGTGGGCGTGGCGGCCTGGGCAATGCCGCATTGGCGTCGAAGGCGCGCAAGGCTCCGGGTTTCGCGCTACTCGGGGCGGACGGCGACGAGCTGGACCTGGTGCTGGAACTGAAGTCCGTCGCCGATGTCGGACTCGTCGGCTTTCCCTCGGCAGGAAAATCGTCGCTGATATCGGTGTTGTCGGCGGCGAAGCCGAAGATCGCCGACTATCCGTTCACCACCTTGGTGCCCAATCTCGGTGTCGTCGCCAGCGGTGACACCACATTCACGGTTGCGGATGTGCCCGGATTGATTCCGGGAGCGAGCACGGGTCGCGGATTGGGCCTGGATTTTCTGCGACACCTGGAGCGCTGTGCGGTGCTTGCACATGTGGTGGACTGCGCCACCTTGGAGCCGGGGCGCGATCCGATATCCGATGTGGATGCACTCGAAGCCGAACTCGCCGCCTATGCGGTAGCGCTGCGCGCCGACGCCGGTCTCGGTGATCTGGCCACCCGGCCGCGGGTGGTGATCTTGAACAAGATCGACGTGCCAGACGCCGCCGAACTGGCCGACATGGTGACCTCGGAATTCACCGAGCGTGGGTGGCCGGTGTTCGCGATATCGACCGTGAGCCGGGCCGGGCTGCGCCCCTTGACTTTCGCACTCGCCGACCTGGTGCACCGATACCGGAACGCGCACCCGAAGGCGGCGCCCGCGCGGCCGGTCATCCGTCCGATCGCCGTGGACGAGAGCGGATTCGGTGTGTTTGCCGACCCACAGGAGCCAGGTGGCTTTCTCGTGCGCGGCGCCCGGCCCGAGCGTTGGGTGCGGCAGACGCAGTTCGACAACGACGAGGCGGTGGGTTACTTGGCAGACCGTCTGGCGCGTCTGGGGGTCGAGGAGGAATTGATGCGGCTCGGTGCCCAACCCGGAGCGCCGGTGACCATCGGCGATGTGACCTTCGAGTGGGAACCACAGATCTCGGCCGGCGTCGATCCGGTGCCCACCGCCCGGGGCACCGATGTGCGCTTGGAGCAGTCGAATCGGGTGTCTGCGGCGGAGCGGAAGCACGCATCCCGAGCACGGCGTGGGCTGCTCCGGGAGGACGAGGAGTAGACCGTGGTGGGCGGGCGGGTATCCACGTCGTCGCGGTACCTCCGCGGCGCGGCCGGGTGCGCCTACCGCGGATCGACTGTGGGCATCGAATCTGCCTCGGCTGCCGTAGGATCGTCCGTGGTGCAGGGGGTCCGAGGGACATGCAGGTGAGTTCGACTACTGCTGGGGCGAATGCGTCCGGCCCGAGCGTCGCTCGGCAGGCGATTTCCTCGGCGCGGCGAGTCGTGGTGAAGATCGGCTCGTCCGCATTGACCAGCCTGGAGGGTGGGCTGGACACCGCGCGGCTGGATCGGCTCGCCGACGCGGTGGAGGCGCGGATGCGCGTGGGGTCGGATGTGGTCGTGGTGTCTTCGGGGGCGATCGGTGCGGGCATCGCACCGCTCGGACTGAACAGCCGCCCGCGCGATCTGGCCACCAAGCAGGCTGCTGCGAGCGTCGGTCAGATGGCGCTCGCCCATGCGTGGGGGACATCGTTCGCGCGGTATGGACGCACGGTCGGGCAGGTGTTGTTGAGCGCCGACGACTTCGCCCGCCGCGAACATCACCGCAATGCCCAGCGAACCTTGGACCGCCTGCGGGCGCTCGGCGCCGTCGCCGTGGTGAACGAAAACGATACCGTCGCAACGGAAGAGATCCGATTCGGCGACAACGACCGGCTCGCCGCGCTGGTTGCGCATCTGGTCGGTGCCGACGCCCTCGTGCTGCTGTCGGATGTCGATGGCCTCTACGATGGCGACCCGCGACGGGGTGCGGCCACCTTCATTTCCGAGGTCACCAGCAACGCGGACTTGGACGGTGTGATCGCCGGCAGTGGTGGTGCACTCGGCACCGGTGGCATGGCGTCCAAACTATCCGCGGCCAGACTCGCGGCCGACGCAGGCGTACCGGTCCTGCTGGCTGCCGCGGCCTCGGCCGCCACCGCACTGACCAGCGGCACAGTGGGAACCGCGTTCGCTGCGCGCCCGGTGCGCTTGTCCGCCCGCAAGTTCTGGGTTCGGCACGCTGCTGACAGTCGCGGCGCGCTCCTACTCGACGACGGCGCCGTGCACGCTGTGGCGCACCGGCGCCGGTCCCTGCTTGCCGCGGGAATCATCGGTCTTCGAGGGCGCTTCCATGGCGGAGATGTGGTCGACCTGGTGGCGCCCGACGGACGGGTCATCGCCCGCGGCGTCGTCGAGTACGACAGCGCGGAGCTGGCGAGTGTTCTGGGCCGCTCCACCGCCGAGCTACCCGACTCGATGCGACGTCCGGTTATTCACGCCGACGATCTGGTCAAGGTGTAGGACACACACCGCGCAGACACCCGAGAACCTCAGGACGGGACCACACCCGGTTGGTTGGTGTTGGGCCGCTCGCTCTGGTTTCGCTCGGTTGGGCCGGTGACGCCGGGTTGGCCACCTGGGTCGGGGAGTGGGAGTTG
>NZ_KI519395.1:41645-193706 GCF_000482385.1 Nocardia sp. CNY236
TTGGGGCTCGGTGGGGCTGGGAATCGGGGGTGGCGTCGATGGGGTGGGCTCTGGAATCCGCGGTACCGGCGGGGGTGTGGATGCCGGTGGGGGCGTGGGCGATGGAGCGTGTTCGGTTGGCGCTGGCGGGGTCTGTTCGGCGTTGTGGTCGCGGCGCTCCGCCGATTCGGCGTCGTCGTTCTGCGGTACGGACGGTGTCGGCGGGGATGGTGTGGGAGGTGTCGTGTCCGGCTTCGGCGGACTGTCCGGCTGGGCGCCCTCGGGTATCGAGTGCCCCGATCGGGTAGGTCCGCCTGCCGGCGGGTCGGAGGGAGTCATGGGGACTTCGGGTGGAGCGGGCAGCGCTGGAACACCGCTCCCGGCTGCGGAATACGCCGGTTTGTAGACCATGTTCATCACCAGTATCGCTTCGTGGCGCAGCGCCTCTTGTGCCATGTGGGCATCTATGACGCCCGCGGCTTCCAAGGCCCTCGCGATGGTGCCGACCGGTCCGGAATCGCCTGGCGGCACCACGGCCAGCTTCACCGCTTCAGCGGCCGCGGCCACTCCGCCGAGCCGGGCACCGACCTGGCCCAGTACCGAGGCCAGTTCATCGACCGAGGCTGCGAAGCTCCGCGCGCTGGCCATGGCTGCCTCGGCGGTGGCGCCCTGCCAATCCATGGAATTCATCACGCGGTCCACTGCGTCGCGGGTGAGTGGGAACGATGTAGTGAGTGCCCCGGCGACTTCCAGCCAGGTCGTGGAGGCGTGCAGTATCGAGGCGGCATCGATCTGTTGGGCCTTGGTGTAGATCTCTTCGTGCCGCATCGACTCGAAATGCTCCATCGAGTTGATGTAGACGGGATCAGGTCCGGTCATCGCGGCAGCCTTGTCTCGACCGTGCGCAGGGCGGCGGCGCTCGCGGCATCGGCCTCTTCGAGAAGTCCACCGCTGATCAGGAATGCTTCTTTCATCCGGTAGGCCGCCTCGATGTAGTGGTCGAGCAGGGCCGCCGCGTCGCGCGCTTTGTGCTGGAAGCCGGCCTGGAGTTGTTGTGCGGAGACGAAGCCGCCGAATCCTCCTGATTCCGAGGCTGTTTCGAGACGCTGCTGTAAATAGAGCAGTCGATCGGCCTGCCGGTGGTACAGCTCCGCGCACCTGCGTGCGGCCGCTGGATCGAACTGGACGGTCCCGGCCTGCGCCGCCTGCTTGAATCGGGCGATATCGGCTCGGCTGGTCTCGATCGTCATCGTGGCACCCCTGAGATCGGTCGGTCCGACCCAGACTAACCGTAAGCACGGTGCCAGTCAGCTGTAGGTAGTGTGCGTAGCAGTCGACCTCGGTCAGCGCGGAATCCGTTTCTGCAGGTGACCGGCGATCTGTTCGGCCGAGGCCGGTGTGATGCGCACCTCATCGTCGGCTCGTATCAGGTAGCGTCCGTCGTTGTGCACATCGATCCATGTGTAGTGGACGGGTGCGGGGGGAACAGCACGATCCAGCCGTGGTTCGATTCTGATATGCCCTTGTGCGGCGTGCGGTTTCAGCAAGAGTCGGCGGATCCGGGCCGCGGCCGATTGTGCCGTCGGTGCTGCCTCCTCGTCGCGTACGGCGTAGCCGGCGGCGGCCCGAGCGGGTTCTTTGCCAGGCGGCGATTTCGGCAGCAGGGCCACGATTCGCCTGCCCAGTTTGGTGCTGTGCCCGATCGAAATTCGGATGCGGTCGCCGAATTCCGGAGTCGGTCCCGGTTCCTGCACAGCAAGTACGGCACGGTCGTAGATCGTGCCGGCCAGCAGGCGAAGTTCGCCGCCGGGCCGATCCGTGCTGCCGATGACCACGATCCTGGTGTGTGGTTCGGCGAGAATTCGTAGGCATGCGGAAAGGTCCGGATCGCCGCCGTGCGGTAGCCGTTCGGCCAGAGCGGCAGTGAGCGTCTCGGCGTCGTGCTCGGTGCCCGGTGTCTCCAGTATTCGCAGCGGATACGGCGGACGATCGACGTCGGTCTCGCGCCAGACATGGACGAATTCGTCCGGCGTGAAAGTCCAGTTCATGGCCGAATCACATCCTCATCGAACGCACCAATGCTGCTCGTAGCCTAGGCGGTATTCAGCTCGGCCGGGCTTCGATCACATGCACCGGTGATGTGGTCGGCACCTGCTGGAGCAGCGTGAACCCATGGTGGGCAAGGAGTTCTCGATAGCCGGACAGTGTTCGTTCCCGGCCCGTGACCTGTACCAACATCTCGAGGTCGAGTACTTTGCCGAAGTGTGGGCGGGAGTGGCCGGGGAGAATCGTTTCGAGGAGCAATAACCGTGCATGGGGGGACATTGCGGCGCGCAACGTGTCCAGGATGCGGCCGGCATCCCGATCGTTCCAGTCGTGCACGATGTATTTGAGGATGTAGGCGTCTCCCCCCTCGGGGACACGGTCGAAGAACGACCCGCTTTCGACCGCGCAGCGGTCGGTGAGGCCGAGTTCTTCGATCCGGCGGGGCGCAGAGCGCACGACATCGGGCAGGTCGAACAGGATTCCGCGCGATTCTGGCGTATGGCGCAGTATTTCGGTGAGAACGGTCCCGGTGCCGCCAGCCACATCGACGATGGTCTCGTAGCGGCCGAAATCGTAGGCCGCGAGCAGTGGTTTCAGGGCGAGTGTGTCCATGCTGGCCATCGCTCGGTCGAAGAGTTCGCCGAATTCGCGGTCGCGCTGCAGGTAGTCGAACAACGGCATACCGCGTACTCGCTCGGCGGCGGGCTCACCGGACCGGATGCTTTCGACCAGGTACGACCAGTGATCGCGGTGCATCGGTGAACCGAATAGCAGCACCGCGTCGCGCAACGTCACTTCCGCGTCCCGCCGCAGCGGCTGCGCCATCGGTGTCAGCGCATACCGGCCGTCGCGCTGTTGGGTGAAGATGCCGTAGCTGGTCAGCAGCCGCAGCAGTCGTTGCAAGGCGTCCTCGTCGGCGCCGACCGCGGCGGCGAGTTCCGCAGCCGAGCGCGGTTCGTCGGCCAGCTCATCGGCGACGCCGAGCGTCGCAGCGGCATGAATTGCTTGGGAGATCCACCCACCGGTGACCAGCTCGAGCAGGGCGACATGCCCTGGTACGAGTGCGCGCACAGCGACGGTCAAGGCGCCTCGGATCGTTTCGGCGGCCCAGCGCAGGGGCAGTGGCGGTATGCTCGGCCGGACGAAAGCCATGATCGGCTCCATTCCTCGAGGTCGGCACTCCAGGCTCGCGCAGAAGTCTACGACGTCGACGGCCGGACCGGTGGCACACGCGGGCGTGTGTCCTGCATCGGGCGGTGGGTTCGGTTTCGTTCCACGGCCGGGCCGGCAGGTCGGACGTCGGGACCGGAATCGGTACGTGCACGCTCTCGGTCGACGGCGGTGGCGAGATAGTCTCCGAGTTCTCGCCGAAGCGTCGTATCGAGTGAACGGGCGAGCGTGGCGTGCACCGAGGTGACCGCCAGGGTGCGCATCTTGGTGAGCATCGTCGTGGTGTCGGCGATTTCAGTGCTGGTGTCGGGCATCCAGCCGGGTCCGTGTTCATCGATGATGTGCTGTTTGGCCGCGGTGATCATGATGTGCGCGATGTCATCGATTCGGTCGGCCACTTCGGCGTAGATCTGGATCAGTGTGCGCAGCTCGAGGCCGTACTCGTGGAGTTCGGCAAAGGCGGTCAGCAGCTGAGTTTCGGCGAATACCACGGTGTCGCCCTCGACCCGAACCAGCTTCATCTCGCGCAGGCGCCCGACCAATTCCTCGGCCTCGACGCCCAGGATGGTGTCGATCAGTTCATGCGGCACCTCGAAGGGATCGTCCCTGGCCCAGGACGCCGCTACGGCATGTTGCAGTCCGAGTACCTCGGTCAAGTCCTTGCCGGTCTCCCAGCTGGTGATGAAGTCCGCGATATGCGCCGTGGTGAAGCCGCGTTGCAGAAGTGCGTCGATCAAACGCAGCCGCTCCACGTGCGAGTCGTCGTAAATGCTGGCCCGGCCGTCTCTCCCGGCCGGTGGGGGTAGCAGTCCACGTTCCTGGTAGGCGCGCACATTGCGGGTGGTGGTCCCCGCGGCCCGCGCGAGATCGTCGATTCGGTATGCCGGCGTCGACCTCACCTCCCCTGTCCCGCGGTGTTTTCGATCGGTGGCGTGCTGCATTCGGTGTATCGAAGTCTATCGTCCGCACCGACAGTTCATTGGCTGAGCAGACGCGATCCGAGGTGGCTACTGGCCGGCAGTCGACTCGACGAGCAGGTAGTCGTCCAGATCGACCGAGCGCAAGTGGTGGACGTACTGAGTGGCGAACCCCGGATACATGGTGGGATTGAACCGGTCCTCGGTGAGATACCAACTACGACAGCCCGAGTTCCATGTGGTCGCAGCCAGCCGGCGCTGGATAGCGGCGTTGTACCGATCCTGGCGATCTCGACGGACGTCGAGCATTCGAAGATTCCGTTCCAGGATCGTTCCGACTGCGCGGACGAGGTAGTCGAGTTGCGCTTCCAGATAGACGAATGCCGAGTTGTGGCCCGGTCCGGAATTGGGTCCGAAGGTGAGGAACAGGTTCGGATACCCCGACACTGCGACGCTCTTGTACGCGTAGGCCCCGCGTGCCCATTCCTCGGCGAGGAGCCGTCCATCTCGCCCGACCACCGGGATCGGTGTCCCTGCCTTCGACACGTCGAATCCGGTTGCGAACACGATGCAATCCGCACGGTGTTCCACACCTTCGGCAGTGCGAATACCCTCTTCGCAGATCCGAGCGATCGGCCAGGTGATCAGCGTACAATTGGCGCGCTGCAACGCAGGGTAGTACTCGTCGCTCAGCAGAAGGCGCTTGCAGCCGGCGCGAAAGTTCGGAGTGAGTTGGCGGCGAAGCCAGGGATCTTCGACTTGTCTGCGCAGCTGCGCAGTGCCGACCAACTCCACCGCGCGGGTCAGCGGCGAATTCCACACCACGCCCACGGCGACCGACTCGTGCCCGTAGAACCACGCGTGGCGGGCCAGTCGTTCGGCGAGGGGAACCTTGCGGTACAGCTGCTTGACCAGGTTATTGGTGCGCCGGTTGATGCGCGGCAGTACCCAGCCCGGGGTGCGTTGGAACACCTTCACCGTGGCGGCTGTGTCGACCAGTTCGGGGATGATCTGCACCGCACTGGCCCCAGTGCCGATGACGGCGACGCGCTTGTCGGTGAAGTCGTAGTCGTGATCCCATCGGGCACTGTGGATCTTGCGTCCGCGGTAGGTGTCGATGCCTCGAATATCGGGGAGGCTGGGGTTCGCCAGTGGCCCCGCCGCCAGCACGACGGAGCGCGCCAGCATCGCGAGTGCACGTCCCTCGAGGGTGATCTGCCAGACTCCTGTCCGCTCGTCGAAAGCGAGGCCGGTGACGTTGTGCCCGAGCCTGATATACGGCCGGAGTCGGTGCTCGGTGACCAGCGCATGGAGGTAGTCCAGGATCTCGGCGCTGCCGGAGTAGGTATGCGTCCAGTTGGGGTTCGGTGCGAAGCTGTAGCAGTACAGGCGCGACGGAATATCGCACGCCGCACCGGGATAGGTGTTGTCCCGCCAGGTCCCCCCGATCGTGGCGGCACGCTCCACGATCATGAAATTGTGGATGCCGTGCTGCTGTAGCCGGATCGCCGCGCCGATGCCGGCGAATCCGGCGCCGATGATGGCGACATCGAGGGTGTGCATGCCATGGTCCTTGCTAGGCGGCGGGTTCGTAGGTCAGTTCCTTCGACCATGTCGGGTCGTGGCGCAGCAGCCGTCGTGGCACTCGAGCGGTGATCTTCACCAGCGTGTCGGCGAGCAGGTGGTAAGGATGATTACGGTCGATCACCCAGCTGCCATGTGTCTTGACAATCTGGTACATCGGAAGTCGACGGACGAATGGGCTGCGTTCGCCGACATTCGCATACCGCTCGAGCGCGCGGTACAGCTTCTGTTCGTCGACGCCCATCTCGACGATGTTGTCGCGCATCTTGTTCAGTAGCGGCACATAGCTCAGCACGCCGATGAGAAACGAAGGATTGGCCCAGCCGCCGACCAGATCGATGAGCAGCTTGCGCATGCGCGCATGGCCGAGCAGATCCATTACCGCGAAATCGACTGCCAAGTGACGTGATTCGTCGGCATTGATCTTCTTGAAGGTCTCCTGGCAGACCGGGTCGTCGATCTCGTCCATGACGAACTTGATCAGCGCCCCGTCCAGCGCGACCTCGAGCATCGGGATCACTGTGCCCAGGAACGACAGCGACATGTCGTCGGAGTACTTGTCCAGGAAGTCGATCACCAGTTTGACGTTCACGTTCGGCTGCGGGATCTCGTCCCCGTCGAGCATGCCCCACCGGTGCATCAGAGCCAGTTCTGCATTGGCGTGGCGCTGTTCCTCGGCGTGGAAGTATCGGTAGATTTCGCGCAGGGTGTCGTTCGGCGCTTTCGTGGCCATTGCCGCGAAGCCGCGCGCGCCGACATTCTCGATCCACACCAGATCGGCCATGAACGGCCGCAGCCGCGTGTGGAGGTCCGGTTCGATCAGGTCGGCGCCTGGTGCTCCCCAGTCGATGTCGGCCAGGGCCCACTGACGGTCCTTGATCTTGCGCAACATGTCCTCGAAGTCGAGTGTGGTGGACATATCAGACTCCGGTCGGGTCGGTGACCGCCGGGCGGTCGACGGTGTTCGAGTCGTTCTGCGGCAGTAGCCGTTTCAACAACCCGAGAACGAAGGTGTATCCGGCTGGAAAAGACCGCTTGAGCAGCCAGATAGCACGCGCGTCGAGTTGGGGAACGACATAGAGTTGGCCGCGGTCGTGTGCGTCCAGCGCCGTGCGCGCGATGCGTGCGGGCGAGTGGCTGGACCTGCGCATGAGGAAATCGGCCACCTGAGCTGATTCGGCGGTGATCCGGCCGTCGCGCGCGACGTTGGTCTGGACGAAGGTCGGACACAGGACGGTGACCGCGACCCCGGTGCCGTTCAGTTCCGCGGACATCGTTTCCGACAAGGACAGCACGCCCGCCTTGGACACGTTGTAGGCGGCCATGGTCGGCGCGGCGGCGAAGCCGGCAGCCGAGGAAACATTGATGATTCCGCCCCGCCCTGCCTTGCGCAGTCGCGGTGCGAATATCTCGCAGCCGTGGACAACGCCCCACAGATTGGTATCCAATGCCCATTGCCAGTCATCGAATCCGATCCGGCCCACGGGTTTACCGCCGATACCGACCCCCGCATTGTTGATCACCAAGTCGACCGGACGGTCGAACAAGGTATCGGCGAAACGGGCGAGCGCTGCCACGTCCTCGTGACGTGTCACGTCGCAACGGAACGCGTATGCGACGCCGGGATACGTGCGTTCTATGAGCGCCACCGTGTCGTCGGCGCGCTGTTCATCGCGATCGGCACAGACCACTCGACCACCGCGGGCGGCGATTTCGCAGGCGAAGGCTCGTCCGATGCCGCTGCCCGCGCCGGTGACCACTGCGCGTGCGCCGTGTGTCCGTCGAGATCGATCCGTCGGTCTGTTCAACCCGAACATGGCCTGTGCCCTTCCGTCCACGGCACAACCGCGCCGTCGTCGCTGCGAAACCGGCGGCAAGGCCGAGGGCTCGAGCTCTCCGACGATGAGAGGCCTGGCCGCCGCAGCCGTGGCGACATGTGCCCTACGCGCAGGACGTGCCGGACTACCGGG
This sequence comes from Nocardia sp. CNY236, assembly GCF_000482385.1. Taxonomy (GTDB): domain Bacteria; phylum Actinomycetota; class Actinomycetes; order Mycobacteriales; family Mycobacteriaceae; genus Nocardia. Next base: position 49,312 of record NZ_KI519395.1, read on the forward strand.
CGAACGAGGTCCGCACCGACCTTGTCGTACACCAAGAGTCAGCTACCAATGTGCCAATTGTCAATGGCACATTGGTAAAAGGGTGATCAAGAAGCGCAGGTGGATTCGGCGTGTGCCGGCGCTCATTCGTCTCGGGGTAGTGCACCGATGCGGGAACGGCAGGTACCGCGGTGGATCAATATCCGCGTACCAGCTCGATCGGCGCTAGTAGATCGCGCTCGCCGACGAAGCGCGCAACGTTGGCGGCGACATGGTCGGCGAAGGCCGCGAACCGCAGTTGAGGCGGGTTCGAATCGTGGGGCGTGACGATCGCATTCGGCAGTACCCAGAGTGGATGGCCGTCCGGGAGAGGTTCGGGGTCGGTGACGTCGAGTCCAGCCCCGCCGATGGCGCCCGAGGCGAGCGCGGCCACCAACGCGTCGGTGTCGACGAGGCTGCCACGTGCGACATTGACGATCCAGGAAGACGGTTTGAGTCTGGCGAGCTCCTCCGTGCCGATGAGATGCTCGGTGGCCGGTGTGGCAGGCGCGGCGATGACCACGTGATCGGTGCGCGGCCAGATCCGGCCCAAGTGGTCGGCGGAGAATGTCTCGACCGTCTCTGGTATCCCGCGCCCGGTGACGGGTCGCCCGCTGCGATTCACCGCGATCACATGCGCGCCGAGTGGAAGTAGCATCGGGATCAGCGCCCGACCGATACCGCCCGCCCCGACGATCGTCACCGTCTTACCGCGCAACGTGCCGACATGTGGAAAGAAGTCCTGCTGGCGCCACCCGCTGGCGCGCAGCTGTTCGGGCAGGTAGCGAATGCCCGCGAGCAGCAGCATGAGCGCGTGTTCGGCCACGCTGGCGGCGAAAGCGCCTGCAGCGGAGGTGAAACGAACCTCGGGATGTTCGGCGATGATCCCCGCAGCAAACCAATCCTCCACACCGGCGGCGGGCAATTGGACCCACTGCACTGTGGACGGTAATGCATGGGGGAACTCGTCGGGGCTGCCGGTCCAGATCAGCGCGCGCGCTTCTTCGAGCGCAGACAGAACTGCACCCCCCTCCAGCACCGCCTTCTCCAATAGGGTTGCGGGAGGTTCGCTGGGGCCGATTGCGATCGGGATTGCCGGCCGGCTCATGGATGACCTCCTCCGTGCGGTAGAGCATGTTCGAAGCAGGCGAACAGCAGTTCGTGTTGCTGCTGTGACCGTAACATCGCGGCACGAGCGGCGCGCCAGGCCCTGTCGTCCGCACAACGATGCGAACGTCCTAGTCGTCCGGATACGCCGGTACGTCGGGATCGCTGGACCTCGTGTCGTGGTGGTTCGCTCTGTCACTCCATTCCAGCAGCGGTTCCAGGTCGAAGACCGCGCTGTCGATGCCTGCATGGAGATCGCCGAGTTCGGCCACACGCACGGGGACGGTGGACAGGGTGAACTCGCGGGGATCGACCCGGTCGATCTCGTGCCAGCTCACCGGAGTGGAAACCGTCGCGGTGGGTACACCGCGCACCGAGTAGGCGGCGGCCATCGTGTGGTCGCGCGCGTTCTGGTTGTAGTCCACGAACAGCAGAGCCGGATCCCGGTCTCGACGCCACCACGCGGTGGTCACATCCTTGGGTGCGCGGCGTTCGACCTCCCGAGCGAAGGCGAGTGCCGCTCGGCGCACATCGTGGAATCCCCAGTGTGGCGCGATGCGGACATAGATGTGGAGTCCGCTCCCCCCGGATGTCTTCGGCCAGCCCACTGCGCCGATCTCATCGAGCACCTCGTGGACGACGCTGGCCACCCGCTGCACTCGGTTCCACGGGCAGTCGGGCATCGGATCGAGGTCGATGCGCCACTCGTCGGGCCGTTCGGTGTCCGCCGCGCGGGAGTTCCATGGATGGAACTCGATTGTCGACATTTGCACCGCCCAGATCACATCTGCCAGTTCGGCGACACAAAGCTCATCGGCGGACCTGCCGTAGCGTGGGAAGTGCACCCGGGTGGTCGGAACCCAGTCCGGGGCGCCGGCTGGCAGCCGCTTCTGGTGTACTTTGCCGCCGGGCAGGCCTCGTGGGAATCGGTGCAGCATGCAGGGCCGATCGCGTAGTGCGTTCACGATGCCGTCTCCGACGCTCAGGTAGTACTGCACCAGGTCGAGCTTGGTTGCGCCGATCTGCGGAAAGTAGACCCGGTCGGGATGGGAAATGCGAATGCTGTGGTCGCCGACCCCGAGTTCGATTGCCGGTGCTGTGGATTTTCCGGCCACCTGGTGCCCCTGTCTTGGAAAGTCACTGCGCGGAAAGGCTTCTCGGCTGCCGTCAGCGGCTGTTCGGTAGGTGAATTCGCTCGGGTGGAAGCCGAGCACACCCTCGAATCGCCGACCGTCTACTCGGGACAACGGTTACCCCGACCATACATCCGGGCGGGCCGTATGACCGGACTCATTCCTGCGCGTCGCCACAATCGGTGACGCCAGCCGGGTGGTGGGCAATGTCCAGACCGCGCTGCTGCAGCCGCTCACGAACTCGGGGGGTCGAGCCCGGCGGTGGTCGTTTCGGTCGACATGCGATGTTCGCGGCTGCGACGGCCGTCCAATCCGATGCTGCACAGCAGTATTGGCGCATGGACTTTGTTCACGTGAACAAAGTCGATCGGTGTTCACTGTGCGCGCATGCTGTTCCGCCGGAAATTTCCATCTATGAAAACTGGAAAGAGATTGTCAGTGCTCATAAAATAGCGAGATACCCCTTTCGGGGTTTTGGGGCCAGATTTCCTGCTTGCTTCCAGGTTGTCGTCACCGAGAATCGAGGTATAGGGTGTCCAGGGAAACTATCGAGCCGGCGTACGAAAAAGTATACAGTGAAGAACGGTCACGCGAGGCGCTGCCGGCGCTGATTCCGTGGGATATCGGTGGTCCACAGCCGGTGGTGCAGGAGTTGGTGGCACATGGGGCCGTGCGTGGCGAGGTGCTCGACCCGGGGACCGGGCCGGGCCACCATGCGATCCATTACGCTTCGAAAGGATACTCCGCCACCGGAATCGACGCCTCACCTGCGGCGATCGAGCGAGCTGAACACAATGCGCGCGTTGCCGAGGTGAGAGTAGACTTCCACCTGGGTGATGTGACCCGACTCGAGGGGTACGAGAATCGATTCGACACCGTCGTCGATTCCGGGTGCTATGACACGTATATGGACGACGAAGATACGCAGATGTCGTACGCGCAGACGTTGCATCGAGTGACCAAACCAGGAGCTCGGCTGTATATGTTCGAATTCGGGCGTCACAACGTCAACGGCGTGCAGTTGTCGGGGCTGTCGGCCGAGAGTTTCGAGCGGGTACTTCCTGCATCGGGCTGGCGTATCGACTATATAGGTACTACGACGTATCGAGACCGCTTGGTCCCTGAGTTCTTCGCATGGCTATTCGAGCAGAGCTATCATGAATGGGCACGGACGATGGAACCGGTGCGAGAGCAATTCCACGTCATCGAACCGTTGTTGGAAGACCACATCGTGCACATACCCTGCTGGGCCGTGCACGCCACACGCATCGACTGATCTGTGGGTGATCCTCTGGGTTGCGGTGCTGCTCTGGTCGTTGTATGTCAGCGATTTCGCTCATATCTTGCCCCAAAGAGGTGTTCGCCGTGCGGTACCGCGGCGGGACCATCGTCGGACTCGTCAGGCGAGCTTGTTCACCGGTTCTTGAAGCTCGGTAACCCACCCGTCGTGGTCGCCTTCGCAACTCAGGCTGATCTCTCGCGGATAGCCGGCCGAGCGGTAGCCATTGGCGTCGATCCAGTGGCCGAGAGCTTGAACCGTGGGCAGAACGGTCTCCATCGAGCCGTGGTGCATGATCGTGGCAGCCTGCTCCACGGGCGGGAGGTCCACGATTCGCAATCGGTCGTCCTCGCCGAGAGGTGCGGTGACTTCGACCCCCGCATGAACGAGGATCCCGCCGTCGGGCGCATCCTCGTAATAGGCGACCGCCGGGCCGGAGGGGGTGATACCCGCAGCCGCCAGATGCCGCAACAGCTCGCCGAAAAGCGGCTGGATGACCGGCGTGATGGCAGTGAAGTCCGGTGCCGATCCGGTCAGTTCGGCCACCCGCACGCTCGGCAGGGTCTTGAGCACGACGTCGTTGCTGGGCATCTGCCCCTCGCTTTCGATCGAGCGGAGCCTCGCCTCGACCTGGGTCAGCCGGGCCGCTGTCGTGGTCATCGACGTTTCCAGCTCGGCGCGACGCAGCCGGAGCATCGCGCGCAGCTCCTCGGCGGTGACCTTCTCGTCCAGAATTTGTTGGACCTGCAGAAGGGTGAAACCGAGATCCTTGAGTGCGATGACGCGGTTGAGGCGTGCCAGTTGGGCCGCGGTGTAGAAGCGGTATCCGGTGGCCGGGTCGACGCGGGCAGGTCGCAGGAGGCCGGTTGTGTCGTAGTGACGCAGCATCCGGACCGAGACGCGGCCGTGCCGGGCGAAGTCTCCGATGGTGAACATGGTGCCTCCTAGTAGACCGTCTGACACGGTGTGAGGGTCAACACCACACCCGGATTCCCGGCAATACCGTGAGCGGGTCGGTGTCCGTCGCTCAGGTGCGGCGGCGGACGATGCCGTCTCGCGCTCAGGAGGGGAACACGGACGCAACCAGGCCCATGACAATCGTGGTCACAGACAGTCCTCCCGTCCCGAACGCCGCGGCGAGCGCAAAGCCGATCAGTACATCGTCGACAGTCGGCTCAGGTGGCACAACCATCCTGTTCACCAGTCGGACCCTCTGCGGTACCGCCCAGCCGACCTCGACCGATCCATCGGACCGGGCGGTGAGATCGCCGTACTGGTTGACGATTTCGTTCGGCTTTCCGTCGATGAACGTAGACGTGTCGATGTCCATCGCTCCGAGACTGATGACCCTGTCCTCGATTTCCACCAGAATGCGATAGCTTCGCTTCAGAAACCTTCCACTGCCTGGGGTCACCGTGATCTCACGATCGTTGACGCGCGCGGTGAGGAAGCGCGGATCCCTCGTTCCGATCGGAATGTTCTTCCGAGTTCGAGGACCCGTTCTTTCGATGACGACAACCGTTGAGTCGTCGGACTCGAGTTGTACCGAGACACTGCTATCGGTTGCGGTGATCAAGAGGTTTCCGTAGATCACGCTGTCGGCTACCGCATGTCGGATACGGGAAACTGTCACGTCACTCGCCTTGCGTTCCTAGCCATCGGACACCAATTCGGAATGAGCCGAGTTCAGTCGGACGACCGCCCCTCTGCTGAGATGCTAGCAAACGATCTGGCCTGCAATGTCTTTCGAGGAATTCGTAAACTGTCGTACCACCTCCCGGAGAGACGTGGCATTGTCCGCAGTGATCGATTCCGCCAGCTCTCGTCGTCTCGGCGTCACGTCGGCGTGGCCAATGCGAACGGCAGGACAGCATCGGCGCCCGCTGCTCGTAGTGCACTGGCGGCGACGGTGAACGTCCATCCGGTGTCGGTGACGGTATTCACCAACAGGATCGGTCCTGCCACGTCGGTGAGGTCGGGTACGTCCCACGAGTCGTACAGTCCCGCAACGCGGTGCGCGGAATTCGCCGCAGCCACCGGTAGTCGACCCCGTCGAGTGCGTAGCGTGCCGAGGTCGCGCAAGCGGCCCACCGCGGCAAGGCGTCGAGCCAAGGTCGCGGTGAGCACGGGATTGCGCGTGGATTCCAGCGTGAGTACCGACGTCGGGCGAGTCGCCCAATCCCATTTGCGCAGTACGGTGACACACGCATCGAAGACATCGTCGGGGATGGGTGCGTCCGGTCCATCCAGCAGTGCTCGCAGTCGTGGTCCCCAGGCGAAGTCGGTCAACCGCCCGAGCGTGCGGCCGGTGTTCGCGCCTGCGGTGATTTTGCCGGACAATGGAACGCCGAGCTTCGATACTGCGGTGGGCCACTGCTTTCGGGGCACGATGTCAACGCCGGGCCGCTCGAGCCGCGCCCGGGTCGTGGCGACGACTTGTGTGGCCACGACCGGATCGGGGCGGGTCCCGGTGCAATTGTCACAACGGCCACAGCCCGGCGAATCTGCCGGGTCGGCTGGTAGTTCCGGGTCGTCGAGTTGGCGACGGAGAAACTCCATCCGGCACCCCGCGGTCGTCTGGTAGTCGATCATGGCCTGTTGTTCGGCTGCGCGGGCTACCGACAGGCGTTCGTAGCGTTCGGTCTCGTAGCTCCAGGGGCGACCGGTGGCGATCCATCCACCGCGGACCCGGCGGACCGCGCCGTCCACATCGAGGACCTTCAGCACCATATCCAGCCGGGTACGGTTCAGATCCACCAGTGGTTCCAGTGCCACAGTGGACAACGGACGGTCGGCATCCAGAGCGTCGAGCACTGCCCGCACGATGTGTTCGCGCGGAAAGGCGACCGAGTCGAAGTAGCTCCAGATTCGCTTGTCCTCCGGGCCAGGGAGCAGGACGACATCGGCTCGGTGGGTGCTGCGCCCGGCGCGACCCACCTGTTGGTAGTAGGCGATCGGGGAGGAAGGCGCGCCGATGTGCACCACGAACCCGAGATCGGGTTTGTCGAATCCCATACCGAGAGCGGACGTGGCGACCAGGGCCTTCACCTCGTTGTTCAGTAAGGCGGTCTCCAGCGCCTCGCGTTCGGCGGGGTCGGTCCGACCGGTGTAGGCGGCGACGGCGTGGCCATGCGTGCGCAGGACATCGGCCAGGTCGTGCGCGGCGGCCACAGTCAACGCGTAGACGATGCCGCAGCCCGGCAATCGGTTCAGATACTCGGCGAGCCAGGCCGTGCGGCGCACAGCGTCATCGAAACGCAGCACCGACAGGTGTAGCGACTCGCGATCCAGGGCGCCCCGCAGCACCATCGTGTCGGCGCCGATCTGGGTCGCGATGTCGGTGACCACCCTATCGGTGGCGGTAGCGGTGGTCGCGAGTACCGGGACGTCCGAGCCGAGATCCGCGATCAGCGTGCGGATACGCCGATAGTCCGGCCGGAAATCATGGCCCCAGTCCGATACGCAATGGGCTTCGTCGATCACGACCAGCCCCGCGTCCGCAGCGAGTCGCGGCAGGACGCGGTCGCGGAAGTCGGGATTGTTCAGTCGCTCCGGGCTGACCAACAGCACGTCGACCACGCCCTGGGCAACGCGGGCGTGGATGTCGTCCCATTCGGCGACGTTGCCGGAGTTGATGGTGACGGCCACGATACCGCTGCGCTGCGCGGCGGCCACCTGGTTGCGCATGAGCGCGAGCAACGGTGACACGATCACGGTCGGTCCGTGTCCGGCTGCACGAAGCAGTGCCGCGGCGATGAAGTACACCGCTGATTTGCCCCAGCCGGTGCGCTGCACGACCAGCGCGCGGCGTCGGTGCACGACGAGGGCCGTGATCGCGGTCCACTGGTCTTCGCGCAGGTGTGCGCGCGACCCGGCCATGGCCTGCAGCATGCGCTCCGCATGCGAACGCAGGTCCGGGTGGTCGCCGAGATTGCTCGAAGGGGCATCGGTCGCCGCGGCCATGCGCTCCATCGTGCCCGACTGTCGCCCCCCGGTTCAGGCGGGGCGGGCGCTCGTGGCCGCCAATTCGAGTAGTCGGGCGCGCACCAAGTCCGGCCGCTCTTCGACGATGAAGTGCCCGCAGTCCTCGACGCGTTCGAGCCGATAGTCGTCGGCCTGTGCCGTCTCCTCGGCTGCGAGGGACGGATGGACCGCGGGGTCGTCGACACCGAAGAGTGTGCGAATGGGCATCTGTGCCCGGCGGTGTTCCCCCTGCTTCGCCGCGCGTGGAACTTCACGTACCAAGAAGGTGCGGTAGGTGTTGGTTGCGCTGCGTGCACGAATGGGATCACGGAAGCGATCGGCATAGATGCGAACCACCTCGGGTGGCAATGCGTCGCGATGGCGCGTACCGGCGGCGAAGATCAGCTGTTCCAGGAACCGGGTGTGGCGATGTAGATACTGTCCGAAGGCCGCGATCGGCGGTTGATAGGCCAGTAGGCGCCACGCGTGGGGAAGGATACTGCGCGGGGTCTGCCATGGATGGGCAATATTCAACGCCAGCAGCGCATCGAATCGCTCCGGCCTGCGCAAAACCATGAGGTAGCCGATGTAGCCGCCCCAGTCGTGCCCGACCAGCAGGACGCGGTTCAGGCCGAGCGCGTCGAGCAGTGCGAGTAGATCGGAAGCGACGTCATCCTTTGCCCATCGGTGTGGGGCAGGTCCGGACCAGCCGTATCCGGGTAGGTCCGGTGCGACGATCCGCAGACCATCCGGTGGATCGGCAAGCAAATTGCGGTAGGAGTAGTGATGCTGTGGCCAACCGTGCAGCACCAGGACCGGGCGCCCATCCGGTGGACCGGCCTCCGTGACATGAAAGCGCACGCCGCGCGCGAGGACGAACGATCGCCTCACGCCGGGGATCTCCGGCGGACCGGCTGCCGGATCCGACTCCGGATCGGGAGAGAAGAACGCAGGCCGCCACGGCATATCCTATGGTATCGAGGAGATCGGTGGGAAAGCCAGGCCGGTCCGATGATCCAGCGGCGCGCACAGCGCCGGGGTCACCGCGGTATCAGTGCGTCGATATCGTGTCGGGTGGGGATCGAACTGCTCGCCCCGCGGGAGGTCGTCGCCCATGCTCCGGCTGCGCATGCCCAGGTGAGTGCCCATTCCGGGCCACGATGCCAGGCTGCGGCCAAGGCACCGGTGAACGCGTCGCCGGCACCGGTGGTGTCGACGGTGTCCACTGCCGGACTGGGACGCGACAGCCGTACCCCGTCCGGTCCGCGGTAGACGGCGCCCGCTGCACCCTTGGTCTCGATGACATGCGGAACGGGTTCGAGATCGGCGCCGAGTTGTGCCGCTTCGCCGGAATTCACCACGGCCACCTCGATATCGGCCCAGAATCCAGGGGGCAGTCGCCGCACCGGGGAGGGATTCAGCACAACCACCGTACCGTGCGCACGGGCATGCTGGGCGGCCGCGGCCACCGTGTCGAGCGGAATTTCCAACTGACACAGGAGAATATCGGCAGCAGCGATGACCGCCAGATCGGATTCGGTCAGTTCGGTCATTCGGGAGTTTGCGCCGGCGACGACGATGATGGTGTTCTCCCCGGCGCTGTCGATCACGATCGTGGCGACCCCGCTGGGGCCGGTGACCGTGCGCAACCGGTCCACTCCCACGACGTCCTCGGTGAGCGCCGCCCGGAGTTCGGCGCCGAAGGCATCGTCACCCACCGCTCCCAGGAATTGGGTTCGGCCACCGGCTCGCTGGGCAGCGATGGCCTGATTGGCGCCTTTGCCGCCCGGCACCATGACGAAGTCGGTTCCCAGTACCGTCTCGCCGAGAGCGGGGCGCCGTGCAGTGGTGGTCACCATGTCCATGTTGATGCTGCCGAGGACCGCGATCGCCGGGGTATGTGATGGTGCCGTCATATCGCGGACGGTAGTCGTGGTCGGTCCGGCACACACCGGACCGGCGGGCCAGGCGTCCGCGTCGGACGCCTGGCCCGGGGCCTTCGGCTGATGAAATCGCCGACCCACGTGGTGCGTAGGCTGTTGACCATGACGGTAGGAACGACGACTCAGCCGGATGTCCGTGAGGCGGTGCGCGCGGCTGCACGTCGGGCACGGGTCGCTTCGCGAGCGTTGGCCCGACTGACGACTGCGCAGAAGAACGACGCATTGCACGCGTGCGCAGATGCCGTGCTGGCCGCCGCCGACGAGATACTGGCGGCGAACACCGAGGACATCGTCGCAGCCCGAGCCGGGGGCACCGAAGAGTCGCTACTGGATCGGTTGCGGCTGACGAAGGCTCGAATCGATGGCATCGCCTCGGGCCTTCGGCAGGTAGCCGGTCTGCCCGACCCCGTCGGTGTGGTGGTTCGCGGCTCCACCCTGCCCAACGGCCTGGAGATCAAGCAGGTGCGGGTTCCGCTCGGGGTGATCGGCATGGTGTACGAGGCTCGGCCCAACGTCACCGTCGACGCCTCCGGCCTCGCGCTCAAATCCGGCAACGCGGCGCTGCTGCGCGGGTCGTCGTCGGCGGCGCGTTCCAATGCGGCGCTGGTCATGGTGTTGCGCGAAGCGTTGGCCGCACAGGACATTCCGGCCGATGCCGTCCAGCTTTTGCCGAGTCGAGACCGCTCCAGCGTGACCCACCTGATCCAAGCCCGTGGCTTGGTCGACCTGGTCATCCCCCGGGGCGGCGCCGGCCTGATCGATGCGGTCGTCCGCGATGCACACGTACCCACCATCGAGACCGGCACCGGCAACTGCCACGTCTACGTGCACGCCGCCGCCGACCTGGATATGGCCGAGCAGATTCTGATCAACGCCAAGACTCGGCGCCCCAGCGTGTGCAATACCGCCGAGACTCTGCTCATCGACGCTGCGATCGTCGATACCGCGTTACCGCGGCTCACCGAGGCGCTGCAGCGGCACGGCGTCACGATTCACGGGGATCTGCCCGGCCAGGTTCCTGCAACCGATGTCGATTGGGGTGAGGAGTACCTGTCGTTGGACATCGCGTTGAAAGTGGTGGACGACCTGGACCGCGCCCTCGAGCACATCGACCGATGGGGCAGCGGTCACACCGAGGCCATCGTCACCGGCGATCTGAGTGCGGCGCGTGAATTCACCAGTCGGGTCGATGCCGCTGCCGTGCTGGTGAACGCTTCCACCGCGTTCACCGATGGTGAGCAGTTCGGGTTCGGTGCCGAAATCGGTATCTCGACCCAGAAGCTGCACGCCCGCGGCCCCATGGCTCTGCCCGAACTCACCTCCACCAAGTGGATCGTGTGGGGTGAGGGTCAGATCCGCCTTGTCTGACGCGGGCACGATCCGCCCCCCGTCCGACGCGGGCAAGATCCCCCCGTCCGACGCGGACAATGCGGCTGCGCGCCGACGTCGACTCGGTGTCGTCTCGGCGCTGCCGTAGCGTAGTGGTGGGATCGGAAGGAAAGGTGCCGGGTAGTGTCTGACAGTAAGGGGCAGGAGCCGGTCTTCGCATCGGTGGACAACGTGATCGATCGTTTGGCGGAGACGGGATATCTGGCGGACAAGGCGACTGCCACTTCGGTGTTTCTGGCCGACCGATTGGGCAAGCCGCTGTTGATCGAGGGTCCGGCCGGGGTCGGGAAGACCGAGTTGGCTCGCGCAGTTGCGCAGACCGCTGGCGCGCAGCTGGTTCGCTTGCAGTGCTACGAGGGTGTCGACGAGGCGCGCGCGCTGTACGAATGGAACCACGCCAAACAAATCCTGCGAATCCAGGCTTCCAGCGAGAACGACTGGGAGGAGACGAAGGCCGATGTCTTCACCGAGGAGTTCTTGCTGTCGCGGCCATTGCTGACCGCGATCCGACGTACCGACCCCACGGTGCTGCTGGTCGATGAGACCGACAAGGCCGATGTGGAGATCGAGGGCCTGCTGCTGGAAGTGCTCAGCGATTTCGCGGTGACGGTTCCAGAACTGGGCACCATCACCGCCAGCCGGAGGCCATTCGTCGTGCTCACCTCCAACGCCACCCGCGAACTGTCCGAGGCGCTCAAACGGCGCTGTCTCTACCTGCACTTGGACTTCCCGGACGAGGATCTGGAGCGGCGTATCCTGGCCAGCCGGGTTCCCGAATTGTCGGCCACGGTGGCCGCACAGTTGGTGCGGATCGTGCACGTCCTGCGCGGCATGCAGCTGAAAAAGCTGCCCTCGGTCGCGGAGTCGATCGACTGGGGCCGTACCTTGTTGGCTCTCGGCCTGCACGACCTCGACGACACTGCCGTGCACGCCACACTCGGCGTGGTGCTCAAACATCGAACCGACCATCGGCGTGCGCTGGCCGAGCTGAAACTGGCCTGACCCATGGTGGCGGCACCGATTCCTGCAGACGGTGGGTTGTCGGGCGCGCATGGGATAGCGGGGCATCTGGTCGGGTTCGTGGAGGCGCTGCGGGCGCGCGGCATCGCGGTCGGGTCGTCGGAAACGGTGGACGCGGGCAGGGTGGTGACCGTGCTCGATCTGATGGACCGTGAGGTCTTGCGAGAAGGTTTGGCATGCGCGCTGCTACGACGCACCACGCACCGAGCGACTTTCGACGGATTGTTCGACCTGTGGTTCCCGGCCGCGATGGGGGAGCGCACCGCAGCGCAGGACGATGTCGCAATTCCTCGAACGCCCTCGGGTGAGGTGGATATCCGTGCTCTGCGTTCGATGTTGGCCGAGTTGCTCGCACAGGAATCGGCGGCTCCGAGGTTGGAAGTATTGGCTGGGGAACTGGTCGACCAAATGGGCCGGTACCAATCCGCGCGTGGTCCGTCGTTCTCGGCGTATCAGGCGATGAAAGAGGTGCAGCCGCACACCCTGTTGGCTCAGATCCTGGACGCGTTGGCCAGAAGGCCGGATGCCAGTGAGTTCGACCTCGAGATCGCCCGGCGCGCGGCCCGACAGCGCATCGCCGGGTTTCGCGAGACTGTGGAAGCCGAGACCAAGCGGCGGGTTGCCGAACGAATCGGGCGGGATCGGGTCGCGAGCTATGGCGTGCCCCGCCAGGCCGAGGACGTCGATTTCCTGCGGGCGTCGGAGGCCGAACTCGCCGAGCTGCGGCGAAGCACGCAACGCTTGGCGCGGATCTTGGCTGCGCGGCTGGCCCTACGGCGCAGGCACGCCCGCCGCGGCGCGGTCGATCTACGCCGCACCCTCCGCAAGTCGATGTCGACCGGCGGAGTGCCGATCGACCTGGCCAATCGCAAGCCGCGCCCCGGACGTCCCGAATTGGTGTTGTTGTGTGACGTCTCGGGCTCGGTTGCGGGCTTCAGCAATTTCACGTTGCTGCTGGTGAGCGCGTTGCGCGAGCAGTTCTCCCGGGTGCGGATCTTCGCGTTCGTCGACCAGGTGGACGAGGTGACCTCGCTCTTCGATCCGAACACCCCGGTGGAGCAGTCCATGACCAGGATCTTCACCGAAGCGAATGTGGTGGGCATGGGCGGGCACTCCGACTATGGTCGTGCGCTGGCCGGGTTCGCCGACGCCTACTCCGAGGTCGTCACCAGCCGCAGTTCATTGTTGATTCTCGGCGACGCCCGCACGAACTATCGTGATCCCGAATTGGCCACCCTACGGTCGTTGGTCGAGGTCGCCAAGCACGCGCACTGGCTCAATCCGGAGCCGCGCGAGCAGTGGGGCTCGGGTGATTCCGCAGCCGAAAAGTATCGTGAAGTGATCGAAATGCACGAATGCCGCTCGGCCGCACAACTCACTGCGGTGGTCTCCCGACTCCTGCCGGTGTAGCTCGGTGATGTCGGCGCACTTGCCGGCCCGAGCGGATCGAATACGACCCGTTAAGCTGACCAGTCATGCGTGAGACAGGTGGTGGACGAGGCCGCAAGATCGGAGTGATGGGCGGCACCTTCGATCCCGTCCACCACGGGCACCTCATGGCCGCCAGTGAGGTGGCCCACCGCTTCGAACTGGACGAAGTGATCTTCGTTCCGACCGGGCAGCCGTGGCAGAAAGCGCATCACGAGGTCAGCCCCGCCGAAGATCGCTACTTGATGACCGTCATCGCGACCGCGTCCAACCCACGGTTCTCGGTCAGTCGCACCGACATCGACCGTGACAAGGTCACCTATACCGTGGACACGTTGCGGGAGATGCGTTCGGAATATCCCGATGCCCAGTTGTACTTCATCACTGGTGCGGACGCTTTGGCCAGCATCCTGACATGGCAGGATTGGGCGGAACTGTTCGAACTGGCGAAGTTCGTCGGGGTGAGCCGTCCGGGGTACGAGCTGAACATCGATCATCTCGCGGCGCATCTGCGAGATCAACCGGCGGATGCGGTGACCATGATCGAAGTCCCCGCGCTGGCGATCTCGTCGAGCGAATGTCGTCGCCGTGCCGCCGAGAACCGGCCGGTGTGGTATCTCGTCCCTGATGGCGTCGTGCAGTACATATCGAAGCGGCACCTGTATGTGCCCGGAGCAGCGGAAGGTAGCTGAGCGTGAGCGGAGCGCAGCGAGGTGCAGGCCGAGTGGGGAAGCGGGTCGTGGACGCAGTCGGGGCGCTGTGGTGGGCCGGCGAGGACCGGACATGAGCGCGTCGGTCGAGTCGGTGGCGATGGCAGAGGTCGCGGCGCGTGCAGCCGACGAGAAGCTGGCAACCGACGTGGTGGTGCTCGACGTGTCCGAGCAACTGGTGATCACCGATTGCTTCGTGATTGCGTCCGCGCCCAACGAGCGGCAGGTGAACGCCATTGTCGACAATGTGGAGGAGAAGTTGCGCGCGGCCGGGCACAAACCGGTCCGGCGCGAGGGCACACGCGAAGGTCGCTGGGCGTTGTTGGACTACATCGACGTCGTGGTGCACATCCAACACGCCGACGAGCGTGACTTCTACGCACTGGAGCGGCTGTGGAAGGACTGCCCCGTCGTGCCCGTCGAGGGAATCACCGCGCCTGCGACGTCGGAGCGCCCCGAGATGTCGCCCGAGAACGAGGCGCAATCGTGAGTCGGCGTGCCGGGGTCCGCACGCTGATCTTGTTGCGGCACGGTCAAACCGAATGGAATGCGACCGACCGGATGCAAGGTCAGATCGATACCGATCTCACCGAACTCGGCCGTAGACAGGCCAAAGAGGTCGCGCGGGAGCTGGTTTCCCGCAACGTCATCGCGATCGTGTCCTCTGATCTGCGCAGAGCCTGGTACACCGCAACGACGCTGGCCGACCACACCGGGCACGCGGTCGTTGCGGATTCCAGGCTGCGGGAGACCAACCTGGGTGACTGGGAAGGATCGACGCATCTGGAGGTGGATGCGGACTACCCGGGCGCGCGCATGGCATGGCGGCTGGATGCGAGCTATGTTCCGCCGAACGGTGAGAGCAAGCTCGAGGTCGGTGCGCGGTCGCTGCCGGTGGTCCGAGAATTGTTGGTCGAGCGGCAGGACTGGCCGGGCCGGGCCGTCATCCTGGTGGCACACGGCGGGTTGATCGCGGCCCTCACGGCCGCGTTGCTCGACCTGCCACCGCACAGCTGGCCCGTTCTGGGTGGGCTCGCCAACACCAGTTGGGTGCAACTGAGCAGCCACGGCCCGAGTATCGACCAACCCGGCTGGCGCCTGGATGTGTGGAACGCGGCGGCAAAGGTGGCCCCGGATGTCCTCTGAAGAGCGGGCCGCCCGACCGGTGTTGCTCGTGCTCGCCGATTCGCTCGCCTATTTCGGCCCCAAGGGCGGTTTGCCGGCAAATCATCCTCTGATCTGGCCGAACCTCGTTGCTGCCGAATTGGATTGGGATGTCGAGCTGGTCGCTCGGATCGGTTGGACCTGTCGCGACGCGTATTGGGCGCTCATCGGAGATCCGCGCGTGTGGGCTGCCGTTCCCCGTGCCGGCGCAGTGGTTTTCGCGGTGGGTGGCATGGACACGTTGCCCTCCCCACTGCCCACCGCGCTGCGCGAATTGATCCGCTACGTGCGGCCGCCTGCCTTGCGCCGCGCGGTTCGGGCGACCTACGCCTGGTCCCAGCCGAAGCTGTCGAAACTCGGAGGGCCGGTTGCGCTTCCGCCGGCGGTGAGCGTCGACTACTTGGACCAGTCGCGCGCCGCCCTAGCACAGTTGCGTCCCGATCTTCCGGTCGTCGGCGTGCTGCCGTCGGTACACAACTGCGACGCCTACGCGCGGGTGCACACAGGTCGGCCGCGTGCGGTCGAGGCACTGCGTACCTGGTCGGAACGCACGTCGGTGCCGTTGGTCGACCTCGGCGAGGCGGTGCGCGACAATGTCTTCTCCGGCGAAGCCAATCCGGACGGTATCCACTGGGGCTGGGCAGGTCACGCCGCGGTAGCCAATGCGATGGTCAAGATCCTGCAGGAGGTCCGGTAGTCCGTGCCCGTCGTGGTCGTCACCGATTCCGCTGCCAGCCTCTCCGCCGAACATCTCGACACGCTGGGCGTCACGGTCGTACCCTTGCACATCCTGGTCGGTGACCGGGCGATCAGGGAAGGTCTCGATCCGGTCGACATCGACTACGCCACAGACGTGGTGACCACCTCGGCCGCCTCGCCCGGTGAGCTACGCGCGGCATACGAGCACGCATGGCACCACAGCGGTGGTGACGGCGTGGTCGCGGTGCATCTTTCTCGGCAGCTGTCGGCGACGTGGGAGGCCGGGCGGCAGGCGATCGGTGATATGGATGCCGCGGATCGGGTCCGCCTGGTGGACTCCCAGGGTGCCGGACTGGCAACCGGATTACCCGTGCTGGCCGCAGCACGGCGGGCGAGAGGCGGGGCGCCGCTGGACATCGTCTACGACACCGCGGTGGCCGCCGCTGCGCGTGCCCGGGCGTTCATTTTGGTCAACCGCACCGAGCAGCTACGTCGCGGCGGGCGGTTGTCCTCGGCTGCGTCGTTCTTCGGGTCCGAGCTGGTCACCAGGCCGCTGCTGCAGATTGTCTCGGGGCGGCTCGAACTGCGCGAGAAGGTCCGGACCCGCTCCAAGGCATACACAAAACTCGTTGCGGCGGCAGTCGACTCGGCAGGTGAGGATGGTGCTGCTGTGGCCGTACAGCATGTGGGCGCGCAGGAGGCGGCGAATACCATCGCGAGCCAGTTACGCGATCTGATCCCCGGCGTCGGTGAGCTCATCGTCGCCGAATTCGGTCCGGCGTTGGCGGTGCATTTGGGCCTCGGTGCGGTCGGCGTGCTCGTCATACCGGGTGGTTGTGCGTGATGGCGAGCGCGGCACACGGTTGGCGGATGAGTTGTGCACAGCGCCGCATGCGTCAACAGCCTCACCGAATCGCCTGGACGGTACGGGTTTCGGATGATGAAGCCGACATACCGTCGCTGGTATGTCTCGACACGAGGAACGCGAGCGGGGACGACGGCGAGTAGGTGAGCTGAGGGCTCGAGTCGGCGCCAGCACGACCGGCGGTGGCTCGGCCACTGCGCCCCAGAGTGGCGTCGAGGTCGTCGCGAATGGGCTGGATGGTCCAGCGGAAGACCATCGGCCGGCATGGAATCGGCGGCCGCCCGGCGAGCTGATGCCCGTGAGTCCTACTCGGTCGGGCGGTCGCACTCGGTCGGGTGGTCGCACTCGGGCAGCGGGACCACAGGATCGCGACCAGGTGCCGTGCGACCACGACGTCGTGGCGAAGGATACCGACGACGTCACCCACCGAGTGCGGACCCCCCGTTGGCTGGATGACCCCGACGTCACCACGCGATGGCAGGACCGTCTGGTTCCGGATCGATTCCGGGGCGTCCGGCTCGATCCTGGCCGGGGAGGAGTGCGCATTTTCGCATTGGCCGGATTGGTCGTGGTGGTGATCGCCGGGATCGTCGTATTCCGTGAACGGCCGATGGGACAACCGGTTCCACCGATCGCGGCGGCGGCACCCACCGTCGCTGCGAGTTCGCCGGAGGTCGCTCGTCAGCGGGGCGTGGTCGCCACTGCGGTCGTCGGGTCGGTGTCCGCCTCGCCGACGCCCGCCGATGCGGAGCAGCCGAGGACCGACCTGGTGGTCAGCGTTGTCGGCTTGGTCCAGCACGCCGGGTTGGTCCGGCTCCCGACCGGGGCCCGGGTCGCCGATGCCCTTGCGGCAGCGGGTGGAACGCGGCCTGGCGCCGACACCAGCGGTTTGAATCTGGCGCAACGCCTATTGGACGGCGACCAAGTGATGGTCGGCCCAGCTGGACCCAATACCGGTCCACCATATCGTGGTAGCACGACAATCGGCGCGGCCGGGAATCCGCCTTCCCGTTCCGCGCCGGACGGTTCGTCGAAGCCGGCAGCCAAGGTCGATCTCAACTCCGCGTCCGAGGCCCAACTCGATGCTCTTCCGGGAGTCGGGCCCGTCACCGCCGCCGCCATTGTCACTTGGCGCACCACCAACGGGCGCTTCGACTCCGTGGATCAGCTCGGCGAGGTCGACGGCATCGGGCCGGTTCGCTTGGCCCGGTTGCGTGATCTGGTCATCGTATGACCACCCGCGGTGGACCGACTGGTGAAGCCGCCGTTCTCCAAGTTCTCGACGCACGGCTGCTACCTGCCGCGCTGTCGTGCTGGGCTGCGACCGCTGCGACGCTGACTATGGGGTGGACAATTGGGCTGGTACTGGCCGCGGTGCTGGCGGCGTTCGCGGCTGTGGTGGTGGCGCTGACGATTCGGTCGACCGATCGCAGTGTGCGCTGGCGTTCGGCTGCGCTGGTCGCGCTGGGAGCTGTGATACTGGGCGCGGGGTGCGCCGTCGCGGCCGCATGGCGGGAGCGGGCCGCGGCGACACATCCGTTGCGGAATGCAGTCGGGCTGTCGGTGCGCGTGGTCATCACGCCGACTACAGACCCGAAACCGCTGCGCAGCAAGACATTCGGTGCGAATCGCACTTGGGTCGTGCGAGCCGAACTCCACGAATTCCGGCGCGCAGGTACGACTGTGCATTCTGGCGGAGCTGTCGTGGTATTGGCCACCGGATCGGAGTGGGGAGAACTCACGCCTGGAAGGCGAGTCGAGGTGCAGGCTCGGGCGGATCGGCCGAATCGAGCCGATCTCACCATCGCGGTTCTGCATGCACGGGGATCACCAGTGCTCGCCGAGTCGTTGCCATGGTGGCACCGTATCGCGAATGCGGTGCGCGGCGACTTCGCGGCATCGGCGCGCGAGGCGCTGCCCGTTGATGCCGCCGGACTGTTGCCCGCGCTCGTCGTCGGCGACGTTTCGCATCTGCCCGACGGAGTGCGCGAGGATTTCGAACGCGCCGGTCTACAGCACCTGTGTGTAGTCAGTGGTGCGAACTTCACGATTCTGCTGTCGTTCGTGCTGTTCGCATCGAGACTGTTCGCTCTGGGACCGTGGGCGACCGTTGGTGCTGCCGCGACCGTTCTGTTGATGTTCGTTGTCGTCGCGCGGCCGGAACCAAGCGTGTTGCGTGCCGCGGCGATGGGTTCGATCACGCTTCTGGCTGTCCTCACGGGGCGGCGGAAGCAGGCACTTCCGGCACTGTGCGCGGCCGTCGTCGCCCTGCTGACCCTATGGCCCGAACTCGCTATCGATGTCGGTTTCGCGTTGTCGGTGGTGGCGACCGGTGGGCTGATCCTGCTGGCGCCGAGTTGGGCCGATTGGTTGCGCGCCCACGGGTGGTGGCGGGCGCCTGCGGAGATCGTCGCGGTGTCGGCTGGGGCATTCGTGGTCACGACCCCGATCATGATTGCGCTCACCGGTCGGCTCAGCCTGGTCGCGGTGCTCGCGAACATCATTGTGGCACCGGTTGTCGCTCCGATCATGCTCATCGGGACGAGCGGCGCCGTGCTGTCGTGTCTGTGGTCCCCGCTGGCCGAGTTCGTTCTTCGCTGTGCCGCCGCGCCGATGTGGTGGTTGTTGTCGGTCGCAGCACATACAGCCGCACTACCGGGCGCGTCCGTCGCCGTACCCGGTGGTCGTCGTGGCGGGCTGGTCGCCGGCGTGGTTGTCGTCGTCGTGATCGCGGTCTTGCGTTCGCGGGTCGGGCGGCACCTCGTCGTCACGGTGGTGTCGGGCGTCGCGCTGGTCCTCGTTCCAGCGCATCTCTGGTATCCAGCGTGGCCACCCGACGGGTGGGTCGTCGCGGCCTGCGACGTCGGACAAGGCGATGGTTTGGCGCTCGCGGTCGGACCGGGCGCCGCTGTGGTGATCGACGTCGGACCCGACCCCCGCGCGATTCGACGGTGCCTGGATGGCCTGCGGATCTCGCGTATCCCACTACTGATCCTCACCCATCCGCATGCCGACCACATCGGTGGAATCACCGGCGCCCTGCGCAATCGCAAGGTGGACGCCATTGCAGTCGGCAATCGTGAACTCGACGCACTCATCTCGGCTGGCCAGGTCGAACCAGATCGTGCGACCTGCGATGCCCGTTTCGAATGCTCGGTCGTCGCGCTGCCGGCTGCGATTTCGCACCGATCCGTTGCCGCCGGAAACACCTCGGGCCTGATGCAGGTCGCCGCGGTGGCTGGCGACGCAGGTGTGCCGATGTGGGAGTTGTCGGCCGGCCATCAGCTGAATTTCGGAGCAGTCGGTCTCGAGGTACTGGCGCCGACCAGCAGCAGTCCGCGGCCGGTCCCGGGCGCGGAAGCCGACAATGCGAACGACCGATCAGTGGTCATCGTCGCCCGAACCCGCGTGGGCCGCGTTCTGTTCACTGGAGACATCGAGGAACCCACACAGCGCGCGCTGCTGCATTCCGGGGCGCACATTCAGGCCGATATCCTCAAACTTCCGCACCACGGATCGCGCACGTCGGCGTCGGACTTCCTCGAAGCGATACAGCCGCGACTGGTGTTGGTCAGTGTCGGCGCACAGAACACCTTCGGGCACCCGAACGCAGCGGTACTGGCCGGACTGACCTCGCGAGGTGCGATGGTGGCGCGAACCGATCTTCGGGGCGACATCGTGGTTCTCGGCAACCGTGAGCAGCCACGGATGGCGAGTTCGCGTTGAGCCGGCGAATTCACGCCGAGATATTCGCCGTGGGGCGGATGGGGTGTCGGACGTGGGCCGTAGGATCGGTCTGTGAGTGCATGCGGTGAGCGGCCCAACACAGAACACCTGCACAGCTTCGGTTCGAGTCGCGGGGCGGCGTTGCGCGGGGCGGTATTGCGGTGAGTGAGCGTGCTGCATCGCTGCATCTCGTGCTCGGTGACGAAGAGCTGTTGGTCGAGCGTGCGGTGAGGGCGGTGGTAGCGCAGGTCCGCTCGGCCGCGCCTGATCCGGATGCAGTGCCTGTCGGGCGGCTACGCGCTGGGGATGCCAGCACTGCGGAGCTGGCCGAACTGCTGAGTCCATCGTTGTTTGCCGAGGATCGGGTGATCGTCCTGGATGCGGCCGCCGAGGCGGGCAAACAGGCCGTGTCGGTGATCACCGACGCGGCACGAAACCCTCCCGAGGGCACGGTCCTGCTGATCGTGCACTCTGGCGGCGGGCGAGCCAAGGCTCTCGTGCCCGTCGTGCAGAAGGCCGGGGCGGTCACATATATGTGTGCCAAACTGACCAAGAACGCCGAACGCGTCGACTTCGTCCGCGGGGAGTTCCGCTCCGCGGGCGTGCGAGTGTCCAGCGAGGTCGTGCAGTTGGTGTTGGAGGCGGTGGGCTCCGATCTGCGGGAACTGGCTGCGGCGTGTGGTCAGCTCGTTGCCGACACCGGCGGGAAGGTCGATGGCGCTGCGGTGCGCCGGTACTACTCCGGCAAGGCAGAGGTTTCCGGGTTCGACGTCGCCGATCGTGCTGTGGCCGGCGACCGCCCTGGCGCGATGGAAGCCTTGCGCTGGGCAATCGATCGCGGCGTGCCGCACGTTCTGCTCGCCGATGCGTTGGCCGACTCGGTGCACACCATCGCTCGCGTGAGCGCGGCCGGACGCACGGACCCGCTCGAACTGGCCCGGCGGCTCGGCATGCCACCCTGGAAAGTGAAGAAGGCCCAGGCCCGTGCCCGTAGTTGGACCGCGGCTGCTATCGGTTCGGCGCTTCAGGCGGTTGCAACGCTCAATGCCGATGTCAAAGGAGGCGCTGCAGACGCCGGCTATGCCCTCGAACACGCTCTGACTCGGATCGTGGACCTGCACGGCGCTTAGGCCACGGTGTGGGGTTCGCCTGATGCGGACCCCACACCGTGCGTCCGGTGCTACTGCTGCGCCGAGTTCAGCGCCAGCTCCTGTTCTTCCTCCACGTCCTCGTAGCGGCCGTCCCATTCCTCGTAGGCCGGCACATCGTCATCGCGCGTGACGATCCATTCCAACGAATAGTTGCCTTCATCGTCGGAGACCAGCACATTCTCGATCTTGAGCCCGAATCCGAGTACCTCCGCCGCGCGGATCACCTCGGGCAGGTCCTCGCCGCGAACGACCGACTGGTTGGCATATACGGTGACCATGCGCGGAATGGTAGCTGGAACCTCTGGCCCGCGCCGGCTGATCTGGAAACCGCTGACGGGCTCAGGTGGCAATCGATGATCACTGATACCTAGCGACGAAAGCCGCGGTGGTCGTCGAGGCCACAGCGGCTACCTGTCGGGCAACGGCACCGGTCACAACAGTCCGGCGCCGGATGTATCAGAGTTTGTTGAACGCCAGCGCCAGTGCCGACTTCTTGTTCGCGGCTTGGTTGGCGTGAATGACACCCTTCGAGGCGGCCTTGTCCAGTTTGCGACTGGCGAACTGCAGGCGTTCGGCGGCCTTGGCCTTGTCGCCTTCGGCCGCAGCCTCGCGGAAGCCACGAATAGCGGTGCGCAGCGCGGATTTGACCGACTGGTTGCGCTTGCGCGCCGCCTCGTTGGTGCGGATCCGCTTCATCTGGGACTTGATGTTGGCCACGCCTCGTTCCTCATGTTCCTGTCTGGTGGTGTGTGCTGAAAGTTCGACAGCGCGCGCCTTCCCCCAGCGGGGTGTTGCATACGCCGAAGGTCGACACTACCAGTCGAGGTGCGGCATACGAAATCGACGCGGATCGCTCCAGTGATGTCGCCGCGTCGAGGTCGTTGTAGAGAGCACCGGACTCGCGTAGCGTCCCGAGCAACCGTTGATCTCGAGCGGCTCTGTTGTCGAAGCGGTACCGAGACTCGCCGCAGCACGTCTCGTTGCACCAGCACGTCCTGTGGCACGCACACGTCTTCTGGCATGCAGCACGTCTCTGGCACGCAGCACGTCTTCTGGCACGCGGAAGGTGGACAGATGTCTCCAACGGCCCGGGAATCTTCCGACGAAAAAGTCGCGAACCCATCGATTCCCGAGAGCAAGAAATGGGGGGCCGAGGCCCTCGGTACCTTCATCCTGGTACTCGGTGGGGTCGGTACCGCGGTGCTGGCCGGCGAGAGAGTCGGCGCCTTGGGGGTGGCACTGGCGTTCGGCCTGACGCTGATGCTCCTCGTCTACTCGATCGGGCCGATCTCGGGCTGTCATGTCAACCCGGCAGTCACCCTGGGGCATGTATTGCTCGGACGGATCAGCGGGGTGTCGGCGGCCGGATATGTGATCGCGCAGTTGATCGGCGGCCTACTCGCGGGTCTCGTACTGTTCGCACTCGCCAAGAATCTTCCCTCCTACAACCGTGCGATCGATGGGCTGGGCGCCAACGGGTGGGGTGAGCACAGCCCGGCAGCCGCCCGGGGGCCACTTGCCGAGGTGGTCGTGGAAAACGGCTACGGGCTGGCCGCGATGATCATCGTCGAGGTGATGCTCACGGCGTTGTTGGTCTTTGTCGTGCTGGCCTCGACCGATCAGCTGTCCGACGTTTCCCTGTCCGGAGTATCGATCGGCGTGACGCTGGCGGTGGTGCACCTCGTGTCGATACCGGTGGACAATACCTCGGTGAATCCTGCCCGCAGTCTCGCCGTCGCGCCGTACCAGAACGGGGCCATGGGCCAGGTGTGGGCATTCGTGGTGTTCCCGCTGATCGGTGGCACTCTGGGGGCACTGCTCTACGGGCTGCTGTACGGGCGCTCCCGCAATCCGAGTGCGTGAGGCCATCCTCGAACCAGCGGATCGGTTCAGTACCAGGAATATTCGGCGCACAGCCGATGGGCGACCAGATCGAATACCTTGCGCTCAACGATCGCTCCTTCTCGGCGAATGCCTTCTTCCGGTACGTCGAGCACGCGATCGAGTCGAACCCAGCTGGGTCGTCTGGCATGATCCCACGGTCCGCTACCGATCCCGATCCAATCGCGGTCGTGGGCGCGTTGCGGATGGGACGACAGCATCAGGCCCAGAAGAGTGTGCTGATCCCGACCTACGACCAGGACCGGTCGGTCTTTGCCATTGCTCGGGTCTTCCTCGAAAGGTACCCAGGTCCAAACGATTTCGCCGGGATCGGCTCGTCCGTTCAGGTGCGGCGAATAGACGATCTGCCGCGCCCGCTCGGCCGTCGGTACCGGCATCGACGCGGCGGGGCGCACCGAAACACCATGCGAAGGACGCCGTTGGACCATCGCCCCGACCAGTCGCTCGACCAGCCCGGGGGCCGACACCTGTCCCTTGACGATCTTGAAGCTCTGTTCCTTCGCCAGGAGGCCGATCTGTTTGCCGAGGGAGTTCCAACTTCGGGCCATCACTGGAGGATAACGGCGGTTGGCCGGGTTCTCACCCGCGCCGCGTGGCTGGCTGCACCACCGGCGTCGGCCGCGCACCGCTCATGGGACCATGGACGGGCAGTTCGCCGATACCCATGAGGAGTGGAGTGCCCGCCAGTTTCGCTGATACGACGTTCACCGATCCGGCCCGGATCAGAAACTTCTGCATAATTGCTCACATCGATCACGGCAAGTCGACGTTGGCCGATCGGATGCTGCAACTGACCGGTGTGGTCGAGGAGCGGCGGATGCGTGCCCAGTACCTGGACCGTATGGACATCGAGCGCGAACGTGGCATCACGATCAAGGCGCAGAACGTGCGGCTGCCCTGGACCCCGCGAGCGGGCGACGGCGCCGGGACCGATTTCGTGTTGCACCTCATCGACACGCCCGGCCACGTCGACTTCACCTACGAAGTGTCACGTGCTTTGGAAGCCTGTGAGGGCGCGATTCTGTTGGTCGACGCTGCTCAGGGTATCGAGGCGCAGACACTCGCCAACTTGTATCTCGCGCTGGAGAAGGATCTGACGATCATTCCGGTGTTGAACAAGATCGACTTACCAGCCGCGGACCCGGAACGGTACGCCGCCGAGTTGGCTCACATCGTGGGGTGCGAGCCGTCGGATGTGCTGCGTGTCTCCGGCAAGACCGGCGAGGGTGTAGTCGAACTACTCGACCAGGTGATCGCGCAGGTACCGCCCCCGGTCGGTGTCGCCGACGCGCCTGCGCGCGCGATGATCTTCGACTCGGTCTATGACACCTATCGCGGGGTGGTCACCTATATCCGGGTGGTGGACGGCAAGCTGACTCCACGCGAGAAGATCAAGATGATGTCCACCGGCGCCACGCACGAGCTCCTGGAAATCGGTATCGTTTCGCCGGAGCCCAAACCCACCCGAGGTCTCGGTGTGGGCGAAGTCGGCTATTTGATCACCGGCGTGAAGGACGTGCGGCAATCGAAGGTGGGCGACACCGTGACCACGGCACGTGGCGGCGCCGTGGAACCGCTCACCGGCTATCGCGAGCCGCGTCCGATGGTCTACTCGGGTCTCTACCCGGTGGATGGTTCCGACTATCCGGACTTGCGCGACGCTTTGGAGAAACTACAGCTCAACGACGCCGCGCTGACCTACGCTCCGGAAACCTCGGTGGCGCTCGGGTTCGGGTTCCGCTGCGGTTTTCTGGGGTTGCTGCACATGGAGATCACCCGGGAGCGTCTACAGCGTGAGTTCGGCTTGGAACTGATCTCCACTGCGCCGAACGTCGTCTATCGGGTAGAGATGGAAGACGGGGCCGAACAGGTGGTCACCAATCCGTCGTATTGGCCTGAAGGAAAGGTCGGCAGCGTCTACGAGCCGGTCGTGAAGTGCACGATCATTACCCCCAGCGAGTTCATCGGCTCGATCATGGAACTGTGTCAGTCGCGTCGTGGCGATCTCGGTGGGATGGACTATCTGTCGGAGACCCGCGTCGAGTTGCGTTACGCGATGCCGATGGCAGAGATCATCTTCGATTTCTTCGATTCGCTGAAGTCGCGAACCCGAGGATATGCCAGCCTCGACTACGAAGAGGCGGGTGAGCAGCAGTCGCAGTTGGTGAAGGTCGACATCCTGCTGCAGGGCGAGGCGGTGGATGCGTTCAGCGCGATCGTGCACCGGGATGCGGCGCAGGCATACGGCCGCAAGATGACCAGCACACTGCGCGAGCTGATTCCGCGCCAGCAGTTCGAGGTGCCCATTCAGGCAGCGATCGGCTCGAAGATCATCGCCCGCGAGAACATCCGGGCGATCCGTAAGGATGTGCTCGCGAAGTGCTACGGCGGTGACATCAGTCGCAAGCGCAAGCTGCTGGAGAAGCAGAAGGAAGGCAAGAAGCGGATGAAGACCATCGGCCGCGTGGATGTTCCCCAGGAGGCTTTCGTGGCCGCGCTGTCCTCCGACGCCGCCGCCGACAAGCCGAAGGACAAGAAGTAGTCCGAAGGTCGGCGTTGGCTGGTCGGCCAGCGCCGACGCGGTATACCGCGACGTCGGGCATGTCGGCTTGCGGCAGGTCGGGGCACTGTCCGAAATAGGGCTTTCGGTTTCGTTATCGATTGAATACAACCATGTTGCTCGATATGTTCGTGTTCTCTAAAGTCCTGAAGTAAGCAGCGGGAGACCCTTCCGATGCGTCAGTGGTTTTTGTTCGTTTGGTCGTACCAGCGTGATATCGATGCGGGACAACCGGGAGTGGAGCTCTAATGACGCGTGATCTGCCCTTCGACGGCGGCGCCGAAGGAGCTGAACGCCCGGCCGACACTGCCTATCGCGTCCTCAGCGGTGCAGCCCGGGTGGCGCGGGCCGGCGCCTACGTCACCGGCGGCGCCCTGATGGCTGCCAACGGTGGTGAGGTCTTGCCCGAGTCGGGTGAATCTCAACAGGACAGCTGGAATGCCAATTGGGCCCGCCGCAGCGATCCCGATCCCAATCAGCCGAGCCTCGTGATCACCTTCCCGGATCGAGTGCCAGAGCTCGAACGGCCTTCCGCGCGCGCATTCGATGCCGACTCGACGCAGACGGACTCGAGCGTGACTGTCGAACAGGTGGCGATGCGGCACCCCACTCTCGGCGGCGAGCGCAGCGGAACCGATGCCGGCCCGACATCGCCGAGCACGCCGGGACTCGACTCGGGCGGGTACTCGATGCACCTGTCCGGATACGACGGTGAGGACACCCGCGGACTCGGGGGTACTCCGAGTGGGGACGATGGTTCCGAAAGCGGACTGGCTCTCCCGGGGAGTGGGGGCAGCTCGGCCGATGTGCCGACCTCGCCCGGTGCTGAATCGGAATTCCTCGACGACCTCGACGTGCCCGGGTTCGGCCTACCCGGGGATGGACCGGGGTGGGCCGGCCATGGTTTCGGTCTACCCGACGCGAACGGCTTCGTTCCAGGTTCGGGAGCCTTCGAGCTGCCAGGAAGCAATGGGCTGGGCGCTCCGACGGAGGGTGACGTCTTCGTTGGGGTCGGTATCAGCGGCAGTCTCGGGATATCCGTGGACACGGCGTGGTCGCTCGATGTCGCCGTCGGTCTTGATGGGATCTATTTCGAATCGGAGATGAAGGTCGAGGTCGAGGTCGAGGTCGAGGTCGAGGTCGAGGTCGAGGTCGAGGTCGGTCGGGTCGGTGACCAACTCGGCGAGGTGGCGGTGCCGTCTGCGGGCAATTCTGCTGGGCAGGGCTCGGGTGCCGCCCAGCCGTCGGTGGGCTCGGGTACGAGTCTGCCGTCGGTGGGCTCGGGTGTCACTACGGCATCGACTGGACCTGCCGCGGTCGCGCCAACTCCCACGGCGCCGGTCACTCCGGGCGCTTCGATGTCGGTTTCGGCGGTTGCCCCGGTTACTGCTGCCCCGGTGGTTGCTACCCCGGTGGTTGCTGCCCCGGTGGTTGCGACTCCGGCCGCCGCGGCTCCGGCTCCTGCCCCGGTTGTCGCCGTGACTCCGTTGCAAACCACTGTTCAGCCGGACGCCGCCACGACGCCGATTGCCAATGTGGGCGCTGCGCCCGAGGGATCGTTGCTGTTGACCGCCCCGGCCGCCGATCTCCCGGCACTGTTCGACAGGATCTTCTCGAAACAGGCCGACGAGCCGGCGTCGATGTCCGATTCACAGGCATCCGAATCGACCAGCGCGCTCACCACCGCAGTGACCAGTTCGACAGCGCCGAACGCAGCTGCCAGTTCCACGGCAGCAACCAGTTCTTCCGCGGTGAGCAGTCCGACGATCTCACGTGCAGCAGGTGACGAGGTGGGTTTGTCCGGACCCCGCACGTGGGACATCGAGGTCACCACGACGCGTGCGCACACATCGGCGCCGGACACCGCGACCACGGCACCTGGTGTGACCGGTACCACGACGTCGGATGCGACCGTCACTCAATCCCCGCCGACCACTTCCGGAAGCGATGCGACGGCGCCGAGTAGCGATGCCGGTCGGCCGCCGGCAGCCGACCCGTCGATCATCGATGGGCCAACAGCTGAGCCGCCGAGTGCGGATGCGCCGACAGCGGTGCCGCCGAGTGTCGATGCGCCGCCAGTCGAGCCGCCGAGTGCGGATGCGCCGACTGATGGGGCGCAGACACCCGACGTGCCGGACCTGAAGCCACCAGCGGCTGGCACGCCGAAAGCGCCGCAACCCTCGGATCCGGCATTGTCGCCGCCGGACCAGGGGCGCGCGGGAACTCTCGAAACCTCGTCCACCGATGGGCCAACCATCGGCCCGCTCTCTCCAGATACCGGTGTCCAAAACTTTCCGGGACCCGAGCAAGCATCGATCGAGCCACTCAGGACAGATTCCGACGACCCGCAAGGGATTTCGGCTCCGACGGTGGCACACGGTCTCGCAGTACCTCCGGTGGCCGACTACGAGTACCACCAGTGCGGACTCGTTGCCGCCGCAGGCGGTCTGTCGGAGGGACTGTTTCCGCAACCGGTTACCGGTGCGGGGCACCACTCCGGCGCGAGCGCGTTGGACGGCTCCGTGCTGTAGCTGGGCCGCCAACGAGTCGGACGGGTGAGCGTCCGCAGGGGGAAGTGGATCGAGAATTGCCGAGCTCGGGTCTCCGAGAGTAAGGACGAGGGTTGTCTGCCGCTGCCGGGCTGAAGGCCGCGACTGTGAAGCATCCGGAGACGATGGCTCCGATCATCGGCATACTCGACGAGTTGCGGGAGATGACTCGAACGGCGGGGCGTGAGGACCTCGGCATTCGGCTGAGCATGGTTCGCGCTCGCGCGAGCGATCCGCGGCTGAGGCTCGTGGTGGTCGGCCATCCGAAGAATGGCATGAGCACGTTGGTCAACAGCCTGGTGCGCGCTTCGGTCAGTGCGACCAACAGTGATCTCAGCGTCCCGGTGATCGTCGAGTACGGCCCCGAACCGACCGCGACTCTCGTGCGTCGGGCGGCGTCTGGACGAACCGAGCGCCAGCTGGTCGACCCGCTCGACGCCGGCGCTGCTTTCAGCGCTCAGGCTGTGGTGCGTACCGAGTTCACCCAGCCGAGCCCATTGCTCGCCAGCGGTGTCGTGATCATGGATGCCCCCGGAGCTCGGGGTGACAACCGGACTATGCGGTCGATGATTGCTGCCGCCGACGCCGTGTTGTACGTGAGTGATGCCGACGCCGAGTTGACCGGGGACCAGATCACCGAGTTACAGCGCATTCAACGGATCTGCCCCACAGTGGTCTGTGTGCTGAACAAGATCGATCTCTATCCGCACTGGGCGCACACCCAGCAGCGTAACCGGGATCTACTCGACGCGGCCGGGCTCGGGTTCGCGGTGGCGCCGGTATCGGCCCGGCTGCACCAGCAGGCGGGTAGAGCAGGCGAGTATCACAGCGACATCGAGTCCGGTGTACCGCAGCTGATCGATCATCTGCGCGACTATGTGATCGCCAAGGCCGACTCGGTGGTTTCCGAAGCCGCGGTCCAAGACATCACCCTGGTCTGCGACCACCTTGCGGTGACACTACGCTCGGAGGCCGACGCGCTGCGCGATTCGCACCGCAGGGCCGAGATGCTCGCCCGACTCGACCATGCGCGCAACGAAGTCGACGAGCTGCGCCAGCGCACCGCGAACTGGCAGGTCACGCTGGCCGATGGTGGCACGGAATACATGGCCGACATCGAGCACGACTTGCGCCACCGGCTACGCAGCCTGACCCGCGACGCCGAGGCCGAGATCGCCCGAACCGATCCGGCGCGCCGATGGAAGGAGTTCGGCGCCGACCTGGACACGCGCATTTGCGAAGCAGTCGAACAGAATTTCGCCATGGCCCACTATCGGATCGTCGAGCTGTCCGAGCAGGTGACCGAGATGTTCCCGATCGATCGGCCTCGTCCGCAGCTACCCGATCTACGACACACGCAACCCGGCGACGTATTGGAGGCGGTTGTCCCGCTCGAGCCGTTGGTCAGCGCGAAATCCACACCCTTGGCACATTCTCTCAGCGCTCTACGGGGATCGTATGGCGGCATCCTGATGGTCGGCCTCGTCACCAGTCTCCTGCACATGTCACTGGTGAACTGGTACTCGGTGACGGCCGGCATACTCTTGGGTGCCAGTGCCCTCTTCGACGAGCGCAAGGCCGCGAAGACTCGCCGGCAAGCAGAGGCCAAGGTCGCCGTTGCGCGTTTGATGGACGACGTGGTCTTCCAGGTCGGCAAGGAATCGCGTGCTCGCGTGCGCGCGGTGCAGCGTGCCCAGCGTGACCATTTCACCGATGTCGCGAATGAAACCCATCGTTCGCTGGATGCATCGTTGCGTAACGCGGAAGAGGCCGCTGCGCACTATTCGGATGAGCGTCGACATCGTCGAAGCGACGAACTCGACCGACTCTTGGTTCGTCTGCGTACGCTCCGCGAGCGTGCCGCAACGCTGTGATAGGGCTCGGTGTGTTCACACTGGGTGGCCCTGCGGCGAGTGTGCCGGCTGGAACTGATGGGCGTGCCGCAAATCCTCGGCTCGAATCACGTGTGTCACCGCGTTGATCAGAGCGAGGTGGGTGAATGCCTGCGGGAAATTGCCGAGATGGCGGCCGCTGCGGGGATCGATTTCCTCGGCGAACAGTCGCAATGGACTGGCGTAGCCGAGCAGTCGTTCGCACAGATGCAGGGCGCGTTGAAATTCACCGATCTCCACCAGTGCGGAGACCAGCCAGAACGAGCAGATCGTGAACGCGCCCTCGGTGCCGCTCAAGCCGTCGTCGGTCGTCTCGGTCCGATACCGCAGCACCAGACCGTTTTCGGTGAGTTGGTCGGCAATGGCCAGCACAGTGGCGCACACGCGATGGTCCTCCGGTGGCAGGAATCGGGTGAGCACCACCAGCAGCAGCGAGGCATCCAGGGTGTCGCCGCCGTAGACCTGGGTGAACACGCCGTTGGCATTCACGCCGTTGGCCAGAATGTCGGCCTTGATCTCTTCGGCAGTCGCGGACCACTCGGCGGCGTGGTCGAACTGTCCGTGTAGTTCCGCGAGCTTCGCGCCTCGGTCGAGCGCTACCCAGCACATCACTTTGGACGAGGTGAAATGCTGCGGCTCGCCACGCACCTCCCAGATGCCGCGGTCGGGTTGTTGCCAATGCTCGATGGCTGCGTGCACTTGACGGACCAGCAGCGGCCACAGGGTCTCCGGAACCTGCTGGCGCGACTTCACATGCAGATATACCGCATCGAGCATGGTGCCCCAGATGTCGTGTTGCTGTTGGTTGTAGGCGTTGTTGCCGATTCGCACCGGCCGAGCGCTGTCATAGCCACCGAGGTGGTCGAGGACGCTTTCGGTGAGCTCGCGTTCCGCCCCGATGCCGTAGAGCACCTGGAGCGGGGCTGGGTCGCCGTTCGCCCCGGTGGTTGCGTCGTTGAGGAAGGCGAAGAAGTCGTCGGCCTCGCGATCCAGACCGAGCGTGTACAGACCCCACAGCGCGAAACTCGCATCCCGCACCCACGTGTAGCGGTAGTCCCAGTTGCGTTCGCCACCAGGTGTTTCCGGAAGCGAGGTGGTAGCGGCTGCCATCAGTGCGCCGGTGGGGGCGTAGGTGAGCCCTTTGAGTGTGAGTGCGCTGCGCTGCAAGTAGTCACGCCACGGGTGATCCGGAAACTTGCCCAGTGTGATCCATTGCCGCCAACATTCGGTGGTCTGCCACATCTTCTGCGCCGCCTCGTCGAAGGTGCGTGGCGCGGGCAATTCCGACCACGTGAGCGCGACGAAGACTTCGTCGCCTTCCTCCATTCTGGTGCGGGCGCGCGCCTCCCTGCCTTCCAGGCCGAGGCGCAAATTCGTGGTGAGCACCAGCGTCGGACCCATGCTCGCGTCGTCGCTGGGGACTGCGGTCGCTTCCTCGTACACCTTACCGGTGTACTCCCATCGGGCGGTGGCGCGATGGTAGTCGAACGCGGGTTCGCAGCTCATTTCGAGCTCCACAGTGCCGTTCACGCATTTCACCGTGCGCAACAGCAGGTGGCCGGCATCCCAGTCCATCGGGGTGCGGCGATGAGTCTTGCTGCGTTGATCATTGTTGTGCCACTCCCCGAGCACCAGGGCGTCCCGCACGATCAGCCAGCCGGTTCCGGTTTGCCACGTGGTTTCGAGGATCATTCCGCCGGGCAGATAACGGCGGGCGGCGGGTACATTGACCCCGTAGGGTCCGATCCGGAAATGACCCGCGCTGCGGTCCAGGATGGCGCCGAAGATGCTCGGCGAATCCGGTCGGGGCACGCACATCCATTCCACGGAGCCATTGCTGGCGACCAGGCAGCTGGTCTCGCAGTCGGACAGGAACGCGTAGTCGTCGATCGGGGGATAGGCCCCGCGACGTTGCGGTTCGCTCAGGTTCGACAACGAAACCACGTCGGGATCGTCGGCCGGGAAATCGACAAGGGAGCCCATACCCCATCTTCAGCCGCAGGCATGGGCGCCGTCCACTGCGCCGCCGGAGTGCCGGTTTCACGGCCTCGCGGTCTCGGTCGGCGGACCGACTAGGCTGAACCCGTGCATCGCATCGCAGGATGGTGGGACGGTTTCGAGCTGTGGGTCGCGGGGCTGCCGTTCATACCGCAGTTTCTCGTGGTCCTCGTAGGCATGGTTCCGATCAGCACGGCGCTTGCCTACGGGCTCGACCGCGTCGTGCGTGCTGTGCTGCGCAGGGCTGATCGCGGCTCTGTCACCGCCGCCGCTTCGATCGGGCCTGTGCAGGTCGGCGCGCCGTTGGCCGCGGAACCCGAGCGTCTGGTCGTAGACGACCGCGCGCCCGTCTCGAGTGGAGCGCGCTGATGCCCCGGTCTCGGGTTCAGCTCGCGTTGATCGCCCTGTTGGTGCTCGTCGTCGTCGCCTGGTTGTTCACCCGTTGACCGGCATGTCGCTCAGTTGGCGCCACTTCGCCAATCGGTGAATCGTTTGCCGATCTTCACGACCGTCTCACCGACCTCCTGCGCGACGGTTCCCGCCGCCGTACCGACATCGCGACTCAGTGTGCGCACCGTCCGGATGAGCGGGTCTTCGGACTGATCGAAAGTCGCGCTGTAGGCTCGAGCGGCTTGTTTCATCTCGTCGGTAAGGGTGGCCTCGCGGTCCTGTTCGCGGCGCGGGTAGCTGCCTGCGACGATACGGTCGTACTCGCCGCTGTGGACCCAACGGCGCAGTTCCGCCGCGCGTAGCACGGAGAACGGGTGGCTCTGTAGTTCCAGATTGAGCAGTTTGAGCACCCCGTCGCGGAGGTCGCCGGAGCGCTCGTAGTCGTCCGCCTGGGCCAGGAAGGCCCCGAGATTCATCTGTTCGACGCCGGCGCCACCGGCCAACTTCATATGCACCCGGGTCGAGGCCTCGACGTCTTGGCTGCACAGTAGCCCTGCGCGGTCGCCGGACAGCTCGGACTTGCGGCTCCATTCCATCAGCGCTGCGACCACAGCGCGCAGCGCCCAGCCGCCCACCGGCATCCATCCGAAATTCGCCGTGATCCGTAGCAGATGCATCAGCATCGTTCGATACACCGCGTGTCCGGACAGGGCGTGTCCCAGTTCGTGGCCGACGACGAAGCGCAGCTCCTCGACGTCGAGCAGATCGATCAATCCTGTGGTCAGAACGATGAACGGCTGGTCCATGCCGATGGTGAACGCGTTCACCTGCGGGCTCTGTAGTACGAACAGCTCCGGTGTGGTCGGAGCATCCATGATCTGTACGCAGTCTCGGCGCAGGTGATGCAGCGTACGGAACTGCCGCTGTTCCACACGGACCGCGGTGGCCAGATAGAGCAGCCTATGCTGGCGTTCCTGCAGCACGCTCGACAGTGTCCGCAGTACGATGTCGAACCCCGACAATGAGCGCAAGGCGACCAGTGCGGTGCGGTCGGCAGGATGCTCCCACGCGCGGGTGCTGATGCCTGGGAACTGTGCCCGGATACGATCCGGAGTGGCGGTCATGGATCGAACCCTCTTTCGGTCACTCTTCGATTCGGCCTGCGCCGTATGCTCTGCTACAGTCTGCCCGTGTTGTCGAGCGCTGTCCCGCAGGTCCGCCATGAATTGGCGTTGATCGCTGTAGGTGACCTCGCCGTCGCGGACATCTACTGTCGTTGATCGGCGGTTGGGCGCGCTCGAGTTTCGCTTCCAGTAGGTCTGCACACTGTCCACCTACGAAGTGGCTGCGCCCGGCTGGTCGAGGTCGGCTGCGCGCCAGGTCGCGTGTGCGGTCGACGCGTCGACGCTCCTGACCTGATCGACACTCCGATTGCCGCCACCGAGGACCCACCGGACGGATGGCGGTTCGCAAGAAAGGTCCCTCCCGATGGCTCGCATCTCCTGGCTTCTTCGACGCCGGCAGCGCCTCTCGGCCGCGGTCGTGGCGCTTGCGACGCTGGGTGTGGCCGCCTGCGGTGGCGGAGCCAGTGATTCGACCGACGGGCGCGGCGCGGACGGTAGCGCCGGCACTGTGAACCTGTATGCCTTCGCTGTGCCGAAGCCTGGTTTCGACCGGGTCATCGCGGAGTTCAACGAGACCGACGCCGGCGCCGGCGTGCAGATCCGGGCGTCCTACGGTGCCTCCGGCGATCAGTCCCGCAAGGTCAAGGACGGCGCCCCCGCGGACGTGGTGAGTTTCTCGATCGAGCCCGATGTGACGCGTCTGGTCGACGCCGGCCTGGTGGATGCGAGCTGGGACGCAGATGCCACCAAGGGCGTTCCTTTCGGTTCGGTGGTGACGATCGTGGTGCGCGAGGGCAATCCGAAGGGCATCGAGGACTGGGACGATCTGCTGAAACCGGGTATCGAGGTGGTGACCCCGAACCCGTTCAGCTCCGGATCGGCCAAATGGAACCTGCTGGCGCCCTATGCCGCCAAGAGCGCAGGGGGCGCGAACCCGCAAGCAGGCTTGGACTACCTGAGCCGATTGATCACCGAGGATCATGTACGCGTGCAGCCGAAATCCGGTCGCGAGGCCACCGAGGCATTCTTGCAGGGCACTGGTGATGCGCTGTTGAGCTATGAGAACGAGGCGATCTTCATCGAGCGCACCGGCGAGCCGATCGAACATATCGTCCCGCCGGTCACCGTGCGGATCGAGAATCCGGTAGCCGTGCCGGAGAACAGTCGCAGCCGCGAGCAGGCCATCGCTTTTCGGGACTTCCTGTTCTCCGTCGCCGGGCAGCGGGCCTGGGCCGAGGGAGGTTTCCGACCGGTCGATCCGCAGGTCGCTGCGGAGTATGCCGACCAGTTTCCGACTCCACAGCAATTGTGGACGATCGCCGACCTGGGTGGTTGGTCGGCGGTGGACGCGAGCTTGTTCGATCCGGACACCGGCGCTGTCGCGGCGATCTACGACGACGCGACCGAATGACGGGTGACCCAGGTTACAACGGATACTGGACGACCGTGACCGACAGCAGTAATTCCGGTGCCCCACAGGTGGACACCCACGCTTCCGCCACCAGTCGCCGGGCACGACGCAGGAATCGGTCGTGGCTGCGGGTGACCGGCACGGTGGGTCCACTCGGCATCGCCACGGCGGTGCTGTGGCTGAGCATCATCGTGCTGCTGCCACTGGCCGCATTGGCGGTGACCAGTCTCGAGGATGGGTGGAGCGGGTTCTTCGATGCGGTCACCGCGCCCGCTGCGGTGGCCTCGCTGCGGGTGACCGTATTCATCTCGGCGGTGGTCGCGCTGATCAACGTCGTGATGGGTACGCTCCTGGCCTGGGTGTTGGTCCGCGACGAGTTCGTCGGGAGGGGAATCGTCAATGCGCTCATCGATCTGCCGTTCGCGCTACCGACGATCGTGGCCAGCATCGTGCTGCTGTCGTTGTATGGGCCACAGAGTCCGATCGATGTGCAACTGAACGCCACTCAGCCGGGGGTGATGGTGGCGTTGGCGTTTGTCACCCTGCCCTTCGTCGTGCGATCGGTACAGCCGGTACTGATCGAAGCCGACCGAGAGGTGGAGCAGGCCGCACTCTCACTCGGCGCGAGCAATTGGACCACCTTCCGTCGAATCGTGCTCCCTGCGCTCACTCCGGCCATCATCAGCGGCGGCGGTCTGGCCTTTGCCCGCGCGATCGGTGAATACGGATCGGTCGTACTGATAGGTGGTGCGATTCCGCGCAAGACCGAGGTGGCTTCCCAATACATTCAGAAGCAGATCGAAAGTGACCGGCTGGTGAACGCGGCGGCAGTGTCGGTGGTGCTCCTGGCGATCTCGTTCACGACATTGGTTGTGCTGCGACTGCTCGCCGAACGTTCCGCGCGGAGGGAGCGCGCGACCCTATGAAGCTGTCCTTATCGGCACGTCTTTCGCTTCGAACGGTGGCGCTGGGCTACCTGTTCGCGCTGCTGTTGTTGCCGTTGCTCGTCATTCTGTGGCGTACCTTCGAGCGGGGAGTGGGTGCGTTCATCGACTCGATCAGTACTCCAGCGGCGATCTCTGCGTTCCAGCTGTCCATGCTCATCGTGGTCGTCGTCGTTCCGATCAATGTGGTCTTCGGGGTGGTGACGGCCCTCGCCTTGGTCCGTGGGAGGTTCCCCGGCCGTAATCTGGTGCAAGGCGTCGTCGACTTGCCGTTCGCCACATCACCTGTGGTCGTGGGTGTGGCGTTGATTCTGTTGTGGGGTGCGGGTGGATGGTTCGGTGGGTTGGAGAAACTTGGGCTCCAGGTCATCTTCGGACTACCGGGCATGGTGATCGCGACCATCTTCGTGACCCTGCCGTTCGTGGTGCGCGAGGTGGAACCGGTGCTCGTCGAGATCGGCGACGATCAAGAGCAAGCTGCGGCAACCCTCGGTGCGTCTGCGTGGCAGTCGTTCTGGCGGATCACCCTGCCGGCGATTCGCTGGGGCCTCACCTACGGCGTGGTGCTCACCGTCGCCCGCGCCCTCGGTGAATTCGGTGCGGTGATCATGGTGTCGTCCGCACTGCCCGGTGAGTCGTTGACGTTGACGTTGTTGGTGCACGGCCGCTACATCAACGACCACAACACCTTCGGTGCCTATAGCGCGGCGACGCTGTTGATGGGCATCGCCCTTCTCACCCTGGTATCGATGACCCTTCTGGAACGTAGGCGGGACGCCAAGTGATCACTGTGACCAACGCGAAGAAGAACTACGGTTCGTTCGCTGCTCTCGATGACGTGAGCATCGACATCCCATCCGGTGAACTGACCGCGTTGCTCGGTCCTTCCGGTTCTGGCAAGTCGACGCTGTTGCGCTCCATTGCCGGCCTCGAGTCGCTGGACACCGGCGTGGTCACCATCGCAGGGCGCGACGTGACCCGGGTGCCGCCGCAGAAGCGCGGCATAGGTTTCGTGTTCCAGCATTACGCCGCCTTCAAGCACATGACGGTTCGGGACAATGTGGCATTCGGGCTCGAGATCCGTAAGCGCCCCAAGAGCGAGGTCGCCCGTCGCGTCGACGAACTACTACACATCGTCGGGCTGGATGGCTTCCAACATCGATATCCGGCGCAGTTGTCCGGCGGTCAGCGCCAGCGCATGGCGCTCGCTCGCGCGCTCGCCGTCGATCCGCAGGTGTTGTTGTTGGACGAACCATTCGGTGCGCTGGACGCCAAGGTCCGGGCGGACTTGCGTACGTGGTTGCGCCGTCTCCACGAAGAGGTTCACGTGACCACCGTGCTGGTCACCCACGATCAAGAGGAGGCGCTCGACGTCGCCGACCGGATCGCAGTGATGAACAGCGGACACATCGAGCAGATCGGTACCCCCGAGGATGTGTACGACCGGCCGGCGAACGAGTTCGTCATGTCGTTTCTCGGTGCGGTGGCCCGGCTCAACGGGCATTTGGTGCGCCCGCACGACATTCGCGTCGGTCGGGATCCGAGCATGACCTTCGCCGAGGACGAAGGAACCGCGAAGTTGGCGGGTGTCACCCGGGCGTCGGTGGAGCGAGTCGTACCGCTCGGTTTCGAGGTCCGGGTGGAGTTGCGCAACGCCGCGACCGGTGATCTGTTCACCGCGCAAGTCACGCGAGGTGATGCCGAGGCGCTGCGCCTTTCCGACGGTGAAACGGTGTACGTCCGCGCCACGCGTATTCCGGAACTGCCTGCACAGTAAATGTTGCGAGCTCCCGCACGGCTCGGGTGCCGCAGCGTTCGCGAGGGACGTGTCACCGCTGGCATCAGCATAGGAAATGTCGGTTCGTCCTCGAGGTGGTTTCGTCCGAATGCACAGGGCGCGTCGGCGGTGTACCTTGGCGACATTGGTGTGACTCGCAGATATATCAAAGTGTGGCGCGCGAGAGGCGGTGGTGTGATGCACGCAGTCGGGCCGAAGTCGGTCGACATCGATGCCGATGTCGATGCCGATGGCGATGAGGCTCGGG
This sequence comes from Nocardia sp. CNY236, assembly GCF_000482385.1. Taxonomy (GTDB): domain Bacteria; phylum Actinomycetota; class Actinomycetes; order Mycobacteriales; family Mycobacteriaceae; genus Nocardia. Next base: position 87,722 of record NZ_KI519395.1, read on the forward strand.
AGTATGTCGAGAATGTTCGGTTGCTCTCCGAGGGATCGGTGCGCCGGAGTTTCGATCCGTACACGGATATCGACTGGGACAATCCCGAGTTTGCGGTCGAGGCCAACGAAGAGGGGTGGATTCTTCCCGCTGCGAGTGATGTGATGGCCCGCCACCCGTGGTATCAAGGGCTGCCGACCGAGAAGAAGATCGCGATCGGTAAATACCGGACCGCCAACATGTGCAAGGTCGCACTGCAGAACGAGTGTGTGTTGATCAGTGGTATGGCTGTGTTCAACTTCGGTCTGCCGGTTGGTTCACCGGAGTTCGAGTATTGCACTCACGAGATGATCGAGGAACACAATCATAATTTGATGTTCGCGGAGCTGATCAAGCGAATCGGTCCGGCGGAGCCGGGGCCGATGTGGCTGAGGAGGGGCAGGACAGCGGGTGCGTTGGCTGCCGCGCTGGCTCCGAACCTCTTCTTCATGATCGTTCAGGTGGTCGAGGATGTTCCCGACTGCATGCAGAAGATGATCTTGCGTGCCGGGGACCAAGTGCACCCGCTCCTGCGCAACGTGATTTCCATTCATGTCGCAGAGGAGTCGCGCCATATCTCCTTCACGCGCGAGTTTCTGAAGAAAAATGTACCCCCGAAGAACCCGCTGTCCAAGTTCGTGCTGTCGATGGCCTTTCCGCTCATCATCCGGATGAGTAGTCGGGTTCTCTTGCTTCCGTCGATGCGGTTCTATCGGAAATTCGATGTGCCGAAGGATGTCCAGCGGCAGATGTACGGTACCCCGGAGGCGGCGCAGTATCTGAGTGAGTTCTTCACGGATTCACGCACATTGGCTCATGAGATAGGTCTGATGAACCCGGTCGCCAAGGCGCTGTGGAAGATGCTTCGGATCGACGGCGGCAGGTCCAGATTTCGGTCGGAGCCACTGCGTCGAGCACGGTGACTCGGGTCCTCGGTGTCGCCTCGTCGGCGTCGTGGACCGGTGTAGCCTGCCAATATTGTGTAACTCGAAGATACAGCAAAATGTGAATCGCGAGAGGCGGTACTGGTGATGGAAGCTGTCGGGCCTGCTGATGCGGTCGGTGCCGATGTCGCCACGGCGCTGGACTATGCCGAGAACGTGCGGTTGCTTTCCGAGGGGGCGATGCGGAGGCATTTCGACCCCTACGGAGACATCGACTGGGACAACCCGGAGTATGCCGTCGGCGCCAATGAAGAAGGGTGGATTCTACCTATCTCCGATTCGATGGCCCGTCACCCTTGGTACCAACAGTTGCCCGTCGAGCAGCAGATCGCGATCGGCAAGTATCGGCTGGCCAGCATTTGTCGGGTCGCGCTGCAGAACGAGTGTGTGCTGATCAGCGGACTGGCCGTCTACAACTTCGGTCTGCCGGACGGCTCGCCGGAGTTCGAGCACTGCACTCACGAGATGATCGAGGAACACAACCACAATCTGATGTTCTCGCAGTTGATCAGTCGAATCGGTTCGGCGGACTCGGGGCCGTGGTGGCTACAGTGGCTCAAGACTTCGGGTGCTCTGACCGCGGCGATGGCTCCCAACCTTTTCTTCATGATCGCGATATCCGGCGAAGAGCCCGGAGACAGCATGCAGCGGATGATCTTGCGCGCGGACAGGGCGCACCCGTTGTTGCGCAGCGTGATGGCCATTCATGTCGCCGAAGAGTCTCGGCATATCTCTTTCGCACGGGAATTCCTCAAGAACCGTGTGCCCAAAGTGAATCCGGTGCACAGATTCGTCTTGTCGTTGGCTTTTCCGATCGTCATGCGAGCGGGCGGCTACAGTCTCTTGTTGCCGTCGCGGCAGTTCTATCGGAAATTCGATGTACCGAAGAAGGTGCGCAAGGAGGTGTTCTACACCGCCGAGGCGGCCCAATACACGAGCGAATTCTTCAACGATTCGCGTACCCTGGCCTACGAGATCGGTGTGATGAACCCGGTCGCCAAGGCGCTGTGGAAGATGTTGCGGATCGACGGCGGCCGGTCCAGATTTCGGTCGGAACCGGTACGTCACGCGAGTTGACCCTTGGTCGGAGTAGCTACCCGTGGTGGGAGTAGCTACTCTTGGGAGTCGATCGATCGTGCAGACGTGATCGGGTGCAGGCGGTGATGGTGATGCCCGAAGGTGCCTCACGGATGGTCGATACCTTCTTCATGATCGTGATCTCCGCCGAGGAGCCGGGCGACTATATGCAGAGGGTGATCCTGCGTGCGGGCGAACAGGTGCACCCGCTCGTGGGTCGCATAATGGCCATCCACGTAGCAGAAGAGTCACGGCACATTTCGTTCGCTCACGACTCCTGAGAAACCGTGTACCCCATATGAATCCGGTACGCCGATTCGTGCTGTCGTTGGCGATGCCGCTGTTGATGCGAGTGAACGGCGATGCCATTCTGATTCCGTCGCGCCAGTTCTTCGAGAAGTTCGATGTACCGAAGGACGTTCGCAAGCAGGCGTACTACAGCGCCGACGCAGCGCGGTATGTGAGTGAATTCTCCAATGACGCACGAGCCCTGGCCCATGAGATCGGCTTGATGAACCCCGTGTCCAAGCTCGTCTGGAAGATGGCCCGGCTCGACGGTCGCGTGTCCCTATATCGATCGGAGCCGCGGCGCGAGGCGAGGTAGACATCGCTGATGGGCGACCGCAGTCCATCGGTCCACAGCCGACCATCGAGGCGGGGTGCGGACATTTGGTTGTCCTGCCTTGGCACGGCCATCGCGGAGTGGTTGCCTGGACGTCGTTCGAAGCACATCGGCACGGCGATCAGGGGCGATTGCGATGGCGGTTGGGCTCGGTTTGAGTATCGGCACGGCGAACACGGTTTCCGTTCGCGCGGAGGTGGGTTCGGTGAACGTGCCACCGGCGTCGCCGACATCGCAGTGTCCACCGACGATCATGCGTCGGACCACACTCGCCTTCGACAGCACGGGAGCGGCTGTGGTCGGCGCGATACCTCGGCATGGCCGGATGGTCACGGACTTCGCGGACCTGACCCGCCGATCGGACAACCGCGTGCGGATAGGGAATCGGGCGGTGGAGGCGCCGGAGCTTGTCGCCAGGGTTGCCGAGTGTCTGGTCGGCGAGATGCTGAGCGATCCTCGGGCACGCGATCCTCGGGCGCTGGGCGCGGACGTCGGTATCGCGCTGAGCTACCCGGCACACTATGCCGATGAGCACGTCGATGCACTGGCTGCGGCGCTCGATGGCATCGGGCTCGATCGAGTCGTCCTGATCCCGGAACCTGTAGCGGCGGCGCTGTGGCTGGAAGCAGCTCGCGGGCCATTGCGCCCAGGATTGATCTTGGTCTACGACCTCGGCGCCGGTCTGAATGTCACCATGGTCCGCGTCGCCGCAGGGCGTGTACAGGAGGCGATTGTGGGAGTGCCCTTGTATTCTTCGCAATTCGGCGGGCGTGTGTTGGACGCGACGCTCGCCGAACACGCCCTGCGTGGCGCGCCGGTATTGTCGGAATCGGATGGCGCGTCGGTCATCGACGCACTGCGGGGCCGTCACGTGCGTGCATCGCTCGATCTCGTATACCGCTGCTCGCAGCTCGCTGGTCTCAGCGTGACGGACATCGACTGTGTGCTCGTGGTCGGTGGTGCGGCACAGCCCGCGGTTGTAGCCCAGGTCCTTGCGGACGAATTGGCCAAGCCTACATTCATTGCGCAGAACCCCGAACGGACGATTGCTGGAGGCGCCGCGCTCGCCGGCCGCCGAGCAGCGGCTACCGCGGCGCTGGTCGGACGCCGCCAATATCAGCAATACCATGCCGGTGTGCGTGCGTCCACGCGTGCTCTGGCATTGTCGCGCCGGGCCAAGCGTCGAGTGTCCAGAGCTGGAGGCGTGTGACTGCGGAACGTGCGTGACACACCGTTGGTGCGCGTGATGAGGGCGCGCACCGACGGATAGTGTCGGCAATCGTTTGGTTGACGCGACTCACCATCGGTGTAACCTGAGCCTATTAATGTAACCACCAGGCACGGTAACTCGATTCAGGAGGGTGGCGATGGCCAGATTTCGGGTCGCTTCTCAGACGGTCGACTCCGATCCAGCAACGACGCACGAGTATGTCGAGAAAGTGCGGATGCTTTCCGCAGCGTCGGTGCGCAAGTATTTCGATCCGTTCATCGATATCGACTGGGACAGCCCGGAGCTCGCGGTCGACGCCAATGTAGAAGGGTGGATTCTCCCAGACGACGATACGGTGGGTCGCCACCCCTGGTACAAGGCACTCCCGGTCGAGAAGAAGATCGAGATCGGTAAGTATCGGAATGCGCAAATGGCCAAAGTCGGGGTGGAAATGGAGAACTTGATGATCAGTGGCGTGGCCATGCGCAATTTCAGTTTGCCCAATTGTTCGCCGGAGTTCGAATTCTCCAGCTACGAGATGATCGAAGAGCACAAGCACAATTTGATGTTCATGGAGTTGATCCGTCGAATCGGGTTGGACGTGCCGGGCTCGAAGGGATTGCGCAGCTGGCGGCTCCTCGGTGCAGTGAGCGGAGCTTTTTTCCCCGACGTGTTGTTCATGATCGTTTTGTCCGGGGAGGAGCCGCTCGACCGCCTCCAGCGGATGACCGTACGTGCAGGCGACAAGATGCACCCGCTGGCTCGCGCCGTGGCTTCGCTGCACATCCAGGAGGAGGCGCGGCATCAGTCCTTCGCACACGAACTGTTGAGGGATCGTGTGCCCCGGATGAACACGGCATACAGGTTTATACTGTCGATGTTCTATCCGGTGTTGATCCGCTTGATTTCCCAAAACTGCTTGATTCCGCCCGAAGATTTCTTCAGAGAATTCGGCGTACCGAAGAAGGTCCGTAACGAGATGTTCTATTCCGACGACGCTCTGCGGACCGCATCCGAATACTTCACGGATTCGCGCTCCTTGGCGCATGAGTTCGGTTTGATGAACCCGGTTGCCAAGTCGGTGTGGAAGATGTTGCGGATGGATGGCGGCGCGTCCCGATTTCAGTCGGAGCCCGTGCGCGTAGCGAGTTAGGTTCGACGAATGCCATACGTCATAACCCAATCGTGCTGTAATGATGCGTCGTGCGTATTCGCCTGTCCGGTCAATTGTATCCATCCCACACCGGACGAGCCGGACTTTCTGAACGTCGAGATGCTCTACGTCGACCCGCAGACATGCGTGGATTGCGGTGCCTGTGTCACCGCGTGTCCGGCCGAGGCGATCACCTCGTCGCAACGATTGACCCCGGAGCAGAAGCCGTTCATCGAGATCAACGCCGATTTCTATCGGCAGTCCCGGCCGCGTGCACTGCTGGCGCCGCCGGTGCCGACAGCGCTGATTCGCGCCGAGCGAACCCCACTGCGGGTGGCGATCGTGGGGTCGGGGCCGTCGGCGATCTACGCTGCCGACGAACTGCTCACACAACCCAACGTCTCCGTCACGGTGCTCGATCGGCTGCCTATTCCGTACGGCATGGTCAGATACGGTGTCCCGCCGGACCACCTGAATACCCGTCGGGTCAGCACCTTGTTCGATGTGATCTCGGCGCAGCCCGGGTTCGGCTCGTATTTGAATGTCGATGTCGGCGTCCATCTGTCGCATGCCGAACTACTGCAGCATTTTCACGCGGTGATCTACGCAGTGGGCGCGGGGTCGCATCGGGAGTTGGGTATTGCCGGTGAGGACTTGACCGGTTGTGTGCCCGCCGCCGATTTCGTGGCCTGGTACAACGGACGTCCCGACTACCCACAGCCGACATTCGATCTGTCCACTCGACGCGCGGTCGTCGTAGGAATCGGCAATGTCGCGCTCGATGTCGCGCGGGTGCTGACCGGGAGTCCGGAGGATCTGGTCGACACCGCTATCGCTCCGAACGCGCTACGAGCGCTGCGGGAGAGCAAGGTCGAGGAAGTGGTGATACTTGCCCGCCGCGGCCCACTCGAGTCGGCATTCACCGTGCCGGAGTTGGTCGACCTGCTCGGCCGCGATGTGGACATCGTGATCGAAGGGGATCTGCCCGACTCGTGCGAGGGGCTGCCGATCGATCAAGAGCACAAGCTGCGTCTGTTGCACAGCGTGCGTGCCCGTCCGGTTGGTCAGCGCAAGCGAATCGTGTTCCGTTATCTGGCAGCGCCGACCGAAATCCTCGGCACCGATCGGGTGACCGGTGTCGAAGTGGGCCATACCAGGCTGCGCACCGATCCGGACGGGCAGGTTCGCGCCGTTCGCGCGGAGGGTATCGATCGACTCGAAACGGGTTTGGTTCTGGTGTCGATCGGCTACCGGGGTGTCCCGATCCCGGGTTTGCCCTTCGATGAGCCGGCGTCGGTCATCCCCAATCAGCGGGGGCGGGTGCTGTGGCAGCCGGGGGGCGAACCTGTCGTCGGCACGTACGTCACCGGTTGGATCAAGCGGGGCCCGCACGGTTTCATCGGCACCAACAAGTCGTGTGCGCAGGAGACGGTCAGACAGTTGGCCACCGACTTCAATATGGGACGCTTGCCCGAACCTCCAGGTGGCACCGCCGATTTCGATCGGCTCGTGCGGCGCCGGCAGCCTGCGGTTCGCGCTGGCGGATCTGCCGCTCATGGCAGTCGACTTCGCCGTCTACTCCCTCGAGCATGAATCCATCGGGCGGCCATGTCGCCGTGGCTGCACGCCTGTGGCCTTGCTCGGCATGATCGTGGAGCAAACATTGTGGTTGATCCACCCCGTTTTTGATGTAACCATGAGAAACAATAAAAGGCGTTGGGCGTAGGAGAGGCGGTGACGATGAAGCCGGCAACCACATCGACCGCGGCGGATTCGGAGGTCGCGAGCGACGAAGAGTATGCGGAAAAACTGCGGCTGCTCTCCGAGGGATCGGTGCACAGGCATTTCGATCCGTACAAGGACGTCGACTGGGACAATCCAGACTATGCGGTAGACGTCGGCGCGGAGCGTTGGATTCTGCCATCGGTCAACGACATGATAGCCAAGCACCCCTGGTATCAGAATCTGCCGATCGATCAGCAGATCGCCATCGGCAAATATCGAATGGCGAACATCGTCAAGGTGGGCCAACAACTCGAGTGCGTTCTGATCAGTGGGATGGCCCTCTACAACTACAGCGTGCCGAACGGTTCCCCGGAATTCGAGTACTGCACCCATGAGATGATCGAGGAACACAACCACAATCTGATGTTCCAGGAGATGATCGACCGGATCGGTATGGACGTGCGCGGTCTGGGTTGGCCGTTGCGGGAGCTCAAGTTTCTGGGCGCATTGATGGCGTCGTGGTTTCCGAACATATTTTTCATGATCGTCGTCGCCGGCGAAGAACCTGTGGACCATGTCCAGAAGCAGCTACTACGCTCGAGCGAAGATATACATCCGATCGTGCGTAATGTGATGTCGGTTCACCTGGCCGAGGAGGCCCGCCACATCTCCTTTGCGCATGCGTTCCTGAAGAAGCACGTATCTGGATCGAGTCGGCTGGGGAAGTTCGGACTTTCGCTGGTGATGCCCATCATCATGCGGTGGATCGGCTATGCCATCGTGGTTCCGTCGCGAGCGTTTTTCGCCGAGTTCGATATCCCGGACCGAGTTCGCAGACAGATGTTCTACAGCGCTGATGCCGCGCGTTTCATCAGCGACTATTTCGATGACGCGCGGGTCCTGGCCAATGATGTCGGCCTGATGAATCCAGTGGCCAAGGTGGTGTGGAAGATCCTTCGGATCGACGGTCGTCTGTCCCGCCATCGGTCGGAACCCCAGCGCGATGCGACCTAGGTCGTAGTGAAAGGCAGTGCCGATGAAGCCCGTTGTCACCTCACCCTCGGCCGATTCCGACACGCCGCTCATCGAGGAGTACGACGAGACGGTGCGGATGCTCACCGACGCGTCGGTGCGCAAGCATTTCGATCCGTATACCGACATCGATTGGGACGACCCCGATATGGCAGCCGAGGCCGGCGAAGAACGGTGGATCCTGCCGCCGGATATCGATGTGGTGGCTATGCACCCGTGGTATCAGGAACTGCCGACCGAGAAAAAAATAGCTATCGGCAAATATCGAATGGCGAATCTCGTGAAGGTCGGCCAGCAGATCGAGCATGTTCTGGTCAGTGGTATGACTTTGTACAATTTCGACGTCCCGAATGGTTCTCCGGAATTCGAATACTGCACACGCGAGATGCTCGAGGAGCACTACCACAGTCTGATGTTCCAGAAGATGATCGATCGGATCGGGGTGGATGTTCCCGGGGTCGATTCGCCGTTGCGAGAACTCAAGTTCTTGGCGGCGCTGGCGGCATCGTGGTTTCCAAACCTCTTCTTCATGGTATTGCTGGCGGGCGAGGAACCGCTCGACCATATCCAGAAGCAGACTCTGCGTGCTGGTGAGCGAGCGCACCCGATCGTGCGCACTGTCACGGCGATTCATCTCGCGGAAGAAGCTCGGCACATCTCTTTCGCGAGCGAGTTTCTGAAAACCCACGTACCCCAAAAGAACCGTGCCCACAGGTTCGTGTTGTCGTTGGTCATGCCATTGCTCATGCGGGAGGTCGGTTACGCGCTTGTGGTTCCGCCGCGGGGGTTCTTCAACGATTTCGACATCCCTCGGCGCGTGGGCAAGGAGATGTTCGGTAATGCCGCGGCAGTCGAGCGGATCAGTGACTATTTCGACGACCTGCGCGCCTTGGCCATGGACATCGGGCTGATGAACCCGGTTGCGAAGATGGCGTGGAAGATCCTCCGCGTCGGCGGCCGCCCGTCTCGCTATCGGTCGGAGCCGCACCGGGTGGCGACATAGGTCATCCGAGAACTCAGGCCGAGAGCGCGGCCGTATCGGCGATCGCAGCGCGATAGCGCTCGAGGATCACCGTGGTCAGTGCCGGGTGCGGACCCAGTACCTCGGCATGGGTGACGTGCGGGGTGGCATGCTTCAGGCGATCGGTGAGTAGACCGGGTGCGAGAAACCAGGGCGCCACCAGCACGTGGCGCGCTCCGCGGGCACGCAATCGCGCGATGGCGAGGGTGGCCGACGGTTCGGTGGTGACGAAGCAGGGCTCGGTGCGCCAGCCGGTCCGGGCGGCGAGTCGAGTCGCTACCGCTGTGGTGCGCGCGTTGGCGGCCGCCGCAGACGAGCCGACCGCCGCGACCGCGATACCGACAGCATGCGTTGTGGCAGCGCCCCCGGGGCCGCCGGCAGCGGCGCGGACCCGATCGCATAGTGCATCGATCAAGGCGGGGTCGGCGCCCAGGACGTCGGCCTGGATCAGTCGCAACTGGGGGTGGCGCGTGCGAGCTGCTGCCAGTAGTCCGGGTAGATCGACGCTGGCGTGGAACGCGCTTCCCAGTAGCAGTGGCGTCACCACAGCGCGCGTATGGCCCGCAGCTGCGACGGCATCCACGACGTGCTCGACCGACGGGGCCGTGAGATCGAGAAAGGCTACCCGCACGTCGAGGTCCGGCCGTGCCGCAGCCACAGCGGCGACAACGGCGGACATGGTCGCCGCCGACCGCGGGTCGCGGCTGCCATGGGCCACCGCGACGAGCGCGGGCTGCCGCCACATCGCACCCGTGACGTGCGTGCTCTCCAGTGCGGTGTGGCGCCGGCAACTCGCCCGGCCCGAGCGGCGCGCGGACCCACCGGTGGCAGGTACCGGCGCAATGCTGGGCGAGAACGACGCTGCGGCCATGTCAGGCTCCGGCGCCGACCTCGACGGCGGTCGCGACATCGCCGACCAAACCCGCGGCCAGAGTGTTTCCGCCAGCTGGGTCGATCAACAGAAAGCTGCCGGTGTGGCGGTTGACGCGGTAGTTGTCGGCAGCGATGGGTTCGGCGACACGAATCGAAACCCGCCCGATGTCGTTGAGCTCCAACGACTCCGGGTTCGGGTCCGCCATGAGGCGCTGCTCGTCGAATCGTTCGAGCAGTGCTCCCACGATTGCCTGGGTGGTACGCGTACCGTGCTTGAGCAGGAGCCGAGCGCCGGGACGCAGGGGTGTATCGCCCAGCCAGCACACTGTGGCATCGAAGGTGTCGCGAGGCTGCGGCGCATCGGACGCCGTGGCGATGAGGTCACCACGGGAGATGTCGACCTCGTCGGTGAGAACCAACGTGACACTGCGGCCGGACTGTGCCACCGCGAGTTCGCCGTCGGGAGTGTCGATTCGCGCCACTGTGGTGCGAACGCCGGACGGCAGCACCACGACCCGGTCACCGGGCGCGACCGCGCCGGCCGCGATCTGTCCGGCATAGCCGCGGTAGTCGGGATATTCGGCGGTACGCGGTCGGATCACGTACTGCACCGGAAAGCGCAGACCCAGTGTGCGATCGCTGGCATTGTCGACCGGCACGGAATTCAAATGCTCGATCAAGGACGGACCGGTGTAGTACGGCGTGTTGTCCGACCGTGTCGCGATATTGTCGCCGTGCAGCGCCGAGACCGGGATCTCCAGTACGTCGTCGTCCGACCACCCCAACGCGCGAGTGAGCTTTCCGAACTGTGCACTGATATCGGCGAACACCGTGGCGGCATCGTCCACCAAGTCGATCTTGTTCACTGCGAGCACCAGCTTCGGCACACCGAGCAACGCGAGGACCGCAGCATGTCTGCGGGTCTGCTCGATCACACCCTTGCGCGCGTCCACGAGCAAGATCACCAACTGCGCGGTGGACGCCCCGGAGACGGTGTTGCGCGTGTATTGCACATGTCCTGGAGTGTCCGCGAGGACGAAGGACCGTTGGGGGGTGGCGAAGTAGCGATAGGCAACGTCGATGGTGATGCCTTGTTCACGTTCTGCGCGCAGCCCGTCGACCAGGAGCGAAAGGTCCGGTGTGGCCAGACCTTTGTCCACCGACGCACGAGTGACGGCGTCGATCTGGTCCGCCAACACCGATTTCGTGTCGTAGAGCAGCCGTCCGACCAGTGTGGACTTACCGTCGTCGACAGAACCGGCAGTCGCCAGTCTCAACAGGTCGGACATGTCAGAAATAGCCCTCTCGCTTGCGGTCCTCCATGGCGGCTTCGGATACTCGGTCGTCACCGCGAGTGGCGCCACGTTCGGTCAGTCGGGAAGCGGCAACTTCGGCGAGGATGGCTTCGTTGTCGGCCGCGTCGGAAAGGATGGCGCCGGTGGAGGATCCATCACCGACCGTGCGATAGCGCACCGACCGGGTCTCCACCACTTCGCCCTCGCGCGGACCGCCCCACACTCCTGGCGTCATCCACATACCGTCGCGCAGGTAGACCTGGCGGTCGTGCGCGTAGTAGATGCTGGCCAAATCGATGTCCTCACGGGCGATATAGCGCCAGATGTCCAGTTCGGTCCAGTTGCTCAGCGGGAACACTCGCACGTGCTCGCCTGGCGCGTGGCGCCCGTTGTACAGGCTCCACAGCTCGGGGCGTTGCCGCTTCGGATCCCACTGCCCGAAGGCATTGCGCAGCGAGAAGATGCGTTCTTTGGCACGGGAGCGCTCCTCGTCGCGGCGTCCGCCGCCGAATACGGCGTCGAATCGATGCTCGCTGATCGCGTCCAACAAGGGGACGGTCTGCAAGGGATTGCGGATGCCGTCGGGACGCTCGGTGAGTCTTCCATCGGCCAGATAGTCCTCTACCTTCGCCACATGCAGACGCAGGCCGTAGCGCTCGACGATCCGATCACGGAATTCCAGCACTTCCGGCAGGTTGTGCCCGGTGTCGACATGCAGTAGCGCGAAGGGCAACGGCGCGGGCCAGAAAGCCTTCAGCGCCAGGTGCAGCAGCACCGTGGAGTCCTTGCCGCCGGAGAACAAGATCACCGGTCGCTCGAATTCTCCGGCCACTTCCCGGAAGATGTGGATCGATTCCGACTCCAACGCCGCCAGAGTGTCGAAGTCGCTGATGCCGAGGGAACGTTCGCTGGGGATGGTTTCGGTCATGACTGGTGTAACCCGCATTCGGTCTTGGCGAGGCCGGCCCAACGCCCGCTTCGCGGATCGGCTCCCAGCTGCGGCTTCCGAGTGCACGGAGCGCAGCCGATGGACGGATACCCCTCTTCCACCAAGGGATTGACGAGAATGCCGTGGGTGGCGATGTAGTCGTGCATCTCGTCGTCGGACCACGCCGCGATCGGGTTGATCTTCACCAATCCGAAGGTTTCGTCATAGGAGACCAGCGGTGCATTCGCCCGCGTCGGCGACTCCACTCGCCGAATGCCGGTGACCCACGCGTTGTACCCGGCGAGTGACTGCTGCAGCGGAACGACCTTGCGCAGCCGGCAGCACTCGTTCGGATCCCGGGCGAACAGATCCTTACCGCGCAGCTCGTCTTGCTGTGCGACGGTGTGTTCGGGTCGCACGTCGATCACGTTCACTCCGTACACCGCCGCGACCGCGTCTCGGGTGCCGATGGTTTCGGCGAAGTGATAGCCGGTGTCCAGGAACAGCACATTCACCCCGGCGCGCACGTCGGCGGCCAGTTGCACCAACACGCCGTCCTGCATGTTGCTGGCGACGATGTATCCCGGGCCGAAGGTGTCGTCGGTCCACTGCAGCAGTTCGCTCGCCGAGGCTCCATCGAGTTCGGCCGCACCCCGCGCGGCGATAGCACGCAACTGCTCCTCGGGCAGTTTGTGCGCCAGTTCCGTAGTCACAGTTGTTCTCCCATCGACACTCATCTCAGGTCGGCCTCATCCGCTCGGACCGCCCACTGCGCGAACCGCTCGCCGGTCTCCCGGTGCTTGATGAAATTGCGCACTACGCGCTCGATATAGTCGCCCAGTTCGCCAGTGGTCACCTTGTGCTGGCGCAACTTGCGTCCGAAGGCGCTGTCGAAGCCGAGACTGCCTCCGAGGTGGACCTGAAACCCCTCCACCTGATTCCCGGCGCCGTCGTCCACGAGCTGCCCTTTGAAACCGATATCGGCGATTTGTGAGCGGGCGCAGGAATTGGGGCAGCCATTGATATTGACGGTGATCGGCACATCCAGTTGGGCATTCAGATCCGCCAGCCGCCGCTCCAGTTCGGGCACCAACACCTGGGATCGCTTGCGTGTCTCGGCGAAGGAGAGCTTGCAGAACTCGATACCGGAGCAGGCCATCAGGTTACGGCGCCACGGAGATGGGCGGGCCTGTAGGCCCAGGGGTTCCAGCTCGTCGATCAGAGCCTCGACCCGGTCGTCGGGCACATCGAGCACGATCAGTTTTTGATAGGGGGTGAATCGAATGCGATCGGAGCCGTTTCGTTCGGCCGCATCAGCGACCTTGGTCAAGATGGTGCCCGAAACCCGACCCGCGATGGGGGAGAAGCCCACGGCGTTGAGCCCATTGCGCAACCGCTGCACCCCGACGTGGTCGATCGGCGCGGTCGGCTGCTGCGGGGCGGGGCCGTCGACGAGAGGGCGTTTCAGGTACTCGTCTTCGAGTACCTGCCGGAACTTGTCGATGCCCCAGTCCTTGACCAGGAACTTGAGTCTGGCTTTGGTACGCAGCCGGCGGTAGCCGTAGTCGCGGAACAAGGACACGACGGCCTCCCAGACGTCCGCGACCTCCTCCAGCGGCACCCACACTCCTACGCGCTGGGCCAGCATGGGATTGGTGGACAGGCCGCCGCCCACCCACAGGTCCAGGCCCGGGCCGTGCTCGGGATGCACCACACCGACGAATGCGACGTCGTTGATCTCGTGCACCACATCTTGTTGGCCGGAGATCGCGGTCTTGAATTTGCGCGGTAGGTTGGCGTATTCCGGCTTGCCGATGTAGCGGCGCACGATGTCGTCGATCGCCGGCGTCGGGTCGATGATCTCGTCGAGCGACTCTCCGGCCAGCGGGGAACCGAGGACCACGCGCGGGCAGTCACCGCAGGCTTCGGTGGTCTTCAGCCCGACCGCCTCGATCCGCTGCCAGATCTCGGGAACGTTCTCCACTTCGATCCAGTGGTATTGCACGTTCTCCCGGTCGGAGAGATCCGCGGTGTCGCGGGCGAACTCGGTGGAGATCCGACCGAGCGTGCGCAATTGTGCGACGTCGAGCGCACCGGCGTCGCAGCGGATGCGCATCATGAAGTACTTGGCCTCGAGAATGTCGATGTTCTCATCGCCGGTCCAGCTTCCGTCGTACCCCTGCTCGCGTTGGGTGTACAAACCCCACCACCGGAACCGACCGCGCAGATCACCTTTGTCGATGCCGTCGAATCCGGTTTTGGAGTAGATGTTTTCGATCCGAGCGCGAACATTGAGCGGGTTGTCGTCTTTTTTGACCTGTTCGTTCGCATTCAGGGGCTCACGGTATCCGAGCGCCCACTGGCCCTCGGCTCGACGACGGGTCGGCTTGCCACTACGCACGCGCGGCGCGGCGGTGGCCTCCGGACGGGTACGATCCGGGCGCACGCGGCGTTCGGAATCCGGGCGTGCGGGACGTCCCGGTCGGGATTCGGGGGCCTGCTGGTCGGTCGGACCGGCATCGTAGCTCGACGGCATGAGGTCGCTCCTGCGGTAAGTGGTACATCCTGCTGTCGGCATGAGGGGCTGAGCTCACGCCTGCGGTGTCAGCGGGCCGATAGGGGCGGGGATCGCGGCACCGGGGATCGGGCGCCGGCGAACGCACGGTTCGGGTGCCACCGTTCACCCGGGTTCCGGCGCCACTGAATTCCGGGTATCGGGCTGCTGAACTACCGGACGGGACCGGGCAGACAGCAGCTGCTGCAGACACGCTTATAGTCGACGTGGCGACGTGCCACCAGTCGTACCTCCAAAGCGCGCATACGGTTATTGTGCCACGCCGACGACGGCTTTTGGGCCCGTCTGCCAGCATTTTCCGGAGTTAGGGGGGAAATCCCCTGGTTACTCCATTTCTGGTGTGACGATTGTCATACCAGACCGGTTGTCGGAGCAGGGTGGTTGTCCGACCGCAGGCACCGACGGTCAGACTGATCAGGTGAGTTCTTCCGCGGCCGAGCCTCGGCGTGCCGACAGCGGCGCGCCGACACTCCACGATTTCGGACGGGGGCAGTTCGGCATCTACGTGCATGTTCCGTTCTGCGCGACGCGCTGCGGGTACTGCGATTTCAACACCTATACGGCAGGGGAGCTCGGTACCTCGGCCTCGCCGCAGTCGTGGTTGACGGCGGTGCGCGGGGAACTGGCGATCGCCGCATGCGAGCTCGCCATGCTGCCGACCACGACTCCGCAGGTCGCCACGGTCTTTGTCGGTGGAGGTACCCCCTCGTTGTTGGGCGGCGGCGGGTTGTCCGCGGTGCTGGACGCCGTGCGCGCAGAGTTCACCCTCGCTCCGGACGTCGAGGTCACCACGGAGTCCAATCCGGAGTCCACCTCGCAGGACTTCTTCGCACGCATTCGGGATGCGGGATTCACCCGGGTGTCGCTGGGCATGCAATCCGCCGCGGCGCATGTGCTTCGGGTCCTCGACCGTACGCACACCCCGGGCCGTGCGGTGGCCGCTGCCCGCGAAGCACGTGCCGCGGGATTCGAACACGTCAATCTGGACCTGATCTACGGGACTCCGGGTGAGCGCACCGCCGATCTGGACGCCAGTCTGGACGCGGTGCTCGCTGCGGGCGTCGACCACGTCTCGGCCTATTCGCTGATCGTGGAAGACGGCACTGCGCTGGCTCGCCGGGTGCGTCGTGGCGAATTGCCCGAGCCGGACGACGACGTGCTCGCTGCACGCTACGAACGCATCGATGCTCGGCTGCGCGCCGCCGGATTCGGTTGGTACGAGGTGTCGAACTGGGCGACGGACGACAGCGCCGTCTGTCGACACAATCTCGGCTACTGGGATGGTGGCGACTGGCTCGGGGTCGGACCCGGGGCGCACAGTCATATCGGCGGAGTGCGGTGGTGGAATGTGAAGCACCCTGCGCGCTACGCGGATCGAGTCCGCGCAGGGGGGTTGCCGGTCGGCGGTTGGGAAGCGCTCGGTGACGACGAGCGCTACATGGAGCGGGTCATGCTCGCTCTGCGGCTGCGTACCGGGCTGCCGTTGGCCGATCTCGCTTCGAACGCGACCTCTGCGGTGGATCGCATCGTTGCCGATGGCCGTGCAGTCCGTGCCGGTGCGGATCGACTCGTCCTGACCGATCGCGGCCGTCTGCTCGCCGACGGTGTCGTTCGCGAGCTGCTGACCTAGGCGATTTCGTCCAGTGCAGGATGCGCGCGTTCGTCCAGTGCAGGATACGCGCGTTCGTTCGGTGCTGGGTGCACGCGACATCGTCCAGTGCCCGACGCCGGGTGGCGGACAGTACTCGAATTCGACAGCGTCCTGCTAGATTGCGTGCCAAACCGAGGAGGACGGAACCGGTATGCAGCGCAGACGCACCATACGCGGCAGTATGACCGCACTCGCCATCGCTCTGGTCATGGCGGTATCCGCCGGGCCGGCTCAGGCGCGATCACTGCCTACGATCGTGCTCGTACACGGCGCCTTCGCCGACACCGCCAGCTGGGACGGTGTCGCGGGACTGCTGCGCGAGCGCGGCTATCGCGTAGTGACGCCGGACAATCCGCTGCGCGGGCCGGCCCACGACGCCGCCGCTGTGCAGCGCACCGTGGACTCGATCACCGGGCCGGTCGTACTGGTCGGGCACTCCTACGGTGGGTCCGTGATCAGCAACCTGCGCGACCCGAAGGTCGAATCGCTGGTCTACATCGCCGCTTTCGCGCCGGTGGAGGGAGAGGTGGCCCAGGCCGCCCTCGACCCGATCCGCTTCCCGGGTAGCCAACTGTTGCCCCCTGCATTGCAAGTGAAGTTCGTCGACGACGCCACCGGTATCGCGGGAAGGAACATCGACGGTTACGTCGCACCCGACAGCTTCCACTCCGTGTTCGCCCAGGACGTCGATCCCGTGACCGCCGCCGACATGGCCGTCCGTCAGCGGTCCATCGCGTTGGTGGCCAACGTGCAGCCGTCGGGGCCGCCCTCGTGGTCGACAACCCCCAGTTGGTATCTGGTCTCGGCCGCCGATCGCGTCATCCCGCCGGCGTCGCAGCGCTTCATGGCAGCGCGGATGGGTGCGACCACGAGTGAAGTCGATGCCTCACACGCATCGCTGGTCTCTCGTCCCGGCGAGGTCGCCGGGGTGATCGAGGCCGCCGTACCCGACTGAGTTCAGCGCGTCCCGGCTCCGGCAACGCCGTCGACCCCGCCTGAGCCCCCGAAGCCGGATGCCTCCCCATGCGGCACTGCCGGCCGGTGGGGCTGCTTGCATTCGCTGTGGTGCCCGTCGCCGCAGGTGGTGAAGGTCGTGGCTGTCACGCCGAGCGAGCAATCGAGCGAGTGACAACTAGACTGAATCAACGGACCATCGGGTGAATTCGCCCATACCGGTGGTGGGTGCCAACGCCTGGCTACCCCGTGAGCAGACGAAGCGAGGAGGTGGGACCGATGTCGAGCACCGAAGATCGACGCTTCGAGGTCCTGCGCGCGATCGTCGCGGACTATGTCGCGACCAAGGAGCCCATCGGGTCGAAAACCCTGGTCGAGCGGCATAACCTGGGGGTTTCCAGCGCGACGGTGCGCAACGACATGGCGGTGCTCGAGGCCGAGGGCTACATCACCCAGCCGCATACGAGTTCTGGGCGGGTCCCGACGGACAAGGGCTACCGACAGTTCGTCGACCGGATCGCCGAGGTGAAGCCGTTGTCGCCGGCGGAGCGCCGGGCGATCCTGGAATTTCTCGAGTCGGGCGTCGACTTGGACGACGTGCTGCGCCGCGGTGTTCGATTGCTGGCGCAGTTGACCAGGCAAGTGGCGGTCGTGCAGTATCCGACCGTGTCGGCGTCCACCGTCCGGCACATCGAGGTCGTCGCGCTCAATCCCGCACGGCTGTTGCTGGTGGTGATCACCGACACCGGCCGAGTCGACCAGCGACTGGTGGACCTCGGCGCGGTGATCGACGAGGAGGATTTGGCCGCTCTGCGCGGCATGCTCGGTGGGGCGATGGACGGCAAGCGCTTGGCCTCGGCCTCGGCGGCGGTCGCCGAACTGCCCGACCGCGCACCGATCCGGTTGCGCGATGTCCTGGTTCGAGTGTCCACGGTCCTGGTGGAGACGCTGGTGGAGCATCCGGAGGAGCGGCTGGTGCTCGGTGGTACCGCCAATCTCACGCACAATGCGGCCGACTTCGGGTTCCCGGGCTCGCTGCGCGCGGTGCTCGAGGCATTGGAGGAGCAGGTGGTCGTGCTCAAGCTGCTTGCCGCGGCGCAGCAGCCGGGAACGGTGACGGTGCGTATAGGCGAGGAGACCCAGGTCGAACAGATGCGCGGCACATCGGTGGTGTCGACCAGTTACGGGGCGGCGGGCGCGGTGCTCGGCGGGATGGGTGTGCTCGGCCCGACCAGGATGGATTACCCGGGAACAATCGCCTCGGTGGCGGCTGTGGCCCGATACATCGGTGAGGTTCTGGCGGAGCGTTGACCGCTGCGGCGGCCACGCCACTGCCGTGCTCGACTTTTCGGCCGGATAGAGTTGAGTGCACAAGACTAATGCTGTTGCCGGCGCGGGTGGATGTGGCGCGGGTACCGGCGGCCCTGTCGACAACGACCAAGGACTAGAGAACTCAAGTGGCACGGGACTACTACGGATTGCTCGGCGTCGCGAAGAACGCGACCGACCAGGAGATCAAGCGGGCATACCGCAAGCTGGCGCGTGAGCTCCACCCTGACGTCAACCCCGACGAAGCGGCGCAGGCCCGGTTCAAGGAGGTGTCGAGCGCCTACGAGGTGTTGTCGGATCCGGAGAAGCGACGCATCGTCGATATGGGCGGTGATCCGCTCGAATCCGGTGGCGCCGGTGGTGGCGGCTTCAATGGCGCTGGCTTCGGTGGACTCGGCGACGTGTTCGAGGCGTTTTTCGGGGGAATGAGCGGGGCGGGCGGCGCCCGCAAGCCGCGGGGTCGTGTCCAGCCCGGGGCGGACTCGTTGATTCGCGCTCGGCTGAGTCTGGCCGAGTGCGCGGTGGGCGTGACCAAACATCTCACCGTGGACACCGCGGTCTTGTGTGATATCTGCCAGGGATCGGGCGCCAACGGCTCGTCCAAACCGGTGCGGTGTGAAACCTGTGGCGGTGCCGGGGAAGTCCAATCCGTGCAGCGTTCCTTCCTGGGGCAGGTGCTGACCTCTCGTCCGTGCCCGACCTGCCGGGGTGCGGGCGAAACGGTGGCCGATCCGTGCCGCAAGTGTGGCGGGGACGGTCGCGTGCGGGCGCGCCGCGAGATCGCGGCGCCGATTCCCGCGGGCGTCGCGAACGGTATGCGGGTGCGGCTGGCGGCCCAAGGCGAGGTCGGACCCGGCGGCGGCCATGCGGGGGATCTGTATGTGGAGGTCGTGGAACAGCCGCACGATGTGTTCGTGC
This sequence comes from Nocardia sp. CNY236, assembly GCF_000482385.1. Taxonomy (GTDB): domain Bacteria; phylum Actinomycetota; class Actinomycetes; order Mycobacteriales; family Mycobacteriaceae; genus Nocardia. Next base: position 107,047 of record NZ_KI519395.1, read on the forward strand.
GCGACGGTGACGACCTGCACTGCACCATCCGAGTGCCCATGGTCGACGCGGCGCTGGGCACCACTGTCGTGATCGACACCATTCTGGACGGTCCGACCGAGCTGAGTATCCCGGCGGGCACCCAGCCCGGTGAGGTCTCGGTGCTGCGCGGGCACGGGATGCCGCGCCTGCGGTCCGGCGCGCGCGGTGACCTGGTCGCCCACCTGGACATCGTGGTTCCCGCCAAGTTGGACACCAAGCAGACCGATGTGCTGCGCAAATACAAAGGAATGCGCGACCGCGACCGGGTAGAGGTGGTGACCGCGCAGTCGGAGCACACCAGCGGCTTGTTCGCGCGGTTGCGCGCGTCGTTCAGCGGGCGATAGGTGGCCGCGACCGTCTTCTACGTCGATGAGGTGCCCGCACCGGGCGCGGTTGCCGTACTCGACGGCGCAGAGGGCAGGCATGCGGCCACCGTGCGGCGCATCCGAGTCGGTGAGTCGATCACCCTGTCCGATGGCCGCGGCGTGCTCGCCGACTCGACAGTGGTCGCCGCACACCGGGATCGGTTGGAATTGACGGTGCGTGATCGGGTGAGGGCCACTCCTGCTGCGCCGCGAGTGACCGTCGCCCAAGCGCTGCCGAAATCCGACCGCTCGGAGTTGGCGGTCGAGTTGATGACCGAGGCGGGCGCGGATGCGATCATTCCGTGGCGCGCGGCGCGTTGTATCGCGAATTGGGAGGGCAAGGAAGCCAAGGCGATCGGCAAGTGGCGTGCCGCGGCGCGCGCGGCGGCCCGCCAGTCTCGTCGGGCCTACATTCCCGATGTCGCTCGGTTGTACCGCACCAGGGATTTGCTTCATCTGATTCGCCAGGTGACAACCGACGGCGCTGTTGCCGTCGCGCTGCACGAATCCGGCCGCAGCCGTTTCGCGGAGCTTCCGCTTGCCGATGCCACCGAGATCGTTCTGGTGGTGGGTCCCGAAGGTGGCCTGGACGAGGCAGAGATCACGGCACTGGCGGCGGCGGGCGCGAACATCGCTCTGCTGGGTCCGACGGTGCTGCGCACCTCGACCGCGGCGGCGGTCGCGCTCGGCGCACTGGGTGCACTGACCGCACGGTGGTGATCGCTGCGCGAGCGGGTCGGTGACACCCGCGCGGTGTGCTGGCGGCGGCTCCCACCTGCGCGGTTTCCGAATGTATCCTCCGCCGAATGCGCCCGTGCCGCCAAATTCTCTGGGCGGTGTCGGTGGGCCGCGTTAAACTCTTGTCAAGACAGCAGCAGTCGAGACCGGAAAGCAGGCAATAGCTACTGTTGAGAACACAAGGTGAGATCGGCGATTCGGTTACCCCTGCTGTGGGCATCGGCGGTGACGCTTCGGGTCCGGTCGCCCGTACGGTGCGGTCGAGCATCGAACTTGCACCCGAGTCCGTGTTCCCGTTTCTGGGTTCGGCCGATCAGAACCTTCGCGAGCTGGAGGAATTGCTCGACGCCGACATCCACGTGCGCGGCAATTCCGTCACCTTGACCGGCAAGGCGGCCGATGTCGCACTCGCCGAGCGGGTCATCGAGCAGTTGGTTGCGTTGACCGGCCGTAATCGGGTCGTCGCACCCGAGGCCGTGCGGCACACGGTCTCGATGCTCACCGAGGGCTCCAGCGAATCACCGGCCGACGTGCTCAGTCTGGACATCCTGTCCCGTCGGGGAAAGACGATCCGGCCCAAAACGCTGAATCAGAAGCGTTATGTCGATGCGATCGACGCCAACACCATCGTGTTCGGTATCGGTCCCGCAGGTACCGGCAAGACCTATCTCGCGATGGCCAAAGCGGTGCAAGCGCTGCAGTCCAAGCAGGTCAACCGGATCATCCTCACCCGCCCGGCGGTCGAGGCCGGCGAGCGGCTCGGGTTCCTGCCCGGCACGCTGAACGAGAAGATCGATCCGTATCTGCGTCCGCTCTACGATGCGTTGCACGACATGATGGACCCAGAAGCCATTCCGAAACTGATGGCCGCCGGCGTCATCGAGGTCGCGCCATTGGCGTACATGCGTGGTCGGACGCTCAACGACTCGTTCATCATCCTGGACGAAGCGCAGAACACCACGGCCGAGCAAATGAAGATGTTCCTCACTCGGCTCGGGTTCGGCTCGCGGATCGTCGTGACCGGCGATGTGACACAGGTCGATCTTCCGACAGGTGCGCGGTCGGGTCTGCGTGCCGCCAGCGAGATCCTCACCGAAATAGAGGATATTCACTTCGTCGAGCTCACCAGCAGCGACGTGGTTCGCCACCGCCTGGTCTCGGACATCGTCGAAGCCTACGATCGGTTCGAGGCCGAGTCGCGGCCGCAGGTTGCCGCGCACTACGGCGGAAATCGTGCCCAGCGCAGAGCCGCCAGCCGCGCGGAGCGCCGGTAGCGTACTTCGCCTGGGTGGGCGTCGCTCCGGCTGTGCGATTGCCGGGATCGTACGCTATCGGGGTGAGTATCGAGATCGCCAACGAGTCGGGCATCGACGTGCCCGAAGAAGAGCTGGTCAGTATCGCGCGGTTCGTGATCGCCCAGATGGACGTGCACCCCGCCGCGGAGCTGTCGATGGTGCTCGTCGATCTCGACACCATGGCGGACTTGCATATGCGGTGGATGGACCTGCCCGGCCCGACCGATGTCATGTCCTTTCCGATGGACGAACTCGAACCGGGTGGTCGGCCCGACAGTCCCGAACCAGGTCCGTCCATGTTGGGCGACATCGTGCTGTGCCCACAGTTCGCCGCCGGTCAGGCGCACAAGGCCGGCCACTCGCCGGATCACGAACTTGCGCTGCTCACGGTGCACGGTGTGCTCCACCTGCTCGGCTACGATCACGCCGAGCCGGACGAGGAGAAGGAGATGTTCGCGTTGCAGGCCAGGTTGCTCGAGCAGTGGTACGACAGCCTGCGTGTGGCGCAGCGGCGAGCCGAACTCGCTGAACGCGATGCGCGACTGCTGGACAAAACAGGATTCATCTCACCCGGAGAGTCGCTGGGCCCCGCGTGAATTCCGTGATCCTCGTTCTGCTCGCGGTCCTGCTCATCTCGGTGGGTGGCGTGTTCGCTGGAGTCGATTCCGCATTGAACACGATCTCACCCGCGCGCGTCGAGGACTTGGTGCGCGCCGATCGGCCGGGTGCGCCTCGGCTGACCCGGATAGTGGCCGACCGCGCGCGCTACGTCAATCTCGTGGTGTTGCTGCGCATTCTGTGCGAAATCGGGGCGACGGTGCTCCTGGCGGCGGCGCTGATGCGGTTGTGGTCGCAGAATTGGGCGCTGCTGGTCACCGCCCTGGTGATGGTGCTGGTGTCCTACGTGGTGATCGGCGTGGGCCCGCGCACATTGGGGCGCCAGCATGCGTACTCGATCGCACTGGCGGCGGCGCTACCGTTACAGGTCATCGGGGCACTGCTCGGTCCACTCAGCAGGCTGCTGATTTTGGTCGGGAATGCGATTACGCCAGGCAAAGGTTTCCGCAACGGACCGTTCGCTTCCGAGATCGAATTGCGTGAAGTGGTCGAGATGGCCGGTGAGCGCGGTGTGGTGGCCGACGACGAGCGCCGAATGATCCAGTCGGTTTTCGAACTCGGCGACACTCCGGCACGGGCGGTGATGGTGCCGCGTACCGAGATGGTGTGGATCGAAGCGGACAAGACCGCAGCACAGGCGATGTCGCTCGCAGTGCGCTCCGGGCATTCGCGCATCCCGGTGATCGGCGAGAACGTCGACGACATCTGTGGCGTGGTCTACTTGAAAGACCTCGTGCTGTGTGCCGACAACAGCCGGATGGTGCCGGTGCGCGAGGTCATGCGGCCGGCGACGTTCGTCCCCGATTCGAAGCCGTTGGACACCCTGCTCGACGGGATGCAGCGCGAACGCAACCATATGGCGTTGCTGGTGGACGAATACGGCGGAATCGCGGGATTGGTGACCATCGAGGACGTGCTCGAGGAGATCGTCGGTGAGATCGCCGACGAGTACGACATCGACGAGACCCCGCCCGTCGAAGATCTGGGTGACGGCCGCTTCCGCGTCTCGGCCCGGCTGTCGGTGGCGGACCTCGGGCAGTTGTACGGGCTGGAATTCGAGGAGGAAGATGTCGACACGGTCGGCGGGCTGCTCGCGCACGAGCTGGGCCGGGTGCCGTTGCCCGGCTCGAAGGTCGAGGTACACGGACTGGTGCTGCGCGGCGAGGGCGGCGCGGACGCGCGCGGACGGATGCGGGTGAGCACCGTCGTGGTCCAAGCCACGCATGAGACGGTCCATGTCGGGAAATCCAGTAGCGACACCCCCAATGGCAAACGCAGAGTCGACGGATCGGAGCGAGAGATTCCGCCCGGTCGTGACGAGGACGGAGACACCGAATGACCGAACTGGACGCGGAAGACACCAAGCTGGTCGTCTTGGCCCGAGGTGCGCTCGCTCGCACCGAAGGGCCGAGCGCAGCGGCGATTCGGGATACCGATGGGCGCACGTATGCCGCAGGTGAGGTTCATTTGGCCGCCCTGCGGCTGACTGCGCTGCAAGCCGCTGTGGCCGCGGCGATTTCCAGCGGCGCCGAGGGATTCGAGGCGGCTGCGGTGGTCGGCGGTCGATTGTCCGACTTCGGTGTCCCCGCGGTGCGGGAGGTCTCGGCGGGGGCACGAATAATCTTCACCGACCGCGCGGGTGCGGTATTCGAAGTCGTCGACGATTTCGCGGACACGGTGGCCGTCACCGCCGATGCGGGCCAGGCACACCATGGGTGAGGCGGCGCCAGCGGGGGAGTCGGGCGAGTTCCGTTCGGGATTCGTGTGTTTCGTCGGTCGTCCGAACACCGGTAAGTCGACTCTGACGAACGCACTGGTCGGCGCGAAGATTGCGATCACCTCCTCGCGCCCGCAGACCACGCGGCATACCATCCGCGGTATCGTGCACCGCGAGCATGCCCAGTTGATTCTGGTCGATACTCCCGGATTGCACCGCCCGCGCACGCTGCTCGGTCAGCGCCTCAACGACCTCGTGCGCGACACCTATTCCGAGGTCGACGTGATCGCGCTGTGTATCCCGGCCGACGACAAGATCGGTCCAGGCGATCGCTGGATCGTGCAGCAGGTCCAACAGATGGCGCCGAAGACCACGCTGCTCGGTGTGGTCACCAAGATCGACAAGGTCGGTCGCGACCGGATCGCCGAACAGCTGCTCGCGGTCTCCCAGTTGCTGGGTCCAGAGGCCGATGTGGTTCCGGTGTCGGCACTCGAGGGTGAACAGATCGGGGTGCTGACCGACGTCATCGCCTCGAAGCTGCCGCCGGGCCCGGCCTTCTATCCGGACGGTGAACTCACCGACGAGCCGGAAGAGACATTGATGGCCGAGCTGATTCGCGAGGCCGCGCTCGAGGGCGTCCGCGATGAGCTGCCGCATTCCTTGGCCGTCGTCATCGAGGAGGTGCTGCCCTACGCCGAACGTGAAGACATGCTCGAGGTGCACGCCTTGCTCTATGTCGAACGGCCCAGCCAGAAGGCCATCATCATCGGCAAGGGTGGTTCCCGACTGAAGGAAGTCGGCACGAGAGCTCGCGGACACATCGAGCACATCCTCGGTACCCGAATCTATCTGAACCTCCATGTCAAGGTAGCCAAGGATTGGCAACGCGATCCGAAGCAACTCGGCAAACTCGGGTTCTGATCACCGCCGAGGTTTCGGCGGTGAACGATCGGCGTCACCACCATGGGGTAGGGCGGTGACGATGCCACTGTAGTTCGGACTCGAGCTGGGCTGCCAGGGAAATCAGTCGGGGTTCGGTGTTCGCTGTTCCCATCAGTTGTGCACCCACTGGCAGACCCGAGTCGGTGAAGCCGGCCGGGACGTTGACGCTCGGCCACCCCAGGACGTTCCACGGCCAGGTATAGGGACAGACCGCGGTGATGAGGTTGTTGGTCGCGGTCAGGCCGATCCCGTCGAGCGCGTCGGCTCGCGGCGGCGCAGTCGCAGTGGTCGGGGCCAGCACCACGTCGTAGTCGCGGAAGAACTGCCCGATACGCGCGTGCAGTACCGGTTCCAGTCGGCGGGCCGCAGACAGTGCCGGTCCTTCCAGCAACCGGCCGATTCGGGTATTGGTCTTGGTCCGCGGATCGATCTCGACACCGGGGGTCCGGATATGGGCCCGGCGGATGCCCGCCATCGAGCGTGGGAGAAACGACAGGCCCAGCCCGATACCGTAGTGCAGGTCCGCGACGGTCACGGTGTGTCCGAGTGCGCGCAAAGTGTCGGCGGTTCGCCGCACCGCCCGTTCGACCTGCGGGTCGAGCGCGGTCTTGGTCGCGGTGAACGGGATGCGCAGCGACAGCGCGATGCGCAATCGGCCGGGATCACGACCGACGGCGTCGGTGGCGCCGATCCGCGGTGGGGTGTGTAGGTCGCCGGCGTGGGCGCCGGTGGCCGAGTCGAGGAGCAGCGCGGCGTCGGCCACGGTGTGCGCCAGCGGCCCGTTCACAGTGAGTCCGTAGAACGCCTCGGGCTCGGGCCAGGTGGAGATCCGCCCGCGTTGCGGCTTGATGCCGACCAGGTTCGTCCACGCGGCCGGAATGCGGATCGAGCCCGCGCCGTCGGATCCCAACGCTGCGGGAATCAATCCGGCTGCGACGGCCGCCGAAGCGCCGCCGGAGGACCCGCCAGGAGTTCGGGTGCGGTCCCAGGGATTGCGCGTGTGCCCGAACCAGGCGGCGCTGGTGAACGGCCACTGCCCGAGTTCGCAGGTATTGGTCTTGCCGACGATCACCGCGCCCGCTGCCCGTAGCCGCCGAACCGATTCGGCGTCTTCGGTTTTCGGCGCGACGTCACCGCCGCAGCCGAACGCGGTGGGCTCGCCCGCGATGTCGGTGTCGTCCTTGACGGCGATAGGTACGCCCAACAAGGGCAGTCGCTCCCCGGCAGCCACCCGGCGGTCGGCGTCTGCGGCCTCGGCCAATGCCCGATCGCGACGCACGACCCGGAACGCGTTGAGCGTGGGCTGTGAAGCCTCGATTCGGTCGAGCGCGCTGCTGACCGCCGCTGTCGAGCTGGTCGTTCCGTCCGCGATGGCCGATGCCAACTCGGCCAGTCCCAGTTGTCCTGTCGCGGGCGGGAGTCGGGTCGGGTCCGACACGGTCATGTGAGCTCCGTCTCGTTTGTTTTTCGGACCACGGTACCTCTTGCTCTGGTCGAGCGTCCAGATCGGTGACGCGGATCGGGCTGCGAGCGATATAGACATACATACCGTATGTATGTAAAAATCGATGGACCCGAGACCATTGGAGGATTCCCATGGCAACCAGTACCGCACTCGGCCGCATCCACGAGGTGGACGTGCCCGGCGGTTGCATCCGCTACCACGAGACCGGGACTGGCCCTCCGATCGTTTTCGTGCACGGCCTGCTCGTCAACGCCGACCTATGGCGCAACGTGGTCCCTGCGATCGCTGCGGCGGGGTACCGCTGTATCGCGCCGGACTGGCCGTTGGGCGCACACGAACTCGCGGTCCCCGGCGCCGACCTGACCCCGGTCGGTCTCGCCGATCTGATCGCCGCATTTCTCGAGCGGCTCGACCTCACCGATGTCACGCTGGTGGCCAACGACACCGGTGGCGCCCTCGCTCAGATAGTGCTGACTCGTAACAGCTCGCGGATCGGCCGCGTGGTACTCGCATCGGTGGACAGCTACGAGGCGTTCTTCCCGATACCGTTCGCGGCATTCCCGCAGATCGCGAGAATTCCTGGGTCGATCCGGCTGTTGACCGACCTGCTGCGTATCCGGGCGCTGCACCGCCTGCCAGTGGTCTTCGGCTGGGCCGCCAAGCGGCCGGTCCCGCCGGAAATCGCCGAATCGTATCTGCGACCGAGCCGCGCCTCGGCGGCGGTTCGACACGATCTGCGTCGCTTCCTGCGCTCGGTCCATCACCGGTACACGATGGCCGCTGCACGGCATTTCGACGAGGTCGACGTTCCGGTCCTGCTGATCTGGGCGCGCGAGGATCGCTTGTTTCCGGTATCGCTGGCCCACCGATTGGCGCGCGACCTGCCGGAGGCAACGGTGCGGTTCATCGACGACTCCTACACCTTCATCGCGGAAGACCAGCCCGAGTTGCTCGCCGAATCGATACTGGAGTTCACTCGGCTGCATGCCACGTCGTAGCCAGGAAGACCGTTCGCGCGCAACCAGGGCCGCGCTCGAACAGGCTGGACGGCGCCTGTTCACCGAGCGCGGCTTCGCGGGAACCACTGCCGAGGAGTTGGTCACCGCGGCGGGGGTCACCCGGGGCGCGTTGCACTATCACTACGGCGACAAGCACGGCCTCTTTCTCGCGGTCCTCGAAGAGATCGAAGTCGAGATCACAGCGGAGACCGAAAAGGCCATTGCGGCGGCCGACCCCGGCGACGTGTTGGCTGGAATGACGGCCGGTATCGGCGTCTTTCTGGAGATCTGCCAGCGGCCCGCCGTGGTGCGCATCGCGCTCACCGACGCTCTGGTCGTGCTCGGCTGGCAAGGCTGGCGCGACCTCGAGGCGGCCCATGGTCTGGGCCTGATCACCACCCAACTCGAGCGCGCCAGGGCTGCCGGATTGATCGCGGAGGCGCCGGTCCCGGTATTGGCCCAGTTGCTGCTCAGCGTGATCAGCGAGGCGGCATTGATCGTCGCGCATGCCGACGACCGGGACGTCGCCCGTACGCACGCTGTGCAGTCGGTGTTGCTGGTGGTCTCCGGACTCCTACGCACCACCGAGTCGGCGACGAAATAGGATGGCGATGTGCGTGTGTATCGGGACGAGGCGGTTGTGGTGCGCCAGCACAAGCTGGGAGAGGCGGACCGCATCGTCACCCTGCTCACCCGCCAGTACGGCTTGATCCGAGCAGTCGCCAAAGGGGTACGGCGCACCAAGTCCAGGTTCGGGGCTCGGCTGGAGCCGTTTTCCTACATCGACCTACAGCTGTATCCCGGGCGCACGTTCGACACCATTACCCAGGTGCATACGGTGGAGTCGTTCGCCAGCGACATCATCGACGACTACGGGCGCTACACCACCGCGTGCGCCGTCCTGGAGACCGCCGAACGCCTCGCGGGCGAGGAGCGGGCACCTGCGCCACGGCTACACGCACTGACCACGAGCGCCCTGCGCGCGATCGCCGCCAAGCGGCGTCCACACGAATTGATCCTGGATGCATTCCTGTTGCGCGCCATGGGTTTCGCCGGCTGGGCGCCCGCGTTGGACGAGTGCGCCACCTGTGCGACACCGGGCCCGCATCGGGCCTTTCACGTCGCCGCCGGCGGCGCCGTCTGCGTGCACTGTCGCCCTCCAGGCGCGGTCACCCCGGCCACAGGGGTGCTCGACCTGTTGGTCGCCTTGCGGCGTGGGGATTGGGAGCTGGTCGAAGCTACACCCGACGTGACGCGCCGGCAGGCCAGTGGGCTGGTCGCGGCGCACGTGCAGTGGCACCTGGAGCGTCAGTTGCGAACGTTGCCACTCATCGAGCGGTCCGTGGCACCGGCTGCTGCACGCGATACGGCATCGGCACAGACGGCTCGGTCGTGATTCGTGCACATCCCGTGCGTGTGAGCGGCCCAGGTAGCGCGGAGGCGGTGGCGTCGATCAGGCAGGATGGAGGCCGTGATCCTGCGTCGAGACTCCGCTGCCGCGACCGGGCCGAAGGCCGCTCGCGCCGTCCGCCCGCCCGCGCCGCATCCGTCCGGAGCTCGGCCTCCGCATCTGTTGCCGGAGCTGGTGCCCAACCATGTGGCGCTGGTCATGGACGGTAACGGGCGTTGGGCCCAGGAGCGTGGACTGCCGCGCACTGCGGGACACGAGCGGGGCGAGGCGGTCCTGATGGACACCGTCGAGGGGTGTATCGAGATCGGGGTGAAGTGGCTGTCGGCCTATGCGTTCTCCACCGAGAACTGGCGGCGCAGTCCGGAAGAAGTGCGCTTCCTGATGGGTTTCAACCGCGACGTGATCCGCCGCCGTCGCGACGAAATGAACGAGATGGGGGTGCGTGTGCGCTGGGCCGGACGCCGACCACGACTGTGGCGCAGTGTGATCAAGGAATTGGAGATCGCCGAGGCACTCACTCGCGACAACACCGTGATGACCCTCACCATGTGCGTGAACTACGGCGGCCGCGCCGAAATCGCCGATGCGGCACGGGAGATCGCTCGTCGGGTGGCGGTAGGCGAGATCGATCCGGAGCGAGTCACCGAGGCGACCGTGGCGCGGTATCTGGACGAGCCCGACATGCCCGATGTCGACCTGTTCTTGCGGCCATCGGGCGAGTTCCGCAGCTCCAACTTCCTCATCTGGCAGTCCGCGTACGCCGAATATGTTTATCAGGAAACGCTTTTTCCCGATTTCGATCGACGCGACCTCTGGGCGGCCTGTCTGCAGTACGCTTCCCGTGATCGCCGCTTCGGCGGCACCAAGTGAGCGGGGACGCCGAGATGGATGCAGCAGTGACCCCGGACCAGGAACTACAGGCACGCGCCGGAGCGTGCTTGTCCCGCTACGGCATCGATGTGCGGGTCGACCCCGAAGGGTCGCTCGGATACGAATACGAGGGTGCGTTGTGCTCGTTGCGTGCGGTGAATCTTGCGCCCGGTCTCGATGTCCTGACTCTGACCTGTGTGTTGGCCTGGGATCGGCTACTCGACCCGCGGTTGCGCAGGCGGGTCGCCGAGCGCAACAACGCACTGCAGTTCGGTTCGCTCACGGTGATCGGCCACGGCAAGCTCGCCGACGTCATCTTGCGCTATACCTTTCCCGCCGCTGGTTTGGACGACCAGGCGTTGACCACGATGCTTCTGCTCGTGCTGTCCAACGCGAGCCGTGCGAGGCAGGGATTGTTGCCCTGACGGACTCAGTGGGTCCGGGACTCGACGGGGTGCCCGTAGGGAAGTAGTGTGCGCACGCCACGCGCCAGCGTCTGCGGGTCCAGGTCGCCGAGGATCAGATGCTGGAGCATGAAGCCGGGCAGCAGCCCGATCATCGCTTTGGCGACGGCGTCGGTGTCGGTGTCGGTGGGTAGCCAGCCCTCGTCGCGCATGCGTTCGGCGTAGGCGACCCACAGTGCGCGCATGGCCAATGTCGCCGCACGGACCATCTCGGCTGCCTCCGGATGGACCAAGGCCAGTGCCCACGCCTGCGGCGCCAGCCGCACCGGTCCATCCGGGCCGCTGCGGCGCACGATCTCCTCGGCGATGGCGGTGATCAGTTCAGCGGGCGTGAGCAGTGGTTCGTGTTGGATCGCTTCGGCCATGACCGCGCGCAGATGGACGGTCGTCTGGGCGGCCAGTGCGGTGATCAGTTGGTCCTTGCTCTTGAAGTAGCGGTAGACCGCGCCGGCGGACAGTCCCGACTCGGTGAAGACGTCTTGCATCGACGTTTCGTGGAAACCTTTCCGGGCGAAACAGAGCTGCGCGGCGTTCAGGATCTGCTGTCTGCGGCGTTCCAGGTGTTCTTCACTGACTCGAGGCATGCCCTCAAAATAAAACGAATATCCGCTCTTGACAATGTCGAGTGAGCGTGCAACGGTGAAGATCACCGAAAAAGAACGAGCATTCGATTTATGGGAGGGTGCTATGGATACCGCGCGGCGGGCGCTCGCTGTGGGCTTCGGCGTCGCCCTGTTGCAGGCCTTGATGTTGATCGCCTTCGCCTGGCCGGCTGCGAATATCGCGCCGCGGGATCTACCGTTGGCGGCGACCGGTCCGCACAGCGAGGCCGTGTCGGCCATGCTTGCCGAGCGCAGTCCGGGGGTCTTCGAGATCACGACCATGGCCGACGAGCCTGCCGCCCGCGCCGCGATCGCCGACCGAGAGGTCTACGGAGCGATCGTCACCGGCGGGGGACCACCACGAGTGTTGGTCGCTTCCGGCGCAAGTCCTGCTGTCGCGCAACAGCTCACCGAACTCGAGCGACAGCTGTCCAGTGCGCCCGCCGGCCGTGTGGAGGACGTCGTGCCCGGCGATCCCGACGATCCACGCGGAATCGCGTTCGGCGCCATGGCATTGCCGCTGGTGATGTCCGGCATCGCTGCGGGTGTGCTGGTTGCGCTGGTGATCCCCACCGTGAGCGGCAGAGCGCTCGGACTGCTCGTTTTCGGCGTCCTGGGCGGCCTGCTGAGTATGGCGATCATCCAAGGCTGGCTGTCGGTGGTGCCCGGGTCGTATCTCGTACTCTCCTCGGTTGCCGGGCTGGTCTCGGTCACGGTCGCGGGCTCGGTTGTCGGATTCGGCGCACTGTTCGGTCGCCTGGGTATCGGTCTGGCAGCACTCACGATGCTGTTGCTGGGCAATCCCCTGTCCGCGGCGACGTCGGCGCCCGAGCTGCTGCCGCAGCCCTGGGGAGAGATCGGCCAGTTGCTGCCGCCCGGCGCCGCGGCCTCGCTGCTGCGATCGGTCGCGTTCTTCGACGGAGCCGCGGCTGCCGGCCCGCTCATCGTCCTGTCGAGTTGGTGTGTCGTCGCGCTCGCGCTGCTGGGAATCGGTGCGCTGCGCAGCCGGCAGACCGGCACGGCGGCCGCACCGGCGCCGAGCCAACTGCCGGTGGGCTGAACAGCGTGCGATGCGCGCTAGGGGCTTTGCGGGGGGCAGGGCTTGCAGACCGCGCAGGTGCCGAACACTTCCAGGGTGTGGCTGATCTCGGTGAATCCGTGCTCGCCGGCGATCGCCTCGGCCCAGGCTTCGACCGTCGGGCCTTTGACCTCGATGGTTCGACCACACTGGCGGCATACCAGGTGGTGATGGTGGCCGGTGGAGCACTGGCGGTACAGCGACTCTCCGGTATCGGTACGCAGGACGTCCACCATTCCTGCCTCCGCCAACGACTGCAGGGTCCGATAGACCGTGGTCAGGCCGATGCCCTCGCCACGCTTACGCAGTTCGTCGTGTAGCTCCTGGGCAGATCGGAACTCGTCGATGTCACCGAGCAGCGCGGTGATGGCACTGCGCTGCCTGGTGCTACGGATACCGACCGGTTTCTGTGGAGCGGCCGTATTGTCTGGCACGAATCACCCTTCCTCGGCGTGCGCGACGGCGTCGACGACGATATGTGCGAGGTGGTCGTCGACGAGTTCATAGAGCACTTCGCGACCCGACCGCTCACCGTGAACGACGCCCGCGGCCTTGAGGATACGCAAATGCTGGCTGACCAGAGGCTGGGTGACACCGAGGGCGTCGACCAACTCGTGCACGAGGCGCGGCGACTCGCGTAGCTGCAGCACGATAGCAATACGTACCGGCGCTGCGAGCGCCCGCAGCAGCTCACCGGCGTCTTCCAGCACGGTTCGTGCGGGAACCGGTGCTGGTCCGGGCGACCGATACGGGTTGTGCGGTTGTTCGGCGGCGGCCTGGGTGGTCATCACACCATCTCCTTAATGGAAAGCATTACCAGTTTGCATATGCGCAGGTGCGCATGTCAAACAGGCCCGCCGCGGCCGCGGCATCTGTCCGGCGCGCTGTGCGGTGGACGCGCGGTTGGGCCGGGTCGTTAGGCTGTAGCCGACCCGATGGTTCCGGCCGGCCAGTGGGAATGCTTCGGTCGGGCCGATACCGATCCGAATCGCAGTGGATGGAGAATTCTCGAGTGGCACCCAAGTCGAAGGTGGACACCGTTGCCAACCTCGCCAAGCGTCGGGGTCTGGTCTACCCGTGCGGTGAGATCTACGGCGGCACCAAGTCGGCATGGGACTATGGTCCGCTGGGCGTCGAACTCAAGGAGAACATCAAGAAGCAGTGGTGGCGCACCGTGGTCACCGGTCGTGAGGATGTCGTCGGCCTGGACTCGTCGGTGATCCTGCCTCGGCAGGTATGGGTTGCCTCCGGCCATGTCGGCGTGTTCAACGACCCGTTGGTCGAGTGCCTGCAGTGCCATCACCGTTTTCGGCAGGATCACCTGCAAGAGGCGTACGCGCTCAAGAACAAGCTCGAGGACCCGGACGCGGTCGCCATGGATGTGGTCGCGTGCCCGAACTGTGGCACCGTCGGCCAGTGGACCGAGCCGCGCGACTTCAACATGATGCTCAAGACCTATCTCGGTCCGATCGAATCCGAGGAAGGCCTGCACTACCTGCGTCCGGAGACGGCGCAGGGCATCTTCGTCAACTTCTCCAATGTGATGACCACCGCGCGCAAGAAGCCGCCATTCGGCATCGCGCAGATCGGCAAGAGCTTTCGCAACGAGATCACACCCGGAAATTTCATCTTCCGTACCCGGGAGTTCGAACAGATGGAGATGGAGTTCTTCGTCAAGCCGGGTGACGACGTCGAGTGGCACAAGTATTGGATCGAGAATCGGCTGTCGTGGTACGTCGACCTCGGTATCGCTGCGGAGAACCTGCGACTGTTCGAGCACCCGAAAGACAAGCTCTCACACTATTCGGCCGGCACGACCGATATCGAGTACCGCTTCGGCTTCCCCGGCAGTGAATGGGGTGAACTCGAAGGTGTCGCCAACCGGACCGACTTCGATCTGAAGACGCACTCCGAGCATTCCGGCACCGAATTGACTTTCTTCGACCAGACCACCAACGAGCGTTATACGCCGTATGTCATCGAGCCGGCGGCGGGCCTCACCCGCTCATTGATGGCTTTTTTGGTCGATGCCTATGCCGAGGACGAAGCACCCAATGCCAAGGGCGGGGTGGACACCCGCACGGTTCTGCGCCTGGATCGGCGACTCGCTCCGGTGAAGGCGGCGGTGTTGCCCTTGTCGCGCAATGCCGATCTGACGCCGAAGGCGAAAGACCTCGCTGCGCGGCTGCGTAAGAACTGGAATGTCGAGTTCGATGATGCCGGAGCCATCGGTCGTCGCTACCGCCGGCAGGACGAGATCGGTACACCGTTCTGCGTCACAGTCGATTTCGACACGCTCGACGACCACGCGGTGACCATCCGTGAGCGTGATTCGATGGCCCAGGAGCGCATCGCCCTGGACAAGGTCGAAGGCTATCTGGCTCAGCACTTGATCGGCGCCTGAGAGTCGCGGGACCACGAAGTCGCCGAGCTATTCGATCTGCGGGAGCTGCTCCACCCAAGTATTGTTGCAGGTGTAGCTGGTACCGGGGTTGGTAGGAGGTGGTGGGGTGGTCGGGACTCGGATCGCGGTGATCGGTGCCGGGCCATCCGGTATCGCTGCTGCCAAGGAGTGCATCGCGCATGGTTTGGGCGCGGATCTGGTGGTTTTCGAGAAGTCCGATCAGGTCGGTGGAAACTGGGTTTTCCGGGAGGATCCAGGGCATTCCAGTATCTGTTCGACCACGCACACCATCAGCTCGAAGTACTACTCGGAGTACGAAGACTTCGCGCTGCCTCCGGATACTCCGGACTACCCGCACCATACGCAGCTGAAGAAATATTTTCAGGACTATGCCGAACACTTCGATGTGATCCCCAGGATTCGTTTCCATACCGAGGTGTTGCACGCTACGCGCCGTGAAGACGGTGCATGGCTCATTCGTTCGTCCGGTCCGGGGGGCGAGCAGATCGAGGTTTTCGACGTTCTGATGGTGGCCAATGGTCATCACTGGAATCCATATACGCCCGAGTATCCGGGGCGGTTCGACGGCGAGTTCATCCACTCACACGCATTCAAGAGCAATGTGCCGTTCACCGGAAAGCGCGTCCTGGTCATCGGCGGCGGCAATTCCGGCGCCGACGTGGCAGTGCAGTGTTCGCACGTCGCCGAGCGTTGCTGCATCTCGATGCGCAGTGGGCAATGGTTCGTCTCGAAATTCTTCCTGGGCTGGCCCATCGACGTGATCTACGAAAAAGTTTCCGGGATGCTTCCGCATTTCATGCGCCAGTCGATCATGGAGGCGGCAACGCGATTGATAGTTGGGCGCTACGAGCACTATGGTTTGCAGAATCCCGATCACGGTCTCCTGCAGTGTCATTTCACCATCAATTCCGAGCTGATCTATTCACTTGGTCACGGAGATATCGTACCCAGGGTCGGTGTTTCGCGCTTCGACGGTGATCGTGTTCATTTCGAGGACGGTAGTAGCGAGGTGTTCGATGCGGTCATAGCGGCAACTGGATACAAAATTACTTTTCCCTTCTTCGACAAGTCCTTCATCGACTGGGAGGAAGCGAAAAAAGTACCGTTGTGGCGGCGTATGTTCCATGCCGAGGTTCCGAATCTCTACTTCATCGGTCTGTTCCAGCCGCGCGGCTCCATATGGCCGCTCGCCGATTACCAGGCAATGCTCGCCTGTCTGGAGATCACCGGCCGCTATCACCGCCCGACCGACATGCGGCGGGCGATCGCCCACGAACTGGCGCACCCACACTTCGAGTTCGTCGACTCGGTACGCCACTCCACCGAAGTGGACTATGCGGACTTCCGCCGGGAGTTGCTCACCGAGCTGAAAAGGGCCGGGGTCAAGCCGCACGCGCGCCCCGAGAACGCATCGATAGTTCAGATCAAGGCGTGGGCCAGCAGACGTACCGGCGCCCCTCCGCGCCGCCTTCGGAAAGCCGCCAAACAGAGACAGAATGCCCAGCGCCGACAAGCAGAGGCCCGCAGTGCAGCGCCGAGCGGTTCCGGTGCACCTGCCGACGCGGTCGCCGCAAAGCAGTAGCAGCGCCCGACATCAACGATTCGATGGTCATGTGACCTGCGGATGCTGCCCGACCACGTAGTGTTGCGGGTATCGCTGGCACTGGGTCGGCAGGAGGTGGTGTTGTGGCGGCTGGCACTCGGATAGCGGTGATCGGCGCGGGGCCATCGGGTATTGCTGCCGCCAAGGAGTGTATCGCGCATGGTTTGGGCGCGGATCTGGTGGTTTTCGAGAAGTCCGATCAGGTGGGCGGAAACTGGGTTTTCCGAGAGGATCCGGGGCATTCCAGTATCTACTGGACCACGCACACCATCAGTTCCAAATACTACTCGGAGTACGAAGACTTCGCCTTGCCTCCGGATACTCCGGACTACCCTCACCATACGCAGCTGAAGAAATACTTTCAGGACTATGCCCAACACTTCGATGTGATCCCCAGGATTCGTTTCCATACCGAGGTGTTGCACGCTACCCGCCGTGAAGATGGTGCATGGCTCATTCGTTCGTGCGGTCCGGGGGGCGAGCAGGTCGAGGTTTTCGACGTTCTGATGGTTGCCAATGGTCATCACTGGAATCCGCGTATGCCGGAGTATCCGGGGCGGTTCGACGGCGAGTTCATCCACTCACATGCATTCAAGAGCAATGTGCCATTCACCGGTAAACGTGTTCTGGTCATCGGCGGCGGCAATTCGGGCGCCGATGTGGCAGTGGAATGTTCGCGCGTCGCCGAGCGCTGCGATATATCGATGCGCCATGGACTCTGGATAGTCCCCAAGTTTATTGTGGGCTGGCCCAACGACGTGGTATCGGACAAGACGGCCGGTATGCTCCCGTATTCGGTGCGCCAGCCGGTCATGGAAACGGTAGTCCATTTGACCATCGGACGCTATGAGCATTTCGGTCTACAGCGTCCCGAGCACGGTGTTCTGCAGTGTCATCCCACCATCAATTCCGAGTTGATCTACTCGCTCGGTCATGGCGATGTGGTGCCCAGGGTTGGTGTTTCGCGTTTCGACGGTGATCGTGTTCATTTCGAGGACGGTAGTAGTGAGGTGTTCGATGCGGTCATAGCGGCGACCGGGTACAAGATCACCTTCCCGTTCTTCGATACGTCGTTCATCGACTGGGAGGAAGCGAAAAAAGTACCGTTGTGGCGGCGTATGTTCCATGCCGATGTACCCAACCTCTACTTCATCGGTTTGTTCCAGCCGCTCGGCTCCGTATGGCCGCTCGCCGATTACCAGGCAATGCTCGCCTGTCTGGAGATCACCGGCCGCTATCACCGCCCGCCCGACATGCGGCGGGCGATCGCCCATGAACTGGCGCACCCGCATTTCAAGTTCATCGACTCGGTACGCCACTCCACCGAAGTGGGCTATGGCGACTTCCGCCGGGAGTTGCTCACGGAGCTGAAGAAGGCCGGGGCCAGGCCACACCTGCGCCCCGAGAACGCCTCGATACGCCTGGCGAAGGCATGGGGTACTCGACGGCTCGGCGCTCCCGCGCGCCGAGATCGGAAAGCTTGGCGCAGAGAGGATGCCCGGCGCCGACAGGCACAGACCCGGAGCGCAGCGGCGAACGGTTCCGGCGGGTCCGTCGACGGGGCGGGTGCACAGTAGTGACAGACGGGCACAGGTCATCTGCTGCAGTGGGGGCGTCGGTATCGCCGTGCTATCGATCTTTGTCGATACGACCCGTTGCCTGTCCGTCGTCGCCTTCGATCGCGGGTCGATCGCCTTGCTTGTGGTTGCCGATACCGATGGTGGTCGGAATCAGCAACGCGAAACCCCAGGGTACGGCCACCCAGAACGGCCAGAAGTAGCCCGCGCCGGTGGCCAAGTAGATCGCTAGGCACAAGGAATTGACGAATACCCACGGAATCCACATGACCGTCACCCATTGCGGAATGCGTGCAGTCCGTGCAAGACGTGCATCGCGAGGGACGGGAAGGTCGGACAGCAGAGGCGTCAGCTCGCCATAGGTTTTCGCAGCGTAGACCTGCCGCAGGCGCTCATCGAATTCGGGCAGCGACAGCCTTCCTTCGGCGATCGCCTGGCGCAACTGGTCGATGATCTTCTCGCGATCGGCGTCCGACGCCCGCAGGTTGTCCTGACTCACGGTGTCAGCTTAGGTCGGTGGTCTCGATCGTGTGCGAGGAACCTCGGTCAGAACCTCCCGCCCCGGTTGATTCGTCGTGTCCCGGTCGAGCCGCCGAAAGAACCCGCACGTAAGCCCGTGCCGGAATGTCGGGCGCCGCCGGCGACTCCGCGCAGTAGTCCTCCGACGAGAATGCCGCCGAGCACCGCTGCGGTGTCGGTGCCCCGGTATGGAGTTCTGCTCTCCCAGGCCAGCACGCTGGATTGCGCGATGTGCAGCGCCCGCTCGCCCAGAACGGCCGCTGTCTGCGCGTACTGCAGCGCCTGCCCAGGTTCGGTGGAGCTCAGCTGATTCGCTTGGTCGAGATTGCGCTGCGCTTCCGACAGTCGCGTGCGTGCTTCGGCATCGACGCCGCCGCGACGGGGAGTAATGTAGTCCAAGGCCGCGCCGATCCGGGCTCGCGCGTTGGCGAGCGCACGGTCGAGTCGGCGCTGCAAGTCCTCGACGGCTCGTTTGCGGTCGGTGGCGTCGGCGAGGGCGCGATCGAGGTCGGTGTCGGCGGTCACGGCGTGGTGGAAGGCGGTCAGCGGGTCGGTGGCCGCAGTAGAAGTCGCCTCGGCCAGTGCGGATTGCGCTGCGGTGCGCGCGGCCTCCAAATCCGGGCCGCCGTAGGCGGTGAACTCGGTGGCGGTGGCGATGTCGCGGCGCAACTCTTCCAGTACTCCGGCCAGTCCGTCACGGGCCTGGTGGATGTCCGTCGATGCGTTGTCGACCGCGTCGAGCAGGATGCGTGCCTGACCGATCGCGGATTCGGCAGCCCGGATCGCGGCGACCGCGCCGCCCTGCCTACCGACACGCCGCCTCAGCGCCGCCCGACCGGAGTCTATATTCTTCTCTGCGAACGCTATTCGCTCGCGCGCCATGGTCACGTTGTCGTCGATCGGTGCGAGCACGCTGGCCGGATAGGCGGCGCGCAGCCGCACGATTTCGGCGTCCGATCCCGGGAACCGGGCGATGACGTCGACGCTGTCCCTGGTGAGTGCGTCCAGCCTGGCGGCAGCATCGAAGAGGAGATCACGCATGGCGTCGAATTCGGCCACCTGCGCATCGAGTTCCTTGTCCGCTGCCCCCACCGTGCCGATCAATTCGACCAGCAGTGCGCGTTGTTGTTCCGGGGTTTCCGGAATGGCGTCGTCGAGACGCTGGCGGATCGTGAAAGCCTTGGCAGCGGCAGCTTTCGCATGTTCGAGCGCGGTGCGGAACGGCGCGGTGGCGGTTTCACCGAACTCACCGCTGGCCAGGTCGAGTTCTTCGCCACTGGTACGCACCGCATTGTCGATATCGACCAGCGCCTCTCGTGAGCGCGCATGCAGGGTGTCCAGCGGCAGTGCCGCCAGCGCTGCCGTATCCTGCGGATCGATACCTCGGGCGGCTGTGAGTGCAGCTTCGAAGCGATCACCGCGCCGTTTGCGTCCGAACCACACCAGGCCACCGGTGGTCAGTACTACTGCCAGTCCGATGAGCAGCAAGGCGCGCGTGCTCACCCCACCGTTGCGCAGAGCCGAATCCATGCCGTCGGCGGCCGCGATCGCTGCCTCGGCCCAGCGTCCGTCGCGCAGGGCGGGCTCGATCGCGTCGATCTCGATGTCATCGAGCTCGGAATCGCTGATGCCGCTGGGCACTGTGCCGGCGAGTCGATAGGCGCGGTCTTCGGTCGCGACCGCCAGCAGCAGGTCCCGCTCGCCGAATCCGGACAGCGCGGCGGTGCGAGCGGCCCAGTCCTGCGGGGCAATCCCGTCGAAGTCGCGCACGTAGGTCACCCACAGGCGAATTCGTTGGTCGGCATAGAGTCGGTCCACCGCCGTCCGAACCTGGCGCAGCTGATCGTCGGCGAGCGCTCGGGCCGAGTCCTCGACATGGGTGTCCATCCGTGACGGTGGTTCCGCGCCGCTCGAGGCAGCGCCCACGAGCAGGCCGCTCAGCGTCACGCCGAGCACGAGCAGCCGAGCGAGTCGATTCCACAGCAGCAGTGACATGGCACGAATCTAGTCCGTCGGCGGTCGGCGGCGTGTGGTCGATCTGGGGATCCTTGTGCTGCTGGCAGACTTGGGGGGTGGATACGTCAAGGAGGCGCAGCGTATCGGGCGCCGACCCCGTCGGAGCGAACGGAATCGGTGCGAGAGCGCTTCGTTGGGCACACCGCTTGGTGATCGGCGCGACGGTGATGGGGGTGTTGCTGGTCGGCGGAACCGCATTTCGCGTCTGGCAGGTCGCACGAATCGACGACTACACCCCGGCCGACGCGATCGTGGTGCTCGGCGCCGCGCAGTACTCCGGCACGCCGTCCTCGGTGTTCGAGGCACGACTCGATCAAGCCTATGAGCTGTTCCAGTTGGGGGTCGCGCCGCAGGTGATCACTGTGGGCGGCAAGCAGGACGGTGACCTGTTCACCGAAGCGGCCTCGGGCAAGAACTACCTGCGCGAACGGGGCGTGCCCGGCGACAAGATTCTTGCCGTCGAAACCGGTTCGAATACGTTGCTCAGCGTCGAGGCAGTGGCGATGGCCATGCGGGCACGGGAGATGTCCTCGGCAATATTGGTCAGCGATCCCTGGCACTCGTTGCGCACGCGCACGATGGCCCGTGACGAGGGCCTCGCGGCCTGGACGGCGCCGACGCGGACCGGCCCTGCGGTCTACACCCGAGAGTCACAAATGCATGGCATCGCCAGGGAGACCGCGGCTCTGCTGTGGTACCAGCTCACACACTTTTCAGCGGACTTCACCTACACCGCGCAACAGTGAGTTTCGATGAGCGACCGCTACACCGACCACGATCAGCAGCGTCTTGTCGTCGAACACGCCAAGACGGCAGGGCTCGGCGGCCTGGGAAGCGAGTTCGTGACCGGGCATCGCACCGAATTCGCCCGCGACCGGGCCCGCGTGCTGCATTCCGCTGCGCTGCGCCGACTGGCGGACAAGACTCAGGTGATGGGTCCGCGCGAGGGGGATACTCCCCGAACACGGCTCACCCATTCGCTCGAGGTCGCTCAAATCGGACGCGGTATCGCCGACGGGCTCGGTTGCGATCCCGACCTGGTCGACCTGGCCGGTCTCGCCCATGACATCGGGCACCCGCCTTATGGCCACAACGGTGAGATCGCATTGGATACCTTCGCTCACGCCCACGGCGGATTCGAGGGAAACGCACAGAACTTGCGCATCTTGACTCGACTCGAACCCAAGATCGTCGAATCCGATTCCGCCAGCGCGGGCCTCAATCTCACCCGCGCCGCGCTCGACGCGACACTGAAATACCCGTGGACCCGGACGGTGCCCGGCACGAAGTTCGGTGCCTACGGCGTCGACGTGCAGCGTCTGGACTGGATACGCAGCGGCGCTCCGGACCGGCGGCGCAGCCTGGAATGCCAGATCATGGATTGGTCAGATGACGTCGCCTATTCGGTGCACGATGTCGAGGACGGCGTGCTCGCCGGCCGGATCGATCTACGTGCGCTGGCCGACCCGGTCGAACAGGACGCGCTGGCGACTCTCGGCCAGTTCCAGCATTCGCTCGCCGCCGACGAGCTGACTTCCGCTGCGCAGCGTTTGTCGGAACTGCCGGTGGTCGCGGCTGCGGCCGCCTACGACGGTTCCTTCACTGCCTCGGTTGCGTTGAAGCGCCTCACCAGCGAGCTGGTCGGCCGCTTCGCCACGGCCGCGATCGCGGCGACCAGGCAGGTTGCTGGGCTGCAACCACTGTCGCGATACCACGCCGACCTGGAAATACCACGGATGGTTGCCGCCGAGGTCGCGTTGCTGAAAACGGTCGCGCTGCGCTATGTGATGTCCGATCAGCAGCATCGGCTGCGCCAGGCGGTGCAGCGTGAGCGCATCCTCGCGGTGGCGCAGAATCTCCTGACGACTGCCCCGGACGGCCTCGACCCGCTGTTGCTGCCGTTCTGGAACGCCGCCGCCACCGACACCGACCGGGTGCGCGTCATCATCGACCAGATCGCTTCCTACACCGAAAGTCGCCTGGAGTCGGTTGCCGCTCGACTGGACGTCTAGATCGCATTCTCGGCGCCTCCCCGAACGTGCGGTGAAATACTCTGTGCCGCAACGACAGCTCGGAATCCGCTGGTTGGCTAGGATAAGAGGGTGCGGATCGGGGTTGGACTCTCCACCGCGCCCGCTGCGTCGCGGGCGGGTGAGCAGGCCGCGGTGCGCGCGCGTGAGCAGCTTGCCGGTGAGGCAGTGTCGCTTGCGATGCTGTTCGTGTCCCGGGCGCACGGCGACGAGGCGTCGGCTGTTCTCGCCGGCGTCCAGCGCACGATCCAGGCGCCTGCGCTGGTGGGATGCGTGGCGCAGGCGGTGGTCGCCGGCCGCCGGGAGATCGAAAACGAGCCTGCGGTGGCGGTGTGGTTGGCATCCGGGCTGCCTGCTGAAACGTTCCGGCTGAACTTTGTGCGCACGGCGAGTGGCGGGTTGCTCACCGGGTACCGCTTCGACAAGCAGACGCGTGACCTGCACCTGCTGCTTCCGGATGCCCACTCGTTCCCGGCACACGTGCTGCTGCAGCACTTGAACACCGAACTGCCCGGGATAGTCACCATGGGCGGACTGGTGAGCGGTGCGCCGGGGCCAGACAGTAGCCGACTGTTCCGCGATGCAGATGTGGTGACCTCCGGTGCGGTCGGCGTCCGGCTGCCCGGCCTGCTCAGCGTGCCGGTCGTTTCGCAGGGCTGTCGCCCGATCGGGTACCCGTATATCGTCACCGGTGCGCGTGGTTCGCTGATCACCGAACTCGGCGGCCGGCCGCCCGTGCAACGGCTACGAGAGATCATCGAGGTGCTGCCACCGGACGAACAGGACCTGTTCATGCACAGCCTGCAGATCGGGATCGTGGTCGACGAGCATTTGGCGGCGCCGGGGCAGGGCGACTTCCTGATCCGTGGGGTCCTCGGCGCCGACTTGCCCAGCGGTGCGGTGGAGATCGGTGAGGCCGTCGAGGTCGGTACCACGGTGCAGTTCCAGGTTCGAGACGCCGTCGGCGCGGACAGGGACCTGCGCGCGACGCTGGCACGGGCGAGCGCGGAGTTGTCCGGAGATCCGGCGGGTGCGCTGCTGTTCACCTGCACCGGTCGCGGTCGAAAGATGTTCGGGGTAGCCGATCACGATGCCGCGACGATCGTGGATCTACTCGGCGGCATTCCGCTCGCGGGGTGCTTCGCCACGGGGGAGATCGGTCCTATCGCCGGCCGCAACGCGCTCCACGGGTTCACCGCGTCCATGGCGCTGTTCGTCGAATGAGCGTCGAGTTACGGCCGCACACCGAATAGCTCGAGATCCCTCTGAGGCTTCGTCGCTGCTCGTGGTTGGTCAGAGGGTCTGTTGTCTAGTCTCGAGATGTGGCTTCTCCCGGAGGCTGGCGGCCTCGTCTCGTGGCTCTGGATATCGATGGCACGATCTGTGTCGAGGGCGTGAGTCCTCGTCTCGCGCACACCATGATCAGCCCTCGGGTAAGTGCAGCTGTGGCGGCGGTGTCGCATTCTGGTGCTCATGTGGTCTTGTCGACGGGTCGGCCCGTGCTGTCGGTGCTGCCGTTTCTGACCGAGCTCGGTTTGTCGACCGGTGTGTCGATCTGCTCGAATGGCGCGGTCCGGATCGACAGCGCCACCGGCGAGGTTCTCGACCAAATCGTGTTCGACCCGGCCGAACCAGTTGTGGTGTTGCGTCGGCTGCTCCCGGGCGCGGTGTTCACTGCCGAGGAAGCCGGGGTCGGTGACCGCACCACCCGACACACCGACACGTGCCCGGAGATCAGCAGCAAGGTACGCGTGGTCGATTTCCCGGGACTGGTAGCAACTCCGACCACCCGGCTGACCGTGCATTGGCCGGGCCGAACCGGTACCGAACTGGCCGCCGCGCTCTCGGACACGCCGATGCCATGGATACAGTGCGCGATCAGCCTGGACGGGCCCTGGCTGGTCGCGACCTCGGCCGGTGTGACGAAGGCGTCCGCGTTGGAGACGCTGCGGGTCGAACTCGGTGTCGCACGAAGCGAAACCCTTGCGGTCGGCGATGGCGTCAACGATCTGGAAATGCTCGCTTGGGCCGCCCACGGGGTGGCCATGGGCCAAGCCCCGGACGTCGTTCGTGCCGCCGCCGACGAAGTCTGTCCACCCGTCATCGAGGATGGTCTGGCGACCCTACTGGCACGGTGGTTCTGATCACATTACCTCGGCCGCCCCCTCGGACAGGTTTTCGGAGTAGGGGAGGGCTTTGGCCAGGTCGCGCCGCGGCGTATCGAACCGCCTGGGCACCTCGCCGCCGCATTCCCCTAGACTCTGAGCCGTGGCCGGACGACTTCCTGATCGCGATATCGCGGCAATCCGTGAACGCGTCCGGATCGAAGACGTGGTGGGTGAGTACGTCGCGTTGAAGCGTGCTGGCGCGGACTCCATGAAGGGGTTGTGTCCCTTCCACGACGAGAAGTCACCGTCGTTCCATGTGCGGCCCAACCATGGTCTGTTCCACTGCTTCGGCTGCGGTGAGGGCGGCGACGTGTTCGCGTTCTTGCAGAAGATCGAACATCTCGGATTCGTCGAGGCGGTCGAGCAGTTGGCCGATCGCATCGGCTATCGGATCAACTACCAGGGTGGCGGAACCTCGGTGCAGCGTGATCGTGGCACTCGCACCCGGCTGGTCGCGGCGAACGCAGCCGCCCACGAGTTCTACATGGCCCAATTGCGCGAACCGGAGGCCGAAACCGCGCGTCGGTACCTCATCGACCGTAATTTCGACGCCGCGGTCGCGCAGCAGTTCGGCTGCGGCTATGCCCCGGCCGGCTGGGACGCGCTGACCAAGCATCTTTTGCGCAAGGGGTTCGAGTTCAAAGAGCTGGAGGCCGCCGGTCTGTCTCGGCAAGGTCAGCGCGGTCCGATCGACCGATTCCATCGGCGGTTGTTGTGGCCGATCCGCAATCTCGGTGGCGATGTCATCGGGTTCGGCGCCCGCAGACTGTTCGATGACGACACATTGCCCGCCAAGTACATCAACACCCCGGAAACGGTGCTGTACAAGAAATCTCAGGTACTTTTCGGTCTCGACCATGCCAAGCGGGCGATCGCGAAGGGGCACCAGGCGGTCGTGGTCGAGGGATACACCGATGTGATGGCAATGCATTTGGCGGGTGTGCACACTGCCGTCGCCTCCTGCGGTACTGCCTTCGGCGACGAGCACCTCGCGCTGTTACGTCGCTTGATGATGGACGACAACTTCTGGCGCGGCGAGATCATCTATACCTTCGACGGCGATGCCGCGGGTCGGGCAGCAGCGTTGAAAGCCTTTGCTGGAGACCAGAAGCTGGCCGGCCAGACCTACATTGCCGTCGCACCGGACGGGCAGGACCCCTGCGAGTTGCGTCAGCACTCCGGTGACAATGCGGTCCGGGATCTGGTTGCGCGCCGGACACCGTTGTACGAGTTCGTGATTCGCGGTCTGCTGGCCGATCACGACCTCGACAGTGCTGAAGGTCAAGTGGAGGCCTTGCGCCGTGCGGTGCCGGTGGTCGCGCAGATCAAGGACAATGCGCTGCGCAAGGCCTACGCCACCAAACTGGCCGGCTGGGTGGGCTGGGACGACATTCAGACGGTCGTGCGGCGAGTCGGTGAAGAGGCCAGGCGCCGCCGCAACGGCAGTGCACGCGGTGGCAAGGATCGCCCGCCTGTTCCGCGTGAGGTTCTGGCCGAACATCCTGCGGCTCGGCCCAATCCGAACGATCCCACGTTGCTGCCACAGCGGCAGGCATTGGCCGCTGCGTTGCAGTATCCGGCGATGGCCGGCGCAAGTTTCGACGCACTCGAAGTAGCGGCCTTCACCCACCCTGGATATGCCGTCGTCCGTTCGCTGATCACCGAAGCGGGCGGAGCGGCGGCTGGACTCGGCGGCGCCGAGTGGGTCAACGCCGTTGCCGACCGCACCGATGACCTTGCTGTGCGCGCACTGCTGTCGGAACTGGCCACCGAGCCACTGCCGGTGAAATCAGCGGACGATATTCCGCGATTCATCGCCGGTGTACTGGCTCGTACTCAGGAAGCGTGGGTCGGTCGGCAAATTGCCGAGCTCAAGTCCAAACTGCAACGGGTGTCGTCGACCGAGCAGTCGGATGCCTATTTCGCGCTTTTCGGCGACCTCGTGGCGCTCGAGCAATACCGCAAGAGCCTTCTCACCCAGGCAATGGGCAACCACGACGATTTCGCCACCGGGGCCTAGGGTGTGCCTCCCAATGGCCATTCGACCACCAGGGCCAGAACCTGATCAGGGCGTTCCGGTATGATGGTACGGATTCTTCTGCGCCGCAGTAGCTTACGGTTCGCTGCAGCGGGTGCGCCATGTCGTCGAGTAACCCGTCTGGGGTGATGCGGCCGCGATCTTCCTGCCCTTGGCCGTGCTGCGATTCCAGCGGTTGAGCCGCTGATCTGCTGCTGCGGGTACTGCAGCTTCAACGGGCTTTCGAGGACGGCGCATGGACCGCTGCCGCCTTGACCGGGCGCTATCTGCGCCGGGTGTCGGAGATCGACTCTTCCGGTCCGACGCTGAGGTCGTTGATCGAGGTGAACCCCGATGCGCAGGCAATTGCCGATGGGTTCGATGCGGAGCGGCGGCAGGGCCGGGTCCGCGGTCCGCTCGTCGGGATCAAACCCATTGTCGGGTTGCTGAGTCGCTCGGGTGTCATCGGGGTGGCCGCTCCACAGGACACCACCGGGCCCATGGGCCGCTGCGTGGCCGATGTGACCACCATGTTGACCGTACTTGGGGCCGTACCGACGGAATCGACAAGGCGCTGCACGAACACCGGCTGGACGCGATCGTCGCACCGACCGAAGGGTCACCGCCGTACGTCATCGACCCGCTGGTCGGGGACAACGTCCTGCCGGGTGGGTGTTCCACAGCCCCTGCGGTAGCGGGATACCCACACATTTCGGTGCCTGCCGGCTATGTGCACGACTTGCCTGTCGGATTGTCGTTCTTCGCGGGAGCATTTGCGGAGTCCAAGCTCATCGGCTACCCGTACGCTTTCGAGCAGGCGACGCGAGTGCGACGACCGCCACAATTCTCGCCTACTCTGACGACCTGAAACCATACGGGTAGCCCGTCTCTCTGGCGCTGCTTCGAACTGCCGAAAGCATGAACGCCCTGTCAGCGGATCCGATGGTCATTTTGCCGATGCCAGCAAATCAGCGTCGAGCCCGGCGCCGTCGCTATCAGTGCCGATCTCGACTCACACCATGATCACGGAGGGATGGAGTACTGGCCCACGTCCGATATCGCCCTGTCCAGATGGTCCGGGCGCGACAGCTCGCACCTCGATGAGGTGGTGTGCTCAGCGTCGCAGCTGATCGTGCGGCACCAGCACGGTGGTCCGCTCGTCGAGCGGTTCCATCGGCTCCAGTACGGGGCGGGTGCTGAGCCTGTCCGATAGTCTCTGCCTGCCGACGAGGACGAGCTTGCGGGTCACCGGGCTCGCGGCTACCGCGCGAGTCGCCGCGCTGATCTGCTCGTAGCGAGCTCGCCCAGCCTTGCTGCCGAGCACGTACCCCGCCGCTACGCCGATGATCAACCGCAGCATCTCGATGTGCTCCTCCCAGTCGCCCGTTTGCCGCCCCTATCCTGCCCGACGCCCCACGAGGCTGTCGATCCGGATACCCACTACCAACTCCCGCGCGATTTCGTACAACTCAGCAGGTAGCGAAGCGATTTGGGCTCCGCTCGGCCATGCGCTAAAGTTGTTGTCAGGTCATCCCCGGTCGGGATGATCCGCCAATATTCCCCTATAGCTCAATTGGCAGAGCAGCCGACTGTTAATCGGCAGGTTTCTGGTTCGAGTCCAGATGGGGGAGCAATTATCAGCAGCAAAGCTGTGTTTCGCTTCTTGGATTCGATCCCGAGGCACGAAAACGACATGGTTTTGGACAAGGTGTTTTTCGATGCACCAATGCCGGGTGGTTTGCTCTGAATTTCCTACCGGAATATGGTAGCAGCTTGCAGTTCGATGGGAGTCCGGGCTGTGTCACTCGGAATGGGGCGTAAGAAAGTTGCGGAGATTTCGTCCCATCGTCGTGTGACGAACAATCAGCTTGTAATCGAAAGATCCTGACCCGTTCGGTCAGTGGGTCCAGAGCGGCGCGATCCTCGCCGTCGTGACGAGTATGCGGGAACCATCGCATTCGAGTTCAGCAGTGCGTTGCGGGGCGGGAATCTCGCCGAAACCTTCGTCCTCAACCGCTACCGCAAGCGAACACCATAGGGCCGGTGGGTGCCGACTACTCGCCGTCCTCGTCCTCGATCCGCTGCCGGATTCCCTCCACGGACCGGTCTTTCGGGATGTGCTCGGGCCACAGGATCGCGGTCACCAGCACCACCAAGGGCAGGCCGATCACGGCCACCCACCCGAGGATGATCCATCCACTAGTCATCGAATTGTACTGTTCCACAAGATGATCAGTTCCATGTCGATCACTGGTAGAGGCACGGCCGCGATGGCCGACAGGGCATCGGGGTGGAATTCGTCCAGTTCGTCTACGCGGATCGGCCACCCGTCCAGGCCGACCATCGACCATGTGCCGTCGCTGTGCTGGAGGTACCGCCCGGTGTTCATCGCTGAGTCCATATGGTCCGTGCATCCGGCTACACAGTTGGTAGGCACCCGCCACCGGGGACTCTGTGAGGGCACGGCGTCTACCCAGCGGCGGGCTGAAATAGACGCTATGTGTGCGAAACCAGTCCGAACTGGCTTACGGTGTTGACAGGTGTTTTCAGTCGGGAGCTGGGGCACATGGAACCAGGGGCGATGCTTCGGGCCGCGCGAGAAGCGGCGGGGGTAGCGCTGCGTGAAATCGCCCGGCGAGCCCACTGGCAGTGCTCCCGGCGGTGCAGGGCATAGCGACGATGGCGGAGTCCTTCGCTGACTCCGCGCGGTCGAGCGTAGCCGGTAGGGCGGCGGGAATCGCTTCGGAGATAGCCCAGTACCGAGGATGGCTGGAGCACGCGACCGGTGCCGACACCGCCTGTCGGAAGAGTCTTCGCAAGGCGGTGGATCTGGCTATCGAGTCCGGCGACCCTGACCGCCTGGTGCATGGTTTGTCGTTCACCGCGTACGTGGATCTGGAACGAGGAGACTGGGCCGAGTCCGCTGCTCTGTCGGACGCGGCCCTCCGGGTGCCCGGAGTCCATCCACTGATCGGTGTTTACGAGCGCTTCCAGCGCGCCCGTGTCCATGCGGTGAACGGTGAGCCATGCGAAGCGCAGCGCCTACTGGTGATGGCCGACAAGACGGCAGACTCGGCTGCGGCGGAAGGCGCTCCGGACGCCGGATATTGGTACACCCCTGGATTCTTCGGACTCCAGCGTGCCCGCGTACTGCGGACCCTGGGGCGGGTCGACCGGTCACGGGATGAGGTCGAAGCGGCAGTGGACGCGCTACCGGTCGAGCACCGCCGCTCGGAGTGGGCGGCGAAGTGGAGACGGGCGGCGGAGGGGGAAGCGGATGTTCCCCACTGACCATGCCCCTGTGCGTGCCCGGATAGAGCGCATGGATTCGGCTGGAAAACTGCGGACGCCACCCTCTTCTGAAACCACGAAAAATGTTGCAGAGAAGCATAACTGCGGACATCGTCGGGCGTGGTCCTGTGCAGTTGGTCGTCTGAAAGTTATGGTCTGTCCCATCCGGCTACACAGTTGGTAAGCACCCGCCGGACTCGACCCGACGCCAGGTGCTGGGGAAAGTGTTTTCCTCCAGCGTCGTTCGCTGAACAGGTTTACTGTTTGCTTGTGTCTACCGATGCGGGAGTGGCGGGCGAACTGCTGCGGGAGCTGCGCATGGTCGCGGGGATCAGGTTACGCCGGATGGCTGGCCGAACTTCCTTCACTCCCGGCTATCTATCGCTCGTCGAGACCGGACAGCGACCCGTCACAGCCACGGTGCTCGAGGCGTATCGGTCGGTGCTGTGCGACCCCGTGCTGGGACTCGATGCTGTCGACCTGGAACGGCTCGGCTCGACCGTGGGCCACCCGTCGAGCGCGGGCCGCGCGGGGTTGGCGGACCTCACGGTCGTCCTCGAGCGCACTCGGCACCTCGAGGACGTCGCCGGGGCGGCGTCCGTCGTGCAGCTGGTCCGCGGCATGGACACCACCGCGCGCACCCTGGCACGCCACCGTGCAGGCGGCTCAGCGTCGGCCAGTCTTGCATCCGAAGTCGCCTGCTACCGTGGCTGGCTGGAACAGACCACGAATCGGGGGCACCTGGCGGACCGGATCCTGGGGGATGCTGTGAAGCTCGCCGAGGACGGTGACGACCCATCACAGCTTGCGCACGCGCGCAGCTTCCGCGCCGACACCGCTCGCCACAACGGCGATCTGCGGCGCGCGGTCGACCTGACCGAGTCGGCGATAGCCGTCACGCGGGCGCACCCGATTCTCGGTGTCTACGACCGCTTCCAGCGGGCCGAGCTGCTCGCGCTGCAAGGTGATCGTCGCCGGGCCGCGCGGGCACTGAAGCACGCCGACGCCGCAGCCGCCGCGACGGAGGGCATCGACCTTCCCTCGTTCGGCTACTGGTACACCCCAGGGTTCTGGGGCCTCGAGCGCGGCATTGTGCTGGCGGCGATGGGCAACATGGCGGACGCGATCCGGGAAGCCGAAGATGGGTACGCGGCTCTGCCGGACGGGCACAAGGGCACCGACTGGGCGCGCTCGATGCTCACCCAGATCGACCCGGAGATGAGCACGGGCGCCACCACATAGTTGGTGAATCCGCGACAAATTCAGACCCGTTCGGTGGTCATCCGAAAGTTCACCGGCGGGTTTCTGGTTCGACTCCATACGGAGGAGGATCCCGACCACGTGCTGGTGGGCGTTCACCCGTGACCCTCACTAGTATGCAGGCTGAGCCGTCACGAAAGAACGAGGTCGAGGAACCCGAAGAACGAAACAGACACGGCCCATCCCAGGACGACGATCCCGACACCGGCGAGTTGCCGGGTCGTGGTGCGCACTCGACTGGGGATGAGCCAAAAGGCCAAGAATCTGTTGACCACCGGCATAGCGATCCAGGTCAAAGCCGCGACACTCAGCGCGGACTCGACGAACAACTGCACGAACACAGGTGTCCCGATATCGCCGAGTGCGGACCCGCCGTACGACAAGAACACCACTATCGGATAGAGCGCGAGGAGTACCGCAAAGGCCTGCTTCCAGTTGGGGGGAACGTCCGGGGCCATCCCTTTGTCCCCCTTGTCGAATCGGAACCAGCCGCTGAAGCCGGATGCGACTTTGCGCACCTGATAGATGGCGAAATTCTGGCGTCCTACCTCGAGCTGTTCGGTGTAGACGTCGGATTTCAGCCAATTGTCGAGATCTCCACGGGTGTCGAAACGGATGAGCGTGACCCAACGTTCCTGGATGCCCGCCACGGGCTCGAAGACCTCCGAACCCGTGAAACCAGGGAAGGTCCTCGCTGCCTCGAGGACCTCGTCCCGCCAATGCTCGTAGTCTCGCTCACGGCCCGGCAGCACTTCGTGCGAGATGATCGCGGTAACGGGCCTTCGATGGGCGGGCGCACCGCCGAGCAGGACGTCCTGGATGCGTTGGTCGACGATCAGGGCATCCCCCTCCTCGAGCAAGGACCTCCGCACATCCGAGTGAAGCCAGGCCGTGAGCTGTTCGGGCTGCGAGAATCGGAAGGCGATCACCCATTGCTCGCCCTCGCCCGATTCGGGCGGATGGACTTGCGTCGCCTCACAGCCGGTGAAGTCGGTCGCCGCAGCGATCACCCTGTCCTGCCAACGCCGATACTCCTCGGTCAGGCCAGGGCGAACGTTCACCGACACCACCAGCGTGGCACCTTCTGTCATACGCTCCATGCCTTTCTCGGGATCCGATGTGTTCGTTCGTCCGGACAGTCATCGACCAGCAGGAGCAGCGGTTGCGGGCCGCGATGCCGATAGCCGCGCTGCTGGTATCGACTTCATCAGTTTCGGAGAATCTCGAGGGGGAATCAGCCGTGGTGAGCGATGTACAGGATGGCTTTGCGAACCCGACTCGACTACCCCATCACCTTCGTACGCCTTCCAGGAGAAGGAGTGGACGATCATGACAGAAGCCGAAGAAGACCTCCATTGCTGGGTGCCCACCTCGGCACCTCGGCCTGCGCGATGTGCGGGCGGGCTCAGCGGTCACTCGGTCGCGGTGAAGGACATGATCGCGCTCGCTGGGCACAGATCTTCCTACGGCCTCGCCGCGTGGCGAGCGACTCATCCACCCAGTGAGACGACAGCCCCGGTACTCGAGCGCCTTCTCGACGCGGGCGCGGCGATCGCCGGTGTGGGCAAACTCGATGAACTGGCCTACTCGCTGGAAGGCAATACCGGGGAGGGTATAGCTCCGCTGAATCCCCGTTACCCGGACCGTTTCGCCGGGGGATCGTCCTCGGGTCCCGCATCAGCCGTGGCCGGCCGAGCGGTCGACATCGGTCTGGGCACGGATACCGCGGGATCGATACGCGTCCCGTCGGCAGGCTGTGGATTGTTCGGCCTGCGTCCCACGCATGGGGTACTGGACACCACCGGAGTGCTCCCGCTGGCCCCGTCGTTCGACACAGTGGGCTTGATGTGTATCGACCCGGCACTGCTCGCCCAGAGCTTCGCCATCGCCTGCGGCGACGGGACCGACCGGCCTCGGCGAGAGATCTCGCGTATCCGCTTTCCCCGAGACTGCGTGAGCCTCGCCTGCGAGGAGGCGGCGCGAGCCATCCGGTCGACAGTGGAAACCTTGTCCGAGGTGCTCGGCTGCGCTGTCGACACCTCCTTCGCCTTCGCGGACTTCGTCTCCGATGAGTCGGCCTCGATGTTCGCGAATCTGGTGGACAGAGAGATCTGGCAGACCCACGGTGCATGGGTACGCGAGCACAGGGACGCATTCCACCCCCTCATCGCCGGACGGCTGCGGCACGCCGAAAAGGTCAGCGATATGCCCGCCGATCAACAGCGGGCCGAAGAGCGGACCCGGGAGGTCTACCGCGAACGTATGAACAGCATCGTCGAGGACGGATCGGTAATCGTGCTTCCGGTCATGCCGCATCTGCCGCCCTCCCGGCACGCCGACGACGCGGAACTGGCGGCCTACCGGCTGACGACCTTCCGGCTGACTGCGCCCGCCGGCCTGTCCGGGTGCCCACAACTCGTCGTTCCGACGAGCGGACGGGCTTTCGGCGTGGGCATCCTGGCCGGGCACAATGCCGAATCAGCCCTGTTGGATGCGGCCGTACGCTACGCCGACAGCGGCGGCACGCAGAGCCTCCGGCCCCGGAGGCCAGCAACGCACGGAAGAAGGTTTGTGACCTGAGCAGTGCCTCGGTCACCACCTCGCCGATCGCCTGATGGCATCGGCACTCGGCACCATCGACCTGCTCGCAAGGCTCCCCGGCATGACTGCCTACATCGGCGGCAGTCATCTTTGTACGGATGCGACTTCACTGCCCGCACTGGGGTTCGCGAACTGGCTCGGCGCGAGTCTGTAGCGTCGGACTCTTGTACTGTCCCCGGATCAACGCGTGCGAATTCTCCTGCCGAGTCGGATTCCTGTCTGGGTGTAGACAAATCCGCCGAGGATTCAGTCGCGATTGCCTACGGCCGCTGACGAGCTCTCTGGCGCCTCGGCCGCGCTGACACGGGTCTCACGTCACGGCGCACCCTCAGCAGGTGCTCGTCTTTTGTGTTCTCACGGATCGTGAGGCCGCTCAAGATTCGTTGCTGCGTTTCCGGTGTCCAGAACACCTCGAGGCGCTTACGGGCTCGGGTGATCGCGGTGTAGAAGATGTTGTGGGAGATGCTCTCCTCGTTGGCGTCCGTGATGACAACCTTGACGGAGTCGTACTCGAGACCTTGTGCCTTGTGGATCGAGATGGCATACGCGATCTGGAAGGGTACGATCGTATGGACTGTGTCGTCGTCATCATCGGTGTTCCCGCGCTCGTAGACGTGGAATCGAACGGTCGAGCCCTCGATCCAGCGCAGATCAGTGTGGTGCACCTGGTCTGCCGTAATGTCTAGTTCGAGCCTCACGTCGAATGTGATGCGGCCGCGCACGTGATCGATCTTTACGATCTCGCCTTTCAAGTTGTTGAAGATCACTGGCCGAAACCGGTCGGTTTCGTTGAAGAGCACGGGGTCACCGACCTTGTAGGTGCGCTCGCTCCAGGTCACAGCGGGATTGGGGTTGTTCGCCTGTAGGAAGCGATTCACATTGTTGATGCCGTAAAGTCCGTCGTAGTTCAAGCAGAGCACGATCTCGTCGGCACCGTGGTGTTGGAAGAGCGAGCCGCCCAGCACCTTCGAGTAGCCGTTCTTGGATAGTGACTCCTCGATGCGGTCATCCAGACTTCGTACCCTGCTCCACAAGGTGAGCAATTCCTCGTCGGTCGTCCTGAAGGGCTTGGTCAGCTCGAAGACCGATTGTTCCGGGATATATGAACGGATGATATTGAACCAGTTACCGAACTCGATCGACTCGATCTGGTATACGTCGCCCACGAGCACGAGTAGGTCGAAGGAGGTGTTCTCGAGTACTTTGAGCAGACTAGCGTTGCTCACGATGCTGCATTCATCAATTACGAGGACGTCGTACCGTTTGTCGAACGTTGAGCTGCTGTACACGTGCTTGCTGATCGTGCTGAACTCCGTGTTCGGTGCCCCTACCAGATGCTTCAGGTTGTCGACGGCCGGGTTCGTGTGTGCGAGGTAGAGTTTGGACTTGTCGGCGAAGTAGCTGGCGATGTTCTTCACCATCGTCGACTTCCCTGTGCCGGCCGCGCCATAGATGAGCGCGATCTTTGAGTGTTCGAAAAGCGCTTTCAACGCGTCGGCCTTCAGCTGGTCGTCGATGGCATTGGGGTGCGCTTCGATCCACAGCTGCACGTCTTTGCGGTGTTCATCGACGCCTCTAGAAGCAATTCTTTGTAGATTTTGGATGATCGTGACAGTGTCGTCCTCGTATCCGACGATGAACACATGCCCGTTCGCGTGTGCCAGCTTCCGGGGTGCGTGTCGAGTGGTAGGCGGGAGTTCACGATTGTAGCGGTTGATCAGTTCGTCGACGTCACCCAAGTCTTCGAGTTCTGAGACCGGTGTGTAGATGGCACCGTGCTTCTCGACGTTGTTCCTGACGCGGCGCGCCAGCAACTCGTGCTGTCGGCTCGTCGCGTTCAAACTTTCCGCGAGGTCGGCAAAGGAGGGGTTGTGCCGACGCGGCGAAGTGCAGTACGGCATCGTGTCGAACGGCCGACACCCTGGCGACAACCAAAGGTCTGACAGTGCTGCGCACGCAGTCTCGCCGAGTTGCGCTTTGATGATTTGGTTGTTCATCCGAAGCATCAGATACCGCAGTAGACGCGAACCCGGCCGATTCTGGCGGATCAGCGCACGGGCCTGGTCGAGCGCGGGGAAGATCAGCGCAGTTCGTCGGGAGTCATCGAGAACCCAGGTGCGGATTTGGACGTAGCGCGCCTCGGTCATGTCTACGAGATCGAGAAGATTGGAGTGGGTGACCGTGAGGTACTGCATCAGGTTGCGGTACTCGGTGTGGCTTGACAGGACGTGAATCGTCCGACCGAGGATGCTCGCAAAGTGATCGAACTCGCAGGGGCGGATCGACACATCCCACGAACGGATGACGACGATCGGCATCATGTGGCCGAGCACGGTGATCGAATCGCTCGCCAGCTCCAGGTAGGCAGCGTACTTGTCGGTGACGTCGATGTCGGTGAATCCGATGATGCGATCGAACTTACTAGTCCGATTGTGAGCGAGGTGAAAGGTGACCTCGTAGTAGATATGGCCGCCAACGAAGAATGGCCGCGAACTGTGGATGTAGTAACGCTCGCGGCGCTGGTTCGACGACGGCATCATTCGCAGTACTTTGATGCGTACCGCGATCTTTTCGTGGTACTCGCGAAGGGACGGGT
This sequence comes from Nocardia sp. CNY236, assembly GCF_000482385.1. GTDB lineage: Bacteria > Actinomycetota > Actinomycetes > Mycobacteriales > Mycobacteriaceae > Nocardia. The sequence goes on from NZ_KI519395.1 coordinate 143,734, forward strand.
CGAGGTCGACCGGGAACTTCTCCAGGCTGCCGAGAAGTGTGATGCCCAATTGCTTTCTCGCGATCTCGCGAGTTCGAAGCAAGTACTCATAGTACTTCAGCATCAGACGTTCCGATGGGTCACGGTCCAGCGTGTAGTGTGAAGCGCTCGTTTGGAGTAGATTGTGAAACCGGCTCAGGGGCCGCCACTTGGCGGTCGCCCTGACCGTATCCAACGCCGGTCCCACCTTGGCGTAGTGAAATTCAGTCGAAGGATCGTTGACGTGCGCCCAGACAGTGAGGCCCTCGACGAGATTTCGTAGCTGCGCGAGCAAGTTCTGTGACAGGAATCCTCGCTCGTCCGCAAGGCTGTCCAGATTCTGACATATCACTCTGTCCGCGCCGCGCACCTGCTGTTCTACTGACGCCATCGCTCCCACTCACTTCTCAGAAAACACATCTGGGCTCGCCGGCGCCACGGTCTGCGTCGGCGACGGCCGCATCTCCCTCCCACCCGCCCGCCCGCCCGCCCGCGCGTCCTCGCTTGCCCGCTGCCCTGGCAGTGAATAGCCTCCGGGGCAACACGTTCGGACAATTCAAGGGGGGCGCGTGGTCGGGCCGGAGACCCGTGCAGTCTTCCGGATCGTACGTACGGTAGACGTGGGCTGACAAATGCGGGGTGACCGGGTTCCTGGCCTGCCGAGAGGGTCGACGTCCTGGCCAGGTCGACACAGTCTTCCGGCGCAGCTGGATCAGCGGGTTCAGCGCCTGATCAGCTGCCGCAGTTGGGTTTTCGACTATTCGGCATACGCTTCACGCGCTCGTCTTGTTCGCTCAGGAGGGGGATTTCATGGATCGCGACCGGCGATCGATCCACGGCCATCGCGGAATTCGGGTGTCATCGTCGTCGATAAGCGGCTGGTGTGGGCTTGGCTCCCGATGGTGTTCGTCATTGTCGCGGCGATCGCGGCGTTTTACCATGGATCAGCGTGTTCGGGTTCACCGCCAATGGTATCGACGCGGACGGGAAGGTCACTGTCGTCATGGCGACATTGGCTGGTGTCTCCACGATCGCGCACGCCTTTTGGCGAGCAGGGAAGCTGCCAGCGGCATGGATGACGGTGCTGTTTGGGCTCGGCATCTTCCGTGTCGGGACGTACGACCTGGTCCGGGTGATGAAGGGCATTCGTGACAGCGGTCCGTTGGGGAGTGCCATCAGTCTCGGCATAGGTCTGTTCCTCACCGCTATTTCGGGAGTCGCGCTGACGGCGATCGCCGACTGGTCGCTGACTGCTATCGCACGAGACGCGACGCGGCGGTGACGACCGTCGGCAACGGTCGCGTGGCCTTCGCGGTCTTCGGTGCCGCCACCCTGGTTCTGGTTGCCGCGGTAGCCACCGGCCTGTGGACAGACAAGGACGACAACGAGGATCGGGCGCAGTCACCGATCGGCACGACGACTACGCAATCGGCCCCCGAGGAGGCGCTGACCACGACGGCCCAGGGGAACGGGCTGGAGCTGACGGCCATCGACCTCGAAACAGAACCCGTGGCAGATAGATTCAGCAAACCCGACCCCGGTAAACACTTCGAAGCCGTCCGAGTGCGGGTTCAGAATATCGGCAGCGCCGGTGCGAAGGTGAATCCGATGTTCTTTACCGCGGTCGGCGACAACGGCGAGCAATACGACGTGGGGCTGCTCGACGACACCGAGCGCGATCCGTTTCGAAGTGGCACACTCGCGCCCGGCGACACTCGATCGGGATTCGTACTGTTCCAACTTCCCGAAGGAGTGCATATCGCCAAGCTCCACCTGGCGACCGCGCCGTTCAGCACGTCTGTGCTCAGCGTCAAAGTTCCTCCCGCCGTAGCGAAACCATCGACCGTGGCACCGCAACCGTCGTCCGAGATCCGCACGACAATGCCCGAACCTGCCCCGCCGGTCGTCCCGATGCCGACGAAGACCACGGCCCCGAGTACGCCACCGGCGACCACACCGGTAGCCGGGGCATTCTGCGATGAATCCCGATCTGGCCGCTTCGGTACGGCCGCGGATGGAACGTGGTTGGTGTGTATCTTCATGGGCAATGGTCAATTCCGATGGGTCCACTCCGCGCCCATCGTCCCCGAAACCCACGAGGTCGGTGAATCGTGCGATTCGGCCGAATACCTAGGAAAACTCGCGCGGACCTCCGATGGAAGGTCAGTGATGTGCTCGGGCTCGAGCGGCAACGGCGAGTGGGTTGCCGGTCCCTGACCTGAACCTATCCGGCCCGCAGCCGCGCGCCTCGAACGCCGTGCCGAACGGTTCCGCGTGAACCGCCCCGACGCTGGGGTCGGCTCTCGCGCGGGCACCGCGCAAACCATAGGCTTGCGCGGTGAATTCCGGGAGGACGATGGTTGACGGGCGTTTCGAGTTGATCGATCCGCTCGGTAGTGGCGGCATGGGGACGGTATGGCGGGCGTACGACGTCGCCTTGCATCGTGAGGTGGCGCTGAAGGAGGTACGGGCGGCCGAGCCGAATGGGGTGGCGAGTGTGCAGCGCGAGCGGGTGTTGCGGGAGGCTCGGGCACTGGCCCGAATCGGTCACCCGAATGTGGTGGCAATCCATCACATCGTGGATTCGCCCGCGGAAACCCATCCCTGGATCGTCATGGAATTGGTGCGGGGTCGATCGCTCGCAGATCACCTCGCGGCCGGACCGATGGCTCCGGCGTGGACGGCGCGGATCGGCCAGGGGATTCTCGCAGGCCTGCGTGCCACACACGCGGCGGGCGTACTACACCGCGACATCAAACCGGCGAATGTCCTCATGCGCGAGGATGGTGCACCGGTACTGACCGATTTCGGGATCGCGGCGATCGACGGGCTGGAAGGACTCACTTCCAGCGGCAGTGTTGTCGGCTCGCTGGACTATGTCGCGCCGGAGCGGCTCGGCGGCCTGGAGGGCCATCCGGCCTCGGATCTGTGGTCGTTGGGGCTGCTGTTGTATGCCGCGGTGGAGGGCTATCACCCGCTGCGCCGCGAAACGTCGGTCGCTACGCTGGCGGCCGTCATGGCGGGTGACGTGCCTGCGCCTCGGCAGGCGGGGCCGCTGGCACCGGTCTTGCGGGCTGTGCTGGTGCCCGATCCGGACCGTAGGCCATCGGCCGAGCATGTGGACCGGATGCTGTCCCAGGCGTTCGCCGGATCATCAGGGCCGTGGGTTGTTCCGCCGGTGCCTTCGAGCCTGTCGGCTCCAATGATGCCGTCGGGACCATCCGCGCATTCGGTGTCCGATCCGCACACCGGGACGACCAGTCCGCCGCGACGGCTGTGGTCGGGACCATCCGCGCATTCGGTGGCTGATCCGCACACCGGGACGACCAGTCCGCCGCGACGGCTGTGGATCGTGGCGGTTCTCGTGGTCGTGGTTTGCGCCACGGTGGTCGCGGCGTTTGCACTGTGGCCTCGAGCTGCCAGAACGAGCGCGTCCGCCGGATCGGGTGAGTCGTCCAGCGTACCGACCTTCTTCGTCCAGCCGCCCTCCGAGTCCACCTCCCCGAGCGCACCGCAGGTCGGTGACCTGCTCACCCCAGATGGAATCCTGCGCGCGATCACCGCTCTCGAACAGGTCACCGGCGGAGAGCGATTCACAGAAACGACGTTCTACCCGACCTTCGTCGACACCGGTGCGCCGCTGCAAGACCAGCCAACCCTGTACGACGAATTCACCTACCGCGAAGGCAAAGCCCACCATGTGGGTCCCGGTGGCGAGCTCACCGAGACGGAGACGGTGAACCTGCGCTCGGTCGAGTGGGGCGCTCTCCCGGCGCTCTTCCAGACGGCTCAGGACGAACTCGGCATTCCTGAGCCGACCTCCCGCTACGTCATCGTCGATCCGGCCTGGACCTTCAACGAGGACAAACCTACGGTGCTGGTGTATTTGGCCGACGACTACGGCGGCGCCTACCTGGCCGCCGATGTAGACGGCTCGGTGGTGGAGCTGATGCCGCGTGAGCGATGAGCCGTAGGAGCACCGGTCGATCGGTCTCGATGCCGCGGCAACACAGCGTATTCGTGTGTCGGCTTGCTGCGCAGGAAAAGAGCACAGGGTTTGCCCCGTGCAAGCGGGTCGGGGGACAGCGAAGGGACAGTGACAGGCGACCTGAACCGAGCGGCGATCGACGGAACTGGCCTCACCTCCTGCATCCGCTCGGACGATTCGGCAACCCGGTGTCGTTGAAAGTATTTGTCGAGTCAGGCGCGGTCACCGTGCCTGAGGTGGTTGTATGCGGGTTGCGACCAGTAGACGCCATCAATCGGAACAGCTTTGAGCTGGCCAACGGACTTGTGGTCAGTGGGCATCGTCGCCGTAGAGTTTTGCTATATCCGGCGAGTCCAGCCAGCCCGAGTAGGTCGGCCGGGAGGGCCACCCTTCGGGGGAGTCCAGCCACTCTTCTTGGCGACCCCAGGGCAGCAGGTCGATGAGCGGGAACGTGTGGCTCAGTTGTTCGGTGCCTCGACCGTTGGTGTGCCAGGTGCGGTACACGGTGTCCCCATGCCGCATGAACACGTTCACTGCGAACCCTTCTCCTGGGGGCGCGTCGACGTCGGCGGCGAACGAGCTCTCCGAGGACGAGTACCAGTCCATCGCGTTGCCGACCCTGGCTTTGTAGGCGAGAGCCTCGTCGATCGGTCCATTGGTGACGATGACGAATCGCGCGTCGTAGAGGTCGAGGAAGTCCAATCGGGTGAACTGCGACGTGAAGCCGGTGCACCCGCCGCACTGCCAGGTCGCGCCGTCTGTCCACATGTGGTTGTAGACGATCAGCTGGGATCGGCCGTCGAACACCTCGGCCAGTCGGACGGGGCCGTTCGCGCCGATCAGGACATAGTCGGGCATTTCTACCATGGGAAGCCGACGCCGTTGCGCGGCGATGGCGTCGAGTTCACGGGTGGCGGCTTTTTCCCTCGCACGCAGTTCATCGAGCGCAGCGCGCCACGTCGATTGGTCGACCACAGGTGGCTTGGCGTACTCGGGGGTTGTCATCGGATACTCCTCACGGTGGGCTGTCTTGTAGGTGAAGACTTGAATATCGGCCGAAACTCATCGCTGTGATCACCGCGCCGACGGCGTCTGTTGTGCCGGGTCAGTCGTGGTACTCGTCGATCACTGCACCCATCGCGACGAACTCGGCAGTCAGGCACTCGACCGACGGGGTCGATATGGACACCTTACGGCCGGAAATGGCCGTGACGACTGTGCCGATAGCCAGCTCCCCGCTCGTGTCGAGGACCGAGACGAGGTTCGACCTGCTTTTGCCACGATCCAACATAGGTACGCCCCATCGGTCGATGACGGTCGGCGCCCATCGTCGAGGAACCGGAGGTTCGGCTGTGTCCCGGCTGCGGGACCGGTTAGAAGCCTTGCGCAAGCAATAGGCTTGCCACTATGGCACTTTCGGAGGCGAAGGTGCGAAGTGCCACATCAGTACTCGAGCCGGACTACCTCAGCGAGTTCTCGCATCTCCGGTGTGAGTGTCCGGCGCTTGGTGATGATGCGGCTCAGGATGTCTCGCGCCATCCGCTGCTACGATCAACAACCAGCACAGTGTGATGACGGCAGAGGCCGCATCCAGTGCATTACCCGCGGACTCCGCGTCCGTCAGCGAGCGATTCAGCGCCAGTCGAGCGGGTTCGAGTTGGCGAGTCTGCACCAGCACCGACCCTGTCAGTTGCAGTACTCGTGAGCGTAGCAGGGGAGGGGCGGCATTGCCGTCCTGAATCGAACCCGGCAGAACCTGGGCGAGCCCTCCGTACTCGTTGTCGTGATACAGCCGCGTGGCATGTGCCAAAGCCGCTTCCAGGCCAGGTACTGGCATCGCGTCGTCATCCGCAGGTTGTGCGAGCGCGTCTCGGGTGGGCACCCACAGGGCGCCAGTGCTCCCATCGCCTGGAATGATGGGAGCTGGACCGAGTAGAGCTGTCAGCGGGCAATCGAGTCCAACAGCAAGTCGGCGCAGGGTGGCTATCCGGGCGTCTTCACGTTCGCCTTGCTCGATCTTGCGAATGAGAGACACGGACACACCGGCAGACTCCGCAAGCTCGCGTTGGGTGAGTCCGTGCCGCTTACGGCGGTTCTGGAGCCTTTCCCCGAGGTCCATGTGTACAGGCTAGCCGCGCTGGACAGCTCCCGTACTTTCCCGGAACAGACGCCTTGGATTTTCGACGTGCTTCTGCCACGATCCAACGTGCTTACGTAGTCCGGCAGGAGTTGTCGACTGTGTAGCGGAACGAATGAACCAGGCTTTCCAGCGCCGCTCTACCTTTCGTCGCGTCGGCCAATGAGGGACGGCCGATGTCGATCGGAGGGCTGCTCGGGTTGGGTGCCGTATACGCAGCCCAGCTTCGTGGCACCTGTGACTGTAAGGCTGTAGGTGTGCGGTCGCTTTCGGCGCCGCCGTTGGCCGTGACTCGTTCTATCAGGATTCGCAGGCACGGACGTAGACGTCCAAGTGTGCGGCGCCCTCGAGCATGGCGCGGGCCCGAGCGGATAGGCGGGCCTGCCAGTCGCGCAGGGTCGACTCCAGCGGGGCAACGCCGCCGGCGGAGCGGACCTGATCGATCAACGGGGCGATCTGCTCCAGCAGGTAGCCGCCTCGCCTGAGCTGGTGGGCCAGCCGGATGTCCCGCACGTCGGCTGCGCTGTAGATCCGGTATCCGGTCTGCGGATCACGGCGCGGCCGGACCAGCCCGGCGCCCTCCCATTTGCGCAGGGTGGCAGGGCGCAGGCCGAGCCGTCTGGCCAGGGGGCCGATGAACGTGTCTCCGCCTTGCTGCGGTACTGGCGCCAGATCGCGGAGCGCAGCGTCGACGGCCTCGAGGGTGCGGCGGTCATCGAGGAGGTGGCCGTGGCTGCTGTCGATGAGCCGCAGCGCGTCTTCGGTCGCACCTCGGTTGACCGCCCGCATGATCGACGTGGCGGTCTGGTGACCGTGCCCGGGCACGAGGGCGAGGAACGCGCGCAGGGCTTGCGCGTGCAGCGGCGTGTAGATGCGGTAGCCGTGGACGGTGCGTTCGGCGGGGGGCAGGATGCCGGCGTCCTCGTAGTTTCTGATCGCCTGGGTGGACAGGCGGTGCTCGCGCGCTAGGTCGACTGGCCTCATGGGATGCATCACCGATTGAAGGTTTTCCGCGATAAACGCGGCAATTTCATAGAAACTTTTCACGGTCGGTTCAACGATATCGTATAAGGAATGAATATCCAGGACACGGCCCGGCAACTCGACGGGCCGAGCATCTCGACATTCCTGCGGTCGCTTCCAGCCCGACCCGTTCTCCTCGGCCTGGGCGAGGCCAGGCACTTCGTGGGAGAACTGGGAGAGTTGCGCAACGAGATCTTCCGGTATCTGGTCGAGCACGAGGGCTACCGGTCGTTCGCCATCGAGAGCGATTGCTTGATGGGGCTCGTGGTGGACGACTACATCACCACCGGCGTGGGCACGCTCGATGACATCATGAAACGCGGCTTCAGCCATAGCTTCGGCACGGCACCGGGCAACCGCGACCTCGTGCGCTGGATGCGGGCGTACAACGAGGAGCACGACGAGAAGCTGCGGTTCTTCGGGTTCGACGGCCCCCTCGAGTACTGGGCGGCAAGCCCACGCCAGGCGCTTACCGCCCTCTACGACCTCCTCGACGCCCCGCTGCCCTGTGGCCGCGAAACCCTCGACGATTTGCTGGGCAGGGACGACCGGTGGTCGAACGAGGACGCGTTCATGGACCCGTCCGAGTCGATCGGCCAGTCCGTCGACGCGCAACGGCTACGGGTGATCGCCGACGACCTGGTGGCGCTGCTCGACACACAGGCGCCGCACCTGAGCACCGAGGAGAGGTGGCGGGCCGAACTGTACGGGCGCACCGCCATCGGCCTGCTCCGCTACCACCGCTGGATGGCCGACACGTCGCCGGCCCGGATATCCCGGCTGTCGGCCCTGCGAGACGCGATGATGGCCGCCAACCTTCGTGCTGCCGCCGAGCACGGCCCAGCCCTGGTCTTCGCCCACAACCTCCACCTCCAGCGGAACAAAAGCTTCCTGTCGCTCGGCGACCGACAGGTGGAAATGTGGAGCGCAGGAGCAATCACCGCGGCACACCTGGGCGACCGGTACGCCTACCTGGCCTCGGCTTTCGGTGCTGTCGGTGACAACACTCCGCCTCAGGACACAGTCGAGGGCATCCTGGCCACGCTCCCATGGGACAACTCCCTCGTCGACGCCCGCCGTCTGGCCCAGGCAGTCACAAGGCCCGCCCCGCGCATCTCCCATGACTTCGCCTATTTCCCGCTGGACCCAGCGCAGCTCGACACGATCGACGGTGTCGTGTTTCTCGAGCATGCGCTCGAACTGGGTTGGTGGCCGAGTTGACAGCGCGCGTGCGTCTCAGTCGGCCTGACACGCACGTACCGCCACGTGCGATAGTCAGGTCGTCAGCACACTGCATTGCGCGCCGATACTGCTCCGGCCGCGACAGTCCGCCTGCCGCGTCACCCCTCACCCAAGTCGTGAAGCCCTTCCACGCCGGGGATTCCAGCAACTCGGCGCATTCTCGAGCCGCCCGGGCCGCCAGCAGCGGCAGGCCACGCCCACCGAGCCGCTTGGTCGTCCACACCGCCGAGCTGTAGCAGGTGATCATGCCCAGCAACGCCTCACGGCGACGCTCCGGGACACGGGCGTAGGCCCCATGCAATTCGCCCAGTAGGTCGGGCATGAGGTCGGTTTGCGCCGCGTAATCGGATGTGCCTTGCGCGTATTCGCTCAGGCGTCGAATGTCGGCCGCGATGAGCTTCGAGGGTGCGGCGATTCTCCAATGCCTTTTCGCCGCGCTGTCCGAGAATCCGCTGCTACCAATGGGTGTGCTCGACAGGTCTGGACCTGGGGTCGGTACCGGTCAGGAGTTCGGGTGTTCTGGTGTTCGGATTGCAATCTCACCGCTGAGCTCATAGGTCTCCGACAGTCGCAGCCGGTCTCCGCTCCAGAATCTTCCCGGGTCGTACCATCCGGGCCGGCGACGCCGAGGAAGCAGTTCCATGGCCTGGTATGTCGCGGCAACGACTTCGGCGCAGTAGGCGTTCTCCATCTGCCTGGGCCTGCGGCGCTGCGACGCGCGCCGCGGGAATCGCATGCGACTGCGCAGCCACCGCCCGGCCAGGGCAGCAGTGGAGGGAAAGGGGGTGCCGTCGAGCCGGGCGATGGTACGCAGCGCGCTGTCTTCCATCTCTCGGGTGGCGGGTGGGTCGAGTTGGCGTAGCCAGGCTTGCTGACCGTAGCGATGCGCCCACACCAGAACCGCGTCGCGCAGGTTGTGGAGCTGGGCGCCGCGGTGGGTGGCTCCGGTCCACATGTCGGGCAGGGATCGCCCGAGTTCCGCATGCCAGATCAAGGCAGGTAGATCATCGATCACCACGGACATGCCGACGTGGTTGACCGGGCTGTTGGTCGTCACACGGATCACTCGGTCGGCCGCCGAATGGCCACGGAACAGCCAGATGTCACCGGTTCTGGTGATCTCGACTGCTCGGTCGAGACTGATGGCCGTATCTGTCATGGTCGTAGCCTATGGGGTGTGAGGTGGTGGAAAGCAGTGGGTTTGGCGGGTCTGGCCGGTGTGGTCGCCACCGGGGCGGTGGTGGTGCGTGCCGAGCGTCGTCGACGCGCCTACACCCCAGACGAGGTCCGTGAGCAGCTGCATATGCGATTCGCCCAGGCGACAGCCGCGCTGGAGGCCGCTGACACCGACGCCGAGCCACCGAAGGCTCACGCCGGAATCGCTGGGTGTTTTCGGAGATCCCGGTGCGGCCGATCACAACGCAGAAGATGAAGGCGAACTGGCCCGGACGGACGACCGCTACTGCATGTTTCGTCGGTGACCGCCGTCCTCGTCGGTAGCTCCGCGCTGTCGATTGCGTTACCGGACTGCGTCTATGCCAAAGGGTTGGCAGTGGCGTCGGTCGCGTTCATGGCGTTGCTCGGGTTGATGATCCTGTTGCCGCGGCTCGCTGCCGCAACGCTTGTACTCGCACGGAAGCTCCATGCTGAGCACCATGGAACAGGTGGCCGCGGCATTCGGGGCGGCCCTGGCGGTGACGGTGATGTCTGCTCGGAGAAATGCGCTCATGACCGACGGCGCCGACCGGGTCGGTGCACAACTCGACGGCATGCAGCTGAGTTTCCTCGTCACCGCGGTGCTGGCGCTGATCATGGTCATTGTGGCTGTCCTGCCCAGTCGGACTGTCACCTCGGGCGAGGTCGAGGGGTCGGAGAACAGGAACACCGAAGCGATCGGGGACTGAACGCATTCGACACGGCATAGAAGTCACCTCGACGTGAAGGGCGCTGGATGCGCTCCGCACCGGCGGTCGTTCCGGATTCGGTGCAGTCGATGGCTTCTCCCGTGATACGCGCAACAGTGGGCAATTCGGTGCTGGGACCCTCGAGCTCCGCTGATCTGTGAGACGCTGTGATGTCACCCGAGATGCTCTCGGGTGCTTCGAGAATGGTGACCAGGCTCACTATTCAGCCCTATCAACGTGTGAAGTTGGCTGCTGACCAGCGATTTCTAACGAGGGTGCGAGTGTCGTCAAAAGGAAAACGGGTGGTCGTGTCGGTGCCGACCGGAATACTCACCCGCGCCCGATGAGTTCGAGAGATCGACTCCGTCTCAGCGACTGGCTGTGCCGGGATGCGATCCGTGACTCGGCAACGGGCCACTTTCCCTGTCAACATCCCACGTTCTGGAGGTATTCGATGTCCGCCGAACCATCCGCCCCGAGCTCCAAGGGGCGGACACCGACCGTCGTTCGGGTCCTGGTGCTAGCGACATTCGTGGTGATCTTGAACGAGACCATCATGATCAATGCGATCCCGCGGCTGATGGAGGATCTCGACGTCACCGAGCGGGCCGCACAGTGGGTATCGACGGCGTTCATGTTGACCATGGCGGCGGTCATTCCGACCACCGGCTGGTTTCTACAGCGAGTGACCACCCGACAGGCATATACCGTGGCGATGGCGGTTTTCCTGGCCGGCACCGCGCTGTCGGCCGTGGCGCCGACGTTCGTGGTGCTGCTGCTGGGGCGGATCATCCAAGCCGGTGGTACCGCGGTGATGATGCCCCTGCTGATGACCACGCTGATGACCGTGGTGCCCGAACACGACCGTGGCCGGGTGATGGGCAATGTCACCCTGGCCATTTCGGTGGCGCCCGCGATGGGGCCGGTCGTCTCCGGGGCGGTGCTGCAGGTCGGCTCGTGGCGTTGGCTGTTCGTGCTGGTGCTGCCGATTGCGGGCGTGACCGCGTGGTTGGGCCTGCGTCAGCTGGAGAACATCGGTGAACCGCAAGCCGGCCACATCGACGTCGTGAGTGTGGCGCTGGCCGCGCTCGGGTTCGGTGGACTGGTGTTCGGGCTCAGTCGGTTCGAGTCCGGCAATTTTGCCAAACCGGCGCTGATCGTTGCTGTGGGCTTGGCCCTGATCGCGGTGTTCGTGTTCCGTCAGTTGAGTCTGCAGCGCACGGGTACGCCGTTGCTGAATCTTCAGGTTCTGCGGTCGAGTGCCTACGCCAAAGCGCTGTTTCTGATGTCCGTTGCGTTCATGGCGATGCTCGGGTCGATGATGCTGCTGCCGCTGTACCTGCAGAACCTGCGTGGGCTGAGCCCATTGGAGACCGGTTTACTGGTTATGCCCGGTGGTTTGGCCATGGGACTGTTGGGACCGACTGTGGGGCGCCTGTTCGACCGGTTCGGTGCACGCGTGTTGGTGATTCCGGGAACCATAGGGATCACGGTGTCGCTGGCCGGGTTCACTCAGATCTCGATGTCCATGCCCTATTGGCAGTTGCTCGCGCTGCACATTCTTCTGATGCTGTCGTTGGCTGCAGCCTTCACTCCGGTGTTCACCCTCGGCCTCGGCTCGCTGCCGCCACACTTGTACTCGCACGGTAGCTCGATGCTGAGCACCCTGCAGCAGGTTGCTGCGGCATTCGGCACGGCCCTGGTGATTACGGTGATGTCGGCTCGCAGCAGCTCGATCGCTGCCGACGGTGGCGATATCGTCGGTGCGCAACTCGACGGCTTGCGGCTGGCTTTCCTCGTCACCGCGGCTGTGGCGCTGATCATGGTCGTCATGGCGGTGCTGCTGCCGAACCGGGCTGTTGCCTCGGATGAGGCCGCGGAGTCCGATGTCGCCTCGGGTAAGTCCGAGAACGAGAATGCGGAGCTGGTCGGAGGCTGAACGGCATACCACATCGTGACGCCCTTGGTGTTGTCGAACACCAAGGGCGTCGCCGTGTTTCTGGTCGACTGCCGGGGTCGAGAGGCGGGGACTCAGAGTTCGACAATGATCTTGCCGCGGGCGTGCCCCGTGGCCAGGTGGTCCATTGCGACACGAATGTCGGTGACCGGGTAGACGGTGTCGATGACCGTGCGCAGGTGATGTGACGCCACCAGTTCGGCCAACAGTGTCAAGTCCGCGTGCCGCATGCTGGCCATGAACGGCCGGCCCCGCTGGGGGGTGACACCGAAGTAGAGCAGCGTCTGGAGCATGCGGGCGACCGGCCCGAGGATGATGTTGCTCTTCGAACCGCTGACCAGAACATAGCTACCGGTTGGCGTGAGAATTCCTCGGCATGCGGCGAGTGCGCGATTGCCGTGGTTGTCGAGCACGACGTCGTAGCGTCTCTGGGTTTCGGTGAAGTCGGTGGTGGTGTAGTCGACGACGTGGTCGGCGCCCAGCGATCCGACCAGCTCCATATTCCGGGAACTGCAGACAGCGGTCACTTCGGCGCCGAGCCACTTCGCGAGTTGGACCGCAGCGGTGCCGACCCCGCCCGAGGCGCCATTGACCAGCACCGATTGCCCCGGCTGCAGCTCGCCCTTGTCGCGCAGTCCTTGGAGGGCAGTCACGCCGGTGATGCTCAGGCCTGCGGCCTCGGCGAAGCCGATCGTTGTCGGCTTGGCGACCAGGTGCTCGACCGGTGCAACCACGTACTCGGCGTACGCCTGTGACGCCGAGCCGAAGACTTCGTCACCGGGCCGAAACGGGGAGGCTTCGTCGCCGACCGTCACGACCCGACCGGCGAAGTCCGATCCGATGATCGGCACCGTGGGCTTGCGGATTCCCGCCTGCGGGCGAGTCAGCCACGGTGTGCCGGTCATCGCATGCCAGTCCAGGGGATTGAGCGCGGCCGACTCGACTGCGACGAGTACGTGGCCGGGCGCGGGTGCCGGGACCGGCACGTCGGTGATCTCCAGGACGTCGCTGTTGCCATACCGATGCCGCGCCACGGCCTTCATGGTCGTGGGTGCCGCTGTGGTGTGCTCCGCGTCTGTCACGTCCTGGGCAGGACGTGCGTTCTGTCGGGCCTCGGGGGTGCCGGATGGGCTCATGGTGACCTCGCTCGGAATAGGTGCAGACGACGCCGGTATGGGGTTCTGTGGCGATCGGCAACGGTGGGCGTTTTGTCGGTTTTTAGTACGCTGTACGGATCAGCCCGTACGACGTACGATAAGCTCATCCGGTACTGTCGTCAACCCCTCCATCGACCTGCGTCACCACGAACTCGTATGCCACCTCGCCCGTCTGTTCCCAAGCGCACCCTCATTCGGTCGCGCGTACTCGCAGAAGCGGTCGCTCTGGCCGACGAACTCGGTGTCGATGCGCTCTCCATGCGCAAGCTGGCCGACCGCATGGGTGTCGGCACGATGTCGCTGTACACCCACGTTGCCAACAAGGACGACCTCGTCGAGGGGATCGTCGACATGGTGGTGCAGGAGATCGATGTGCCGGCCGCAACCGAGGATTGGCGTCGGGCGATCGGTGACAGCGCCGCGTCAGCGCATCGCGTGCTGCTCGCTCACCCCTGGGTGGCCGGCGAGTGGACCAAACGGATGCCCGGTCCGGCCCGGTTGCGGTTCATGGAGGCGATTCTGGCGACGCTGACCCGGGCCGGGCTCGACGAGAGCCTGGTCTACCGCGGCTATCACGCGATCACGATGCACATCGTGGGGTTCACCATCCAGGAACTCGGCTATCGGTCGGCTGGCGGCGATGCCGGCCTCGACGACCTGGCGACCGGCTTCCTCGATTCGCTTGCCGCCGCGGACCTGCCCCACTTGGCCACGCATGTCCGCGCCCACCTCGGCGTGCAGGACTACGGTGACGAATTCGGTTTCGTGCTCGGTCTGCTGCTCGATGGGCTACAACGGGCGCATGGCCCCGAACGTGACTCGTCCGACACCAGGCCGCACGGTTTCGGGCATCGATGACGCCTGCGAGGGTTCACTCCCGGTGGTGACCCGTCTGTTCGGCCTGTGATCCGGCCCGAGGTGTACTCGACCCCAATTGTGGACAGTCACAGCAAATTCGCATACCACCGGTAAATGATGAAAGTCATCACATACATTGGGAGGTCCCGGAGGTTAGCTGAGGTTCGTTTCATCGGCCGGCCTTCGTGTGCTGGGTAGAAATTCTGGTCCGTGACTTCGTGTTCGTAATCGGAACGCGCGAGGAGTGATTCAAATAATAAATACCGATAGGTTGGTTTTAATCTTCATCTTTCCGTTCGGTGAATCGGGTGTGAACAGCGGAGTTCCCACGCTCTGATCTGTCGGCGCGCCCTCTGTGGCCGGCGCCACATCCCCTCACTATGTCTCTCGCGTCGAAATGTCTGAGACAGCGTATGTCCGAGCCACGAGTTTGTGGCATTCCGATTTGTCTTGGGAGACATATCAGCAAAATTAGCTCAAAGATTGCTATGAGGTGAAAACTGTTATCTGCCACGAGCTTTCGGATTGCAGCCTGCATAGTGCGGGTGTACAGATGGGGTGGCGTGTAGTGGTGTCCTAGGCACCTGACATGTGTGGCGAGACGGCCCAATTCGAACGGTCTCGTGCGTGGCTATTCGGAGGGCAAGTGATCGCGGACTCGGCGGGTGTAGAACCCCGTGCTGAACTGTGGAAACACGGCTCTGAGCGGCCGGTGGGGCGTCGATCGGCAGATAAATCGTGCGCGGAGGCGAAGGCCCGCCGCGCGATAGAGGGAGACGCTGAATGAAGGAATCCGACGCCGTAGGTGAACGCATTCGGGCGATGTTCGCGCAGGGCCTGCAGGTGGCCGACATCGACCTGGATACCCCGTTGCTGGACTATGGCCTGGACTCTGTGCGATCGGTGGAATTGGTGATCGAACTCGAACGGGAGTTCGGCATCACGATCTCGGACGAGGAGGCTTCGACGCTGCACACTGCCCGGGATGTGATCGCTAGTGTGACAGCCAAGATGGCACACGACCAGCGCGCCGGAGCCGGAGCACGGGCGTGACCGAGTACACCGAGGCGCTGGCGCGGCACCCGGTCGTCGGTTCCGGTTCGTTCGCCGACTTCGCCGAGTTCAACCGACCCGGTCTGGCCCGACTGCTGCAGGCCTGTGCCCTGGACGTGGTGTATACCGCCGCTGACGGTGACCACCTGGTTCGTGCCGATGGCACTCGCGTGCTGGACCTCGTCGGCGGTTTCGGCGCCGCGTTGTTCGGGCACAACCACCCAGCCCTGGTGCGGGCGGCCACGGCACTGTTGAACCAGCAGGTTCCGTTCGTGGCCCAGGGCAGTGTTCGTCCCGGCGTGGCGCGACTGGCCAGGCGACTGTCCGAGTCGGTCGGTGCGAGTACCGGACAGGACTATGTCGTCACGTTCGGTTCCACCGGAGCCGACGCTGTCGAAGCGGCGATCAGGCACGCCACGGTGGCGCACAATCGGGCGTTGTCGACGCTGGAATCCGAGACCCGACGCACACTGCGGCGATTGCGTCGCGACCGCGTACACAACGTCCGGCCATCCGCGCCAGCCGATGACGTCGAAACACGCACGGCTGCAGCGGTACTCACCGATACGCTCGAGCAGATCGCACGGCTGCGCGAACGTGGACCCGTCTTCGTGTCGTTGTCGGGCGCCTTCCATGGCAAGAGTGCTGGAGCCTTCGCACTCACCGAACAAGCCGACACCCCCTCCGACCTGATCGTGCCCGGACCCGAGCGGCGCCGAATCACGACATGGGCGCCCGACGAGGTGGCGAACGCCTTCGCCGACCAGCTGTGCACAGTGGGCGCCATCGGTTTCGATGCCACCGGCGCGCCGGTCCGTACCCGGCGCCACCTGTCGCCGGTCGCGGCGGTGTTCGCCGAACCGATCCAGGGTGAAGGGGGAGTCCAGGAACTGCCCGACGACACCCTGCGGGCTTTGCGTGAATTCGCCGACCGCCATGGGGCGGCACTGGTCTTCGATGAGATCCAGTGCGGTATGGGACGGACCGGCACCTTCTTGGCCTCGACACCGTCGGGGGTGCGCGCGGACTACTACTTGCTGTCCAAGTCGCTGGGCGGCGGATTGACCAAGATCGCCGCATTGCTGGTGGATCGCCGGTACTCCATTGCCGACTTCGGGCGGTACCACACCTCCACCTTCGCCGACGACGAACTGTCGGCCGCGGTCGCGGACGCTGCTCTGGATCTGGCGCACGACAACCAGACCCGGATCCGCGACACCGGGAAGCGCTTGCGGTCGGCATTGGACGCGGTGGCCCAGCGCTGGCCCAAACAGATCATCGACGTGCGTGGTCGCGGTCTGCTGCACGGAGTGGAACTGCGGCCGCCGGAGCCGGAATCCTCCCTATTGCGGGAGATCTGCGCTGCGGACATGTTCGGCTACGTGGTGGCCGGATACCTGTTGCACCGGCATGCGATCCGAGTACTCCCGACTTTGTCGGCGCCGACCACGCTGCGTGTGCAGCCCTCGGCGTTCGTCACCGATGCGGACATCGACCGGCTGATAGCGGCTTTGGACGATGTGGCGGCGCTATTGCAGCGTGGCCGATTCGACCTGCTACTGGCACACTTGGCCACGCCGGGCGCTACCGCGACTCGGGCGGTGGATCGTGCCCCGCTGCCCTGGCGTGACGACCTGCCGCCGGCCCGCCCCCGAAACGCTCCCACCAGAGTGGCTTTTCTGGCGAATCTGCCCGAGACCTCGGATCTGCGCCGGTTCGCCCCCGAGCTGACGGTATGGACCGACTCGCAATTCGCCGCACTGCTGGAACGGCTGCGCGCAGTAGCCGATCCCTTCGAATTGACCCGACAGATCGTGTCGTCACCGACCGGCGCCGAGGTCGAGATCCTGCTGATCGCGGTGCCGCTGACGGCCGAGCAGATCGTCGCGCACCAGCGCGCCGGCGAACGTACGCATGTACGGGACCTGGTGTTGCACGCGATCGAGCAGGCGGTGGCAGCCGGCGCCGAGGTCATCGGGTTGGGCGGCTATACCTCGATCGTCACCGACGCCGCACGCGAGGTGGCCGAAGACACCATCACAGTGACCTCGGGCAATTCACTCACCGCGGCCTGCGCTCTGGATGTGCTGCGCGCCGAACTGGCCACGCTCGCACCGCACCAGCGGCGGGTCGGCATCCTCGGCGCATTGGGCAATATCGGTGCCGTCATGGCCGATTTGCTGGCTCCCCTGGCCGATACGCTGGTTCTGGTGGGCCGGCCCGGCGCCGGAAAGCGGCTGCGTCGAGTAGCCGACGTTCTCCCGGTCGAGGTCGTGGTGAGCGAGGATCTCACCGCCCTGCGTGATTGCCGAGTCATCCTCACCGCGACCAATTCGGCCACGCCGTTGATCGGCGCCCACCATCTCGCGGTCGACCATCCGGTGTTGATCTGCGATTTGGCCGTCCCCGGCGACGTGGACCCCGCAGTGGCGCAGCTTTCGCACATCACCCTGGTCGGTGGTGGCCGAATGGCCCTGCCGTTGGGTCAAACCCCTCCCTTCCGCGAAACCGGCCTGCCTGCCGGGATCGTCTACGCGTGCATGGCCGAAACGCTGTTGCTCGGCTTCGAGCCGCGCACTGCGAGCCCCTCGTACGGCGCGCTCACCGCGGCCGGCGTGCGTGCAGCGCGTGATCTGGCCGCTCGCCACGATGTCCGCCCGGTTCTGCTGCCGACAGGAGCCACCACCGTGATCACCCCCGTATCCGCATCCGGACCCACCCCGATGTTCCTCGGTGCGCCCGACTTCACCCGGGCCCACGCCGGCGCGAAAGCCGCAACCCTGCACGACCTTCTGACCGACGGGTTCGATGTTCCACCTGGCTTCGTGATTCCCGCCGATATGGACGTGGCAGAAGTCACCGACGACGAGCTGGCCGGCTGGGTACGGGCTCTGGGCGGATTTCCGGTGGCAGCCCGCTCCAGCGGCGTGCTCGAGGATCTCGACGACGCCAGCTTCGCGGGACAGTACGAGTCCTACCTCGATATCGCCGACGCGGCCACGCTGCGCAAGTACATCGAGCAATGCCGTGCGTCGGTGCACAACGAGCGGGTGCGGACCTACCTGTCCCGGCACGGGTTGGCCGAGGCCCAGGCCACGGTAGCCGTTCTGGTGCAGCGCATGGTCGATGCCCGGTGCGCCGGAGTGGGTTTCAGTATCGACGTGCTGACCGGCATCGAGGACCACGCGGTGATCGAGACCTGTCACGGCGTGGGCGAACGCCTGGTATCCGGGCAGGTCACGCCGACGCGCTACACGGTGCGGTTGTCCGACGGCGCGGTGATGGAGCGCGACGCCGGTGCGGAGGACGTCCAGCTGGGGGACTCCGACACCACCGCGCTGGCTGCACTGTTGCTCGAGGTGCAGGCGAAGCGGCATCGGCCCCAAGACATCGAATGGGCCATCGACCGCGACGGCGCCCTGTGGTTGTTGCAGTCGCGTGCGGTCACAGCGATCACCTGGCGCACCGATATCGACCAGTTCTCCGACGCGGACCTGCGCGACGGCGGCGTGTCGGCGCGAGTCTGCACGCCGATGATGTACTCGCTGTACGACAACGCTTTCCAGTATTCGATGCAGCGGTTCTTCGAAGGTCTCGGCCTCACCGACGCGAGCCGAGAACCCGACTGGATGGCCATGTACTACGGCCGCGCGTACTGGAATGTCAGTGCGGTGAAGGACTGCTTCCAGCATATTCCCGGCTTCGACGAGCAGCATTTCGACGACGATCTCGGCGTGCTCAACGACTACGGTCCACAGGGGCCGGCACGCACCCCGAATTCACCGCGAACCATCGCCCGCGCCCTGCCGATCGTCGTGGCGGTGCAGCGCAGCTATCGTGAACAGCTCGCCACGGTGGAGGCATTCGCCGCGAGCTGGCCGGCGAAGTACGACACCTGGCGGGAACGGGTTCGCGCGCTGCCGCGGACCGACGAGGCGACATTCGCCGCCGACCTCGCCGATTGTCTGCTCACCGTGCACGCCGAGACCGAACGCACCTACTTCACGACGATCTACCACAACTCCAGCGTGCAAACCGATTTCAAGCAGCTGCTGGACAAAGTGGACGCCGCGACCGGCGCGAGTAGTTCGGCCATCGACCTCATGGGTGGACTCGCCGAAATCAGCCATATGTCGTTGCAGCGCGGAATCGTCGAACTACACCGCGTGGCCCGCGAATCGGGTCTGGACAGCCCCGCGTGGGACAGCGCACTCGCGGCCTTCATCGACGAGCAGGGCTTCCATGCCGACGCCGAACTCGATCTGACCTGCCCACGCTGGTCGGAGGACCCTCAGCGGGTGCGATCGATGATCGAGGTGATGCTCGACAACGGCACCGTGCCTGCAGATCCTGCGCTCACTTTGGTGGAACAGCGCAAGCGGTACGAGGACGAACTGGCCGCGGTACGTGCTCGGGTCCGGGCCCGACCGGCCACCCGGCTGCGGTATGCCAGGTCGCTGGACAAGCAGATCGAGCGGATGCGGCGCTACCTGGTCGCTCGTGAGCGGATGCGCGAGTTCTCCTCGCAGTATTACGCTGTCGTGCGCGCCTACGTGGTGGAAGCCGGAACACGCTTGGCGGCGACGGGTGCACTGGAGCACGCCGACGACGTGTTCCAACTGACCATCCACGAGCTCAGCGATCTGGTCGGGGGAAAGGTCACCGCAGCCGATCTCGGATCCACGATCGCCTACCGCCGCGCGATGTACGCGGGATATCGCGATCTGACCCCACCGCACGAGCTCGGCGGCGGGGTGACCGTCGCAGCGCCCACCGCCGAGGGTGGAGATCTGTCGGGCCTGGGATGCAGTCCTGGCGTGGCCGAAGGCACCGCCCGTGTGATCACCTCCCTGGCGAACATCGACGAGTTGCGTGAGGGCGACATCCTCGTCACACGATTCACCGATCCAGGGTGGACGCCAGCGCTGGGCTTGGTGGCCGGTGTGGTCACCGAGGTCGGCGGCATGCTCTCGCACGCCGCGGTCATCGGGCGCGAATACGGCATTCCCGCGGTCTTGAACGCGGCGGGCGCGACGACCGCGGTCCGCTCGGGACAACGTATTCGGGTCGATGGCAGCTCGGGCGTGATTCGAATCGTGGACTCCGGCGGCTCGGAGTCCGAAGAGGTCGCCGAACCCGCTGTGAGTGAACCCGTCTCGACCGAGCCGGTCGCCGTATCCGGGCGGGATTCGGTCATTCGGGTCGAGCCACGGGCGGAGAGTGCATCCGCCGCGCCCGCCCCGGAACCCGCGCCGGCCCCGGCGAAACGGGGACCCGCACCGACCATGCCGGATTCTGCCGCATTGCGCAGCTTGGGAAAGGACACGACACTGACCGCACGAAAACGTCTCATCTGCCTCGCCGGCGGTGATGGTTCTGGCAAGACCACACAGGTGGCCAGGATCGCCGCCGAATTCGAGGCGCAGGGACACAGCGTTGCCGCGGTAACGATTTGGGATGCCTTCCTCGATCCGAAGGTTTCATCGAAGATTCCCTGGGACAGCCCCGCCGATATCTACGGCTATTTGCAGCTGCTCACCCCACTCAGCCGCGCACACTTCCTGTTCCACGCCATGCAGTTGTCGTTGGACCTTGCTGCGTCCCGCGGTGCGGACATCATTCTGGCCAACGCCTACTGGTACAAGTACTACGCCACCGAGGTCGCCCACGGCGGCGATCCGGCACTGCTACGCAGCCTGACCGCCGGCTTCCCGGAGCCCGACCGCACCTTCTACCTGGCGGTGCGGCCACAGGATGCGCTGGGCCGCAAACAGTTGCGCAGCGACTACGAAAGCGGCTACGGCGACGAGGAGTCGTTCCTGGCTTTCCAGCAACGTAGCCACGAAGCGCTCGATGCGTTGTCCGACGAGTTGGGTTGGATCCGTCTCGACGGCACCGCCGCGCCCGCCGAGGTCACCCGCGCCGTGCTCGACCAGCTACGCGAGGACGACCGATGAGCGCCCCACATACTCGTCGGGTGGCGCTGGTCGGTATCGACGGCGCCGGGAAGTCATCGGTGCTGGCCGGGCTGCGCGCCCTGGGCGATCCCGCTGGTATCGGCGCCTTCGCGTCGATGACCTGCCCCGACTTCCACGACACACGCGACGTCCCGCTCGCCGATCTGTCTCGGCAGCTGCGAGCGTTCAGTGTCGGCTGCGATCAGATCGATGACGTGGCGATGAAAGCCACCGCGATGTATATGCAGATGACGCTGTTCGGGCCGGTGGAACAGCATTTCCTGCGCACCTGGTCGCCGAATGTGCTGGTGTGCGAGCGGCATCCACTGATCGAATTGTTGGTCTACGGTCCGCTGTACGTGGCGCTGGCGGGCACCGATGGCGCCTACCGTGAGCGGGAGGGTGAGATCGCCGCGGTGCTCGAGCAGCACCGCCCGGGCACCTTCGCCGACATCGTTGCCTGGCACCATGCCCAGGCCGCGCGGCTGGGCAGCTCACCGGACATCTGGCAGCTCCTGCCGGAAGTCGCCGATCTGGTGGGTCGGGAGGTCTCCGAGGCGGTGGCCGGTTTCGCCGACCGGTTCCGCACGACCTTGCCCGACACGGTGCTGTGGCTGGATGCGCCACCGCAGGAGGCCGCGGCCCGATGCACGCAGCGGTCGACCAATGGACCGGTCGAGGCGCACGAGACCGCGGAGCGGCTCACCGCTCTGCGCGCAGGTTACGAGCGGGTGCGCGAGACTCTCGCCACGGCATTCCCCGACGTGGGCTTCCACCGGATTGCGAGTGGCGACGGAGTGGATGTCGAGCAATCGGTGCGCGCCTGTGTCACGGAAGGGAAGTTGTTGGGATGAGTGCGCGCAGCGATGTCGACACCGCCGATCTGGAGTCGCGAGTTCGCACGATCATCGGTGAAGTGCTGTGGGTGTCGCCGGCCGATCTGGATCGGGCGACGCCACTGGTCGATTACGGACTCGACTCGCCGACTGCTATCGAACTGACCATTCAGTTGGAAAACGCCTTCACGGTGAGTATCCCGGAGGATGTCGCCGTGCGGCTGACCACCGTCGCCACGATCGTGCAGTACATCGAGGACCAGAAATGACCGAATCATCCCAGACGCTACGCCCCAGGAACGCGAGCGTCGTGCATGCGCTGCTGGCGAATGCAGAGCGAGGAGCGCAGGCGCCGTCCACCGTCGTCATGGCCGAGCGCACGGCGTTGGACCTGGGTGAGGGCGTCACGTGGCGGCACGACGATCTCGTGGCCACAGCGCGTCGGGTGGCGGCCGGGTTGGCCGCCCACGGAGTGCGCCGGGGAGACCGGGTGTTGTTGTGTCTGCCCACGTCGTCGGACTTCGTGACCGCGTTCTGCGGCGCGCAACTGCTCGGTGCGGTGCCCACGACATTGGCCACTCCCGGCGGATTCGGCACCGCGGAGATCTTCGTGGACCGCTTCACCCGATTGCTCACCTATCTGGAGCCGGTCGCCGTGGTGGCCACCGCATCGGTGTTGTCCACCGTATCCCTGCCGGCATCGGTGGCCCCGATCGACACCGCGGAGTTGCATGCCGCGGCCAACGCCCCGGATGCCCGGTCGATCACACCGCACCTGCCGGCGCCGGACGACCTCGCGTTCATCCAAGCCACCTCCGGCTCCACCGGTGTGCCGAAGGGTGTACAGATCACGCACGGGAACCTGGCGGCCAATTGCGAACAGATCGCTCGCGCCGCCACACTCGGCGCCGGTGACACCTGGGTCGGCTGGCTGCCGTTGCACCACGACATGGGTCTGATCGGTGGCTTCCTCACACCGCTGTTCTGTGGCTTCGACGCGGTGATGATCTCGCCCACCCGGTTCCTGCGCTACCCGTCCGAATGGCTGCGCGCGGTCGATCGCTATCGCGGAACCGTGACCGCCGCACCCAACTTCGCCTTCGGCTATGCGGCCGCACGGATCACCGACAGCGAACTCGACGGAGTGGACTTGTCCAGTTGGCGGTTCCTGTTCTGCGGCGCAGAACCGATCTACCCGCCCACGGTTCAGAAGTTCGTCGACCGGTTCCATGCCTGGGGACTACCAGCCGATGCACTGGTGCCCTGCTATGGCTTGGCCGAGGCATCGCTCGCGGTGACGGTGTCGCGGCCGCAGGCGCCGATTGCCTACGATTCGGTCTCCCGCCGCACGCTCGCCGAAGACGGTGTGGTCGTGGACGTTCCTCCGCAGGACGGCGACGCGCTCGAGATCGTCGACTGTGGTGCACCGGTCGACGGCACCGATGTCCGCATCGTGGCCGAGGACGGCACACTCTGCGGCCCGGATCGGGTGGGCCGGGTGCAATTCCGCGGACCGTCGATCACCTCGGGGTATTTCCGATTGCCCGAGGTGACCGCGGCGGCACGCGTGGACGGATGGTGGGACAGCGGCGATATCGGCTATCTGCGCGACGGGCGGTTGCGGATCACCGGGCGGCACAAGGATCTGATCATCATCCGCGGCGCGAACTATTTGCCCACCGACTTCGAGATTGCCGCAGAACAGGTACCCGGCGTTCGACCAGGAGGTGTCGTCGCGCTGGGACGGGCCGACACCGATGGACTGTCGGAAGAACTGCACCTGCTGGTCGAGTCCGCCGCCGATCCCGCCGAGCACCGAGAGATGGCTCGCACCGTGCGTGCTGCGGTGAGTAAACGCACCGGTGTGTTGGCTGCGGGAGTGCGCATCCTGGCGCCGCGCAGTATTCCCAAGACGACGAGCGGAAAGGTGCAGCGTTCGGCGGCACAACGCCTCCTGGACGACGATCCGGAGCTGTTGGTCGGCGCCGAGCCCGGAGAAAGGATCGCGCGATGAATCTGCTGGCCCGAGCCGGCGAACGCCGCTTGCACGGACCTGCTCGGCGAAATCCGATGGGTTTCTATCACGAGTACAAGTCCGACCCACTCACGTTGTTCTACGAGAACGCGCTGGTCTATGGCAGCGTCCGGCTGCGGATGGCACACGAACACGTGCACCTGCTGGTCGAACCGGAGCACATCGAGCAGGTGCTCGTCACACACGCCGATCGCTACGAGAAGGGGGTCAGCTACCGCAGCTTGACCCATCTGCTCGGTTCGGGTTTGCTGACCAGCGGCGGCGAGTTGTGGAAGCGGCAGCGTGCCTTGATCAAGCCGGCCTTCTCTCGTCGTCACGTGGACACCCAGGTTTCGGTCATGGTCGAATGCGGGCAGCGGATGCGTACCCGACTGGATGCGCGCGCCGCCGCCGGTGAGACCTTCGATCTGGTGCCCGAGATGATGGGCTTCGCCGCCGATGTGGTGTGCCGTGCGGCCATGGGCGCCGACATCGACGGGGTCCTTCCGCAGATCGAGGACGATGTGCACGACGGGGTGGCGTGGGTGATGCGGCATCTCGTGGCGCCGGTCCAACTACCCCCGGAGGCGCCCACACCGGGCAATCGGCGGTTCCTCGCTGCGCGGCAGCGGCTGCATCAGGTGGTGGACCAGCTGATCGACCGGCACCGGCAGGCCGAGGGAGATGCTCGCTCGCTGATGGCTCGCTTGCTCACCGCGCGCGACGATTCCGGACACGCGATGGACGATGCACAGCTGCGCGACGAGGTACTGACCTTCTTGCTCGCCGGTCACGAGACCACTGGCGGCGCGTTGTCGTGGACGATATACGAGCTGTGCCGCAACCCGGCGGTGCTGGAGCGGGTACGCGCCGAGATCGATGCATTGCCGGTCGCGCCGGACGATCCGGATGCCGTGCGCGCCGCGCTACCCCAGTTGGCATACACCGGTCGGGTGATCGACGAGGCGATGCGCCTACATCCCCCAGCGTGGGCGTTCAGCCGCACCGCGCTCGAGGCGGATCACTTCGACGGATTCGATGTGCAGCCGGGCGCGATCGTGGCGATCAGTCCGTTCGTCAATCACCGGTTGCCCCGATTCTGGGATTCGCCGCTGACCTTCGACCCCGATCGGTTCACCAAAGAGCGCAACCGCGCACGTAAACCGTTCCGGTACTTCCCCTTCGGTTGGGGATCACACCTGTGCGTAGGGCAGCACATGGCCCTGACCGAGGTCCGGGTTGGTCTGGCGATGTTGTTGTCGCGCTACGACATCGAGCTGGCCAATGGAATGCGCGCCCGCGAGCGGCCCGAGGTGTCGAATCCCCCAGACCTGGTCAAGGTTCGCTTGACCCGGCGCGAGCCGGTTGCGCGGAAGGCGCCGGACCTGCAGGAAGTTGCACCGTGACCAGTACCAGTACGGCTGCGATGCTTCGCGCCGAAACCCTCGCAACCGACGCGGCAGCGGCGGCGCGCGCCGGCGCGAAAGCCGCCAATCTCGCCCGACTGCACGCCGCGGGACGCCGGGTACCGGCGTTCGCGGTGCTGAGCACCGACGCTTGCGCGCGCATGCTGGCTCCGGCGACCGACACGGTCGCCGAGTTGGTGGCCGGCCTCGACCCGGACGACGCGGCAGCACTGCGTGATACGTCCGGTCGGATCTATGCGCACATCGCGGCGCTGCCGTTGCCGGACGATATCGCAGCCGATCTCGATTCGGTGGTTGCCGAACTGTCCACGGCGGGAGCACAGTCGCCGGACGCGGTGCGTTTTGCGGTGCGGTCATCGGTGCTCGGTGAAGACTCGGCGACCGATTCCTTCGCCGGGCAACTCGACACCGTGCTCAACGTCTCCGCGGCCGACGTTCCTGCTGCGATCGGCACCGTGCTCGCTTCGGCGTGGTCGGAGCGTGCATTGTTCTACCGGTCACGCCGTGGGCTGCAGGACGCACCGGTCGAATGTGCCGTGGTCGTCCAGGTGATGCTCGACAGCGCGGTCTCCGGGGTGGTGTTCAGCTGCAATCCGCAAACCGGTGACCCGGCCGAAGCCGTGATCGCCGCAGCCTTCGGGCTCGGCGAAGGCGTGGTCGCCGGAACGGTGGACTGCGACACCTATTTCGTCGACCGGGCCACCGGAACCATCACCTCCCGCGTCGTGGTCGACAAGCACACTCGGGTGGCGGCTTCCGGCGAGGCGGGCACTGCGGTCGAAGAGTTGGACGAGTCGGTCAGCGGCGCTGCGTTGTCCGACGCGCAGGTCCGTGAACTGGCACAGGTGGCCGGTGAACTCGCCGAGCATTTCGACGCACCCCAGGATGTCGAGTTCGCCTACACCGCCGATGGCCGGCTGCATCTGCTGCAGGCCAGACCGGTCACCGCCACCGGAGCCCGGGAGACCGTCTTCGACAACGTCAATGTCGCCGAATCCTATCCGGGACTGTCGAGTCCGCTCACCTTCTCGATCCTGCGCGCCGCCTACGAGCAGGTCTTTCGGGCATGCCACCGCAATTTCGGCGCCACCGGGCGGATCGTGGATCGCAATGCCACCGATCTGTACCCCTACCTGGTCGGGACGGCGCGCGGCCGGATCTACTACAACATCAGCAACTGGTATCGCCTCTTCCTCGAGATTCCGGGCATGGAATTCGCCATCGAGGGATGGGAAGCCGCGCTCAACATCGAGAACCGGTACAAGCGGCCGGACACGCCCCTGCGCGGGCTGGCCCGGATGCGCGCGATCGTCTTGCGGGTGCGGGTCGTCACGATCATCGTGTTCGGCTGGTTGCGTCTGCCGGGGCGGCTCCGTGGCTTCTTCACCGAATTGGCCGCGACCACGCAAGATCTCGACCGTCGGCTGCACCCGGACACAGCGGAGCGCGAACGTGACGCCCAGGCGCTGTTGGCCTGGACCGAACGGGTATTCAACGACCTCGTGCCCGCGTACTCGGTGCAGATCTTCAACGACTTCATCGCCCAGCAGATGTTCCACGTGGTCGGTCTACAGTTGAGTCGGGCGGGATTGACCGAAGACGCTGCGCTGACTCTGCGCAACGAGTTGTTCTGTGGTGAAGACGGGGTCGACAGTGTGGATCCGGTGCGCTCGGCGCTCGCCCTCACTGCGCGGGTGCGCGGCGATGCGGCACTGCGCGACCTGTTCGAAGGCCCGGCGACCGCGCGTGAGGTGTGGACGGCCCTGGCCGATGCTCGGTTCGCCGGCTTCCGTGCTGCCTGCCTGCGCCACATCGCGGAGTTCGGCGACCGCACCGTGGACGAACTCAAATTGGAAACCGATCCGCTGGGTGAGCACCCCGAGCGGCTGGTGCCGATGCTGCGCAACTATCTGCGTGGCGGACAGAACGCCGACGACATGATCGCGCGGGAACAGGCCATTCGGCGTGCAGCGGAGCGTACGGCGGCGAAGCTGTTCGCGGGCAAACCGCTGCAGCGGTTGGGTTTCCGGCTCGTGCTGCGACTCGCCCGTGAACACGTGAAGCAGCGTGAGAACATGCGCTTGGGTCGCAGCCGCTCCTTCGGCCTGGTCAAGCGGGTGTTCCGGGAGTACGGCAATCAGATGCACGCGGTCGGGCTGCTCGATGATCCCCGCGACATCTTCTGGCTCACCTACGAAGAGATCGCCGCGCTCACCCGTGGTACCGCGGTGGATACCGACTCCCGCCGTACGGTCGCCCTGCGCAAGGCCGACTACGATCACTGGCGCGGGCAGCGGTTGCCCTCGCGAATCGTCACCGCCGGGATCGCAGCCGCGGGTATCGCCGATCCAGGGCTGGAGGAACCGGCACGCGACGCCGTCGCCGAGGGGCGAGTATTGCGGGGAATCGGCTGCGCTCCTGGTCGTGTCGAGGCGCCCGCCTTGGTGGTGCACACCCCGGATCCGGATGTGGTGATCGACGGGCAAGTATTGGTGGCCTCCACCACCGATCCGGGATGGGTGTTCCTCATGGTGGCCGCGGGCGGGTTGGTGAGTGAGAAGGGCAGCCTGCTGTCCCACACCGCGATCATCGGGCGTGAACTCGGCATCCCCACGATAGTCGGCGTCTCGGACGCCACCCGCCTGATCGCCAGCGGTGACCACCTGGTCCTGGACGGCCAGGCCGGGACCGTGACGCTCGGACAGGAGAAGTGACCATGACCGCTCCCGATCTCGCTCATGACCAGAACGCCCATGGCGAGAACTTCAGCCTGGAGCATTATCTCGACCCCGCCGCACACACCTTCGAACAGCGGTTCGTGGACTTCCGGCCCTACACCGAGCACGCTCGTGGCAGCGGGTTCGTGCTGCGTGAGGTGGCCGGTCCCTCCGGCGCGGTGGTGCCGGTGCGGGATCCGGGCAGCGGTGAGATCCGTGACCTGATCATGCTCGGGTCCAACAATTACCTGGGCCTGGGCAACGAACCCGAGATCACCGAAGCCGCTGTCGCGGCCATTCGCGAATACGGCACCGGGCACGGCGGCCCGCCACTGCTCAATGGCACCACCACACTGCATCGGCAGCTCGAGCAGCGACTTGCCGAGGCGAAGGGCTGTGAGTCGGCCCTGCTGTTCTCCTCTGGTTACGCCGCGAACGTCGGCTGGGTGACCGGCCTGCTGCGCAAGGGCGATGTGCTGATCTACGACGAACAGAGCCATGCGAGTCTCTACGACGGCATACAGCTGGGTCGGGTGCGCTCGATGGCCTTCGCTCACAATGACCTACGCCACCTGCGCCACCGGTTGATGCAGGTTCGCTGGCGTAATCCGGGTGCGAACGTCGTGGTCGCGGTCGAGGGCGTGTACTCGATGGACGGCGATATCGCACCGTTGCCGGAGATTCGCGCATTGTGCGACGCATTCGGCGCCTGGCTGGCGGTGGACGATGCGCACGGCACCGGGGTGCTCGGAGAACACGGGCACGGCACCGCTGAGCATTTCGGTCTCGGCCCCGGGTCGGTGGAGGTGTTCATGGGTACGTTCTCGAAGTCTTTCGCGGGCACGGGCGGCTTCGTGGCGGGCTCCAAGGACATGGTCGACACCCTGCGTTTCTTCGCCCGCTCCTACATGTTCTCCGCTGCGCTCACTCCTCCGGTGGTGGCCGCGGTGCTGGCGGGGCTGGACTTCATCACCGAGCATCCCGAGCGAGTGCGCGCACTGCACGACAACGTCGGGTATTTCGTGCGTGGCCTGCGCGCCATGGGTTTTGCGGTGGATCCGCAGACCGCGATCATCCCGATCCTGGTGCCCGAGCGGCTGGCGGTGGCGGAAGTGGTCAACGCCTTGCACCGCGAAGGAGTGTTCGTCAACGGCGTCGAATTCCCGGCGGTGCCGCGCGATCAGCAGCGGCTGCGGGTCAGTGTGATGGCCACGCTCGCCCAGGAGCAACTCGACCGGGCACTGGAGGCGATCGGCACTGTCGCCCGGCGCTTCGGCTTCCATCCCGAACAAGAAGGAATCGTCTGACATGACCGATACCGTGATCGCCGCGGGCGGGACGGATGCCGAACGACTACTGGTGCATTGCGCGCTGGCGGCGCCGAGCGACCAGGAACGTGACACGGTCGCCGACCTGGCGCGCCGGGTCACCGATTGGGCCGGCTTTTTCGAGCTGGCGCAGCTGAACGCCACTGTGCCGCTGGTACGGCGCGCGCTGCGGGACGCCGAGGTGTACGCCCTCGTTCCCACGGCGGTGCAGGAACGGTTCGACGCGGTTGCCGAGCGCATTGCCACCGCCAACGACCGCCGCTTGGACGGGGCCGTGCCGTTGGTGCAGCGTTTCGACGACCGGGGCGTGCGCTGTGTGGTGCTCAAGGGCCAACTGTTCTCGCTCGAGATCTACAACGATCCGCACTACAAGCGGATGAACGATCTGGACATCTTGGTCGAGCCGGATCAGGTGGACACCGTCATCGAGATCTATCGGGAACGGGGGTTGTTCGCGACATCGGAGCTGTTGGGCAAGGCGCCCAAGGTGCGGGTGGAACGGTCACACCACCTGCCGTCGTTCGTCTCGCGTGATGGGGCGCTCGTCGTGGGCACCCACTGGGGATTGATCACGCCGCTGACGCCCTACACGATCGACTACGCCGCGATCTGGAAGCGCGTTCGGCGCATCGACTTCCACGGTGCACCGGCCTGGGCGATGGCGCACGAGGACAATCTGCACCACCTGGGCATCCATCTGCCCTACTACAAGACCGGGGTCCGCGAGCTCGCCGACCTGTGGAACCTGGCCCGGCATGCGGGCGAGGATCTCGACTACGAGCTGCTCGCCATGGAGATATCGGCCGCCGGCACCGAGCGGCTGATGTATCACGCGCTCGCACTGGCGCACCGCCTGGTGCCCAACCCGCACTTCCAGGCATTGCTGGACCGAATCGAACCCCGTGTGGATGGGTTCACCCGCAACGACACTGCACGCAAGACCGCCGACGTGTACACGCTGCTGCGCAGTCGTTCGACCCACACCTCCCGCATCGAGAAGGCCTACACCGAGTTCAATATGACCGCCGACCCGCGGGAGAAGCTCCAGCGTTTCGGCCGACTCTGGTCGGGGCTCCTGCTGGTTCCCGGCACCGAAGCAGCTCGAATGAGCTCGCTTCGCGAGCCGGGTGTGTGGGATTCCCTGGGCGCGCGCGCGATCGCCCCTTACCGACTGACTCGGGTGTTCCAGCGTGACCTGGGCAAGTGGCTGTTTCCGGCTGCGCTCGCCAAGACTTTCTACGATCTCGGTGGCGCCTACGCTCGACAGGTGCGGTCGCGTACTGGACTCGGTGGCGCGCGCCCCGCGCCGCTGAGCATCGACGACTACGCGGCACAGCTGGGGCTCACCAAGGCGGATCTGCAAGCGGTACTGGACAGCCAGGAATGAGCGCACGACCCACCGTGCTGTGGGATCTGGACGGCACCTTGATCGGGCTGCGCAAGCGCACCTTCACCACCCTGATGCCCGGTGCGGCAGCGTGGGTGTTTCGTGATCTCGTCCCGCCGCACCGCTTCCTGCCGGTATTGCGTCGTACCCTGCGCGATGTACGCGCCAACGACACCGAGCACACCAATACCGAACTGATGTTGCGGCTACTCGGCGAGCGTACCGGCATCGGCCACACAGTGGCCGCTTCCCGCTTGACCCGGTTGGCGGAGGTCGAATTCGTCCGGCTGCGAGCGTGTTTCCCTGCACGACCGGCGGCGGCGGCCACCGTGCGGGATTTGACGGCGGCGGGTGCGCGCCAAGTGGTGGCCACCAACCCGCTGTGGCCGTTGAGCACCGTGGAGGCTCGGATTCGGTGGGGCGGCCACGATCGCGCCGCATTCTCCTATGTCACCTGTGGTGAGAACATGCATCGGTCCAAGCCGCGGTTGGACTTCTATCGCGAACTGCTCGACCGGCTCGGTGTGTCGACTCGGGAGTGCGTGATGATCGGCAACGACCCCGGAAACGACGGTCCCGCCACTGAGCTGGGGATTCCGGTCTTTCTGCTCGGCGCCCGTCCCGCTGATGTGCCACCGGCGATGGTCCGTACCGGTTTGGTCACCACGGGAGATCATCGGGCGCTGCGCCGATGGCTCGATATCGAGGAGGATTCGTGCTCGTCGTCTTGAACCCGCAGTCCAATGCGGGCACCGCGCTCCGGCGCTGGCAGCCGGTGGAATCGGCGCTGCGTGAGCGGTATCAGGATCTGACCGTCGAACTGCCGTCGGACGCGGAGCAGGCCACCAAGGTGGTGCAGGCCGCGATCACCCGGCAGAAGCCGCCGCCGGTGCTGGTGGCCGCAGGTGGCGACGGCATGGTGAATCTGGTGCTGAACGCCCTCATGGACCCCGCCACCGACCGGCCGCGTACTGCCGGTGCGGTGCTGGGTGCGGTGGGATTGGGCAGCTCCAACGATTTCCACAAGCCGGTGCCTGCGCACGCTCGCATCGGCACGGTCCCCGTACGGTTGGATGCCGATCATGCCGAACTGGTCGACGTGGGTAAGGCCACCATGTCGACGACCGACGGCACGCGCGTCGTGCGTTACTTCCTGCTGAACGCCAGCATGGGGTTGGTTGCCGCGGGCAACCATTCGTTCAACCAGGCCACCGGTTTGGTCGCGTGGCTGAAGTCCCGCAGTGTCGAAGCCGCCATCATCGCGACCACACTGGCCACCATCGCCGCGCACCGACCACTACCCATCGTGGTGCGGGGCAGTGACTGGGAGCATCGAGCGCCGATCACGAATATCGGTGTGCTCAAGAGCGTGCACTTCGCCGGCGGCATGTACTACGACACCGCGGTGACTCGCGCCGATGGCCGGTTCGATGTGAACATCTGGGCCAGGGCCGGCAGATTGCGCACGGTCGGTTTGATCGCCGGGCTGTATGCTGGCCGGTTTCGCCGCTCCCGCCTGGCCGTGTGCCACCGCGACACCACAGTGGAGCTACGCCCGGATCGGCCTACCCCGCTGGAACTGGATGGAGAGATCACGATGGTGGAATCCGCGCAGCTGGAGGTCCTTCCGCGAGTGCTGAAGGTGTGTGCCGCATGACCGTCGTACTCGTCACCGGGGCGGCCAACGGTATGGGCGCGGCCACCATGGAACACCTCATCGCGCTGGGCTACACCGTCGAAGGGTGTGACCGCACACCCAAACCCGGGGTCGCCCAAGTGGATGTGTGCGACACCGACGCGGTCGATCGGTGGGTGCGCGCGGCGCATTCGCGGCACGGCCGCATCGACGCCGTGGTCACCTTCGCTGCCTATGGCGTGGCCGGATCGGTCGAGGAGACCACTCCGGAAGAGGCCGCCGCATTGCTCGATGCCAATGTTCTGGGCACGCACCGAGCGCTGCGCGCAACGATGCCGATCTTCCGCGACCAGGGCGCGGGTCGGGCGATCGTGGTCAGTTCGGGCGCAGGGTCGATTGCCGAGCCCTACGGCGGATGGTACTCGGCCACGAAGGCAGCTGTGGAGCGAATCGGCGAGGCTGCACGGATGGAGGCGGCTGGGTTCGGAGTACACGTGTCGGTGCTGGTTCCCGGCTGGACCGTCACTCCGATCGTCGACAGCGCCCGCTATGCGACCGCCCCGATCGCCGCTTACGACCGCGACCGCGCGGCCGTGATGGACCTGGTTCGTGGATATCTGGCAGCGGGCCAGTCCGCAATGACCGTCGCCGAGAAGGTTGCTGTGATCCTTGCGGCCGACCGGCCACGGCAGGCCTACATGTGTGGCAACGATGTGCGGTTGTCGTTCTGGACGCGCCGCCTGGTGCCGGCGTGGGTCTATGAGCGACTGGTCCTGCGCTACTACGGTTTTCCGCGACCCCGGAAGGCCCGCCGGTCCCGGGAGTCTCAGCGGTCCGGGTAGGTCCCTCGCTGCCGATAGCCGATTGCCGGACCGAGCGATTCGAGTTGGGTTCTGTCGAGGAGGCCGGCCAGCTCGACCGAACCGTTTTCGGAACTCGGCTGTCCCCCCCCCCCACCGCGGCCACCTGGTCCTTCTCCAGCAGACTCACAAACTATCGTTGTGCGGGGGAAGCCCAGCGGCGGCCCAGGGCGACTACGACGACCAGCGCCCACACTGTGATCAAGGCGATCATCAGTCCGGCCGAATAATTGCGATCCAGCACAGTTGCGTTGTCCGGCATCGCATTACGGCGTCCGACCACTGGCGCGGCGATCAGAGTGAGAGCGACGGTGCAGACTGCGCCGCATGCGGCGGGCGCCCACCAGCCGGCGGGCAGAAGGCGGCGTGCGCCGAGGCCGATCGCCGCCGACAGTGGCGCGAAAACTGCATCGTGCAACAGGATTCCACCGCCGAACCACAGCGCCACCGACATCAGGTCCCTCGTGTTGAACTCCAACAACAGCGTGATGCCGTACCAGCCGAGCCACAGGCCCGCCAGCAGCAGCCCGGCGCGGACAGCGGTGATCATGACAGTGCCTCGATTCGCGAAAGCCACTTCGTTTGCAACACTCCGGGCCGGTTCGGCGCGATCAGTCGGCACGGATATCCGTGGTCGAGATTCAGCGGCTCCCCGTTGACCTGAAGTGCGACGAGCGAATCAGGATCCATGACGTGCCGTTGGGGTAGCACCGAACTGCGATATATCCCATTGGTTTCCAGCGATTCGAACCGGACGTCGCCGTCGGTATATCCGACCAGGGCCAGCAGATCACGGACCCGCACCCCGGCCCAGTGCGCCGACGCCGACCATCCTTCGACGCAGGCGATCGGCAGCTGCGCGGAAGCTTGCGGCATCGCCGCCAGATCAGCTCGCGTGAGCTCGCGTTCACGATCGCCGACGCGCACTCGCAGGCGATACTCGGGATCACGCGCGCGCTCGGCTACGGCTGCGGCCTCGGCCGAGCGGTTGACCGGAACCCCTTGGGGTCCTTCACCGCTGCGGGGCGCGAGAAACGCCGCCCAGCGCAGAAAAGGTACGGTCTGGCCGGCGATCGCCAAGCCGGCCGCTGCGGCCGACAGCCATGCTGCGGTCAGCACCGTACGGCGACCGACCCGACGGGTGGGCTCGTCGGCGACGGTTGGGGTCGCGCCGTGGTCGGGTGAGTCCGGCTGCATTGTGGACGAGTCGTGCTGCGCGGGAGTCGATTCGTGCCGCGGCGGTGCGGGTCTGTGCTGGGACGGTGTCGATTGGTGCGGTGTCGATTGGTGCTGTGTAGTGGAATCCGACTCCAACGGACGGCTCAATGCGTCGCGAATCACTGGCAACTTCACTGCCAGATGCACTGCGAGCGCCCCGGCAGCCACATACGCCATGGCGTAGTGCGCGGCGGGAAAGAAGAACTTCCACGGGTAGTACTGCGCGATATTGGCCAACCCAGTGGCCAATTCGAAGATGACCGCACCGACCAACAGGGCGATCGAACCGCGTTCGGCGACCCGCAACGGCGAACCGAGGAGCGGGCGTTCGAACAGTCTTGGGTAGACCGCCCACAGTTTCACCAGGAGCAACGGAATGGCGGCGACTCCCGAGATCACGTGCGCGCCTTGGGTGACGCGGTAGAGCCAGACAGGCCGCGGCGGCCACCAGAACCACTCCGGCGGATGTTGAATCCAGTGGCTGATCAGACCGGTCACGAAACACACCGTGATCGCGATGCCGAGTACGCTGCCCACTCGGCTGGCCACTTCGGGTCCACGTGCGCTCATCGCAGTACCTCGGTATCCATGGGATGTCGTTGCAACCAGGCGATGTGTCGTCCGCTCACCTCTGCGGTCGCGTGCACGCGAAAGCCGGTGGCTGCGGCCAGTTGCGCTGCCTGTTCGATGCCGACCTCGGCCCACGGAAACCACGGGCCGGCCGACGTCCTCGTTTCCACGCGCAGTCGACGGTGCACCATACCGGTACCAGGGCGATCGAATTCCACGACGGCGACTCCGCCCACGGCGAGCAGTTCGTGCGTGCGTGCGAGCACACGCAACGGATCGCCACCGATTCCGATATTGCCGTCGGCCAGCAGCGCGTATGTCCAGCGTCCGGCTGCGGGCAGCGGGCCGTACAGGTCGCGGTGTAGCGCCGGTGCACCGCGAAACCGGGTGACCGCCACTGCCGTCGGCGAGATGTCGACACCCAGCGCGACCACCCCGCGGCGCAGCAGTGCCGCCACGAGCCGGCCCGGCCCACACCCGAGGTCGATGGTCGGCCCATCGCAGCAGCTGGTCAGCGCCTGGTCGGCAGGGTTGTCGGCATGGTCGCTCGTGCCGAGCCAGCGTCGGGTCGGGAGGGGGCGCCTGGTCTGGTCGGTGCTGCGAATCCAACACTCCTCGCCGATCATCGCCCGGTCGAAGCCGTCGCTCACTGCGGTGCCACCGTGCGCCGGTGTACTGCGTCGGCGAACCGACCGTGGGTGGTCGAGGCGAGTAGCAGCGCGTCGGCGAACCGATCGACGTCGGAGTAGGTTGCCAAAGAGTGCACGCGTATGCCGCACCGTTGCACCGCCTTTCGTGTCAGGACGCCGGTCCTCGGCGTCGACATCGGAACGTCGACCAGAGCGCGCGCTGGCTGCGGCGTGGGCAGACCGAGTGCCCACCAACCGCCATCGGTGGCCGGTCCGAGCACGGCATCGCCGGTGTCGAGCAGGACTCCGACGGCATCGGCCAGTTCGTCGGCGCCGATTTGCGGGGTATCCATGCCGATCTGCAGGACCGGAAGCCCCCATCGAGCAGCGTCGGCGTGCGCGTTGGCCAATCGCGCACCGAAGGTGCGTCCACGCTGGGGCGCGACCTCGAAATCGGCCAGGAGCCGTTCGATTTCGCCGCAACGCTCGGCGGCGACGAGGTCTCCGGTCAACGCGACCACGCGATGCGCCACCGGGCAGGCCAGCACGGACTCGAGGGTGTCGAGCAACGACGCCGCGGCGATGTCGGCCGCCGCGCTGGGCGTCAACGGCGGTGTGAGCCGCGTTTTCGCAAATCCGGCGACCGGTGCTTTCGCGACCACTAGGAGGGTCGCCGGAAGGGTTGGCCGACAGGTCATTTCAGCACCGCCCAAAAGTCTCGTGCGGCGCGCAGCGAGCCACGCCATGAGCCGGATACTTTCGACGTACCACCGCTGCGCGGTCTATAGGTCACATCCCTTTCGACGACTCGCCATCCCGCGGCGGCGGCAGCCACGAGCAATTCGAGTGGATAGCCGAATCGAGGATGTAGCGGCCCCAACGCGAGCAGCGCCGAACGGCGGGCGACCCGCATTGCGGCGATGTCGTGGACCGGCACGCCGAACCGGTGGCGCAACCGGGCCGCGAGCACCCGGTTGGCGAGGCGAGCGTGCCAGGGCCAGACACTGGCGTGCACCGGTCGACGTCGGCCGACCGCGAGGTCCGCGCCCGCACGTACCTGGGCGACGAGCATCGACAACTGTCTCGGATCCATCGAGCCGTCGCCGTCGAGCACCGCGATCAACTCGGTCTGTGCCGCGGTGATGCCCGCTTGCACGGCGGCGCCGTATCCGGGCTCCGGTTCGGCGATCACCTGTGCCCCGGCTGCCCGCGCCACAGCGGCGGTGGCGTCGGTGGACCCGTTGTCCACCACCAGCGCCCGATAGCCCGGCGGGACGGCCGCGAGGACATCGGGCAAGGCGTCGGCCTCGTCCAGGCACGGGATCACGACCGTGACGTCGTCGGGTCGGTCCATGGGTTCGGTCACACGTCAGACGCTAGGCTCCGCACGCTCCGGTGGCATCGGAAAAACGGTGACGAAATACTGACGGTGTGGATTTCGGTCGAATTGTCCGCCGTTTCCCGGGTGCGGCGGGCCTATCGTGACCTCTGTGCACGAACTCACCGACGCCACGCGCAGCGGCATCCTCCGATTTCGTGGCGAACTGCTCGCCGTGGGCGTGGCCGGGGTGCTGGTGGCCGCAGCCTTCACGGTTCCGCAGATGGCCGACGAACAGTGGCGGCGTTCGCTCTATGCCGCGGCCGCGCCGATCTTCGGGATGTGGCTTCCCCACGTCGGGTGGGGCACTGTCCCTGCGATCCTGATCGCCGTGCTGGTGGTGACCGCCGGCCCGGTCGTCGCCACCCGCTGGTCCTGGCCTCGGCTCCTGGTCGCGGCCTACGTCACCGCCGTGGGGTGGACTTTCGCGCTGGCCATGGTCGATGGTTGGCGGCGCGGCTTCACCGAGCGGCTCACCGACCCCAACGAGTATCTCCACGAGGTCGGCGGAGTGACCGACGTCGGCACGACGCTGCGCGAGTTCTCCGGTCGGATTCTCGACTTCCAGCCGGATTCGTGGACCACGCACGTCTCCGGCCACCCACCGGGAGCATTGCTGTTCTTTGTGGTGTTGGATCGGGTCGGACTCGGCGGCGGGGCATGGGCGGCGGTGGCCTGTCTGCTGATCGGGTGTAGTGCGGTGGTCGCTGTCGCGGTGGCATTGCGGGCTCTCGGTGCGGAGCGGCACGCGCGGGCAGCCCTGCCGTTCTTGGCGCTTGCGCCGGCCGCACTGTGGATCGGGGTATCGGCCGATGGGATGTTCGCCGGCGTCACCGCCTGGGCGGTGGCGTTGCTGGCGATCGCCACCCGACCCGGTCGTGTGGCAGCCGCAGTCGGCGCGGGTGTGTTGTTCGGTGTCGGCATGTATCTCAGCTACGGCATGGTGCTCATGACGATCGTGGCCGTGGCCGTCCTGGTTGCCGGGCGAACGATTCGACCCCTGGTGCCAGCGCTGGTCGGCGCCGTGGCGGTGGCCGCGTTGTTCACTGTGTCCGGATTCTGGTGGCTGGATGGCTACCACCTGGTCGTCGAACGCTACTACCAGGGCATCGCCACCGAGCGGCCGTTCGGCTATTGGTGGTGGGGCAACCTCGCGGCGACGGTGTGTGTGATCGGCCTCGCCACGGTCGCGGCGCTGCCCAGGGCGTTGTCACGTGCCGGGGTGCGCGCGTTGGACCCAGCCACCATGTTGGTGGCCGCGGGCGTGTGCGCGGTTCTCGTCGCCGACGTCAGCGCGTTGAGCAAGGCCGAGACCGAGCGCATCTGGCTGCCGTTCGACATGTGGATATTGGCGGCCACCGCGTTCCTGCCGCGGGGATCGGCCCGAGTCTGGCTCGGCGTGCAGGCCTTGGGGACCTTGTTGCTCGTCCACCTGATCCTGACGAATTGGTGACCACCATGTGCATACTCGTAGCCGACGACGACCCCGTCGTTCGTGATGTCGTCCGGCGCTATCTCGAACGCGATGGGCTGACGGTGCTCGAAGCCGAGGACGGTCCCAGCGCGTCGGCCGCCATGGCGCGCCGCGGCCGCGACCGGATCGAGCTCGCTGTCCTCGACGTGATGATGCCCGCACCGGACGGGATCGAGATCTGCCGTGCCATTCGGTCCGGGCCGCGCCCGGACACCCCGATCATCTTGCTGACCGCCCTCGGCGACGAAGACGATCGGGTGATCGGGCTGCAGGCCGGCGCCGACGACTACGTCACCAAGCCTTTCAGCCCACGCGAACTGGCCCTACGCGTCGCGTCGGTCCGCCGCCGGTATCACGCCCCGGCGGCAGTCGACCACTCTGCGCTGCGCGTCGACGCGATCGAGGTGCGCTGCGCGACACGTCTGGTATTGGCCGACGGCGCCCCGGTGGAGCTGACGCCGCGCGAATTCGATCTGTTGGAGTTCTTGCTGCGGCATCCGGGTGCGGTCTTCACTCGGGAGGATCTGTTGGCCAAGGTATGGGGTTGGGACTTCGGGGACCTGTCGACAGTCACCGTGCACGTCAAGCGTTTGCGCGCGAAGCTCGGCGCCCACCACCGCATCGACACCGTCTGGGGGCGCGGCTATGCGTGGGGACGCATCGGTGGCGAGCGGGAGCGATCTCATGCCTGAGGCCACCTCCCAGCTGGTGCTCTACACCGCCGCCGGGTCGGTGCCGGTGGTTCTGGTCGGTGCACTGGTGCTGCGTGCTACCGGCAACAAGTCGCTGACCAGCAGCATGGTCGCGCTGGTATTGATCCCGATCCTCTCGGCGCTTGCCGGGATGACGGCGGTGAGCGGTCTGATGTTCACCACCGAGCTGCATCGTGCCCTGGTCGTGCTCGTCGTCGTGGCAATGATCACGGTTCCCGCGGCGGTGCTGCTGGGCCGCCAGCAAGCACGCAAGACCGTCTGGGAGAAGCAGATTCGGGAGCAGGAACGAGCTGCTGAACACTCCAGACGTGAGCTGGTCGCGTGGGTGAGTCACGATCTGCGTACTCCGCTGGCGGGTATTCGCGCCATGGCCGAGGCGCTGTCGGATGGTGTGGTCACCGACACGGCCGACGTGACGCGCTACGCAGAGCAGATCGGCCGAGAGACCCGGCGGCTGTCGGCCATGGTCGACGACTTGTTCGAAATGTCGAAGATCAACGCCGGCGCGTTGCGCTTGCAACTGGAGCCGATCGATCTGCGTGAATTGATCGATGAGGTGCTCGCCGCCAACCGGCCGACAGCCGAGCGCGCCGCGGTGTCGCTGCGCGCCGAGCAGCCGGGCGACCGCGTGATGGTCGCGGCCGACGATCGCGCCCTGGGCCGGGTCCTGACCAATCTCGTCTCGAACGCCATCGCCCACACGCCTCCGGGCGGCCACGTCGCGATCTCTGCCGGAACGACCGAGGGACACGCTTGGGCGAGAGTCGACGACACGGGCCCCGGGATCGCCGAGGACGACCTGCCTCGGGTCTTCGAGATCGCCTACCGCGGCACGGCCGCCCGGTCTCCGGTCGCCGCAGGCGGCATGCCGGCCGGCAGCGGTATGGGCCTGGCGATCGCGGCGGGCCTGATCGAGGCACACGATGGCGACGTCACCGCGCAGAACCGTGCTCAGGGGTGCCGTTTCGAGGTACGCCTGCCCAGTCCGGAAGGCTGATTCAGCGACGCGCGGCGTCGGGCGCCGCTGCGCCGCGCAGCGGGGCAAATGCGAAATCCGCGAGCCCGACGCGGGGGTCGACGCGCGCACGGAACCCCAGCACCCGTTGCGAGGCTTCCGGACTTGCGACGATATGGCGCACATCGCCCGGCCGGTACTCACCGGTCACGACCGGAGCGGGCCCATGGCGCGCGTCCGCGAGAATCGCGGCGACTTCCCCAATGGTGATCGGCTGTCCGGAGCAGATGTTCAGCGGCGTGAAACCCGGCAGCGGCTGCTCGACGGCCGCGACGTTGGCGGCCGCGATATCGGTTGCGTGCACGAAATCTCGTGTCTGCAGCCCGTCTTCGAACACTCGCGGGGCGAGCCCCGCCTGTAGCGCCGAACGGAAGATCGCCGCGACCCCGGAATACGGAGTGTCTCGCGGCATATCGTCGCCGTAGACGTTGTGGTAGCGCAGGGCGGTGACCGTTGCGCCGGTGGCAGCCGACCAGGCAGCGGCGTAGTGCTCTTGCGCGACTTTGCTCGCCGCGTACAAGCTGCGCGGCCGCAGCGGCGCGTCCTCCGGTACCGGTTCCCAGTGCAGAGCGGACCCGGTGCGCGTGCAGTAGTGCTCGAACCGCCCACGGTCCAGATCCGCCGACTGGCGCAGTGTCGCCGCGACCAGCTCGCCGCGGACGTTGCGGTAGCGCCCTTCTCCGTAGACCACCATCGACGAGGCCAGTACGAGTCGTCGGCAGTCCGTGCCCGCCATGGCAGCGAGGAGCACGGCCGTGCCGAGGTCGTTGTGGCCGGCGTAGGCGGGCGCGTCGGCGACGCTCACCCCGGCGCCGACGACCGCGGCGTGATGGCAGACCACGTCGACGCCGTGCAGGAGCGGCGTCAAGCCGTCGAGATCGCGTACATCGACCCGGTGTATGCCGTCCGGGGCGGCGGCATCGGGTCCGTGCGCCGCGGGCACCATGAGATCCAGGGCGATCACCTCGTGGCCGGAGCGGAGCAACGCCCGGTGCACGTGCGATCCGATGAAGCCGGCGGCGCCGGTCAGCAGAACGCGCATCGACTAGGTGCGCCCGCGGCAGGTTTCGCGGGCGTGGCCCACATGTTCGACAGTCATGATTCGATTCTGTCCGGACGGTAGCCGGAAAGTCGCGTATCGCCGCCGAGACGTCATATTTTCGTCAGCTCCATACGCGCGCCACCGGGGTCGTGGCGGCTCAGCAGTTGCTCGGTGCGGGGTCGCCACGAAACCGCGAGTCCAGCCAGCCAACCGCGCTCGGCATGCCGAGCACACCGGTGACCGCGTGATCCGGACTCGGATACAGCTCCGACCAGACGGGCACGCCGGCGGCGCAATATCGCGCCATGGTGGCGTCGATCGAATCCACGGGAATCAGCACGTCGTGGTGTCCCCGCCACTGGAATACCGGTGCGGTCGGTGTGCCCTCGTAGAACTCCAGACTGTTCTCCTCG
This sequence comes from Nocardia sp. CNY236, assembly GCF_000482385.1. GTDB lineage: Bacteria > Actinomycetota > Actinomycetes > Mycobacteriales > Mycobacteriaceae > Nocardia. Next base: position 185,685 of record NZ_KI519395.1, read on the forward strand.
AGCACGGCCCGGGTGTTCGCCTCGTAGGCGAGTGAGACCGAGGTTGCGACGTCCATGACGCCCCGCCCCGCACCCGCGGACATGATTTCGTTGGTACAGCTGTTGGCGATCTGATCGCGAACGGTCAGACCGGTGCCGTTGAGTTGGTCGCTGATCGGCAGACGTGTCGGGTATTCGCGCTCCAACCCGATCGCCGCCGCGAACGCGAGTCCGAAGGCCGGGTGTGGCGCATAGCCGATGCCCTCGATCATTTTGACCAGGTTCATCGGTACTCCGCCGGCCGCGACGCCGACGAGTGGCAGTTCCGGCGCGTAGGTCGGCGCCATGGCGCCCGCCCACGCGGTTGCCATGCCGCCGCCGGAGTAGCCCAGCAGAGCGACCGGACTGTCGGCCAGGTTCAGGTGCGCGACCCGGCGTGCGGCGCGCATACCGTCGAGGGTGATCAGGCCCCCCAACTTGGCGGCGCCGTAGGCGCTGTTGGGGCCGAGGTGGTCGGGCAGCGCCACCGACCAGCCACGCAGCAGTAGCGCGTTGAGTGCAGGCGCTTCGAAGATCACCTGGCGCGGGTCGGTGCTGTAGAGCGCGCGAGATACCGCGCATTGGGTTCCGAGTCCGTTGATGACGTGTTGGTAGGACAACAGCGGCCCGTTCGGCGCGTGATTCAGCGGCGTGAGCACGGTGGTGGTAGCGGCTATGGGTTGGCCGGCGGAGTTGGTGGAACGGAACTTGATCATCGTGACCGTGGCGCCGGGAATGTGCAGTAGTCCGGGCATCGGCCGGACGGCGAGCACATCGCCGGGTGCGAAGCCGGCGAGGTTCGCCGGTGCGGCGTAGAAGGGATCGGGGTCCGGGGCCGGATAGATCGGTTGAGCGGAGGCGGGCGCGACGATCGCGCACACGGCTGCCACCGTGGCGGTGGCGATAGCAATGCGAAACATGGCGTTCGTCAACTCCCATCCATCACGACGTTGTGCTGACGTAGATGTGTCGAAGGCGACCACCGCGGCTCTCGGTCCGCGCACGCGTGGCCGGAAACCCGGCCCCACTGTAGGGAATCGCGGCAGATGATGCTGGGTTACGGGGGCGGCCGCCTTGTTTCGTTATCCAGCCGTTCAACTATCGATGCGCTTGTGCGGAACGCCGACGGTCAGTCCGCCGTCGACGACGAACTCCGCACCGGTGGAGTAGGACGATTCGTCGCTGGCCAGGAAAGTGACCAGAGCCGACACCTCGGCGGGGTCGGCCGCCCGACCGAGTGGAATGGTCAGAAGGTCCTCGGGGATGTCTGCCGTCATCGGGGTACGGATCAGGCCCGGATGCACGGAGTTGACCCGAATTCCCAATGGCGCCAGTTCGATTGCGGTGGACTTGGTCAGTCCGCGGACCGCGAATTTGGTGGCGGTGTAGCCGTGTACTCCTGGACTGCCGCGCAAGCCTTCGGTGGAGGAGATGTTGATGATGGAGCCGCCGCCCGCGGTGATCATGGCCGGCGTTGCGGCTTGCATACCGAGGAAGGTGCCGGTCAGATTGATGTCGATCATGCGTTGCCACTCGGCCAACTCGTAGGAGACCAACAGGTTGCCGTTCACGACGCCCGCGTTGTTCACCAAGACGTTCAGCGCCCCGAACCGTCGACTCGCCTCGGCGACAGCCGCACGCCACTGGTCGGGCTCCCGTACGTCCAGGTGTCGGTAGATCGCGCGGTCGCCCAATTCTTCGGCGACCGCGGCGCCTTGGTCGTCCAGGATGTCGCCCAGCACTACGTGTGCGCCCTCGGCGACGAAGGCTTTGGCGTGCGCTGCGCCCATTCCGCGGGCCGCTCCGCTGATCAATGCCACTTTGCCGGTCAACCGTCCCATGTCCGGGCTCTCCCGTCCTCGCTCCTCGCCGTGTGCGGGCGGCGACGGTCACGCCGCGCAGCCGACACTTCGACAGACCGTAGCTCAGGTCGGTGCGCTATAGCTTCGCTCTGCGTGAAATCTGTCACGTGGGTCGGGTCGATCCGAGTTAGGGTTCCTGGCATGGGCGAACCGATGACGTTCACGATGGCAACGCTGCGCACCGCGGCAGGTACCGAACTCGGCGCGAGCGACTGGATCGCGATCGACCAGCAGCGCATCGACGCGTTCGCCGAGGCGACCGAGGATCGTCAGTGGATTCATGTGGACCCCGAGCGTGCGCAGGCAGGGCCGTTCGGCACCACCATTGCGCACGGCTACCTCACGTTGTCGCTGCTGCCGGTGATGATGAGTCGACTGTTTCGGATCACCGATGCCGGAGCGCAAATCAACTACGGCGTGAACCGGGTTCGATTCCCGGCGCCGGTTCCCTCGGGCTCTCGGGTCCGAGGCCGGGCGATGGTCACGACAGTCGACGAAGTGCCCGGTGGCTTGCAGGTGACGTGCGTGGTGACCGTCGAACGTGACGGCGGGGACAAGCCGGTCTGTGTCGCGGAGACGGTCATGCGAGCCTTGCAGTGACCGCCCGGGCATCGGTCACGTGGGCGACGGCGTGAGCACCACGATCGGGATGGTGCGGGTGGTCTTCTTCTGGTAGTTGCTGTAGCGACCGCGATGCGCGGCGTCGATGATCGCCCAGCGGCGGGCGTAGTCCGGATCGTCGGGCAGCGTCGGCCGTGCCGACACGGTCATCGTCCCTTGCGCGATCTGAATTTCGCACTCCGGGCGCGCCTTCAGGTTGGCCAGCCAGCCCGGTGGCTGGGGCGAGCCCCCGTTGGATGCCACCACCACATAGTCCGCACCGTCTCGGGTGTAGGTCAGTGCCGAGGTCCGCTGTTGTCCGGTTTTGCGGCCTACCGTCCGCAGCAGCAGCGTCGGTCTGCCGGCGAGCAACCGATGTCCGACCCGTCCGCCAGTTTTCTCGTAGACCCACTGATGCGCCTTCAACATGATCTTGAACAGTCGTCTACCCATATCCGACCCTTCAGTAGTATCTGACCAGCTCACCCTATGCCATCCCGCATCTGACCAGCCCCATACGCCCGACCTGGTACCGTCCCCATGCGCTCGCGGAATCTCGCGGTGAGGCGCAGTAACTCAGTCGGTTGGGGCCGTGGACTCACGGTCCATCGGTCGCGGGTTCGAACCCTGCCCACCCACAGGCACCCGATCGAGTCGACGGCGCAACCATTCGCACGGAAGCGCGGGTGAATGAGGGTGATGTCCCTGCGGCCCTGTCCGGGGTGTACGGCACCTACCCCACTCCAGCTCGACCCACGCCCTCGTCGTCTTCTCGCGGCGCGGTTCCGTTCGCGGGATGCTCGACCAGTGCGAGCGTGCGCGCTGCCATGAACCGCGCGGTCCGAACCGGTGTGCCGGATCGTGTTACCTCGCTGACTTCGACCACGCCGCGCGCGATCCGCACCTCGACCCGTCGCCCCGCTCGGGTAGCCGCAATCTCGTAACTGCGAGACCCACCGCCGACATCGACGACGATCTCCACACGATCACCCTTCATCCTCCAATTTTCTACTTTTCCAAGTTCTTTGGCTGCTACAACTTGGTTGCGGCCGGTGCGTCGCACAGGTGCCGATGCCGCCGAGCGCGTTGCGGCTGATGTGCGACTTCGACACCACCGCCAGCACATCGTGAGCGTGGCGCGGCCGACCGGCGTGGAGACGAGCCTTGAAATGACCGGCCCGGCGCCGGTCACGAGGACGACGGTGTGAGTACCACGAGTGGAATGGGCCGGGTGGTCATCTGCTGGTAATCGCTGTAGCGACCGCGATTGGCGGCGTCGACGATCGCCCACCGGCGGGCGTAGTCCGGATCGTCGGGCAGCGTCGGCCGTGCCGACACGGTCAACTTCTGCCGCGCGATCTGGATCTCACACTCCGGGCGCGCCTTCAGGTTGGCCAGCCAGCCCGGTGGCCGGGGCGAGCCCCCGTTGGATGCCACCACCAGATAGTCCGCGCCGTCTCGGGCGTAGGTCAGTGCCGAGGTTCGCTGTTGTCCGGTCTTGCGGCCTACCGTCCGCAGCAGCAATGTCGGAGTCCCGCCCAGCAGCCGATGCCCCACCAGTCCGTCGGTGTTCTCGTACAGCCACTGATGCGCCTTCAGGATGTTGGTGAACAGTCCGCTCATATCTGACCCTTCAGTAGTTTCCGACCAGCTCACCCTATGACATCACGCATCCGACTGGTCCCTACACGCGCGACCGGGTATCATCCCCATGCGCTCGCGGAATCTCGCGGCGAGGGGCGGTAGCTCAGTCGGTTAGAGCCGTGGACTCATAATCCATTGGTCGCGGGTTCGAGCCCCGCCCGCCCCACAAACACCAACTGAGCTGCGGAAACGCTGAACGGGACAGCCGAGTTCGTCCAGAACAGCGCTGTGTCGGCGTTGCTTGTCAGCCAGTTGTTCGAACATCGTGCCCAACGCACCGAACCATGTCCGCATCCCGGCGGCGACCTTGCGGGATTCCGGACCACCATACCTCCAGCATGGCCGAACTCAGCGTCGCGATGCTGGCGCTATTCGCACACATGAAGCGCGTGTTCATGCGAGAGAAGGCCGCTCACGCCCGGGAAGTCGCTGCCGCCCAAGGTAAACAGCCCGGCCGGCCCCGCAAACTCAGCCCCGCCCAGCTCGCCGCGGCCCGAGCAGCGCTACGCGAGGACCAGCCCGTCGGGCAGGTCGCCGAAGCATTCGGCGTCTCACGCGCCACCCTCTACCGCTACCTCGCCCACAACACAGAACAGATATAGATGGAAAAGCACGGGTGACCCGATGGCCCGCCTCATGTCAGTGGCGCTGACCGAACCCCAGGTCCGCGCCCGCAGCAAGACCGTCACCCGCCGGATGGGTTGGCATGTACTGACACCTGGAGACCGGCTGACCCTGTGCCGCAAGGTAATGGGCCGGCGCCGGGGTGAACCGCTCGTGCGAAGCGGGTGCACTACCGCCAACCGCACATCCATGGCGCCAACGGATCCGCACCCGAACACAACAAACGCGCCCTCGACTACATCTCGTCAGGACGAGTGCCGGTGAAAGACCTCATCACCCATCACATCCCCCTCGAAAACGTGCTGGACGCCTTCTCGATAGAGCGAGCTTGTGTGGTTCTTTCGCCTATACACCACTGGACCGACCCATAGAGTCGCATCGTGATCCGAAAACTGGTGGATACGCCGCACCGGGTGGCGGTGGGTGTGACAGTGCTGCTGATTCTCGCGGGCGTGGTGACACTGGCTGTCCGGGCGGAAGGCAACGACCGGCAGCTGGTTCCCCGGTCGACGACGGAACAGTTCAGCGCCGAGCGGGCCGTCACTCACCTGGACCGGTTCGCCACCGAACCGCGCCCGTTGGGTAGCCCGGCGAGCGACCGAGCCGAGGACTACATCGCCGAGCAGATGCGGTCGACGGGCTTCTCGGTGGAGATTCAGCATGCGGTCGGAGCTCGAGAGTCGACGGGGTTGGCGACTTTCGGTCGTGTGGACAATGTGATCGCGACCCTTCCCGGCCGCGACGCCACCGGAACCGTTGTGCTGGCCGCGCACTACGACTCCGCGGCGATGGGTCCCGGCGTGTCCGACGACGGCGCCGCGGTCGCCGCGATGCTGGAGGTCGCACGGCTGATCAGCCGCGACGGCGGGTTGCGTAACAACCTGGTACTGCTGTTCACCGACGGCGAGGAAGACGGGTTACTGGGCGCCGAGGCTTTCGTCCGGGAGCATCCGTCGGCTCGCGCGGGCGGTGTCGTTCTCAACTGGGAGGCCCGTGGGGTCAGCGGGCCCTCGTTGATGTTCGAGACATCCAACGGCAACGCAAAGCTGATCTCCCTGTTCGCCGACGCGGTGCCCGACCCCAGGGGTGACTCGTCGATGGTCGAGATCTACCGGAAGCTGCCGAACGACTCCGACTTCAGCGAGTTCTCCGCCGCCGGTTTCATCGGCCTCAACTTCGCCTACATCGAACAGCCGTCGTACTACCACGCGGCGGGCGACTCTCTCCCGAACCTGGATCGTCGTAGCCTGCAGCATCACGGCGAGAACATGCTGTCGCTCACCCGGACCCTCGGTGCGGCCGACCTGCCCACCCTGCGGTCCGATCAGGACGCCATCTACTTCCGGCTCGGCCCAGTGATGATCACTTACTCGAACGCGCTGGTCTGGCCGCTGTCGGCGCTGGCCGTGGGACTGGTGGCGGCACTGGCCGTGTTCGCCCGGCGGCGACGACTGGCGAGTGTGCCGCGGATGACGCTGGCGGCGCTGTCGGCAGCGCTGCCGTTGGCCGCGTCGATCGTCCTGGGGCAAGCACTCTGGTCGCTGCTCGTGGCGCTGCGTCCGGACTACCAGTTGATGGGTGGACTACTGCATCGCCCGCAGTTCTATCTGGCCGCCCTCGTCGGCCTGGCCGCGACCGGACTGGGTGTCTGGTACCTGCTACTGCGTGGTCGTCTGGGCCCGGCCGCGCTCGCGATCGGCGCCCTCGCCTGGCCGGCCACGCTAGGGGTGGTATGCGCGGTGATCGCGCCGGGTGCGTCGTTTCTGTTCGTGCTGCCGACGGTGTTCGCCGCGGCCGGCGCATTGGCGGCTCTGCTGCCGGTGCGCTGGTCCGGGTGGCCTGCGGTGACCTTGGCGCTGGGGCTTTCGGTGTCCGCCCTGTTTCTCCCCGCCCTGGCTCTCGGCCTGTTCAACTCTACCGGCCTGGCATTCGGTGGCGCTCCCGCGGTCTGCTCGACGCTGTTCGGCCTCATGCTCCTTCCCGCTGTCGAGCTGTTCCTACCCGCACACGCCGTCCGCAACAGGGTTGCCCTCGCAGCGTTGTCGATCGTCGCGGCGCTGACGATCGTCTCTGTCGGCGCCGGGCTGGTCACCGATACCTTCGACGCGGAGCACCCACGCCGAAGCCACCTCGCCTACGTGCTCGATGCCGACACCCGGCTGGCGCACTGGGTCAGCGGTGAACAACAGCCGACCGCCTGGACTCGCGAATACGTCACCGATCACGATCTCTCCGGGCTCCCACCCGGTTACGCACGCGGCCCGTTGTGGGCCGGCCGAGCCGAACCCATCACTGTCGAAGGTCCGCAGCTGGAGGTACTCCACCGAGATCAGGACACCGTGACGATGCATGTGGATTCCCCGCGATCAGCCACCTCACTGACCTTGCGCATCGACCATCCGATCGATCTCGCCTCCGTGAGCATCCCCGGCGCCACACCGGTCACCGTGGCCGTTACGGGCGTGCGCGCCGACACCTGGCCGGGCGAGATCCGCTTCCTCGACCTTCCGCCCGAGGGCGTCGACATCACGGTGCGCACCCCTGGTGCGCACCGTGTCCGCGTCACGGTGATCGATGTGACCCGTGACATCACCGATGCGCCCGGGTTCCACCCTCGTCCCGAGCACACGGTGGCCTCCACCCGAGTGGACGGCGATCTGATCGCGGTAGCGCGGACCTACGAGCTGTGAACAAGGCTCTGGCCGGAACGCCGCCGCGCCGCCGGATCGCTGTCGGCCTGATGAGGTCGTCGTGTCGGCTCAGGTCGACGCCTACCCGACCTACAGCGGGTTGCGCGGAACACAGGCGAAGGTAACCGACGTCAGCAAGGCGGCGCTGACCGAACATTTCAAAGCTGCTGTCTCCAGCTGGAGTTGACCGCATTCATCGAGCACTGGGCTGGGGTCTCGCGGTGTAGGTCGTGAGGTATTGACCCGGAACTGAATGTTTGCGGATGTGGGTGGTGTTCGTGTAGACCCGCGGGGTGGGTGATGATCTGAGGGTGGATATGCGCAGGCTTTCGCCGAGCCAGCAGGAGGCGTTGCGGATGCGGGTGGTGGCTGCGTTGGATGAGGGGATGTCCGCGGCGGAGGCGGTGCGGGTGTTCGGGGTGTCGGAGAACTCGATCCGCAATTGGAAGGCCCGCTACGCGTTCGGTGGTGTAGCTGGTTTGGAGTCGCGACGGCCGGGGCGTAAAGCGGGTGTGCTGCGGAAACTGACACCGGATCAGGAGATGGCGTTGGTGGAGGCGGTCGTGGAGTTCACCCCTGATCAG